>CAVXHO010000019.1:0-247608 GCA_963761515.1 uncultured Actinomycetota bacterium
CTGAGCTGGACCACGTCGATGGAGAACGGCCGGGCACGCACCTACTGCGACACGTGCTCCCGCGAGCACCTGCGGGCGATCGAGGGCAAGCTCGACAGCGAGTGGTGGTGACCGTCAGAGGTGCTGCCACGCCGGCTTGGCGTCGTACACCTCTCGCCAGTGGCCGACATTGCTGAGGTCCCTCGCGGCGGCGTCGTCGAGCAGCACCGAGGCGTGCGGGTGCAGCTGCAGGACCGAGGCCGGGCACGAGGCCGAGAGCGGACCCTCGACCGCGGCCGCGACCGCAGCGGCCTTGGCGTCGCCGGACGCGAGCAGCAGCAGGTGCCCCGCGTCCAGGATGGTGCCGAGCCCCTGCGTCAGCACGTGACGCGGAACCTCCTCCACGGAGCCGAAGAACCGGGCGTTGTCCTGTCGCGTCTCGTCGGTCAGCGTCTTGAGCCGCGTCCGTGAGGTCAGCGAGGAGCCGGGCTCGTTGAAGGCCAGGTGCCCGTCGGAGCCGATGCCGAGCACCTGGAGGTCGACCCCGCCGGCAGCGGTGATCAGCTCCTCGTAGCGGCGACCCGCATCCGGCAGCCGTTCCCCGTCGGGATCGGGGGAGGCGATCCGATCGTCAGGGATCCCCAGTGCGTCGGTCAGCTCGCGTCGGATCGTGGCCCGGTAGCTCTGGGCGTGGCCCGGTGGAAGGCCGACGTACTCGTCCAGCAGGAAGACGCGCACCGCGTCGTACGACGGCCCCGCGCCGGCCCGGTGGCGGCTGATCAGCTCGCGATAGAGGGGCAGCGGGCTGGACCCGGTCGCGAGCCCGAGTACGGCGTCGGGACGCGCGCGCACCAGCCGTTCGATCGTGTCGGCAGCGAGGGCGCCGATGTCCGGCACCGTGGCGAGGGGGACGACCTCCATCAGGCTCGGCCCCATCCTGCTGTTCGCAGAACCTCGGTCACGGCTGCGATCGCCGGCCGGGACGACCCCTGCGGACACAGTCGCGGCGCGGGTCCGTCGTACGGGCCGGGCCAGCCCCAGTCCACGACGACCACGGCTCTACCGCCGGCGCAGACGCGGTCGATCAGCCGAAGGACGTCCGGGTGGCGGTGTACGTCGCGCACCTGCAGCACGACCGGACCCGTGCCGGCGACGCCGGCCGCGTCGGGTGAGAGTACGACGTCCGGGCGCAGGCCCCACGGCACCTCGCCCACGGCGATCGACGCGCTGGTGGTCACCTGCGCAACGGTGGCACCGGAGAGATCGGGCAGCGGCCCCTCCACCAGAAGTGCGCGTCGCGCACCCGCGAGCTGTGCCGCGTCGTCGCGGCCCGCGCCCGCCGCGGGGCTGCCGGGGACGTGCGCCAGCCGATCCACCCGCGAGGCCGCATCGCGGAGACGTTCCTCCGCGAGGTCGGCCGAGCGCACGGCCGCGACGATGGCGGCCTGCACGTCGCGCACGAGGGCGACGTCCTTCTCGGCCCCCAGACAGAGGAGATCGGCGCCGGCGCCGAGGGCGAGCACCGCGGCCTCCGCGACGGTGCGGGTGCCGGACACGCCGACCATGTCGAGGGCGTCGGTCACGATGGCGCCGCGGAACCCGAGACGCTCGCGGAGCAGGGCGAGAACCGGGTGACTGAGGGTGGCCGGGGTGTCGGGGTCGACGGCGCGCACGAGCAGGTGTGAGGTCATCACCGCGTCGGCACCTGCGCCGACGGCCGCCGCGAACGGCGCGAGCTCGCGCACGAGCAGCGTGTCGAGGTCGGTGTCCACGGTGGGCAGGTCGAGATGGCTGTCCTGGGCGGTGTCGCCGTGGCCCGGGAAGTGCTTGGCGCACGCCCCGACCCCGGCCTCGCGGAGTCCCTCCACCCACGCCGCCACGTGCGCGGCGACCCGTGCGGGGTCGGCTCCGAAGCTGCGCGTCCCGATCACGGGGTTGTCCGGGTTGGTGTTGATGTCCGCCACCGGGGCCAGGTCGAGGGTGACTCCGACGGCGGCCAGGTCGGCGCCGACGGCGCGACCCGTCTCCCGGGTCAGCGACAGGTCGTCGGCTGCGCCGAGCGCGGCCGCGCCCAGCACGGGGCTGCCCTCGAGGGCGTACAGCCGGGACACGTCGCCACCCTCCTCGTCCACCGCCACGACGGCGTTCGGCCGGGCCGACTCGACGATCGTCGTCAGCTCGCTCAGGGCGTGCGCACCGGCTGCGGTGTTGCTGCCGAACAGGCAGATGCCTCCCAGCCCCTCGTGGAGCAGGTCGAGCACCTCGCGGGACGCGGTCGTGCCCGGGAAGGCCGGCAGCTGGACCCGCAGGGCAAGGGCGTCGAGGTCGGTCATCGCGTCCCATTCTGGGTCACGGGCCGGCAGTCCCTTCGCTCACCCCCAGGCGCAGCCGCAGTGCGGATGGCGCAGCCAGTCGCACCGGGTCGCTCGAGCTCGGCGGTGACGGTGACGGTCGCCGACCGGAGGGCCGGCGGCTCACCGTCGAGCCGGCGTACGACGTCGCGGACCGCCCACGCGACGCCGAGGTCGAGCAGGCACGGGTCCCACACGGCGTGCGGCGCCACCGGCAGGTCGTCGAGCTGGTGCAGCACGGTCGCCCGACGGGCGTCGCGCTCCCCGAGGTGGGCGTCGACGCAGCGCAGGCACGCGGACCGCCCGGGCTCGACGAAGGGCCCGATCCGCACGGCGCCCGGCAGCACCGTCAGCCACAGGTGGGCGACGTCGTCGCGCACGAGCCGGTCGGAGGTACGACGTCGCGGCTCGCCCAGCGTGACGACCAGCGTCGCGGCCGACGCGGTGTCGGCGACCCGGAGCCCGGATGCCGCGCACGCCCGCGTCACCGGGTCGCGGACCAGGGCCTCGACCTCGAGTGCCACCGCCGGCCGACGATCTGCTCGCTCACGGGCGCTGCGGCTCGGCGCGGTCGCGTCGACGACCCAACCGTCCTCGACCAGACGGTCGAGCACCGGACGGAGCTCCGGCGCGGGCGGACGCTCCAAGGCGGTCAGTGCGGTGTGCAGTCCGGGTCGGTCGCGGAGCACGAGCCGGTCGGGCTCGTCGAGGCCGATCTGCAGATGCGCGTCGTCACGGCGTACGACGTGGAGCCCGGACCGGAGCACCGGTCGCGCCAGCCCCGACCACCCGGTGCGCGTCCCCATGCCCTGGCACGCTGCCACAGGATCCGCCGGTGTGGCGGGGCTCCTCCACAGGCCCGACACGACACGACCCCCGGACCGTGAGGTCCGGGGGTCGTTTTCGGCTGTGGTGCGTGTGCGCCTCAGGCCTTGCCGAGGATGCGGTTGAGGTTCGTGCCGCAGACCGGGCAGACGGCCTTCGCCATCCGGGTGCCCTTGTCGTTGACGCGCACCTCGCCCTCGGCCTCGCGCTTCTCCTTGCACTTCACGCAGTAGAACTCGCCGCTCCAGGTCTCCGCCATGACGGCCTCCTTGCTTGTTCGTTCGCGGTCGTCGCGACGGGAATGTTGCCGGGGAAACCCGCCGGGGCCGGGCCGCGGTTGCCGCCCGGTCGCATCGACCCTACGACACCGTGGGCACCCCGTGCACACGGCACACCGCTGAGCGTGGAACGGTGTGATTTCACGCTCAGCGCACGCTGGCCCCGGGAGGGCGGTTCCGGGGCCTCGCGGAGCCTGCTCGACGCGGTCCCGGAGACCGCTGCCGGCATCGCCGCCACCGCGCTCGTCACGGGTCGAGGGACGACCCGCGCGGCGCGGCGGCGGCCACGCCGACCTGGTCTCGGGCGGCGCAATGGGGGAGCGTCGCCCGATCCGATCACGCTCGCCACCGACGACCTGTAGGAGGACATCCGTGCGGCCCGCGAGCGTCGTGTCCCGAGGTTCACCGGCCGTGACGTCTCGTCCGGCATGGGGGTATGCGGACGAGACAAAGACGGGGACCCAGGTGCCTGACGCCGCTTGCCTTCCCCTTGCGAACGCCGTCTGGCGGCCTGGGGCCCCGTCTGGGCGTCACGCTAGGAGTCGGCCGAGGACGGGTCAACGCGTGGGGGCAGGTTGGCCGCCTCGCCTGTGGACAGACCTGTGGACAACTGCCCGGCAGCCTGTGGATAACCGGTCGAACGTCGGGGATGGGCTGGGGAGACACCTGTGGAGCCGGCCGGGGCGGGGAGGCGCGCGAGCCGCTGACCAGCCACAATGCTGTGCACCGGGTGTGGACAGAAAATATCTCGACCCCACGCTCGGGGAAGGAGCCGCATGACCCCGCCAGACGCCCCGTCGGACACGCCGTACGAGCAGGGTCCGGTTGCCGCGCTGCGCCGGGTCGCGTTCCTGATGGAGCGCGGCCGCGAGGAGACCCGGCGCGTCCAGGCGTTCCGGAACGCCGCGGCGACCCTCCTGCCGCTCCCCGAGGACGAGGTGGCGGCCCGGGTCGACGCCGGGACGCTCACCGAGCTGGCCGGGATCGGCCCCAGCACCGCGGCGGTCATCGAGGCGGCGGTCCGCGGCGAGGTGCCCGAGCGGCTGGCGAAGCTCGAGCGCGAGTACGCCGGACCACTCACCGCCGGCGGGAAGGAGCTCCGCGCGGCACTGCGCGGCGACCTGCACTCCCACTCGGACTGGTCCGACGGCGGCTCGCCGATCGAGGAGATGGCCTTCACGGCGATCGAGCTGGGCCACGACTACCTCGTGCTCACCGACCACTCGCCGCGCCTGACCGTGGCCAACGGGCTCAGCCCGGCCCGGCTCACCAAGCAGCTCGGCGTCGTCGACGCGATCAACGAGCACCTCTCCGGCTCGGGGTTCACGCTGCTGAAGGGGATCGAGGTCGACATCCTCGACGACGGCGGTCTCGACCAGTCCGAGGAGATGCTGGCCCAGCTCGAGGTCCGGGTGGCGAGCGTGCACTCCAAGCTGAAGATGGAACCCGAGGCCATGACGCGCCGGATGATCGGCGCGATCCGCAACCCGCGCACCAACGTGCTGGGCCACTGCACCGGCCGCCTGGTGACCGGCAACCGCGGCACCCGACCGGGCAGCAGGTTCGACGCGAAGGCGGTCTTCGAGGCCTGCGTCGAGCACGACGTCGCGGTCGAGATCAACTCCCGACCCGAGCGGCGCGACCCGCCGACGGCGCTGCTCGAGCTCGCCCGCGACCTCGGCTGTCGCTTCTCGATCGACTCCGACAGCCACGCGCCGGGCCAGCTCGACTTCCTCGACTACGGCTGCGAGCGGGCCGAGGCGGCCGGCATCGAGGCCGACCGGATCGTCAACACCTGGCCGCGGGAGCGGCTGCTGGCCTGGGCCGCCAAGGCCTCCTGACGCCCAGTCGGCACACGACGGCTCGGCGTTTCACGCCTGGCACGGAGCGTCTGCGGCCGGCGTGTCGGCGCTGGCGGCTAGCGTGGCGCGCATGTCGATCCAGACGCCCGTGGAGGTACGCCGTTCGCCGCGTCGTCGGCGTACCGTCTCGGCCTACCGCGAGGGCGACCGGATCGTGGTGCTGATCCCCGCCCGGATGAGCCGGGCGCAGGAGGCCGAGTGGGTCGAGACCATGGTCGCCCGGGTCGAGAAGGCCGAGGCGCGACGGCGTCCAGGTGACGACGACCTGATGCGTCGGGCGACGGCGCTCAGTCGCGCCTGGCTCGACGGCCGGGCCGAGCCCCTGTCGGTGCGGTGGGTCGACAACCAGCGGTCCCGCTGGGGCTCGTGCACGCCGGCCGACCGCACGATCCGGCTCTCCCGCCGGCTGCAGGACATGCCCGCCTGGGTGATCGACTACGTGCTCGTCCACGAGCTCGCCCACCTGCTCGAGGCCGGCCACAACCCGCGCTTCTGGGGTCTGGTCGCGCGCTACCCGCGGGCCGAGCAGGCCAAGGCCTGGCTCGACGGCTACTCCGCCGGCGCGCGCCTCGAAGGTGCCGACGACTGACACCGAGCGCGGGCCGAGCGTCGACCAGCTCGACCAGCTCGTCCTCGAGGTCGGGCAGCGCGTCGACCGGCCACCACCGCACGTCGAGCGACTCGTCGCTGACCCGCGGGCCGGCGCCGCGGTGCGCCACCGCGACGAACCGGACGTCGAGGTGGTGCACGTCGCCGCGCGGGTCCGCAGAACGCCGACGGCGTGCTCGGTCGAGGTGCACCGGCACCGGGTCGAGCAGCAGGTCCGCGAGCCCCGACTCCTCGGTGGCCTCGCGCAGCGCGGCGCCGGCCAGCGAGGCGTCACCGGGCTCGTGGTGACCGCCGAAGCTGGAACCACCGCCGGGCCTTGCGCGTGCAGGGTGAGCAGGACCGGCGTCGCGGTCGGCGCAGAGCACGAGGGTGCCGGCGGTGAGGTGGTCGGGCGAGCACGCCGCAGCAGCCCGTCGGGGTGGAGCTCGAGGTGGGCGACGTACGCGCTCGCGCAGCCTCGCCTGAGCGTCGGACGGCGGCGACCAGCCGCGCAGCGTGGCGAGCGCCTCGGCGTGGGCGGTCACTCCTCCTCGGGTGGGCCGTCGGCCGCGCCGCCCATCCCGCCGTCGAGCAGGTTGCGCAGCTCGGCGTCGAAGTCGTCCTCGGTGAGGGCCTCCGGGGCGTCGGAGCCCTCGCGGAAGCCCAGCGGGTCGTCGAGGTCGGCGTCGGTCGGCAGCAGGTGGGGGCTCATCCAGACGCCGTCGCGGGCCTCGGCGCCCTGGCGGGTGCGCAGCGAGCCCCACAGCGTGGAGGCGTCGCGCAGCCGGCGCGGCCGCAGCTCGAGGCCGACCAGCGACGCGAAGGTCTCCTCGGCCGGCCCGCCCGCGGCACGGCGCCGGCGTACGGCCTCCTGCAGCTTCGCGGCGGTGGGCATCCGCTCGGCGGTGGCCTGGCTGACGACCTCGTCGACCCAGCCCTCGACCAGCGCGAGGGCGATCTCGAGCCGCTGGAGCGCGGCCTCCTGCTGCGGGGAGCGGGGGATGTCGAACAGGCCGCCCTCCATCAGCTCCTGCATCGCCTCGAGGTTGCTCGGGTCGATGCCGCGCAGCCGCTCCTCCAACGTCTCCTGGATGCCCGCGGTGTTGATCTCGATGCCCTGGGCGTAGTCGGTGACGGCGCCGATCAGGTGGTCGCGCAGCCACGGCACGCCGGCGAAGAGTCGCTGGTGGGCGGCCTCGCGCAGCGCGAGGTAGAGCAGCACGTCGTTGTCGGGTACGTCGAGCCCCTCGGCGAAGCCCGCGACGTTGGCCGGGACCAGCGCGGCCTTGCCGGGGGCGCCGAGCGGGAGCCCGATGTCGGAGGCGGTGAGCACCTCGCCGGCGAGGGCGCCGAGCCCGGAGCCGACCTGCTGGGCGAGCATCGCGCCGATCGCCTTGCCGAGCATCGCCATGATCGGCCCGCCCATGCTGGCGGCCTCGGCGGGAAGGGCGTTGCCGAGCGCGCCGACCGACGACGCGGCGATCGGCTCGACGAGCACCTTCCAGACGTCGGTGGTGCCGACGATCCACTCGGCCCGGCTCCAGGCGGCCGTCGAGGTCACACCGGAGGGGAAGTGGGTCGTCTCGTCGAGCCAGTGGTCGGCCAGGCGTACGGCGTCGGCGACCTCGTCGTTCTGCTTCTGTGACGGGCTCGGGTCGGGCTCCTGGGCCACGGTCTTGCGCGCCATGTCGACGGCGACGTCCCAGTTCAGCGGACCGTCGTACGGCTGCATCATGGACTGGAGCTGGCTGAAGATCTGGCCGAGGTCGGGTGCCCCTCCGCCGAAGAACTGCTCGAACGGCGTACCGCGGAACGGGTTGGCGCCGTTCGGGTCGTCGTCCTGCGGCGGCTCGTTGGTCATGGCTCCACGGTACGCCGTCGCCGGTCAGCGATCCCGGGCGTTCGCTGACCGCGGACGAGGCCTCCGGTCGCCCGATGCGATGGCCTAGGGTCGGGCTCGTGCCCGACCGCGCCGAGACTCCCGACGAGACGCCGGACCAGACGCCGGTCGTGCGGCTCGTCGACCTCCGCGAGACCACGCTCGACGTCGCCGAGGTCCTGGCCGCGCTCGACGACGAGGCGTCCGGCGGCCTGACCCTGTTCGTCGGCCGGGTCCGCGACCACGACCACGGGCTCGGCGTGCGCGGCCTGGAGTACACCGCCCACCCGACCGCGCTCGACGCGCTGCGCCGGGTCTGCGACCGGGTCGCCGAGGAGTACGACGTGCACGGCGTGGCCGCGGTCCACCGGGTCGGCCGGCTCGACATCGGCGACATCGCGGTCGTCGTCGCGACCTCGGCGGCCCACCGGGGCGAGGCGTTCGCGGCGTCCCGGGCGCTGATCGACACGCTCAAGGACGAGGTGCCGATCTGGAAGCACCAGCAGTTCACCGACGGCAGCGACGAGTGGGTCGGCACACCCTGACGGTGTGTCGAGGGGCGCGCGAGCGTGCGGGCGCGCCTCGCGGACGGGCGCGGCTCCGGTCCCTACGCTGACCGCGTGGAGATCCTCTGGTGGCTGGCCCCGCCCGTCGTGGCGACGGTCCTGGCCATGTGCTGGGTCTCGTGGCTCGGCCGGGCCGGTCGCGGCCAGGTCGACCCCGACGTGGCCGCCCGCCGGCTCGGCGATGCGATGGCCCGGCCCACCCGGGTCTCGCGGACGGCCCTCCCGCGGCCGAGCAGTCCCGAGGAGCGCGGCACCGGGGTCGCCGTACGCCCGTCCAGCCGTACGTCGGGGACGACCCGCCGCGCTTCCTGAGCCTGTCCTGAGATGCTGAGGATTTCATGGTGTCTGAGAGGCTTGCTCCCATGACTCAGCGCACCTGGGCCGCTCTCGTGGCCGTGCCGCTGTTCGTCGTCCTCGGGTTGTACGTCGCGGTGACGGGGCTGCCCTTCGTCACCTACGCCCCCGGGCCGACCGTCAACGTGCTGGGCGAGAACGGTGGCAAGCCCATCATCGATATTCAGGGCCACCCTTCCTACCCTGACGACGGGCAGCTGCGGATGACCACGGTCTCGGTCACCCAACGCGACGCCACCCTCGACCTGTTCACCCTGATGCGCACCTGGGCCTCGCGGGACGAGGCGGTCTACCCGTTCTTCGCCCAGTACGGCACCAGTGGGAACCAGCAGCAGGACGCCCAGGAGGGCCAGGTCGAGATGGTCACCTCCCAGGACGCTGCCGTGGCAGCGGCACTGACCCAGCTGCACATCCCGATCCACCCCGCGATCGAGATCGTGAGCGTCACCGACGGCATGCCGGCCGACGGCAAGCTCGAGGTCCGCGACGTGCTGCGCAAGGTGGGTGACACCGAGATCACCCCCACCAGCGACGTCGCGAAGCTGATCGCGGCCGTGCCCGCCGGGTCGTCCGTGCCGATCACCGTCGAGCGCGACGGGAAACCGGTCACGGTCCAGCTGACGCCGGTGACCAAGGACGGTCACACGCTGGTCGGGATCACCCTCCAGACCAGCTACACCTTCCCCTTCAAGGTCGGGGTCAACATCTCCGACTCGATCGGCGGACCGAGCGCCGGCCTGATGTTCGCGATGTCGATCTACGACACGCTCACCCCGGGCTCGCTCACCGACGGCCAGGTGGTCGCCGGCACCGGCACCATCACCGCCGACGGCAAGGTCGGACAGATCGGCGGCATCCAGCAGAAGATCGCCGGCGCCCGGCAGGACGGCGCGCAGCTGTTCCTCGTCCCGCCGTCCAACTGCGCCGACGCGCTCGGCGGTGACAACGGCTCGATGCGGCTGGTCAAGGCGCCGACCCTGGCCAAGGCGGTCAAGGAGGTCCGCGCCTGGGCCGCCGACCACGACGCCCCGCTGCCGTCCTGCGAGCCTGCTACGCAGGAGGCTTCGTCATGACCGGCCTCGGGAGCGCGGGGGAGCCGGGTCTGGCCGCAGCCGTGCTCGAGATCGAGCGCCACGCCGCCGCCGCCGGTTGGGACCAGCCCGCACGGCTGTTCGCGCTGGTCGAGACCGCCGAGCTCGCCGCCCGCGAGCCCCAGCTGGCCGCCAGCCTGGGTGACGAGGCACTGACCTCGATCGAGCAGGAGGGCCTGACACCGGGGCAGTCGCTGGAGGAGCAGCTCGCGGCGATCAGCTGGCCGGAGACGGTCCACGGCTGCGCTGCCCTGGTCGAGCGCTACGTGCTGCCACCCGACGTCGAGGCGGACCTGCCCGACGACGCGGCCTCGGCGGCGGCGTACGCCTCGGAGCACCCCGACCGGCAGGAGGTTCGGATCGTGGCCGCCGCGACGCGCACCGGAGCGTCGTACTGTGCCCTGAGACTGCGGGCGCACGACGAGGACACCTCGGTGCTGACCGGTGCGGCGCTCGTGCCGGAGCTGGTCGACCTGGTCCGGGCCACCCTCGAGGAGGAGAGCGCATGAGCGACTCGCTGGAGCAGGAGTTCGACGACTTCCAGCCGCGCCGCATCAGCCGCGCCCGGCTCCTGCTGTTCGTCGTGGTCGGCGTGATCGTGGCGATCTTCCTGGTCACGATGTTCGCCTCGCTCTACACCGACCGGCTCTGGTACTCCTCCGTCGGCTACTCCGGTGTCTTCGACACGATGCTCTGGACCCGCGTCGGCCTCTTCGTCGGCTTCGGGGCGCTGATGGGTGGCGCGGTCGCCGCCAACATGGTGATCGCCTACCGCGCCCGGCCCTTCCACCGGCCCGACTCCCCGGAGCAGACCGGCCTCGACCGCTACCGCGACGCGGTCGCCCCGATCCGGGCCCTGCTGCTGGTCTCGGTGGCCGGCGTGATCGGGCTCTTCGGCGGCGTCGCGGCCAACGGCCAGTGGCGGACGTTCCTGCTGTGGGCCAACCGGGTGCCGTTCCACACCTCCGACTACTACTTCCACAAGGACGTCGGCTTCTACGTCTTCACCCTGCCCTGGCTGCACTTCCTGGTCGGCTTCGCGATCGCCGTGCTGGTGCTCTCGGCCCTCAGCGCGGTCGTCGTGCACTACCTGTACGGCGGCATCCGCCTCCAAGGCACCAGCGACCGGATGTCGACGTCCGCGACCATCCAGCTCTCGATGCTGGTCGGTCTCTTCCTGCTCGCCAAGGCGGTCGACTACTGGCTCGACCGCTACGACCTGGTCACCGGGTCCGGGAAGCTGGTCACCGGCATGGGCTACACCGACCAGCACGCGGTCCTGCCCGCCCGCAACATCCTGGTGTGGGTCGCACTGATCTGCGCGGTGCTGTTCTTCCTCACCGTCTGGCGCCGCACCTGGCTGCTCCCGGGTGTCGGCATCTCGCTGCTCCTGGTCACCTCGATCCTGCTCGGCCTGATCTGGCCGGCCTTCGTCCAGCACTTCCAGGTCGACCCGACCGAGCTGGACAAGGAGGCGCCGTACATCACCCAGAACATCGACGCCACGCGGCAGGCCTACGACCTCGGCGACATCAAGCAGGTCGAGGCACCCAAGAAGATCACCGCGGCGACCGTGCAGGACCTGATCGACCAGACCCAGGCGGTCCCGGTGCTCGACCCGTCGCGGATCTCGCGGGCCTTCCAGCAGATCCAGCAGGTCGCGTCGTACTACTCGGTGCCCAGCGTCCTCGACGTCGACCGCTACCCGATCGAGGGCACGGACCGGGCGCTCGTCCTCGGGGTGCGCGAGCTGGACCAGACCGGGATCACCCCGGGCCAGCAGAACTGGACCAACCTCCACACCGTCTACACCCACGGCAACGGCGTGATCGCCGCCTTCGGCAACCAACGGCCGGCCGACAACGTCGCCGAGAGCCAGCAGATCGAGTGGGCCGAGGGCCAGGGCGCCGGGCAGGACGCGCTCCAGAAGTCGACCGGTGCGTTCGAGAACCGGGTCTACTTCGGCGAGGGCAGTCCCAACTACTCCATCGTCGGCAAGGCACCCGGCGCGCAGGACGTCGAGCTCGACCTGACCGCGAACGGCACGCGCGCCCAGACGACGTACGACGGGGGTGGCGGCGTCGCGGTCGGCAGCTTCTTCCGCAAGCTCATGTACGCGGTGAAGTTCGGCGACTCCAACTTCCTGCTCTCTGGCCGGGTCGGCCCCGACAGCAAGGTGCTCTACTACCGCAACCCGGTGACGCGGGTCGAGAAGGTCGCGCCCTGGCTGACCCTCGACAGCGACGTCTACCCCGCGATCGTCGACGGCCGGATCCTCTGGATCGTCGACGGCTACACCACCACCGACCAGTACCCGCAGGCCGAGCGCGACTCGTTCCACACGATGACCACGGACTCGCTCTCTCCGCCGACCGGCGTCCGCACCCTGCCGTCCGACCAGGTCAACTACATGCGCAACGCGGTCAAGGCGACCGTGGACGCCTACTCCGGCAAGGTCACGCTCTACGCCTGGGACGAGTCGGACCCGATGCTGCAGGCCTGGCGCAGCGCCTTCCCCGGCACCGTCGAGGACAAGGACCAGATCCCCCAGGACCTGAAGGAGCACCTGCGCTACCCCGAGGACATGTTCAAGGTCCAGCGCTTCCAGTACGCGCGCTACCACGTGGAGGACGCGACCGACTTCTACCAGGCCAACAACCAGTGGGCGGTGCCCGAGGACCCGGTCCGGGCCGGCAGCAGCCAGACCCCGATCCGGATGTACAGCCGCGATCCCCAGACCGGTCAGCCGGTGTGGTCGCTGCTGTCCAGCTACGTGCCACGGGGCAAGTCGAACCTGGTCGGCGTGGTCGCCGCGGACTCCGACGCGACGTCGCCCGACTACGGCAAGATCCTCGTCGAGAAGCCGCGCAGCGAGAACGTCCCGGGTCCGACCCAGGCCTACAACAACCTGATCTCCGACCCTCGGATCACCCGCAAGACGCAGAGGTTCAAGCTCGGCGACGCGACCACGCAGTACGGCAGCGTGGTCTCGGTGCCGCTCGCCTCCGGGCTGATGTACGTCGTACCGGTCTATGCCACGAAGCTGCAGTCCGACGCCACGTCGTACCTCACCCTGAGGTACGTGATGGTGCAGTACGGCACCGACGTGGGAATCGGCGACACCCTCGTCGACGCGATCACCGACATGGCCGGCGCGACTCCACCTACGGTCCAGAACCCGGGCAAGGGCGGCCAGAACCCGAGCAAGGGCGACCGGGCGAAGGCGCGGGCGCTGCTCCAGAAGGCGCAGTCCGACTTCGCCGAGGCCGACCAGGCGCTGCGGCAGGGTCAGGCCGCACAGTGGGTCAAGCTCAGCCACCAGGCCAGGGTCGAGGTCGCAAGGGCGCTGAACCTGCTGCAGTAGCTCTGCGGATTTGAGACCGTCCCGCCCAGCCTCTAGAGTGGGGTCTACCGACGCGGGGTGGAGCAGTTCGGTAGCTCGCTGGGCTCATAACCCAGAGGTCGCAGGTTCAAATCCTGCCCCCGCTACCAGTGTGATGTCTCAGGACATCGGAAACCGCCGGACCTGCAACTGCGGGTCCGGCGGTGGTCATTTTGGTGGTTTTCGGTTGGGTCCTTTGGGGGCTCCGGTGGGTTGGTAGTCGATGTGTGGGTTCAGGACGAGTTCGCGGAGTAGCTCGCCGGTGATGGCATTGACGACCCGGATGTGCAGGTCGTGGACCAGCAGGATGATGTGGGTTCCGGCGTGGGTTCGGCCGATGCCGATGTGGTGGAGTCGGCCGTTGTGGCGGATCGTCACGGACCCGGCTTTGTCGATGCGGTCGTGGCGGATCCGGTCGTGGGTGTCGGGGTCGCGGGAGTCGCCGGGCATGGCTTTGGGCATCGAGTCGTAGAGCGTCGCGGGGGTTGCACGGCGTGGCAGCGAGCGGTGCGGGCGGCGGTGGTTGTACTCATCGACGAACGCGTCGATCAGGGTTTGGAGTTCGGCGATGGTGGCGGGTTGGACGGGTTGAGCTCGTAGCCACTTCTTCATCGTTTGCTGGAATCTCTCGACTTTGCCGCAGGTGGTCGGGTGGGCTGGTCGGGAGTTCTTCTGGACCACGTGTAGGCGTCGCAGTTCGGTCTCGAAGGTGTTGCGTCCGCCGCGGCCGCCGGCCAGGCGGACGGTGTAGACCATGCCGTTGTCGGTCAGGGTCGAGGCCGGGATTCCGTGCGCGGCCAGGGTTTCGCGGAAGGTGGTAGTGACGATGTCGCCGGTGATGGCCCGGTGTGCGGTGACGTGCAGGGCGTAGCGGGTGCAGTCGTCGAGCCAGGTGATGATCTCCACGTCGTCGCTGTTGGTGAGCCGGTAGTGGGTGAAGTCGGACTGCCAGGTTTCGTTCGGCATGCGGGCTTCGAAGCGGATGTAGGAGGACTTCGGGCGCTTCTTCGGTTCGGGGTCGACCATGCCCGCGCGGCCCAGGTGGCGGCTGATGGTCGATCGCGACACCCGATGCCCGTGGTGATGCTCAAGGTGCCAGCCGATGGTGTCGGGACCGGCGTCCAGGCCGGCCATGGCGAGGCGTTCGCGCAGCTGGAGGATCAGGTCAATGACGTCAGGTGGGACCGCGGCTGGTGAGGACTTGGGTCGTCGAGAGCGGGGCTCGAAGGCAGCCTCCCCCTCGGCTCGGTAGCGCGCGATCAGCTTGGAGACCCAGCCCTTGGATACGCCGTAGGTCGCTGCGACCTCGGACTGGGTCCGGCCCTCGACGATGACGGCGGTGATGACCAGCCTGGCTTTCGACATGACCGAGCATCGAACCCACGACTCGGTTTCCTATGTCGCGAGACATGGGTTTCCTATGTCCTGAACCAGCACACTGCCCCCGCTACCACGACGAAGCGGCCCTCACAGTGACTGTGAGGGCCGCTTCTTTGTGCGCAACCATGCACCATCGGACCCATCGACCTCGACCACAGGGAACGTAGACATGCGACTACTCGAACGTGACGACTCCGTACTGCTCGTGATCGACGCACAGGAGCGGTTCTACGGACCCGATCGTGTCGATGTCGATCGCGAGAGTCTGCACCTCAGCTTCGAGCGGGCGGGTTGGCTCACCGCCGCCGCGGGCGCGGTCGGCGTGCCGGTGCTGGTGACCGAGGAAGCGGCCGACCAGAACGGTCCGACCGATGTTCTGGTGGCCCGGCACCTCCCCGTAGGCACGCCGGTCTTCGACAAGCGGTACTTCGGCGTACCCGACAACCCCGACATCATGGCCGCCCTCGACGACACCGGTCGCGGCACCGTGGTGATCGTGGGTCTGGAGACCGACGTCTGCGTCGCGCACACCGCCCTGCTGCTGTTGGACCGAGGACGGCGCGTGGCGGTCGCCGAGGACTGCCTGTTCTCACCGGGGGAGGCCCACTCCGCCGGACTGCGCCGGCTGCGCGACGGTGGAGTGGAGATGCTCACCGCCAAGGCGGTGTTCTACGACTGGGTACGCGGCCTGGCCGAGCTCGACGCTGTCTGCGCGTCGAGCGAGACGGTCCGAACCCCACCCGGCTTCCACCTCTGAGGGCAACAGACGAGCATTCCTCAAGGGCGAATGTCGCCGGCCGTCATCCCCGTGAGCCGTAACGCCGAAGACGAGGGTCGCGCGAGGTCGGGGTCAAGCGGGGTGTCCATGGTCAGATTCTCGCCGCTCGGGCGGCTTGTTCCTTGAGGGCTTTGCGAAGGTCTCGCAGCGCGGGCACGTTCCGTGGTCCGTCGGATGTCGGGTAGACCCGGCACGCCAGCGAGCCCACCGTCGTCCCGCTCTCGAACAGATCCACGCCGTCTACGACGAACGCCGGGGAGCCAGCGAACCGCCGGGCTCTCGCGGCGTCGTCGGTGTCGATGATTCGAACGGTGAAGAGTGTTTCTGCCAGACCGATGTCATCGAGTGCTGTTCGGAGCAACGTCGACGCTTCGTCTGTCCCAGGGCACTCCGGGATCATGAGTAGTTCGACGTCCACATCTGCATCATGCCTCGCGTTCTCAAGCTGCCGACAGACGCAAGCTCATCGGCATGTGAGTGAGTTGACGGCGACTCGAAGGGTCCGCGCTCGCCCCTTTCCTGGGTGTGTCATCAGGGCACTTGATCAGGTGTCCATGGAGTGACCACAGTGAGAGAGCTCGGCTGGAACATCGCGTTCGACGTGATCGACGGTCACCATGGTGTGTCATGGACGAGGTTCCTCTTCACGCCCTGCTGGCGACGCGCTGGAGTCCGATGGCGTTCGACAAGGCACAGTCCGTGCGACCTGGCCAGGTCGACTCGCTGCTGCAGGCGGCCCGGTGGGCACCGTCAGCGGGCAACTCGCAACCGTGGGCCTTCATCGTCGGTGTTCGGGGCGATTCCGACCACCGACGACTGGTGGGGCATCTGGCCCCGAGTGCTCGCCGGTGGGCGCCTGACGCGGCCTTGCTGTTCGCCAACCTTGCTCACCGGCACGTGGCGGAGACCGACTGGGACTACTCCGAGTTCTCGTCCTACGACCTGGGTCAGGCCGTGGCCCATCTGACTCTGCAAGCGCGATCCATGGGTATGTACGTCCGGCAGTTCCGTGCGTTCGATCGCGAGGCTCTTGCTCGCGAGTTCGAGGTGCCTGCGCATTGGGAGATCGCGACGATGTCCGCCGTCGGGTGGGTGCCTCGCGGCTCCGAGCCCCTGGCGCTCGAGAAGCAGCAGGAACGAGAACGACGTCCGCTGGACGAGCTGCGGTGGCCGGCAGCAGACCTCGCTGATCGACGCTGACCCGCACGAGCCTGATGAGGCTGACCTCGGCGACGGTGATCGCCAGGTCGATGCGCGGTTACCGAAGTCTTACTGCTGCCCCTGAGGTCTGGGCAGCAGCGGGGGAGGGCGCTTCACTCGAAGGACCCACTTCCCACGCGAAAGAACCCACCATGCGAACCAATCCCATCCTCGCCGGGGTCGCCGCGGTCGCCTCGACGGCGTTCCTCGCCGTCGCCGGCGGCCCGGTCGCCGCGCACGCCTCGGCCACGAGCGCCCGGGTCTTCGTCCCGAGTGCCGTCGTGAACGCCGACCACACCGCGACCCTTCCGCTCCACCGCGGGCGCGTCGGCACCCAGACGGTCTGGTACGTCGTCACCGAGGCGTCCGACTCGAACCACGCCGCGCGCTGGGGAGCCTCGGTCTCCCAGAAGCTCGCCAACGCCCGGGGTACCGCCGCGGTGCAGAAGGTGACCAGGGACCCGGACGGCACTCTGGTGTTCCCGGCGACGGTCGACTTCTCCCCGACCCACGTCATCCAGGGTGGCCCGCTCGGGTTCCCGCCCGCAGCGGCCGCTCCCGGAGCCGTCGGCAACGCGGGGTACAGCCCGTTGGTCCAGCTCCCCGACGGCACGGTGCTCAACGCCCCGCAGCTCGCCAACGCCAGCGGCCAGGCCGACAAGGTGGTCCGGATCGACACCGGCGCCGGAACCGTCCGCTACGCGCTGACCGACGGGTTCTCCCGCGGGAACGCCGTCGTCTACCTCTCGACCGAGTCCTCGGACCCGGGCGCCGCCGCGATCGAGGACGTGACCTACGCGCCGTCGCTCAACGCCGCACCGTTCGCCGGTGGCGACGGGACCGACTCCGCGCGGGCCGGCCTGGCGGCGTTCACCAACGGCCCGACCGGTGTCACCAACCCGCAGCGCCAGGGCCTGAACTCGGCCCTGCTCGGCGAGGGTGACCCGCTCAACGTGCTCGCCTGGATGCCGAACCAGGGTCGCTACAGCCCGCTGTGGGACGTGCACCTGACCCAGTGGGCTCCCGGTGTCACGCCGACCCGGCAGACGGACTTCAGCAAGATCGCGGACCTGGGGAGGTCCGGCCGGGTCACCGGCTTCCCGGGCGGCGCCTGGGGCGCCAGCGGCTTCATCGTCGACTGCCCGATCATCGCCCTTCGCTGACGACCAGCACCGCACCACCCGCCGCCCGTGACCGTCGAGGTCACGGGCGGCGGCTTTGTGCCCGGGCCCGCTCACGGGTGCTCGCGTGCGCCGGGGCTCGCCAGTCGAACGGCGAGCCCCGCCCATCGGCAAGCGTTTCGCGGTCAGGCGGGAAGGCGGACGAGGAAGCGGCAGCCCGGCTCGTGGTTGGCCACCGCCACCTGCCCGAGGTGGGCCTCGACGATGCCCTTGACGATCGCCAGACCGAGTCCCGCACCGGCCCCGCCGATGCTGTCGGCGTGGTCCGGCGTACGGGCCGTGCTGCCTTGCCAGGCGACGTCGAAGACCCGTGCCATGTCGTCCTCGCTGAGTCCTCCGCAACCGTCGGTGACCGAGAGCTCGACCCCGTCGTCCACCGCCCGCCCTTGGACCTCGACGACGCCGTCGGCGGGGGTGTGGCGGATCGCGTTCATCAACAGGTTGGACACGACCCGCGAGAGGCCGGCAGGGTCGGCGCTCACCAGGATGCCCTGGTCCACCGCCCCGTCCAGCCGTACGCCGCGCGCTCGAGCCACCGAGTCGGCGCTCGCGAGCGCTTCGCTCACCACGTCGCCGAGGGGGATCGGCTGCGGGCTGAGCCGCAGGACACCGGCATGGATCCGGGACAGCTCGAAGAGGTCGTCGACCATCCGTACCATTCGCTCGACCTCCGCCCGCATCTGCGCGTGGTAGCGCGCAGGGTCGTCGGCGAGCCCGTCCTCGAGCGCCTCGGTCATCGCTCGGAGCCCGGCGAGCGGCGTACGCAGGTCGTGGGACACCCAGGACACGAGCTCGCGCCGTGACTGTTCGAGGGCGACCTCGCGGTCGCGCGACTCGACGAGCTTGGCACTGGTACGTCGCAGCTCCTGCCACAGCTGCTCGAACTCCGCGGGGCCGCTGGGAGCACTGTCAGGGAACTCGCCGCTGTCACCGAAGGCCCGCGTGCGTTCCTGCAGGTCGCGCGACCACCGTGCCAGCGCCGTGCCGACCGCGAGCGCGAAGAGGAGCGCCACGACACCCGCCACCGCCGCGACGAGCGCGACGACGCCGAGGTCGTGCTGGGACAAGAACATCGCCCGAGCCGTCGCCAAGGTGCCGGCCAGGACCGACAGCACGGCCACGATCGCGACCCCGACCGTCAGCCACCGCACGGACGAGCGCCGGCCGAGCCAGATCACGAGGCCGCCGACCATGGCGACGCCGCCGGACCATGCGGCGGTCGTCAGCACGATGGTGAGCTGGTCGGACGTCATGTCGCGGGCTCCCAGCGGTAGCCGACTCCCCAGACGGTGGACAGACGCACCGGGTTCGTCGGGTCCACCTCCACCTTCTCGCGGAGGCGGCGAACGTGCACGGTGACGGTCGACTGGTCGCCGAACGACCAGCCCCACACCTTCTGAAGCAGCTCGTCGCGCGAGAACGCCTGGCCGGGATGGGACAGGAAGAAGCGCAGCAGGTCGAACTCGCGTGCCGTCAGCGACAGCCGCCGACCGGACAGGGTCGCGGTGTGCTCCGAGGAGTCGACGACGAGGTCGCCGTCGCTCACCGATCCGCGGATGCCGCCTCCGGCGCGTTCCCCGGCGCGACGCAGGACCGAGTCGACCCGGAGCACGAGCTCGCGGGGACTGAACGGCTTGGTGACGTAGTCGTCGGCACCGCGCTCGAGGCCGACCACCCGGTCGGTCTCGGACCCCAGCGCCGTGAGCATGATCACGGGGAGGTCGTCGCCGCGTGAGCGCAGCCGCGTGCAGACCTCGAGGCCGTCGATGCCGGGCAGCATCAGGTCGAGGACGACCAGGTCGGCGGGGTTGTCGCGCAGCATCGACAGTGCCTGCTCGCCGTCCCCGGTCTCCGCGACGTCGTGGTCGGCGGCGCGCAGGTAGGTCACGACGACCTCGCGCACCGTGACGTCGTCATCCACGACCAGCACCCGCGCCATCGTCATCACCTCCAGGCGGTTCGCGCCGTCTCGTCGCCAGCGTGCCGATGAGGACGCCCAGCACCACCAGTGTGACCAGCACCGACCACCCGAGCCAGTACGGCCGGTCGAGGAGCGTCGGGTTGTCGGCTCGAGCACCGTAGCGGCCGAGCTCGGGGATGCCGACCAGGGTGACCGGCACCAGGATCACCAACCCCACGACCCAGGGCGCCAGTCGGTGGCGCGGCACCAGTCCCTGGGCGACGAGCGCGACGGCCAGCACCAGGACCGCGAAGACGCCATCGTGGAGGATGACCCCGCCGACGAGCCAGACCAGGGTGGAGCGTGTGTTCGCCCAGCCGAGATCGAGCAGCAGCAGCACGCCGTACGCCGCCGCGAGGGCACCGGTGACCACCGCCGTGAGCCTGACTGCCCGCATCAGGTCGACACCTCCAGCCGACCGACCCACTTGGTCTGGAGGACGCCGGGGCGGTCCGGCGCGATCAACCGGCAGGGGAAGCCGTGGTCCAGCGAGAGCGGCTCACCGTCGAGGTCGAGCGCGAGCAAGGTGTGGGGGTGGTCGGAGAAGTTGCCGTCGAGCGTGCTCACCCGCTCACCGCCGCTCTCCTGCAGCGACTCGACGAGTACCTCGCTGCCCGCCGGGGCGTCGACCAGGTCGAGCAGATCGCGCACCGGTACGCCGGTCCACGTCGCTCCCGCACTCCAACCCTCGACACACGCGATGGGCAGCGACGCGGTCGTCTGGGGCATGGCCCGCAGCTCGGCCAAGGAGAGCCGGGCCTGCCGGTCGCCGTACCGCACCGTGAGCCGGTACGACGCGCTGGTGGCGGCCGCGACCACGCCCCGGTAGACCGCGGAGTGGTTGATCGGGACGCCCTCCGGCCCGGTCCCCGACCGGACCCCCAGGACCGAGACCTTGCGCAGCAGCGGCACCGTGGCTCCGGCCGTCGCGAGCACCGCCACACCGGTCGCGGCCCACGTGGTGCGGAGCAGCCCGCGACGTGACATCACGCCCGCGTCGCGTTCCATGGTGCGTCGGTCCTGGTCGGTGCTGTCCACGTCGTTCGACAAGGCGGTGCGGATGAGGGGCAGCTTCACGGCGATGTGCACCAGGAGGGAGCCGATGGCGATCCAGGCCAGCGCGTAGTGGGTCGGGCGGAAGTTGAAGTGCCAGGGGTACCACTGGGCCGCGTTCGCCAGGCCCGTGGCGAGCTGGAAGATCGCAGCCGCGACCAGCACCGCGATCGAGATCCGCTCGAGGCCGTGAAGGATGAGATCGCGGGCCTCGCGCGGGGGCCGGGCGAGCAGCTTCGGGAAGACGGTCCAGAGCTTGACCAGGAGCAGGGGGACGGCGGCGGTGCCGGCGATCACGTGGACTCCCTGGGTGACCCGGTAGCCCCAGCTGGGACTGGTCGGGAACGGCAGCCAGGGCGACGGTGTCTGGGCCCAGTGGCTGACCAGCCCGGTCACGAAGGCGAGACCGAAGCACGCACCGAGCCACAGACCGACCCGTGCGGTGACGGCCGGGCTGCGGAGACGGGACGTGAAGTCGCGTTCATCGGGGACGTGGGGCCGCTCCAAGGTCTTCATCGTCGAACCTCGACGACCGCCCACCAGCGATCGCCGTGGCGGTGCGTGGTCGCCGTACCGAGCCCCGCGGCATGTGCCACGGCCTGGATGGCGTCCGCGCCGACGGCGGTCCAGGGGAACTCTCCGCTGAGTCCGTGGGCGGTCTCGAGCCGGACATGCCGGGTCTCCACGCCGGTCCCCCACGGAGCGAGGTCGACGACGACGCGCCCGTCGGGGGCGAGGATCTCGCGCGCACGGTCGAGCAGCTCGACCGGATCGCCACCGATCCCGACGTTGCCGTCCGCGAGCAGCGCGGTGCCCCAGCGGCCCTCCCCGGGCAGCGGGTCGAAGACGCTGCGGAGCAGCGCACTGACTCCACGGTTGCGCGTCTGCCGCACCGCTTCCGGGACGACATCGACACCGAGCACGAGGTGACCGGCGCGGGCCAGGGCCTCGGCCATCCGGCCGGGGCCGCAGCCGATGTCGACCGTGGCGCCCTGGCAATGTGCGAGGACCGCGCGGTCGGCGTCGTCGACCCCACCGAGCCAGGCCTGGGTCGGCAGTACCTGCGGGGCGAGGTCGCCGTCCCAGACGGTGCAGGCATGACCCTGCAGGGCATGGGTGTAGACGTTCGCCACCGGGATCGTGGTCATGCCGCCATGGCCTGCCAGGCACGGAGGAAGCGGCCGCCGGTGAGCGAGCGCGCGACCGAGGCCGCCTCGTCCACGGTGTCGACGTCCGTGAGCACGTGCACGACCCGGACGGACTGCCCGGCCAGGGCCAGGGCCTCCCGGGTGGCGACGAAGGTGTCCGACCGCGACATCCGTACGTCGGCGAGGACCGCGGCCGCCGACGGGTCGCTCAGAGCCAGCACCCACCAACCGCCGTCCGTCGCGGGGCCGAGGACGGCGTCGCCGTCGGCGGCTGCCCGTGCAACGGACCGGAGGTCGTCGGTCGTGAGCTGCGGGGTGTCCATCCCGATCTGGACCGTGGGGCCCGGCCCACGTGCATCGAGGTGGGCCTGCGCGAGGCGCGGGCCGAGGCCCTCGCCGCGCTGGCGGTGCACGGTCCAGCCTTCGAGGCTGCGCCGCAAGGCGTCGGCGTCGACTGCGGCGTCCAGGTCGCCGTCGAGGGCCAGATGGCACTCGGGGAACGCGCTACGGCAGGTCGC
Source organism: uncultured Actinomycetota bacterium (assembly GCA_963761515.1). Classification (GTDB taxonomy): domain Bacteria; phylum Actinomycetota; class Actinomycetes; order Propionibacteriales; family Nocardioidaceae; genus Nocardioides. The sequence goes on from CAVXHO010000019.1 coordinate 22,374, forward strand.
CAGGGTGTCGAGCAGCGCGGCCGCGGCGAGCCGGGCTGCCGCCTCCATGCCGACGTGTGCCCCGAGGCGGGTCTTCACGAGCCCGGGCACGGGCGCCTTGGCGACCACCAGCCCCCTCATGGGGTCTCCACCTCGGCCGTCGCGAGGACCTTCCAGAAGTCACGCGCGGTGCGCGTCGTACCCCGGAGGCTGCCGCTCACCTTCGAGACCGTGCCCGCCGCCCGCGGACGGTAGGAGACGTCGTGCTCCTCGAGACGCCACCCCGCGAGGGTGGCCTTCCGGAGGAGCTCGAGCGGGTAGCCGAAGCGCCGGTCGCGGACGTCGAGGTCGAGCAGGGCCTGTCGGCGACAGACCCGCATGGGTGCCAGGTCGTGCACCGGGAAGCCGATCGAGCGGCGCAGCCACCAGACGACCAGGGCGTTACCGGCCCGGGCGTGCCACGGCCACAACCCGGAGGAGACCGGTCGGCGGCGCCCGAGTGCCATCTCGCAACGTCCGCTCGTGACGGCGGCCACCAGGGCCGTGAGCTCGCCCGGGTCGAAGGACCCGTCGCCGTCCATGACGGCGACGTACGCCGAGGTGGCAGCCTCGACACCCGCCTGTACGGCGGCGCCGTACCCGATCCGTGGCTCGCTCACGACCCTGGCCCCCAGGCCCCCCGCGACGTCGGCAGTCGCGTCCCGCGACCCGTTGTCCACGACGATCACCGAGAAGCCGGGCGGCACCTCTGCGAGCAAAGCGGGCAGCGCGCGCGCTTCGTCATGACACGGAAGCACCAGGTCGCACACCGAGTCGATCCCCATGTCCATCACGCTAGGAGTTCGGAGGGCCGGACCGGGGTGGATGGTGATGACGGAACCCTTACATCGGGCAGCTCGCCTCGTCGGCGCCGACCTGCCGCCTAGCCTGGCCGCGTGCCGACCACCCGCTCCGACCGTGCATCTGCGATCGGGCTGGGCGTGGCACTCCTGCTGATCGCGGCCGCGGTCGTCGTACCGCCTCTGCTGCACTGGCAGGTCCGGGCGAGCCTGCACCCGGTGCGGCCGTTCGCGCCACTGGCCGGCTACGTCCAGGCGCGGGTCGGTCCGGGTTCGGCGGTCGCGATCCTGATCGCGGTGCTGGGCGTGTGGCGGGGCTTCGGCCTCGCGGCGAGGCTCAGGTGGCGGTGGCTGCTCGTCACGACGTACGGCGCCACCGCGGGCTGGACCTTCGCGCTCGCCCTCGTGGACGGTCGCTCGGGCCTCACCCACGAGATCCTCAACCACAACGAGTACCTGGCGACCGCGCGACGGGTCCACGACGTACCGGCCATGCTGCGGGGCTTCGTGGACCGGATCCCGGCGGGCGCCCCGGACAGCTGGGAGACCCACGTCGCGGGTCACCCACCCGGAGCGCTGCTGGTGTTCGTCGGGCTCGTCGCCATCGGGCTCGGGAGTGCGCTGGCGAGTGCCGTGGTGATCACGCTGGTCGGCTGCACGGCTCCCGTGGCCGTCCTGGTGACGCTGCAGCGGCTCGGCGCCGAGGACGTGGCGCGACGGGTCGCGCCCTTCGTCGTGCTCGCACCGGCAGCGATCTGGGTGGCGGTCTCGGCGGACGGCGTGTTCGCCGCGGTCGCGGCGTGGGGGCTCGCAGCCGTCGCCGTGGCCACAGCGTCGCCCGGCCGCGGCGCCTGGGGGTGGGGACTCCTCGCCGGGCTCCTGCTCGGCGCCTGCCTGCTGCTCTCCTACGGACTGCTCCTCCTCGCCCCGCTGGTGCTGGCGGTCGTGCTCGCGGGCCGCTCGTGGCGCGCGTTCCCGGCCGTCGCCCTGGGTGCGGTGGTGCCCGTCGTCGTCTTCGCTGCGCTCGGCTTCCGGCTCTGGGAGGCATATCCCGTGCTCCATGACCGGTACTGGGCCGGCATCGCGGCCGGGCGCCCGGCCGCGTACTGGTGGTGGGGTGACCTGGCCGCGCTGGCCATCGCGGCCGGACCTGCGCTCGGGGCCGGTCTCGGGTCGCTGGTGTCCGCCGGACGGACGTCACCGCACCAGGTACGACTGCTGGTGGGCGCGGCCGCCCTGGCGGTCGTGGTGGCGGACGCGTCGCAGATGAGCAAGGCCGAGGTCGAGCGGATCTGGCTTCCTTTCGTGCCGTGGCTACTGCTCTCCACCGCCTGCCTGCCCGATCGGTGGCGGCGGCCGATGCTGGGGGTGCAGGTCGGCGTGGCGCTGGTCGTCCAGCACCTCGTCGTCACCAACTGGTGAGTCAGGAACGCAGCGGGTCCGTGACGAAGCGCGCCAGGCCCCCGTCCGGTCCGATCTCGGCCCGGAAGCCGAGCGCCGCGGCCGCCCGCTCGGGCGACGCGACGATGTGTCGCACGTCGCCGAGACGGAACTGCCCGGTCACCGTGGGCTCCGGCCCGTCGGCTGCGACCGCTCGGGCCACAGCCCCGATCGAGACCGGACGACCCGAGCAGACGTTGAACGCCGTGGCGGTGCCGGGCTCTGCTTCCTGTACGGCCGTCAGGGCGAGCGCGTTGGCGCGGCCCACGTCCTCGACGTGCACGAAGTCGCGCATCTGACCTCCGTCCTCGAAGACCCGGGGTGACTCGCCACGCTCGACCGCGGACCGGAACATCGCCGCGACCCCGCTGTACGGAGTGTCCCGCGGCATCCCGGGGCCGTAGACGTTGTGGTAGCGCAACGCCAGCACGGAGCCGCCGGACTGCCGGGCCCATGCGGACGCGTAGTGCTCCTGCGCGACCTTGCTGGCCGCGTAGCTGCTCCGCGGGTCGAGCCGGGCCCGCTCGTCGATCGGTGCCCAGTCCAAGGGGAGACCGCAGGCCGGGCAGGGATTCTCGAAGCGGCCGGCTGCGAGGTCGTGCTCCGACCGTACGCCGGGCGCCTGTGGCCCGTGGTCGGGGCACGTGTAGCGGCCCTCGCCGTAGACGACCATCGACGAGGCGAGCACCAGCCGCGTCACCCCCGCCTCGTGCATCGCCGCGAGCAGGGCCGCGGTGCCGAGGTCGTTGTGCGAGGCGTATGCCGGCAGGTCCGTCACGCGCACCCCGAGCCCGACGAGCGCCGCCTGGTGGCAGACCGCGTCGACACCGCGCAGCAGGTCGGCCCACGACCGGGCGTCGCGGACGTCGAGTCGGTGGGTCCCGTCAGGGGCTTCGGCGGAGCCATGGGCGTCGGGCAGCATCAGGTCGACCCGAATCACCTCGTCGCCGCGCCGCGGCCAGCGCGCGGTCGATCGCCGAGCCGATGAAGCCTGCCGATCCGGTCAGCAGGACTCTCATGGGATGTCATAGGTCAGGTCGAGACCGTCGGCCCAGGTGTCGCAGGTACAGCCGACGGCGTCAGGGAGGTCGGTGACGACGTCCGTGAGCATCGTCTTGAGACGCTCGGTGTTGGCGGCGAAAAGGGCGAACACCTCCTGCTGCGTGACCGCTTCCTCGGCCTCGACCCCGGCGTCCATGTCGGTGACGAGCGCGATCGTGGCCAGACACATCCGCAGCTCACGGGCCAGGGCGGCCTCGGGTGCTCCGGTCATGTTGATCAACGTCCAGCCGCGGTCGGCGTAGTCGCGCGACTCGGCGCGGGTGGAGAAGCGCGGGCCGTCGATGACGACCATCGTCCCCCCACGGCGTACGCCCTCGGCACGGGCGAGGGCACCGGAGAGCCGAGGACAGTAGGGGTCGGCGAATGGCAGGTGGACGGCGCCGCTCTCGACGAAGGTCCGGTCGCGTCCGGAGGTGCGGTCGACCAGCTGGTCCGGCACGACCAGGTCTCCCGGTGCGACCTCGTCGCGCAGGCCGCCGACCGCACACGGAGCGAGCACCTGACGGACGCCCAGGGACCGCAGGGCCCAGAGGTTGGCGCGGTAGTTGATCCGGTGGGGCGGGTACTCGTGGTGCTGTCCGTGCCGCGGGAGGAACGCGACCCGGCGGCCGCCGACCTCACCGACCGAGACCGACGCGGACGGATCGCCGTACGGCGTGCGGACCTCGACCTGCTCAGGTGCGTCGAGGAACGAGTAGAACCCGCTGCCCCCGATCACGGCCACGTCCGCGCGAGAACTCACGGACCCAACCTGCCACTGGGGCCACCGCTGAGCCCAGCCGCCGTGCGATGCGTCAGCGAACGGTAAGGCCGATGGGGGCGACAGCACCGCCCAGATCCGTAGCGTGCCGGGAATCTCTGCCTGGAGATCTCGCGCTACTGAATGCTTCGTTCGCTCAGGTGAGCGGCGAGCTTGTCGAGTGCCATGGCCCAACCTGCGGCACCGGGGGACCCGGCGGGGATGCCGAGGTGGGTCAGCTTCATCTTGGTTCCGCCGTTGGCAGGTTCGAGCGCGACGCGGACTTCTGTGGTCGTGGGATGACCGGCTGGCATGCCTGTCTGCTCGGGTGACAACACGTTGCCGTGCTCATCCGACATCGCGTCGGTGTAGACCAGGAGCTGGTTCTCGACTACTTCGAGATACTCGCCGGCGAACCACATCTGCATGATGCCGTCCGGTGTCGTGACCTCCATGCGGAGCAGTCGCGTTCCGCCCACCCGCACGTCCATGGCGACCACCGAGATGCTGGCTCCCGCTGGGCCGTACCAGGCTGCGACGTGTTCGGGATCTGCCCACATCTGCCAGATCACCCCGGGAGGAGCGCCGAACGTTCGCTCGATCACCAGGTCGTGAGCACGCTTGTCATCGGTCATGGTCCACGCCGCCCGTCCTTCGTTGCTGTTGGAGGTGTTGGAGGTAGGTGTCCATCCGGTCCAGCCGCGCCTCCCAGACCGGCCGATACTGCTCGGCCCAATCGGAGACCTCTTTCAGCGGTGCCGGGTCCAGGCCGCACGGCCGGTACTGCGCGTGCTGACCTCGCACGACCAGGCCTGCTCTTTCGAGCACCTTGATGTGCTTGGAGACAGCCGGAAGCGAGAGCCGGAACGGCTCCGCCAGCTGGTTGACGTTCGCCTCACCCTCGGCGAGGCGCGCGAGGATCGCGCGCCTCGTCGCGTTGGCCAGTGCGGCGAAGGTTGCGTCGAGCCGATCCTGGGTGACCACCGACATTGCGAGCCCCTTATGTCACCAATCAGATAATTAACTGATCAGTAAATTACAAGCCGATGAAGCTCGGCGTCAATGGTCGGCTTCTGCCATGCCCGCCGGCGACCGTGCCGGTCGTGGTGGCGTCGCCGGGGCCACCGGAGAGATCGTCACCTGGTGCCAGCGGGGTCCAGCCTGGGCGCCGGGCTGGGGCTGGGGATGAGGGCGCCTGTGCGCTGGTCGCGCCACAGCCCGTAACCGAGACCGATCAGGGCGACGCCGGTGGGGAGTGCGAAGAGGCGCTCGTTGACGTGCGGCAGCACCTGGATCGCCAGGGTCGAGAAGGTGCCGGCAGCGAGGAGGGCAGCGGCCCAGCGGGGCAGGATCCGGGCTCGGAAGAGGGCGGCGCCGAACACCACGCCGCCGAGGAGATAGGCGATGCCGGTCACGACGAAGAGCGTGTGCATGCCGCCGATGTCGCCTGTGGTCGAGTCCCCGACGGCCGCGGTCAGGAGATCGTTGACGTATCCGGGGGCAGCGTGCGTCAAGGACGGGATCAGGAAGGCGCCGATGACCTCGGTGGCCATGAGCAGCAGGTAGCCGGTACCGAACAGCACGTAGCCGACCAGACCGAGCAGGCCGGTCTGCCTGACCTGCCGCAGGTACATGCCGCTGATGCCGATGAGGGACAGCACTGCCATCAGCACCTTCGCGCTCTCGCGCAGCTGGTAGTCGGTCGTGGTCGCGAAGCCGGCGTCCAGGTGGGGATGGTTGGCCTGGACCCCGATGAAGAGGGCACCGCCGAGGACTGCTGCGAGGCCGGCTGCCGCGGTCAGGCCGCGCGGGGTGATGGTGATCGTCGGAACCTTCATGAGGAGCTCATCTGGCGGGTCAGCAGCCGGCCTCGGAGCCGGTGCAGCTGGGGCATCAGGCCGTAGATGACGATCGGCACCGCGATGGTGGCGAGCACGAAGGTGCGCACGACGGTGGACAGGGTGTGGAGCCAGTCGCCGAGGAGCGAGGTTGAGGACGAGTGAGGGTCGGGAAGACGGCGAGCCAGATCATCAGGGCGAGCTGGTGCTTGGTCGGGAGGTGCGGGCGGCGTGGTCATGGTGTCTCCTTGAGGTGGGTGTGTGCGGCGGTGTTCAGCGGAAGGTGAGCCCGAGGTCGAGGACGGCCCGGCGTACGTCGTCGTCGACCAGATCGGCGTTGAGGGCGATGGCGGCGGCGGAGCCGGCGCCGGCGGCGGTGATGACCTGGGCGCGCGGGTCGACGACGTTGCCGGCCGCCCAGACTCCGGGGACGCTGGTGCGCCCGGTGGGGTCGACGGCGACCCAGCCGTCGTCGCCGGTGTGGCAGCCGAGGCCGATGAGGAGGTCGTTGTTCGGGACGAAGCGGGGCGGGACGAACAGCGCGTCGCGGGGTACGACGCAGCCGTCGTCCAGCTGCACGCCGCGGAGCCGGTCGTCGTCGATGACGAGCTGGGCGATGGCGCCCTCGACGATCGCCGATCGCCCGGGCGACCAGCCCGGTGCGCTCGTCGGCGGTGAGCAGGTCGGGTGGGGTGAAGTAGACGAGGTCGTCGGTCCACTGGCGCACGATCTGGGCGTAGCGGACCGCGCCGGGCGTACCTCCGAGAACGCCGAGCCGGCGGTCGCGGACCTCGTGGCCGTGGCAGTAGGGGCAGTGCAGGACGTCGCGGGCCCATCGGTCACGGAGCCCGGGAATGTCGGGCAGCTCGTCGCGCAGGCCGGTGGTGACCAGGAGCCGACGTGCCGAGAGCTGTCGCCCGTCGGCCGAGCGTGACCCGGAAGCCGTCGTCGGCCGTCGCCTCGAGCGCGGTGACCGTGCCGCGCGACGATCTCGCCGCCGTAGCCCTCGACCTCCTGTCGGCCGATGCGCCAGCAGCTCGCCGCGGTGGGAGCCCGTCGCGGGAGAGGTAGCCGTGCATGTGGTCGGCCGGCGCGTTGCGCGGCGACCCGGCGTCCACGACCATCACACTGCGTCGGGCGCGGGCGAGGACCAGGGCTGCGGACAGGCCGGCGGCGCCTCCGCCGATGATCGCTACGTCGTACTGACTCATGTAGCCAGAGTGGGTGGCAGGTGGACAGATCACCTACGAACGTTGCTGTTTGTGGGAATCGGGAGTCAGATGAGCCCGTGGAGGACACCTCAGCGGCAGCCATCACCGCCGCGCTCGACCAGGTCGGGCCGCGGCTCAGGCGGCTCCGCACCCAGCGCGGGCTGACGCTCACCGGCGTCGCGCAGTCGACCGGCATCTCGAAGAGCACGCTGTCGCGGCTCGAGAACGGGCAGCGGCGCAGCCGACCCTGGAGCTGCTGCTCGCGCTCTCTCACGCCTACCGGGTGCCGCTCGACGATCTCGTGGCAGCCCCCGAGGAGGGTGACCCGCGGATCCGGCTCAAGCCCGGAAGGGTCAAGGGCAGGACCGTGATCCCGCTGACCCGGGAGCCCGACGGACGTGCAGGCCTGGAAGATCGTGATCCCGACCGGCAAGTGCCACCCCCGAGCCCCGAGCCCACGACGGGCACGAGTGGATCTACGTCCTGTCCGGCGACATGCGGTTCGTTCTCGGTGACGAGGACTCGGTGCTCGGGCCGGTGAGGTCGCCGTCGTTCGACACCCAGGTGCCGCACTGGTTCGGCAGCACCGGCGACGAGCCGGCGGAGATCCTCAGCATCTTCGGACGACCCGGCGAGGGCATGAAGCTGCGCACGGCTTCGTCGCAGCCGTAGACCCCTCGGGACCTCATGTGCATCGGTGGTCCTGTCGGACGGTGATGGCGATCTTGCCTCGGACCTGACCGTTCTGAAGGTGGCGCATGGCTTCGGGCGCCTCTGCCAGGGGATAGGTGCGGTCCAGACTCGGGGAGACCCGGCCGGCTTCGATGAGGCTCGTGAGCTGCTCGTAGCCGGCGGCGCGCTCCTTGGCGATCAGCAGTGTCAGACGCTGACGGAGGAATGGTGAGATCAGGGCTCCGAGCAGCTGCCTGCTCATGCCGGTGAGGTTCCCGGTGGTCTCACTTCCGACGAACACCGCTGTCCCTCGCGGCGTGAGGGCACGCCGCAGTCTGGTCAGCGTGGGATTGCCTCCGATGTCGAGGATGAGGTCGTAGTGGCGGGTGCCGTCGGCGAAGTCTTGCCGGGTGTAGTCGAGGACGTGGTCGGCACCGAGGGAGGACACGAGGTCGAGCTTGGCGGTGCTGGAGGCGCCGGTGACCTCGGCGCCGAGGGCCTTGGCCAGCTGGACGGCGTACGTGCCGACGCCGCCGGATGCTCCGAGCACGAGCACTGACTGACCTGGGGCGAGCCTCCCGACGTCCTGAAGCGCCTGCAGCGCGGTGCCGGCCGAGATCGGCACCACGGCTGCTTCGGCGAAGGTGAGGCGGTCCGGCTTGCGCGCGAGCTTGGCCTCGGTGGCCACGGCGTACTCGGCAAACGACCCCGGTGCCACCCCATACACGTGGTCGCCAGCCCTGAAGCGGGTGACCGAGGAGCCGACCTCCGCAACGATGCCGGCCAGGTCTCGCCCTGCCACGGTGTTCCTCGGCGTTCGGAGCCCGGTGCCGAGTCGCATGGCGTACGGCTTCCCGGTCATCAGATGCTCGGTGCCGCGGTCGAGTCCGGCCGCATGCACCTGCACGAGGATCTGGTCGGCGGCGATCGCGGGTCGGGGGACGTGCGCCAGATGCAGGACGTCCGCGCCGCCGTATCGGGTGTGTGTGATGGCTCGCATCGTGGTGACGGAGGTGGTGGGCATCGGAGCTCCTGGGTGGTCGGTGGGGACGGGTGGGTGGTCCTGGGCGGTGCGATGGGGAGTTCCCACCTCAGTGGAGGTGCAGGTGGCCGCCGCCGGTGGCCCGGGTGGCGGGCATCCGGAGGAGGGCGAAGACCGCGACGACGACGCCGATCACGGCAGCACCCACGAAGCCGCGCGAGAACGCGTCGGCTGCTCCGGTGGACGTGGTGAGGCTGCCGGCGGTGCTGGCCACTGCGGACAGGACGGCGACACCGAGGGCGGCCCCGATCTCGTGCCCGGTCATCAGGAATCCCGAGGCGACGCCCGCGTGCGAGTCCGGGATGTTGGCCATCGCGGTCACCGAGACCGGCACGAAGACCATGCCGACGCCGAGGCCGAGAGCGCTCAGGCCCGGGAGGATGTCGCCGGCGTACTGCGCACTACTGGTGGCGGTCGACAGCAGGAGCGCGGCAGCGACCGTGAGGAGGAGACCGGTCGTCGCGATGGTGCGGGGGGAGAGGTGGGCCAGCAGGTGGCGGGCGACCACGGTGCCGACGGTGATGGCGAGAGCGAAGGGCAGGAACGCCAGACCGGTCTGGAGGGCGCTGAAGCTCGAGCACGGTCTGCAGGAAGATCGAGGTCAGGAAGACGGTTCCGACGAGGATGCCGGTGACGCCGAGCATGACGGCGGTGCCGGAGACCAGGGCGTTGAGCTTCCAGACGTGCGGCGGGAAGAGCGGCCGCGCTGCGCGCTGCTCGAGCTTGAGGAAGGTCACCAGCAACGCGACCGACGCGGCGAACGCGAGCGCTGTGGGGACGGACCACCAACCATGGGTGGCAGTGCCGCCGAGGCCGTAGATGAGGGTGGCGAGCCCGCCGATCACGGCAGCCGCTGCGGGGAGGTCGAACGCGTCGAGGGTCGGTCGGGCGGCCTGGTCCTTGGCGATGATCCTGCTGCCGACGAGGAGGGCGACGAGACCGACGGGGCCGTTGATCCAGAAGATGAGCTGCCAGCTGGTCCAGGTGGTGATCGCACCGCCGAGCAGCACGCCGGCGGCGACGCCGAGGCTGCCGACCGCACCCCACATCGCCAGCGCCGTCTTGCGCTGCGCGCCGGCGTACGTCGTCATGATCAGCGAGAGCGCGGACGGTGTGAGCAGCGCCGCGCTGAGCCCCTGGATCGACCGAGTCGCGACGAGCTGAGCGCCGGTCTCGGCGAAGCCGCTGAGCAGGGAGGCGGCAGTGAACAGGGCGAGCCCGGTCAGGAAGACGGTGCGCCTCGACAGCAGGTCGGCGATCCGGCCCCCGAGGAGGAGGCCGCCGCCGGACATCATCAGGTACGCCGTGACCAGCCACTGGAGCTGGCTGCCGCCGAGGCCCAGGGAGCGCCCGATGGAGGGCAGGGCGGTGTTGACGACCGAGATGTCGAGGACGACGAGGATCTGGGCGGCGAGGGCGACGCCGAGGAGAGCCCAGGACCTCCTCGCGGTGGCCTGGTCGTGCGGCGCGGCGTGTGCGGTCGGGGTGGTCGTGGACATGGGAGCTCCTTCAGTGGCGGTGGCGGTGGCGGGGGTGGTGGTGCGGATGGGCCGTGCTGCGGTGCCCGGCGACAACCGGGCGGGGGTCGCGGTCACCGGATGCCTCGAGGCGACCGGACCGCGGCGATCACGTGGTCGATGGCGTGCACCGCTGCCGCTGAGGGGTGCTCGTCCTCGAGCAGTCCCAGGTGGGTCGACTCGACGACCTGGTGCTCGCTCCGGCTGGACAGCGCGGCGAGCCGGTCCTGGGCCGCGCCCCAACCGGGCGTCTTCTGCAGGCTCTCCGAGGCGGTCAGTACGGCGAGAGGACGGGAGCCGAGTGTGGTCAGCGACTGCGCCTGCTCGAAGACGTCCGGCAGCACCTGCCACTCCGCACTGGCGCTCCGGGCACCGCGGGCGTCCGCAGTCAGGAACCGCTCCTCGGCAGCCGCGGGCGCCGGCAGGTGCGAGGGGACGACGGCGGCGACGAGGCGGCCGATCCCCAGGCGATCGAGCGTGGGCGTCAGCGCCATGACGCGGTGCACGACGGCGTACTGCCCGGCATAGCCGGAGATCGCGGTGAACTGCTCGGGGCTCGAGCTGTCCAGCAGCACCATCCCGGCCACTTGCCGGCCGTACCGGGCGGCGTACGTCATCGCATACGTGCCGCCGATGGAGTGCCCGACCAGCACGTAGGGGCCGTGCTCGCCGGCGACTCGTAGGAGCGTGTGCAGGTCGCGGGCGGCCGTGATGCCGTCCTGGGCGGTCGCCGTGTCCTGGCTCCAGCCCTGCCCGGCCCGGTCGTAGGCGCAGACGCGGGTGGTGGTGCCGACCTGGGCGACGATCCGGGCCCACGAGGCCGTGACCTCGCCGAGACCGTTGTCGAGCACGACGGTGGGGCTGCCCTGGCCCCGACAGTCGAGGTAGAGGCGGTGACCGTCGACGTCGTAGCTGGTGCCGGGTGCGGCGTAGGTGTGCTGGTCGTGCAGGACGGTGAGGTTCTCGTAGGTCGCGGCGACCGAGGCGAGGGCCAGGACCGCGACGACCGGGGCCAGGACCCGGCGTGCGCGGCCGGGCAGGTCGCGCCGGGCTCGGAGCCAGATGTACGTCGCCAGCCCCAGCATCGGGGCGGGCCACACCCAGCTCATGGCGGTCAGCGCGGTGTTGCCCGGCGAGAACACCAGGAGGCCGAGACCGGTGAGACCCATCGCAGCCGCCGGGACGGCGGTCCAGCGCTGGGCCCGGTCCGTGAAGCGTGCGGACAGGACGCCCATCACGGCCCACCCGGCGCCGAAGGCGACGAGCATCGACCCGGTGATGGTGGCCTCGGTGGCTCCGGCGAACACGACGAGCGCCAGGACCAGGGAGGCGACCAGCCCGGCCACCACGGAGGCGGCGACGATGCGGGCGACCGGTCCGCGCGGCGCCGCGACGGTCTCGGAGCCGGCGTGGAGGTGGCGGTCGGGGTGGATGTCGACGCTCATGGTGGTCTCGCTCTCGCAGTGGGTGACTGCTGTCGAGCGTGGCCGCGATCCTGTGCGGTCGCCCCGGTCAGATGGCCGGGTTCACTGGCAGGTCGGTCACCCGAGGTCGAGCCGGGCGAGCTCGCCGCGCGAGGTGATCTGGGCCTTGGCGAAGACGTTGCGCAGGTGGAAGGCCACCGTCCGCGGGGAGACCCAGCACTGCGCGGCGACGTCCTTGTTCGACAGCCCCGAGGCGACGAGCTGAGCCACCTTGAGCTCCATCGGGGTGAGCTGTACGGCGGTGGACGGGTCGCGCTTGCGGGCGGTCTCGCCCGATGCGCGCAGCTCCTGGGTGGCTCGCTCGACGAGCGGATCCGCGTGGAGGTCCTCGAATGTCGCCAGGGCCTGGCGCAGGTGCTGGCGGGCATCGACGCGACGCTGGGCGCGCCGGAGCCACTCCCCGTAGGCCAGGTGGGTCCGGGCCCGGTCGACTCGGCGGCCGGAGCGCGCGTGCTGCGACAGCGCGTCCTCGAACCACGCCTCCGCCTCACCCGGTCCCGCGGTCATGGCCCGGCCGTGGGCGACGCCGGCGAGAGCCCAGGATCGACCGGTGGGCTCGGCGAACGCGGCGAGGTCGGCGACCCAGCCGCGCGCCAGCTCCGGCTCGTCGGCGCGGACCGCGGCGTCGATGCGGTCCACGGCGGCCATCCGGGCGATGGCCGGGACACGCAGCTGCCGCAGGTGGTGCAGGGCGGTGAAGGCGTCGGACTCGCCCGTCGCGCGCGTGCCCCTGGCCCAGCGGACGAGGTCGTGGACGGGGTCGGTCAGGATGCCCAGGGGGTGGGCCCCGGCGACCTCGTCGGCCTCGCGCAACCGATCGTCGTACTCCGGTCGGCCTTGGAGGGCGGCGAGCAACGCGAGCCAGGCCAGCGGGGGAGCGGTGAGCGAGCGCGGTCCGACGCTCTGCGCCAGCGCGAGCGCTTCGTCGGCGCAGCTGCGGACGGCGGACCAGTCGCCGGCCACGAGGTGCCCGAAGCACAGCCGTTGCAGTGCATAGACGACGGCCATGACCGCTCCGGCCTCCCTGGCCCGGGAGAGCCCCGATGTGTAGAACTGCTGCTGCGCCGCGTCGTCGCCGAGCTGGAGAGCCGAGTTCCCCAGGTTGCCGAGTACGTCGAGGTCGCTCACCGTCTCCCCCGCGGGTACGGCGACGTCGAAGGCCGCGACCGCGCCGGACCAGTCGGAGCCGGCCGCCCGGGTCATCGCCAGCAGCATCTGCCGGAGACACACAGCGCGGGGTGAGTCGTCCGTCGCGTCCTCCCACAGGAGGTCGTCCGGACCGAGCCTGGCGCCACTGTCTGCGCCGTAGGTCAGCATGATGGCGGCCGCGACCGCCATCTCCAGCGCTCGCCGTGGGTCGGCGCCGGACACCGCAGCCGCGGCTTCGGTGAAGATCCGGTGGGCGTCGGTGGCCGAGCCGATGTTCACCTCGATCCGGCCCCGGAGGCGAGCGACATCGGCCAGCAGTAGAGGATCGGAGGCTTCCGCGCTCGCCTGCGACAGCAGGTCTGCCGACCGGGTGACCTGACCGGAGGCCCAGGCGTTACGCGCGGCGGCGAGCCTCGACGCGGCGCGCTGCGGGGCAACGGTGGCCAAGGCCGCCGCCCGCTCGTACGCCGCCGATGCGGCGGCGTACCCACCGCGGCGCTCAGCCCGTTCGCCGACGCCCGCGAGAGCGTCCACGATGTGCTGGTCCGGGGCCTCGGCAGCCGCGGCCCGGTGCCAGGTCTCCCGGTCCGGGTCTCCGCGCCCGGCCAGGGCTTCTGCGAGCGCGAAGTGGACCCGCCGTCTCTGCGCGCCGGGGGCGGCCTGGTAGATCGCGGAACGGACGAGCGGATGCCGAACCCGCACGACCTCTCCGTCGGTGAGCAGGAGGCCTGATGCGGCGGCGGCCTCCAACGCTTGTTCGTCCACGCCGAGGTCCCCGGCCGCTCGCCGGACCACTGCGAGGTCACCCGCGTCCTCCGCCGCGGCCACGAGCAGGACCAGCTGGACTCCGGCTGGAAGCCGTCGGCTGCGGGCGAGGAAGACCTGCTCGACCCGGTCGGTGAGATGCAGCTGAGCAGGGAGAGGAGAGGCGCCCTGGAGCTGGCCTTCGCTGAGCTCGGTGGGGAGCTCGAGCAGGGCCAGCGGGTTGCCTCGCGTCTCGGCCACCAGTCGGTCGATGACCTCCGCGGTCGGCGCGGCGCCCAGTCGGTCGTCCAGGAGAGCGCGGGCCGCCTCGGGGTCGAGACCGGTCAGCACGAGCTGGTTCAGACCATCGGCCCGGAACGGCCGCTCGGTGCCGTCCCGGGCCGCGAACACCATGAGGACGCGGTCGGCGTCGATCCGACGTGCACAGAAGAGCAAGGCTTCGGCGGTGATGGGGTCCAGCCAGTGCGCATCGTCGATGACGCACACCACCAGTCGCTCCTCGGCGGCTGCCGTGAGGAGCGAGAGCGTTGCGATCGCCACCAGGAACGGCTCCACCGACGGGCCGTCCTCCTCACCGAACGCCACCCGCAGGGCCCGAGCCTGAGGGCGGGGGAGCTGCTCGCGCAGCCCGGTCAGGGGACGGAGCAGTCGGTGCAGCGCGGCGAACGCGAGCGGTGCCTCGACCTCGAGCCCCTGCGTCCGGAGCACCCATGCGTCGCCCGCGAGACCCACGAGCTCATCGACCAGGGCCGACTTGCCCACTCCTGGCTCACCCCGCAGCACCAAGCAGCCCGCCTGCCCGTGCCGGGCCTTGTCCACGAGGTCGGCCAGGAACGCCCGTTCGGTCGTCCTGCCCACCAGCACCTGGCGAAGGTACTACCTCGGAGAGTCACCGGAAGTCTCGCGAACCTGTCCTTGCGATTCGCTCGGTGTTCTCTCCAGTCTCCACTGACCGGAGGTGCCTGCCGAGCTCGGAATGGAGGACGGTCAGCGGGCCGCGGGCACGGCCGTGGAGCCGCGTACGACGAGGGAGAGGGGCAACAGCACCGAGCGCGCGGCGCGCGACGGGTCGGCGATCGAGTCGAGCAGCAGCCGGGCGGCTTCGGCGCCGATCTGCTGGTGCGGAATCGCGATCGACGTCAAGGGCGGCCTGAGCTTGTCGAGGAAGGGCATGTCGTTGAAGCCCACGACGCTCATGTCCTCCGGGCATCGCAGGCCGCGCTCCGCGAACACGTCGTAGCAACCGAGCGCGATGAGGTCGTTGCCGGCAACGATCCCGGAGAAGCCGAGATCCGCGTCGAGGAGCCGGCGCAACCCGGCCGCGCCGGCCGCCTCGCTCCAGTGGTCGGCCGTGGTCACCAGCTCCGGGTCCTCGTCCAGTCCCAGGTCGCGGATGGCGCTGCGGAACGAGCGCGCCCGAGTACACCCCCGTCGAGGTGTTGGGCGGGCCTGCGACGTGCGCGATCCGGGTGTGGCCGAGCCCGGCGAGGTGGTGCACGGCCAGCTCGATGCCGGCCGCGTCGTCGGGGGTGATCGATGGAACGTCGATGCCGTCTGGACGACGGTTGACCATCACCATCACGACGCCCTCCTGATGGAGCTGTTTCATCAGGGGGTGGTCGACCAACGCGGTCGCGACGATGAGGCCCTCCACCTGGCGAGACCGCAGGATCTCGATCTGGGTGCTCTCGCGCCCGGGGTCGTTGTCTGTATTGACGATCAGCCCGCTGTAGCCGGCCGGCTCGAGGACGTCCTCGATACCACGAACGATCGGAGGGAAGAGGGGGTTGGTCAGGTCGGGGATCACGAGACCGACCGTCCCGGACTTCGCCGTCTTGAGCCCGCGCGCGATCGGGTTGGGTCGATACCCCAGGGAGTCGGCGACCTTGATCACACGGCGGGCCGTCTCCGCGTTGACCAGTCCCCTGGTGGCGGGGTTCAGGGCGCGCGACGCCGTGGCCGCATGGACACCTGCGGCCTCGGCCACGTCGCGCAGCGTCGGTGAGGGCACGGCAAGGATCCTAGGGCGCTGCCGGGTCGGTGGCGGGCCTGTGCCAGCCGGTGCGGACGGTGGCGGCGCAGAGACCGAGAGGTACGGCGAGCACGGCGCTGACCGCGAAGAGCACCGCGTACCGGCCCTCGTCGGCGAAACCGGATCCGGCGACGGCTGCCAGGGAGCTGCCCACGAACAGCGAGCCCGCGAAGAAGGAGACCACCGTGGCCCGGGCCGATGGCAGCACCTCCGTCGCCCAGGTCTGCAACGACGAGTGCATCGACGACCAGGCCAAGCCCAACAGGACGGCGGCGAGTGCGGCGACCGCGACGGCCTGCGAGAAGACGAGCAGGGTGCAGGCGCAGGTGGCCGCGGTCGCACCCAGGCCGATCAGCCGGGCGGGCGGCCAGTGCCGACTGCCACGACTCACCAGCGAGGAGAAGACGAACACCGAGAGGCCGTACACGCCGGTCGCGAGACCGGCCACCGTGGTCGAAGCGCCGGCGTGCTCCATGGCTGGTGGGAGCAGCGTGAGGGTGCCCAGCAGGACGGCTCCCTCCACGAGCGCGCACAGCAGCAGGAACAGGGTCACCGGCGAGCTCCCGACCCGACCCAGAGGCGGCACCAGGGAGCTCCGGCGTGCCCGGGTCGGCTCCGGCAGTGCTCCGAGCCGTGCGGCCACGGCGACGGCGGCCGTCCCGGTCACGACGAACATGAGCCGCCAGGTCAACACGTCCGCGACGATCCCGGCGCCGATGGAGGCGAGCGCGGTTCCCAGAGCGACGCCGACCATGAGGCGAGCGACGTCCCGCTGTCTCACCTCGGCCCGCACCGTGTCGCCCAGGTAGATCAGCGCCGCCGGGTACGCCGCACCGAACAGTCCGCCGGCCAGTCCGCGTGAGACCGCGAGCAGCGGGACCGTCGTCGCGGCTGCTGATGCGATCGAGCAGATCCCCGCCAGGAGCAGGGTGACCCGCATGGTGGCGACCCGGCCGAACCGGTCGGAGACGAGTCCCCAGATGGGCTGGGAGAGTCCATAGACCAAGAAGTAGGCCCCGGCTGCGCGAACGATCTCACCCACCGGCGCGCCGAGGGCGTGCGCGATGGCGATCAGCATCGGCGCCATCGCGAACCGGTCGAACGTCGCGACGAAGGCCGCTGCCTGGAGCAGGCGGATGGGCTGTGGGGCAGCGGCCTCAGCCGGCGTCGACAAGCCCCGAGTCCTCCGCGAGCGCCGCGTCCATCAGGTCGTGCCCGTCGACCACGGCCGGCAGGTACGTCCGGCGCAGCGACACCAGGGTCTCCAGAGAACCACGGTCGACGACGCCGTCGGAGATCAGGCCGTCGCTCGGGCTGCGCAGCCGCTCCAGGTAGCGCCGCGCGAGGGCCGCGTCGAGACCGAGGCGCCGCTGTGCCGCCTCGATCACCTCGGCGTCGAGGGCGCCGGCGAGGATCTCGGCTGCGGTCCGGCTCAGGGCCTGGAGCAGCAACCGGGCCGGGGCGAGGTGATCTGGGCCGACGACGGCGACGACCGTGCCGAGGTACGGGGCGAAGTGGTCGGTGATGCCGGCCAGGCGCGCGCAGCCGGCAGCCTCGGCCAGGAGCTCGTTCCCGGCATTGAGCATGGTGGCGTCGCACTCGCCGGCGAGGAGCGCCTGGAGACGCTGAGGGGTGGAGCCCAGCTGGACCAGCTCGTAGCCGTCGCGATCCACGCCCCCCAGGTCCGCGAGGGCGTAGAGGGCCAGCGCGAAGCCGGAGTGGGGGACGTCCACGCCTACTCGTGCGCCGCGCAGATCGCCGAAGGTTCGGCCGGCCCCGGTGTAGAGCCCGAGACCCAGCGCACGGTCGACCGCCCCGACGATCCGTGCGTCGAGGAGCTCGCCCAGGGGGTTGTGGGGGTTGAAGCGGTAGGCCAGGACGTTGTCCGGGCTGGTGAGGGCGACCTGGAGCTCACCGGCCAGCAACGAGCGGAACTGGGCCGGCGAGGACGACACGGGATGCTCGGTCACGCCCAGCCCGGCCTCAGCCAACCGCCCGGTCGAGGCCGCCACGTCGAGCACGACGGGAGGGCTGAAGGTTCCGACGTCGACGTGGATCAGGGCTTCCTCCTCCGTTGCGATGGGCTCACGCTAGCCGATGCTGCACTCGATTGCAGCCACCCCTGACAGTGAGGGGCTTGGCTTGACATGTGCGTAGGACTGCACAAGGCTGCACTCGTTTGCAGTCCGGGCCTGACAGCCCCGAGAGGAGAGTCGGATGGACGAGAGAGTCGCCTCGGCGATCGCGCACTGGGCTCCGCGCTTCACCGCCAACGGCGTCACCCCGGCCGACTTCGCCCGGGTCACCGCGTCCATCGAGACCTGGCCCGAGTGGTGCGCAGCGTGGGTCGCCGTCGGCGAGCAGCACGAGGAGCTCGGTCGTGAGGCGCTCAAGGAGGGCCGGCTCCGATCCGGCGGCGAGCACCTCGCGCAGGCCGCGGCCTACTACCACTTCGCGAAGTTCGTCTTCGTCGAGGACGTGGACCAGATGAAGGCCGCTCACGCGCGCGCCGTCGCGGCCTACACCGACGCACTTCCACACCTCGACCCTCCGGGGCGACGCGTCGAGATCCCGTTCGAGGAGGGTCGCCTGGTCGCCGTCGTCCGCACGCCGTACGGCGAAGGGCCCTTCCCCGTCGTCCTGATGATCCCGGGCCTCGACTCGACCAAGGAGGAGGTCCGCTCCACCGAGCAGACCTTCCTCGCCCGCGGGCTGGCCACGTTCAGCGTGGACGGACCCGGACAGGGCGAGGCCGAGTACGACGTGAAGATCCGCGGGGACTGGGGCCCGGTCACCGAGGTCCTCTACGACGCGATCGGCGCGCAGCCCGACCTGGACCGGGGGCGGCTCGGCGTCTGGGGCGTGAGTCTCGGCGGCTACTACTCGGTCCGGGTGATGGCCGCTCTCGGCGATCGCGCGACGGCGGGGGTCGCGTTGGCCGGCCCGTTCAACTTCGGTGAGTGCTGGGACGGGTTGCCGTCGATGACCCGCGACACGTTCCGCGAGCGCTCCGGAACCGCCGACGAGGACGAGGCGCGGGCCGTCGCGAGCACCCTCGACCTGTCGGAGACCGCCGGCGACGTGACCGCGCCGATGCTGCTGGTGTTCGGGAAGAAGGACCGCCTGATCCCCTACCAGCAGGCGGAGAAGGTGCATGCGGCCGTTCCCGGCAGCGAGCTGCTGATGCTCGAGGAGGCCAACCACGGTTGTGCCGACTACTCGCCCTGGCATCGGCCGCGCACCGCGGACTGGATGGCAGCCCATCTCGGCGGCGACGTGGGCGACCCGACCCCCTCCCAGGCGAAGGCAGGAGCCTGATGACCGACACGGACACCCACGACGGGAGCTCCGGGTCTCTGTCGATCGGCTGGATCGGCGCCGGACGGATGGGTGCGGCGATGGCGAGCCGGCTGGCGACGGCTGGCGAGGACGTCACCGTGTGGAACCGGACGCGGGCCAAGGCCGAGGCGCTCACCGACGTCGGCTGCAAGGTCGCCGACTCGATCGCCGACCTGCGCGATCGTGACGTCGTGTTCACGATGGTCTCCGGGCCGGCCGACCTCGCCCAGGTACTGACCGGCGACGGCGGCCTGCTGGCAGACCCCGAGCACGTCCCCGGCGCGGTCGTGGACTGCTCCACGGTCGACGCGGAGACCTCGGCGGCAATGCGAGCCGCCTGCGCCGAGCGTGGCGTCGACTTCCTCTCGGCTCCGGTCAGTGGCAACGGCAAGGTCGTAGCCGCCGGCCTGTTGACGTTGGTGGCCTCCGGCCCCGAGCAGACCTGGCTCAAGGTCGCGCCGTTGCTCGACCACCTCGGCCAGGGCGCGACGTACGTGGGCGAGGGTGACGCCGCACGGCTCGCCAAGATCTGTCACAACGTGATGCTGGGCGTGGTCACCCAGTGTCTGGCCGAGATCACGGTGCTCGCAGAGAAGGGCGGGATGTCGCGCGCGGCGTTCCTCGACTTCCTCAACAAGTCGGTGATGGGCTCGACGTTCACCCGTTACAAGTCCCCGGCGTTCGTCCACCTCGACTACAGCCCGACCTTCACGCCACTGCTGCTCCGCAAGGACTTCGACCTCGGGTTCGCTGCGGCGCACGACCTCGACGTGCCGATGCCGGTCGCGGCTGCCGCCGCGGCAGCGGTGCAGGCGACCGTGAGCAGTGGCCGCATCTCCGAGGACTTCGCGATCCTGCTCGACCTCGAGGCGCAGAACGCAGGGCTCGAGCTCAAGCCCGAGGACGCCGAGGTGGACGACGGTCTCTCGGGAGGGGCGGGGCAGTGACTCGCCCGCTGGCTGCTCCTGGTCACATGGCGGTCGACTACGAGGAGCGGGTCGACTTCGCCCGGCTGCGCGACTACAGGTCGGGGAGGGCGAAGACGGCGCTCGAGGCCAGTGAGTGTGGAGCGTTCCTGCTCTTCGACTTCTACAACATCCGCTACACCACGCACACCTGGATCGGTGGTGCGTTGGGCGACAAGATGATCCGCTACGCGCTGCTCGTCCGGGATCGTGAGCCGGTGCTGTGGGACTTCGGGTCCGCGGTCAAGCACCACCGGCTCTACTCCCGCTGGGTCCCGGAGGAGAACTACCGAGCCGGCTTCCTGGGCTTCCGCGGCGCCGTGGCTCCCACGGTCGGGCTCATGGAGACGGCCGTCTCCGAGATCAAGTCGCTGCTCGTCGAGGCGGGTGTCGCGGACCTGCCGGTGGGCGTCGACATCGCTGAGCCGCCATTCCTGTTCGAGATGCAGCGGCAGGGTCTCACCGTGGTCGACGCCCAGCAGCACATGCTCGACGCGCGGGTGATCAAGTCGTCGGACGAGATCACCCTGCTCACCCAGGCGGTCGCCATGGTGGACGGCGTCTACCAGGGGATCGCCGAGCGACTGAAGCCGGGGGTCAGGGAGAACGAGATCGTCGCCTACGCCAATCAGCGCCTCTACGAGATGGGGTCCGACCAGGTCGAGGCGGTCAACGCGATCTCGGGCGAACGATGCAATCCGCATCCGCACAACTTCACCGATCGGTTGATCCGACCGGGCGACCAGGCGTTCTTCGACATCATCCACTCCTTCAACGGCTATCGGACCTGCTACTACCGCACCTTCTCGGTCGGCAGCTCGACTCCCGCGCAGCGCGACGCCTACCAGCAGGCGCGCGAGTGGATGGACCGCGGCATCGACGGCATCCGGGCCGGGGTCGGCACGGACGAGGTCGCCGCGCTCCTGCCCGCCGCCGAGGAGTTCGGCTTCGACAGCGAGATGGAGGCCTTCGGTCTCCAGTTCGCGCACGGGCTCGGCCTGGGACTGCACGAGCGTCCGATCATCTCCCGGCTGAACTCCATGAAGGAGCCGCTGGAGCTGCAGGTCGGGATGGTCTTCGCCCTCGAGACCTACTGTCCGGCCGCCGACGGCTACTCCGCGGCGCGGATCGAGGAGGAGATCGTGATCACCGAAGACGGTCCCCGCGTGCTCACCCTGTTTCCCGCACAGGATCTCTTCGTTGCCAACCCCTACTGACCCCCAGGAGGCCTCCACCCATGGGTGACTTCAGTCTCGAGCAGATCGCCGACCTTCCCCTCGACCTGCTCATCGGCGGCAAGGCCGTGGCCGCCTCCGACGGCGGCCGGTTCGACGTGGTGGACCCAGCGACCGGGGAGGTCGTGGCGAGCGTCGCGAACGGGACGGTCGAGGATGCGCTCGCTGCCGTGGATGCGGCCGACGCGGCTGCCGGCCCCTGGGCGACGACCGCACCCCGCGAGCGCGCCGAGGTCCTGCGTCGGGCGTTCGAGCTGATGACGGCGAGGGCCGACGAGCTCGCGCACCTGATCTCGCTCGAGAACGGGAAGGCTCTCGTGGACGCGCGCGGCGAGGTCGCCTACGCCGCCGAGTTCTTCCGGTGGTACGCCGAGGAGGCCGTCCGAGCAGCAGGGTCCCTGATGACAGCACCCTCCGGGCAGAACCGGATCCTGGTCGTCCAGCAACCGGTCGGCATCGCAGTCCTCGTCACGCCCTGGAACTTCCCGGCCGCCATGGCCACCCGCAAGATCGGTCCGGCCCTCGCCGCGGGCTGCACCGTCGTGCTCAAGCCCGCGAGCGACACCCCGTTGACGGCGCTGCTCATGGGCAAGGTCCTGGACGATGCGGGAGTGCCGGCTGGTGTGGTCAACATCCTGCCTGCTCGTCGCTCCGGTGCCGTGGTCTCGGCGATGCTCCACGACGCGAGGGTGCGGAAGCTGTCGTTCACCGGCAGCACCGAGGTGGGCCGGATCCTGTTGAAGGAGGCCGCCGACCAGGTCGTGAACTGCTCGATGGAGCTCGGGGGCAACGCCCCGTTCGTGGTCCTCGAGGACGCCGACGTCGAGGCCGCCGTGGACGGCGCGATGGTGGCCAAGATGCGCAACGGGGGTGAGGCCTGCACGGCAGCCAACCGGTTCTTCGTCCATGCCGACGTGGCCGCCGAGTTCTCGGCGCGGCTCGCTGAGCGGATGTCGGGGATGCGGATCGGTCCCGGTACCGCCGACGACACGCAGGTGGGTCCGCTCGTGAACGAGGAAGCCGTGAGCAAGGTCGATGAGCTGGTCCGCGGCGCGGTCGACGCGGGCAGCCGGGTGGTCGTGGGCGGGACGCGCCCCGACCGTGCCGGCTTCTACTACGACCCGACGGTGCTCACCGACGTCCCCGCCGGGGCGGAGATCCTGAAGGAGGAGATCTTCGGCCCCGTGGCCCCGATCGTCACCTTCACCGAGGAGGCGGAGGCGATCCGTCTCGCGAACGACACCGAGTTCGGATTGGTCTCCTACGTCTACACCCGCGACCTCGCGCGCGGGCTGCGGGTCAGCGAGGCGTTGGACTCCGGCATGGTGGGGCTGAACCGTGGCCTGGTGAGCGACCCGGCGGCGCCGTTCGGAGGGACGAAGCAGAGCGGCATCGGCCGCGAGGGCGGACACGAGGGCATGCTCGACTACCTGGAGTCCAAGTACGTCGCCGTCACCTGGTGAGGCCGGTCAGGCCCGGTGACGGTCGAGGAACTCCACGATGACGCCCAGCGCCTCCTTCTGGACGTCGTCGAGCTGCGGCACGCCGTCCGCGTCGCTCTCCGGGTAGATGTAGCCGTGGACGTCGTGTGACCAGGAGCGCCATTCGGCATCGGAGCGCTTCTCGGCCAGCAGCTCGAAGGTGAGCCGGAAGATCCCTTGCAGCTCGTCCTGTTCACGTCCCAGCACCAGCACGGGGATGTCGACGCCGTCCAGCCGACGCGAGACCTCGTCCGGGTCGGTCACGCGGGCGCGGGCACGCTCGGTGCTGCGCATCTCCAGGCTCTCGATGTTGCGCAGCCCGTCGACGCTCTCGACCGTCGGCTCCTGGTCCAGACCCAGGGTGAGGAGCTCGTGCGAGGCGGGCTCGGCAGCCACGCCGGCCCTGAGCAGGCCGTCGTACTGCGACAACAGCTTGAAGAGCATCTCCCCGGCGTGACTGACCCCGAGGTGGAAGAGGTTGCCGGCGTCGACCTCGGGACGGGCGGCGGCGTGCCGCAGCACCGCGACCTCGTCCTCGTACTCCAGCGGAGCGCGGTTCATCAGCTGCATGCCCTGTCGCACGTCGGTCCGTAGCCGACCGCCGGTCTGGTAGCCCAGCTCGACCTCGGCGCGGTACCGGCTCCACGCACACGCGTACCCGGCCGCCAGCAGTACGTCGGTGACGTGGCGGAAGCGGTGGACCCGGTCGCGAAGCCAGGCCATGCCGCCACCTCCGTTCCCGTAGGCGACGAACACGAACGGATGCGGCCCCTCCGTGTCGGGCAGGCGCAGGGCGTAGGGAACGTAGAGCCCGTCCAGGGTCTCCGCCAGGTAGTAGTGGGCGGGGCTGGCCGAGCCCGGCAGGTCCTCGACCAGCACGGCGTCCGCCGCCGAGGTCCATCCCGCAGGCACGACACTCATCCGGCGACCCCCGGCGCCAGACCGGCCGCCGAGTCGATGCCCTCGACGACGTACTCCTGGTGACCGATCTCCAGCAGCCGGATCCAGGACTGCTGACCGAAGGTGAGGGCGACGAAGCATCCCAGCTCGACGAGCTCGGGCTCGGAGAAGTGCGCGTCGAGGCGGGCCCAGAGACCGTCGCGATCCTGCTCGTTCCAGGCGATGGCCTGGGCGTAGGCGAGGGCTGCCTTCTGCCGCTCGTCGTAGCGCTGGCTGCTCTCGAAGTTGAGCAGCTCGTCGTCCTCGTACTCGGGGAGCCCGGCAGTCGTGGACCGCTGGTTCCCGCAGAACTGACAGTTCGTGGTCCGCGTGATGTACAGCCGACAGAGCTCCTTGATGCTGTGGTCGCAGACCCCTTGGCGGAACGTCGCGTCCCAGTAGTGCGTGAAGGTCTTGAACACGTCGGGTGCGTGCGCACGCACCGCCGAGCTCTCGGGACGGGGGGTTCCGTAACGGGCGCTGCGCTCCATCTCGGAGCGCATCTCCTCGTCCATCTCCTCCATCGGGACGTAGCTGATGCGTGGTGTGGTCATGGTGTCTCCTCGGACTCGATGGCGTGGACGATGGCTTCGGTCGTGAGTGGGAGGTCGCGAACCCGCACGCCCAGCGCGTCATGGACGGCGTTGGCGATCGCGGCGGCGGTGGGTCCCTGCGCCGCTTCCCCGGCCCCGAGCGGCGGGAGGTCGTTGGCGACCAGGTGCACCTCGACCGCCGGTGCCGCCGGGAACCTCAGGATCGGGTAGGTCTCCCAGTCGGTACTGGTGATCCGACGGCGGTCGAACCGCACCCGCTCGATGGTCGTCCAGCTGGTCGACTGGACGGCCCCGCCGGACAACTGGTTGCGGGCGCCGTCCGGGTTCACCACGAGCCCGATGTCGGCCGCGACGGTGAGACGGCGGACGTTCACCTCGGTCTCGACCTCGACCTCGGCGACCACGGCGCACCAGGCACCCTTGTCCTTGTAGCGCGCGAAGCCGATGCCACGTCCGACCGACCCGGGGAGCGGCTCGCCCCAACCGCAGGCTCCGGCGGCGAGCTCGAGAACCGCACGAGCCCTTCCGTCGGTCAGGTGGGCGAGCCGGAACTCGACCGGATCGAGACCTGCAGCCGCGGCCAGCTCGTCCATGAACGACTCGATCGCGAACACGTTGAGGTACGCCCCGAGCGACCGCATCGCCGACGTCCGCAGGGACGGCGCAACGACCCGGTGGCCGGTGATGCGGCGCGGCCCGACGTCGTAGACGGGGACGGCGTTGCGGAGACTGCCGAAGCCGGCTGCGGCGGGTGGGTCCACCGCGGGCGGCAGCGGGGCCCCGCCTGCGACATGCGCGGTGGCGAGAAGGCCCGGGTGTCCCGGCGTAGCCCGGTCGAGCCGTGTGGCCCTGGCTCCAGACGTCGTACGTCCAGCCCCCGATCCGACCGCCCTCGAGCTCCGCCGTGACCGTGGCCGTCATCGCGGGGGAGAGGGGTCCCCACGCCAGCTCGTCCGGCCGCGTCCACCTCACCAGGACCGGACGCCCCGGAGCCGCCCGTGCCAGCAGGACGGCGTCGAACGCCGCGTCGTCCGCCGCGTTGTGGCCGTAGCAGCCCGCGTTCTCCACATGGTCGACGCGGACGCTCACGGGGTCGAGCGACAGTGCTCCCGCGATGGCGTCGCGCAGGGCATGGATGCCCTGACTGTGGCTCCAGACGTGGAGGGAGCCGTCGAGGTCCCACTCGGCCATCCCGCAGCTCGGGGCGATGGAGCCGTGGACCAGGTAGGGCTTGGAGTAGGAGGCAGTGTGGACCGGGGTGACGTCGCCCTCGTCCATCACCTGCGTGGGCTCGCTGCACTCCGAGCGCAGCCATGCGGGCAGGGCACCCTCGTCCGGCAGCGTGTCGCGCTCCTCCCACTCGGTCGCCGAGGCGAGCGCGTCGAGGGCGCGGTCCACGTCATCCTCGTGCTGCCCGACGACCCCGAGGAACGAGCCGTCGCGCACCAGCTCGACACCGGGGGCCGACCAGTCCTCGCGGAGCGCCCGCAAGGCCGCCGCCGGCGAGGGTGGACGCAGCACACGTCCGTGCAGGAGGCCCTCCGGTCGGAGGTCGGTGAGGAAACGCGGCCGCCCGAGCACCTTGTCAGGCAGATCGACTCGTGGGGCGTCGGTGCCCACCGCTCGTGCAGGGCCCGGTACGGCGACGACCGCGAAGCCGGTCAGGTCGGTGTGGGGATCGAGCTCAGCGATCCGATCGACGTACGCGGACGTCTCGTCGGGCGAGAGATCGGCCGCCTCCTCGGCGAGCTGCCGGACGGCGGCCCCGAGGTAGCGAAGTGCCGGGGAGGACTGCAGCACCGAGAGGCTGCCGGCCGTGAGCCCCTGGTCGGGACCGTCGGTGCGTGCAGTCCTGATCCGCACCCGGTCGAGCGGCAGGGCGAGCGCGTCTGCGGCGATCTGGTGGAGAGCCGTCAGGATCCCCTGCCCGAGCTCGACCTTGCCCACCGTGATGTCGACGCGCCCGTCAGCAACGGCGAGCCAGGTCCCGAGCCGCGGGTTGGACTCGATCTGGGCCGGGGCGGACGTCACCCGATCGCTGGTCACGGCGTCGCCGGACGTGCGTCGAGGACCGCCTCGACGATCCGCTGGTGGGTCCCGCAGCGACACAGGTTGCGTTCGAGGGCCGTCCTCACCTGCCCCTCCGACGCCTCCGGCTCCTCGGCGAGCAGCGCGGTGGCCGCCACGACGATGCCGGAGATGCAGAATCCGCACTGGGCGGCCTGGTGGTCGATCAACGACTGCTGGACCGGGTTCGGGCCGTCGGCCGCCAGACCCTCGACGGTGACCACGCTCGCCTCGGCCACCTGCCAGAGCGGGGTGTCGCACGAGGGGACGGGGGCGCCGTCGAGCAGGACCATGCAGGCTCCACACAGGCCCTGTCCGCAACCGAACCGTGAGCCGACCAGCCCCAGCTGGTCACGCAGCACCGTCAGGAGCGGGGTGTCGTCGGGACGGTCGACCTCGACCTGCCGTCCGTTCACGGTCAGCCGGGTCACGGACCGGCCCCGGTCCGCGACGCACCATCGCAGCGCCCTGTTCCTCGGCCGTCACCCCGCACCCATGACCTCCAGGGGGTCCAGGCCGAGGGAGTCGAGAACGACTCTGGCGGCATTCCGGCCGGGCCGTCCCGACACCGAACCACCGGGATGGGTGGTGGCTCCGGTGACGAAGAGTCTCGGCACGTCGGTGTCGTAGCGCATCCAGCCGGGGACAACACTGCCGTCGATGAGGAACTCCCCACCGTGACAGGAGCCGCCGATGTTGTGTGGGTTGTGTGCGGCCACATCGACCGGCGACTCGGTGCGGACCGCCAGGATGTCGTCCTCGCCCAGCCCGGAGCACCGCTGCCTGACGAGATCGACCAGACGCTCGCCGTAGCCGTCCTTGACGTCGGCCCACGCGCGACCGTCCGCGAGCTCGTACGGCGCGATCGTGAGGATCTTGAACGTCGAGCCCTCCGGTGCCCGCGAGGGATCGACCACGGTCTGGTTGACGACCAGCAGCCAAGGGTCCTCCCACTCGAGCTCGCCGCGTCCGTGCTCGTCGATGTGACGAGCCATCCCCTCGGCAGTGCCGTACCCGGCGGCTGCACTGGGGATCCGATCCGCGCCGTACCCGAGGTCTTCACGGAGCGCGGCGTGCACCGCCAGCACCGAAAGTCCTGGACGCCAGGTGTCTCGCGCCTCGACGAGGTCGTCGGTCGGCGGCACCCCGTCGAGCATCCCGGCCAGCCCCGCCAGGTGTCCGCCGGCGACGAGGGCGCGTCCGACCTCGACCTCACGGCCGTCGGAGGTGACGACGCGACGTACGCCGGACGAGTCGGCCCGGACCGCGGAGACCGGCGACGAGCAGACCACGCTCCCGCCGCTCTGCTCGATCACGCGCACCAGTGCGTTGGGCAGTGCCTGGCTCCCACCGACCGGGGTCGTCCATCCGAAGTCGAGCCGTCCGGCCGCCAGCGACGAGGGGAGGAAGCCGGTTCCCGGTCGACGCGGGTCCTGGATCGTTGCCATCGCCATCCACAGTACGAACGACCTGACGACGGGGTTCTCGAACGTCTCGTGCACGACGTCCCACGCACTGCGCCGACGGAGGGCCAGGTAGGCGCCGGTGATCCCGTCGCGCGGCTGCGGAAGATGGGAGCTCCAGCGACCGTGTGCCGCCGCGAGGCCGCCGCGCCACTCTGTGATCATCGTCCGGAACGCCTCGGCGTCGAGCGGCGACCACCGCGCGATCTCGTCGCAGGTGGCGTCGAGGTCGGGGCGGACGACCAGCACGTCGCCGTCCTCCTGTGGCAGGACGACGGCGGGGTCGGTGGTGAGGTACTGCAGTCCTTGGTGAGCGACGAGGCCCAGCTCGTCGTCCCGGATGAGAGGGTTGTTCTGGATGAGGACGTGGGCACTGCTGCACGAGTCGTGCGCGAACCCCGGCAACGTCAGCTCCTCGGTCCTGGTGTTGCCACCGACGGTCGGTCCGGCCTCCAGCACCAGCACCTCCAGCCCGGCTCTGGCGAGGTACGCGGCGCACACCAGCGAGTTGTGCCCCGCGCCGACCACGACGACCTCGGCGCGGGCGGGCAGCTCGGTTCCGCTCATGTCCCCTCCTTGCTCGCAGGCTGACAGAACACCACAACCGTTTGCAAGCGTGCGGCAAGAATCGCTCGTCCGGTGTGGCTCCCGGTGGGGGCTGGACCAACGTTTCAGCGCGCGATGCTTGACAGGTGTGGTCCCAGTCACAAGACTGACCGCACCGCAATCGATTGCGGCTTCATCGAGGAGGAAGCATGTCCCACGTCTCGATTCGCCGCGGCTGGAAGGCCGTGGCGCTCGCCGGCGTCGTCTCACTCGGCCTGGCCGCGTGCGGTAACGGCAGCTCCAGCGGCAGCAGTGCTTCCGGGGGCGACCTGTCGATCGGCGCCTCCCTTCCCCTGACGGGAGACTTCTCGGAGCCGGGCGGGGCGGCCAAGCAGGGCTACGAGGTCTGGCAGTCGTTGGTGAACGACAAGGGCGGCCTGCTCGGCAAGCAGGTGAAGCTCGTGATCAAGGACGACGCGTCGAACCAGAACACGATCGTCTCCGACTACAACGCCCTGATCAGCCAGGACAACGTCGACCTCCTTCTCGGGACGTTCTCCTCGCTGCTGAACCTCCCGGCGTCCTCGGTCGCGGAGAAGAACCGGATGCTCTACGTCGAGCCGGCCGGTGGCTCGCCCGACATGTTCAGCCGTGGCTACAAGTACCTGTTCTTCGCCCAGCAGGCCACGGCCGACAAGCAGGGCCTCACCTTCGCCGACTGGGTGAAGAACCTCCCGCCCGACCAGCGTCCGAAGACCGCGGCCTACCCGACCCTGGACGACCCGTTCGCGGCCCCGAACGTCGACGGCATCCGTGAGGTCCTCGAGGCGGCCGGCATCAAGACCGTCTACAAGACGACGTACGCGATCGACACCAAGAACTTCGACAGCATCGTGGCCGCCATGAAGAGCGCCGATCCCGACCTCGTCGTCCACGGCGCGACCTTCGAGGACGGCGTGGGTCTGACCCGGGCGATGCTCAAGTCCGGCTGGACCCCGGACATGTTCTACGAGACCAGCACGCCGTCGTTCGCCGACCAGTACACGAAGGCGATCGGCGTGGAGAACACCGAGGGCGTCATGTACGCCGTGAGCTACTCACCCGAGGCGGACACTCCGGGCAACAAGGAGTTCGTGGCCCAGTACAAGAAGATGTACGGCACCGACATCCCGCCGGAGGATGCGGCCGACGCCTACGCGGCGGCGGAGGTCATGCAGGCCGCGGTCGAGGCCGTGGGCAGCATCGACGACCAGGCCAAGCTCGCCGACTGGCTGCGCTCGAACAAGGTCGACACGATCCTCGGTCCCCTCTCCTGGAACGAGGACGGCAGCCCGCAGGGTGAGTTCCTGATCGGACAGTGGCTGAACGGCAAGGCCGAGATCGTGCTCCCGCCCGACGCCGCGACGGCCGATCCCGAGGTCGGCTGGCACCCAGGATCGTGACCGAGCTCGTCCAGACCCTCGTCCTCAGCCTGTTGGTCGGAGGCATCTACGCACTGGTCGCCAGTGGGCTCACCCTGATCTTCGGGGTGATGCGGGTGATCAACATCGCGCATGGTGCCTTCCTGATCCTCGGTGGGTTCATCACCTACACCGTGTGGCACCAGTTCGGGCTGGATCCGCTCCTGGGAGTCCTGGTCACCACGCCGATCGTGTTCGTGATCGGGTGGGTGGTCTACCGCCTCCTGGTCCGGCCGATCCGTCATGCACCGATGTCCTCCACGGTGCTGCTGACCTTCGGGCTCGCGCTGGTGCTGGAAGGGGTGATGGGCGTGATCTGGGGAAACGACTCCACGTCGATCCGTCCGTCGTACGTCGACGAGTCGTTCCATCTCGGCGCGGTCTTCCTCCCCAAGGCCCAGGTGTACGGCGGGCTGGTGGCGGTGGTCGTCCTGGTCGCGCTGTGGCTCATCCTCACCAAGACCTGGCTGGGGCGGGCGATCCGCGCGGCGGCGGCCAACCCCGCCTCCGCCGAGCTGGTGGGCATCAAGGTGACCTCCGTCGCCGCGCTGGTCTTCGGGCTCGGGCTCGCAGCGGCCGGAGCCGGCGGCTCCATCACCGGCGTCCTCTACCCGTTCGTGCCCGGCTCGCACTACCTCTGGATCGCCCGGCTGCTGGCCATCGTGGTCCTAGGTGGCCTCGGCAGCCTCGAGGGTGCGGTCATCTCCGCGATGATCTTCGGGATCGCCGAGACCGTCACCGCGGTCTACATCTCGCCCGCGTGGGCGACGGCGGTGCCCTACGCGATCGTCTTCGCCGTGCTGCTGATCCGTCCGCAGGGGCTGCTCGGCACCCGGCTCCGTGACGACGCGGTGCCGGCGTGAGTGCCCCGACTGCCGCGGCCGAAGCGCCTCGCAGGAGCATCTCCACGGTCTGGCTGGGTCGCGGGCTCGTGCTCGTGGCAGCGGTGCTGCTGGTGCTCTACCCGGTGCTGAGCGACAACCTCTACTACCAGAACATGATCATCCTCTCGCTCGTCTTCGCGATCGCGGCGAGCGGCCTCAGCATCATCACCGGACTGGCCGGCTACGTCTCGCTCGGGCAGGGTGCCTTCATCGGCCTGGGTGGCTACACGGTCGGCATCCTGGCCACCCACCATCCCGACACGAGTGTGTGGCTCTGGGTGCCACTCGCGGGTGTGGTCGCCGCGCTGGTCGCCCTGCTGCTCGGTCTGGTCGCCCTGCGCGCGAGCGGTCCGTCGTTCGTGATCATCACGGTCGCGTTCCTGTTCCTCGTGCAGGTGATCGCGATCAACTGGCGCTCGCTGACCGGGGGGACCGAGGGACTGAGCCTCCCGCTCCCGACGTGGAGCTTCGACTTCGCCAACTGGCCGTTCTACTACGCGCTCGTCGCGATCCTGGCCCTCCAGGTGCTGCTCGCCTGGTGGGTCCGGCGTACCAAGCTCGGCACCGGACTCATCTCGATCCGCGAGGACGAGACGAAGGCGTCGACGATCGGGATCAACCTGCCGGTCGAGAAGATGATCGCCTTCGTCGCCAGCTCGGTGTTCGTCGGCATGGCCGGCGGCGTGTACGGCTACTACCTGACCTTCATCGACCCGCGGGGGATGTTCAACATCCTGCTCAGCGTCGAGACCATGCTCGCCCTCCTGATCGGTGGCAAGGCGACGCTGTGGGGGCCGGTGCTCGGTGCGTTCATCGTCGAGCCGCTCAACGAGTACGCCAACAACAACCTCGGCGGCGGCAACACCCGTCTGCTGCTGTTCGGCGGCCTCCTCATCGTGATCGTGCTCTTCCTGCCCCAAGGCGTGCTGCCGGCCGTGGAGTCCTCCCTCGAGTGGCTTCGCACCCGTGGGAGAGCGGGACTCGTCGGCGCCCGGATCGGCACGGGCGGCAGCCTCGACTCCCTGACCCAGCGGCTCACTCTCGTCGAGCGCGACCCCGGACTCGATCCACCGCCCCTCCTGGAGATCAAGGACCTGCGCAAGGCCTTCGGTGGCCTCAAGGCGGTCGACGGTGCGTCCTTCGTGGTGCCCGAGGGCTCGATCACCGGCTTGATCGGCCCGAACGGCTCGGGCAAGACGACGATCTTCAACCTGATCGACGACACCATCCACGCCGATGCCGGGGAGATCTGGCTGGGTGGTGAACGGATCGACCGGTTGTCGCCGTGGGCCCGTGCCCACCGGGGCCTGGGCCGGACGTTCCAGATGACCAGGCTGTTCCGCGAGATGACGGTGCTGGAGAACGTCGTGGCGCCGCAGCGGTCGTTCTCGTGGGGTCAGCTCGGGCGGGTCGCCGTGAGCGGCCCGGAGGCCAGGGCCGCCGAGGAGGTCCTGGAGTACGTCGGGATGCGTGCCTTCCGTGACCAGAAGGCCAGAGCCCTGTCCTACGGCCAGCAGAAGCTGGTGGAGCTGGCCCAGGTCCTGATGCTGGACCCACGCGTGATCCTGCTCGACGAGCCCGCGGGTGGCATCAACCCCGTGCTGATCGAACGGATGTCGGAGATGATCCGCGAGCTCAACTCCTACGGGAAGACCTTCCTCATCGTGGAGCACAACATGCCGTTCGTGCTGGGTCTCTGCGACCCGGTGCACGTGCTCGGCCGGGGCCGCACGATGGCCTCGGGCACGCCGGCGGAGATCCAGCGCGACCCGGCCGTGGTCGACGCCTACCTCGGCGACGACTTCGTCCTGGAGCAGAAGGCGGGAAGCGCATGAGCGACGACCTCCTCCGGATCTCCGGGGTGGTGGCCGGCTACGGCGGCGGTGACGTGCTGCAGGGCGTCGACATCTCGGTGGCCCGGGGATCGGTTGCCTGCATCGTGGGCCCGAACGGTGCCGGTAAGTCGACGGTCCTGAAGACCATCAGCGGACTGCTCACCCCGCGTCGCGGCGAGATCCACCTGGCGGGCGAGCGGATCGACCGATCGTCGGCGGCCGACATCCTCGGCCGAGGGGTTTCCCAGGTGCCGCAGGCAGATGCGCTCTTCGCGCACATGACCGTGCGCGAGAACGTGCTGCTCGGCGCCTACATCATCCGACGCCAGAAGTCGCTGGTCCGGGAGCGGTACGACGCGGTGGCCGAGCTGTTCCCCATCATCGCCGACCGGGCCAACCAGCACGCGGGCAACCTGTCCGGCGGCCAGCGACGGATGGTCGAGTTCGCTCGCTCCCTCATGCTGGACCCGGTGCTGCTCCTGCTGGACGAGCCTTCCCTCGGGCTCGACCCGAAGGCACTGCGCACGCTCTACGACTCGGTGATGGTGCTCAAGGAGAGTGGCAAGACGATCCTCGTCGTGGAGCAGAACGTGCGCTTCGGGATGCGGCTCGCCAGTCACGGCATCGTGATGGAGAGCGGCAGGGTGGTCACGCAGCGGGACGCCGCTTCACTCCTCGACGACCCGGATCTCGCAGCCATGTACTTCGGCGGACCGGCGCCCACCCCCGGCACCGCGCCATCCCCCACGGCCTGAGCGGGATCGCGGCGAGGCCTTGCATTCCCGGGTCTGGGCCGAGAGACGGCCGTGGCCGCTCCCTCGGGGTGGAGGAGCAGTCACGGCCGTCGGCTACGCCGTCACGGGATGAAGGGCACCTCCCAGGCGTGACCGCGCCCGGACCGTGCGCCGGCCGTGGCGTCCTCGGTGACCAAGAGCTTCGAGGTGTTGGGGTCGACGTACAGTCCCTGCGCGAAGGGGAACCCGGTCGTGCCTCCTGGAGTCAGTGCCGGGTCGGCGGGCCGGGTGCAGGTCAGGGAGCAGTACACGGTGGCGTCCGGAGTGCCGGTGGCGGGCACCCGGCCCTGCGTGACGTAGACGATCCCCGCAGAGCCGCCGGGGTTCGCGTTCGTGATCGTCGAGTCGTCGAAGCGGTAGATCGTGGCGTTCGCTGCGCCCGGTGACTCCGAGATGTACACGTACCCGTGGGTCTGGTCGGCTGCGACCCCTGCCACGAACACCGGCGCCGGGGTGTTCAGGAAGTTCACCGTCGTGGTCGAGCAGGGCGCCGGGTTGGGGCTCACGGTCGGGTTGGCGCACGGCGCGGTGACGTCGACGTACGTCGCCGCGTTGTTCTCGGGCAGGTAGAGGTGGTTGCCGAGCAACGCCATGGTGCCGTTGATCCCCCGTCCCGCCGCACCCACCTTCTGCGGCTGCGTGGTGGCGATGATGTCGACGGTCTGGGAGCGGGGGTCACCCTTGACCCCGTTGATCCGACGGATGTTGCCGTCGACCAGGTCACCCACGTAGAGGACGTCCTTGACCGGGTCGAGCGCCAGGGAGTTGGTCTTCAGGTTGTCCATCAGCCCGGGGGCCATGGCCACGGGGTTGCTGATCGTCGCGGTGGCGGGATCGAAGGTCAGCCTCCACACACCCGGGCTTCGCACGGCGTTGTCCGGCACGTAGACCCAGTGGGTGCCGTCGGCGTTGGCACGGCTGTCGTAGACCGCCTGGCCGGGAGAGCCGATGGCGAAACCGGGGTCGCAGGCCGCGACGTTGGGCGCAGTGACGGTCGTCCCCGGGACGGGGTCGAGCCGGCACAGGCCGTTGCCGTGGTCGGAGACCCAGTAGTGGCCACCCGCTGGGGTGGTGTCCGGGATCCAGACGAGTCCGCCCTTGGGGGCGGTGATGCCGCTGGCGAAGAGCCGGCCCTCGGCGGCCCGGTAGGTGAACTTGTCGGCCGCGGTCGCCGCGCTCGTGGCCACGGCGGTCTTGACCTGCACGTCCACGGTGGTCCCGTCGGGACCGCCGGGGCTCAGCGCGGTGCAGCTCGTGCCGTCAGCGGTGCAGGTGACCCCGCTGGCCGCGTCAGGTCCGAACGTGACGGCGTTGGTGCCGTCGGCGTTGACGAGGCCGGTGCCGGTGATCGTGACCTTGGTGCCCCCGACGCTGACACCCGAGGTCGGGCTGATCCCGGTGACGACGGGCGAACCCGGCGTGGTGACGGTCGCCTGCGAGTAGGTGAACTGGTCGGCGGCACCGACAGCGCTGGTCTGCGCGTCGACGTTGGTGACGCGCACGTCGACCGCGCCGGTGCCGGGAGCCGCAGGGCTCGTGGCGGTGCACGACGTACCGTCCGAGGTGCAGGAGACGTGGGTCGCCGCCAGGGTGCCGAACTTGATCGTCGTACCGAAGGCCGTCGGGTCGGAGGCGCCGGCGACGCTGTTGGCGAGGTTCGTGCCGGTGACCGTCACGATGTCGCCGCCTGCGACGTCACCGGTGCTGGGCGAGACCGTGCTGATGGTCGGTCGCTGGGCGTTGCCGGAGATCTTCCAGAGGTGCCCTTGAGCGGTGACCGGGACGGCCAGCGGGAAGCTCGGGTCGTCACCGACGTAGAGATCCTGGGTCGCCGGGTTGAGGGCCAGGCCGGTGATGTTCTGGTACTGGGTACGCCGTGCACCGTCGAAGGTCGAGGTGTACGCCGGGGTGATGTCGGTGGAGAGCACGCCCTGGGTCCCGCTGACGGGGTTCCAGACCAGGACCTGGCTCGGGGTGTTGCGCGGGGCGTCGGCGATGTAGAGCACGTTGGCATCGCTGTCCAGGCCACCGGGGAAGCTGAAGAGTGCCCCGCCGCTCGCATTGGCCACGGTGGTGGCGCCGCACGGCGTCTGGCCGGTTCCACAGGCCGGGCGGCCGCCGGTGCCGT
Organism: uncultured Actinomycetota bacterium; assembly: GCA_963761515.1. Taxonomy (GTDB): domain Bacteria; phylum Actinomycetota; class Actinomycetes; order Propionibacteriales; family Nocardioidaceae; genus Nocardioides. The sequence goes on from CAVXHO010000019.1 coordinate 57,833, forward strand.
CGACGTCCTTGATCACCGAGAGCCCGTTGCCACCGGACTCGCCGAGATACAGGTCGTCGTGCCGGACGCCGGCCGTGTCGGTCCACGTGAACGCCGTCATCGACGTGACGCCGCGTCCGTCGCTGGTGTTGCCGATCTTGGTGACCGTGGGTGTCACGGTCGCTCCGGCTGCGTTCTTCCCCGAGGGGTTGAGCACCTGCATGACGTCGCCCGACTTCAGGTAGCCGACGTAGAGGCGCTGGGCGCCGTCCGGCCCGGTGAGCAGGGCCAGTCCCATGCTGCGACCGCCGCCGCTGCCGCCGCCGACCGCCGTCACGTTCGGCACGGTCAACCGGGTCGAACCGCCGAGGCTGTCGTTGCTGGCGGTGTACGGGAACCGCATCACCTGGTTGGTCTTCGAGGTCGTGTCCGCCTGGTAGACGAGGCTCTTGGCGGCGTCCCAGACAACCTGTCCGCCCTTGGCGGTGCCGTTGCACTTGGTGGTGCTCAGCGTGGCGGGCACCGTCTCGCACAGGCCCAGCACCCCGTCACTGACCCAGAAGTGCCCACCGCCACCCGGCAACCAGGCGCCACCCCCGGGCTGGGTCAGGCTCTGGGTGACCATCGTGCCCGTGATCGTGGACGCCGAGGCCGGGGCGGAGGAGATCACGGCCAGACCGCCGAGGCCGGCCAGGGCGAGCCCGACCGTGGCCACCCGCGCCCGGCCGGGACGCGATCGAGGCGATGCCGGAGCGAGCGGTCCGGTCGTTCGTAGCCAGCTGTGCCTCGTCGACCTCATAGCGGTTACCTCCCGGTGCGTGTGCCCGACCAGATGCGGACCTCGCCACAGTGCGCCGACAACGAGACCGGCCACCATCGGACGAGTGGCCTAGGCCGATGGGAGGAGGGGGGTCGACCACAACCTTCTCCCAAGGTCATCGGCTCACCATCGGGCGCGGCTCACGCCGCGGCCCGGATGACGTTGACCTCACGGTGGGACGTAAGCCATGCAGCTGACCGAGGACACGGTGTGGACGCGGGTGGTCCTCGCCGACGCGGCAGCGGCACCGCCTCGGCCCGATCGCGCCCGGCAGACAGTGCACCGCATTCTCGCCGGCAGCCTGGGGGCGCTGATGGTCCTCCTGGTGATGGGCTATCTCATCTGTGCCCGGATCGCCGAGCACCAGGCCCTGACCGACGCCCGGCACCTGACCGAGCTCGTCGGGGAGACCGTGATCGAGCCACAGCTGAGCTCGTCGGTGCTCGACGGTGAGCCGGGAGCCCTCGACAAGTTGAACAGCGTCGTGGACGACCGGGACGGGCTCCTGCACCGCACCCTGATCCGCCGCGTCAAGATCTGGTCGACCGACGGAACGGTGCTCTACAGCAACGATCCCGCCGAGATCGGCACCTCCTTCCCGCTTGACGATGAGCAGCGGCGGGTCCTGGAGACGGGGAGATCGGTCGCCACGGTGAGCGATCTGAGCCGTGCGGAGAACGTCTCAGACCGGGGGTTGGGATCCCGGATGGTCGAGGTCTACATGGTGTTGCGGGGCGCCGACGGGCGGCAGGTCCTGTTCGAGACCTACACCAGCTATGACGAGGTCAAGGACCGTCGCGCCAGCCTCTTCACCACGCTGTCGGTCCTCGCGGCCAGCCTGCTCGCCCTGTTCGCTCTGTTCCAGGTGTGGTTCATCGCCGTGAACCTGCGTTGGTTGCGCCGCCGCCAGAGCGAGCTCGAGGTCGCTGCGGAGGAGGTGTCGGCCCGGGAACGTCGCAACGTCGCCCGGGACCTGCACGACGGCGTCGTCCAAGAGCTCATCGGCACCTCGTACCTGGTCGAAGGGGCTCGCGCCTCGATGTCCTCCGGCGACAGTCCGCGAGCCGACATGTTGCTCCACCAGACCGCCGAGTCGGTCCGTTCGAGCGTGCAGGCGTTGCGTACGACGCTGATCGTGGTCTACCCGCCCAGCCTGGCGGAGGACGGTCTCGCACAGGCCCTTGACGACCTGGCTCAACCGCTGCGTTCGCGCGGGGTGGAGGTGGCCGTCGAGGACGGCATCGACCGGCGGTTGCCCGGGCCGGCCCTCGAGGCCACCTACCGCGTGGCCCAGGAGGCTCTCCGGAACGTCGGACGTCACGCCCAAGCCTCCACGGTGTCGATCAAGACCTACGTCGACCGGGAGCGCCTGTGCCTCGTCATCCGGGACGACGGCGTCGGGCTGAGTCCCGAGGTCCAGCTGGCCCTGGGCCGCCCCGATGGTCACCTCGGACTCCGCACCCTCGCCGACGCCGCGCACGAGGTGCACGGTCATCTCGAGGTGAGCACGGCACCCGGCCGTGGCACCGAGATCAGATGGGAGATCCCACTGTGACTGCGTCGATCCTTCTCGTCGACGACCACCCGGCCATCCTGCTCGGCCTCGAGTGCGTCTTCTCGGCCGAACCCGACTTCGAGGTCGTCGGCGCCGTCCAGGATCCCGCCGACGCGACTGCGGCCTTCCTCCGGACCGAGCCGGATCTCGTCGTGCTCGACCTCTCGATGCCCGGTTACGACGGTGAGTCCGTCATGCGAGATCTGCGCGCGCTGACGCCGAGCTGCCGGATTCTCGTGCTGACCTCGAGCGTCGAGCCGGCGACGGTCCAACGGGTCGTGCGGGCAGGTGCCGACGGCTACCAGCTCAAGGATTCCCCGTCCACGTCGCTGGTCGAGGCCGCGCGGTCGGTGCTGCGCGGTGAGAGCCCGATCGACGCGCGGGTGACCCGGTCCCTGCTCAGCGTGGTCGAGCCCGGCGAGGCGCTCGAGCTGACCCAGCGCGAGCGCGATGTCCTGCGGCTGGTCGGCCTCGGTCTGGCGAACAAACAGATCGCCGTGCGCCTCGGGATCGGAGTGTCCACCGTCAAGACCCATCTGGGCAGCGTGTTCCAGCAGATCGGGGTCGCGGACCGCACGTCCGCGGCGTTGTGGGCGCGGAGCCACCTCGACGAGCACGTTGTCAGCTGAGGCCGCTCGGGACCCGACGCCGGCTCGGGTCAGCCCGGCTAGGGCGCCAGGTAGCTGCGCAGGCCGGTCATCGCCTCGTCCAGTCGCTCGTGAAGCGACGGGCCGGGGCTCCGCAGCCAGAGGGTGTACGCCGAGAGGGCGAGCGCGAGGCTGACCTGGCCGACGGTCTCGGGCAGGGGGTCGGTGGACGCCAGCCCGGTACGGCGAGCGACGTAGTCGGCGATCACGGCGCGCCACTCGGCGTACCGGAGCACGGAGTGGGCCTGCAGCGCCGGCGTCTCGAGGATCAGCCGCATCCGCTCGCGGTGCGAGGGGACCGCAGCCTCGGCGAAGCTCGTTGAACGCGACGCACGCCGCGGTGGACGGCCTCGTGCAGGGGCAGGTCGGCCGGCATCTGCTCGCAGCAGGATCGCGGAAGCCGTCGAGGGTGCGGTCGAACTGGCCCCACGGGATGTCGTTCTTGGACTCGAAGTAGCGGAAGAGGGTGCGCCGGCCGACGCCGACCTCGGCGGCGATGGCGTCCAGGGTGGTGCGCGTCGAAGCCGCGCTCGGCGAAGAGGCGGAAGGCGGCCTGCTCGATCTCGCCGTGGGTCGTCGCCACCGGCCGCCCGCGCAGGGACGGCTTCGGCGCCGGATCCGTGGCTGCCATCGCGGCGGAATCTAACAGCCTCTTCCTTTTCGGCCACTCGGTGCCATTAATGTGCTGGGCATCACACCGACCGAGGAGGCTGCCATGACCCGCGAGCCCACCCAGCCCGTCGACGAGACCGTCGAGACCGACCAAGCCCTCACCGCCGAGGACCTGATCGAGGAGGTCTCGATCGACGGCATGTGCGGCGTCTACTGATGCCGATCCCGACTGCCTCGGACGAGCCCTGGGCGCTGTCGCCGTCGGTGGCGCTGCGCCCCGAGCCGTTCGGCGCGCTGGCCTACCACTTCGGCAACCGCAAGCTGACCTTCCTCAAGCGGCCCGAGCTGGTCGCGGTCGTCCGCGGCCTCGGCCGACCAGCCCGACGTGCGCGGTCGGCGCTCGTCGCCGCCGGCGTCCCGCCGACGCAGCACGCCGGCGTACGTCGCCGCGCTGCGCGGCCTCGCCGCCACCGACATGATCCGACCCCGGGAGGCCGCATGACCGCCACCGTCGAGCGGCCGACCACCGGCTCACTGGTCGAGCAGTTCGAGCTCGGCCTCGACGCACCGATCTGCCTGACGTGGGAGCTGACCTACGCCTGCAACCTGGAGTGCGCGCACTGCCTGTCGAGCAGCGGCCGCCGCGACCCGCGCGAGCTGACGACCGAGCAGTGCGAGGCGGTGATCGACGAGCTGCAGCGGATGCAGGTGTTCTACGTCAACATCGGCGGCGGCGAGCCGACGATCCGGCCGGACTTCTGGCACCTGCTGCGAGTACGCCGTCGACCACCAGGTCGGCGTGAAGTTCTCCACCAACGGCGTCCGGATCACCCCCGAGCGCGCGCGCGTTCCTGGCCAGCCCGACTGCGACGGTACGTCGACGTGCAGATCTCGCTCGACGGCGCGACCGCCGAGGTCAACGACTACGTGCGCGGCCCGGGCTCCTACGACATGGCGCTCACCGCGCTGCAGAACCTGCAGGACGCCGGCTTCCGGGACGCCAAGATCTCGGTCGTCTGCACCCGGCAGAACATCGGCCAGCTCGACGAGTTCAAGGCGCTCGCCGACCAGTACGGCGCGACGCTGCGGCTGACCCGGCTGCGCCCGTCGGGCCGCGGCGCCGACGTGTGGGACGAGCTGCACCCGCTGCCCGAGCAGCAGCGCGTGCTCTACGACTGGCTGATGGCCCACGGCGACGACGTGCTGACCGGCGACTCGTTCTTCCACCTCGCCGCGTTCGGCGAGAGCCTGCCCGGGCTCAACCTGTGCGGCGCCGGTCGCGTGGTCTGCCTGATCGACCCGGTCGGCGACGTCTACGCCTGCCCGTTCGCGATCCACGACAACTTCCTGGCCGGCAACCTGCTCGCCGACGGCGGCTTCCAGCAGGTCTGGCAGGACTCCGAGCTGTTCGCCGAGCTGCGCTCGCCGCAGACCGGCGGCGCCTGCGCGACGTGCGCACTTCTACGACTCCTGCCGCGGCGGCTGCATGGCGGCCAAGTTCTTCACCGGCCTGCCGCTCGACGGCCCGGACCCCGAGTGCGTGCAGGGGTACGGCGAGACCGCCCTCGCCGGCGACCGCGTCGTCCCGGCCGCGAGCCAGGACCACTCCAAGGCCAACCCGACCCGCAACCAGCCGGTGATGCTCAAGCTGCTGACCCGGCCGCCGGTCAGCGCCTGCGCGGAGAGCCCGCTGGCCGGGTTCGACCCCGATCCGCCGGCGGTCGCTGCTCGTGAGTCGACCGACCTGGCTCGAGAACCCGTGGAAGCAGAACCCCTGGTTCGAGTCCGTCGCGGTCGCCCAGCAGCGCGCGCGGAAGCGGCTGCCCGCAGCCGGTGTACGGCGCGCTGGTCGCCGGCTCCGAGCGCGGCCAGACGGTCGCGGACAACCAGGCGGCGTTCGCGCGAGCTCGGGCTGGCTGCCGCACGTCGCCGGCCACCACGCGGACCGCGTCGATGGCGACGCACGCGTGATGGGCCAGGAGATCTCGCTGCCGGTGCTGATCTCGCCCGACCGGCGTACAGGCGGTGCACCCGGACGGTGAGGTCGCCGTCGCCCGTGCGGCCGCGGCTCGCGGCACCGTGATGGGGCTGTCGAACTTCGCGTCCAAGTCGGTCGAGGAGGTCATCGCGACCGGCGCCACGACGTTCTTCCAGATGTACTGGACCGGCGACCGCGACGTGATGGTCCAGCGGATGGAGCGCGCCCACGCGGCCGGGCGCCAAGGGCCTGATCGCCACCCTGGACTGGTCGTTCTCGATGGGCCGCGACTGGGGCAGCCCCGAGATCCCCGAGAAGGTCGACCTCAAGACGATGGTCCGGATGGCGCCGAAGGTCGCCACCAAGCCGCGCTGGCTCTACCAGTTCGGCAGGACCGGGCAGATCCCCGACCTGACCGCGCCCAACCTCGCGCCGCCCGGCGGCGCCCAGGCGCCGACGTTCTTCGGCGCCTACTACGAGTGGATGACCACCCCGCCGCCGTCGTGGGACGACGTCGCCTGGATGCGCGAGACCTGGGCGCAGCTCAGCGGGACGCCGTTCATGCTCAAGGGCGTCTGCCGCGTCGACGACGCGCTGCGGGCGGTCGACGCCGGCGTCTCCGCGATCTCGGTGTCCAACCACGGCGGCAACAACCTCGACGGCACGCCGGCGGCGATCCGGATGCTGCAGCCGATCGCCGACGCGGTCGGCGACCAGATCGAGGTGGTGATGGACGGCGGCGTCCGCCGCGGCTCCGACGTCGTCAAGGCGCTCGCTCTCGGCGCCCGGGCCGTGATGATCGGCCGCGCCTACCTGTGGGGCCTCGCCGCCAACGGCCAGGCCGGCGTCGAGAACGTCCTCGACGTGCTGCGCGGCGGCATCGACTCGGCCCTGCTCGGCTGGGCGTCGCCTCGATCGACGAGCTCGACGCCCGAGCACGCTGCGTGGTGCCCGACGGGCTTCCATCGCGCGTCTCGGGCCGTCGCCGTCCGGCATGACGCCTGGCTCGCTGGCGGACGCCACCAGTCGCCGAGGCCGTCGGGATCGCGGCTGGTCGCTGGTGCCCGTCGGCTCGCTCGAGCAGCACGGCCCGCACCTGCCGCTGGACACCGACACCATCGATCGCGGTCGCGGTGGCGACCGGCGTGGCCGAGCGGCTCGGTGACGCGTGCACGGAGGCGTGGGTCGCGCCGGCGCGTCACCTACGGCGTCCAGCGGCGAGCACCAGTCCTTCGCGGGCACCAGCTCGATCGGCACCGACGCACTGCGCCTGCTGCTCGTCGAGCTGGTCCGGTCGCTGCGCACCTGGGCGGAGCGGGTCGTGCTCGTCAACGCCCACGGCGGCAACCTCGACGGCGCTGACGAGCGCGGTCGACCAGCTCGTGGCCGAGGGTCACGACGTCGCCTGGGTGCCGTGCGCGACCGAGGACGGTCGACCTGCACGCCGGTCGCACCGAGACCTCGCTGATGCTGCACCTGCGACCCGGAGTCGGTGCGGCTCGACCTCGCCGAGGCCGGGAACACCTCGGCCGCTGAGCGAGATCCTCCCCGCTGCTGCGGACCGGGGGCGTCGGCGGCCGTGTCCGCCAACGGCGTGCTCGGCGACCCGAGCGGCGCCGTCCGCGTCGGAAGGCGCCGCGCGTGCTGGCCGCCATGGTCGACCGACGTCCTCGGCACGACGTTGGCCGACGTCCGATGACCCGGGTCGCGCTGGTCACCGGCGCCGCCCGGCGGCATCGGCGCGGCGACGGTCCGCAGGCTCGCCGACGACGGGTACGCCGTGGTGGCGGTCGACTGGTGCGCCGGGCCCGAGGCGACGCCGTACCCGATGCCGACCAGGGCCGACCTCGAACGCCTCGCCGACGCGGGGGACGTGGTGCCCGTCGTCGCCGACGTGCGCGACCGCGACGGCTCTCGAGGCCGCGGTCGCCACCGCCCTGGCCCGCTGGGGCCGCCTCGACGTGGCCGTGGCCGCGCGCGGCCGTGATCGGCGGTGGCCAGCCGCTCTGGGAGACCCCTGCCGACGACCTCGACCAGCTCTGGCAGATCGACGTCGAAGGGGTCTGGAACACCGCCGCGGCCACCGTTCCCGCCATGCTCGCGGGTCCCGACCCGTCAGCGGTGCCGGTTCGTCGCCGTCGCGTCGGCGGCCGGCAGTCACGGGCTGTTCCACCTCGCCGGGTACACCGCGGTCAAGCACGCGGTCGTCGGCCTCGTGCAGGGGCCTCGCCGCCGACCTGGTCGGCACCGGCGTCACCGCCGTCGCCGTCTCGCCCCGGCTCCACCCGGACCCCGATGCTCGACGCGACCGCCGACCTGTACGACGACGCCTCGATCGACGACCTCGTCTCCCACCAGCTGCTCGCGGCGGGTGCTCGAACCCGACGAGATCGCCGCCACGATCGCCTTCTGCTGCTCGCCCGCGGGTGCGGTCCTCAACGGCAGCGTCGTCCACGCCGACGGCGGCTTCCGGGGATGACCGACGGGCCTGCCCGACGGCTTCCGGGTCCGGGTCGGCGACCGGGTCCGGATCCTGCGACGGCGGTCGGACGCTCGTCGGCGGCTCACCGCTGCGGGTGCTCCGGCTCCGGGCGCCCGCGCCTGCCCGTCGCCGTCGGGACGGTTGTCGAGGTGCACGACCCCGACCACCCGGATCGTGGCCGAGCGACTGCTGGCAGCCAACCTCGCAGTCCCCGTGCTCGACGCGTGCTCTTCGGCCGCTGAGCTCACCGTCGTGATTCCGGTCCGCGACCGGCCGACCGGCTCGACCGCTGCTCACCGCTCTCGGTCGGGACTGCCGGTCGTCGTCGTCGACGACGCCTCTCGCGCTCCCCATGCGGCTGTCGCCGGGTCGCCGCACGACACGGTGCCCGGCTCCTCCGCTCGTCGAGAACGTCGGACCCGCCGGCGCCCGCAACGCCGGGACTCGCCCTGGTCTCGCACGCCCTACGTCGCGTTCGTCGACTCCGACGTCGTGGTCGACGGCCGGACACTGCTCGGTCTCACCGGCCACTTCGCCGACCCCCACGTCGCAGCGGTCGGCACCCCGGATCCGGGTGCGGCGCGCAGCGCGGACCCCCGGCCGATTCGAACGCTGGGACGTCGACGGCCTCTCGCTCGACCTCGGTGACCGAACCGGCTCTGGTGCGCCCCTGGTCGAAGGTCGGCTGGCTGCCCAGCGCCTGTCTGGTGGTCCGGGTCGCCGACCTCGGTACGCGGCTTCGAACCGGGACGACGGGTGGGCGAGGACGTCGACCTGGTCTGGCGACTGATCGCCGCCGGACGGCACGTCCGCTACGACCCGTCGTACGTAGCCCTCCACGACAGCCGCGCGACCTGGTCGACGTGGCTGGGACGCAAGGCCTTCTACGGCATCCGGCGGCGCGTGGCTGGCGCAGCGGCACGGCGACTGGATGGCACCCGCGGTGCTCTCGCCGGTGCCTCTCCTGGGCGTCTGCGCGCTCCTGGCGCAGCGGCGCTGGTCGCTCCCCGTGACGGTCGCCGCGATGGCCGCCGTACGTCTGCGCCTCGGCCGCAGCCTGCCCGACACCCCGGACCGGGCGCGGCTGGCCGGCGGACCTCACCGCCGAGGTCTCTGTCTCGACGCTGCGCCAGACGCTCTCACCTGCTCCTTCGGCACTGGTGGCCCGCTGCGTTCCTCGCGGCTGTCGTGTCGCGCCGAGCCCGCCGGGCTCTCCTCGCCGCAGCGATCTGGGACCTCATCGACCACCGCGAGGCGGCACCCACCCGCGCAGCTGAGGCCTTCGCTGCGCGGCGGGCAGACGACCTCGCCTATGGCGCCGGCCTGTGGTGGGGCGCTCTCAAGGCTCGTTCGGCCCGGGTCCTGGTCCCGCATCTGACCGGCCTCCGGCCCGGGCGATGAAGCTTCTCGGACGCGCGGTAGTCACGTTCCCTTTCCCGCAGGTACGTTGGCGAACGACTGTGGTGCGAGTCACAGCGACCGTCGATGACGTCCCCGCAACGAGCAGGAGAGACCTATGAAGACCCAGGCCGCAGTGGTGTACGAGGCGGGCAAGCCGATCGAGATCGAGGAGCTGGAGCTCGACAAGCCGCAGGAAGGCGAGGTGCTGATCCGCTACACCCACGCGGGTCTGTGCCATTCCGACGTGCACGTCGCGCACGGGGACCTGGAGGCGCGCCTCCCGATGGTGCTCGGCCATGAGGGTGCCGGCGTCATCGAGGAAGTGGGTCCCGGTGTGACCCGCGTGAAGGTCGGCGACCATGTGGTCTGCTCGTTCATCCCCAACTGCGGCACCTGCCGCTACTGCGCGAGCGGACAGCAGTCCATCTGCGACATGGGAGCCACGATCCTGGAGGGCTACCTGCCGGGCGAGCGGTTCCCGATCTCGGGCCCGCGCGGCCAGTACGGCGCGATGTGCATGCTCGGCACCTTCAGCCAGTACGGCGTGATCCACCAGAACTCTGCCGTCAAGGTCGACGACGACCTTCCGCTCGAGAAGGCGGTCCTCGTCGGGTGCGGCGTACCGACCGGCTGGGGTGCGGCGGTCAACACGGCCGCCGTGAAGGCGGGCGACACCGTGATGGTCGTCGGCATCGGCGGCATCGGCATCAACGCCGTCCAGGGCGCTCGTCTGGCCGGCGCCAAGAACATCATCGCGATCGACCCGCTCGAGAACAAGCGCGAGAAGGCCATGGAGCTCGGCGCCACTCACAGCTTCGCGAGCACCGACGAGGCCATGGAGGCGCTCACCGACATGACCCGCGGCCAGATGGCCGACTCGGCCATCTTGACCCCCGGCTTGATGACGTCCGAGATCGTCGCGGGCGGCTTCCACGCAGTGGGCAAGGGCGGCACGGTCGTGCTCACGGGCCTCAACAAGCTGATGGAGCAGAACATCGAGCTGCCCGGCACGATCCTGACGCTGTTCCGCAAGTCCATCAAGGGGAGCCTGTTCGGTGACTGCAACCCCACCGTCGACATCCCCAAGATCCTGGGCCTGTACCAGAGCGGGGACATCAAGCTCGACGAGATCATCACGCGCACCTACACCCTCGACCAGGTCAACGAGGGCTACGACGACCTCCTCGCAGGCAAGAACGTGCGCGGGGTCGTCGTGCACAGCCACACCTGAGTGGGTGACATGACCACGGCAGGGCCGGAACCCAGTTCTGGCCCTGTCGCCGTCGTCGAGCGGGCGGCGGAGGCAGAGATCCTCGAGGCGGCCCTGCTCAGTGGCGCGCACGTGCTGCTGGAAGGGCCTCCCGGCACCGGAAAGTCGACCCTGCTCCGGGAGGTCGCCACGGGACGACGGATCCCCTTCGTCATGGTCGAGGGCAATGCCGAGCTGACTCCCGCTCGTCTGATCGGCCACTTCGACCCGGCCCTGGTGCTGAGCAAGGGGTACGTCTCGGAGATCTTCGAGGACGGTCCGTTGCTCGAGGCGATGCGCACCGGTGGCCTGCTGTACGTCGAGGAGCTGAACCGGATTCCCGAGGAGACCCTCAACGTCCTGCTCACCGCGATGTCCGAGCTGGAGATCACGGTGCCGCGACTGGGTCGAGTCTCGGCGGAACCGGGATTCGCGTTGGTGGCTGCGATGAACCCCTTCGACGCGGTCGGGACCGCCCGCGTCTCTGGCGCGCTGTACGACCGCACCTGCCGGATCTCGATGGACTACCAGTCCGCGGAGGCCGAGCAACAGATCGTGGACCTGCGCTCCCGCGTCGAGCCGGTCTGGCGGGCGAAGGTGGTGACGCTGGTCCGCAACACCCGCACCCATCCTGACGTCCGATTCGGCTCGTCCGTCCGGGGAGCCATCGACATCACCCGCCTGGCTGTCGAGCTCGGCAGGCTGCGAGGCACTGCCACCGACGACTGGCATGTCGGGTTGACCGCAGCGAAGGCGTCGTTGTCGGGCCGGATCCGGCTCCAAGACGGCTGCGGCCGGACCCCCGAGGAGATCGTCACCGAGCTGTACGTCGCCGTCTTCGGAGCCGAGCCCGCCGACGGCGCCGAGCAGCATCCCGGGGAGGCGACGCCGGGGGAACGCTGAGCCCGCCCACCGGGGCGGGCTCCTCACCCTCGGCGCCTCCCGAGTCACGCCAGAGAAAGTCGGCGCCACGCACGACCGGTCGGTCAGAGCTGGCCAGAAACCCTCGCTTTGCCGAGCTGTCGCCCGACGTGGGCGAGCTCGACCTGGACGCCCTCGACGCGGCCCTCGAGGACGATCCTGACCAGACCCTCATGCTGGTCGTCGAGATGTCCCACGCAACGGATGAAGGGCTGCGCGACGCCGTACGCCGGCTCGCGCCGAGGCTGATCCTCGACCAGACACGACGCGGCATACCGCGCAGCCGTGGTGTGGCGAAGCCCCAGCAGGTACCCGCACACCGAGGTGGAGACCTCGAGCTGGACAGCTCGATGGACGCCATCGTCGCGGCGCGGGCCGAGGACCGGATGCCGGCCCTCGACGAGATGACAGCGGTGCAGTGGGCACGCCCGCAGCTGGCCATCTGCCTGGTCATCGACCACTCGGGCTCGATGAACGGTGCCCGGCTCACCACGGCTGCTGTCACGGGGGCCGCGTGCTTGACGTTCGCGCCGGAGGAGCACGCCGTCCTCGGGTTCGCCGCCACCACCCAGACGCTGCGTTCACTGACGGACACGATCGGCCCGGCGCGGACAGTCGAGCGGATCCTGGCGCTGCGCGGCCACGGCACCACCGGGCTCGCGGGAGCTCTGCGGGCCGCTCAGGTCCAGCTCGCCGGGGCCCGAGCCAGGCGGCGGGTGACCATCCTGCTCTCCGACTGTCGGGTCACCGACGAGGTCGATGCAGTGCCGGCGGCACAGGCCCTCGACGAGCTGGTCATCCTGGCGCCTACCGGCGACGACGACGAGGCTCGACGGTTGGCACGCCACGCGGGAGCTCGGATGGCGGACATCGGGTCGGTCCTCGACGTGCCTGCAGCACTCAACCGGCTACTGGCGGACGACCGTCTCTAGCGCGAAGAGGGCCTCCGAACGTCTCCTTGCCCCTGGCGTCGACTAGCCTCCGCGCGCCGCCCGCTTCGCAGCGGCCGACTCGCGCTGCTCCACGAAGCGCGTGGCCTGCGCGTCCAGCTCTGCGATGGCGCCGGCGAGCTCCTGACGGGCTCGTTCACCCTCGTCGTCCAGGCCCTCGAGCTCGAAGAGTCGCCACTGACGGACCAGGGGCATGACGATGTCGTCGTGGTGGATGCGGAGGTCGTAGATACCGGCCCTGGCCATCTGCACCGCTTTTCGAGCGAACCCCGGGATCACGGCACCAGGCATCTGGAAGCCCACGACCTCGTCGGTGATCGCCCGCATCGTCGGCCCAGGCGCGATCTGTAGCGCGGCTTCGACGATGTTGCGATAGAAGATCATGTGCAGGTTCTCATCCTTGGCCACGCGTGTGAGCAGTCGCTCCGCGACCGGGTCCTCGGTGACCCGGCCGGTGTTCCGGTGCGAGACCCGCGTCGCGAGCTCCTGGAACGACACGTAGGCGCACACGTGCAGCAGTGGCTTCTCACCTGAGTCGAACCCGGTCTGCATCGTCAGCATGCGCGCGCGTTCCAGCTCGTCGGGGTCGACGCCCCGCGTGACCAGCAGGTAGTCGCGGATGCAGAAGGCATGCCGCCCCTCCTCGGCCGTCCACCTGTTGACCCACTCGCCCCACGCACTCTCCCGGCCGAAGGCCCGCTCGACCTCGCGGTGGTAGCTGGGCAGGTTGTCCTCGGTGAGGAGGTTCACCTCCAGCGCGGTCCGGGCGATGGGTGAAAGCGTCGACTGCTCCACCGACCATGGCTCGCCGTCGAGAAGCGCGAAGCTGCGGCCTTCGCTCCACGGGACGTACTCATGGGGCATCCATTCCTGGGCCACCCCCAGATGCCGGTTGAGGTTGTCCTCGACAGTCGGTTGGAGCTCCATGAGGAGCGACGGGGTGTCCATGACTCGGCTTAACACCTCCCAGGCCTCCAGGGATAGACCTGAGCCCTCGATCTTTCAGGCGCAGTCTCTACAGAGGGAAGCGGCCGGAGAGGCTCGCCGGGACTCGTGCTGGACGAGGAAGCACGCGGTGCACGTGAACTCGTCGGCCTGCCTGGGCGTCACCTCGATGGAGAGGGTCTCGTGGGAAAGGTCCGCCCCCGGTAGCTCATAGGACTCGGCTAGCTCCGTCTCGTCCTCGTCCACCCGTCCAGAGGTCTTGTCCTGTTCGCCGGAGGTGAGGCGGCGGGCCTCCAGGCTCTCTTCCTTTTGTTCGTCCTCTGTCTTGCGGGACGCGTCGTAGTCGGTGGCCATGTCGGAGTTCCTCTCGTCGCGGAGCGCGAATGCTAGCCCCGTACGCCGTCCGGACCCGCAATCTCGCGCCGTCACCGTCCCCGTGGTGGCTGGCCAGTGGCCGATGCGACCAGGATCCGCTGCTGCCACGGTGGCCATGCACGCCGAACGCACCTGGGAAAGGACGAGTCATGGCATCGCTGACGGCCCCGGTACATCGTGTGGTGGTCATCGGGGGTGGTTTCGGCGGTCTGTTCGCCACCCAGGCTCTGCGCCGTGCGGCCGTCGAGGTCGTTCTCATCGACCGGACCGGCCACCACCTCTTCCAACCGCTGCTCTACCAGGTGGCGACCGGCATCCTCTCTGAAGGACAGATCACCCGGTCCTTGCGCGAGGTGTTCGCGAAGCAGTCGAACGCCCGTGTCCTGCTCGGCGACGTCAGCCAGATCGACCTCGCCGGCCGGACGGTCACGTCGAGCGCATTCGGCAGCAGCACCCGCACGCCGTACGACAGCCTGATCGTCGCCGCCGGCTCCGCCTACTCCTACTTCGGCCACGACGAGTTCACGGCCGATGCGCCGGGCCTGAAGTCCGTCGACGACGCCCTCGAGATCCGAGCCAGGATCTTCACCGCCTTCGAGCGTGCCGAGGCTGCGCAGGACGAGACGGAACGGCGACGACACCTGACGTTCGCAGTGATCGGTGGCGGTCCCACGGGGATCGAGATGGCCGGACAGATCCGGGACCTCGCCCGGCGCAGTCTCAAGGGGAACTTCGGCTCCATCAACCCGGCCGAGGCGAGGGTCGTGCTGCTGGAGGCGGCCCCGTCGTTGCTCCCGACCTACGGTCCCAGCCTCTCGTTGCGAACCGTCAGGGCGCTCGAGGAGGTGGGGGTGGAGGTGCACCTGGATGCGCGTGTCACACGAGTAGATCCGCACGCCGTCGCCTACGAGCACTCGGGGCGTGTGCGCAGACTGGAGGCGACCACGAAGGTGTGGGCGGCGGGTGTCGCCGCCGGCCCCCTCGCCGCCACGCTCGCCGACCAAGCAGGAGTGGAGCGCAATCGGGCCGGTCAGCTCGTCCTGGAGCCTGACTGCACCCTGCCTGGCCATGGCGAGGTCTTCGTCGTGGGTGACCTCATGAGCACACCCGGTGTGCCCGGCGTGGCGCAGCTCGCGATCCAGAGCGGGCGCCATGCCGCACGCACGATCCGAGCCAGGCTCGACGGATGCACCGATTCGCGTCCGTTCGTCTACCGCGACAAAGGCTCCCTGGCGACCATCGCTCGCTTCCAGGCGGTGGCCACCGTGAAGGGCATCAGGTTCTCGGGCCTGCCCGCGTGGCTCTTCTGGCTCGGCGTGCACCTCTGGACGGTCATGGGCTTCGGTCGCCGGCTGTCGGTGGCCCTGCGCTGGGCGTTCGCGTTCATCGCCAACCGACGCCCGGAGCGGGTCTCGACCCAGCTCCAGGCGCAGTATCCCCTCAACGCCTCGGATCGCGACCTGCCTCGCTCGAAGGGCAGCCGGGAAGGATCGCCGGTTGTGTCAGTCGACCTGGGCGCCGTGGCGCGATGACGATGGGTACGCCGTCTCTGGAGTTCATCGGGACGGCCACGACGGTTCTGCGACTCGGCCCGTTCACGCTGCTCACCGACCCGAACTTCCTGCACCAGGGTGACCGCGCCTACCTCGGCAAGGGCTTGTTCTCCCAGAGGCGCACCGAGCCCTCTCTGCAGCCGGGCGAGCTCCCACCGGTCGATGCCGTCGTGCTCTCGCACCTGCACGGGGACCACTTCGACAGGATCGCTCGCCGTGAGCTCGACCATGGTCTTCCGGTCTTCACGACTCCTCCGGCGGCCGAGAAGCTCGCCCGCTGGGGGTTCGGGCAGGTGGTCGGGATGCGTACGTGGACCGAGCAGGTGCTCGAGTCCGGTACGGCGCGACTGCGGGTGGTCTCCGTGCCGGGTGAACACGCACCCGGCTGGGCCCGATCGCTGATGCCGCGAGTCATGGGCTCGGTACTCGAGCTGTCCGAGGACACCGGACGGCCTTTCCGTGTCTACATCACCGGCGACACCCTCTATCGGTCCTCGCTGCGCGAGGTGACCGACCAGTGCGGGCCGGTGGACGCGATGGTGATCCATCTCGGCGGCACCCGGGTCGTCGGCCTGTTGGTCACCATGGACGACGTCCAGGGCGCTGACCTCGTCGACCTGATCCGGCCGGAGATGACGGTGCCCATCCACTACGACGACTACAGCGTGTTCAGGTCGCCGCTGAAGGACTTCGTCTCCATCTGGCGCACTCGTCGCCTGCCCGGAACGTTGCGAACCGTGACCCGAGGGCAGACGGTCTCCTTGGCAGCCGAGCAGAGCGTCAACGTCCATCCCGACTGAGGATTGAGCGCGACGTCGCAGTCCGTGGGAGTCCAGTTACCGCCACCACCCGGCCGAGCGCACGGACCGAGACGTGGGTTCAGCGATGGTTCCGCAATCGCCCGGGCATCGATTCCGTGACCCACATCCCGCGGGAGCCGCCAGACCATTTGGGGTATTGAGGTCCGTCAGGTGCCCTGCGAGACTCGTGAAGGGGCTGGGGGTACGGGGAATGTGACACGGCACCACGACGAGATAGAGCGCGGGATGCACACCGTGCTGGTGATCGACGACCAGCGAGCCTTCGCCGACCTGCTCCAGGGCGCGCTCGCCAGCCAGCCCGACATGGCGCGGGTCGACGTGGCGTACGACCTGACCAGCGGTCTCGCGCTGGTCGAGCTACGCCGTCCCGACGTCGTGATCCTGGACGTCCACTTCGCTGGGGACGTGCGGGACGGTGTGGAGATCGCCACCGAGATCGGAGTCGCCTACCCGGACACGCGCGTGGTCCTGCTGACCGGGCAGACGGACCCCTCGTTGGTCGGTCGTGCTGCGGTCGTCTGGTGCCAACGCGTTGATGGCCAAGAACGGGTCGATCGAGGAGATCCTCCAGGCCGTGCGCGCCGACCGGTCCGGCGGTCTCACGGTCGACTCACTCCTCCTCCAGGCGCTCACGCGCGGCCCAGCCCACGCCTGGAGCACCGAGCGCTGACCCGACGCGAGTCGGATGTCCTGGACATGCTCGTGCTCGGACTGGACGCGAAGGCCATCAGCGAGCAGCTGCAGATCTCGCTCCACACCTGCCGCAGCTACATCAAGACCCTGTTGAGCAAGCTG
Source organism: uncultured Actinomycetota bacterium (assembly GCA_963761515.1). Classification (GTDB taxonomy): domain Bacteria; phylum Actinomycetota; class Actinomycetes; order Propionibacteriales; family Nocardioidaceae; genus Nocardioides. The sequence goes on from CAVXHO010000019.1 coordinate 74,916, forward strand.
CATGCGCACTCGCAGCTCGAAGCCGTGGCCATCGCCCGCCGCCGCGGTCTCCTGCGTTCGGCCGGACGGACGATCGAGGCGCTCCGACCTCCAACGGGACCGCAAGCGCCGCTGGCGCGCCCGCGCCCCGACAGCAGTCCTGGCACGCGTTGTCCTAGGAGCGAGGACCCGTGACGAGCGACTCGCCCTCGATCGTCCGAAGGTCGATCATCCGGTATCTCGTGTTGAGCGCCGTCGTGCTCGTGGTGATCGGCGCCGCTCTCGGCGGCCTTCGCCAGCCGGCTGGCCGTCCGACGAGGAGGTCCACGCGGCGCGGGACCAGACCCGCGCCATGGCCGACCGGATCGCGTCCCCGCTCGTTGACAAGGCCGTGCGCCACGGCGACCCGGACTCGCTCGCGCTCCTCGAGCGCGTGCTCGAGAACCGGATGCGTGACGGCTCGGTGACGCACATCGTCGCTGTACACCGAGGACGGGCTCGTGTTGTGGTCCGACAACGAAGGGATCCGGCGGGAGCGCGTCCAGCTCGAGGATGACGTCGCCGCGCTTCTCGGCACGCGGGAGACCATCATCGACGAGCCGGGCGAGGGGGACCCGCATCCGTGGAGCGAGCCCGGCGACGGAGACTTGATCGGCGTGTACGCCGGCGCCCGCGACGTCGACGGCGCTCCGTTCGTCTTCGAGGCGTACATGTCGCCGGACCTCATCGACGAGAACAGGGCGGATCTCTTCAGAGGCCTGCTGCCGATCGTGCTCGGCATGTTCCTGCTGTTCATGCTGGCGACCCTGCCGTTGGCGATCGACCTGGCCCGCCGGGTCGACCGGGCGGCGGCGAGCCGCTCCAGCTTGCTGCGAGCGTCGGTGGGGGCCCTGCAGGACGAGCGCCGCAGGGTCGCGCAGATCCTCCACGACGGGGTCATCCAGGATCTTGCGGCCGTCGGCTACGCACTGTCGACTCTCACCGACCGCGCCCCGGGAGCGACACCCATGGACGACCGAGCCCGGGAGACGACTGATCGGCTTGGAGGAGCTGATCCGTGACGACGTCCGCCAGCTGCGGTCCCTCGTCGGCGACCTCTTCCCCGCCGACCTCGACGGCGGAAATCTGACCGCGGCCCTCGGCGCGGTCCGCTCGCGCAGCAGCGAGCGCTACGGCCTGGAGGTGGTCCTGGACCTTCAGGGGCTCGAGGGCCTGGACGACGCGACGTCGGGCGCGGTCTACCGGGTCGTACGCGAGGCGCTCACCAACGTCGGGAAACACGCGCATGCCGCCACCACCGTGGTGGGTGTCCACCGGAGGAAGACCGACGGGGCCGACGGCGTCGCCGTCACGGTGGCCGACGACGGCGTCGGGCTCGCCGCTGCCGAGGATCTCGATCAGGGTGTCGACCCGAGAGAGCACCTCGGCCTCCGCCTCCTGTCCCGCCAGCTCGAGGAGCTGGGCGGTTGGTTCCGACTGGCGGACGGGCCTGACGGCGGCGCCGTGCTGACCGCGTGGATCCCGGTCCTCGAGGATCGATGACAGACGGCAGGACCCCGGCACGACGAGCGCTGCTCGTCGTGCCGGGGCATGTACACCCCGACGTCAGGGGGGACTGGTCAGGGCGCCCTGCCGCGGCACTCGCGCATCTGGGGGGAGCCGCGCCCCGTCAGGTGGTTCCTCTCGACTCTCCTATCTCGTGGTGAACGTCCAGGTGAAGGTGGAGGAGCCCACACCGGTGTTGCCGGTGAGCGCATTGCCCGCCACATCGCGGATCGCTGCCGCACCGCCGACCAGCGTGACCCGGTAGGTCGTCGCGGCCGTCAGCTGGACGCTCGGTGTCAGCGTCCACCGGGTGCCGGCGGCGTTGCTGGTCACGGTCGCGGGCACCACGGCGTTGGTGACGTTGTTGCGGATCTCGTACGTGCCCGTCGTGACCCCCACCACTCGTTCGCTGGTGTCGAAGCGCGGTGCGGCGCCGCGAGCGATCCCCGTGGCTCCGGGGGCCGGCGTGGTCGCAATCACCGTCGGAGGCGTCGTATCGGCCGTGGTCGTGAACACGAGACTCGTGTTCGCCAGCCGCACCCCGTCGGCGTTCCGGAGTCCGTTCGTCGATCCGGCGACCGTCCCGTTCAGGCTGAGTCGGTACGTCGTACCGACGCTGAGCACCTGGTTCGGGTCGACCGTCAGCGTGTTGCCGCTGATGGTCGCCGCCCGGCCGAGGTGTGGCCGTCTGACCGTCCACGGTCAGCACCACCGTGTTGGCAGCGATCCCCGAGACCGGCTCGTTGAACGTCACCACGATGTTGTCGGCGACCGCGACGCCGGTCGCGGAGGCGGTGGGAACCGACGAGACGACGACCGGAGCGGTCGGCGTCCGGGTCGTGAACGTGATCGCCGTGTTGGCCACGCGCATGCCCGGCGGCGTTGCGCAGACCCTGGGCGGCGTTGCCGGCGACGGTCCCGTTCAGGGCCAGCCGGTAGCGTCGTCCCGAGCGCCAGCGTCGGGTTCGGGTCGACCGTCAGCGTCTTGCCGTCGGCCGACAGCGTCGCCGCCCGGTTGATCGGTCGCGGTCTGCCGTTGATGGTCAGCACGACCGAGCTGCGCGGTGATGCTCGATGGCCAGGATCGGCTGGTCGAACGTCACCACGATGTTGCCGGTCTCCGAGACGCCGCCGCTGCCGTTGCCGGAGTCGACGAGATCGACGCCAGGGCCGGCGGGCACCTGCGGGGTCATCGGGACCGACACGTTGGACGGCGGGCTCTCGACGGCGGGGTCGGACACCGTTGGCGTCGGTGACCGCCGGCGTCCAGGGCGGTCACCCGGAAGGTGTACGCCGTCCCGTTCGTCAGCCCGGTCACGGTCGCCGAGACTGCCGCGGCCGCCGCTGTCGTGGTGGCTGGCCACGGTGCCGTCGGCCCGCAGGGCCTCGACCCGGAAGCCGGAGACGGTCGACCCGTTGGTGGCACCCGGCGGTGAAGTTGACCACCGCGGAGGCGTTGCCCGCCACGACGCTGGTCAGCGTCGGCGCGTTCGGGATCACCACGTCACGTGCCTGGGTGCACGCGTCGGTCACCGGGTCGTGTGCCTGGCAGAACCGCAGGTTGTCGACGTTCCACAGCGTGTCGAGTCCGTCACCGCCCGGGAACGGGTCGCCACCGGCGATCCCGGCCTCGGAGGCGAGGTCGACGACCCGGATGCTGCCCGGGCCTGCTGCGTTGAAGTCGAGCCGGTAGCTCGTGCTCGGCAGCCGAGTACAGCGACGTGTCGCAGTTGCTCGCCGTGCCGACGTGGACCGTCAGGTCCGTCGCGTTGCGGGCCGGGCAGTTGTTCGCCCGTCCCAGCGCCGGGCTCGCACCGAGCAGCTGACCAGTCCGGCGTCTTGACCTCCCGGACCGCCACCAGGTTGCTGGGGTCGAGGATGTTCGCCGCGGCCCCGGTCCCGATGGTCACGTTGCCGGCCATCAGGTCCTGCTGGAGGGTGTGGGTGTTACCCGCCTGGTACGGCGTCTCGAGCAGGTTGGTCGAACCGATCTCGGTGCTCGGGTCGGTCGGGTCCACGCGGACGCTGATCCGGACGTTGACCGAGGTGTCACCGTCGATGATGTCCTCGTTGTCGCGGCCCTCGATGAGGTCGCTGCCGCCGCCGCCGAACAGGATGTTGCCCTCGGCCCAGACACCACCGTTGGGCGTCGGCCGTGAGCGGGCACCTGCCCAGCGGTGACACTGCGACCACGTCGGCGAGCTGTGTCGGGAACGTCGTGACGTACTCGTTCAGGCCGTTGATGCGGGCGACACCGGTCGGGTCGAGTGCGTCGCACCCGGAGAAGCCGAACCCGCCGACGATCCGCTCGAGGTCGTCGCCTCGGATGACGTCGTTGAAGCTCGAGCCCGAGTCGGCCTCGGTCTCCTGCCAGCGGTCGCGGTTGACCACGATCGGCAGCGGGAGCCCGGCCAGCACCTGGTTGATCTTCAGGTCGTCGTCGCCGCCCACGGTGTCGTACTGGTGGATGGCCCAGTCGAACCCGCCGGCGCCGGCGTTGCGGTCGACGGCGGCGTTCTGCGACATGAGGTCGTCGCCGCCCTCGGCGTCGTAGTCGTTCTCACCCGGCTGACCGATGAAGATGTCGTTGCCGGGCTTGAACTCCGCCGGGTCGTCGAAGAACGGCGCGCCGTGGTCGCCCTGGAGCAGGTCCTGGCCGTTGCCGCCCTCGATCCAGTCGTCGCCACCGTCGCCGAACACGGCGTCGGCGCCGTCGCCGGCCATGACGAAGTCGTTCCCCTCGCCGGCGAACGTCTCGTTGTCGTTCAGGCCGCCGCTGAGGCAGGTCCTGCCCGTCGCCGCCCATGGCGATGTCGTCACCCGGTCCGGCGTCGATGGCGTCGTTGCCGGGACCGCCCTTCAAGACGTCGGCACCGTCGAGGTCGGTGATCGTGGTCGTCGCCGAGGCCACCGAGCGCGACGTCGTCGCCGCCGTTGCCCTCGATGAAGTCGTCGCCGGCGTCACCCCAGAAGGTGTCGTTGTCGTTGCCGCCGTTGACGCGGTCGACGCCGGTCGTGCCCTCGTAGACCGACTGCCCGTTGATGCCGGGCGGGTCGACGGTGTTGCGCGTCTTGTACTGGATCGTGCCGTCGGCGTGCGCTGCAGCAGCAGGTTCTCCTTGCAGTCGGTGGCCGGGTCGTCGGCGACGATCGAGCCGAACTGGCTGGAAGCCCGCAGGGGTCCCGCCAGGTGGGCCAGCTGGAACTTGCAGTCGGCGGTGGCGAACGCGTCGGCCTTCAGCGTGTTCGCTCCGTCGGTGTTGCGCTGGATCATCTCGCTGAACGAGTTGGACTCCAGCTGCGTGCGCAGGTTCATGCCCGGCGTGCGGAACAGGTAGTAGAACCGGTCGTTGTCCTGCAGCTTCTCCAGCTGCGTCTGGAAGACGTAGTTGAAGGTGCTGCCGAGCAGGCCGCCGAACAGGTTGGTGACCTCGGCCAGACCGCCGACCCAGAGGTCGACCTCGTCCAGGCCGGTGGTCGAGGCGCCGTTGGCGTCGTTGCTCCAGTCCTTGACATCGACGTCGTCGGCCGTGCCGAACTCGCCGTCCGGGCCGGCGGCAGCTGCTGACTGCCGAACAGGAACGCGTCGGCGTCGACCGGCCGGACGTCGGCCTCGTTCAGCGAGGGTGCCGGGTCGTCCGGCCGTGGGTCGACGATCGCGCGCGCCGCGTCCCGCTTGCGCCTTCAGCGTGGTGGCGCTCGGTGATCGACGGGTGCGTGCCGTAGGCCGCGACGAAGTTGATCAGCGACTCCGGGTGCTTGAGGTGCTGGCCGTAGTCGGCCCAGCTGTCGTAGGGCTTGAGCGCGCCGTCGCCGGTCTTGGCGAACAGCTGGCGCCGCACGTCGTTCAGCGGCGGGATGCCGCTTCGACCTGGCCCTGGTCATGTTGAGGGTCGGCAGGTCGAGCGGCAGCCCAGCAGGTTGTTGCGCAGCGTCTGGACCACGAACTCGTCCAGCTCGTTGCCGGTCTGGTCCGAGGAGCCCATCGCGATCGCGCCCGCTGCCTGCTCCGCCGTGTACGGCGTCGCGCTGGGGTCGCCGCTGTTGAAGTACTCGGGTGGGTTGAGGAACGCCGTCGAGCAGCGGCGTCGAGTTGTCGGACTCATCCACCAGCGGGGTGGCCGGGTTGTCGGGCCTCACGGTCGGGTTCGAGCGGGCGACGTCGTCGTCGAGCATCGAGTGACCGAACCGGTAGACCGCGTGCGCGAACTCGGCCTCGATCGCCGGGTTGACGTCCGGGCGAGTAGACGTGGAACGGGTGGATCGCCGGCACCATCTTGCGAGCGAACTCCTCGAAGACCAGGTGCTGGTACTCCATCTCGGTCACGAACCGGGCGGCCTGGAAGAGGCGGTCGCCGTAGGACCAGACGCGGGCGTTCGGGCCCGCACCGTCGACCGGGGTGGTCGACGTGTAGCCGGCCAGCAGGGCCTCGTTGCCCGGCTGGTGCAGGGTGTTGTCGATGTCCGCGGCGAGCCGGTCGTGCTCGGAGTGGAAGATCTGGTGGATGAAGCTCAGCGCGATGTTCTCGTTGCAGCGACCGTCACCGCAGATGAAGTGCGCGTTGAGCATCTCGTCGTCGTAGGTGCCGGCAGGCTGGTGCGCGAAGTCGGCCGACGGGGTGTTGTCCGTGTCCGGGGTCGGGGCGACCGGCGGGTCCGGGTGTGGTCCGTGTCCTGCGGCGACGGGTCGGCGTTGTGCGCGATGTCGGTCAGGAACGGCGTGTCGAAGTAGACACGGCGTTCGCTCGGCACCGGCACGCCGGTGCCGCCGTTGGCGGCCGGGTCGCCTTCGAGCGAGGCCGCGCCTGCACGTGACGTACTGCGGGAAGCCGTTCGGGCCGGGGATGAACTCGCCGTAGGGGTCGGTGGCCAGCATCGGGATGTTGAGCACGTCCTTGTCCTCGAGCCGCAGGCCAGGAGCGTGGCGGCCTGCGTCTTGGTGGCCTTCCACGTCCCGATGCCGGTCCGTGCCGTCGGGTCGAGCCGGCGTAGGTCTGGCCGGCAGCCGAGGCCGCCGAGCAGCCTGCCGGTCGCGACGGGCTTGCCGCCCACGCGACTTGTACTCGCGCAGGAACACCTGGTGCGAGGCGTGCGAGGTGTAGGTCTGGCTCTGGTCGACCCAGGGGCTGTCGGTGTTGTTGGCGTTCTGGATGTCGTCGGCGGTGCCGAGGATGCCGTCGGCGCCGGGCTGGTTCTGCGCCCTGGTCAGCGACATGAAGCGCTGGCTCAGCGGCACGAAGTTCTTGGTCCGCCCGGTTCGGGTCGTCAGCGGTGCCCGCGATGCCGTCAGAACCGATGATGAGCGGGTCGTCGGCGTTCAGCGGCACGATCACGGTGGCGCCGCTCTTGACGGTCTGGTCGACGCCGTGGTCGAAGAACTGGCCGAAGAAGGTGAAGATCGAGTTGTACGGCGGCGACAGGCCGACGTCGGTGGTGACGTTCGGGATGAAGAGGGTCTGGCCGGTCGGCACGCAGCCGGCGGGCACGCCGACGACCGGCGGGCTGGCGGTCGGGTCCGGGTCAGTGGTGCACGGATGGACTTGCCCGGGTTGCCCTGGGTGCGGACCGGGAAGCCCGGCGGCCGCGATCGCTGCGGGGTTGGTCGACGTCTGGTCGACGATCAGGTTGCTGATCGTGCGCGGCTGGGAGTCAGACGATGTTGCCGCGAGCTTCTGCTCGTAGCTCGTCGGCCCGAGGGCGCGGACCGGAAGCCTGGCGGTGATCGGCTCGGCGTCGCGGAACACCGGGTCGGTCAACCGGGGGAACACCTGGTCGGCAGCGCCGAACTCCCTGGTCCGGCGGGTTGCGGCGAACGAGGTTGTTGCAGGAGCCGTCGACGGTCCGCAGGCCGTACGACGTCAGCCGGTCCGGGATCTGGTTCGGGCCGGAGCCCGACCAGGGTGTCGCAGGGGTTGTTCGATGTCAGCGTGTTCGCATGTCTCTCCGAGATCTTGATCTGCTGGAGGATGTACTGGAGGTCGCCGGCGGTGACGGTGAACCCGGCGCCGACCGGACCTACCGCGGCATGCGCGGGCGCAGCCATCAAGGGGAGTCCCAGGGCGAGGACGACCGCCATCACGACGGTGGCCACCCCCGCTCTGCTCCGGGCGGAGACGGAGGACTTGCTGACGTACTGACTGCTGGAACGGCTCATGGCAACCCCACAGGTAGGTCCGGTGCCCCACGCACCTGACACGGATGAGCCACCGTGGCGCAGCCGACCTTGCGATCTCCTTCAAGTTCTGTGGACGCCGTTCGCGGGGAGCCTGGGCACGTCCCGGGCCCGCCAATTCTGGGGAACGGGCGTACCCACAGATTGGGGTACCGGCATGGACGTCCTCGCTCCACGATGTAAGGCGACTCGGCGGGGGAGGGTCCATGTTCGAGATTCATGTGTTCGGCCCGACGACGGTGGCCAGCGGGGACACTCGATCGACGGCAGCCGATCTCGGAGGCAAGCCACGCCAGCTCCTCGAGATGCTGGCGTTGGACGTCGGCATGCCGGTGTCCAAGGAGCTACTGGCCGAGCGCCTGTGGGACGGGCATCCACCGCGTGCGTACATCCCGACGCTCGAGAGTCACGTCTGCTGCCTACGGCGGCGTCTCGCTTGCCTGACTGGCGAACACGGCGCGCTGGTCACCACGGCCGGCGGCTACCTGCTGGACGAGCGGCTGGCCCGCGTCGACGTGGTCGAGGTGCGTGCGCTGCTCGACAGCGGCGACGTCGCGAAGGTGCGGCACACTCTCGACCTCGTGCAGGGCACGCTCCTCGCCGATGATCCCTATGCCCCGTGGGCGGACGAGGCCCGACAGGGCTTCGCCGCTCGGTCAGCACAGGGCTACGCCCAGGCAGCCCACTTCGCGAACGAGGCCGGCGACCACGAGCTGGCCGCAACCCTCGCTCGGGCGGTGGGCCACGACCAGTACTGGGCCGAACCGGCGGTCCAGGAGCTCATGCGGGCGCTCGCTGCCTCGGGGAACCGAGGCCAGGCGCTCCTCGAGTACCAGGCCCTTCGCGACGCGCTGGGCGAGGAACTGGGTATCGAACCCAGTCCGGCCACTCAGGAGGTGTTCATGTCGATCCTGTGTGCAGCACCTTCGCAGGAGTTCGACGACCTCGGCATCCTGCTCGGTCTGCTCAAGGGCGCGTTGGCCGCTGACCGAGGCCACTGCACCTCGCACAGCCCTGCGATGACCGAGGTCGGCCAGATGCTCCTGGCACGTGCCTGACTCGAAGGTCACGCCCGTGCTCGACCACGGGGAACCTCTCGCGTTCGGTGCAGCGACGACGGAACCATCCGCTGAAGTCCCGGGATCTTCAGCGGATGTGAAGTGCGCCCCGCCGACACGGGGGGGCCAGCGGGGCACACAGATGGTGGTTTCGGCCTTGACCGGTGCGCCCGGCCGCTGTGGTGGTGAGGCCTCTGCCACGGGGGAGGCAGGTAGCGGACCGGGCGCTCGAACCGCAGGGCAGGGATGGCCGACGTAACCCTGCGGTGGCTGACGACGTTACGAGCGCCGGGTTCGCCTGAAGAGGAAGAGCGCCACCGCGGCGATCACCACGATGATGAGAATGGTCCACAACATGGGGGGACTCCGTTCCTTGCTTGTCTCAAGCGAAGGAATCCGGGGGTCTGGGGGTGGCTCCGCAACCAGCCTCTGCGAATGCGCGAGGCGCTACTGCGAGAGTCGCACCAATACCTGCTGGTGTCTAGGCGAGTGGCCCCCACGGGCACCTTGCGGCAGACCCGAAGCCACAACTGCACAGCCCCCGCAGTCTGTTCGGGCCCGGCTCACGTCGGCGGGACGCGGTTGGCCAGCAGTGGCTGGCCGGGGTCCCAGGTGGTGCCGTGGGTGGCGTCGTACCGACGACGTGCGATGCCTGAGAGGGCTTCGAGGACGACCCGGTTGGCGAGTGCGGCGGTGATGTCGGCGTGGTCGTACGGCGGTGCGACCTCGACGATGTCCATGCCCACGACGGGCAGCTGGACAGCGATACGACGGACGGCGTCGAGGAGCTCGCGGGCCGAGAGCCCACCGGACTCGGGGGTGCCCGTGCCCGGAGCGTGGCCGGGGTCGCACACGTCGATGTCGACGGAGAGGAAGACGCCGTCGCAGTCGTCGGTGGCGATCTCGAAGGCTTCGGTCAGGCAGTCCTCGAGGCCACGGTGCACGATCTCGGTCATCTCGTAGGAACGCATGCCCTGGCCCGCCATCCAGTCGAGCGTTTCCGGCTCGGGCCAGTAGCCGCGTAGCCCGACCTGGAGAAAGCGGTCGCCACGGACGGCCCCGGACTCGATGAGCTGGCGCATGGGGTGGCCATGCCCGATCAACGAGCCGAAGGTGATGTCGCCGGTGTCGGCGTGGGCATCGAAGTGGATGATGCTGATGCGGCCCCAGCCGAGAGCACGGGCCAGCCCGGTGGCGTTGGGCCAGGTGACGGTGTGGTCGCCGCCGAGCACGAGGGGGATGGCGCCGGTGGCGGTGACCCGCTCGACAACTGCCTCGAGGTCGGCGCACGACCTGGCAGCGTCGCCGCTGTACATCTCGACGTCACCGCCGTCGACGACCCGCAGGTCGGCCAGCCCGTCCACGCGCAGGGCGAGGCGACGGTCGCGACCCGTCGTGCGGCAGGTAGTCGGTCATCCGGATCGCCTGGGGACCGAAGCGAGCGCCGGACCGGTACGACGTACCTCCGTCGAAGGGCGCTCCGAGGATCACGACGTCGGCGTCGTCGTACGTCGAGGTGTCCTCGAGGTCGCACGTGTCGACACCGAGGAACGTGATGTCGGGACCGTACTGTCCGCCGTACCGGGTCATGACAGCCCTCCATCCGGGACCACGGCGTCCGCGCTCGGGGCGACCGCAGTACGACGTGGCGCGTGTGCGTGCGGGCGGAGTGCCACCAGCACGACGTACAGCAGACCACCTGTGACCGCCGACGTCACCACACTCGCGTCGAGTCCGTTGAGCCAGTGCGCGACCGGCCCTTCGAACGACGTGGTCGAGTTGGACATCACGCCGACGGCGCTGCCGAACGCCCAGGCCACGACGGCGTCGATGTTCCAGCCGTGGGTGAACCAGTACGCGCCGCCGCGCTCACGGCGGTTGAAGACCTGAAGCGAGGGCTCGTCGAAGCGGCCGCGCGTCTGCCAGAACCCGATCATCGTGATCACGGCCCAGGGTGTCGCGAGGGATGTCAGGACGAGCACGTAGGTGGTCACGGCGTCCTCCGCGGACCACACGAACTTGCCCAGGAACACCAGGCCGATCGCGATCACCCCGACGATGAACGTGCTCTGCGTGCGGGAGAGCCGCGGCAGGATCGCGTCGAGGTCCAGGCCCATGCTGTAGAGGTTCAGGCCACCCTGGCCCAGGCTGCCGATGATGCCCGTCGCGACGACCGGGACGAGCAGCCAGCCCGGACTGCCGGTGACCAGGCCGGCCACGACGCTGTCCGGGTCGAACGCCACGACCGAGATGAACGCCCCGAACAGCGTCGGCACGGTCAGCCCCACGAACATGCCCAGCCAGGTGCCCATCAGCAGGGATCGGCGGCCGTGCCGCCGGGGGGAGATGTAGCGGGTCCAGTCACCGGTGAGCGTCACGTAGGAGATCGGGCCGGCCACTCCGGCGGTCAGCGCGGCGAGCAGCCAGGTCGGCCAGAACGAGCCGAGCGCGTACTGGTCCGGCGTCCCGGCGTACGACGCGTCGAAGCTGCCCGCGAACGCGACCACCGTGAGGAGCATCGTCCCGCCGACGACCGGCACGATCCACCGGTTGAGCGAGACCAGCCAGTCGAAGCCGTAGATGGCCACGACCACGACCACGACGGTGATCACGAGGAAGCCCAAGGCGTAGCCGGCGTCGTTCGCCTGGGTGCCCATCACGCGAGCGGCCGCGGTGACGACAGCCTCCCCGCCGGTCCAGACGGTCAAGGCGATGTAGCCCAGGCAGAGCAGGAGGCCGATGGCAGAGGCCACGAGCCGGCCGCGAACGCCGAAGTAGGCACCGCTGCTGACCGAGTTGTTGCTACCCGACCGGTATCCCAGCAGCGCGAGCGGAGTCACCGCGACGCTGCCGACGAACGTGCCTACCAGGATCGCTGAGACCGCGCCCCACCAGCTCAGGCCGTAGAGGATCGCCAGCCAGCCGAAGACCATGACCGAGAAGGCGAGGTTCCCGCCCCACAGGATGGCGACCAGATCGCGCGGTCGTGAGGTCCGATCGGTGTCCGGGATCGTGTCGACCCCGTACTGCTCCACTCCATGCGAGGCATGGCTCGGTTGGTGCTGCTCGGTGGTGGTCACGGGCCCTCCCGGTCGTGTCGAGACCGCGTCACAGTAGCCCATTTTAGAGTAGTACTCTAGAGTGGTACTCAAGATTTCGTCGAGAGGACGTGGAGGAACGCGTGAGTACGACGACGACCCGCACCGGTGGTGCTCCGACCCGTCCCGGTGCTGCCACGCGAGCCAAGGTGCTCAAGGCTGCTCTCGCCGCCATTGCGGAGGTCGGCGCAGATCGAGTGCGGGTCCAGGACGTCGCGGACCGGGCGGGGATCAGCACGGGCCACGTCATGTACTACTTCGGAAGCCGCGACCGGATCCTGATCGACACCCTCCTCCTGAGCGAGGCCGACCTGACCGAAGAACTCTCCAAGCGGATCAGGCGAGCCGCCGGGCCTGGCGAGGCGATCGAGAAGCTGGTGCGGATCTACCTGCCCTCCGGGGCGAACGACGTGCGCTGGAAGCTGTGGGCCCAGCTGATCGCGCGACCGCCCTCAGATCCGGAGACACGTCGACACCTCGTAACGGTGATCGACACGTGGGCCGACTCGCTGACCCAGCTGCTCACCGCGGGTGTGAAGGAGGGTGTTCTGACCTGTGATGACCCGGCGGACGTGGCCTACCGCGCGTGCCGTCTCATGGACGGCTACAGCCTCGAGGTGCTCCTCGGGACCCCTGGTCGTTCCCGAGCGTGGGCGGTCCGTTCGATTCTTGCCGCCCTCGGCCGAGAGGTCGGGCTGGCCGGCTGGCAGTGAGGCCGGAGATGCTGTGTGCTGGGGGTTCACGTCCCGCAACGAGCATCGACCTCGCCTCACTCGATGAGGGGGTTGCTCCGCGAGATGCGTACCTCTTCGATGTCGAGCCGGGCCTGCACCCGTCGCAGCACGATGTCGTCGATCTGCTGCTCGTCGCGCAGCTCGAGAAGCGCCTCGCGTCGGCGGCCGATGAGGGCGAGCGAGAGGCTCGTGTACTGGTCGTCGTGCAGGACGACGGGGTCGCCCTCGGACCCGGAGGCTGCGAGCAGCTTGCGCTGCTTGTCCAGCTCGTGCCGGACCCGCTCGACGACCATCTCGCCGCTGCCGAGCTCCGCGGCTGTGTCGTCGATGGCCTCGATGGCCGCGTCGAGGGTGAACACCTCGGCGAGCTGGAGCTCCTCGGCGACCGAGTTGTCGACCGGTAGCCGCGCGAACCGCACCACTGCCGGCAACAGCAGCGCCTGCAGCAGGGTCAGCACGATCACGCCGCAGGTGATCAGCACGATCAGGTCCCGGTCCGGGAACGGGGCACCCGAGTCCAACGTGTGCGGCACGGCGAGCACCGCGGCGAGCGAGACCGCGCCGCGAAAGCCGGCGACAGCACTCACCGTGCGCTGACGAGCACCGATCCGCCGCACCCGCTGCTGCGGACGGCGGTCGAGGAGCCGGATGACGTACGGCGTGGTGTAGGTCCACGCCCACCGCACCCCGATCACGACGGCAGTCACCACCAGGTGTCTGGCCGAACGCGCTCAGAAGCGAGGTACTGGTGAGACCACGGAACGCGGAGTGCGCCGACAGGCCGACCAGCACGAAGAGCGCACTGCTCAGCACGGTCGTCGCCAACGCCCAGAACGGGATGACGATCTGCCGAGTGGCCGCCCCGGTGATCCGCGGTGTCACCTGGCTCATGAACAGCCCGCAGGAGACGACCGCCAGCACGCCGGAGGCGTGGATGAGGTCGGCCAGCAGGAACGCCGCGAACGGAGTCACGAGCATCGCGATGGCCTCGAGCATCGGGTCGTCCATGCGGAGGCGCACCTGCCAGCTGACCATGCCGATCAGCCCGCCGGCGAGCACGCCTCCGCCGTACGCCAGGACCAGCAGCCAGGTGACGTGCCAGCCGGTCAGGTGCTGCTCGCCGACGGTCACGCCGACGGCCAGCCCGTAGAGCACGAGTGCGGTGCCGTCGTTGACCAGGCTCTCGGCGCGCAGCACTGTCACCGTGCGCCGCGGTAGGTCGCGGGCCAGGACGCCCACCGCGGTGGCGTCGGTCGGAGCGAGCGCTGCACCGAGCACCCACGCCGGCCCCCACGCCAGGCCGAACGCGTGCGCCGCCGCCGCGACCGCTGCCGCGGTGGCGACGACCAGGACGGTGCTGGAGAGGACGACGACACGCAGGTTGTTGCGGATCTCGCGCAGCGAGGTGGTCAGGCTCTCCCAGTAGAGCAGCGCCGGCAGGAAGAGCAGAAGCACGACCTCCGGCGGCAGCTGCACGAGCTGCAGCTGCGGCACGAATCCGACCAGCACGCCCACCAGCACCAGCAGGATCGCCGGCGCGACCGGATACCGGCGCGCGAGCGCGCCGCACATGACCAGGGCCACCCCCAGCAGCACCACCATCTCGAGACCGAGCACGGGACCATTGTGGCCAAACCAACCGGCTCGACGGTATGGAGTGCCCCGGATCCTCGCGCTCAGGTCGGCACGTCACGGCCCGGGTTGTGCCACCGTGCCTTCCCTGGCTGGGTGGTTGGTTGTTGCGTCCGTGTCCGACGGTGAAGCAGCGCGCCTCCACATCAGGACGAACAGCAGGACGGTCACGATGCCGACGCTGTTGAGGATCGTGATCGACACCGTGACCAACGGGTCGGCTCGAAAGGGAAAGATCATCATCAGGAGCATCGGAGCGATGTTGCGCACCGCCGTGGTCACCTCGGCCGCATGCCGGATACCCCTGTCCTTGACTCGAAGACCGGACACGAGGAGGTAGCCGCACCCGAGGCCGATGAAGGGTCCGGCGATGGCCGCGAGGTAGCTCTCGGAGCCCCAGGTGTCGACGAACAGGCTCCAGTACGCCACCAGCGAGAAGTTGAGATTGAAGAGCAGGCACAGAATCGCGACTCGGACAACCCACTGCGCCAACTCTGGTGTCAGGTCGGGCCACCACACCCTGAAGCCGCACCCGAGGGCCACCGGCAGGAGCAAGAAGAGCAGTAGCGGCCAAGCAACGTCCCAGGTGGTGGTCTTGAGGTTCGCGTCGACCGCGTCGATGGCGAGGGGCAACCCGATCGGAAGCGCGATGATGGTCGCGGCCGTCAGGACCACCAGCAGCGTGGTCGCAATGCTGGCGTCCGCCTTGGCCAGTCGGGCGAGGATGGGAGCGAAAGGCATGCCCGCAGACAGGGCTGCGACACAGAAGCCGACCTTGATCTCGCCGGGAATCGACGAGGCGATCGTCAGCAGATAGCCGATGAAGAGGAGCGGGATGATGACGAAGTTGATCACCAGCGCCCACGCGGCGATCTTTCGATGGGTGACAACCTGTGCGAGCAGCCTGCCGACCGGAAGCCTGAGGCCCAAGCCGAACGAGTTCAAGATCACGAAGAGGACGCCGAACCCGTTGATGAGGACGCTTTGACCGGTCACGCGCTGCCTCCTCTCGTGGCGACCACCCTGAGCCAACACCCGTGCATGACCACCTGCCATCACCCCAGGTAGGCGATCCTGACGATCTCTCGGGCATCCGCGCCTCGGCGTGTGAGGGCGTCGGATGTCAACAGAGCGCGCGGTCGCGACACACGTGCCCGACCGGTCAGGCGAGGATCTTCACCGGGTGCTCGAGCAGGTCGACCAGCACGGCGAGCCAGCGCGCAGCCAGTGCACCGTCGACGGAGCGGTGATCGACGGAGAGTGTCAGGGACAGCACCTGTCCCGGTACGACGACACCCTCAGCGACGATCGGCTCGTCCCTGACGGCACCCACGGCCACGATCGCGGACTGCGGCGGGTTGATGATCGCGGCGAACTCCTGCACGCCGTACATCCCCAGGTTGGACACCGAGATCGAGCCGCCTTCGAGCTCGTTCTGCTTGAGCTTCCCGTCACGGGCACGCTCGGCGAGGCTGCGGATCGAGGTCGCGAGCGCCGTCACGGTCAGCGAGCCGACGTCGCGAACCACCGGGGTCATCAGCCCGCGGTCCGTGGCGACGGCGATGGCGACATCGACGGCGTCGTACTGGCGTAGGGCCTCCGCGGTCCACGTCACGTTCATGTCCGGGATCCGCTCGTGTGCCGCGGCTACGGCCTTCACGACGAGGTCGTTGACCGAGACGCGCGTCTCCGCATCGGCGTTGATCTCGGCCCGGAGGGCCAGTAGCCGCTCGGCCCGGACCGTGGCGCGCACGTAGAAGTGCGGTGTCTGCTGCTTGCTCTCGGTGAGACGCCTCGCGGTGGCCAGGCGGATCCGAGAATGCGGGAGCTCCTCATAGTTGGAGGCACCGCCTGGAGCGCGGGTTGCTGAGGGACCGGCTCCGTCTTCGGCGCCCGACGGCTCGGAGGGTTGCGCGCCCGGACGATCCGCGATGGCGGCGTCGACGTCTCGGCGCAGGATCCGACCGCGGGGACCGCTTCCGGTGATCTCGTGGATCCCGAGGCCGGCGTCGTGGGCGATCTTGCGAGCCAGGGGGCTGGCGAAGACTCGACCGTTGGCCGTCCCCGCCGGCCGAGGAACCGGCGTTGCCGGACTCTCGACCTCCTCGGCCAGCGGGGCGGCGGACTCGGGGTCGCTGGGGACATCGCGACGCTCGGGGATGGTCACGTCGGTGGCTGGAGCGACACCGAGGGATGCGAGAAGCGCGTCGAGGTCGTCGACCACCTCGCCGGGATCGCCGAGAACGGCAATCGGGTCGCCCACCTCGACCTGGGCCCCAGGTGGAACCAAGGTCTTCAGGACTCGCCCTGCGACGTCGGCTTCGACATCCACGGCAGCCTTCTCCGTCTCGACCGTTGCGAGAGCATCGGCGGCCGCGAAGTCCGCCGACTCCTCGACGAGCCACTCGGAGAGAACGGCCTCGGTCGCGTTGGCTGCGACGCCGGGCATCCTGAGCACGTGCGCCACCGTCAGTACCTCGCGATCTCAGCGAGGGCCGCGGCGACTTCTTCTTCCCTCGCGATGGCGGCCCTCTCGAGCACCTTGCTGATGCTCGGAGACGCTTCGCCGCCGGTCACCCGCCAGACCGGAGCATCGAGGAGGTCGAAGAAGCGTCGATGGATCTCGTCGGCCAACCAACCGCCGTACGACGTACCCCGCGCCCCCTGCTCGGCGATCAGGATCTTGTTCGTCCTGGTGAGGCTCGCCTCGATCGTGTCCCAGTCGATGCTGGCGCGGTCGAGCCAGCGCAGGTCGATCACCTCGGCGTCGATCTGGTCCTGACCGTCGACGGCGCTGAGAACGAAGGGCGTCATCGCCAGATACGTCAGGATCGTCAGGTCCGACCCGGTGCGTCGCACCGATGCCTTCCCCACCGGCAGGCAGTAGTCCCAGTCGTCGACCGGTCCCGGTCCGGACGAGGTGTAGAGATCGACGTGCTCCAGGACGAGCACCGGGTCCTGAAGTCGGAGGGCGGTGTTCATCAGCCCGACATAGTCGTACGGCGTGCTCGGCGCGACGATTCTCCAGCCGGCCGACGTGGCGTAGAGCCCCGCGGGGTCCATCGAGTGCTGCGAGCCGTAACCGGTGCCCATCGCGACCTTGCTCCGCAGGACAAGGGGGACGGCGCCGGCTCCGCCGTACATGTGCCTCGCCTTGGCGATCTGGTTGAAGACCTGGTCGGCCGCGACCCACATGAAGTCGGCGTACATGAACTCGACGACAGGGGTGAACCGCCCGTCCAGTGCGATGCCACCGGCCAAGCCCGCGAAGGCGTTCTCGCTGATCGGCGTGCCCAGCACCCGGTCGGGATAGCTCTCCTTGAGCCCCTTGGTCGCACCGTTGGTGCCGCCACTGAGCCGATGGATGTCCTCACCCATCACCACGATGTCGTCGCTGGTCTCCATGCGACGAGCCATCACTCCCGCCACCGCATCGATGAACTTCGTCTCGGTCACTGCGACGGCGGACTCATCGGCCACCAGGGGTGCATCGTCGAGCTCGGCGAGATCGCCGCGCACGCCGACATCCACCCACGCCGGGTCCGGCCACTCATCCGGCTTGATCCGGCGCTGACCCGGCTTCCCGTCCGGGTCGGGCTCCAGCAGGACCGAACCGATCTCGTCCATGACCGCCTTGGCCTGACTGACTGCCTGCTGGGTCTCTTCCTCGGTGAGGATCCCGAGCCTGATCAGCTGGTCAGCGGTCTGGGTGAGGGGGTCGCGCGCCCGCCACTCTCGCTCCTCCTCCTTCGTGCGGTAGCCGAAGGCGCTGCCGGCGAAGCCGCCGTTCTGGTGGAAGTAGCGGTAGGTGTCGGCCTCGACGACGGTGGGCCCGTGGCCGTTGCGCATGTGCTCGACCGCCTCGCTCATCGCCAGGTGGACCGCGAGCGGGTCCATGCCGTCGACCCTCCAGGAGGCGATGTTGAAACCGAGACCGCGTGCCGAGAGCCGTGGCTCGCCCGTGGCCTCCTCGACGGTGGTCGAGACGGCGTAGTGGTTGTTCTCGATGAAGAAGCAGACCGGGAGGTCCCACGCGGATGCCAGGTTCATCGTCTCCAGGGTCGAGCCGATGTTGGTGGCGCCGTCGCCGAAGTAGGTCACGGAGACCACGTCGGTCTCCGCGTGCCGGTGGGACCAGGCGAAGCCAGCAGCCTGGGGGACCCCGCCGCCGACGATCGCATTGGTACCCATGGCGCCGGCCTCCTTCCACTGCAGGTGCATCGACCCACCACGACCGTGGGACCAGCCGCGATCGAGCCCGGCGATCTCGGCGAGCGTGCGGAGGAGCACCTCGCGCATCTCGTCGCTCGGCGTGGCCAAGGGGTCGAGCCCCTTGGGCTCGACGTGGTGGAGTGCCTTGGCGAGGAACTGGTGGTGCCCACGGTGCGACCCGTTCACGGAGTCCTCGCTGGTGAGCGCCAGGACCGAGCCGACGGCACCGCCCTCCTGGCCGATGCTGGAGTGCGCCGGGCCGTGGATGAGTCCCGCACCTGCGAGGTCGAGCACGTACTGCTCGAAGGAACGGATCCAGACCAGCTGCGCGTAGATCGTGCGCAGCAGCTCCTCGCCTGCGGCGTCCCAGTCGGTGTCGGTCGCGACGACCTGCACCCAGGGCGAGGCTGGCTGCAGCGGGCGGTGCTCGGGCATGGTGCCTCCTTCGATCTGAGGCAGACTGACACAGGATTGGATCCAATACCAGATGTACATGGTAGAAAAGGTTCCGCTGAGACGTATTTTTCGGTATTTCGGATCCAGAACGGAGCCTGAGATGGGCATGCCAGGTCTGCGGCGGTTCGATCACGTGGGTTTCACGGTTCCCGACATCGAGGAGGCCCACCGTTTCCTGGTGGAGGTGCTCGGCTGCGAGTACCTCTACACGCTGGGGCCCTACGAGCCCGATGGCGACTGGATGACGACCCACCTCAACGTGCACCCGCAGACCCGGATGCTGAATCGCTGGTTCCGGTGTGGGGACCGGGCGGTCTTCGAGGTGTTCCACTACGAGGCCCCCGACCAGCGCGACATGATTCCGCGCAACAGCGACATCGGCGGACACCACCTGGCTCTCTACGTCGACGACATCGACGCCGCTGTCGAGCACCTGCGCGCAGAAGGGATCACGGTCTTCGACGGACCCACGGCGAGCAAGGGGCCGGCAGAGGGGAACCGGTGGATCTACTTCCTCAGCCCGTGGGGGATGCAGTTCGAGCTGGTCTGCTACCCGAACGGCAAGGCCTGGGACCGGGAGCATCCACTCACCCAGGCTGAGGGGTGACGCCCGTGGAGGTGTCTGCGGAGAACGGCGGCGACCCCGAGCCTCAGGGAGCAGCGTCGGCACGGATCGCGTCGTACGTCCGGGATCTGATCCTTCGCGACGAGCTGAAGCCGGGGGATCGGATTCGTCAGGAGGAGATCGCCGAACGGACCGGCGCCAGCAGGCTCCCGGTGAGGGAGGCTCTGCGCATTCTCGAGGCAGAAGGGCTCGTCGCCCACGAACGCCACAAGGGTGCCAGCGTTCCGAGCCTGTCGATGCACGAGCTCGACGTCGTGTATCGGATGCGCGAGCGCCTCGAGCCGGTCGCGCTGGCAGAGAGCCTGCCGCAGCTGACCGAGGACGACCTGACACGCCTCGCGGGCATCCAGGAACAGATCGAGGCGAACCCGGACCTGGGACGGTTCATCGAGCTCGACCGCGAGTTCCATCTGGGCAGCTACGCGGGTTGCCACATCGAACCACTGAACGCGATGGTCACCAGACTGTGGAACTCCACGCAGCACTACCGCCGCGCCTACGTCGCTCTGGGCGGTCGGAAGCGGATGTGGGTCGTGAACTCCGAGCACCGACTGCTCCTGGACGCGCTGGAGCGCCGCAACTCCACCGACGCCGAACAGGTCCTGGAAGGCCACATCAGACGCACGCGCGTCGAGCTCAGCCACCATCCGTCGGTGTTCGACAACGCGTGACCCGGGGTTTTCGTGGGGACCAGCCGCAGAAGGAGACACCATGAGCAGTGCCGCACAGGCCGACGACCGTGCCGAGAAGAGGGTGGCCTTCCTCGGTCTGGGCCGGATGGGATCGGTGATGGCGTCGCGTCTGCTGGAGGCAGGGACGCCCCTGTCGGTGTGGAACCGCACGCCCGCCAGGTGCGACCCGCTGGTGGCCGCCGGCGCTGACCGGCTCGAAAGACTGACGGACGCGGCTGCCCGCGACGTCGTCTTCTCGATGGTGCTCGACGACGGTGCGCTCGCGGCCCTCCATGACCCCCGAACCGGGATCCTCTCCGGCCCGGAGGACACCCGCAGCCTCAGACTGTGGGTCGACGGCTCAACGGTGTCGCCCCAGGCAGCCACGGCTGCCGCCGACGCCGCTGCCGAGGTGGGCGTCGCATACGTCTCGGCTCCCGTGAGCGGCAACCCCGGCGTGGTGGAGTCCGGGAACGCGATCTTCGTCCTGTCGGGCGACGCGGACGGTCTCGACCTGGCCGAGCAGCTCTGCCTGCGGATGGGGCGTGCCGTTCATCGGGTGGGCTCGCGCGCGGAAGCCAACATCGTGAAGCTGTGCACCAACGCTCTGCTCGGAGTGACGATGCAGTCCCTGGCCGAGATAGCGGTGCTGGCCGACCGAGGTGGGGTCTCGCGCGCGTCCTTGATGGGATTCGTCAACGACAGTGCCATCGGGTCCGCCTTCAGCCGCTACAAGACCCAGCCCCTGGTCGAGCTGGACTTCCCCGTGGCCTTCACTCCGGAGGGCCAGCGCAAGGACATCCGGCTGGCCCTCGACCTGGCGCGGGGGGCCGAGGTGCCGATGCCCGTCCTCACCGCGACGGAGGTGGCCTACTCGCGCCTGGTGAGCAGCGGCCTGGGCGATGGCAAGGACTTCGCCAGCCTGATCCTCGGCGTCGCGCGGGATGCCGGGGTCAGCCTGAGCCCGGAGCCCTTCGCCTGATCGGACGACGACGGCGACACGCCCGACGAGGGCCCAGAACGCTTGTGCATTGCCATGCAACTTTGTACAGTCTCGCTTCACACGAGTGTGAAGACGCTCACACTCCCTCAGGGGAAGAACGAGACAGTGCAGGGTGCCACCGAGCCGCAGCGCGGACTGCTGAAGAGCGCCGGACCGACCCCGTCCAAGGGCCTGGTGACGATCGGGACGGCGACCCTTCTCCTCTTCGTGGTCAGCGCGGTGCTCGATTCTGCGAGTGTCTCCTCCACGTCGCTGTCGGGGATGCTTCCGATCGCATCCGTCCTGGCGATCGCCGGCCTGGGACAGATGCTCGTGGTCCAGCAAGGCGGTATCGACCTCTCGGTGGCCGGCGCCCTCTCGCTGGCCGTCGTCACCGTCACGCACGTGCCGGACGGCAACGACGGCAAGCTCCTGCCCGCGATCCTGCTGGCCATCAGCTTCGCTCTGGTGGCAGGCGTCGTGAACGGCGTCCTGATCGGCTTCGTCGGGCTCAATGCGATCATCGCCACCCTCGGGATGAACGCCTTGCTGTACGGCGTGAACCTCCACGTGTCCGGCGGCCGTCCTCGCATCACGACGGATCTCATGGCACGCATCGGGGGAGACTCCACGTGGGGGATCCCGCATGCGGTCTTCTTCGCCCTGGGGGCACTCCTCGTGGTGTCGGTGCTGGTGAAGCTCACCGTGTCGGGTCGCCGGTTCGAGGCCAACGGCGCCAACCAGCGCGCCAGCCGAGCAGTCGGGATCAAGTCTCGTTCCCACCGCGGCCTGGCCTACGTCTGGGCGCAGTTGCTGTACTGCCTCGGCGGCATCCTGATCGGCGGAATCACTGCGCAGCCCACCTCGTTCGTGGGTGACCAGTTCCTGTTGCCCTCGATCGCGGTGGTGGTGCTGGGTGGGACCTCGCTGCTCGGTGGCCGAGGCTTCCCGCTGCCCACGGTGATCGCTGCTGTCTTCCTGGAGCAGCTGGTCACCCTCGTCAACGTGCTCGGCTTCTCGCCAGCCATCTCACCGCTGGTCCAGGCGGCGGCTCTCGCGATCGGCATCTCGCTCTACACCGTCAACTGGAAGGCCGTCGCCCAGGTCCTGACCCGGCGGCCAGCTGTTTCCGCATCACCTGGGTAACCCGCTCCATGCACGTCCGACATCACAAGACCTCGGCTCCGGGGCCGATAGAGCGCAACCACTGGTGGCGCCCAACCAACAGGAGACAAGGATGAACTCACGCACCAAGCTCGCTGTGATCTCAGCACTGAGCGCGACGGCCACGCTGGTGCTCGCCGGCTGCGGTGGCAATGCCGGCGGCACCAGTCAGGCGACCGGGGCGACTGGCGACGACGTCACCCACGTGGAGGGCGCCCCCGCCTGGTGCGGCACCAAGCCGATCAAGTTCGCGCTCCTCGACGGCTACGGCGGCAACAGCTGGCGCCTGGTGACCACCGCCTCCGGGAAGGAGGAGGCCCAGAAGTGTCCGAGTGTGACCGGCTTCGAGTACGCCGACGGACAGGGCAACACCCAGAAGGCGATCTCCGACATCAAGGGCATGGTCTCCTCGGGCGTCAACGCGATGGTCGTCTTCCCCGACTCCGGGAAGGCGGTGCTGCCCGCCCTCACCGAGGCATACAAGGCCGGTGTGGTGACGGTTCCGTATCGCGTCGATGCTGGCGGCAAGGCCGGCGTCAACTACGACCAGTGGATCGGCGACGACTTCGCCAACGACGGCAACAACTGGGCAGCCTGGATCAAGAAGAACGTGCCCGGTGGCGGCAACATCTTGTTCCTCGGCGGTCCTGCCGGGAACAGCCAGAGCACCACGGAGTACGAGGCCCTGCGCAAGAACCTGCCCGACAGCTACAAGTTCATCGGTCAGACGCCCTTCCAGCCCACCAACTGGGACCCGACGCTCACCCAGCAGCTGCTCACCGCGGACATCGCGAAGTACCCCAAGATCGACGTCATCGTCTCTGACTTCGGTCCCACCCTGGTCAGCTCTCTCCCGCTGTTCACCAAGAGCGGCCGGGACATCCCCGCTCTCGCGACGTCTGACGGCAACTCACTGTCCTGCTTCTGGCAGCAGATGAAGGACCAAGGCCACCCGTTCAAGATGATGACCGTCGCCACGGGGAACGACAACGTGCGCCTGGCGGTCGACTGGGCGGTGGCGAAGGCGACCGGTGGCCAGATCCCCACCGACACGTCGTTCAAGGGCCCGATCTTCGAGGACTCCGTGAGCGGCAAGCCGAACCCGGTGCAGTGCAAGCCGGACCTGCCGGGGGACGTCTACCTCTCTGCTCAGATGCCAGGCGCGGAGCAGGCCAAGCTCAGCAACTGAGGCAGAGGTAAGTCCCTGCCCATCCGAAGGCTCGGGGCCGGCAACTCCTTCGCCGGCCCCGAGCCCCCCACCACAGAGACGAAGAGGCCAGTGATCGACAGCGACATCGCCCCCACCAAGCAGGCGACGATCGAGCTCTCCGGCATCTCGAAGTCGTACTCCGGCGCGCCAGCCCTGAGCGACGTGTCGGTCGAAGTCCTGCCGGGCGAGGTCCATGCGATCCTCGGGGAGAACGGCGCCGGGAAGTCGACTCTGATGAACGTGGCGTGCGGGACCGTCCAACCGGACTCAGGAACCATCGTCGTCCAGGGTGACCAGGTCACCGGCCTGACGCCTCGCTCGGCGGTGGACTTCGGCATCGCGATCGTCCATCAGCACCCGGCTCTCCTCCCCGACATGACGGTCCTGGAGAACTTCCAGGTCGCACTGCCGCGATCCACGTTCCGCGGTCAGTCCACCAGCAAGGTGGCCCGCGAGCTCCTCGACAGTGTCGGTCTCCGCGTGCACCTCAGCGAACGCGTCGAGTCCCTGACGCTCGCGGAGAAGCACCTGCTCGAGATCGCCAAGGCATTCGCCGTTCGCCCGCGACTGCTCATCCTCGACGAGCCCACGGCGCCGCTCGGAGGCGACGCGGTCGACCTTCTCTTCGGCCGCGTGCGCGAGTTCGTGGGGGCCGGCACCTCCGTGGTGTACATCACCCACCGGCTCGCAGAGGTGCGCGAGATAGCCGATCGCGTGACCGTCCTGCGTGACGGGCGCGTCCGGGGCACCTCCCAGGTCGACGACATCACCGACTCCGAGCTCCTCGCTCTCATCGTGGGCCGCACCCTCGAGTCCACGTTCCCGCCCAAACACGCGGCGGCGGACGACGAGGCGAACTTCGTGATCGACAACCTCTCAGGACCCGGATTCTCGTCGGTGTCCCTGTCGGCCGAGCGCGGCGAGATCGTCGGGCTCGCAGGCGTGGTCGGCAACGGGCAGAGCGAGCTTCTCCGGGCCTTGGCAGGGCTCGAGTCCTTCTCGGGCTCCGTCGCGGTCGGTGGACGGACGATGCGGGGCAGCGAGCTGCTCCACAGAACCGCCTACATGCCCTCGGACCGGATCTCCGAGGGCCTGCTGGGAAGCCTGTCGGTGCGCGAGAACGCGGCGGTCTCCGCACTGCGGCGATTCCGTCGCGGACCCCTCCTCAGTCGTCGCGTGGAAGTCGACCGCGTCCGTACCTCCCTGCAGTCGCTCTCCGTCAGGGCGCCGTCACTCGATGCCAACGTGACGTCGCTGTCCGGCGGGAACCAGCAGAAAGTCGTCATCTCCCGGGCTCTGCTGTCCGAGCCTGCGGTGCTGATCGCCGACGAACCGACCCAGGGCGTCGACGTCGGCGCACGGGCCGAGATCTACGGGATCCTGCGCCATGCCTCCGAAGGTGGAGTCCCGGTGATCATCTCCTCGTCGGACTCCAAGGAGCTCGAGGGCCTGTGCGACCGAGTGCTGGTGATGTCGCGCGGTCAGGTCGTGGCGACCTTGACGGGCGCTGACGTGACCGAGGAGCAGATCGTCTCCAACGCCGTCACCTCCACGGCGGAGACCGTGCAGGTGGCCGCTCGACGGCGGGCATCCAGCTCGTGGATACGCCGGTTCATCCAGGGCGACTACACGCCCTCGGTCCTCCTGGTCCTGGTGATGCTCGGCCTGGCCGCCTACATCGCCCCGGGCAACGACCGCTACCTCTCCGACTTCAACATCTACACGACGTTGGCGGCCGCCACGGCGGTCGGCTTCATCGCGCTGGGTCAGAACATCGCACTACTCACCGGCGGCATCGACTTGTCGGTCGGCCCGCTGGCCGGCTTCCTCGTCGTGGTCTCGTCGTTCTACGCCAACGACGGCACCTCGGCCGCACATCTGACCACGGGCCTCGCGCTGATGGTGCTGGTGGCGGTGATCGTCGGGGTCGTCAACGGCTGTCTCATCAGGTTCCTCAAGTTCACGCCCATAGCCGCGACGTTGACGCTGTACATCGCCCTGGGTGGGTTCGCCTTCCTTCTCCGACCCACCCAGGGCGGGTTCATCTCGACCACCTTCCAGAACAACATCAACTACGTGTACGGCGCGATCCCAGCCGTGTTCATCGCGTTGGTGGCGATTGCGATCCTGCTCGAGGTCGGCCTGCGCTGGCGACCCTGGGGGTGGCGTCTCCGAGCGGTCGGCTCGGACGAAGAGTCGGCCCGGCGCATCGGCATCCCGGTGACGCGGACCATCGTTCTCGCCTACGTCGGCTCATCTCTCTTCGCGTTCCTCGGTGCCATCGTCCTGATGGGTCAGTACGGAATCGGTGACCCCTCGCAAGGACAGGCGTTCACGCTCACCAGCGTGACCGCGGTCGTGCTGGGAGGCACCAGTCTCCTGGGCGGCAGAGGGACCTTCATCGGAACGCTGCTCGGTGCCCTGCTCCTGCAGCAGGTGTTGAACGCAACGACTTTCCTCGGGCTCGGCTCGACATCCCAGTTCTACTTCCAGGGGTTCCTGATCCTGGTCGCGGCCGTCATCTACACACTCGCTCGCACCCGCGGGAAGCGGGGCGGCCTCACAGCCTGACCAGCCCGCCAGGGGCGACATTCCAGAACCCAGCGTCTTCACACAGCAGATCCGACAGAGAGGCCACCGATGAGCCCCCACAGCACCGCGACCTTCGGCACGAATGCGGTCGACTGGGAGAACCGCATCTCCTTCGACCGCCTCCGCAACGAGCGGCTCGCCCGGCTGCGTGCGGAGCTGGAGCGTTCCGACCTGGGGGCGCTCCTGGCCTTCGACTTCGCGAACATCCGCTACATGTCGGCGACCCATATCGGCACCTGGGCCATGGACAAGCTGATCCGCTTCGCCCTGGTGACTCGCAACTCGGATCCGATCGTGTGGGACTTCGGCTCGGCGGCCCGCCATCACGAGCTCTTCAATCCTTGGTTGGGGACGACCAGGATGGAAGCAGACGCCGAGCCTGGCTCGGTGGCTGAGAACGGGGTGCGGGCGCGCGCCGAGTCCGGGGCGCGCGCCGGCATCTCGACCCTCCGGGGTGCGTTCAACCCCGATGCCGGCATCGCGGACGACGTGGCCGCCAAGATCAAGCGGGAGCTGGAGAAGTTCGGCGTCCTCGGTGAGCCGGTCGGCGTCGACGTGGCTGAGCTACCCGTCCTGTTCGCCCTGCGCAACGCAGGAATCGAGGTGGCCGACGGACAGCAGGTGTTCCTCCGGGCGCGCGCCATCAAGACCGACGACGAGATCTCGCTGTTGACCCAAGCCGCGTCCATGGTCGACGCGGCCTACTCCGAGCTGTATGAGTTCCTTCGGCCGGGAGTCCGTGAGAACGAGACGGTCGGCCTCGTGTCCAAGGTGCTCTACGACATGGGCTCGGAGTACGTCGAGGGAGTCAACGCGATCTCCGGGGAACGGTGCTCGCCCCACCCGCACGTCTACTCCGACCGCCTGATCCGCCCTGGTGACCCCGCCTTCTTCGACATCCTGCACAGCTACGAGGGCTACCGGACCTGCTACTACCGCACCTTCGCCGTGGGATCCGCCAGTCACGCCCAACAGGACGCGTACGTCCGCGCCCGGGAGTACATGGATCGCGCGATCTCCGTGGTCCGGCCGGGAGCCACCACCGCCGACGTCGTGGCAGAGTTCCCCAGCGCTGAAGAGTTCGGCTTCCCGAACGAAGAAGCGGCGTTCGGGCTGCAGTACGGTCACGGCGTCGGACTGTCGATCTGGGAGAAGCCGATCTTCTCCCGCCTCGTCTCGCTCGACCACCCCGAGGAGCTGCGCGAGGGGATGTTCTTCGCGATCGAGACCTACTGGCCCTCGGCCGATGGCGTGGGCGCGGCGCGCATCGAGGAGGAGATGGTGGTGACCGCAGACGGGTGCGAGGTGGTGACCAAGTTCCCCGCTGAGGAGCTCCTGGTCGCCGGCCAGCGATACTTCACCGTCGGCGGCTCTCTCCCGACCCTGCGCGAGTCGCAGTCACACCTCAACACCAAAGCCGGGAGCGCGGTCCGGGCTGCCCCGGAGGCGTGATGCGTGCCGCCGTCTACCACGGCGACCACGACGTTCGGATCACCGAGGTACCAGATCCCGAGCCGAAGGACGGCGAGGTGCTGCTCCGGGTCCTGCGTTCCGGGATGTGCGGCACCGACGCGACCGAGTGGACGAGCGGGCCCCGTACCTTCCCCGTGGACCGGGTTCACCCCGTGACCGGTCACAGTGGGCCGATGATCCTCGGGCACGAGTTCGTCGGTGAAGTGGTGCGCGAGACACCCGGCGGTCGGCACCGGGTCGGCAGCATCGTGGCGTCCGGCGCCGGTGTGTCGTGCGGAACGTGTGACCGCTGCCGTGACGGTCGCACCAACGTCTGTCGTCGTTACTACACACTGGGGCTGAACACAGCAGGGGGCATGGCAGAGCTGGTCGCAGTTCCGGAAAGCACCCTCTCGCCGCTGCCTGACCAGCTCTCGGTCGACGCCGCCGGCCTCGCTCAACCGATGGCAGTCGGCCTTCACGCGGCGCGGCGGTCCGGCGTCCGAGACGGGGATCGTGTGGTCCTCATCGGCGCGGGCGCGATCGGCACGTTCGTGCTCACCGCGTTGCAAGCGCTCGCCGAGGTCGACCTCACGGTCATCGACCTGCCGGGCAGCCGGCTCGAGCGCGCCACGCGACTCGGAGCCACCCGGGTGGTCGACGCCGAAGTCGGCGCGGGCGAGGTCCGCGACGTGCTCGGGGGTCCCGCTGATCTGGTGATCGAGGCCAGCGGCGCCCCCGGTCAGCTCGACAAGGCTGTGTCGCTCCTGAGGCCGGCCGGCACGGTACTGCAGGTGGGTATCCCTGGTGCGCGCCAGCAGGTCGACCTGCACCCGATCGTCATGCAGGAGATCTCGGTGCTGACAACGTTGGCCCACGTCTGTGCCGACGACCTCGGGCCGGCCCTCGACATCCTCACGACCACAGATGTCCCGGCGGAGCTGCTGGACTCCGTTCGCCCGCTCGACGACGTCCCGACCCAGCTCGAACGGCTCGCCTCCGGCGGCCTCGAGGGCAAGGTGCTGTTCGACCCCACCATCGAAGGGAGCTCGCACTCATGAAGGCAGCTGTGTTCCACGCGGCCCAGGACATCCGGGTGGAGGAGGTGGCGGCGCCCGACGGCCCCGGGCCGAGCGAGGTCCTGCTGCGTCCGCTGTGGTGTGGCATCTGCGGGACCGACCTCCACGAGTACGCCATGGGTCCGATCGTCATCCCGGCCGAGCCGCACGCGCTGAACGGCTCCCAGCTCCCCCAGGTGCTCGGTCACGAGTTCTCCGGAGAGATCGTCGAGACAGGTAGCGAGGTCACCTCGCTCCGGGTCGGCCAGAGGGTCTCTGTCATGCCACTCCTCTACTGCGGCCGGTGCTACTACTGTCGCCGGGGCCTCAACCACCTGTGCCAGTCCATGGCGTGCGTCGGGCTCAGCTACGACTGGGGTGGCATCTCCGAGCTCGCCGTCGTCCCGGCCAGCCATGTGAGTGTGCTCCCCGACGAGGTCACCGACCTTCAGGGCGCCCTGGTCGAGCCGGCCGCCGTGGCCGCCTACGGAGTCGACACCGCCGGCGTGAGCCCGGGCGACACCGTGCTCGTCACCGGGGCGGGCCCGATCGGTGCTCTCGCGGCTCTCTACTCGGCCGCCGCGGGTGCACGAGTGTTCGTCTCAGAGGTGAACCCGGTGCGCGCCGACCTCGCCCGCAGCCTCGACGTGGGGGACGTCGTCGACCCCACCTCCGTCGACGTGGCCGCGTGGGTCAAGGAGCAGACCGACGGAGTGGGCGCCGATGCCGTCATCGAATGCTCGGGCAACGAGCGCGCACTGCAGACCGCGATCGCGGCGGTCCGCTCGGCGGGCCGCATCTCCCAGACCGGTCTCCACACCAGAGCCGCGTCCATCGAGCCGATGGTCCTGGCCGAGCACGACATCACCCTGGCCGGCACCTGGTGCTATCCGGTCTCGGACTGGCCGCGCATCATCGGCCTCATCTCGTCGGGCCGTTATCCGGTGGAGAAGGTCGTCACCGCCCAGATCGGGATGGACGAGGTGGTGAAGGGCGGCTTCGAGACACTCCTCGACCCGTCGGGTGACCAGGTCAAGGTCCTGGTTCAGGCTCGCTGACCACGACGTACAGGAGAGGGGCACGAGCGCGTGAAGGCACTGCAGTACATGGAGAAGGGCGTCGCCAGCGTCGAGGACCTGCCGGTCCCGGAGATCGCCGAGGACGAGGTGCTGGTCGCGGCCCGGTCCGTCGGCGTCTGCCACTCCGACATCGACCTGCTCGAGGGGCGCTACATCATCCCCTTCTCCTATCCCCTGATCCCCGGCCACGAGTGGTCGGGGGAGGTGGTGGCCGTGGGCGCCAAGGTCACGTCGGTCTCGCCCGGTGACCGGGTCGTCGGCGAGTGCGTCATCGGCGAGGATCACTTCGGCTTCTCGATCAGCGGCGCCGCCGCGGAGTTCTTCGTCGCCCGCCCCGAGTGGCTGCACCGGCTGCCGGACCAGCTGAGCTGGACCATGGGTGCGCTCGTGGAGCCCTTCAGTGTCGCCTACTACGCGATCGTGAGGGCCGGGGGAGTGGACGCCAGCGATCTGGTGGTCGTCCTCGGGGCCGGACCTGTCGGGCTCGCCGTGGTGGCCGCTGCTGACGCGATGGGTGCCCGGGTCGTGGTGGTCGAGCCGTCGATCGAACGCCGCTCAGCCGCGTTGTCCCTCGGTGCCGGGAGCGCCGTCCCGCCCGAGGATGTCGAGGCACTGCTGGCGGAGCTCTCCGGCGGTCGCGGCGCTGACCTCGTCGTGGAGGCGACGGGTCGTCCAGCGGTGATGGCCCAGGCGCTCGAGCTGGTCTGCTTCCAGGGTCGGATCGCCTACATCGGCATCGACGTGGGTCAGGAGGCGCCGGCCAAGCTCGGGCTCATCCAATCCAAGGAGCTGCGCATCACCGGCTCCATCGGCTCACCGGGCGTGTGGCCGGAGACTCTGCGCTTCCTCGCTCACAGCGGCATCGACCTGTCCACGATCGTGACCGAGCATTTCGGGGTCGAGGCGGCGAAGGCTGCCCTCGAGACCGCGCACCACCCGACCCCGGCGACCATCAAGGCCCACATCGAGTTCGAGGCGGCTCTCGGGCGCTGAGCCGGCCGCTTGGTACACGCGGGACGGGCGGGTGAAGCCGCACCCGCCCCGCGTGGGCTCAGGGGATGATCCGCGCCGCGCGGTAGCGCTCGGCGTACCGGAAGAAGGCGTCGCGGGTGTCGCGGAACGCGGTGAAGCCGGCGTTCCTGCTCTTGTTCATGTCGGTGAGGACCTCGATGTTGCGCCCGAGGTCGCCGTCGGTGTGCCACCACGAGGCCACCCGTGCGAGCTCGGGCTCCACCAGGTCGTGGCGCGCGACGATCTGCTGCCAGGTGTCCTCCGTGCCTGCCATCGCGGCCTCCAGCGTGCGCGGCTCGCCTTCGAAGCCCTCCCACTCCAGACCGAAGTACGCCGCGACCTGCGGCCAGAGCCAACGCCACCGGAACACGTCGCCGTTGGCGATGTTGAACGGCTCGTTCTGGCCGCGCTCATCTGTTGCACACCACAGGATCTGCTCGGCGAGCAGCTCGGCGTCGGTGACGTCGGTGACGCCGTTCCACTGGGTCTCGGATCCGGGGAACACGAAGGGGAGCCCCTTCTCCTTGCAGATGGTCGCGTAGGCACAGATGGTGGCCACCATGTTCATCGCGTTCCCGGTCGCGAAACCGAACACGGTGTGCGCGCGATGGACGCTCCAGGTGAAGCCGTTCCGCTCGGCGCCGGCGAAGAGCTCGTCCTCCTGGGCGTAGTAGAAGTTCGGGGAGGAGAGCCGCGGCTCGTACTCGTGGAACGGGGTGTCGGGCATCTTGCCGACGGCGTACGCCTCGAACGGCCCCAGGTAGTGCTTCAGTCCGGTCATCAGCGCGACGTGCTGGACGGTCCCTGCCGGCTCCAGCGCAGCCAACAGGTGCCGCACCGCACCGCCGTTGACCTCGATGTTGTCCGCCTCGGTCTCACAACGGGTCCAGGCCGTGATCGCGACCAGGTCCGGCCGCACGTCGGCCAGGGCCGAGGACAGGTGGTCAGGGTCGGAGAGGTCGGTGACCACGGGCGTCACGCCGTGCGGCCGGCCGCCGCTGCGGGACAGGCCGAAGGTGGTCCAGCCTTCGTCCACCAGCAGGCCGGCGACGGCCTGGCCGACGATTCCGGTCGCGCCCACCACCAGGGCTCGCTTCGCGTCCGTCACCTCTCGCTCGCTTTCTGTGTGTCGTCCCGCCGACGCTCGACATCGCGCACGCCGCAGCATAGTGTTTGGTCACACTAAACGCCAGGGTCGGATCGAGGTAGTGGCACTGACCATTCCGAAGGTGAGCGCGAGTGAAGCGCGTGCAGTCCTGCTAATCTCATCGGAGCCTCGGGACGGCAGGAACGACGGAGCGCGGACTATCGGGGAAGCATGAGGATGGCATGGAAGATCTGGGCCGGCGGCTGAAGGAGGTCCGCGTCCGGGCTGGACTGACGCTGCGCGAACTGGCCCGCCAGGCGGATGTCTCCCCGTCCTTGATCTCCCAGATCGAGAACGGCAAGTCGCAACCGTCGGTGGCGACGCTCTACACCTTCTCGCGGCTGCTGAACGTCTCGGTCGATGAGCTGTTCGAGGATCGCCCGTACGCCGCGACGAACGGCGTCGGCGTACCGCCCGACCAGGAGCTCCACCCGTCGGATCCCACCAATGCCTGGCAACCGTCCGAGTACGCGAACCGAGTGTCGGTGGTCCACCCGAGCCACCGACCGCAGCTCAGCATGGCTGAAGGCGTCGTGTGGGAGCGCCTCGCGGCGACACCCGAGCATGGCGTGAACTTCATGAAGATCGCGTACGCGCCGGGCGCCGCCTCCGCGGACGGGGATCTGATCACCCACGACGGGTACGAGTACGGATACGTGCTGTCCGGCGAGCTGGCGGTGACGGTCGGGGACGAGGTCTTCAAGCTCCACGCGGGCGAGTCCCTCGGGTTCGACTCGTCGATCCCCCACGTCCTGCGCAACCTGGGCTCCACGACCTTCGAGGGCATCTGGTTCGTGCACGGCCAACGTCACTGACCCACTCCAGGGTCCGTTGACACACGGTCAGCATCACTCTACGGTTTGTTCACTCACAATGAACAGACGGGAGTCCGATGGACTTGGGGAACGGCCTCGGCCATCTGACCTACTCCACGCTCGTGCACCCGGGGGACACCTGGGCCGAGATGCGCGAGAGCCTGGAGACCTACCTCCCCGCGGTCAAGCGGCGGGTCTCCCCCGATCGGCCCTTCGGCGTCTCCCTGCGGATCTCCGCGGCCGCTGCGGCGACCCTCGCCGAGGAAGCCGCCCAGCGCGTCTGGCTGTCGACGTTCCTCGCCCAGCAGGACTTGTACGTGTACACGGTCAACGCGTTCCCGTATGGCCCGTTCAAGGGCGCTCGGGTCATGGAACGTGTCTACGAGCCGGACTGGACCACCGACGAGCGTGTCGACTACACCTGCCAGGTCGCGGACATCCTGGCCGAGGTGACGCTTCCGACCGTGAGCCCCAGCATCCAGACGGCACCACTCGCGTTCCGGCCCCACGTGGTGGACGCGTCGTACGTCGACCGCTTCACCTCCCAACTACTCCGCGTCGTGGCGCACCTGGTCCGGCTGGAAGCCCGAACCGGACGCAGGGTGAAGCTCGCCCTCGAGCCGGAGCCGGCCTGCTACCTGGAGACCACCGACGAGACGATCGCCTACTTCGGCGAGAGGATCCATTCACGAGCCGGCATCGCCGAGCTCGCCGTCGCCGCCGAGGTGCCTCTGTCCGAGGCCGAGGGGCTGGTCCGCCGACATCTCGGCGTCGTCTTCGACATCGGTCACCAGTCTGTCGGCTTCGAGGATGTACGCACCTCGCTCGAGGGACTCGTCGCCGCGGGCGTTCCGATCTTCAAGCTGCAGGAGGCCGCCGCCTTGCGCGTCGCAGAGCTCACGCCCGAGGTCGTGCCCGACCTGCGACGCTTCACCGACACGATCTACCTCAGCCAGAGCACCTTGCGGCGCGGAGAGGATGCGGAGCAGTTCCTGAACCTGGGCGAGGCCCTCGACGCCTTCGAGCAGGACCCACGGCCCGCCGAGCTGCGCACGCATTTCCACGTGCCCGTGTTCCTGGAGGAGCTCGGTGCGTTCGGCACGACTCGCTACGCGGTCCAAGAGGCACTTCGACTTCACCGGGAGACGCCCTTGTCGGACCACCTCGAGATCGAGACCTATACCTGGGACGTGCTACCCGCCGAGCTCAAGAACGGGGACATCACCGACTACGTCTCCCGCGAGCTCGAGTTCGTGCGGAGCGAGCTGCTGGACTGAGGATGCCTCGTGGACACGCCGCGGATTCCGACTACTCGGCGTGCCCTTGTCCGGTCGAGGCGCTCGTTCCTCCGTCCACCGCCAGGATGACGCCGGTGACGTACGCCGCTGCGTCGCTGGCCAGGAACAGGACCGATCCGGCAATGTCGTCCGGGCCGGCCAACCGCCCCAACGCCACACGGTTCTCGAAGACGCGCCGCGCGGCGGGGTCCTCCGCAACGGGACGCGTCATGTCCGTGACCGTGAAGGCCGGCGCCACCGCGTTGATCCGGACACCGCGGGGGCCGTAGTCGAGGGCCAGCGAGCGAACGAAGTTGGAGACGGCTGCCTTGGTTGCGTTGTAGGCGGCCTGACCCCAGTCGCCGCGTTCCCCCGAGACGCTGGACACCGCGACGAGGCTCCCGCCCGACTGCTCGAGCAAGGGGAGGGTCTCCTGCGCCAGGTAGTAGAAGCCGTCGACGTTGACCCGTCTCATCTGCTCCCACGTGTCGTCGTCGAGGTCGGTGAGCTGGCTGGAGACGAAGATCGCGGAGTTGCTCACGACCACGTCCAGGCGTCCGAAGCGCGCCACGATCTCCTGCACGAGATCCTGGACGGCCCGCCGGTCCCCGATGTCGCACTGCACGGCTAGACCGCGATCCGGTCCGGCCCCGCCGACGGCTTGATCCAGCGGATCACGGCGCCGGCCCGCCACCACCACGGACGCCCCTGCCTCGAGGAAGGCCTGGGTCACGGAGAGGCCGATCCCGGTGCCGCCACCGGTGACGAGCACCACGGAACCGGAGAAGTCGAAACGGGCAGAGTGTTCGGCAGTAGTTAACACCTGGGTACGCTAGCACTGCAGAACGTGTGCCAGGAACGCACATGCGCCTATGCTCGCGGGATGCGGGGGAGTGCGGGCGAGCGGGTGGTGGTGATCGGCGCCGGCATCGTGGGCTTGGCCGTTGCGCGGGCGCTGGGCCAGACCGGGCGCGAGGTGATCGTGCTGGAGAAGGAGCCGGCGGCCGCGATGCACCAGAGCGGCCACAACTCCGGGGTGGTGCACGCCGGGATCTACTACCCGCCGGGCTCCCTCAAGGCAACGTTGTGCCGACGCGGTGGCCGGCTTCTCAAGGAGTACTGCCAGGGTCGGGGTCTGGAGTACCAGGAGATCGGCAAGCTGATCGTCGCCCGAGACTCCTCGGAGCTCGCACGTCTCGCCGAGCTCGAACGACGCGCCCACGCCAACCAGGTCCCGGGCGTCCGCCGCCTGGACCGCGCAGCCATGCGCGACGTCGAGCCGTACGTGACGGGTATAGCCGCCCTGCACTCGCCGTCGACAGCGATCGTCGACTTCGCTGCGGTGTGCCTGGCCTACGCGGACGACGTCGCGACACTGGGCGGCAGCGTGAGGACCGGTCGCGAGGTCCACGGGATCAGACAGGAGAACGGGGTCGCCGTCGTCGAGTGCACGAACGGCGACCAGGTGCGCTGCGGCCGGGTCGTCATCTGCGCCGGCCTCCAGTCGGACATCCTGGCGAGGGCTGCCGGGGACGTCCGGGATCCGGTGATCATCCCGTTCCGTGGCGAGTACTACCGACTGCGCCCGGAGCGTCGCTCACTGGTGCGGGGACTGGTCTACCCGGTGCCCGACCCGGCGTACCCGTTCCTCGGCGTGCACTTCACCCCGCGCGTCGGCGGGGACGTGGACATCGGTCCGAATGCCGTGCTGGCGCTGGCGCGCGAGGGCTACCGCCTGCGCGACGTCAGGGCGAGGGACGTCTGGGACATCGCGCGTTCGCCGGGTGCCCGCCGCTTGTTCCGCAGGCACTGGCGGGCGGGTGTGCGAGAGGTGCGTGGCTCCCTGTCCCAACGGGCGTACGTCGCCGAGGCGCAGAGCTACGTTCCCGAGCTGGCCGTGCCCGACGTCGTACGGGCCCCGGCCGGTGTCCGTGCCCAGGCTGTCGACCCGGACGGCTCCCTCGTGGACGACTTCCGGATCCGCCAGGTCGGCGCGGTCACGGCCATCCGCAACGCCCCGTCACCGGCGGCGACGTCGGCGCTTGCCATTGCCGAACACGTGCTCGCGTCCGTGCTCGGCCGACCGCACGGAGAGGCGAGTGGAGAGCCACCCGTGACACGACCACCAGGACAGCGCTCCAGACCTGCAGATCTGGAGCGCTGTCACGATCGGTCGGGTTGATCAGTCGAGGCGGTACCAGGTGCTCGTCACCTTGCGCCAGCCGTCCGCGGTCTTCTTCCAGGTGTCCCAGTACACCCGGATCGTGACGGAGACCGGTGCCGCGGTCCCCTTCACGCCGCTGATGCTCACCGACGGGGTGCGCGTCACGGCGTGAGTCGGAGTGATGGAGTCGAAGACGGGGGCGTACATGAAGTGCATGGACCCGTTCGGCTTCGACGTGTCCGGCCACGTCGTGGGCTGGCTCGCGATGGCACCAGCGATCTCGTCACTCATGTGCTCGAAGCTCTGGGAGGGGATCAACTGGTTGTTGGCGTCGAAGGCCAGGAACGGCCCATCGCCGGTGAAGATCTCCTTGCCCCACTTCGCCCGGTCGGGGCCGTTCGGCCCGTCGCCGTTGAAGAGGAGGCCGTACTCCGACTGCTTCTCGGTGATCTCGAGCTTCGCCTCCGAGATCTCCTGGGCGTACTCGAGCTTGGCCACGCGCGCGGCGAGCCCATCCGAGTCGTGGCCGTGGTCGTCACCCTTGCCCGAGGCGGATGCGCCGGTCGTCGCCAAGGCGACCAGTAGCGCGCATGCCCCCAGGAGCAAGGTCCCGAGTTGGCCGGCCCTGAGCCAGCCATGCTTCTTGTTCGTGCTCATCAGACTGCTTTCTCCCGAAGAACGTCCGCGTGTCGGACGTCACACTCGGTCCCCGAACGTACATTGAGACTTAACAGTCCGTCAACAAATACTGCACAATCTTGGGGTGCGACGGTCCGGCATGCGCGAGCGTGCAGTCTCACAGAACACACGACGGTCAACCTCGGAGACAGTCGAGGGGATGAGTCGGTGCTGTGCGAGGTCGGTGCGTTGGGAAGCCAGGACCTCCGGTCGCTCCGTACGTCGTAGCACCAGGACATGACATCGTGGTGAGCATCCACGAGGACGGCGGCCCGGCGGACGAACTCGGGCGAACGCCGGCGGGTTCTGCACAAGTCCTACCGACGACACCCAGAAGGGACCGGCACCATGGTCACGGCCATCCCGGCGAGCGGCACACCGGCGGGCCTCTCCGCGCTCGGCTACGACGGGACCACCTGGGACCGGCCCTGGAACCTCGCGCGCGGGCAGCTCACGACGGCCGAGAGGATGCCGTCGGTCGAGCTGGACCCGCACGGCCCGGCGAGGCCGATCCCGCACGGCACCGCGCTCGACGTCGGTGCGCTGACCTTCACCGATCCGCTCACGGGCCGCGCCATGGGCGGTGACCAGTTCCTCGACCGGCGGCTCTACACCGATGCGCTGGCCGTGGTGCAGGACGGACGCCTGGTCTACGAGACCTACCGGAACGCGATGACGGAGTCCGACCGGCACGTGGCTCACTCGTGCTCCAAGACCCTGACCACGATGATGGTCGGCATCGCCGTCGAGGAGGGGAGGCTCGATCTGTCGCGCCCGATCGGCGACTACGTGCCGGAGCTGGCGGCCATCGATGCATGGGCCCGGGTCACCGTCGCAGCACGTCCTCGACATGGCCACGGGGGTCGACCTCGAGGAGCACTACGAGCGGGCGGACTCGATGTACTGGCGGTACGCCGACGCCGTGGGCTACTACGACGGTCCTGCCGCCCGTCAGGTCGGGGTGCTGGCCTTCGCGGAGGCCGAGCTGACGCGGACCGCCGAGCCGCCGGGCCACAGGTTCACCTACGGCTCCTACCTGACGAACCTGTTGCCCATCGCGGTCGGGAACGCATACGGCGTCCCCGCCGTCGATCTCTTCGAGGACCGGATCTACCGCCACCTGGGCGCGGAGCGACCGGCGCTGGTCAATGTCGACTCCGTCGGCAACCCCATCGTCGAAGGGCAGGTGAACCTCACGCTGCGGGACTTCGTGCGCTGGGGGTACCTGCTCGCGGACGAGGGCCGGTCCCTCGGCGGTGACCAGGTGATCCCGGCACGCTGGGTCGACGAGGCGTACGAGCCGTCGCCCGAGCGCGCCGCGGCGTTCGCCCGAGGGGAGTCGGCCGATGCGTTCCCGGGGGCGGAGTACCACAACCAGACCTGGGTGCTGGAGCCTGGACGAGTCGTGAGCATGCTGGGGATCCATGGCCAGTTCTGCTGGGTGGACCGTCGTACCCGCACCATGATCGTGGGCTTCTCGTCGTACCCCGTGCAGACGCACGCACTTCTCGGCGCCACCCTGGGCGAGCTCTGGACGACGGTCCGGAGGGCAGTCGCGGGCTGAGCCGGTCAGGACGGGAGTGGACTCGCGCACCGCTCGCGACGGCTTCCAGCCCGGCCCCGGGACGCTGGCCCTCAGCATCTGCGTGTAGGGGTGCTGCGGGGAGTCGAGGAGCTGGCCCGGTGGCACCGCGCTCGACGACCTTGCCCCGCTGCATCACCAGGGCCTCCTCGGTCAGCTGCCGCACGACGGCGAGGTCGTGGGAGATGAGGACGTAGCTGATCCCGCGCTCGTCGCGGATGTCGGCCAGCACGTTGAGGACCTGGGCCTGGATCGATACGTCGAGCGCCGCCACCGACTCGTCGAGGATCAGCACGCGCGGCTCGGCAGCCAGGGCCCGGGCGATCGCGACACGCTGTCGCTGACCGCCGGAGAGAGCCCTGGGCAGCGCGTTGATCTGGCGCTGGTCCAGGCCCACCAGGTCGGCCAGCTCGTTGATCGTGCGGCGCCGGGTCGCGGCGTCGTAGTCGTGGTGCAGCCGCAGCACCTCGTCGATCAGGGCCGACCCCGACTGGCGCGGGTCCAGGCTCGAGTAGGGGTCCTGGAAGACGATCTGCACCTCACGTCCGCGCAGCTTGCGCTCCCGACCCGCGCGCGGGCGGGCCGCGAGCGGTCGCGACCGCAGGCGACGATCGTCGCCGGCCGTCGGTCGTTCCAGCCCGACGATCATGCGCGCCACGGTGGTCTTGCCGCTGCCGGACTCGCCCACGATGGCCAGCGAGCGTCCCGGCATCAGGTCGAAGGTCATGTCGTCGACGGCGACCTGGGCGCCGAACTCCTTGCGCAGCCCTCGCACCGAGAGCGCGGGCTGGACCCCGGCCGTGGCGGCCGTGCCGGAGGTGTCGGTCTCAGACATGGGTCCTCTGCTCCAGCAGGCTGCCGCGCAGCTCGGTGGCGCGCTCGCACCGCACCCGGCCGGTGTCGAGGTCGGTCATCGTCTGCTCGTGCTCGCGACACGACTGCTCCGCATGCGGGCAGCGGGGGGCGAACCGGCATCCCGCCGGTGCCTCGAACGCCGAGACCGGACGCCCGGGGATCGCCACCAGCCGGTGGCGCGGTGGACGTGATGTCCGGCCGCGCCTGCACGAGGGCCGCGCTGTAGGGGTGCAGCGGGATCGGCGTGCAGCCGGTCGGCGGCCCGCGGTCTCGACCACCTGACCGGCGTACATCACGCAGGTGCGGTCGCACACCGCGCCGGCCAGCTCGAGGTCGTGGGTGATGAAGAGCATCGACAGCCCGCGGTCGCGACGCAGATCGTCGAGGATGGCCATCACCTCCGACTGGGTGGTGACGTCGAGGGCCGTGGTGCACTCGTCGGCCAGCAGCAGCCGCGGCTGCGGACAGCAGGGCGGTGGCGATCATGACGCGCTGGAGCATGCCGCCGGACAGCTCGTGGGGGTACTGCCGCAGGCGCTTGGCCGGGTCGTCGATGCCGACCTCCTCCAGGCCGTCGGCGGCGCGACGCGGCGCCTCGCCGCCGGGTACGTCGTCGAGGGTGCGCAGGGACTCGGTCATGAAGTCCTCGATCCGCCGCACCGGGTTGATGTGGGCGCGAGGGTCCTGGAAGACCACCGCCACCTGGGAGCGGTGCGCCCGCAGCGCCGTGCCCGGAGAGCGCCGAGGACGTCGGTGCCGTCGAAGGTGACCTCGCCGGTGACCTCGGCGCCGTCGGGCAGCAGCCGGGCGATGGCGCGGGCGGTCATCGACTTGCCGGAGCCGGACTCACCGACCAGGCCCATCGCCTCGCCGGCGCCGATGTCGAAGGTGCGTGCCGGAGATGACCTGGCGCGGACCGTCGTCCATCGCGAGGTCGACGGTCAGGTCCTTGACCTGGAGCAGCGCGCTCATCGGTTGCTCTCCGTCGACGCGTGCCTGGAGCCGCTCGCCGAGGAAGCTCACCGCCGAGACGACGAGCACGATGCAGATCACCGCTGCCAGCGCCTCGAGCGGATAGCCCTGGAGCAGCGGTGTCTTGCCCTCGGAGACCATCACGCCCCAGTCGGCCTGGGGCGGCTGGATGCCGAGGCCGAGGAACGACAGCGCCGCCAGGTCGACGACCGCGAAGCCGAAGAAGATCGTGCCCTGAGCCACGATCAGCGCCGAGATGTTGGGCAGCAGGTGGCGGAAGCACAGCCACCAGCTGCTGAAGCCCTGCACCTCGCCGGCCTGGATGTAGGCCATCGCCCGCTCCTTGAGCGCTGCGCCGCGCAGGACGCGGGCCAGGTACGGCGAGTAGGCCATCGCGAGCGCGAGTCCGGCGGCGAAGAGGCCCGGGCCCGAACACGGCGGCCGCCAGCACGGCGAGCAGGATGCCGGGGAACGCGAACATCACGTCGAGGCCGCTCGAGACGGCGGTGTCGAACCGGCCGCCGAACCAGGCGGTGAGCGACGGCCAGGCTCGAGCCGATCGACGACGGCGACGATCGAGACCAGGGCCGCGCCCAGGAGCGTCGTACGGGCACCCACCATGAGCCGGCTCAGCAGGTCGCGACCCGCGCCGTCGAAGCCCGAGCAGGTGACCACCCGTCGGGCCGACGTTGGCATAGGAGAGGTTCGACCGCGTTCGGGTCGAAGGGCCGCAGCGATCGGCCCGAAGATCGCCAGGAGCACGGCGACCGCGATGATCGCCGACGCTGATCCAGCCGCCCACACCGAGCCGGGGCAGCCGGCGGCGGGTCTTGGCCGACGCCGCGTCGCCTGGCGCGGGACGGCGTCCGGCCCGGGCTCTCCGGGGCCGCACCGGTGGGCAGGGCACCTCCGACGGGGATGCTCACTGGGCTCTGCTCCCGATCGCGACCCGCGGGTCGAGGAGGGCGTAGGCGATGTCGACGATCGGTGTTGACCACGACGAAGAGCGACCACCAGCACCAGGCTGATGCCCTGGACGACGGCGAAGTCCTTGTTCTGCGCGGCCTGCACGAGGTAGGAGCCGAGACCGTTGAGCCCGAACGCCGTCTCGACGACCGCCGACAGCGCGATCAGGCTGGCGATCGTGAGGCCGACCACCGTGGTGATCGGGATCGCCGCGTTGCGCAGGACGTGGCGGCGCACGATGACGTCCGACGCGGCAGGCCACGACTGATCGGCGGTCTGCACGTGCTCGCGCTCCAGCTCCTCGCGCACCGCGGCGCGGGTCACCCGCGTCACCAGCGCCACCGAGGAGGCGGCCAGCGCGAGGGCCGGCAGGATCAGGTGGTGCAGCGAGTCGACGAAGCCCGTCGCCGTCTCCCAGCGCCGGGAACCAGGACAGCTTGACCGCGAACACGAACTGCAGCACCACCGCCGCCGCGAAGGCCGGCATCGCGGCCGACACCGTGGACGAGATCAGCACGCCGTTGTCGATCGTGCCGTGCGACAGCGCCCCGACGATCCCCGAGCCCGACGCCGATGACCACGATGATGAGCGAGGTCAGCAGCACCAGGCTGGCGGTCACCCCGATCCGCTGGCCGATCAAGGTCGAGACGCTCTCGTGCAAGCGGGATCGACTCGACCCAGGTCGCCGTGCAGTGCCGCGACCAGCCAGTGCCAGTAGCGGACCAGGAACGGGTCGTCGAGGTGGTACTGCGCGTTCAGCTGCGCGATCACCTGCGGGGAGGGTGCCCGACCGCCGGTCAGCGTGGCGATCGGGCTCCCCGGAGCCAGGTAGAGCGAGCCGTAGACCAGCGAAGCTCGCCACCAGCAGGGTGACGACGAGCATCACCAGGCGCTTGACGATGAAGGCGAGCATGCGGACTCCTCGATCAGCTCGGCTGCTCAGCTGCCGCCGAGGTAGCTGGCCCACGGGCTGAACATGAACGCGAAGGTCGACGGCGGGCCCGTCACCTTCTTGTTCATCACCAGCACGGTGTTCGGAGCCACGAGCGGGATCCAGACCAGCTGCGTCGGTGATGATCTTCTGGGCCGCGATCACGTCCTGGGCCCGCTTCGCCGGGTCGGACTCGCCCCGAGCGGCGTTCATGTCCTTGATGACCTGCGGGTTGTTGTAGCCGTTGAAGTTCTGCGAGCCGCCCGGCATCGTGAAGCTGTTGTAGAGCGCGGCCGGGTCGGCGTAGTCGCCGTAGTTGATGGTGGTGAACGTGTCGACGGAGCCGAAGTACTTCGGGTCGATGAAGAAGTTGATGTAGTTCGACGGGCTGACGTTCTTCAGCTTCACCTTGAGCCCGATCGCCTCGGCCGCCTGCTGGATCGCCAGGGTCTCGGTCTGGAGGCTCGGGATGCCGGACGACGTGCCGATGGTGATCGTCTGACCGACGATGCCCGCGGCCTTGGCGTCCGCCTTGGCCTTGGTCGAGGTCCTGGGTTCATCGGCGGCAGCGCGTCGTACGCCTGCTGGAAGACGCTCTTGGCGTAGCCCCAGGTGCCGCTCGCGGCAGCGGCGTGCGGGATGCTGCCGGCGCCCTGGTAGACGGTGTCGATGATGCCCTGACGGTCGATGGCCTCGGAGAGGGCCTGACGCCCGGCGGGCGTCGGCCAGCGGGCCCTTGGTGGCGCTGATGACCATCGACGACGGTCGCGTACGGCGCGCCCTGGTAGACGCTTGACCGACGTGTCGGTGCTCCAGCTGGCCGAGGGTGCTGAGCCCGATGCCGTAGGTCGCCGTCGATCGAGCCGCTGGTCAGCCCGGCGGTCAGGGTCGCGTCGTCCGGGACGCCGATCACGGTCAGGCTCTTGACCTTCGGCGTCGGCAGGCAGGTGTCCCAGTAGTCCGGGTTCGGGACCATCTTGACGCCCTGGCCGGTCTTCCAGGAGTCGAGCTTGAAGGGCCCGGAGCACATGGTGCCGCCGGTGACCGTGCCGAACGCCTTGCCCTTGGCCTCGACGTACTTCTTCTGCACGACCTCGCCCGGCGTGGCCGACAGCTCACCGAGCAGCCACTGGTCGGGCTGCTTCGAGGTGGATCGTGAAGGTCTTCTGGCCGGTCGCCTCGATGGACTTCGACCCGGTCGAAGACCTGCGGCGTAGAAGCCGCCGGCCGTCGGGCTCATCGCCCGCTGGAGGCTGAAGACGGCGTCCTGCGGCCGTGACCGGCGTGCCGTCCCAGAACTTCGCGTTGGCGTTCAGGGTGAAGTCGTACTCGGTCGGCGAGGGCGCTGGTGTACGTCGCGAGGCCGGGGCCGAGCGTCTGGTCCGGCTCCTGCCGCAGCAGCGAGTCGCACAGCAGCGGGTCGACGGTGTTCTCGGGGTAGTCGAACGCCTTGATCGGGTCCAGGGTCTGGGTCTCCCGGTAGGTCGCCCAGATCACGTCGCCGCCGTCGGAGGTCGGCTTCGGGGTCAGCACGGTGTAGTCGGTGGAGGCCGTCGCTGGACTTCTCGCTGGGCGGCTTGGCGCCGCAGGCGGTCATCGCCAGGGTGCAGGCGAGCGCACCGGCGCCGAGAACCATCCAGCCTCGTGCTGGGTTCTGGGACATGGTCGGGTTCCTTCTTCCGGTGGGTGGCGGGGCGAGTGTCGGTCGGGTCAGAGGGAGGGGCGCCAGGA
The DNA here is from genome assembly GCA_963761515.1 of uncultured Actinomycetota bacterium. Classification (GTDB taxonomy): domain Bacteria; phylum Actinomycetota; class Actinomycetes; order Propionibacteriales; family Nocardioidaceae; genus Nocardioides. The sequence goes on from CAVXHO010000019.1 coordinate 118,765, forward strand.
CGGGGTCGTGCCACAGACCGAGCTCGCGCTCGGCGGCGGCACCGACCTGGAAGGCCGTGACGTCGTCGTACGGGCGGGCCACGACCTGGACGCCGGTGGGGACGCCGTTGGAGGCGATGCCCGGACGGGACGGCGAGCACCGGGTGGCGGCTGGCGACGTTGAAGACCGGGGTGAGCGCCGCGAAGATGTAGAGCTCCAGGTGCTGCCCGGCGACGTCGAGGCCGTCGGGGTACGCGTTGCCCGCCTCGAGCCGAGGCCGCCGAACGTCGGGCAGATCAGCGCGTCGTGGTCGGCGAAGACCCGGGCGATCGCGAGGTGGACCTCGGTCTCCCGCTCCATCCCGGCGTAGATGCTGGTGCGGCCGAAGGCGGCCGACGACTTCTCGAGGAACTCCGGGTGTAGTCCATGAAGCGCGGGTCGTCGAGCGCCACCTCCTCGCTCATCGACGGCCCCATGATCGAGCCGTAGTGCACGAGGGCGGCCTCGGTCATCCGCTCGAGGGAGAGGTCGACCTGCGACCTCCTCGACCATCGGCACCGGCGCTGCGCAGCGCCTCGGCGAAGGCGCGGGTGTTGGCCTCCACCTCGGGCTCGACCGGGATGTCGCCGAGCGTCACCGCCAGGGCGATCCGCATCCCGCGGACGTCGCCGAGGTCGCTCGGGGATCGGCAGCGCCGGCAGCGAGACGTGGTCGACCGGGTGCTGGCCCTGGATCACGTTGTGCAGCAGCGCGATGTCGGCCACGGTGCGGCCCATCGCCCCGTCGTGGCAGTAGATGTCGAGGTTGAACGGCGGCAGCGCCGGCACGCGACCGTACGGCGCCTTGAAGCCGACGACGCCGCAGAAGGACGCGGGGATCCGGATCGAGCCGCCGATGTCGGACCCGGTGGCGAGGTACGCCGTACCGGACGCCAGCGCCGCGCCCGAGCCGCCCGAGGAGCCGCCGGGGGTGTAGTCGGGGTTCCACGGGTTGCGGGTGACGCCCCACAGGTCGCTGTGGGTGAAGCCGGCGCAGGAGAACTCCGGGGTGGTGGTGCGCGCGTGGACGAGGGCGCCGGCGGCGTAGACGCGCTCGGGCGACGGGGTGGGTCTCGTCGGCGACCAGGCCCTCGGTGAGCAGCGAGCCGAAGCGCAGGCTGCGCGCCCGGCGATCGGCTGCTCCTCCTTCAGCACGACCGGCAGGCCCTCGAGCGGCCGGGGCGGCTCGCCCTTGCCGGCGTACCGCTCGGCGGCTGCCTGCGGCGGCCGCGCGGACGTCCTCGTGGTCGCGCTCGAGCAGGCAGTTGACCGTCGGCTCGGTCGCGTCCGCGCGGGCCGTGACCGCGTCGAGGACCTCGACGCGGCGAGAGCTCGCGCGACCTGGAAGGCGGCGAGGACCTCGGTGGCGCTGAGGTAGTGGAGGTCGGTCACGGGGGACTCCTGGCGGGGCGGATTGGGGGCGAACCTAGGCTGGTCGACACGTAGTTGTCAATAGCGTTGACATGACCGTTGCCGGTCCGCGACGCCCGTGCTGCGGCGGGCGTGGGTGGCTCAGGCGGACGCGGCGAACACCCGTCGGCCGCCCACGAACGTCTGCTCCACCTGGGTGTGGCAGATCTCCGCGGACGGGCCCGCGAACGGGTCGCGGTCGAGGACGACCAGGTCGGCGAGGTTGCCGACGGCGATCGTGCCGGTGTCGTCGAGGTGGTTCACGTACGCCGTGCCCGGCGGTGTAGGCGCCGAGTGCGCTGGCCAGCGGCGAGCCGCTGCTCGGGGTAGAACACCTCGTCGTCGCGACCCGGGGCCGACCCGGTTGACCGCGACGTGGATGCCGGCGATCGGGTCGGGGCTGCTCACCGGCCAGTCGCTGCCGGCCGCGAGCGTCGCGCCCTCGCGGAGCAGGTCGGCGAAGGGGTACTGCCACGACGAGCGCTCGGGGCCCGAGGAACGGGATGGTCAGCTCGTCCATCTGCGGCTCGTGGGCGGCCCAGAGCGGCTGCATGTTCGCCGTGGCGCCCGAGCGCTCGGAAGCGGGGGACGTCGTCGGGGTGGATGACCTGGAGGTGTGCCAGGTGGTGGCGGTGGTCGTTGAAGCCGTTGGCCGTGCGGGCCGCCTCGATGGCGTCGAGCGCCTCGCGCACGGCCCGGTCGCCGAGGGCGTGGAAGTGCACCTGGAAGCCGTGGCCGTCGAGCGCCGTCACGTACTCCGCGCAGCGCCGCGGGGTCGACGAACGAGATCCCGTCGTGCCGGCCGCCGTGGGCGCAGCCACAGCCGTGCCGGAGGTAGGGGCTGAGCATCGCGGCGGTGTGGTTCTCGGCGACACCGTCCTGCATGATCTTGATCGTCGACGCCGTCATCCGGCCACGGGTCAGCTCCTCGCGCCGCGCGAGCAGGCCCTCGAGCTGCTCGAGACCGCGGTCCCGCTCCCACCACAGGGCGCCGACGACGCGCGCGGTCAGCAGGTCCCGGTCCAGCGCGGTCCGGTAGGTGCTGGCGACGTCGCCCATCCCGATGTCGGAGCCGACCAGTGCGTCCTGCCAGGCGGTGATGCCGAGCGAGTGCAGGAGCTCCTGGGCTCGCAGCAGGCCTGCGACCAGCTCCTCGTCCGTGCCTCGGGCACGTGGGCGGTCACCAGCTCCATCGCACCCTCCTGGAGGGCGCCGATCGGGGTGCCGTCGGGCTCGCGCTCGATCCGGCCGTCGACCGGGTCCGGGGTGTGCGCGTCGATGCCCGCGATCTCCAGCGCCCGGGTGTTGACCCAGGCGCCGTGGTGGTCGCGGTTGGGCAGGAAGACGGGGCGGTCGGGGACCAGCTCGTCGAGGACGCGTCGGTCGGGGATGCCGCCGGGGAAGGTCTCCATCGACCAGCCGCCACCGGTGATCCAGGCCGCGTCGGGGTTGGCGGCGGCGTACGCCGAGATCCTGGCCTTGTACTCCTCGAGGTCGACCGCTCCGGTGAGGTCGCAGGCACCGAGCTCGACACCGCCGCCCACCGGGTGCACGTGGGCGTCCTGGAACCCGGGGATCAGCAGGCCGTCCGGCGAGGTCGACGACCTCGGTGTGCGGGCCGACCAGCTCGGCGACCTCGGCGTGGCCGACGGCTACGATGCGCTCACCCGTGACGGCGACCGCCGTGGCCCGGCTGCGGGCCGGCGTTGCCCAGGTGGACCGGGCCTCCGGAGAAGATCAGATCTGCGTGCACGGTCATGGCGCCCTGACTGCTCGTGGCTGGATCCGCTGCGGGGTCGAGAGGCGGATCCGGTGACGCTAGGACCTGCCTACGCCGTTGTCAACGATGTTGATCGGGGCTAGGGTCACGCCAGGACCACAGGACCCATTCACTTCACACTCGAAAGGCGCGAGCGCATGAGTGGCGCGAAGGCCCGGAGAACGCCCGGGCGGCAGCAGCTGGACCGTGAGGTCATCGTCGCCGCCGCCATCGACCTGGCGGCCACCGGCTCGGCGATCACGTTCCGCGCCCTGGGTACCGCCCTGGGGACGGACCCGACCGCTGTGTACCGGCACTTCCGCGACAAGCAGGAGCTGATGCAGACGGTCGTGGACCGGCTGATCATCGCCGCGCAGGCCGAGGTCGACCAGGACGCGTCGTGGCGCGACCAGCTGTACGACGGCGCCGTGCGCACGATCGACATCTTTGCTGCCCACCCCCGGGTGGGTGCCGAGGTGGCCGCCATCGCCACCGGTGGCCCCGGCGAGCTGGCGGCGATCAACTGGATCCTGACCCAGCTGGAGCGCGCCGGCCTGGCCAAGGACCAAGCGGTTGCGCTACTACGCGGCGTACTCCAGCTACGTCCTGTCGGCAGCGGCGACCCTCTCGTGGCAGCAGCATGCACGCCGACGACGTGACGACCCGCTGGGTCGGGGACCTCCGCGCGGTCGACGCCGCCCGGCTGCCTGCCCTGGCGAAGGTGATCACCGAGCTGGCCGAGCTCTCCGACCGCGACGTGTTCCTGACCGGCATCGAGGTCTTCCTCGACTCCGTGGACGCCAGGGCGCGCGGCGCTGCCACCGGCAAGGGCTAGAGACAGCTGTCGGGGTGGCCCTCGCCCGACACGGTGATGTACGGCGCGCCAACGGACTTCTAGGCTTCGGCCATGAGCGAACCAGCGCCGCAGAAGTCTCCGTCAGCGGCTCCCTCGGAGGCCGAGTCGCTGCACTCTGTTCTCGAGCGCAACCGGCGGACCTTCGCCTGGAAGACGTCGGGCCTCGACGAGCAGGGACTGCGGACGACCACTGCGGCCAGCTCGATGACGCTCGGTGGTCTGGTCAAGCATGTCGCCCTGGTCGAGGTGGACTGGCTGGCCGTCAAGCTCGCCGGCCAGGAGTACGGACCGCCTTGGGACGCCGTGGACTTCGACGCCGACCCGGACTGGGAGTGGCGCACGGGCGCACTGGACCCTCCGGAGCAGATCTATGCACTCTGGCACGAGGCTGCCGGACGGTCGCGGAAGGTCGTGGCCGAGGTCATCGAGGAGCGCGGTCTTGACGGACCGGCGTCCCTGACCTGGCCGGACGGTCGCACACCCACGGTCCGCGACATGCTCCTGGACATGATCGAGGAGTACGCCCGGCACACGGGCCACGCGGACATCCTGCGTGAGGCCGTGGATGGTCGCGTGGGTGAGGGCGCGCCCCAGGACTTCGCGTACTGAGTCACGCACCTGTCGACGTGATCGCGGTGGCAGGCTTTCCACCCATGACGGAGATGTACTGCTTCAGATGCCTCACCACCGACAACGAGCGCGTACCGGCTGTCACGGCCTTCGTGGGGACGCCGCTGTGTGACCGCTGTGCTCACGGGGAGGAGCGGTTGCGACGACAGATGATCCAAGAGGCTGCGAGCAACCTGCGTCTGTGACGTCGGGCGCCCCGAGCTCACTCTGCCCGGGCGGCGTCACTTCTTGGCCTGTCGCCTCCGGACGAGGAGGTAGACCAGGCCGGCCACGATGATGGCAGCGAGCGTCCAGAGCAGGATCAGCAGCCGGTCGTGCGGGTCGGCCTCCACCAGCGGCGCGACCCCGGCGACGATCACGGCGACCGACACGAGGAACGCGAAGAAGATGCCGCGAGTCTCGCTGAGCAGCTGGTTCGCATGCTGCTCCACCTGTTGCTCTTGCAACGACGCGATCCGCTCGAGCATGTCGAGCGTCTCCGAGGTCTGCTCGATCTCCTGCTCCAGGCCGTCCGGGGATACGTCGTCGGATACGTCGTCGCCGCGCGGCGCTTCTGTCGTCGTCGCCGAGTCCGGGTCGGCCGACTGGGCTGGGTCGTACGACGGGTCGATGGCGAGCTCGGGGAAGCTCTCCCGGACGCGCTCCGCCTGGTCGCCCAGCCGCTGCTGCGAACGCAGGTAGGAACGGCGCATGGCCGGATCGAGATTGCCTGGCCCACCCCGGCGCGCACGCTGGAGGGACTCGTTGACGACGGTGGTCGTCCCTCGCATGACCTGGGCCAGCGCAGCGTCGAACTGTTGCTGCTCCTCGGCGTCGAGCACGCCGTTGTCGGGCTGGGCGAGCTCGCGCAGCGTGCGGAAGCCGACATGTCGCAACGTCTCGGGGGTGAACTCGGCGGGCAGGTCCGCACGGGTCAGTGCTGGGCGGTGCGGGTGATCCGGTAGAGGCACGTGGCCATCCTGCCGCTCTTCGGGCAGGGATGCCGTCAGGATCCGCGCGGTTCGGCCGACACGGTCACTCGCTGTCCATGATCACGAAACGCTGGGTGGTTCCGGCCTCGTCCGCGGTCTCGGTGAATCGGACCGGGATCGCGCGCCGCCAGAAAGCGGCCGCACCGTCGTTGTCGGGGACCTCGTGCGTGACCCGCGCTTCCTCCCGACCCCGACCCATCTGTCTCCCGCGACCTGACAGGGTGAACCCATGCTGAATCAGGTGGCCGACGGTGTCTGGGTCCGACAGAGCGAGTGGGTGTGGAGCAATGCCATCGTCGTGCGCGGGGACAGTGGGTTGATCCTGGTCGACCCCGGCATCGACGGCTCCGACCTCGACCAGCTGGCCGATGACGTGGACCGGCTCGGCGTTCCGGTCGTCGCCGGGTTCTCGACCCATCCCCACTGGGACCACCTGCTCTGGCATCACCGGTTCGGCGACGTGCCGCGCTACGCGACCTCGGCCGGTGCCGGTGCTGCCCGTCAAGCCCGAGAGCGGGCACAGACGATGGCGGCGGAGAGCGCGTCGGGCATCCCTCTCGAGCTGATCGCAGTCGTCACCCCGCTGCCAGGGGACAGCGGAGCGGTCCCGGGCGAGGTCGTCGAGCATGACGCTCACGCCGTGGGTCACGCCGCGGTGCTCCTCGCGGACCGCGGCGTCCTCTTGGCCGGCGACATGCTCTCCGACGTCCTGATACCCCTCCTCGACCCTCGCCGGCCCGGGCAGGTCGACGCCTACGAGGCGGCGCTCGACCGCCTGGAGGAGGCCACCCGACACGTCGATGTCCTGGTCCCGGGCCACGGCGCAGTGGCCGAAGGCGCCGACGTGGCAGCCCGCCTGGCCGCCGACCGTGCCTACCTCGACGCGCTGCGTCGCGGAGTGGAGCCGGTCGATCCGCGTCTGGACCAGGACTGGCTCCTGGGACCCCACCAGTCGAACCTCGAGCAGGCGGGGATTGGATAGTGGTGCTCGACGCCTCGGGACACGAAGGGAATCACCATGTCGACCACGGTGACCGTGGATCTGTTCGTCTCGGTCGACGGATTCGCGGGATCCGACGGTCTACCGGGCTACTTCGGGCACCTGGGACCCGATCTACAGGAGTGGATCACCTCCGCGGGCGCTGCTCCCCAGGTGGCGATCATGGGCCGCCGGACCTACCAGCTGCTCGCCTCCCTGCCAGAAGAACACCGTGACGAGTCCTGGGAGAACATGTCGCGCCTGGAGACCGTGGTGTTCTCCACGACGCTCGACAAGGCCGACTGGCCCCGCGCCCGCATCGCGAGCGGAGACCTGGTCGAGGAGGTCCGCCGCATGAGAGCCGAGGGGGAGACCCCCTTGCGGACCGTGGGGAGCCTGTCGGTCGCCCGGCAGCTGATCGCCGCAGGCTTGGTCGACCGTCTTCGGCTGATGGTGTTCCCGCTCACCGCCGGGCCAGCCGGTCGCGAGCCGGCCTTCCACGAAGTCGGGTCTCACGACCTCGAGCTGGTCGGTACGACGGTCCTCGACCGGAACTCGCTCCTCGTCGAGTACCGACCGACAGGCAAGGACATCCCGCGCGCCTGACCGCGCCCTCCCGGGCATCGTTCTCCGGACCGATGCGTGGCGCTCTCGGCAGTGCCACGATGACCAGATGAAGCGATTGGTCGTGTGCTGCGACGGGACGTGGAACAAGCCGGACAGCGAGAACGTCACCAACGTCGAGAAGATCGCCCGCACGGTGCAGAGCGACCCGTCGAAGACGGGCGGCGCCTACCAGCTCGTCTACTACATCAGCGGGGTCGGCGCCGGCAGCTACGAGGTCGACCGGCTGCTGGGCGGGGCCTTCGGCTTCGGGCTGTTCCACAACGTGATCGCCTGCTACCGGTTCCTGGCCCAGAACTACGAACCCGGCGACGAGATCTTCATCATCGGCTTCAGCCGGGGCGCCTACACCGCGCGCTCCGTGGCCGGGATGCTCGCAACCGTGGGACTGCTCACCAAGGTCTCCCTCGTCGAGGAGAGGCTGCCCGGAGGCCGTCCACCTCTACCAGGGGACGAAGATGCCGGAGGGCGCCTTCGGAGAGAGTGTCGACGAGTTCAAGCACGACCACTGCCACGCCGCGAAGGTGACCTTCCTCGGTGTCTTCGACACCGTCGGTGCCCTCGGTGTGCCCGGCTTCGAGCGAGACACCCCGAGGTTCCACAGCGTCCAGCTGAGCGACCAGGTGCTGCTGCGCCCGGCAGGCGTTGGCGATCGACGAGACCAGGTTGAAGTTCGCGCCTACCTTCTGGGAGGCGCCCGGCGACTCCGAGGGTGCGCCCACCGACGACCCGCGGGTCAAGCAGGTGTGGTTCGAGGGTGCGCACTCCGACATCGGAGGGGGCTACGCCCAGACCGGGCTGTCGGACACGTCCCTGCTGTGGATGGCCCGCGAGGCCCACGCCGAGGGCCTGGTCTTCGACGCGGAGCTCCTGGGCACCTACGTCGCGAGCGGATCCGACCCCATCTGTCACAACCCCCTCAGCCTCATGTACCGGGTCGACAACGAGCTCCTCGAGGCGAAGGAGCACCTCCCGTGGCACGAGGAGGAGAGCGAGTTCAGCCACGGGCTGCGCCTGCTCACCAACGACCGCGCCCTCTCCGTGCGGGTGGCGTACCCCGCGGTCAGGCACTTCCAGGAGGGTGGGTACGCGCCGAACAACCTGGCCGTGTTCGCGAGCCAGACGAACGGGTTCGAGGGCATCGTCGAGCACGTCGAGGCGCTTCCCGAGGCGGGACTCGAGCTGAGCGACCTGGGAAGGCCCACGGCTCAGGGAGCTGGGAGCGCCGGGACCGCTCAGTCCTCGATCTGGGCAGCACCCTGCTGTCTCAGCGCACTGAGTCCGTCCCGCATGGCCTGCAGCTTCTCCTGGGAGTGGCCGACCCAGTCGACGAGCTCACCCACCACGCGCAGCGGCTCGCGGCTGCGGAAGGACTGCGTCGGGTTCCCGGGGAACTTCTTGTCGGTGACGTTGGGGTCGTCCTCGAACTCACCGGTCGGCTCGACGACGTAGATCCGTCCACGGGACCCGCCCGCGGCGAGCTCGGCGCCCCAGACCGCGGCGTCGAGGGTCGCGGTGAAGTAGACGTGGTTCATCAGGCGGCCGGTCTCGAAGTTCGACTCGCGGCCGGCCACCAGCACGTCGCCGACCGCGAGGTCTGCCTTCGTGCCATGGAGGTACACACCGGTCTCGTACACCTCGAAGGGCACCGGCTCATCAAGCTTGGTCACGGGATGCCGCTGAGCACCTCGCAGCTGGAGGCGGTGTCCAGACCGGCGCCACCGTTGCAGTGGTCCCTGCCGAAGCCGCCGACGACACGGTCGTCTCCCGCACCGCCGAGGACGCGGTCGTTGCCCCCGCCGCCCTTGGTGACGTCGTCACCCAGGCCGCCGACGACGTGATCCGGGCCGCCGCGACCCACGAGGGTGTCGTCGCCCACACCGCCGACGAGGCGGTCCGCGCCCTGGTTGCCCTTGAGCCGGTCGTCCCCGCGGCCGCCGATCAGGCGGTCGTCGCCCCCCCGGCCGGTGAGGACGTCGTTCCCGGCTCCACCCACCAGGTGGTTGGGGCCACCGCCGCCGCGAAGCATGTCCGCGCCTTGGCCGCCGTACAGGGCCACGGCACCGGACGGGGCGCAGATCGTGTCATTGCCACCGCCGCCCCGGATGGTGGTGGTGCCGACGCTCCCGACGATGACGTCGGGGCCGGAGGTACCCAGCACGGTCACCTCACTCGCGCCGGCCACGATCGTCGGGGCCAGCCCCCCGCACCTCAGGCTTCCGGGGGCGGCGCTCACCACGACTCTCAGCTGCTCCTGGTCGGTACCGGCTGCGTTCGTGGCCTTCACCCCCACCGTGGTGACGCCCGCCTTGGTCGGCGTGCCGGCCAGGGTCGCAGTTCCGTCCCCCTGGTCGGTGAGGACCAGCCCCGCAGGCACCGGCCCGGTGGACTCGATCGTGGGCACCGGGGTGCCGGTGGCGATGATCGTGAACGAGCCGGCCACCCCCACGTCGAACGACGCGCTCGTGGCACTGGTGATGACCGGCGTGGCCCGGACCACCACGTCGAGCACCTGGCTGGCGCTCCCGACGTCATTGGTCGCCGTCACCGTCGTCGGCGTGCTGTCCGGGGTGCCCGTCGGCGTGCCCGAGATCGTCGCCGTGCCGTCGCCGTTGTCGGTGAGGGTCAGTCCGGCCGGCAGCGGGCCGCTGGTGATGCTCGGGTCCGGGAACCCGGACGTCGCCACGGTGAAGGAGCCCGGGGTGTCGGTGAGGAAGACCGCTTGGTCGGCGCTGGTGATGGCGGGAGCCTCCGACACCACGACGGACAGCTCCTGGGTGCCGGTGTTCACGGCGTTGGTCGCCGTGACGGTGAGGGAGTGCACGCCGCCTGGTGCCTGGGGCGTGCCCGAGAGGGTGCCGGTGCCGTCGCCATGGTCGACGAAAGTCAGCCCGGGCGGCAGCTGCCCGGTGAGCGTCAGGGCAGGCGCCGGGAAGCCTCCGGCGGTGACGACGAACGACGCCTCCTGACCCACGGTGAACGGTGCCGTGCCGGCGTTGGTGACGACGGGCGCCCCGGTCACGTTGACGGTCAGCGTCTGGGTCGCGAAGCCGCGGACGTTCGACGCCTTGAGCTCCACGCTGGTGCTCCCCAGTGACCCCGTCGGCGTACCCGAGATGATGGCGGTCCCGTTCCCGTTGTCGGTCAGGAACAAGCCGGCGGGCAGGGGCCCGGAGGTGATCACCGCGTCCGGGAGTCCGTCAGTGCTCACCGTGAAGGAACCGGAGACACCGACGGTGTACGTCGCCGTGGCCGGGCTGGTGAACACCGGCTTGTCCTGCACCCGGATGGTGAGGTCCTGGAGGGCCGTGCCGGCGACGCTCTGGGCGAGCAGCCCAACGCTGCGGATCCCGGCGGGTCCGGTCGGCGTTCCGGCGAGGGTGGCGGTGCCGTTGCCGTTGTCGGTGAGGGTCAGGCCGGCGGGCAGCGTGCCGGAGTCGACCGAGATCGCCGGGCCCGGGAACCCGGTCGTCGCGACGAGGAACGTCCCGGTCTCGCCGACGTTGAAGGTGGCGGTGTTGAGACTGGTGATGGACGGGGACTGGAGGACCCGCACCGACACCGACTGGGAAGCGCTGCCGAGCGGGTTCGTGGCGGTCGCGGTGAACGTGAACGCACCCGCGGTGGTCGGGGTGCCGGCCAGGAGACCCCCACTGCTGAGAGTCAGGCCCGGCGGCAGACTCCCACCGGTGACCGTCCACGTCGGCGTCGGCGTGCCCGACGTCGTCAGGTTCTGGCTGTAGGCCTGACCCTTGGTGGCGTCGGTCAAGGTCCGGCTGGGTGGAGTGACCGTCGGTGGCGAGCCGGCGACGTAGTTGAAGGTGGCCGACCCCGCGAGATTCCCCTGCGCCCAGGCGTCGACCACGACGCCCGCCGGGACGGACACGGTGATCGGCCCGCTGCTCGTGATCGGCCCGAGTGTCGCGACGTAGTCCGAGGGGCCTCCGGAGACGGCGACATTGGTCGCCCCGGTCGCCGTGGAGGTGACGTGGACGTCCTGCGCCCGCAACCCCTGCTGGGTGACCGGTGACACCGTCACCGGCACGGCCGTCCCGGTCGACCGGAAGTTGATCGGGACGCTGACCGTGCTCCCGGACAGTCCGAAGACCGGGTTGCCCGTCGGCGGCACGATCTGGGGCGTCGGGGCCGGCGGAGCCACCCCGCCCGGGGGTGTGGTGCGGATCGTGTCCAGGACCGCCGTCAGGGAGCGGCCGGGGTCGACGTTGCGGGGATAGAGCAGGCTCACGCGGATGTGGGTGACGGACGCGAAGTTGACCTGCGGGCTGAAGCACGCCGACTGCCCGGGCGAGCAGAAGAAGTTCAGCACCACGTTGAAGTTGGTGGTGTTGCCCAGGCCGGTCTGGAACGTTCCGGTCTTGCCCGTGCTGTCGGTGACGGCGATCGAGACGAGGATGGAGCTCTCGCCGATCACTTCCGGGGTGCGCTGGATGGATTTGAACTCGAGGAAGAACTGGGAGTTCGAGACCCCCGAGGTGAGGTCGAGGGCCGGGAAGTCGTAGTCCAGCTGCACGCCGCCCTGACCGTTGCCGCTGCCGTTGGCCACGAGCGTGCCCAGCCCGCCGGACTCGGTGAAGGTGCCCGGTCGCGTGGTGCTGGTGTTGGGGAGGGGGAGCGGCGTCACGGTACGTCCGCGGGCCAGCCCGCCGAAGTCGTCGATGAGCACGGGCGCCCCGACCGCGGCCGAGGCCGGTGGGACCACGATCGCGGTCAGGCCCAGCAGGAGGCCCACCACCACCAGTGCGTGGAGGAAGCGGCGGGAATGACGAATCCGGGAGGGGAGTACAGGCATGCCGAGACCTCGCTGGGGGTGACTGCCTGTCGGCCCAACCGCAGGCAGCGTGGGCGAAGTAACGATCATGGCGCGCTCGTGCGGGCTTCGGCAAGGGGCGATGTCCCAGCAGATCAGCCGATCCCGCGAGGATGCTTGCCCTCTGCGCAGGCCCGCAGACTCACAGCTGGGACCTCAGTACGTCGATCTCGCACCCCGGCGAGGCCGGGTCGAAGCCGTGCTCGACCAGCCAGCGGATCGCCGTCAGACTTCGCAGCGACCACCAGGCCCGGATCACGTCGAGGTCGACGTCGGCGCCGTAGCCGACGATGACCTCGTCGAGGCGCTCCGGGTGCCCGAGCGTCAGGCTGGCGAGGTCGTACATGGCGTCGCCTTGACCCGCCTCGGACCAGTCGAGCACGCCGGTGACCTCGTCACCGTCGACGAACACGTGGGCGATCTGCAGGTCGCCGTGCATGAACACCGGCTCCCACGTCCGGAGCGCTGCTTCGGCCACCTCGCGGTTGCGCGTGACCAGATCGGCCGGAAGGACGTCGTTCGCGAGGAGCCACGTGCACTCGGTGTCGAGGCTCGACGCCTTCTCCTCGAGGCTGCGTCCGGACCAGGGCGGCAGGGGCGCGTCGTGCAGCTCCCGTACGGCGGCACCCGCTGCCACCCACGCCGCCGACGACGCGGTCGACGGCTCGCCGAGGCGGCCGAGTGCCGACCCTCGGAGAGCGGCGAGCGCGAGCACGGGCGGCTCCCGCCACAGGATCTCCGGTGTCGGGATCGGTGCCATCGTCATCGCGTCGACCTCGACGTCCGTGCGCGTCTGGTCGGCATCGACCTTCAGGAACACCTCGCCGACGCGGAGGGTCGCGCACTCGTGGTGGGCGACGACGACCTCCACCTGTTCCACGTCGGCCATTGTCGCCGGAGAGCCACCGACGATCCCAACGCTTTTGCCGCGTGCCACCTCGCGTCGCGGCCGCGCCCAGCCCGCTACTCGCTCTTGTCGCCGATCAGGGTGCCGCCCGCGACCATGCCCAGCTCGGCATGCTCGGGCTCGCCCACCAGGTGCTCCTCGATCACGGTGCGTCGCACGGGTGGGATCTTGAGGGCGACCGCTGCGCACACGAGCATCACGAGCATCAGCATGATGAAGCCGCGGGTGTAGCCGGACTCGTGGGGCAGGCCGTTCGGGAACACGCTCGCGGTCACGATGGTGGCCATCACGGCCGCGCCGATGGAGCCGCCGACGGTGCGGATGTTGGCGTTCATGCCGCTGGCCACGCCGGTCTGCTCGGGGGGTACGGCGGCGACGATGAGGTTGGACAGGCAGGCGAAGATCAGGCCGACCCCGACGCCCATCACCGCATTGGCGAGGACGAGCTGCCAGGCGTAGGCATGGGCGAAGGCGACGATGCCCATGGCCAGAGCGACGATCAGTGAGCCGGTGACGACCACGGCCTTGGGCCCGATCCGCCGTGCGGCGCGTGCGGAGTACATGCCGGCCAGGAACATCGTGATCGACGACGGCAGCAGGATCAGGCCGGACTCGGTCACCGAGGCCCCGAACCCGTAGCCGGCCGCACTCGGGGTCTGGCTCAGCTGGGGAAGGAAGGCGAACGAGGCGTACATCGCGAACCCGACGAGCAGGGCGACCAGGTTGGTGGTCCACACCGCGGGCAGCCGCATCATCTGCATGTCGATCAGCGGGGAGGCCGAGCGGTTCTCGACCCAGACCCAGGCTGCAGCCAGGACGACGGCCGCGACCAGGAGCGCGAGGACGGCGGGGGAGTCCCAGCCCCACTGCGAGCCCTGGCTCAGTGCCAGCAGCAGCGCCACCAGCCACGACGACAGCAAGACGGCCGGCAGGATGCTGATCTTGCCCGGGGTCCGCACCGGAGACTCCGGCACGAACACCACCGTGGCCAGGGCCGCCGCGGCCGTGATGAGCATGGGGAACCAGAACAGCCAGTGGTAGTTGAACGCGCTCACGATCGGCCCGGCCAGCACGAGCCCGAGCCCGGCCCCGACCGCCGCCAACGAGGCGACCGCACCGACCGCGCTCGGCACCTTCTTCGCGGGGAACTCGTCGCGGATGATCCCGAACGAGAGCGGGAGCACGCCCCCGCCGACGCCCTGGATGACCCGGCCGACGATCATCGGCCCGATGCTCGTGGCCAGCGCAGCGATCAGCGACCCGACCGACAGCGCGACCAGAGCCACGACCAGCATCCGCTCCTTGCCGACCTTGTCGCCGACGCGACCCACGATCGGCGTACACACCGACGCCGACAGCAGATAGGCGGTCAGCACCCACGTGACCGTCGTCTGGCTGGTGCCGAGATCCGCCTGGATCTCGGCCAGCACCGGCACCACCAGGGACTGCAACAGCGCGAACGCCGAGACCGAGACGGCGAGGACGGCGAACGTGACCTGGTAGTGGGAACGACGCTGGGTGACGGACACGGAGATCCTTCGGAAGTTGAGGGACCTGCAGCCTAGACCAGAAACGGAGATCGCGTCCGGTTCATGTGTCGGGGGTCACCCACCCGCGGAGCGTCCGCCCGGCTAGTCCGCCGACTGGCCGCGGAACGAGTAGGCCAGGCTGGAGGCGATCGCCTCGACGCGGGCGGCTCTGGTGTCGTCCGAGGACTCGTCGGAGGCGATGTCGTAGAGACGGGCCGCGATCGCGTAGAGCGCTGGTCCGAACGGGATGTGCGGGTCCTCGGTGAGCTGCTCGAAGTCCTCGGACACGTCGTACTTCTCGCGCGGGACGATCTGCCCGTCATCGCGTTGGTCGTAGACGGTGACGACGTACACGCGACCGTTGACGGCGCTGCGGACCAGGCGAGGCTCAGGCTCGACAGACTCTCCGGGCTCGGTGCTGCGGTGCCGCCCCTGGGTCGGGTCGTCGTTGTCGTCCGGGTCGTCCGGAAGTGCGAACAGGTCACGAAGCTGGGTCATCCCGACGTCTCTCTCCCTGACTCGGGGCTCATGCCGGCTGCCCGAGACGATGCGAGTTTGGCAGTCACTGCCCGACGCCGGTGCCCGTTTGACGAAAACGGCATCTACGTCATCCGACGGATGACGGAGGTACGCCACGTCTCTAGCGTGAGTCAGACGCGAGGCCGCCGCCTGGGGCTCCGGACGTCTCGTCGTGACGCCCGTCCATCCTCGTCAAGGAGTGCACCCATGAGTGACCCGACCATTCCTCCCCCCACCGCCTCGGAGCTCGAGGAGGTGGAGCGCGCCAACGCCTCCGGCAAGCAGCCGGTCGTCTTCGTGCACGGCCTGTGGCTCCTCGACTCGAGCTGGGACCGCTGGGCCACCTTCTTCGAGGACGCCGGGTACGCGGCGGTCACTCCCGGGTGGCCGGACGACCCGCCGTCGGTCGAGGAGGCGCGGGAGGATCCCAGCGTCTTCGCCAACAAGGGCGTCGGGGACATCGCCGCGTACCAGCAGCAGATCGTCGAGCGCCTCGACCGCAAGCCGGCCGTCATCGGCCACTCCTTCGGCGGTCTGCTCGCGCAGATCCTCGCCGGCCGCGGTCTCTCGGCGGCCACCGTGGCGATCGACCCGGCGCCGAGCCGGGGCGTCCTGCCCGCTGCCGATCGCCGCCCTCAAGTCCAGCTCCGTCGTGCTGTCGAACCCGACCAACCGGCACCGGGCCGTGGCCCTCACCTTCGAGCAGTTCCGCTACGGGTTCGGCAACGCCATCTCGGAGGAGGAGGCCAAGGAGCTCTACGAGACCTACAGCGTCGCGGGCTCCGGCGTGCCGGTCTTCCAGGCCGCCTTCGCGAACTTCAACCCCCGTTCGGAGACCAAGGTCGACAACAAGACCGAGGACCGGGGGCCGATGCTCGTCATCTCCGGCGAGCTCGACCACCAGGTGCCGCACGCCATCTCGCACGCGACGTACAAGCGCCAGGCCAAGAACGAGGGCGTCACGGAGTTCCACGAGGTGACAGGTCGCGGTCACTCGCTGACCATCGACGCCGGCTGGCGCGAGGTCGCGCAGCTGACCCTCGACTTCGTCTCCCGCTTCGTGAAGTAGCGCGACTAGTCCTCGAGGCCGTCTACGACGTCGCGTAGGCGGCCTCGGGTCGTCACGCCCAGCTTCGGGAACGCGTGGTGCAGGTGCGTGCCGACGGTGCGCGGGGAGAGGAACAGGGTCTCCGCGATCTCCCGGTTGCTCAGCCCGGTCGCCGCGAGGCGCACGATCTGACGTTCCTGGGTGGTGAGGGTCGACCAGGAGCTGGCCGCTCGGTACGCCGGTCGCCACCCCGGCCGCCCGCAGCTCCGCACGCGCCATCCCGGCCCAGGCCGACGCTCCCAGCCGTTCGAAGGTGGTCAGCGCCGCGTGGAGCTGCTCACGGGCCAGGGTCGGCCGGCGTTGCCGGCGCAGCCACACGCCGTACTCGAGCCGGGCGTTGGCCAGCTCGAACGGCCAGACATCGGCTCCCCTCGACCGAGACCGCCTCCTCGAACCACGGCCCGGCCGCCTGCGCCGGAGGTGTTCGCCACGGCCCGGGCAACGGCCATCGCGACGCGCGCGCTGGGGTGCTCACCCACGTGCGTCCGCGCCCACTCGATCGGCCGGACGACCTCGTCCGCGTGCCCGGTGCGGACCGCCGCGGCCGCGAGGTCGCCGACGGCCAGCAGGGACGGGCGCCAGTGGAGCGGGGTGCCGTCGTCGAGGAAGAGGCCGCGCAGGTGCGCGTAGGCGAGCGCATGGTCGCGTTCGCTCACCGCCGCCAGAGCCTTGGTCCGGATCAGGTCGCAGGTCAGCGACGCCCACTCCCCGGGGTCCACGACTGCCTCGGTGGCGTGCACGATCTCCCGTGCCTGGCCCGGGTGACCTCGCACGGCCGCGATCCGGGCCCTGACCTCCGAGGCGGAGTAGCTCAGGAAGTCGAGGCCGCGGGCCTCGGCGACGTCGGACAGGAGGCGTGAGGTCTCCTCGGCCTCGTCCCACCACCCCATCTCGAACCGCACGTGTGCCAGGGCGAGCAGGGTCTGGGGCAGCTCGCCGGTGGCGTCAGCGCCCTGCATCAGCTCGACGGCCCGGGACAGGTGACCCTGGGCCGCGCTCGTGCTCGTCGACCAGCCAGGCGGCCGAGCCCAGGAGCATCTCGGTGCCGAACACGATGTCCGGCGGGTCGTCGGGCCCCAAGGTGGGCGGCCGCAGCACCAGCTCCACCAGCTCCGGGGTCCGGGCGGCGGGACCGCCGGCCACCGAGCGGACCCAGGCCCGGGCGGCCGCCAGCACCTCGCTGAACGGGCGGGGCACGGGCTGGTCCACCGACTCCAGGCGGTGCTGCCATTCGAGCAGGCGTCGTTGCCCTCGCCGGTCCGTAGGGCGAGGGCGGCCAGCGACGTGAGCGTCGACCAAGCGGCAGCCGGGTTGAGCTGCCAGGACCGCTCGAGCACCGCCAGGAGGGCGAGGCGGGCGCTGCGCTGGCGGGTCGTGTGGCCCAGCGCGTAGGCGATGGAGTGGTCGACCCGGGTGCAGCAGGAGGGGATCGTCGGTGAGCTGATGCACCTGCTTCCCGAACTCCTGGAGCCGGGTGAACTGCCCGGCCTGGGCGGCCAGCTGCGGCCGTGGCCACGAGCCTGCGGGCCCGGGCCTCCGGGTCGGGAGACAGCTCCGCTGACCGCTGCATCGCGTGGCAGGCCTCGAGGTAGCCCCCCGACTCCTGGGCGCGTACGGCGACGGCCTCCAGCT
Organism: uncultured Actinomycetota bacterium; assembly: GCA_963761515.1. Classification (GTDB taxonomy): domain Bacteria; phylum Actinomycetota; class Actinomycetes; order Propionibacteriales; family Nocardioidaceae; genus Nocardioides. The sequence goes on from CAVXHO010000019.1 coordinate 136,535, forward strand.
CCGCGGCGACGTCCTCGTCGGGACCGAGGGCGGCGCGGGAGAGGTGCCAGGCCCGGCGGTCCGGTGCCTGGGTCGGCAGGGCGGCGAGCGCGCGGTGGGCACGGCTGCGCTCGTCCGCGGTCGCCGCGGCGTACGTCGCCGCCCGGGCCAGCGGGTGCCGCCAGTCGATGCGCCCGTCACCGACCCTCAGGAGTCCGCAGCGTTCGGCCGGCTCGAGCCCGGCCAGCACGTCGACCGGACCGCTGACGGCGCTCAAGCGAGGCCCAGGTCGTCGGCGCCGGCGGCGGCCAGCACCAGGAGGTCCCGGGTGCCAGCCGGCAGGTCGGGCAGCTCGGCGGCGAAGGCCCGCTCGAGCCGCTCCGGCATGGGCAGCATCGGGTCGGTCGGCGTGACACCGCCGGACGCCGCCGCGCGGGCGAGCTCGACGAGGGCGAGCGGGTTGCCCGCCGACGCGGTCACGATCGCCGCCATCAGCGAGTCGTCCAGATCGAGACCGGTGCGCCGCAGGACGAGTCGGGACTGGAGGGTGTCGAGGCGGGGGAGCGGCACGACAGGGTGGGCGGCGAAGCCCGGTGGAGCCACCTCGCCGCGGGCAGCGACGACCATCGCGACCGCAGCTCCCGGAGATCCGGTTGGCCACGAACGCCAGCACGGACAGCGAGCTGGCGTCGATCCACTGGGCGTCGTCGACGACGATGAGCACCGGTCCCTCGGCCAGCTCCTCGACGCGGCGCAGCACCTCCAGCCGCTGACGCAGCGGGTCGGAGGAGATCAGGGCCAGCTCGTCCACACGGGCGCCCGCTCCGGGAGGCCCGGGTCCAGCGAGGAGAGCAGCTCCACCAGCGCCGCGAAGGCGAGGTCCGCCTCGAGCGGCTGGCCCGTCACCTCGACCACGCGCACGCCCTGCTCGCGCTGGCCGGCCGCGACCGCGGCCAGCAGCGCGGTCTTCCCGGCGCCGGGGCCGCCCAGCACGACGGCCACCTGGGCGCCGTGCCCCAGTGCCTTCAGCAGGAAGTCGCGGGACTCGACGCGCCCGACGAGCCCGGTCTCGGCCATGAACCCCCCAGTCACGTGTGACAGCAGTCGTCCCACTGTCACCGTTGACGGGTCGATCCCGCTCTGCCGACACGCTACTGTGCGGCTCGAGCCTAGAGAGTGGTGGTCAGACCCCCGTCGATGGTGAAGTCCGCGCCGGTGATGTTGGCCGCCCGGTCGCTGGCGAGGTAGACGACGAGGTCGGCGACCTCGGCGGGGAGCGTGAACCGGCCGGTGACGCTGTCGGCCGCGGCGCTCTCGGCGACCGCCGAGGCGTCGCCGCCCTTGTCCCGGGCGATCGTGGCCGCGACACCGTGGTCGCCGAGCCACAGGTCGGTGGCGACCGGTCCGGGGCTCACGGTGTTGACGCGGACGCCGTGCGGCCCGACCTCCTTGGACAGCGACTTGCAGAAGTTGCTCAGCGCCGCCTTGGCGGCGCTGTAGTCGATCACGGTCGGGTCGGGCAGGAAGGCGTTCACCGAGCTGGTGGTCACGATGGCGCCCCTGTCCCTGCGCGATCATCGTCGGCAGCGCGGCCCGGGTGGTGCGCACGGCCGCCATCAGGTTGAGGTTCAGGGAGTGCGGCCACTGCTCGTCGGTGACGGCGAGGAACCCGGCCAGCCGGGGCGTCACCGCCCCGACGTTGTTGACCAGGATGTCCAGCCGGCCGCGGCTGGTCGCCGCGTCCACCAGCGCGGTGGCGCCCTCCTGCGTGCCGAGGTCCACCTCGACGTACTCGACCCGGCCGGTCTCGCCCAGCGCGGTGAGCTCCGTCGCTGGACGCGCGGGCGCCGGCGAACGACGTGGACGCCCTCCTCGACGAGCAGGGTCGTGATCGCCAGGCCGATGCCCTTGCTGGCGCCGGTGACGACGGCGACGCGGCCGGTCAGGTCGAGCTCCATGTCGTCGCCCCTAGTCGGTCGCGGTGGCGGCGTCGACGATGATCGACTCGACGGCGCCGGGCTTCGAGATCATCGACAGGTGCCCGGCCCGGACCCTGACGAGGTGGGAGCCGGCCCGTACCGCCATCGCACGTTGCTCGGCGATCGGCAGGACCCGGTCGATCGTGCCCGCGAGGTACCACGACGGGATGGTCTTCCAGGCGGGCACGCCGGACGGCGCGTTCAGCGCGAACAGGGCCACCGGACGTTGCGTGGCCGCCAGCACGGCGGCCTGGGCACGGGGAAGGTCGTTGGCGAACGCGGTCCGGAAGACCTTCGGGAGCACGGTGAGCTCGACGTCGCCCGGTGCGGCGTCCGGGAAGGGGGTGAACGAGAAGATGGTGCTCGGATCCGCCACCGCCAGGGCCGAGCCGGGCTTTGCGGAGGCCAGCTGTACGACGGACTCGCCCTCGTCCGGCGCGAACGCGTCGACGTACACCAGGGCCTTCACGTTCGGGTTCCCGGTCGCCGCGTTGGTCACCACGGCACCGCCGTACGAGTGGCCGACGAGCACGATCGGTCCGGGAATGGTCTGCAGGTAGCCCGCCAGGTAGGCAGAGTCGGTGCCCAGGCTCCGCAGCGGGTTCGGGACCACCCGGACGGTGTACCCGTCGCTCTGCAGCCGTCGTACGACGCGGCTCCAGCTCGAGCTGTCCGCCCAGGCGCCGTGGACGAGGACGATCGTCGGCTTGTGCCGCGTCGCGTGCTGCTGGGCTGACGCCGTCGGGGTCATCGAGGTCGAGACCGCGACCAGGGCCAGCACTGCTGCCCCTACCACGAGGCCGATCCTGGTTCGGAAGGTCTGTCGGAGGTTGGGCACGGTGGTTCCTCTCGGGGGGTCGGAACAGGCGGTCACACCTGGGTGTCGGCGACGTGGGATGCGCGGGTTCGCCTTCCTGCACGCTAGGGACGGTCCGCAGTCGCCGTCATCCGTCGGATGACGTAGATGCGGCGCCCGCCGCCGGCTCGGAGAGCGCAGGCGTGCCCATCCCGTTGGGGTAGGGCACCCCTCCTCCGGCCACGATCCGGGAGACGAGGGGCGCAAGCAGGCTCCCGAGCCGGTCGCACTCCCGTTCGCCGAGCTCGTCCCAAGGGCCGGCCGAGAGCCGGTCGGTCTCTCGCTCGATGTCCTCTCGGGCCTGTCGTCCAGTCGGCGTGATCCCGCCGCCGCCGTCCAACCAGCCGCGCGATCGCAGGCGCTCGTGCGCGGCCTCCGAGTCCGAGGTGTCCCACCCGCGGTAGTCGAGCTGGTCGGGCGGCACCAACGAGAGTGCTTGCATCAACAGGTGGGCCTCACAGCCGTCGACCTCGGCTGTCGCGAGCGCGATGTTGTGGGCATCGCCGCGGTACTCGCGCAGGGCGGTAGCTGCCCAGAACAGCGCCAGGTGCGGCACGTCCGGGACGGGAAGTGCGGCATGTGCGGCGTACATGACCCGCCCCGGCGTGGAGGCGTGCCGCACGGCTTGCTCGGCGAGCCTGGCTGCCTCGGCCACGCCCGGTTGACGCGTCTGTTCGTCGAGGAGGCGAGTGATCGCGGCGTCGAAGACCTCGAGTCGGGCAGCGACCGCCTCGTCTGGGGTGGTGTAGAGCCAGGCGTCCGGCAGGGCGCGCTCGACCATCGTGTGCTTGAAGTTGTAGAAGGCCGCTGTCACGACTGCCGGCGGCACCCGGCCCAGCGCGGCTGAGCGGGTCGCGAAGTAGCCCATCCAGCCGCCCCTGAGACCCAGGGCGGTGTAGCGGGTCGGTCGCTCGGGAGCGAAGTAGACGACGGCGTGGTAGATCTCCGCCAACCGCCACAGCGAGTGGCTCGTCGGCTCCGGCACCCGATCAGTGTGTCATCCCCACCGGACGCCTATCGTCCGGAATCGGTGCCAGGCTGCAGGCATGAGCAGGTCGACCGATGGTGCTGTCACGTGGAGGCAGGCGCTTGCCTGGCGGCTGGATCGGCAGCTGCTCGACCCGGTCGGAGCCGGTTCAGCCTCCGATGTCGTACGCCGGCTCGGGGCGGTGCTCTCGATGGACGAGTCGCTCGCCGAGCTCGCCGTCCGGACCCGTCGTACGACGTCGCGGCCCGGCGAGCTGGCGCAGGCCCTGGTGGACGGGACGGTGATCAAGGCGTTCGCGTTCCGCGGGTCGATGCACTACCTCGCTCCCGAGGACGGCGGCATCTACCTCGCGATCCGATCGGCCGGGCGGCAGTGGGAGCTGCCGAGCTGGGTGGAGTACTACCAGCTCACCCCAGCGGACTGGCCGGACTTCCGCGCGGCCGTGCGAGAGGCGCTCAGCGACGGGCCGTTGACCATCCCCGAGCTCGGGGACGCGCTGGCGACACACCGCGCGTACCGGCACCTGAAACCGGTCTTCGACGAGGGTGCGGGCACGCTGATCAAGCCGCTGACGTGGCAGGGGGACATGAGCTTCGCGCCGCCCCGCGACGGGCAGCGCACCTTCCAGCGCCTCGACCTCAACCCGAGGTGGGCGGGGGTCCCCGACCTCGACGAGGCGGGCCCGCGCGCCATCACGGCCTACCTCCACACCTACGGACCGGCGACGTTCGACCGCGTCCAGCACTGGCTCGGCGCCGGCCTGAGCGCCGGCCGCAAGCGGCTCGACACCTGGTGGTCCGGGATCCGCGACCGGCTCGTCGCCGTCGACGTCGAGGGCACCACGGCGTACGTCGTGCAGGAGGACGTCGACTCCCTTCTCGCCGCGCGGCCCTCGAACGCACTGCGGTTCCTGCCCGGGCACGACCAGTGGGTGATGGGCCCCGGCACCAAGGACGTCCACGTCACACCGCCGTCCCGACGGGACCTCGTCACCCGCAAGGCCAACCCGGTGATCCTGGGCGGTGTCGTGTGCGGGACCTGGGCACGGAAGGACGACGAGCTCACGGTCAGCTGGCTCGACGACACCCGGCGACCCCAGGAGGCCATCAGGCAGGAGACCGCCCGGCTGGCCGGCATCCTCGGCCGCGACCTGCACCTGGCTCGGACCTCCTAGCCTGCGACGACCCAGGGCAGTCCGCCGGCAGTCCGCCGGCAAGCCGTGATCCGTGGACGGGTGTCGTAGGGGCGTGATGCTGTTCGTGGTGGGGTAGAAGGTGGTCATCGGGACCGCCTGGACCAGGGAGAAGCAGATGACGAAGGTTGTCGCCATCATGTCCATGTCGCTCGACGGTTACGTCGCCGACCTCGACGGCGGCGTGGCCGAGGTGTTCGACTGGTACCTCACGTCCGGGGACGTCGAGATCCACACCGGAGGCTCGGACCCCATGACGTTCAAGGTGTCCGAGCCGAGCGCGGAGCACCTGCGCGGCCTCACCTCGGGACTCGGCGCCATGCTCACCGGTCGACGTACCTTCGAGGCCGCCCAGGGCTGGGGCGGGAACCACGCGTGGGGACCCGCATTCGTCCTCACCCACGACATCCCCGACGGATGGCCGCGACCCGACTCGACCGTCCACTTCGTGACCGACGGCATCGAGAGCGCCGTGGACCAGGCCAAGGCCGCCGCCGCCGGGAAGTCCGTGGGCGTGCACGGGGCCGACACCATCCAGCAGTGCCTCAATGCCGGACTGCTCGATGAGATCTCCGTCGACATCGCGGCGGTTCTTCTCGGCTCCGGGGTCCGGCTCTTCGACCATCTCGCTGACGCGCCCGCCGAGCTCGGCGACCCCACCGTGGTCGCGGGCGTCGGCGTGACCCACGTGCGCTACCCGGTACGCCGGCCGTAGCACCAACCGTCTCGGTCGACCTGGCCGGAGTGGCGACGTCGGATCGTCGAGAGCCCGCGTAACGACTGGCGTCACCGGGGGACTGACCAGGTGAGGACTTCAGCGAAGGTCCCTCCGCGCCATCGCGCGGGCGTGCTGCGTGCACGCGTCAGGGAAGGGGTGACGACCACGACCAGCAGCAAAGGTGTGGCGCGTGCACCCACTACCCGGAACGCGGTGGACGAGCACGACCTGATCCAGCGATTGCGAGCCGGGGACGAGGACGCCTTCGCCGTCGTCGTCGAACGCCATCACGCGGCCATGGTGCGCGTCGCGCTGGGGTACGTCAGGACGCGAGCGGTGGCCGAAGAGGTCGCCCAGGACGCGTGGCTGGGTCTCCTCCGAGGCCTCGAGACGTTCGAAGGAAGGTCGTCCTTGCGGACCTGGTTGTTCCGCATCGTCGTGAATCGTGCGATCAGCGCGGGGGTCCGCGAGCGGGTCCACCTTCCGGTCGACGACAGCGCGCTCGAGACCGACAACGGTCGGTTCAGCCAGGACGGTTGGTGGGTGTCGCCTCCGGTGCACTGGGCGGACGAGGCAGTGGAGCGGCTCACGGCGCCCGAGCTGGCGCAGCGCGTGCGACTCGCCATCGAGCTGCTCCCGCCGCAGCAACGGCAGGTCGTCACCTTGCGCGACGTCGAGGGACTCTCGAGCATGGAGGTCTGCGAGGTGCTGGGCATCACCGAAGGCAACCAGAGGGTGCTGCTTCACCGTGGCCGGGGAAGGGTCCGTGGCGACCTGGAGCAGGAGATGTTGTCATGAGGTGGCGTCGGCGCCGGCCGAACGGGCATGACCTGACGTGTCAGCAGGCAGTGGCACTGGTCACCGCCTACCTCGACGGTGACCTCGCCCGGGATGCCCGGGAGCTGTTCGAGGCACACCTCGACGAGTGCGAGCACTGCTCCGAGCATCTGAAGCAGATCGAGGTGACCAAGGCGGTCGCCGGCAGGGTGCGCGACGAGGACCTCGACCCGCTCGCCCGGGAGGACCTGATGGACCTCTACCGGCGGTGGCGCGACGATCCGGCGCCACGGTGACCGACGTCAAACTCACGACGAGTCTGTCGGAACCCCTTGGTGGTCGACGGGGTCGGGGTCGCGACCGAACACCCAGGGCGCGAAGATCACTGCACGCCCGTCGGGGTCGCGATAGGTGACGGCGCCGTTGGCCTCCCAGTAGGCGTGAGGCTCCGGGTCCGGGCGCAATCCCGCCCTCTGAAGGGCCTCGGTGGCCGCGAGCACCGCCGCAGACCCTTCCAGGTAGAGCACCAGCTGGTCGGACGGTCCGCCGCTGCCAGCGGCCTCATCGGCGCGCGTCTTCACGACCTCCAGCTGGACCGAGGTGTCGGGCAGCCCGAAGATCGTGCCGTCGGCTCCGAAGCTGGCCACGAAGTCGCCGAGCACCGGAAGCCCCACGAGGTCTCGATAGAACGCGACCGTCTCGGCGTAGTGGTCGCTTGCCCGGGCGAAGCGCAAGGCGCCGGGGCGCAGACGTGCGGGCCACCGGTGCGATCGGTCAGCGGTCGGAGCCATGGTCGGTGCCTGTCCTCTCGGGTCGTGGTGGACGGAAGGCTCGCTACGCCGGCACCCACTCGTCGTACCGACCCACCGGGCTGAAGCCCAGCGACGCATAGAGCGGTTCTCCCATCGGGGTGGACTGCAGCGAGGCTGTCCGGGCTCCCCGACGGTACGCATCGCCGAGGACCCCCCGCATCAAGGCACGAGCAAGCCCGCGCCGTCGCCACGCCGGCGCGGTGGCGACGGCGTAGAGGCCGCAGTCGGTCCCCGCGACGAGGCTCCAGGCGCCCGCGACCGCCAGCCCGTCACGGACCATCACCCACGCGTCCATCGCGGTGCCGTCGATCTGGCCGTGGGAGCTCGGGTGCCGGCACCGGCTCATCGCCTGCCTGCGCGGCTGCCGCCACAGAGGTACGGACGACACCGTCCGGCACTGACGAAGGAGGTGCCAGCCTCGACCTCATCACGAGCGTCGTCTCGTCGCGGCGCATGCCGCCCACGACAGTCAGCCGGTCGGCTGCGGCCAGGCTGGGCGTCGACGCCGGAACCCAGAGCGCCCACGAGTCGACGCCGGCCGAGCCGTAGAGGTGCTTGAGCTCCGCGGCCGCTACCGAAGCGGCCAGCGAGCCCGGTCCGCCGACCAGGATCGCGTTGTTGAGCGGCGCCCAGTCCGGGAAGACGGCCGCGACCGTCGTCGGTGTGTGGACGATCCGCGCGTCCGACGACAGAAGGGCGAGGGACCGCCAAGAGGCGATCAGCGTGTCCTGCCCGCTGAGCGTGGTCATCGAGGTGGTCGACATCCTTCGTCATCTCCGTATCGCCGAGGCCGTGCGGGCCGCGCTCATCTGCGTCGTCCCACCTCATCGGTCTGCTGCTGGGGCCCCGCGTTACGGCGCGGGTACACGACGCGGGCCTGGTCCGCCCCACCTCGGCGTGTAACGCTGTGGCCGCCGGTGGCACTGATCTTCCCAAGGCCTTGTCTGCGGATGGCCTCTACGGATCCGCGTCACCCCACCCGAGGAGAGACCATGCCCCCACAGACCAGCGTCCCCGACGCGACGTACGGCGCCGACCTCAAGGCCCTCTTCATCAACTGCACCTTGAAGAGATCGCCGGAGCCCAGCAACACCCAGGCGCTGGTCGATGCCAGCCGGCACATCATGGAGCAGCACGGCGTCGAGGTCGAGGTGGTGCGCGCGATCGACCACGACATCGCGACCGGGGTGTGGCCCGACATGCGCGAACACGGCTGGGAGACCGATGACTGGCCCGACATCTTCGAGAAGGTGGTGGCCGCCGACATCCTGGTGCTCGCCGGCCCGATCTGGCTGGGCGACAACAGCTCGATCATGAAGCAGGTTCACGAACGGCTCTACGGCGGCTCGCACCTGCTCAACGACGCCGGACAGTACCTCTACTACGGGCGCGTGGGCGGCTGCCTGATCACCGGCAACGAGGACGGCATCAAGCACTGCGCCCACAACGTGCTCTACACGCTGCAGCACATCGGATACACGATCCCGCCACAGGCCGACGCCGGCTGGATCGGCGAGGCGGGACCCGGACCGTCGTACCTGGACGCCGGCAGCGGGGGACCGGACAACGACTTCACCAACCGCAACACCGCCTTCATGACGTGGAACCTGATCCACCTGGCGCGGATCCTCAAGGACGCGGGTGGGTTGCCGGCGTACGGCAACCAGCGTTCCGAGTGGGACGCCGGTTGTCGGTTCGACTACGAGAATCCCGAGTACCGGTGAGGAGCGATACGCTCCCACGGTGGCTACGACGGGCACCGACGACGCACTCGTCGCAGGTGTCCGCTCGGGTGACGAGGCCGTCTTCACCGAGCTCGTCGCCACGTGGTCGCGTTCGATGCTGCTGGTCGCTCGCGGCTTCGTCTCGACAGAAGCCTCCGCCGAGGAGGTCGTCCAGGACACCTGGCTCGCCGTCCTCCGCGGCATCGGCCGCTTCGAAGGCAGGTCGTCGCTGCGCACCTGGGTCTACCGGATCCTGGTCAACACCGCGAAGACGCGTGGTGTGCGCGAGAGCCGGACGGTCCCCTGGAGCAGCCTGGCCCAGGACGAGGAGCGCGGCCCGACCGTCGACCCGGCGCTGTTCCGAGGAGCCGACGACGAGTACCCGGGTGGGTGGCGCTCGTTCCCGCGTGAGTGGCAGTCCTCCGAGGGTGGGGCACTCGCGAGCGAGCTCCGCACCATGGTCCGCTGCGCCTTCGACGCCCTTCCCGACCGGCAGCGGGTCGTGATCACCCTGCGTGACGTGATGGGGCACACCTCCGACGAGGTGTGCGAGATCCTCGAGATCTCGAGCGTGAACCAGCGGGTCCTGCTGCACCGAGCGCGCGCTGCTGTGCGCGCTCACCTGGCGCCGTACCTCGAGCCCGCTCCCGCTACCAACACCGGTGTGGTGACCTGAGATGGCCGACCTGACCTGCCAGGACTTCGTCGAGCTCGTCACGGACTACCTCGACGGCGCACTCGACGAGGACAGCTCGAACCTGTTCGAGCACCACCTGACTCTCTGCGGGGGCTGCGAGACCTACCTGGAGCAGATGAAGCAGACGGCCTCACTCCTGGGGGAGATCCCGGCAGAGACCCTCTCCGAGGAGGCGCAGGCAACCCTGCTGGCTGCGTTCCGCGACTTCCCTCGCTGACCGGACGTAACGTCGGCGCCGCGGGCCGGACTGTCTAGGAAACGACAGTGCTCGCCGAGAGCGGCGGGCCCGGCCACAGGAGGACCGATGAGAGCACTTCCCCCAGCCGCGGCGCTGACCCTGGCGTTGGCGGCCTTCAGCGTGGCGGTGGTGGACACGCCCGCTCACGCGGCCGGCAACGGCACCGTCTTCGTGTCGAGCGCCGTGGAGCACGCCGACCACACCGTGACCCTGCCCGTGCATCGAGGTGACGCCGCAGGTCGGCCCTTCTGGTACGTCGTCCTGGACGCCTCCACCTCGAAGGTCGCCGACCAGTTCGGGGTGAACCGGTCCAACAAGCTGGCCAACGTGGGCGCCGCAGCCCAAGCGGGTCACTACGTCCACGGTGTGCTCGAGGTCGGTGCCGGCGTGGACTTCGGTCCCGATCGGGACGTGGCCGCCGGGGTTCCGGGGTCCGTGGGCGAGCCCGGCTACAGCCCGATCGTGCGGCTTCCGAGCGGTGCCGTGATCGACGCTCCGCAGATCGCCAACGCCACCGGTCTGCACGACAAGGTGGTGACCATCTCGGCAGCCACCGGACGCGTGACCCTGCGCGAGACGGAGGGCAGGTCGCGCGGCAACGTCGTCCACTATGTCTCGACCGACGCGTCCAAGGCCGGGCCTGCGGCTCTCGAGGGCGCAACCCTGGCGCCCCGTCTCGATGCGGCGCCGACACCCGGCGCGGACGGCACCGACTCCGCACGGGCGAGCCTGGCCGCGTTCACGAACGGGCGGACCGGAGCGGACAACCCGCAGCGCCAAGGCATCGCGTCGGCGCTCGCCGACGGACTCGACCCGCTCAACGTCCTGGCCTGGGAGCCGCAGCAGGGTCGGTACAGCCCGCTGTGGGACGTGCACCTGACCGAGTGGACGGCTGCCGCGAAGGCGGCGGGACGCGATCTTCGGCAGAGCCGGTTCGCCGACGTGGAGGACCTGGCCGGGGCAGGGCTCGTCACTGCCCCGGGTGGTGCCGCCTGGGGTGCCTCGGACGTCGTGGTCATCTGTCCGATCATCAGCCAGGGCTGAAAGCTCGAGGCGGCCGGCCGACGCGGCCGGCCGCCTGCTCACCCGGCGACGTGGAGGACGACCTTGCCGCGGTGGTGCTCGACCCCCAGTCCTTCGTACGCCGTTCGCGCGTCTGCGAGAGGCACGACCCGATCGACGATCGGCCTCAACCGGCCGCTGTCCACCAGGTGCGCGATCGTCTCGAGCTGGCCACGGTCTGGTTCGACGACGAAGAAGACCCCACGCGCTCGATGCTCCGCGGCCTCATCCGGGTCGGGAGGCGCCGCGACGCTCACCGAGAACACCCCCGGGACCCAGCACACTCCACGAACGGGCCTGCGTCGGACCACCGACGGTGTCCAGGACCACGTCCACGTGCTCGACGCGGTCCTCGAAGCGGTCGTGCTGGTAGTCCACGACGTCAGCGGCGCCCAGGCCGCGCACGAACTCCCGGTCCCCTTCTCGAGCAGTCGCAGTGACCCGCGCCCCCAGGTCCGCGGCGATCTGTACGGCGAAGGAGCCCACGCCCCCGGCTCCTCCGTGGATGAGGACGTGGTGGTCGGCGCGCAGAGCCGCGTGATCAACGAGGGCTTGCCATGCCGTGAGCGCAGCCAGCGGGATGGAGGCCGCCGTCTCGTGGTCGACGGTGATCGGCTTGCGGGCAAGCAAGGCTGCCGGGACGCTGACGAACTCCGCAGCGGCACCGTCACGGGCGAAGGGGATCAGGCCGTAGACCTCGTCGCCCGCCTCGACCTCCGTGACGCCGGGACCGAGCTCGGCCACCACCCCCGACATCTCGTGTGAGGGGACGATGGGTGTCCGGTCCCGGCCGGCAGGCCCGGGGGCGTCCTTCCAGGTCACCTCCCAGGTGAGCTCGTCGGGCGTGATCGAGGCAGCACGCACGGCCACGAGTACCTCACCTCGTGCCGGTTCCGGGCGTGGCGCCACCTCGAACACGAGTTGTTCCGGGCCTCCCTTGGCGGTGCGCCCGCACCGCGTTCATCGTTTCCATCTGACGCTCCTCATCGTGGGTGGGTCGGGGACGTGGATGCTCGGGTGGGCGCGCTGTCGTCGGGCCGTCTCGCGGCTCTCGTGCCCCAGGAAGCACCCAGCAGTCCGAGCACGGGCAGGACCACCTCACCGCTCAGGATCAGAACGTTGAACGCTTGCATGTGAGCGTCGTCGAGAGGCCGCCACAGGTGGTAGCCCAGATGCGGCACGGCGTAGACCAACCAGCCGAGGGCGTTGGCGGCGAGCAGCGGCCTCGACAACGACCACGCGGCCAGGACGGCCACCACGGACAGGCCGTTGACCAGACCACCCACATCTCTGACCAGGTGCTCGTTGTAGGGCCCGTCGACCGCGACCCAGCCCAGGCCGCCCGGGAACCCCTCGAAGAACGACCGGGGACCGACCTGCGCCCAGAGGCCTTGGTAGAGGCCCGCACCAGCGAGGAGGAGCAGGGCGACCCGTGCCACCAGTCTCCGCGCATCGCCGACTTCTTCTGGCGCGTCGTACAGGCGTATCGCATTCGGTGCAACGGAATGGTCGAGCATCGTGGCGATCCCTCCGGGGTAGGTATGTCGCTCCTTCTCGGATGGATGTTGTCGCGCGGACCGTCCGCCTCGCATCCGCCACCAGCCAGTCGTGCCAGCAGGCCGCGCCTGGTCGGCGGCACGTCGCTGATGTCGGGACCGGCGTCATCAGGACGTGAGCGGGGCGCGATCGAGCTGGCTCCGGGAGGTGATGTCGAGCTTCGCGAAGACCTTGCCCAGGTGGTACTGCACCGTGCGAGCGCTGATGAACAACCGACTACCGATCTCGGGGTTGGAGAGGCCGTCGCGCGCGAGCTGCGCGATGAGGGTCTCCTGGGCGGTCAGCTCCTGCGTGTGCGAGGCCGACCGTCGACGCGCGGTCTCGCCCGTGGCCAACAGCTCGCGGCGTGCCCGTTCCGCGAACGACCCCATCCCCATGGCGTCGAGCATCAGGTGGGCGGTGCGAAGATGCCCCCGAGCGTCGGTCCGCCGGCGTTCGCGGCGCAGCCACTCGCCGTACAGAAGATGAGTGCGCGCCAGCTCGGAGCCGACCTTGGTCTTCTCGAGCCAGGAGATGGCCTCGCGGAATGCGGAGTCAGCGGCCTCGCCACCAGCCAGGAGCGCACGTGAGCGCGCTTGGACACCGAGGGCCCAGTGGGTGCCGCTGGCAGAGGTCATCTCGGTGATCCAGTCGACGGCCTCGCCGGCCTCATCGAGCAGGTCGCTGCGCGTCGCTGCCTCGATCAGCTCTGCCGCAGCCCAGTTGGCGATGCCCGGGTAGCGCAGCTCTGGATACTCCTGATGGTGCAGCGCCTGTCGGGCGGCGGCGGTGGCCTCGGCGTACTTCCCCTGACCGTTGTGGAGAACCGCCCGGGTCCACTCGGCGACCGCGATGCTGATCCCTTCGCCCTTGGCCAGCGCATCCCGGTGGGTGGCCTCGATCAGCGTCTCGGCTGCCGTCGGTTCTCCGCGCATGGCGGCAACGAACATCGCGCTGTACGGCGCCAGCTGGCTTCCCGTGGCCTCGGTGACCGCCTGCTGCTCCTCGACCAGCGAAGCAGCGGTGCCCAGGTCGCCGGCGAACGACAGGACCATCGCGCGGGTGCTGAGGGCGAGCGGCATCTCGCTCAGGGCACCCGCGGCCCGCGCGAGGTCCAGGTAGCGGTTCGACAGGAGCAGCCACTGCTCGTCGTCCCACAGGTGCAGTGCGGCCGAGCTCGTCAGCCACAGCCAGCGCAGCTCCTTCGCGGGCGACGCATCGGTCCCGAACGTGGCCAGCGCCTGTTGCAGTGCAGGCACGGCCGATGCGTAGCCCTCGTTGAAGTTGGCCGCCAGGCCGGCGAGCAGCCAGTCGGTCGAGTCTGCCGGGCCTGAGGGCTGTGGGGCGGAGGCGGCAGCCCGCGCCACGTCCAGCACGGTTCCGCCTGCGCTGGCGCCCCGTCCCGCGAACGTGGCGGCGGCGAAGGCATCCAGGTAGGTCTCTCGTGCCAACCGCGGCTCGATGGGCTCGAACTGAGCAGCGGCTCCCAGCAGCAGGAGCGGCGCCTCTCCACCACGGCTGAGGACGAACGCCAGCTGTGCCCGCACCAGGCTGATGCGGGCCCGGTCGAGCTCGCCCAGCGGGCCAACCTCCGCTAGGTCGAGCAGCTCGATCGTGGAGTCGAACGCGCCGGCCTGGAACTGGGTGATCGCGGCCGCCAATGCCCGCTGAGCGCGCTTCTCGGGATCCAGGGTGAGGGCCACGGAACGCTGGAGGAACGCACCCGCTGCAGCCAGTCCGCCCCGCGCCTGGGCACGCCCGGCAGAGCGCTCGAGCTCATCGGCGACGCTCTCGTCGGGCCCCGGACTGGCATGCGCGAGATGCCAGCTGCGCCGGTCCGGATCGAGGGTGCGGTCGGTCTCCTCAGCGAGTGCCCGATGCACCCTCTGACGTTCCGCGACAGAGGCAGACCAGTAGCTGACCGACCGGGCCAGCGGATGCCGGAACAGGATCCGTCGGTCGAACTCGGCCAGCCCCTCGTCCGTGGCGGCGGCGGCCGCGGTCGGAGGGATCCCGAGCCGTCTGGCCGCTCGCCAGACGAGTGCTGAGTCGCCGGTGGGGTCAGCCGCTGCGAGCAGCAGCAACCCACGGGTCTGGTCCGGTAGCGCAGCGGTCCGGCGCTGGAAGTCCGCCTCCACCGTGCTCGCGACCGCCGTCCCGCGAGGGACTGCGAACCCGCCGGCCAGCTCGTCCGCGGTCCGGCCCCGAGGCAGCTCCAGCAGGGCCAGCGGATTGCCTCGCGTCTCGGTGACGATCTGGTCGCGCACCCGCTCGTCCAACGATCCGGTCAGCACGGTGTCGAGCAGCGCGCGCGCATCCGCTTCATCCAGCCCCGTGACCAGTAGCTGTGGAAGCACTCCGAGCTCCGCGTCCAACACGCGCGCCGCGAAGATCAGACCGAGGGACTCCGCCCCGAGCCGTCGCGCGACGAACGTCAGGACCTGGCGAGACTCCTGGTCCAACCACTGGTGGTCGTCGATGAGACACACCAACGGTCGCGCCTCCGCCACTTCCGAGAGCAGACCCAGCGTCGCCAGGCCGACGAGGAAACGGTCCGGCGCCGAGCCGGCCGCCAGCCCGAACACGGTCGCGAGAGCGTCGCGCTGAGGATCCGGGAGACGGTCGAGGTGCTCCAGCATCGGTGCGCACAGCTGCTGGATCGCGGCGAACGGGAGCTCCATCTCGGACTGGACCCCCGCCGCCCGGGCCGACTGACAGTCGACGGCGCGCGCGGCGACGTACTCCAGCAAGGCCGTCTTGCCGACGCCGGCCTCGCCGTGGATCACGAGCGCACGACTGGTTCCGGAGCGGACGTCGTCCACCAGTAGGTCGAGGCGACGGGTCTCGTCGTCTCGTCCCCTCAGGTCGATCCCATGCGCTCCCCTCATGGGTCTGCCTTGCCAGGCATGCACTCACCGTACTGATGCTCGGTCGGCCCGCACCACCGGTGGCGGCTAGCCAGTGGCGGATGCGACCAGGGTCCGCCGGGGCGATCGTGGTGGGACCGACGCGCCCCACCCCCACCTGCACTCGCCCCGTCCACACCTCGCTCACGCCGGGAGGCATCGTGAACAACAGACCGGACCACGCCCCGGTTCGCACCGCGAGGTCGCCGATCGCTCGACGCGACCGCGAGGACTCGGAGCTGGTCATCACGGCAGGAGAGGCCATGCGGGCGGCCCTGCACCCCTCGATCTTCAACCACACGATGCGGGTGCTCCACCTGGCCCGACACCTGCCACAGCACGCGCCCGACCAAGAGGCGCTCGCGGTGGCCGTGCTGTTCCATGACTCGGGGACCATCGAGGAGAACAACGGGGAACAGCGGTTCGAGGTCGAAGGGGCCGATGCCGCGGCTCGGTTCCTCGAGGGCTGGGCATGGACGCCGGAGCGCATCAGGCCGGTGTGGGAAGCGATCGCCTTGCACACGTCGGCTGGTATCGCGGAGCGGTTCGGCCCGACTGCGCAGCTCGTGCGTGCTGCCGTGCTCATCGACCTCGGCCGCGCCGAGATGCCGATCGCCTCGGCCTCCCTGGACGCTCAGCTGGCGCGCTACGCCCGCCTGGACATCGACCGGGTCCTGCCTGAAGCAGTTGTCGCCCAGGCGCTCGGACGGGACGACGCCACCAAGGCGCCCCCGTTCACCTGGCCGGGTGCCCTCGTGGCCGAGCACCTGGCCGGAACCGCGGCCCGGAGCGACGCGGTCGCTGCCGCGCCGACGAAGCACGCGCCCGCATCATGACGCGTCACGCGCAGCCGCGCACCCACGCACCCACGGTCGTGGGACCCGGGCGACATGACGCCGCGACTCTGTTCCGAGCCGTCGCCGCTGTCGCGGACGGGCTGTACGTCGTTGACTCGAAGGGACGAATCGCCTTCCTGAACCAGACCGCCGTCAGCATCCTCGGCTACGCCGACGAGGAGGAGCTCCTCGGACGACCCAGCCACGAGACGATCCACTATCTGCGCTCTGACGGAACGCCGTTCCCGGCAGACGAGTGTCCCCTCCTGCGACCCCGCCTGACCGGGGAGACGGTGCGCGAGGAACAGGACTGCCTGGTTCGCAAGGACGGCACGCGGGTGGTGGTCTCCTGTTCTTCGGCGCCGGTCGACGTCGACGGTGGCCGGGGCGCCGTGGTGGCGTTCCAGGACATCTCGCACCGCCTACGGCTCGGCGATGTGGAGGCATCGCGGGCCCGCATCGTGGCGGCGGCTGACGAGACCCGGCGGCGCATCGAGCGGGATCTGCATGACGGAGCCCAGCAGGGCCTCGTGTCGCTCGGGTTCGAGGTTCGTGGCGCAGCGGCGATCACGCCGCCCGAGCTCAAGGACCTGCGGGCGAGACTGTCTCTGATCGGCGCAGGCTTGATCGAGATCCTCGACGAGCTCCGTGAGATCGCGCGCGGCATCCATCCGGCCGTCCTCACCGACGGTGGCCTCGATCCCGCGCTGAAGACGCTGGCCCGCCGATCGGCGATCCCGGTCGAGCTGGACCTGCGGATCACGGATCGGATGCCGGAGCGCATCGAGGTGGCCGCCTACTACCTGGTCTCGGAGGCACTGACGAACGCCGCCAAGCACTCGCAGGCGTCGGTCGTGCACCTCGAGGTCGTGGCCCAGGCTGGAACCGTCGAGGTCGCGATCCGCGATGACGGGATCGGGGGAGCCGACGCCACCCAGGGCTCCGGGCTGATCGGTCTCGTCGACCGCGTCGAGGCCCTCGACGGCAGCCTCCAGATCTCCAGTCCGACCGGCGGGGGGACAGCACTGCGGGTCACCCTGCCGGTCGTCCCTCGGCACGACGTGCAGGCGGAAGCTGCGGGTCGGCCGAGCACTCGGGGCGAGGCTCGGCCGACCGCAGCGCTGACTAGGGGCGGACCACGCTGATCCTGGTTCCCCAGTTCGCCAAGGCCGTTCGGGTGTTGCCGCAGGTTCCGAAGGGTGCGGTCTGGTACTCGGCGAGCGTGCAGGTCTGGCCGATGTACTCCGAGGCGATCCAGACGTCGGAGCCGTCAGCGGACGCGGCGCCGTAGTCGCCCCATCGTGGCCGGGCCGGGTTGGGCGCGTTGAAGACGTCGTAGCCGGCGAAGCCGTCCTGCGGGCCGAGGCCGGCGGCGGCGACATGGATCGGTCCGACCCCGGACGCGCTGATGCCGGCGTACGCGGCGCTGGGGAAGAAGTCGCGGCCCGCCAGGGTGAAGGCCATCACTCCGCGCCCACCGGACGTCACACCGACCGCCGGGTAGGTCAGGTCGTTGTTCGCCAGGCCGAGCTGCCCCTGGTTGCGCACGGTCGCAGCGACGCTGTGGGAGTTGCTGCGCGGGTCCAGCACGAACCAGGAGATGCCGGCGTGGGTCTCACCCGCTACGTCGATCGCGGTGTCGAGGGACGAGTAGAGCCGGCCCCCGGTGTAGGCCACCTGCTGCATGCGGCTGTCGTTGGAGTCGAGCGTCTGCAGCTGTTCCGGGGGTCCCGGGTCGGCGACCAGCGGACGGCAGACCGGGTCGTTGAGGCACTCGAGAAGCGGTGCCGGGCCGGGCTTCTGCACCACGGGCGGCGGGATCGAGTACGTCGAGACGGGCACCCTGGCGTCCTGCAGCACCGCCTTCGGGTTGTTGCGACCCAGCGAGTTGGTGTGGGTCAGCGACCAGACCACGATGTTGTCCGAGACGCCCGCGTCGGTGAAGACCGCGTTGGACGACAGGAAGAACTCGGTGCCGCCGTTGGAGTGGTTGAAGTCGCGAGCCGACGGGGACTGGGCGGGCCAGACGGTGAAGCCGCCGTTGCCCTGGTCGGCCCCGGAGGTGTCGAACTGGGTGACGTGGATGGTCGCCGCGCCGCGGGCCAGCTCGGACTTGTCGAAGGCGTAGACCTGAGCGCCGTCGAACTCCGGACCGAAGATCGAGAACTCGTTGGTGTCGATGTAGAAGCCGTTGCGGTCGAACCCGATGTGGGGGTAGTCACCGAAGCACGGGCAGCCGTCGTGCACCGGCGTGCCGTTCGAGCCGTCGTCGGTGACGTCGAGCTGGTAGACCTGCCAGGTGCCGAGCGGGTTCTTGGTCACGGCGATGTCGAGCAGCGCCTGACCGGTCAGGTTCCCCGTCGCCGGGTCGACCCCGAGGTCGTCGGCGACCTGGAAGAACGTCTTGGTCTGCGGGTCGAAGACGCAGGTCGGGTCGAACACGTTGGGACCGAACGGGCCGGCCGGTCGGACGAAGGCCGACGCCAGACCGTAGAACCGGTTGAGGCTGGTGACTCCGTGCCCGCTGCCGTTCTTGTCGTAGACCTGCACGGCGGTGTTGACCGACTCGAAGACCTTGCCGTTGCCGACGCACAGGCCCTGGTCGGGCGGCTCGTTGGAGAACTCGTTGCCGTTGTCCGCCGTACGGGAGTCGAAGTGGTCGAGGCCGTGGAAGCTGCCCCGCAGCTGCGGGCCGTTGCGGACGATGACCCCGCTCTGGTGACGGGACGCATGCCGGGACCGGTCCGCCTCGCCCGGCACCTGGCGGTTGAAGGTGAATCCTCCCCGTGCCTTGGCGAGAGCCTTCTTGGTGGCCGCGTTGGCGTCGCCGTCGGCCGGATCACCCTCGGCCGGCCCGGCCGGGTTGATCTCCGGGGAGGCGGGGGCGCCGACCGTGCCCTGCTGGGGCCGAGGGAAGGCCACCGCCGGCCCAGCGGTGATCGTGCGCGTCACGCCGGTGATGCCGGGATGGGTGACGGCGCCCTGGCTCACCCCCGTGGGGAGGACCAAGGGGACGGCGACGAGCGGCAAGGCCGCTCCCAACATCAGAAGACGGCTGCGCATACTCGCCTGCTCTCTGCGCGACGATCGGCGTCACGCCTTGCGTCGGAAGTGTGGCCCGTGTCACACCAGGATCGAACGTACGCGCGCCGGTCGGAGTTGGGAAGAGTTGGCGACCCCCCGATCCGCCAGAAATATACGACAGTTGCTTGGCAACTTCGTCCTCTAAGTGTAGAACGTAAAGGTAGCCCTTCGAGCACGAGGAGACACCGAGCGATGACCTCCACCGACCCGCGCACCGGCGCGGCCCCTGTCCCCACCGGGCCGCTCAGCAAGATCGACTACAGCGAGCGGATCCCGAACAACGTCAACCTCAACGAGGACCGGCGTCTCCAACGCGCGCTCGAGGGATGGCAGCCGAAGTTCCTCGACTGGTGGAAGACCCTCGGCCCGGCGCTGCCCACGAAGGACGTCTACCTGCGCACCGCGATCGCGGTCGGTCGTGACGGCTGGGCGCACTTCGCCCACGTGCCGATGGAGGAGTACCGCTGGGGGATCTTCCTCGCCGAGGCCGACCCGGACCGGGTGGTCAGCTTCGGCAAGCACAAGGGCGAGCCGGCCTGGCAGGAGATCCCCGGCGAGCACCGGGCCGACCTGTTGCGCCTGATCGTGGTCCAGGGGGATACCGAGCCGGCGTCGGTCGAGCAGCAGCGGGTCCTCGGCAACACCGCGCCGAGCATCTACGACCTTCGCAACCTGTTCCAGGTCAACGTCGAGGAGGGCCGGCACCTGTGGGCGATGGTCTACCTGCTGCACGCCTACTTCGGTCGCGAGGGCCGCGAGGAGGCGGAGCAGCTGCTCAAGCGCAACTCCGGTGACCTCGACGCGCCGCGGATCCTCGGTGCCTTCAACGAGGAGACCACCGACTGGCTGCAGTTCTTCATGTTCACCTACTTCACCGACCGCGACGGGAAGTACCAGCTCGGCACCCTCAAGGAGTCGGCGTTCGACCCGCTGGCGCGGACCTGCGAGTTCATGCTCAAGGAGGAGGCGCACCACATGTTCGTCGGCACGACCGGCGTGCAGCGCATCGTCGAGCGGACGGCCCAGGTGATGACGGAGAACGGCGGCAAGGCCGGCTTCGAGGACGGCGTCATCCCGCTCGACGCGATCCAGAAGTACCTCAACTTCCAGTACTCCGTGTCCATGGATCTCTTCGGCTCCGAGCAGTCGACCAACGCCGGCAACTACTACAGCTCCGGCCTCAAGGGTCGCTGGCAGGAGACGCGGCGCAAGGACGACCATGTCCTCCTCGAGGACACCCGCAGCATGAACTACATCGAGGACGGCGAGATCAGGCAGAAGGAGGTCCCGATGCTCAGTGCTCTGAACCTCGACCTCCGCGACGAGTACGCCGCCGACTGCGCCAACGGCGTCCGTCGCTGGAACCAGGAGCTCGAGGATGCCGGCCTGGACGAGCGGCTGATCCTTCCCCACGAGGGCTTCAACCGGAAGGTGGGCGCGTACTCCGGCCACTTCGTCAGCCCGGAGGGCGAGGTGCTCGACGAGGCGACGTACCAGCAGAGCCTGGGCGACTGGCTGCCGACGCCTGAGGACCGCCAGGCCGTCGCCGACCTGATGGTGCCGGAGTACGAGTACGGGAAGTTCGCCGGCTGGATCGCCGCGCCCAAGACCGGGATCAACGACCAGCCAGTGGAGTTCGACTACGTCCACCTGGCCGAAGAGGGTGTGGCCTGACATGACCGCGCCGGCCGGCGGTGACCTGAGCTGGATCCGCGAGGAGCCGGCGGTCTGGGACGCCGACAAGGCCAGGGTCATCGGTGGCGCCCCCGAGGGTGCCTTCGTGCTCACCTTCACCGACGGCGAGGGCCTGCCCGGCGACTGGTGGTCCGCGCGCACGGCCGACGGGGAGGTCGTCGGCTACGGCCGCCTCGACACCACGTGGGGCGGTGATGCGGAGATCCTGCTGGCCGTGGCCACCGATCGCCAGGAGTCAGGGGTCGGCACGTTCATCCTCGGCAAGCTCGACGAGGAGGCCGCGTCGCGCGGCCTCAACTACATCCACAACCGCATCCGCGAGCATGCGCAGCGCGACCTGGTGCACGACTGGCTGGTGGTGAGGGGCTTCCGCGGGCCGGTCGACGGCGATCTGCGCAAGCGTGTGGGGACGACGTACGGCACCTCGTCCATGCAGCCGCCTCGGCAGGGAGAGACGTACGTCGCCGCCCAGGACCCGGCCGGACAGGGTCCCGGGCACGAGGATCAGGGCGGCTACGTCAACGTCGAGGAGCACCAGTACTAGGCGATGACCAGGCGATCCTCAGATCCGGTCCGCCGCAGCCGCCTGGAGCTGCTCCCACTCGTGCTGAGCCGTCCGATGCCACTGCGCGTGCCGCTCGTGGAAGACCGTTGCGGCCCGGGGGCCGGGCCAGTCGTGGTCGAGCAGCTCACGCGGCAGGTCGGGATCGAGGAACGGGAAGCGTCGCCAGGCCTGGACGAGCTCGACCTGCGCGACGAAGGCCTCGGTGGTGCCGGTGGTCCGGCGACCCTCGAACTCGTCCAGGAACGCGAGGTAGCGCTTCTCCACGTCGGCCAGGTCCCACGCGGCCTCCACGAGCTGTCTCTCCTCGCCGATCCCGGCCGTCGGACCGACCCAGGCGAACGACTGGGACACCAGGTCGAGCTCCTGCACCACCCGGTCGACCTCGTCGGCATGCGTGGTGTCGGGACTGATCCACAAGCCGGACGTCGGCGACCCCATGCCCAACCAGGTCAGCTGGGTGCGCAGCCGGTGGCGCAGCTTGCGCTGGCTCTCCGGG
The DNA here is from genome assembly GCA_963761515.1 of uncultured Actinomycetota bacterium. Classification (GTDB taxonomy): domain Bacteria; phylum Actinomycetota; class Actinomycetes; order Propionibacteriales; family Nocardioidaceae; genus Nocardioides. The sequence continues at coordinate 158,675 of CAVXHO010000019.1, forward strand.
ATGGACACGCTCAGCACGAGCCAGCGACCGTCCCAGGCGTGGGGCTGCCGCATGAACCCGTAGATGCGCGTCGTGCCCTCGGCGAGCAGGTCGGTCCCGTGGTCGGTCAGGACCCACGCCGTACGCCGGCCGTGCCGCTGCGAGGAGAGGAGTCCTTCGGCGTTCGTGCGGGCGATGGCCTGGCGGGCGGCACGTTGCTCGATGTCGAACCGCCCCAGCGCCTCGAGGACGGTGGCCGTCCACACCGGCTCCTGCCGGGGGAGGGCGAACTCGCCGAGCACGGTGAGGAGCATGGAACGCGCGCTCGCCGAACCGATCTCGCGCCGACGGCTCAGCGGCGCGGACGGAGCGTCGGTCACGCCGGCCTCCTTCAGTCGTTCCACACCTGGTTGACGAGTCATCATCTTTTCGTAGAATGTTAACGACCGCAACGGTGCCGCCCCTCCAGCGGACCCTCATCGCCATCGGCTCAGGAAGAAGTCCCTCAGATGACCACCGTTCAGCAGGAGCAGGCCGGTAGCGCAGAGCCGGTGGCGGGCCCGGACGAGGTCGACCGGGTGCCCGTCGTCGACTTCGACACCCATCCCGACCGGTACCGCCACTGGCGGGTGGCCGTGGACGGCGACGTGGCCACGGTCACGCTCGAGGTCGACGAGTCGGGGGGACTGGTACCCGGCTACGAGCTCAAGCGGAACTCCTACGACCTCGGGGTCGACATCGAGCTGTACGACGTCGTGCAACGGCTGCGCTTCGAGCATCCGGAGGTGAAGGCCGTCGTCATGACCGGGGGCCTGGACCGGATGTTCTGCGCCGGTGCCAACATCAGGATGCTGGCGCAGTCCAGCCACGCCTGGAAGGTGAACTTCTGCAAGTTCACCAACGAGACCCGCAACGGCATCGAGGACGCGACCGAGAACTCGGGTCAGACCTGGATCGCGGCCCTCAACGGCACCGCGGCGGGCGGCGGCTACGAGCTGGCCCTCGCCTGCGACGACATCATCCTCATCGACGACGGCTCCTCCACGGTCTCCCTGCCCGAGGTGCCCCTGCTGGGTGTCCTGCCCGGCACCGGTGGGCTGACCCGCGTCGTCGACAAGCGCCACGTCCGCAGAGACCGGGCCGACCTGTTCGCCACCAAGTCCGAGGGCTACCGCGGCAGCACGGCCGTCGACTGGGGGCTGGTCGACGCGACGTTCCCCCAGCGCGAGTGGGACGAGCAGATCGGCGCTCGCGCATCGGAGGCTGCCCGTGGTTCCTCGCGCAGCGGCGCCCGTGGCGTCGAGCTGGCTCCTCTCGACCGAGCCGAGGACGGCGACACGATCACCTATCCCCATGTCACGGCCGCCATCGCCCGGGACGCGCGCCGGGTGGACATCACGATCCACGGACCCGCCGAGCCGCCCCCTGCCGATGCGGCGGCCGTGCTCGAGCAGGGCGTCGGCTACTGGCCGCTGGCGGTCACTCGCGCGCTCGACGACCTGGTGCTCCGGCTGCGCACCAACGAGCAGGAGCTCGGCACCTGGGTCTTCCGCAGTGAGGGAGACGTCGACCAGGTCCTGGCGTACGACGCGCAGCTGCGCGACCTCGCCGGCGACTGGTTCGTCAACGAGACGGTCCACTTCTACAAGCGTCTGCTCAAGCGGCTCGACGTCACCAGCCGCAGCCTGTTCACGGTGATCGAGCCGGGCAGCTGCTTCGCCGGCCTGCTCCTCGAGATCCCGCTCGCCTCGGACCGGCAGTACATGCTGGAGGGCGTCTACGAGGACGTCGACCCGGACGCCGTACCGGCTGGCATCGTGCTCACCGAGTCCAACGACGGCACCTACCCGATGGGCAACGGCATCACTCGCCTGGCCGCCCGCTTCTGGGGGCACGACGACGCTCTCGAGGCGGCCCGCGCCACGTCCGGTGACGTGCTGGAGGCCGGTGCCGCCGACCAGCTGGGCCTGGTGACCATGGCTCTCGACGACATCGACTTCGAGGAGGAGCTGCGGATCGTCCTCGAGGAGCGCGCGTCGCTGTCGCCGGACGCGCTCACCGGCATGGAGGCCAACCACCGCTTCGTCGGGCCGGAGACGATGGAGACGAAGATCTTCGGACGGCTCACGGCCTGGCAGAACTGGATCTTCAACCGGCCCAACGCCTCGGGGCCCGAGGGCGCCCTACGCCGGTTCGGCACGGGCCAGCGGGGCAGCTACGACTACCGGCGGGTCTGAGCCGATGAGCGACCGGTTCAACGCCGCGGACTATCTGGTCCACCGTCACCTCACCGAGGGGCGTGGCGACCGCGTGGCTGTCCGCGGTGGGGAGAGCGACGTCACGTACGCCGACCTGAGCAGCCAGATCCGCACGGTCGGTGCCGCACTGCTCGGTCTCGGTCTACGACGGGACGACCGGGTCCTGCTGGTGATGTCCGACGACGTACCGATGCTGACCACCATCCTGGGTGCGTTCCACGCCGGCCTCGTGGCGGTGCCGGTCTCGACGATGTTCAACGGTGCCGAGCTCGGCGAGATCATCGCCGACTCGGGCGCCCGAGCCGTCGTCTGCACCGAGGAGTTCACGGGCAACGTGGCCGAGGCGCTCACCCTGGCTCCCGAGGTCGACCACGTGGTGCAGGTCGGCGACCGGGGCGCCCTCGACGCCGGGTCCGCCTACCGCCTCCACGACTGGAACTCCTTCGTCGCGGCCGGCGTGGCCGCCGTCGAGGCCGACCCGGCCGACGGTGACACCACACCGACGGTCGAGGACTCCTGGGCGCTGTGGCTCTACACCTCCGGTACGACGGGGTTGCCCAAGGCCGCGATGCACCGCCACGCCAACATCCGCTTCGTCTGCGAGACCTACGCGCACCAGGTCCTCGGCATCACACCGAGCGACACGACCTTCTCGGTGGCGAAGATGTTCTTCGCCTACGGCATCGGCAACACCGTGTTCTTCCCGTTCTCGGTCGGGGCCAGCACCGTGCTGGAGCCGCAGCGGCCCAGCCCACAGGTCGTGCTCGAACGTCTGCGCGGAGAGCGACCCACCCTCTTCTTCGCCGTCCCCACGTTCTACGCCGCGCTGGTGGCCAGCGACCTTCCCGACGACGCCTTCACCTCGGTGCGCTGGTGCGCGAGCGCCGGCGAGCCCCTCCCCGCTCCGTTGCAGAAACGCTTCACCGACCGGCTTCGGCGTCGAGATCCTCGACGGCATCGGCTCGACCGAGGCGCTGCACATCTTCTTGTCCAACCGTCCCGGCGACATCCGTCCGGGCACCACCGGCAAGCCCGTCCCGGGCTACGACGTGGAGGTCCGCGACGCTGACGGCAGCCCCTGCGGCCACGGGGCAGCCCGGGCGCGCTCTTCGTCCGCGGCGACTCGATCGCCCTCGGCTACTGGCACCGCACGGACGCCAGCCGGCAGGTCTTCCAGGGATCCTGGCTCAGCACCGGCGACACCTACGTCTGCGACGAGCGACGGCTACTTCCGCTGCCTCGGCCGCAACACCGACATGCTCAAGTCCGGCGGCATCTGGGTCTCGCCCGCCGAGGTGGAGAGCCGGCTGTTGGAGCACCCGGTCGTTCGGCAGGCCGCGGTCGTCGGGGTCGCCGACGCCGACGGCCTCGACAAGCCGGTCGCGGTCGTGGTCGCCGACGGACGTCACGCCCGAGGAGCTGATCGCCTGGTGCCGGGACGGCCTGGCGCACTTCAAGGCGCCACGGCAGGTCGTCTTCGCCGACGACCTGCCGAAGACCGCCACCGGGAAGCTCCAGCGCTTCAAGGTCCGGGCCCTGCTGGTCGAGTCGGTCGCCAAGCCGACCACGGCCGAGACGGTCACCGGCGACCCCCTCGGAGCCGTCACGTGAACACTCGTCAGGAGGAGACTCGTCCATGCCGTACGTGATCGCCAGCGCGTGCATCGACGTCAACGACAAGGCGCTGCGTCGACGAGTGTCCCGTCGACTGCATCTACGAGGGGAGCCGCAAGAGCTACATCAACCCCAAGGAGTGCATCGACTGCGGCGCCTGCGAGCCGGTGTGCCCGGTCGAGGCGATCAGCCAGGACCGGCGGGTGCCCGACGAGGACGACCAGTTCATCGAGGACAACCTGGTCTTCTTCACCGAGACGCTGCCGGGTCGCGACGAGCCGCTCGGGGTTCCCGGAGGCGCCTCGCAAGGTCGGCGAGCTGGACATCGACACGCAGCTCGTTCGCGGACTGGTGGCGAGCCGATGCTCGACGGTCACGTCCTGATCGACGCACACGTGCACGTGCCGGTGCTCGGCGTCACTGCGGCCGGCGTGGATCGAGTGGGCGCGGGACTTCGGCCCGCCCGGCATCCTCGAGGAGCTGTGGGACGCCGACGGTCGCCCCGAGCCGCAGGCGCTCGACGAACTGTTCGACGAGCAGGGCGTCGACGCCGCGCTGCTCTTCTGCGAGTACAGCCCGAAGGCCACGGGCTACCAGACCTTCGACGACCTGCTTCCGATCGTCGAGCACAACCCGGCTCGCTTCCGGCCGGTCGCCAACGTCAACCCGCATCTGCACTTCCCGATCGCCGACGAGGTGCGCCGCCAGCTCGACCTGGGTGCGGCGGCGCTCAAGCTCCACCCGGTCCACGGCGGCTTCCGCTGCGACGACGCCGCGCTCTACCCGGCCTACCAGGTGCTCGTCGAACGCGGGGTACCGCTGGTCGTGCACTGCGGCACCAGCACGCTTCCCGGGCTCGATGAACGAGCTCGCAGATCCGGCGTACCTGCTGCCGGTGGCACGGACCTTCCCCGAGCTCGACATCGTGCTCGCGCACGGCGGGCGCGGCTGGTGGTACGACGCCGCCGCGTTCATGGCGCTGAGCCACCCGAACATCTGGATCGAGCTCTCGGGGCTGCCGCCGAAGCGGCTGCCGGAGTACTACCACCGCTACGACCTCGGTCGACTCGCCCGGAAGTGGATCTTCGCCACCGACTGGCCCGGCGTACCCGGGACGCCATCAACGCCCGCGCCGTCGTCGACCTCGGCCTGGACGACGAGCTCGCCGGCGCTGGTCGTCGGGGGCAACGCCGGCGAAGGTCTACGCCGGCCTCGACCATCTCTTCGACACCACGGAGCACGACTGATGCACGACCACAGGTTCTCCCGAGTACCTCGGGCGTCCGGCCCGCGAGCTCAACGACGAGGAGCTCGAGCGGCAGGGCAAGAACGCGCACGAGACCCGCAACTGGGTGTTCCTGCACGGCACGGCCGACCAGTTCGCCACCCACACCGCGCGGATGATGGAGCTCGAGCAGGAGTACCTGCGGCGACACCCCAAGCGCACCTGGCAGGGCAGCGGAGGTGCGGCCACCGACGATGCGCAGGTCGCCGTGCTGCGCAAGGCGCTCCGGGGCATCCTGGTCCAGCTGGAGGCGCTCATCGAGCCGCCCGTCGCGGAGCACGACGACGTCGGAGGCGCCGCCGACCCGGCCGTCGAGCTGCTCCGCCACGTGGCCCACGTCGCCCGGTGGTCGGATGAACAAGCTCGAGGTGCACCAGCCGGCTCGCGAGGTCGGACTCGAGCGGGCAGCCCTCGCCCGGATGTACAACGCCGACCCGCCACTCCTGGCCACCGACAAGCAGGACCGCGTCATCACCGACGCCGGACGGGCGCTGCTCGAGTGAGCGTGCCGCCCGACGCGTGCGCGGCCGTGGGCTGCGCTCGACCCTGGGAGACGGTGCTGCGACAATCCGGCGGGTGAGCGATGCGCAAGCCGGCCAGTCCGGGGAGGACACGCGTGGGACACCGCGCCGGTGGACGACGTCCTCGGACAGTTCGTCCGCCATCTCGGGCTGCAGCTGGCCGAGGTGTCGCCCGACCAGGTGCGTGGAACGTGGGAGGCGGCGCCCCACCTCCACCAGCCCTACGGGATCGTCCACGGCGGTGCCCACTGCAGCGTGGTCGAGACCCTGGCCAGCGTCGGTGCCGCCACCTGGCTCGGTGACCGCGGCAAGGTCGTCGGGGTCAACAACTTCACGGACTTCTTCCGGGCGGTCACCACGGGCGAGCTGTCATCCGTGGCCACTCCGCTCCACCGCGGCCGGTCGCAGCAGCTGTGGTTGGTCGAGACGACCGACGACGCCGGGCGGCTGGTCGCGCGTGGTCAGGTGCGCCTGCAGAACCTCTACCCGGAATCCTGACTGACTCCTCGCACGGGGCGCCCGGGGTACGCGTCGGTGTCGAGCTCACCGTCCCGGATCACGAAGGTGCCGCCGACCAGCAGGTGGCGCACGCCGGCGAAGGGCGCACCGGATCGGTAGGAGTCGCGTTGTCGGTGATCGTGGCCGGGTCGAGGACGACGAGGTCGGCGTCCGCGCCCGGCGCGAGGTGGCCCTTGCGTCCGCATCGCCGGCGCGACCTCGTCGAGGACGCGGGCGGGCAGGTAGGAGCAGCGCCGGAACGCCTCGAGCCAGTCCCACGCGGCGTACTCGCGCACCATCAGCCGCAGGCTGCGTGCGAACGTGCCCGCCGTGCGCGGGTGCGTCGAGGCACCGGGCGGCAGCGGCCACGCGCGGCGTGTCGCGCACGGCGGTCCGGCCACTCCAGCGGCATCGCGTCGCTGGCGACGATCGAGTCGGGGAAGGCGAGCGCCCGGCGCAGCCGCGCGCGGTCGGCCTCGTCGCGCTCGTCGAGGAACTCCACGATGCACGTCGCGCCCGGATCCGGCGCGCGCACCTCGCGCAGCCGGCGTCGCGTCGGCGATCCGCTCGCCGCTGCCGAGCATGACGATGCTCGACGGCGTCAGCCCCATCGCGCCGAGCCGTTCGGGAGCCAGGAAGAAGGCACCGACGCTCGTGCTGCCCGGCGCCGTAGGGATAGGCCTCGACGGTGACCCGCGACCCTGCGCGCGCGCGGCGTCCAGCGAGGGTCCGAGCACCCGGTCGACGTGGCGCCGCGACGTGCTGTTCACGTGGCAGTGGTGCATCGCGGCGCCGGTCTCCGCGGCCGCGATCGCGACCTCGTCCGAGCCGTCGATCGGGGTGGTCGGGTCGGCCTCGATGAGCTCGCGCACGTGGGTGAACGTCGGAGCGCCGGCGGCGGCGGCGAGTCGGGCCACGGCCAGGTACTCCGCCGGGTCGGAGCGCGGCGCGTAGCCCATGAGGACGCCGATCCCGAGCGCGCCGGCGGCGAGTTCGCGCTCGAGCAGGTCCAGCCACGCCGCCAGCTCGGCGGGCGAGGAGGTGCGCTGCCAGTCGAGGTTCGCCGAGCAGGTGCGAGGCGGCCTCGAGACGCACGCGTCGGCGTCGACGCCGGCGAGCACCTGGCCGCGCGCGGCGGCCCACGAGGCGGAGAAGCCGTAGTTCAGCACGCGCCCGGCGGCCGCGGCTGCGGCGTAGGCACACTCGAGCGGCATCAGGCCGGCCTCGAGGTCGAGGTTGGTGGTGACACCGTCGAACGCCTGCAGCCGCTGGCCCGCGATCGAGTGCACGTGACTGTGCAGGTCGACGAAGCCGGGGCCGACCACGAGGCCGGTCACGTCGACGACCGTCGCGTCGACCTCCAGGAGGGGCGTGGGGGAGACGGCGACGATCGTGTCCCCGCGCAGGAGGACGTCGCCGACCGTCTCCGTACCGGCGGCGGGGTCGATCACGCGTCCACCCCGCAGGATCGTCGTACCCATGCGGGCGATTCTTGCGCCCCGCGAGCCGTGCGCCGATCACGACCGAGGCAACTGGCGGATCCACCAAAGACCGTGGCCCAGCCTCGTGAGATCGGATGAGTCGCGGGTCCACCTGTCGCCCTACGGTGAGCCGCAACGGCGACGGCAACGGCGGCGGCCACCCATGCCCCACGCGGCACGAAAGAGGTACACGATGAGGACCACCCACAAGAGTGCTGTGCTCGGGCTCACTCTCGCGCTGGCCGGCGGCGCGCTCGCCGCGTGTGGCGGCAGCGACAGCAGCGGCTCGGCCGGCGCGTCGACGAAGTTCGCCGACGGCAAGACGTTCACCCTGGCCCTTGCCTCCGACCCGGGCTCACTCGACCCGCAGGCCTCGGCGGGGAGCTCGCTCCTCCAGCTGAGCACGTTCGCCTACGACTCGCTGATCGGCGTCGACCCGAAGACCGGCGAGGTCGTCAAGCAGCTGGCCACCTCGTGGAAGGTCGACGGCACCACCGTCACGTTCGAGCTCGGCTCGGGCATCACCTGTGCCGACGGCTCGAGCTTCGACGCCAAGACGGTCGTGGACAACATCTCCTACGTCGAGAACCCGAAGAACAAGAGCCCGTTCCTCGGGGTCTTCATCCCGGCGGGCGCGACCGCGAAAGCGTCCGGCTCGACGGTCACGCTCACGCTGGCGGCACCCGCGCCGTTCGTGCTGAACTCCATGTCCAACCTCCCGATGGTCTGCGAGTCCGGGATGAAGGACCGGGCCAGCCTGAAGAACCAGACGGCCGGCACCGGCCCCTACGTGCTCACGAAGGCCAGCCCCGGCGTGGACTACGTCTACAAGGTCCGCGACGGCTACACCTGGGGTCCGAACGGCGCCACCACCGCCGAGAGCGGCACGCCCGCCCAGATCGACGCGAAGATCGTCGCGAACGAGACCACCGGGGCCAACGAGATCCTGTCCGGCGCGGTGAACGCCGTCCAGATCGTCGGCCCGGACGCGGCCCGGCTGAAGGGTGCCGGGCTCACCTCGGTCGACACCACCATCGTGATCGGTGAGCAGTGGTACAACCACGAGCAGGGCCGCCCGACCAGTGACCCAGCCGTGCGGATGGCCCTGACCCAGGGCGCGGACTACGCCGAGCTCGGGAAGGTGCTCACCTCGGGCAAGGGGACGGCGGCCACCCAGCTGGCCGCCCTGCCGCAGACCGGCTGCACCGGCGACTCGGTCAGCGGCAACGTGCCGACGTTCGACGTGGACGCCGCCAACTCCGCCCTCGACGCCGCGGGCTGGAAGAAGGGCTCCGACGGCATCCGCGCCAAGGACGGCAAGAAGCTGTCGCTGACGTTCCTCCACGACAGCGCCCTGGGCACCGGCGGCAGCGCCGCCGCCGAGCTCGCCGTCTCCAGGTGGAAGGCGATCGGTGTCGACGTCACCTCCAAGGAGCTGTCGACGACCCAGATGTCGACGCCGCTCTTCGGCACGAGTGACTGGGACATCGCCTGGGAGCCGGTCAACGTGAACACGCCCGACCAGCTGGTTCCTCTGCTCTCGGGCACGACCGCACCGAAGGGCACCAACTTCTCCTTCATCGACAACGCCGACTACACGGCCGGGGTGAAGCAGGCGACCACCAAGCCCGGCACGGAGGGTTGCCCCGACTGGCTCGGGGCGGAGTCCGACCTGTTCAAGGCCGCGGACCTGGTGCCCTTCGAGAACAACGTGGTGCCGACCTTCGCCAAGGGTGCGACGTTCGCCATCGGAGGCGAGCTTGTTCCGACCAGCATCCGCATGCTGGGCTGAGCCGGCGCCGTACCCGTTCCCGACCGAAGAAAGTACGCATGACCTCGACACCGGTAGCCGTCCCGATCCGGGCCCGACTCTCGCTCCCCGGCGGACGGTGGACCCGATTCGCCATCCGGCGGACGGGACGGCTGCTGGTGTCGCTGTGGGTCGTGGTCACGGCCTCGTTCCTGATGATCCACCTCGTCCCCGGCGACCCCGTCCGGGCAGCGCTCGGGCCCACGGCGCCGGCCAGCCTCGTCGCCGAGAACCGGGCGTCACTCGGCCTCGACGACCCGCTACTGGTCCAGTACCTGCACTACCTCAAGGGCGTCCTCACCGGGGACCTCGGCACCTCGATCGTCAGCCAGCTCCCGGTACGGGAGACCATCGCCCAGCGGCTCCCCGCCACGGCGGAGCTGGCCGGACTGGCCTTCCTGGTGGCGGTCGCCATCGCGATCCCGGTCGGGGTCTTCGTCGCGGTCGTGACGCGGCGTGGCCGTCGACGGCGCACCGAGCTGGCGTTCGCCGGCACCAGCGTCGTCCTGGGCTCGATCCCCGACTTCCTCATCGGGGTGGGGCTCGTCTACGTCTTCGCGGTCACGCTCGCGTGGCTCCCGGTCGCCGGCAACGACACGATGTCGTCGTACCTGCTCCCGGTCGCCGCCCTCGCGCTCGGCACCTCCGCGGTGCTCGCCCGGATCGTGCGCGTCGAGACGCTCGCCGTGCTCGAGACCGACTACATCCGTACGGCGCGCGCCAAGCGGCTGCCCGCGCTGCGGATCAACCTGGTGCATGCGCTGCCCAACGCCGTCACGGCCACCCTCACCATCGGCGGGCTGCTGCTCAGCTCCCTGATCGCGGGGACCGTGCTGGTCGAGAACGTGTTCGCCTGGCCCGGCCTCGGTAGCACGATCGTCTCCTCGATCGTCTCCAAGGACTATCCCGTCGTGCAGGGCATCGTGCTCGTGTACGGCGTGCTGGTGCTGGTCATCAACACGCTCGTCGACGTGGCGATCGCGGTCCTCGACCCGCGCTCGACGATCGGCGACTCATGAGGGCGCGGCGCTGGGCCGGGGCGATGCGTACGCCGGTCGGGATCGTCGGCCTGACCCTGCTCACGATCGTCGTCCTGCTCGCCGTCTTCGCGCCGATCCTCTGGCACGGCCGCGCGGACGCCGTCGACACCTCGAACATCCTCGCCGGTCCTTCACGGGAGCACTGGCTGGGCACCGACGCCCTCGGGCGTGACCTCTTCTACCGGGTGCTCGTCGCGACCCGGCTCACGGTTCTGCTGGCCGTCTCGGCCACGGTCATCGCAACCGTGATCGGCCTCCTGCTGGGTGCGGCGCCGCTGCTGTTCGGTCGGCGTATCGGCAGATTCGTCGGGGCGCTGATCAACATCATGGTCGCCTTCCCGGGGCTCCTGCTCGTGCTGTTCTTCGCGGTGGTCTTCGGCGTGGGTGCCAAGGGGGCGGTCCTCGCCATCGGCCTCGCCGGTGCGCCGTTCTTCGGCCGGCTCTGCCAGACCTTGATGGCCGGCATCACGGGCCGCGACTTCGTCTCCGCGGCGCGGATCGCCGGCGTCGGCCGGGTCCGCATCCTGCTGCGCCACGTGCTGCCCAACATCGCCGAGCCGTTGGTCGTCAACGTCACGATCGGCGCCGGAGGCGCGCTGCTCGCCTTCGCCGGCCTCTCCTTCCTCGGCCTCGGTGTCCAGCCGCCTGCCTACGACTGGGGCCAGCTGATGCAGGCCGGCCTGTCCGGGATCTACGTCCATCCCGTAGCGGCGCTCGCGCCGGGCGTCGCGGTGATCCTCGCCGGGCTCGCCTTCAACCTCACCGGTGAGGCCATCGCCCGGGGCTTCGGCGTCCAAGCGACGGGGACCGTCCCGCTCGAGCCCCAGACCGATCGTGGCGAGCTCGCCCCCGCTGCCACCGAGCATCTCGTCGACACCGGCACCGACCCGGACGTCGTCCTCGACGTACGCGACCTGCGCGTCACGTTCCCCGGTGCGGCCGGGCCGATCCGCCCGGTGCGCGGCATCTCCTTCCGGGTACGCAGCGGCCAGGCGGTGGGCCTGGTCGGGGAGTCCGGCTCCGGCAAGTCGCTCACAGCGCTCGCGGTCTCCCAGCTCGTGGAGGAGCCGGGCCGGGTCGAGGCCGATCGCCTCTCGTTCGTCGGCACGGACCTGCTCGACGGCAAGCCGGACCAGACGCTGCTGGGTCAGTCGCTCTCGGTCGTCTTCCAGGACCCGATGACGACGTTCAATCCGGCGCACCGGATGGGTCCGCAGCTTGCCGAGGTGGCCCGCGAGCATCAGGGTCTGGGTCGTCGCCCCGCCCTCGCCCGCGCCGTCGACCGCCTGCGCGCCGTCAAGGTGAGCGACCCGGAACGCCGCGCTCGGCAGTACCCGTTCGAGTTCTCCGGTGGGATGTGCCAGCGCGCCATGATCGGCATGGGTCTGATGGGCACGCCGCGGCTGATCATCGCCGACGAGCCCACGACGGCCCTCGACGTCACCGTGCAGCAGCAGATCCTGGGCCTGCTGGCCGCGATCCGTCGCGACGACGACGTGGCGCTGCTGCTGATCAGCCATGACGTGGCGGTCGTCGCGCAGGTGTGCGACCGGGTGCTCGTGATGTACGCCGGTCGGATCGTCGAGGAGCTGCCGGCCGCCGACCTCTGGACCGCCGCCCAGCATCCCTACACCTGCGCCCTGGTCGCCGCCGTGCCCGACATGGCAACAGACCTCGACGCCCCGCTGGCGAGCATCCCGGGCCGGCCGGTCGACCCCGCCGAGGTGCCCGCCGGGTGCGCGTACGCCGCCCGCTGCCCCCTGGCCGACGACCGTTGCCGCACCACCGACCCCGAGCTGCGCACCGACGCGGCGGGCAACAGGGTGGCGTGCTGGCATGCGGGCGAGGCGCTGACCCTCGGGCGGACCGTCACCGTCGACGAGGCGCTGGCCCGATGAGCAACCTGTCCTTCGACCAGGTCACGGTCCGGTACGGCGCCGCGACGATCCTCGACCAGGTGAGCCTGACGGTGCCGGACGGTCAGGTCGTCGGGCTGGTCGGCGAGTCGGGCTCGGGCAAGTCCACCCTCGCGCGTGCGGCGGTGGGACTGGCGCCGCTGGTGGGCGGCCGCATCCTCCTCGACGGCGCCGACGTGCCTCGCAAGGGTCGACACCGGCCGCTCCAGATGGTGTTCCAGGACCCGTACTCCTCGCTCGACCCACGGATGACGATCGGGGAGAGCATCGCCGAGGCGATGAGCTCCGGACGCTCGAGCCGTGCCGCGCGCAGTACCGAGATCGCGCGACTTCTCGAGCTGGTCCATCTCGACCCGACCCGGTCCGGCACCTACCCGGCTCAGCTGTCCGGCGGCCAGCGTCAGCGGGTCGCCCTGGCACGGGCCCTGGCCGGCAGACCCCAGGTCGTGATCGCCGACGAGATCACCTCCGCGCTCGACGTCTCGGTCCAGGGTGCGGTGCTCAACCTCGTCAAGGAGATGCAGCGTGAGCTCGGCCTCTCGATGCTCTTCATCTCCCACAACCTCGCCGTGGTGAGGTACGTCGCGAGCCACGTGGCGGTCATGCACGAGGGGCGGATCGTCGAGCACGGACCGACCCACCAGGTCCTCCAGCGACCTACCCACGCCTATACCCAGCAACTGCTCGCTGCCGTCCCCGGCAGGGAGTCACCCACCCCCGAAACGCCACATCGAACCGAGGAGTCACCATGACCCGCACCATGGGCATCGCGGACCTGGCCGACCTGACCATCCCGTCCCAGCCCGCCCTGTCGCCCGACGGCAAGCGGCTGGTCTACGTCGTACGCACGCAGGACCTGACGGCCGACAAGCCCGTCAACGCGCTGTGGATCGTCGAGGACGGCACCCCACGACAGCTCACCCAGGGCACCTCGGACTCGTCGCCTGCCTGGTCGCCCGACGGCGCCACCCTCGCCTTCGTCCGTGACCAGCAGCTGTGGCTGCTGCCCGCCGCCGGCGGTGAGCCGAAGCAGCTCACCACCCTTCCGCTGGGTGCCGGTGCTCCGGTGTGGAGCCCCGACTCCTCGTCCATCGCCTTCAGCGGCCCGGTCGACGCGGTGGCCCCCGACGGCGAGGCGGCCGAGGCCCGTGCCGAGCGAGCGACGACCCCGATCGTCGCGGAGGGACTGGAGTACCAGGTCGACGGTCTCGGCTACGTCGGGACCATGCGGATGCAGGTACAGGTCGTCGACGTCGCCACCGGGGTCGTCCGCGCCGTCACCGAGGGTGAGCACCACGCCCAGGGCCCGGCCTGGTCACCGGACGGCACGACCCTCGCCTTCACGGCCCGGCGAGCGGACGACACCTCGCAGGAGCCGCGCTGCGCCGTGCACCTGGTCGATCCCGCCGACCTCAAGGCGACCCCACGGGTGGTGGCGTTCACCGAGGGCTACGCCGCGACGGTCGACTTCACCCCCGCCGGCGACCTCCTCGTCGTGGGCTTCACCGGGCATGCGCGCGGCCACCTCCGGCTGTACGTCGTCGACCCGGCGTCCGGCGAGGTGCGAGACCTCGCCCCCACCCTCGACCGCAACCTGATGCCCGGCGCGCCGGCCTACCCGGGTGCGCTGCCGACCGTGACCGCCGACGGCCGCAACGTGCTGTTCTGCATCCGCGACCGGGGATGCACCCACCTCTACTCGGTCGCGCTCGCCGGCGGTGAGCCGCAGCTCGTCCACGGCGGCGAGGGCCGCGTCGTGAGCGGGCTCAGCGTGGCCGGGGGCACGGCGGCCATCGCCCTCGGGACGCCTGAGTCGTTCGGCGAGATCGTCGAGATCGACCTCGCGTCCGGTGCGGCCACGACGCTCACCACGCACGGCGAGACGCTCGCCGAGGTGGAGCTCTTCCCGCGTGAGTCCCGGGAGTTCAGCATCGGCGACGGCACGGTCGTCCAGGCCTGGCTGATGCGCTCACCCGAGACCACCGGCCCGAGCCCGCTGCTGGTGGACATCCACGGCGGACCGCACAACGCCTGGAACGCCGCCGCCGACGAGATGCACCTCTACCACCAGGAGCTCGTCGCCAAGGGCTGGACCGTGCTGCTGGTCAACCCGCGCGGCAGCGACGGCTACGGCGAGACCTTCTACGACGGCGTCTTCGGTGCCTGGGGGGAGGCCGACGCAAACGACTTCCTCGAGCCGATCGACGACCTCGTCGCCGAGGGCATCGCCGACCCGAAGCGCCTGGCTGTCACCGGCTACAGCTACGGCGGCTTCATGACCTGCTACCTGACCAGCCGCGACGCCCGCTTCGCCGCGGCCGTCCCTGGCGGCGTGGTCGTCGACACGATCAGCATGGGCGGCACGAGCGACGACGCCCATGCCCTGTCCGTGACCGAGCTCGGGCTGCTCCCGTGGCAGGACACCGACCGCCTGGCCGAGCTGTCGCCGTACGCCCAGGTCGGCAACGTCACGACCCCGACGCTGGTGCTGCACGGCGCCGACGACGTGCGCTGCCCGGTGGGTCAGGCCCAGCAGTGGCACTACGCCCTGGCCGAGCAGGGTGTCCCGACCCGGCTGGTGCTCTACCCCGGCGCCAGCCACATCTTCCCGCTCGCCGGCCTGCCGTCACACCGGATGGACTACTACCACCGCGTCATCGACTGGGTGGAGCAGTACGCCGGCAGCTCGGCCGGACCGCGTCCGGCTCCGATCGACGAGGCCCACTGGCAGCGGCGCCTCTCGGCGATCGCTGCGAAGCACGGGGTCCCCGGCGCTCAGCTCGGCATCCTCCGCGTGGGGACCGATGGGGCTCCCGACGAGCTGGTCCGCGGGGCCACGGGCGTCCTGCACGCCGGCACCGGCGTTGCCACCACGGTGGATGCGGTCTTCCAGATCGGGTCGATCACCAAGGTCTGGACGGCGACCGTCATCATGCGTCTGATCGACGACGGGAAGCTCGAGCTCGACACCCCCGTGGTCGAGATCATCCCCGACCTCAGGCTCTCCTCGCCCGACGTGACGAAGAGCGTCACGATCCGGCACCTGCTCACCCACACCAGCGGCATCGACGGCGACGTCTTCACCGACACCGGTCGCGGTGACGACTGCCTCGAGAAGTACGTCGCGCTGCTGGCGGATGCTGCGCGGAACCACCCCCTCGGCGCGACCTGGTCCTACTGCAACTCGGGCTACTCGATGCTCGGCCTGGTGATCGAGAAGCTCACCGGCCAGACGTGGGACGCCGCCATGAAGGAGTTTCTCTTCGACCCGCTCGGGCTGACCCACACCGGGACGCTTCCCGACGATGCGCTCATGCACGCGGCGGCGATGGGCCACGTGTCCGGCGGCGAGAACCCCGTGGTCGCGCCGGTCTGGGCACTCCCGCGCTCGGTGGGCCCGGCCGGCCTGATCACCGCGACCGTCGCCGATGTCCTCGCCTTCGCCCGGATGCACCTCCTGGGCGGGGTCGCGGCCGACGGCACCCGGATCCTGAGCGAAGCGGCCGCGAGCGAGATGACGACCTTCCAGACCGAGGTTCCCGACAAGTACCTCCTCGGGGACTCGTGGGGCCTCGGCTGGATCCGCTACGACTGGCACGGCCACCGGCTGATCGGTCACGACGGCAACACCATCGGCCAGGCGGCGTTCTTGAGGATCCTCCCGGAGGCCGGACTCGCGGTCACGCTGCTCACCAACGGCGGCAACGCGCACGACCTCTACGAGGAGCTGTACGGCGAGATCTTCGCGGAACTGGTCGGCGTACAGATCCAGGACCCCCTGATCCCGCCCGCCGTCGCACCGGACACGGACCTCACGCCGTACCTGGGCGCCTACGAGCGCGAGTCGGTGCTCACCGAGATCCTCGAGGTCGACGGCAAGCCGGTCATGCGGACCACGCTGATGGGGCCGCTGGCAGAGCTCGAGCCGGAGCCGGTCACCGAGTACCCGATGCTCCCGGTGTCGCAGGGCCTGTACGCCGTGCGTCCCGAGGGCATGGAGTCGTACGCGCCGGTGACGTTCTACACGCTGCCGACCGGTGAGGAGTACGTCCACTTCGGTGCGCGCGCCACGCCGAGGAAGCCGGCGTGACGCTCATGACCGCCACCGACGTCGACCTCCCTCCTCCCGACCTGGTGGAGATCCTGGCCGACCTGCGCGAGCTCATCGAGTGCGAGTCGCCCTCGTCCGATCTCGCGGCCGTGGCCCGCTCGGCCGAGCTCGTCGCCAGGATCGGTACGACGCGACTCGGCGTCGCGCCGGAACGGATCGTGGTCGACGGCTGCACCCATCTGCGATGGCGCTTCGGCCCGCGTCCCCAGCAGGACCGGGTGCTGCTGCTGGCCCACCACGACACCGTGCATCCGATCGGGACGCTGACCACGTCGCCGTACTCCGTCGAGGACGGGGTCCTGCGCGGCCCGGGATGCTTCGACATGCTGGCCGGGCTGGTGATGGCCCTCCACGCCATCGCCGCACTCCCCGAGACCGACGGCGTCACGCTCCTCGTCACCGGCGACGAGGAGATCGGCTCGCCGACGTCGCGCGCGCACATCGAGGACGAGGCGCGCGGCGCACGGGCGACGCTCGTGCTCGAAGCGTCGGCCGACGGCGGCGCGCTGAAGGTCGCTCGCAAGGGTGCCTCCCTGTACGAGCTCGAGGTGACGGGCCGAGCCGCGCACGCGGGCCTGGAGCCCGAGCTCGGGCTCAACGCGTCGGTCGAGCTGGCCCACCAGATCCTGGCGGTCGACGATCTCGGGAGCCCGGAGCTGGCAACCTCGGTGACCCCGACGGCCGCCGCGGCGGGAACCGGCACGAACGTGGTCCCGGCCCGGGCATCCGTCGCCATCGACGTCCGCGCCTGGAGCGTCGCCGAGCAGGAGCGGGTCGACGTCGCGCTCCGGGCTCTCGAGCCGGTGACGCCGGGGATCTCGCTCACGCTCCACGGTGGGCCCAACCGGCCACCGATGGAGAAGAGCGCGTCGGCCGCACTGCTCGAGCGTGCGGTCCGGGTGGCGGAGTCGCTCGGACTGCCGCCGGTCGAGGCGGTCGGCGTCGGAGGTGCCTCCGACGGGAACTTCACCGCGGGTGTGGGAACTCCGACGCTCGACGGTCTGGGCGCGGTCGGCGGTGGAGCACATGCCGCCCACGAGTACGTCGTGGTCGACCGGCTGGTCGATCGCACCCAGCTCGTGGCCGGCCTCGTCCACGACCTTCTTCAGGAGGCTCCCGCATGACCCCCGAGGACGCAGTCGTGGCGGCGTCGGCGAGAGCCGGCGTCACCCTGCGAGAGCTCACCGAGATGGAGGAGATCCACGCCGTCGTGCAGCTGCTCGTCGCCGTCTGGGGTCGCTCCGACAACCCGCCCGTCACCGCTGAGCTGCTGCGAGCCTTCGGGAAGACCGGCAACTACGTCGCCGGCGCGTACGTCGGCGACCGGCTCGTCGGTACCTGCATCGGCTTCCACAGCGACCCCTCGGCGCGGGTGCTGCACAGCCACATCGCCGGCGTTGCTCCCGGGATGGTCGGCCGGAGCATCGGCTTCGCGCTGAAGCTGCACCAGCGCGCGTGGGCACTGCA
This sequence comes from uncultured Actinomycetota bacterium, assembly GCA_963761515.1. Taxonomy (GTDB): domain Bacteria; phylum Actinomycetota; class Actinomycetes; order Propionibacteriales; family Nocardioidaceae; genus Nocardioides. The sequence continues at coordinate 176,655 of CAVXHO010000019.1, forward strand.
GCGTGGCGTCGAGGTGATCGAGTGGACCTTCGACCCCCTGGTCGCCCGCAACGCCTACTTCAACCTCGTCAAGCTCGCCGCCGAGCCGGCGGAGTACCTCACCAACTTCTACGGGCCCATGCTGGACCTGATCAACGGTGGGGACGACACCGATCGCCTGCTGGTCCGGTGGGACCTGGCCTCGCCCGAGGTCGTCGCCGCCAGCGCTGGGACCCCCCGACCGCGACCGGTGGCCCACGAGGGGAGCCTGCGCGTCGGCGTCCCCGACGACATCGAGACGATGCGGCTCAACGACCCGGACAAGGCACGCGAGTGGCGGATGTGGGTGCGTGACCAGCTCGCGCCCGTGATCGCCGCCGGCGGCCGGATCGTCGACTTCGACCGGGTGGCGGGCTACCTGGTCGAGCCCGCCGCCACCGACCCGACCGAGGAGAAGGTCTCATGAAGCTGCTCGGCGTCGACCTGATCCGGATCTCGATGCCGCTCGTCTCGCCGTTCCGAACCTCGTTCGGGACGCAGACCGAGCGCGACATCCTGCTGCTCCGCGCCCTGACCGACGAGGCCGAGGGGTGGGGCGAGTGCGTGGCCCTCCCGGACCCGGTCTACTCCTCGGAGTACCTCGAGTCCGAGGCCGACGTCCTACGACGCTTCTTCCTGCCCGCCCTCGCGTCGCCGGAGGGCCAGGCTGCGCTCGACCGCTCGGGAGCGGCCGCGGTGGCGACGGTGCTCGAGCCCTACAAGGGGCACCGGATGGCCAAGGCCGCGATCGAGATGGCGCTGCTCGACGCCGAGCTCCGGGCGTCCGGGCGGTCGTTCGCCCGGGAGCTCGGCGCGGTCCACGACCGCGTGCCGAGCGGAGTCTCGGTCGGGATCTTCGACGCCGTCCCGCAGCTGCTCGACGCCGTCGGTGGCTACCTGGCCGAGGGCTATGTCCGGATCAAGCTGAAGATCGAGCCCGGCTGGGACGTCGAGCCGGTGCGTGCCGTCCGGGAAGAGTTCGGCGACGACGTCCTCCTGCAGGTCGACGCCAACACGGCGTACACCGTGCGCGACGCCCGCCACCTGGCCCGGCTCGACGCCTTCGGTCTGCTGCTCATCGAGCAACCGTTGGCGGAGGAGGACATCCTCGGCCACGCGGAGCTCGCCCGGCAGCTGACGACGCCGATCTGTCTCGACGAGTCGATCGTGTCGGCCCAGACGGCGGCAGCCGCGATCACCCTCGGCGCGTGTCACGTCGTCAACATCAAGCCGGGTCGGGTCGGCGGCTACCTGGAGGCGCGCCGGATCCACGACCTGGCGGTCGCACACGGAGTCGCGGTGTGGTGCGGCGGCATGCTCGAGACCGGCCTGGGCCGAGCCGCCAACGCAGCCTTGGCCGCGCTGCCCGGGTTCACGCTGCCCGGCGACATCTCGGCCTCGGACCGCTTCTATCGCACTGACATCACCGAGCCGTTCGTGATCCACGACGGTCACCTCACCGTGCCGACCGGCCCGGGTCTCGGGGTGACGCCGATCCCGGAGATCCTCGAGCGGGTCACCACGTCGGTCGAGCGGATCGCGCTCTGAAGCGGGCCATGGACGGCGGCCTATGCTGCGGACCGTGACGCAGCGACCCCGTGCCAGCCTCGGCCGGGTGCTCGACGACCTGGGTGACACGCTCCTCGAGCTGGTCCACGGCGATCCCGAGAATCCCGCCGAGATCGACGGCGTGGTCATCCACGACCCCGTGGACGAGCCGCACTATCCGCCGCACGCTCTGGTGCTCGGCGTCGCGGTCACGGCCGCCGACGTGGTGGCGCTGACCCGGGACCTGGGGCGCCGCGGCGTCGTGGGCCTGGTGGTGCGCGCGCCGGTCGCACTCACCCCCGAGATCCGCGAGGCGGTCGACGACTCCGGCGTCGCGCTGCTCGGCATACGTCGTGGTGCGACGTGGGCACAGCTGACGGCACTGTTGCGCTCCATCCTGGCCGAGGACGACATCGGGGTGGGGGAACCGGAGTCGCTCGGCGGCCTTCCGGCCGGTGACCTCTTCGCGGTGGCCAACGCGGTCGCTGCGCTGCTCGACGCCCCGGTCACGATCGAGGATCGCAGCTCGCGGGTGCTGGCCTTCTCGGGACGCCAGGACGAGGCCGACGCGTCGCGGATCGAGACGATCATCGGCCGGCAGGTGCCCGAGCGCTACGCCCGCATGCTGACCGAGCACGGCATCTTCCGCGACCTCTACCGCGAGGACAAGCCGGTCGTCCTGGACCCTCACGAGGTCGCCTTCGACGACGTCACCAAGCAACGCGTGGCGATCGCCGTACGGGCGGGCGACCAGGTGCTCGGCTCGATCTGGGCCGTCATGGACGGCGAGGTCACGGGGGAGCGGACCGCCGCTCTCCAGGACGCCGCCAAGCTCGTGGCCCTCCACCTCCTGCGGGTGCGGGCGGGTGCCGACGTGCAGCGCCGCCTGCGTACCGACCTCGTGGGGACGGCACTGGAGGGTGGAGCGGGCGCTCAGGACGCCGTTCGCCGGCTCGGGCTGGCCGGCCGCCACGTCGTCATCCTGGCGGCCGCCCTGCGCGACGACCCCGATCGCGCCGTCCGCGGTGAGCAGGACCGTGCGGCCGAGCTCGAGCGGCTGGCGGACGCCTTCGCGGTGCACCTGACCTCCGCGGTCCCGGCGTCCGCCGTCGCCGCGGTGAGCGGGGTGGTGTGGGCCCTGGTCCCGGTGCTGTCCCCCGTCGACGATCCGGAGGAGCGCGCGGTCCGGATCGCCACCGACTTCTGCGAGCGCGTCGGTGTCGGCCTGCCGACCGTGGTGGCCGTCGGAGGTGTCGCCGGTGACGTCAGCGGCGTGACGCGGTCCCGCGCGACCGCCAACCGGGTGCTCCGGGTGCTGGGCGACGGCCACGTCAGCCTGCGGGTCGCCCGGCTCGAGGACGTGCAGACGCAGGCCCTGCTGCTCGAGCTACGCGACCTCGCGGCGACCCGTGGCGAGGGCCCGGTCGGACCGATCGCGCTCCTGCTCGAGCACGACGAACGCGGCGCGGGCGGGCTCATCGAGACGCTGGAGGCGTGGCTCGACGCCTTCGGCGACGTCACCGCGGCTGCGGCGGCGCTCTTCATCCACCCCAACACGCTGCGCTACCGCCTCCGGCGGATCACCGAGCTGAGCGGACTCGACCTCGCTGACCCCGAGCAGCGCTTCTCGGCGATGCTGCAGCTGCGGATCCTGGCTCGACACTGAGGCGGACCCCACGCCCGCCTCAGTGTCAGGCGTCGACGCGTCGGACGGCCCGTCCGACGTGGAGGTAGAGGGCGTGGCCCTGGCCGTCGTCGCCGACGAAGGCGTGGGGCAGGTACATGCCGCGGTCGGCCTCGATCGGGATCAGGCTGTCGCCGGCGTAGTGGACGAGCTCCTTGCGCTCCGCCTTCTCGCCGATCTCCTTGGCCATCCCCTTCGGCGTCATGTCGAGCCAGATCCGACCGTCGTCGTCCTGGGTCACCACCAGGTCGGCGACCTCGGCGGAGTAGGTGCCGACGTAGCGGCCGGCATCGATCCGCTCCGGCGCCTCCGGCGGCCGCGGCAGGGCGGGCAGGTCGACGTCGGCCAGCTCGGCCAGCACGTGGGAGACGATGTCGCGGTAGAGCGAGAAGGTGTCGCCGCCGTTGGTGAGCAGCGCGACGGCCACGCCCTTCTCGGGGACGATCCTGAGGAAGGCGGACTGGCCGATGGTGCTGCCGTCGTGACCGACGACGGTGCCGTCGGGGGTCGCGAAGAGCTCCCAGCCCAGGCCCCAATGGGTGCCCATCAGACCGAGGTCGGGCAACGTGACCTGGGGCTCCTGCATCGCCGCGACGGTCTCCGGGGCCAGGACCTGGGTCCCGTCGGCGGATGCCCCGTTGCTCAGGTGCATGTTCGCGAAGGACAGCAGGTCGCGCGGTCGCATCGCGAGCATCGCACCGGCCGGGACGTTGGAACGCACCAGGGCCCACATCGGTGCCGGGACGAGCTCGGCGTCGGGCTCGGGCTCGAGGTGCCCCACCGCGGCCCGGAAGAGGATGGCTTCGTAGGGCCCCGTCGCCGCGTGGGTCAGGCCCAGCGGGCCGAACAGGTACTCCTTGAGGCACTCGTCGTAGGGCTTCCCGCGGAGCACCTCGACCAGCCTGCCGAGGACGACGAAGCCGGCGTTGTTGTAGGAGAACTGCTCGCCGGGCGGGAAGAGCTGGGGTACGTCGTGCAGCACGCCGAGGTACTTCTCCACGCAGTCGTCGCCGACGCCGGTGTCGGTGAAGATGTCTCCCTCGAACCCGGCGGTGTGTGAGAGGAGCTGGCGGGTGGTGATCTGCGCCGCGGCCGCCTCGTCACGGATCCGGAAGTCGGGTAGGTAGGTACGGACGGGGACCTCGAGGTCGACCAGTCCCTCGTCGACCAGCTGCATCACCAGGGTCGCGGTCCAGACCTTGGTGATCGAACCGATCTGGAAGAGCGAGTCGGCGGTGGCCTCGACGCCGGTCGCCTTGCTCAGCACACCGGCGGCGTCGTCGATCACCTCTCCGCCGGCGAGCACGGCGACGGCCGCGGCCGGCACGCCGTACTGCTCGATCAGCTTCGGGAGCTGCTCGGTGATCCAGGCCTCGACATCGTGGAGGGTGCTCATGGGGGCGATCGTAGGAGAAGTCCTGTGGTTCGGTGTTCGTCGTACCGGACAACGCTTCTCGACCGCGTCAGTTGCTTCGGACAACCGGCAATGCCATGCGACGACGTACCGCACCGATCCCGGCGCGGTACGTCGTCGCGCGTGGACTAGGACGAGGCGAGAGCCTTCGCCTTCATCTGGTCGAACTCGGCCTGGGTGATCGTTCCCTCGTCGAGCAGCTTCTTGGCCGACGCGATCTCGTCGGCGCTGGAGGTGCCACCACTCGTGGCGACCACCGAACGCACGTACTCGGCCTGCTGCTGCTGCATCTGCGCGTGCTGGTCGAGCGAGCGCTGGGTCATGCCGCCGCCGCGGGCGATCAGGTAGACGAAGACGCCGAGGAACGGCAGGACGATGATGAAGATGCACCACAGGGTCTTCGCGCCGCCGCCGATGTCGCGGCTGCGGAAGATGTCCGCGAAGACGTAGAACAAGCACATGATCCATGCGAAGAAGATGAAGAACTCGAACATTGCGAGCAAGAACGACCCGTTGTCGTTGAACATCTGACGTGCCTCCAGTGTGGGTTGTAGCGCTGACGAGGCGGAGGTCGGACCCCACGAGGATCCTTGCTGCACGAGCTCGTTCAGCGCTCTATTCGACCGTGTCGTGCGAGCCGGGTCGTCATCCCTTCGGGGTGATTCGTGCCCGGCCGCGGGTGGTGGGCAGAGACCTCGGGTTTCTCTGTCCGACCTCCGGGACCGGAGGGTGGACAGGACTCTAGCGGGGGCCGTCGGTGCTCAGCCGCCCTGGGCGGCAATCACCCGGGTGAGCCGAGCCACGGGTGACGATGCCGGCTGGGACCTCTCCTAGCCTGGCGGTGGCCGACAACCTTGACCCTTCGAGCGTTCGCCCGGGGTTCCACGGCCGGAGAGAAGGACAGCTCATGCCCAGGATGTTGAGACGAGCTGCGGTCTTGGGAGCCACGGCCCACGTCGCCTCCCAGCGTGGCCAGGCCAGGGGCGCCGCCGCCCAGGAGCAGGCCGATGCAGCCGCGGCCCCGCCCCCGCCCGAAGCCGCACCCGTGGCTGCGCCGGAGGCAGAGCCGCAGGACACCTACGCCGAGCTGATGAAGCTCAAGGAGCTTCTGGACGCCGGCGTGCTGACGCAGGCGGAGTTCGACGAGCAGAAGCAGAAGGTCCTCGCCGGCGGGTGACCGCCCCCGGCGCAAAGTCCCCATCCCTACGTGCAGTGAGGAGTCGAGCATGCCCATCGGGCCTGTGCAGTTACTGGTAGTGAGTTTCGAGGAGCCGGACTTCAGTGGTGAGATCCTCGCGGAGCTGAGGCGGCTTCGGAACAGCGACGTGATCCGCCTCGTGGACGCGCTGGTGGTGCAGAAGGGCATGGACGGCAGCCTCGACGCCCTGCAGTGGAGCGACCTGTCCATCGAGGAGGCCGAGGGGTTCGGGGCCACCGTCGGTGCCCTGCTCGGCCTGGGATTGGCCGGAGAAGAGGGGCTCGAGGCTGGAGCCCTGGCCGGCGCCGAGGCCGGTGCGGATGGCCACGTCATCGACGAGGCACAGGTCTGGGACGTGGCCGACACGATCGAACCGGGAAATGCTGCCGCCATCGCCTTGATCGAGCATCTCTGGGCAGTGCCGTTGCGCGATGCCATCGCGAAGGCGGGCGGCGTCCCCGTCAGCGATGCCTGGGTCCACCCGCTCGACCTCGTCGAGATCGGGCTGATGGCGGCGGAGGACCTGACCCCGGCGTAGGGCACTGGACACCCTTGCGACACGTCGACGAAGAATGCAGAGGGGCGGCTGATCGCGTTGCTGGAGAGCTGGAACGAGGGAGCCGCCAAGAGTGCCGTGCTGGAGTTCATCGACCGCGTGACCACCGAGGGGCCGGACTTCGTGCCGGTCGCGGATCGGGTGGCCGCCTTCGACAACGACGGGACGCTCTGGGTGGAGCAGCCGTTGCCGCCCCAGTTCGACTTCGTCTTCCGCACCTGGGCCGAGGAGATCAAGGCCGATCCCTCGATGGCGCATCAGCAGCCCTACCAGGCGATCATCGAGAAGGACCCTGTCTTCTTCGCGGGAGTGATGGCGCAGGAACCAGCCGTGGTCGAAGCGCTGCTCGAGGCGTTCGCGCGGTCGTGGGCAGGTACGACGCCGGCCGAGTTCGACGCCCAGGTCAACGAGTGGCTGGTGACCGTGAAGCAGCCGAAGCTCGGCGAGCTCTACAAGGACCTGGTCTACCGGCCGATGCTCGAGCTGTTCGACCTGCTGAAGGCGAACGGGTTCCGGATCTTCGTCTGCTCCGGCGGCGGTCGCGACTTCATGCGTGTCTTCGCCGAGGCCACGTGGGGCATCAACAAGGAGAACGTGATCGGCACGGCCGCGGAGTACGCGTACGTCGACGGCCAGATGGTGCGCGGCCAGAACCTCCTCGGAGGCCTCGACCTCGGCCCGGGCAAGCCCGAGCACATCTTCGCCCAGACCGGCCGCCTTCCCGTGTTCGCCGGTGGCAACGCCGACGTCGACATCGAGATGCTGGAGTCCGCCACGTTCGCCCTGCTCATCAACCACGACGACGCAGACCGCGAGTTCGCCTACACCGTCTCCGCGGAGGCGTCATTGGCCAAGGCCGAAGAGCTCGGCTGGACGGTCGTGAGCATGAAGGACGACTGGAACACCGTCTACGGGGCCCTGGTCGACGGGTGACCGGTCGGACCACCGACGACGTCCACCCGTGGCTCCCTCAGTGGCGAGGTGACGACCGTGGCTCGGGGACGCTCTCCTCGGGCAGCAGGCTCTTCTGGTCGAGGACGTAGAGCAGGGCGAACGCGGGCACGATCAGGACGGCGGCGAGACCGGTCGCGACGAACACGGCCGTCATCGTGCCGGACGGCGCGGCCGCATCGGCGACGGTCAGGCTCGTGGGCAGCAGGTAGTCCCACTGGGCGACACCCCACGCCACGACGACGCTGCCCATGGCCAGGACGGCCGCGACCCGCGCGCCGGTCTGGGCACCGGTGCGGGCTGAGCGGGCGATCAGGACGAGTGCGGCCACACCGCTGACGGCGGACAGGATCACCAGCGGAAGAGCACGCGACGTGAGCCCGTCGAACAGATAGCTCGCGTCGTCGTGCAGCACGAAGATGCCCACGGCTGCCACGACTCCGGCTGCGATTCCCGCTGCCCAGGCCCGCACCCGGAAGTAGGCGACCATCGTGTCGTCGGCGAGCCTCCCGGCGTCGAACAGCAGGAAGAACGCTGCGAGGTACGCCGTGAGGCAGACGGCCAGGACCCCGCACAGGATCGACGTGGGGTTGACCCAGCTGTGCCAGGGGTCTCCGGCGACACCGCCGGCCGGGACGCGGCCCGAGGCGATGGAGCCGACGACCGCGCCGAGGCAGTAGGGCACGAGCACCGAGCGAGATCGCGAACGCAGCGCCGAAGTTGCGTTGGTCGCGCGTGCGGATCACGGCCTTGCGGAACGCGAAGCTCGCGCCACGGAGCACGATGCCCAGAGCAGCCAACGTCAACGGCACGAAGAGGGTCAGCATGATCGAGGCGTAGGCCTCGGGAAAGCAGGTCCACAGCACGACGAAGACGAAGATCAGCCAGACGTGGTTGGCCTCCCAGACCGGTGCGATGGAGTGGTCGATGACCTCACGTGGTCGCTCGCCGCGCTTGGCTCCGCCGGCGATGAGGTCCCAGAAGCCGGCCCCGAAGTCGGCGCCTCCGAAGACGGCGTAGACCGTGACCGCGGCGAACAGGATGACGGCGGCTGCTGTGCTCATCCGACCGGCTCCTTCCGCTGCTCGGTCGGTTCCGCGCTCGGTCCGTAGGGGACGTCGGTCTCTCCGGCCCCCTCACCCCTCCGGAACCGGCGGCTCATCATGCGCAGCACCAGGATCGTGGTGATGCCGAGGCCGATGTACAGGATCGCGACGCCGATGAACGTGATCCAGATGCCGGTGTTGGCGGTCGCGGCGTCGTCCACCTTCATCTTCTGGTAGACGATCCAGGGTTGTCGGCCGACCTCGCTGACGGTCCAGCCGGCCTCGAGGGTGACCACCGAGAGGATCCCGGCGGAGGCGGCCGCTCGGAGGAACCACTTGCTCTGCGGCATGTCCCGTCTGAAGATCCAGGTCACCCACCACCACAGGCTGAGCAGCATCAGCAGGGTGCCGAGCCCGACCATGATGTCCCAGGCCAGGTGGGTGACGTTGACATCGCTGGTGGTGGGTTCGTCGTCGGCGGGGATGGTGTTCAGGCCCTGGACCACCGTCGAGGTACCCGTCTTCGGGTCCGACAGGATCGAGGCGAGGCCGGGGATCGGGATCCCGCCCACGACCTGGTAGTCGGAGTTGAGGTGGCCGAACAGGGTCTCGGGGACGTCGCTGCTGGTCTCGGGGACCATCTCGATCGAGGCGAACTTGTCTGGCTGATTGATGAACACCCACCGCGCCAACGCGTCCCCGACGCCCATCTGCACCGGGGTCGCGATCGCGGCCACCGAGAACGCGATGATCAGCCCCATCCGGTGGTAGCGGTCCGTGCGCCCGCGCAGCATCCCCATCGCGTAGACCGAGCCGATCAGGAACCCGCCCACCAGGTAGGCGGCGACGACCATGTGGGCTGCCATCAGAGGCATCGCGTCGTTGAAGATCACGCCCATCGGGTCGACGTCGACCACCTTGCCGGCCGAGTCCAGGGTGACGCCTTGGGGAGAGTTCATCCAGGCATTCGCCGAGACCACCGAGATGCTGCCGAAGACCCCCGCGACGGCGATGGGTACGCCGGTCCAGAAGTGGGTCCACGGCTTCAGGCGCCGCCAGCCGAAGATGTAGATCGAGACGAAGACCGCCTCGGTGAAGAAGAAGATGCCCTCGAACGCGAACGGCACGCCGAAGGCGGCACCCCACTGCCCCATGAACTTCGGCCAGAGGAGTCCGAACTCGAACGACAGCACCGTGCCCGTCACCGCGCCGACCGCGAACGTCACCGCCATGTACTTCGACCAGCGCTGGGCCAGCAGCATCGCGTCCGCGTCGTTGTGCTTGATCCCCCGGTAGTTGGCGATCAGGGCCATCGCTGCCCAGGACACCCCCAACGGCACGAGGATGATGTGGAACGCCAGCGTGAACGCCATCTGCGAGCGCGCCCACGGCACCGGGTCCACGGTCAGTACCGTCGTACCGATGAGCGAGGCAAGTCCGGTCATCGTGGGTCACCACTCTCTGTGTCTCGCGCGCCGCGATCATGCGCCGGGAGAGATCGTCCCCCGCCCGCCTCGATCACCACTCTCCCGATCACTGTGCCATCAGTCCGCGTCCGCTCAGGCGTGGGCCGCCTGCTCGGCCGCGGACCAGGGGCGGAAGGACTCGGCCGAGGCCTGGTCCCAGAAGCCCTGGAACCGGGCGTTGGCCGTCCCGTCCAGCAACTGTCCCGGCTCCACGAAGTCGTAGAGCTCCTCGAAGGAGAGGGCCTGGAACTGGGTGACCCGGCGAACGGCGTGGTACGGGCGGATCTCGCTGGTGTGGTCCAGGCCCATCGCCGCGATCATCTCGGCGAGGGCGTGCACGGTGTTGCGGTGGTAGTTGTGCACACGCTCGGACTTGTCCTCCACGATCAGCGCACGTTGCAGCTTGGGGTCCTGCGTCGTGACTCCCACGGGGCAACGGTTGGTGTGGCAGCGCTGGGACTGGATGCAGCCGACCGCGAACATGAAGGCCCGGGCCGAGTTGCACCAGTCCGCACCGAGAGCCATCGAGCGGGCCATCGCCGAGGCCGTGACCATCTTGCCGCTGGCACCGAGCTTGACCCGGTCCCGGATGCCGGCGCCCACCAGGGTGTTCTGGACGGTGATCAGCCCCTCGTTGAGCGGGGCGCCGAGCGAGTCGGAGAACTCGAGCGGCGCGGCACCTGTGCCGCCCTCGCCGCCGTCGACGACGATGAAGTCTGCGTAGATGCCGGTCTGGATCATCGCCTTGACGATGGCACCGAACTCACGAGGGTCGCCGACGCACAGCTTGAAGCCGACCGGCTTGCCGTCGCTGAGCTCGCGGAGCTGGGCGATGAACGCCGTCATCTCGAGCGGGGTCGAGAAGGCCTTGTGGAAGGTCGGCGAGAACACGTCCTGGCCCTGCGGGACCATCCTGGCCTCGGCGATCTCCGCGGTGACCTTGGCCGCGGGGAGGATGCCGCCGTGCCCCGGCTTCGCACCTTGGGAGACCTTGATCTCGATCATCTTGACCTGCGGCAGCGTCGCGTTCTTGCGGAAGGCCTCGGGGTCGAAGTCGCCGTTGGCGTCGCGGCAGCCGAAGTAGCCGGTTCCGATCTGCCAGATCAGGTCACCGCCTGCCTCCTTGTGGTACCTCGACAGGCCGCCCTCGCCGGTGTCGTGGGCGAAGCCGCCGGCCTTGGCCCCCTGGTTCATGGCCCGGACCGCGGCCTGGCCGAGAGCTCCGAAGCTCATCGCCGAGATGTTCAGTACCGACGCCGAGTAGGGCTGGCTGCACTGCTCGCCACCGATGGTGATCCGGAGGTCCTGCTCGGGGTCCGCGACCATGGGCCGTGGCGAGATGGAGTGGCTCATCCAGCTGTACCCGGCGTCGTACACGTTCAGCTCGGTGCCGAACGGCTTCTTGTCCCCGACGTTCTTGGCTCGCTCGTAGATCACCGAGCGGGTGTCCCGGTCGAACGGCCGGCCGTCGGTGTCGTTCTCCACCAGGTACTGGTGGAGCTCCGGGCCCATACCCTCCAGCAGGAACCGCATCCGCCCCGCGAGCGGGTAGTTGCGCAGGATGCTGTGCCGTGGCTGGAAGTAGTCGTAGATGCCGAGGATGACGAGCGGCACGAACAGGATCTCCAGCAGCCACCACCAGGGACTCACCGCGAGGGCGAGTGGGACCACCAGGATGGCGAGGACGATGACCGCCCACAGTGCCTTGGTGCGAATGCGCTCGATCATGAGGGTTCTCCTTGCTCGGACAGCGTGGGCGACGACGACCCCAGGGCCGTGATCTGTACAGGGGTCGTGTCAGTCGAAGACGTGGCCGTGCTCATAGCGCTCGTCTGCTCCAGCGGCCGCGGTGAGGGACGCGACGTTGTCGCGGGTGAAGAAGCCTTCGAAGTTGTGGCACCGCTCGATGTACTCGGTGATGAGCATCGAGTAGGGAGAGCTCTTCGAGAAGATCTGCTTCAGGTTGGGGTCGTCCTTGCACTCGCCCACCACATGGGCGAGGAACGGCGTGCCCATCTCGGACAGCTGTCGCACCACGTAGTCGACGTTCTTCTCCTCGGCGACGTGCCCGTCGATCACGGCCATCGCGATGTGGTGCATCCGGCGCCCGAAGTTGCGCACGAAGTCCTCGGTCGGCATCGGCAGGTTGTCGAAGGAGTTCACGATCGACGGGGTGTTGTTGGCGGTGAACACCCGCGCCGGCGACTTCTTGTCGTCGCCGATGTCGGGGTGCCGGGTCACGTTGGTCGAGGAGTTCATCTCGTGGATGTTGTAGGCGCCCCAGAAGTAGTAGGGAACCACCGTCAGGTACTCCAAGAGGGCGTGCTCCCGGTCTCCGGCCAGGATCCGGGTGGCCGCGTGATCGACACCCAGCACCAGGTCCCTGATGCCGTGCTCCGCCGCGAGGGCATCCGCACGGTCGAGCTTCCCGCTCTCCTCCGCTGTCAGGCTGATCGCCTCACCGAGCTCGAGGGCATCGAGGTCGTCGAGGTCCACGTCGACGTAGCCGACGCGGTTGTAGGTGAAGTCGGACATGAATGTGAACGTCAGGTGGCTCATCGTGTAGAAGTCGCTGACGGTGTCGCCCGGATAGGCGAAGCGGATGTTCTGCGGCTCCAACGCCTCTCGGACGGCCTTGGTGGACTCCGCCTTGTAGACCTCACCGACGTAACGCGCGTTGGGCTTCTTGCGCGCGAGCGGGTAGAGCAGGTTCCACCGCGTCATGTTGTCCTCGTACGTCGCCGACAGCGGCTCGAGGACGATCAGCCGGGGGTACTCCGGCTGCGACTGGAGCACGTACACCTTGTGGGTGTCGGTGAGCCGGACGGCCTGGAGCCGGTAGGGACCCATGGCCGCGAGCTCGGCGAGGTAGTCGACACCGTCGCCGTGCTCCACCTGGACGACGAGCGCCGCGGTGTCGCCGACGATCTGGTCGAGGCCCGACTCGCGGCGTCGGTCGTACACCTTGGGGAGGTACTCCTCGAAGAACTCCGAGTTCTTCTTGTCGCCCATGGGGGTGTAGGTGGCGAGATCGATCATGATGCGGTGTTCCCTTCGCTGACGGGTTGCATGGCGCTTCTACTCCTCGGACTCGGCAATGACTTCGGCGTCATCGATGCTGGCCCACTCCGGACGGCGGAGGTGGTACAGCAGCTGGGCAGGGATGGCCAGGACGGTGACACCGACGATGACGATGGCGGCGTGCACCCATCCCGGAGTGGAGGAGTAGCCGGCCGGCGGGGTCAGCCCCAGGACGATCGCGGACAGGGCGGCGGCGATGCCGACGCACGCGATGACGGGGAGGCCCTTGATCCGGATCGGACGCTCGACGTCGGGCTGTGACCGGCGGAGCTTGATCGCCGAGGCGAACATGCACACGTACATGCCCATGTACAAGATGATCGAGATGTCTTGGAGCACCGCGAAGGCGGCCGAGGTGTTGGGGGCGACGACGAACACCAGGGACAGGATCGTGACGATGACGCCCTGGAAGAGCAGGATCGGCATCTGGACGTCGTTCTGGTTGACCTTCTGGAACCGGTGGGGGAGGTAGCCGGCGCGTCCGACCAGCCACATGCTGCGGCTCGGGCCGGCGATCCAGGCGATGGAGGCGGCCACGGCGCCCAGCACCAGCAGGCCGGACAGGACGTTCGAGAGACCGGGGATGCCGAACCCGTCGGCGTACACGGTGAAGGCCTGGGAGGCGCCGGAGGTGAGCTCGAGCGAGGCGTCCGGGACGGCCACCGAGATCGCGATCGAGCCGAGCATGTACATGACGAACACCAGCGCGGCCGCGGAGAGGACCGCCTTGAAGTAGGACTTCGGACGTCCCTTGAGGTGCTTGATGTGGACGGCGTTGACCTCGAGGCCGGCGAACGCGACGAACGTGCCCACGACCAGCGCGATGCTCGACAGTCCGGTGAAAGGTGGGGTGATGTCACTGAGGTGCAGGGGGGTTGCCGACGGCTTGCTGTCGATCAGCCAGGCGAACATGAAGAAGATCAGGGCCAAGGCCGGGACGATCGTCCCGAGCCCGACCCCGAGGTTGCTCAGCCCGGCGGTCGTCTTCATGCCCTTGGACACCACGAAGGTCGCAAGCCAGAACCCGACGAGCACCACGGTGCCCATGTAGGCGCCGTTGCCGGCCAGGTCGGGGCGACCGAAGGCGGTGGCCAGCGCGGCCGCACCGAAGGACAGCAGCGACGGGTAGAGCGTGACGCTGTTCATGAAGACGAACCAGGTCGCCTGGAAGCCGGTCCGGTCGCCGAACGCCTCGCGGACCCAGACGAAGATGCCTCCCTCGTGGCTGGTCGCCAGCTCGGCCGAGACCAGGCCCACGGGGAGCAGGAACAGCACGGCCGGGATCAGGTAGACCGTGACGGCGCCCAGGCCGAACGTCGCCGAGTCCGAGAGCTGGGCGATGCTGCCGACGCTGGCGACCATCATCATCGCCAGGGCGGGCCAGGCGATCAGGGCAGACCGGAACCCGGCCGACATCGCCGGAGGACGACGTGCCGCTGGTCGGATGCTCGTGATGCCATATCGCCCGGTTTCCTCGGTGGTGGCGTGGACTACCTCGTGGTCGTCGGTGGCGTCGATGTCGGACACGAAGTCGTCGTACGTCGACAGCTCGTCCGGGCAGTACGTCTGGACGACGAGCCGCTCGTAGGTGATCGCGTCGTGGTGACGATCTTGCCGCGACGACCGGCCGGGTTCCCCTTCAGAAGCAGCGACTCGGCCGAGCTGACGCCACCGTCCAGCGCGTCGCAGATCTGTGAAGCCGAGGTGCCGTAGAGCGACTCGGCCACACCGACCGTCAGTCGCGGTGCGACGCCGGCGGAGTGGGCGGCCGAGACCAGCTGTTGGGCGTCCGCCTGCTCCTGTGCGCTGTGGGTCGACGAACACGCCACCAGCAGCGCCGCGGCACCGACGAGAACGGCGACGCGCGCGGCTGCAGCAGGCACCTCGATCACAGTCGCAGCCAAGCAGTCTGCGAGGTCCCGGGCGTCACCCCGCTTGGGTGAAGTTTTCCACACCCAGAGGGGTGTAAAACGAGAGGACGTTGGTCGGCCTCGTCCCGATCAGTCGGTACCCGTGGAGGATCGAAGCGCATGACGCCTGAACCGAACCTGACCATCGTCGAGGGCCCTGACGGGACCCGATCCGTGCAGATCCACGCCCGCGGGCTGGCCGTTCTCGACGACCCGCAGGTCAACCGCGGGACGGCCTTCACCATGGACGAGCGCGACCACCTCGGCCTGCACGGGTTGCTTCCGTCGGGGCTGGAGACGATCGACCGAGCAGGTCGCCCGCTGCTACGAGCAGTTCAGCCAAGCGACTCGGACGTCGCGAAGTGGGTGTTCCTCACCCAGCTGCACGACAGCAACGAGGTGCTCTTCTACCGGCTGGTCGGCGAGCACGTCGCACGAGATGCTGCCGATCGTCTACACGCCCACGGTGGGGACAGCGATCCAGGAGTTCAGCCACCTGTTCCGCCGCCCTCGAGGGGTCTTCCTCAACGTCGAGGACGTCGACGGCATCGACCGCGCCCTGGACTCGACCGGGCTCGGACCGGACGACATCGACCTGGTCGTCGCCTCCGACGCCGAGGCGATCCTGGGCATCGGCGACTGGGGCGTCGGCGGGATCGACATCTCGATCGGCAAGCTCGCCGTCTACACGGTCGCGGCCGGCATCGACCCGAGCCGGGTCCTGGCCGTCGGACTGGACGTCGGCACGAACCGCGAGTCGCTCCTCAACGACCCGCGCTACCTGGGCCTGCGCCGTTCGCGGGTCCGCGGCGAGAAGTACGACGCGTTCATCGACGCCTACGTCGCCAGCGCGTCGGCCCGTTTCCCGAAGGCGATCCTGCACTGGGAGGACTTCTCCGGTCCGCCGGCGCGCGGGATCCTGGCGCGCTACGGCGACACCCTGTGCACCTTCGACGACGACATCCAGGGCACGGCGGCCGTGGGCCTGGCCTGCGTGCTGGCCGGGGTCCGCGTCTCCGGTGGTCGGCTGGTCGACCAGCAGATCGTGGTGTTCGGCGCGGGCTCGGCCGGTGTCGGGATCGCCGACCTGATCGCACTGGCCATGACCGAGGACGGTCTGAGTGCCGAGGAGGCCGCCGGCCGGATCTACCTGCTCGACCGTCCCGGACTGCTCACCAGCGACATGACCGACCTCTACGACTACCAGCAGCCCTACGCCAAGGATCCGGCCACGGTCGCGGACTGGCGCGCCGCGGACGGCACCCTGGGCCTGCAGGAGGTCGTCGACCACCTCCACCCGACGATGCTGGTCGGCACCTCCGGCGTGACCGGGTGCGTTCGGCGAGAAGGTGATCCGCTCGATGCACGAGCACTGCGCAGCGGCCGATCATCCTGCCGATGTCCAACCCCACGGTGCTGGCCGAGCAGACGCCGGAGAACCTGCTGGCCTGGACCGACGGTGCCGCGCTGGTCGCGACCGGCAGCCCGTTCGGCCCGGTCGAGCGCGACGGTACGACGTACCGCATCGGCCAGGCGAACAACGCCCTGATGTTCCCGGGCCTGGGACTGGGGGTCATCGTGTGTCGGGCCGCGACGATGCCGCCGTCGCTGTTCATCGCGGCGGCCCGCGCCCTGGCGAAGCTGGCCGACCCGTCGGACCCGGCCCAGGGTCTGCTGCCCGACATCTCCAGGCTCCGCGAGGTCTCGGCCACCGTGGCCGTCGACGTGATCAACGCCGCGACCGCGCAGGGCATCGCGCGGGTCCAGGTCGACGACCCGATCGAGGCCGTCCACGAGGCGATGTGGACCCCCGAGTACCTCCCGATCCAGCGCTAGCAACGGCGCCCGGTACCGAACACAGGAGCAGCGCATGGCCCAGACCGTGGCGGAGATCTTGGTCGACCAGATGGTCGAGGTCGGGATCCGGAAGGTGTACGGCATCGTCGGCGACTCGGCGAACCCGATCGTCGACGCCCTGCGCCGGCACGAGTCGGACATCGAGTTCGTCCATGTGCGCAACGAGGAGGCCGGCGCGTTCGCGGCCGGCGCCGACGCACAGATCTCGGGCCGTCCGACGGCGGTGCTCGGGTCGTCCGGGCCCGGGAGCCTGCACCTGGTCAACGGGCTGTACGACTGTCAGCGCAACGCGGCCCCGGTCTTCGCCATCGCCACGCACATCCCCAGCACCGAGATCGGCAGCGGCTACTTCCAGGAGACCAACCCGGAGGCGATCTTCTCCGGCTGCACGAACTACTGCGCCCTGGTCTCCACCGCCGGGCCAGATGCCCCGCGTCTCCGAGCTCGCGCTGCAGGCGGCCATCCTCGAGCGCGGCGTCGGGCATGATCATCCTGCCCGGCGACATCGCCGCCCAGACGGTCGAGACCACCAGATGCTGCGCCACCCGGTCCTCACCGACCGGCCGGTGATCCGGCCCGATCGACGAGGCGCTCGGCGAAGGCGGTGGCCGCTGATCGCCGGCGCGAAGAAGATCGCGATCCACGGCGGCGAGGGCACGCGGAACGCCCGCGCCGAGGTGCTCCGGCTCTCGGAGACCCTGAAGGCGCCCGATCTCGTTCGCCTACCGCGGCAAGGACGTGCTGGAGGCCGACAACCCGTCCGGCGGTCGGGATGACCGGTCTGCTGGGCTGGGGTGGCGCCACCGAGGCGCTGGCCGACTGCGACCTGCTGCTGATGCTCGGCACGGACTTCCCGTACCACGCGTTCCTGCCGTCCGGGAAGACGATCATCCAGGTCGACGACAAGCCCCTGCACCTCGGCCGCCGGGCGGCGGTCGACCTCGGCCTGGTCGGGCGACGTCGGCGAGACGCTCCGGGCCCTGATCCCCCTGCTGGAGGCGCGGTCGGACACGCACCTTCCTCGACAAGATCGTCAAGCACCACCACACGATGGTCAAGGGCATCCAGACCTACGTCACCCACGAGGGCAGCGGCCAGGGGCTGCGGCCCGAGATGGTGGCGACCGCGCTGAGCGACCTCGCCGAGGACGACGCCGTCTTCACCGTCGACACCGGGATGTGCAACGTCTGGGGTGCCCGCTACCTGCGAGATGAAGCCGGGTCGCCGGATCCTGGCCTCGTTCAGCCACGGGTCGATGGCCAACGCGATGCCGCAGGCCATCGGCGCGAAGGTGGGCTCCCCGGACCGTCAGGTCGTCGCCCTGTGCGGCGACGGTGGCTTCTCGATGCTGATGGGTGAGCTGCTCACCGCCGCGGGACTCGACATCCCGGTCAAGCTGATGGTCTTCAACAACTCCACGCTCGGCATGGTCCGCGCCGAGATGATGGTGGTCGGCTACCAGCCCTGGGGCACCGACGTGAAGAACCCGGACTTCGGGGCCCTGGCGACCGCCGCCGGCCTCCACGGCGAGCGGGTCGAGAACGCCGCCGACATCCGGCCCGCCATCGAGCGCGCCTTCGCCCACCCCGGGCCGGCGCTGATCGACTTCGTGACCGACCCGCGCGCGCTGGCCGTGCCGCCGCACACCACGATCGAGGAGGTCAAGGGCTTCGCGCTGACCACCGGGAAGCTCGTCTTCACCGGTGACGTGGCCGAGGCGTGGCAGCAGGCCAAGTCCAACATCCGCGACGTCGGCCAGGCCCTGTGAGTCCGCCGTGCCGCATCCGGTGACTGCCGGACGTGGGGTAGCCATCAGCGTGGTTACCCATCAGGGTGAGTCAATGAGAGAACCTGTGACCCGCCATCGGTGCGCCCGCCGGACGAGGCGCCACTCGCGCAGTGCCGCCGTCGTGGTCTGTCTCGTTCTCGGCGGCGCCGTCGCTCTCGGTGGCTGCGGGAGTGACGGCAGCACGCCGGACGCGGGACCGACTCGGACGGCGTCTCGCCCGACACCCTCGCCGTCGCTGTCGAGGCCCACCGTTGCCCGACCCAGCGGGTCGCCCGAGGTCCCTTCGCCCTCCGGGGGCGGTGAGCCCACGACACCGGGTGCGACGGTGACCCGGACCACGACGGTCGGGCCGCCGCCCTCGAGCCAGCCGAACCCGCCGCCGCCGGCGACCTCCTCGGCCTCGGCTTCGGGGTCGGACGAGGTGACGGACACCGACGAGGACAGCTCGGACGTGACCGACTGGTGGCCGCTGGCACTGCTCATCCTCGTGGTGCTCCTGGCCCTGGGTGTGTGGGCGTGGGTCAGGCACTCGCGCCGCGCACGTTGGGACGCCGAGCTGGCCACGCAGAGTGCGGAGTGCCGTTGGGTGGCGACCACACTGGCGCCGGCCCTCGTCACCCGCACCACGCCGGTGAGCGCCGTCGCAGCTCAGTGGGTCGAAGGACAACGGCGCATCGACAACACCCATCTCGCTCTCGCCCAGCTCACCTCGACGGCTCCGACCGCCGAGCGCGGCGCCAAGGCCACGTCGCTCTCCGGCGCCCTGGACGACCTCCGGCAGGCCCTGTCCGCGGACATCGCGCTGCACACCGTCACCACGGGGGACCCGACCACCGACTTCGGGCTGGTCACGTCGCTGCAAACCGTGGAGCGATCGCGTCAGGCGCTGGTCTCCGCTCTCGTCCCGGAACCGGCAGCGACGTAGACCCGACGGTCACCCTCGCTCAGGCGTACGCGGCTCGACGGTCCTTGACCAGGTACGCCACGATCAGCGCGGCCGGGAAGAACACGAGACTGAACAGGAAGTACAGAAAGAAGCTGTGACCCTTCCGCCGCGCGACACGCGCCGGCCAGAAGGCGATCGCCACCCACACGATCAGCCACACGAACCACCAGAAACCCGACATCTCAGCCTCCTCAGGCGATCGAACTCAACGGTCGACAGAACCCGCCGTCGTCGGCGGGGTCCCACCCCGAGGTAGCTCTGCGTTGTGCCTCAGATGCGCCGGCGACGGCGTCCTGGCGTGACGGCGGCAGCCACGACCGCAGTCTTGGCCACGGGGGAGGGCCCGGTGTCACGGCCTTGGCCACCGGGTGACCGATCACGCCCACTCGTCCGACTCGTGCAGGTCGCATGGGTGACTCACTCTCCTTCGGCGGTGGCTTCGTCGGCCTCGATCGCTTCGAGCTCACCGAGCTCGGGGATGTCCGAGAGCTCCACGGCGTCGACGGATCCGGCGTCGGCCAGGGCGACGAGCTCCTTGGCCATCTCGCCGGTGAAGCTGCTGGCGCCGGCGGGGAACTCGACGACGTAGTCGACCGGTCCGAGCTCATCCAGCGGTGTGTTCGTCATCGCTCAGTTTCCGTTCGTGCTGACGCGTCGCTGGGAGCGCCGCCGAGGACGCCGGTTCCTTGCATGTTCTCGTCGCGCTGGGACGTCCTGCTCACCCGTGCGGCATCTCACCCGGGTGAGTCGAGATCGAGACGATCTCCAGCCCGAGGTCGAAGAGCTGGCTCAGGACGCCCTGGAGCTCGGCCTGGTCGGTGACGGCTCCGCTGATCCGCGTCGTACCGGTCTCGTGGCTGAGGGCCAGGTCGGCGAAGGCACCGTCGAACTGCTCACCCAGCTCTCCAGACACGACGATGGTGCAGATCAGGCCGGGCACGCCCCGAGTGTGACGACCGCAGCGAGTGAGGCGACCACCTTCGGCGATGATCACCCGGGTGATCTCAGGTCGGAGGCGCCGTTGCTCGGACCGCGTCCAGCTCCGCGAAGCGGCTGAGCGCCTCGTCGCGTGAGGCGGCACCCAGCTTGCGGTAGGTGGCCTTGAGATGCGTCTTCACCGTGTTGTAGGAGATGAAGAGCTGGTCGGCGATCTCGCGTTGGGTCAGCCCGTCGGCCGCCAGCTGGAGTACGACGACCTCCCGGCCCGAGAGCTCCTCGCCGAACTCGGTCAGGTGTCGCGTTGCGGTGAGCAGGTTCTTCCGGAGCTGCGCGGACCGGCTCGGCAACGCGCCCGGACCCGGGAGCCGGTCGATGATGGCGTCCGCAAGATCGAGACATCTCGTCTCCTCGGACTCGTCACCCAGGGCGTGGAAGGCTCCCGCCTGCAGGAGGTGGGCGTTGGCCAGCCAGGCACTCCGGCTGCCCTGGCCGAACACCTCCACCGCGGACTCGAACCAGGCGAGCGCGCTCCGGGGGTCACCGCCGACCCGGGCACGCTCGCCGCACGCCAGGTGCAGGATCCCACCCGACGGCGTCCGCTCCTGACCGATGCTCCTGATCACCTGGGCGCTCTCGTCGAGCATCGCACCGGCGTGGGACGCGGACCCCTCGGCGTACTCCGCCAGGGCCAGGTTCCCGACCGCCAGCGTCAGCAGGTTCGGGTTCGCGTCGGGGATCAGCGCGACGGCCTTCAGGAGGGTCTCGACGGCCAGGGCGTACTGGCCGCGCAGGTACTGCGCCTGACCGAGGCCCGCGAGGCCGACCCCCTCCCAGTGGGGCGCGGGGGCGGACTCGATCGCTCGACGTGCCGCAGCCTCCGCTCCGTCGACGTCGTTGACCCCGACGACCGCCCGGAGGAAGTCGGCGCGATAGCCCAGCGGAAGTCCCATGGAACCGATCAGGTCGGGGGGACCGCTGTCAGCGATGTCGAGCCACTGCTCGGCCAGGTCGAGGTCGTGGGCGAAGCTGGCCGCCGTGGCGCGGATGAACGCGAGCTCCGGGTCCGCCTGCGCCTCCGGCCATGCCAGCTCCGACAACCAGCCACGCACGGTGGCCCAACGACCAGCGGCGGCGAACACCTGTGCCTGGAGGGCCACCAGACGCGTGGCTACGGAGACGTCTCTCGAAGCGATGGCGTGCCCGGTGGCCATCTCCAGATCTCCGGTCTCCTCGAACCACTGCACTGCACGCAGGTGGAGGCCGGGCACGAGCTCGGGACGCGTGCGGGCGAGCTCGAGACGAAGGGCTTCGGCGAACAGATGGTGCAGCTGGTACCACTCACCCGTGTCGTCGACCGACATGAACAGGTTGGACCGCTGGAGGTCAGCCAGGATCGCGCCCGAACCCGGGCTGCCGACCACCGCATCGCAGAGCGCCGCATTCATCCGGCCCAGCACCGATGCGCGCAGCACGAAGTCGCGTACCTCGGGTCGCAGGAGGTCGAGCACGTCGGTGGCGAGGTAGTCCACCACGGGCCGGTTGACCGTGGTGATCGACGCGAGGTAACCGGCACGGTCCCGACCAGGAATCAACAACGCCAGCAACCGGAGCGGAGCGGGCCAGCCGCCGGTGCGCTCGGCCAGAGCTCGCTGCTCGTCGTCCGACAGCCCCTCCACGCCCATCCCCCGGAGGAAGGCCGCCAGCTCCTCGTCGTCGAACCGGAGATCGCCCGCACGGATCTCCACCAGCTCGCCCGACGCCCTCAGTCGGTGCACGCCCAGGGCGGGGTCGGAGCGGGTCGAGATCACCAGCTGGATGCGCGCCGGTCGATAGCGCAGGAAGGCGTCGATCGTGTTGTTGACCTGAGCGGTCTCGGCCAGGTGGTAGTCATCCAGTATCAGCACCAGGTCAGGACCGTCGCGGGGTAGCTCCTCGAACAGCTGGGGGAGCGCGTACTTCTCGATCTCGTCGGGACGAGCCTTCACCGCTGCCAACGACATGGTCCCGGCCCGGGCCTCCGTGGCGGACAGCGCGGCGATGACGTGGGTCCAGAGCCTGGCAGGGTCCGTGTCCCCCTTGTCGAGCGACACCCACGCGACCGATGCCAGCTCCGACGCCCACGCCGTGACCAGGGTGGTCTTGCCGAACCCGGCAGGAGCGGACACGAGAGTCAGTGCCGAGCGGTCGCCCGCGCCAAGTCGCTCGAGGAGCGACGGACGGGAGACGACCCCACTCGGAAGCCGCCCCGGAGACAACTTGCTTCGGATCAACCCGCTTCCGGGCAGCGCCGACTGCCCCGTGCGGCTCACGTTGGTCAACGTACGGCATGCCTCGGTGGGCGGCAACGAACACCGGAACCCGGATGGCCGTGCAGGATTCCCTTGGCGTGATCGGCCCGCAGGCCGTCCACCGTTTGCCTCACGGATCAGGGGGTACGGACCGGAATTCGCTCTCGGAGGTCACCTGTGTTCTCTCGCTTGCTTGTCGGGTCCAGCGTCGCCGCACTCCTGTGTTCCGGGCTGGTCGTCTCCACCGCGGCCACCTCGCCCGGAGCAGCGCCACCCGGAGCGCCCGGGCACAAGGCGACCTGGACCGAGGCGAACAAGACGGGCTTCGGCACGGCCCGCAGCCGAGGCAGCAACGTGTGGTTCACGCTGCAGCAGGGGCGGACCAGCGAGGTGTTCTACCCCGACCTCTCGACGCCGAGCGTGCGCAGCCTGGAGCTGGTCGTCACCGGTCCGGGCTTCACCGACCGTGAGTCGACGGACATGCGGCACCGCACGATCCGGCCGGACGCACGCAGCCTCAGGTTCAGGCAGGTCAACGACGACAAGCAGGGTCGGTACCGGATCGTCGAGACGTTCGTGACCGACCCGCGCCGTGATGCTCTGGAGGTGCGCATCCGGTTCAGCTCGCTCGACGGCGGCAGGTACCACCTCTACGCGCTCTACGACCCGTCGCTGGCGAACAACGGGATGGACGACAGCGGCCGTACGACGGCGCACACGCTGGTGGCCGGCGACGGCAAGGTCGGCACGGCGCTCGCGTCGCGACCCCGCTTCGGGGCGACCTCGACCGGCTATCTCGGCACGAGTGACGGCTGGACGGATCTGAAGGGCGACCAGCGGCTCGACCACACCTACGGCCACGCCGGCCCGGGCAACATCGTCCAGATCGGGCGGATCACCGGTGTGACCGGCCGGCCGGGCCACCAAGCAGCCAGGCTGAGCCTGGCCTTCGGGAAGACCGCTGCCGCGGCACGGCGTACCGTCCGGGCCGCCGGCTCGACGCCGTTCGGCACCACTCAGCAGCGCTACGACGGCGGCTGGCACGCGTGGCTCGGCTCCCTCGACGGAGTGCCGGCCAGCGCCGCCGGCATCCGCCGTCAGTACCTCGCCTCCGAGCTCGTCGTGGCCGCCGCGGAGGACAAGCGACACCCGGGCGCGTTCGTCGCCTCGCCGACCGCGCCGTGGGTCTGGGGCGATGAGGTGCCGGACCTGTCCTCCCCGTCCGGCGCCTACCACCTGGTCTGGGCGCGGGACGCCTACCAGTTCGGCACGGCGCTGTGGGCGATGGGAGACAAGGCGGCAGCCCGCCGGATCGTGCACTGGCTGTTCACCGTGCAGCAGAAGAAGGACGGCTCGTTCCCGCAGAACTCCGACGTCACCGGCACCCCGGTGTGGACCGGTCTCCAGCTCGACGAGGTCGCGCTGCCCATCGTCCTGGCCCACCTGGTGGGCCGGGACGGGAGCTCGACGTACGCACACGTGAAGAGGGCCGCGAACTTCCTGGCCGGGTTCGTCGACCCCGACACCGGTCGGCACGCGCCGTTCACGCCGCAGGAACGCTGGGAGAACCAGTCCGGCTACTCGCCGAACTCCATCGCGGCAGAGATCGCGGGCCTGATCTGCGCGGCCGACATGGCCCGCCACCACGGCGACCGCGCGTCCGCTCGCCGCTGGCTGGCGGTGGCGGACCGGTGGGAGGCGCACCTGAAGAAGTGGACGGTGACCACGAACGGTCCCCTCAGCAAGCGTCCCTACTTCCTGCGCCTGACGAAGAACGCCAAGCCGGACACCGGGTTGAAGTACGCCATCGGCGACGGCGGGCCGAAGGCGGTCGACCAGCGCCGGGTCGTGGACCCGAGCTTCCTCGACCTGGTGCGCTACGGCATCCTCGGGCCGCGCGACCGCACGGTCCGCTCGACGCTGGCTGTCATCGACCGCAGGCTCGAGGTCCGTACGCCGAGCGGGCCGTTCTGGCACCGTTCCAGCTTCGACGGGTACGGCGAGACCCGCTCCGGTGGGGAGTGGACGATCACCGACTCGGGCACGCACACCACGCTCGGGCGGGTGTGGCCCCTGCTGACCGTCGAGCGCGGTGAGTACGCCGTGACCGCCGGTGCCGGTGGAGCGCGCTACCTGCGAGCCGTGGCGAGTGCCTCGGGTCCGTCGGACATGCTGGCCGAGCAGGCGTGGGACGGACGTGCGCCGACCGGCCGGGCCTGCTGCCGGCTCGGTGAGGGCACCCGGTCCGCGACGCCCCTCATCTGGTCACATGCGGCACTGGTCCGGCTGGCCTGGACGATCCAGCGGGGCACGCCGGTCGACCAGCAGGCAGTGGTGGCGGACCGCTACCCGCGCTGACCCCGCTCGGGGTTGCAATATGTCCGGGGTCCGGCGTTATTGTTCCTCCAACTCCTCGGAGACTCCGGCCCGACCGCGATGACCGAGGACAGCGCCCCGCAGCTCACGCAGCCCGCGGGGCGCGACCATGAAGGCGTCGGATCGTTCGCACCCGGCAGGAGGGACGACGTGGACCGGCGCGCACGTACGGCGTACGTCGTGATCCTGCTGCTGACCGTGGCGCAGCTGGTGGTGGCCACCTTCGTCGACGGGCTGCCGCAGTTCGAGGGCAAGGCGTTCGGCGGCCGCCTGGTCGCCTACCCGATCGCGATGCTCCTGCCGCCGTTCATCTGGTGGCTGGCTGCCCGCCGGCGCGGCGACGACCGCGACCTACCCTGGGCGGGCTTCGCGTTCATCGCCTCGCCGTTCCTGGTCGACGTCACCGGGAACACCCTGAACCTGTACGACACCGTCGAGTGGTGGGACGACGCCAACCACTACGTCAACTGGCTCCTGCTCTCCTACGGCATCGGCCTGTTGCTGGAGCGGCAGGTGGTCCGGCCGGTGTGGGTGCTCGTCCTGCTGGTCACCGGGATCGGCGCAGCGCTCGCGATCGGGTGGGAGCTCAGCGAGTGGTACACCTTCATCCGGCACGGCACCGAGCTGGACACGGCGTACACCGACACGCTCGGCGACGAGGCGCTCGGCACCCTCGGCGCCTTCACCGCCGCCCTCCTGCTGGCCCGGCGCGCCCGATCGGCGGACCGAGCCCCTGTCACCAGGTGAGCTCGATCTCGATCTCCCGCTCGTCGTCGCCGATCTCGACCTCGACCTTCAGGTTGACCTCGGCAGGCACGTGCACGGTGATCCGACGACCGTCGCGCTCGAACTCGATCGCATTGTTCTTGGCCAGGACGTCGGCGAGGGCGTGCAGCCGCGCCGCGGCCTCCTCGCGAGTGAGCCGTTGGGTCTCGTCGATCTCGAACAGGTCCATGTCGCCTCCGGTGCCGTCGGTCGGGTCTGCGAGCACCGTACTGCGAGGCCCGTACGGCGTGGCCTACCGCGGGCGCACGTTGTGGTTGCCGGCGAACAGGTTGCCGGGGTCGAACTGCGCCTTGACCGCTGCGAGACGCGCGTACGTCTCCGTCGGGTAGATCGCGGCGACATCGTCGTCGGCGGTGCCCGTCAGGAAGTTCGCGTAGGCGCCGTGGACGTGCGGTGCGAGCGTTGCCCAGATCGCGTCCAGGGCGGGACCCGCGGCGTCGACGACCTGCTGAGGACCCACGCTGGTGGTCGCGATCATCAGCTGAGCTGTGCGATGCGCGTAGGCGGTGGCGTCCTCGGGGACCCGGGAGACGGCGGCGCCGAGACTGCGCAGTGCGATGATCGGCGAGCGCTCGGTCGCCCCGACCTCGGCCAGGATCTCCAGGACCGCGGGGGCCGAGTCGACATCGACGAAGGCGCTGCGCACGAGGAACTCGATGCCGGGCGGCGGGACCATCCCCTCCTCGAGGATGTCGGCGTACGACGTCAGCGCGACGTCGTCGTCGAGCACCGTGCCGAGCCGACGGATCGGGTCGATGGCCTGGGCGGCGAGCTCCGGGTCGTCGCCGTCGAAGGCCACCAGGACCTCGACCGGAGCCTCGGCTCCCCCGAGGAACGGGTTGGCGAAGGCGACGTTCGAGGTGAGCTCGTCGGGCGCCGTACGGACGTGGTCCGCCCAGCCCTGGAGGACCGTCGCGGCCTCCGAGGCCGGGAACGAGATCTTCCCGAAGAAGACGTCGGTCGTCGGATGTGCCGCGAAGTCGAAGGCGGTGACGATCCCGAAGTTCCCCCCGCCGCCGCGAAGCGCCCAGAACAGCTCCGGGTTCTCCTCGGCACTCGCCCGCACCAGCGCACCGTCGGCGGTGACCACCTCGGCACCGACCAGGTTGTCCAACGCCAGGCCGTGCTTCCTGACCTTCCAGCCGATGCCACCGGTCAGGGTCAGCCCACCGACGCCGACGCTCTTGGTGTCACCCGAGGAGATCGCCAGGCCGTGCGGGGCAAGGTCGGCCGCGACCTGGCCCCAGGTGCTGCCGCCACCGATCCGCACCAGGTGACGCTCCTTGTCGATGACCTCGGTGCTCGCGAGCCGGCTGAGGTCGATCACGACGCCGTCGTCGTTGGTGCCGAAGCCGGGGAAGCTGTGGCCGCCGCCTCGCACGGACAGCACGAGCCCGGCGTCGGCGGCGAACCTGACGCCCGCTTGCACGTCCTCGACGCTCGCGGGCCGCAGCACGAAGGCGGGGCTACCCGAGGCCAGGACCGAGCGACGAGCCGAGTCGTAGTCGGCCGCGCCCGGTTCGATGATGTCGCCCCCGAAGTCGCGGCGAAGGGCTGCCTGTACTGAGGTCATGGTGCTTCCTCTCACTGAGATGGTCTGGTTGTCCGAGCCGGCCCGCTGGTCATGGCCGGCGGCCGTACCTGTCTGACGAAACAGATCGACGGGACCTGACACGGACCAGCGAGCCGGCGGCCGTGCTCTAGGGTCGTGACCATCTCGTGGAGGCCAGTGAGGGGGAGCGGTCGTGGCGAGCCCCTTGCTCCGGACCAAGCTCTTCGTCCCCAGGCCGCGCGGTGACCTCGTGCCGCGCCCCGGCCTGAGCCAACGGCTGAACCGGACGCCCCCGCCGACGCTGACGCTGGTCTCCGCACCGCCGGGGTTCGGGAAGACGACGTTGCTGGCTGCCTGGCTGGACGCCGCCTCCGGTGCAGGACGCCCGGTGGCGTGGGTCTCGCTGGAGGAGAGCGAGCGACAGCCAGAGTCGTTCTGGACGTACGTCGTCACCGCGCTGGACGCCGCGGCGCCCGGGGTCGGAGCCGCGGCGCTGCCGCTGCTCCAGGCCGCCCACCCGCCGGTCGAGGCGGTCCTCGCCGCGGTGCTCAACGAGCTCAGCGTGCTGCCAGCCGGGCTCGACCTGGTGCTCGACGACTACCACCTGGCGGACGGTCCAGGGATCGCGCCCGGCATGACGTTCCTGCTCGAGCACCTTCCGCCGGACGTCCACCTGGTGATCAGCACGCGCGCCGATCCCGACGCTGCCTCTCGCGCGGCTGCGGGCCCGCGGCGAGCTGGTGGAGGTTCGTGCCGCCGACCTCCGCTTCACGCTCGACGAGGTGGCGACGTACCTCAACGACGTCGTCGGACTCGAGCTGGGGGCCGGGGACATCGCTGCCCTGGAGGGGCGCACCGAGGGATGGATCGCAGCCCTGCAGCTCGCGGCGCTGTCACTGCGAGGAAGGGACGACGCCGCGGGCTTCATCGCGGGCTTCGCCGGCGACGACCGGTACGTCGTCGACTACCTCGTCGAGGAGGTGCTCCGCCGCCAACCGGACGACGTCCGGACCTTCCTGCTCCAGACCTCGATCCTGGACCGGCTCAGCGGGTCTCTCTGCGACGTCGTGACCCTGGGCGAGCAGAGCAGGTCCGTGCTCGAGATGCTGGACCGCTCGAACCTCTTCGTCGTCCCGCTCGACGACAGCCGCCAGTGGTACCGCTACCACCACCTGTTCGCCGACGTCCTGCGCACCCATCTGCTCGACGAGCGACCCGGGGAGGTCGCCGACCTGCACCGCCGCGCGAGCCAGTGGTACGACGCGGCCGGCGAACCCGTGGCTGCGGTGCGGCACGCGCTCGCTGCGGGCGATGCGGCACGTGCAGCCGCCCTCGTCGAACGTGCCCTTCCGGACCTGCAGCGCAGCCGTCAGGAGGCGACCATCCGCCGCTGGATCGACGCCATCCCCTCGGCGGAGGTCCGGGTCCGCCCGGTACTTGCTGTGGGCTTCATCGGTGCGCTGATGTCGGGCGGTGAGTTCGAGGAGGTCCCACACCGACTCGACGACGTCGAGCGGCTGCTGGGCTCCCCTTCAACGGACCAGGTCGTCCTCGACGAGGGAGAGCTCGCGCGCCTGCCGAGCGCGATCGCGATGTACCGCGCTGCCCTGGCCCTGATCGGTGGCGACCCGTCGACGACCGTCGTCCAGGCGGACCGAGCCGTGGCGATGGCCGTCGAGGGAGACGACCTGGTGCTCTCGGCCGCCTCGGCCCTCTCGGGGCTCGCGTCCTGGGGGAGTGGTGACCTGAACGCCGCGCACCGCGGCTACTCGACCGCCGTCGACGGCCTGCGCCGGGCCGGACACCTCTCGGACGTGCTCGGCTGTTCGATCACCCTGGCCGACATCGAGATCACCCAGGGACGGCTGGGCGATGCTCGGCGTACGTACGACGAGGGGTTGCGGCTCGCCACGCACGAGCAGGACCAGGTCATGCGGGGGACTCCGGACATGCTCGTGGGGCTGAGCCAGCTCGCCTTCGAGCGCAACGACCTCGCGGCGGCCTCCGACCTGCTGGGCCGGGCCGAGGAGCTGGGCGAGCTCACCGGGCTGCCTCGCTTCCCCTACCGCAGGCGGGTCGCGCGCGCTCACCTCCACGCACAGGAGGGAGACCTGGCCGGCGCGGTCACCCTCCTCGACGACGCCGAGCGCGTGTACGACGGCGACTTCTCCCCGAACGTGCAACCGGTCCCTGCGATGCGCGCCCGCCTGCTCCTGGCACAGGGGCGCCTCGCCGAGGCGCTGGACTGGGCGCGTGAGCAGAAGGTCTCGGCCGACGACGACCTGTCCTACGTCCGCGAGTACGAGCACGTCACCCTGGCCAGGATCCTGCTGCACCAGCACGCAAGGCAGCCTGCGCAGTCGTTCCTGGGTACGGCGTACGGGTTGCTCGGGCGCCTCCGCATCGCCGCGGAGGACGGTGGACGAGTCGGCACCCTGATCGAGATCCTCAGCCTGGAGGCCCTCGCGCACGACGCCCCCGCCACTCTGGAGCGCGCCCTTCGCCTGGCCGAGCCCGAGGGATACGTGCGTGTCTTCATCGGCGAGGGAGACCCGATGGCGAGGCTGCTCGAGGCCCTCAGCCGACAGCACCCTTCGTGGTCCTGTCCACGCCGGCTCCTCGACACCCGTGGCCCGGGCGGCGGCGGATCTCCGCAGCAGCGTCTGGTCGACCCGCTCAGCGCGCGTGAGCGGGACGTGCTCCGGCTCCTCGCCTCCGATCTCGACGGCCCGGCGATCGCCCGGGAGCTCGTCGTGTCGCTCAACACGGTGCGCACGCACACGAAGAACATCTACGCCAAGCTCGGCGTCAACAGCCGCCGGGAGGCGGTCACCCGGGCCCGCGAGCTCGACCTGCTCTCACACACCGGGCCGACCTGACCGTTGCAAGATCACCAGCCCGCTCACCACACGATGTGAGGCGCACTCACCACCTCGGCTCCTACCTTGCGGTCATGACCAGCCCATCCACCAGCCACCCCGCAGGGGCCAGCTGGTACGAGATCCGCCTCCAGGGGCGCCTCGACCCCCGATGGTCCGCCCGCTTCGACGGGATGACCCTCACTACCGATGACGGCTGCACGGTGCTCTCCGGGCCTGTCGTCGACCAGGCCGCCTTGCACGGCGTGCTGCACCAGCTCCGCGACATCGGTCTGCTCCTGGTCTCGGTCACCCGGGTAGAGGCAGACGACGTACGGCGATCATCCCGCAACCCCGACACCTCACCCTCAGGAGCCTGACATGACCATCACCGCACCAGCCACCGCTGCGGGCCGCAGGCCCGCGTCTCCGGCCGATCCCACCAGGAACCATGCCCGGGTCGCCGGCATCTTCTACCTGTTGACCTTCGTGTCCTCGATCCCCGCGCTGATCCTCCTCGGGCCGGTGCTGCACGACGCCGACTACGTCACCAGCGCGGGGCAGGACACCCGCGTGCTGTGGGGCTGCTTCCTCGACGGCGTCAACGCGCTGACCGCCGTCGGCTCCGCCGTCGCGCTGTACCCGGTGGTCAAGCGCCAGAACGGATCGATGGCACTCGGCTTCGTCACCTCCCGCCTGATCGAGGCGGCCGTGATCATGATCGGCGTGGTCAGCCTGCTCGCCGTCGTCACGCTGCAGCAGGACTACGCCGCGTCTCCCGGCGGCGACGCCGCCTCGCTGACGGTCACCGCCAACGCCCTCGTCGACCTGCGGAACTGGACGTTCCTCCTCGGCCCCGGCCTGATGCCCGTCTTCAACGCCGTGCTGCTGGGCACCCTGCTCTACCGCTCTCGACTGGTGCCCCGGATCATCCCGACCGTCGGCCTGGTCGGCGCCCCGCTGCTGTTCGCAGCCTTCGTCGCGACCTTCTTCGGCGTCATCGAGCAGGTCTCGCTGGTCGCGTTCCTGCTCACCCTGCCGGTCGCGGCCTGGGAGCTCTCCGTCGGCTGCTGGATGACCTTCAAGGGCTTCACCCCTGGCCCAACCACCTCATAGGTATTAACCGACTGGTGCCGATGGAACCCCCTCAGGGGGTCCATCGGCACCTTCTGCACGCAACGTGGTCCGCTCTAGGTTGATCGCACCTTACGTTGAGGTGAGGGACTACGACTTCGGACTCGGGTGTCGGAGGGGGTAGTGCGGGGGGGCCGCATCTCGGTGCGGTACATGCGTATGGGGGGGCCGATATGGCCGAGCAATTTTCACGTGCAGGCGGCGTTGCGCGACGTTCGATCCTGAGGGTCGGTGCCGTCGGCGCGGCAGGTCTCGCGTTCGGAGCCGTTCAGGGAGTGGTGCGACCCTCCCTCGGGAGCCGGGGTCTGCTCTCGGTGGACGGCGCGTTCGCAGCAGCCTCTGACGTGTTGGCGGACGTGCTGTATCTCGAGCTGTTCCCGACCAGCCCGCTGATCCTCTCGCCGTTCACCGATCCGCTGCCCGTCCCGCGGGCCCTGGCCCCCGTGCCCAGGAGCGTCTACACCTCCTGGACGAACCCCCCGGGTCCCGGCCGCGGCCAGCAGAGCTCGCTGGGCAACCAGCAGCATCAGATCTGGCCGAGCAAGGTCGGATACCCCGACCCGCTGGTGTACAAGGTCGACCTGCTCACCCGCACCCACTCGTTCACCACCTCGCAGGTGCTGCCGATCGACTCGAACGGCGCCCCGACGGCGTCGTTCGAGGGGACCAGCGTGAGCAGCGTGGTCACCCACGCTGCCGGCGAGAAGCGGACCCTGCCGGCGAGCACCATCTACGGCTTCAACGGCACCTTTCCGGGCCCGATGATCAACGCGGAGTACGGCAAGCCGGCCCTGCTGCGGTTCGAGAACCACCTGGACGAGAACCCGCTCGGCGTGGACCGGCAGGACTTCGGCGCGCCGGACCTCTCGTTCCTGACGCATCTGCACAACGGCCACACCGCACCGGAGAGCGACGGCAACCCGCACTACTCGATGCGGTTCGGTCCCCAGTGGGAGGGCTACCGGCCGGGCATGTCGGTGGACAACCTGTACCTGAACTGGCCGGCCGGTGGCGACGACCGGGAGAAGCAGAGCTTCTTCTGGTTCCACGACCACCGGATGGACCACACCGGGTCCAACGTCTACAAGGGCATGGTCGGTCTCTACCCCATCTACGACCCGAAGAACGGGATGGACATGGGCGACGAGCGCCGCGGCCTCCGTCTCCCCGGTCGCCGCACGGACCACGACGACGGCAGCTTCGACGTCGACTACGACATCCCGCTCGCCTTCTTCGACTGCCGCCTCGACGACGGCGTGACCGAGCACAAGGACGTGCACGACTCGCAGTTCCCCGCGGCCGGCAACCCGCGCACACACCCGGAGTGGTGGGGCAAGACGTTCTACAAGCACATGCCCCACAAGGGTTTCGTGGGCGACATCTTCACCGTCAACGGCACGGCGTACCCGACCCTGGAGGTCAAGCGCCGCAAGTACCGCTTCCGGTTCCTGGACGCCTCGATCTCGCGGATCTACGACTTCCACCTGATGAGCTCCACCCAAGGCCCGAAGGCGGCCAGGGATCTGGGGTTCACGGGCGACGACCTCGATGGTCAGTACCGGATCCCGGACGGCCAGCAGTGCATGAGGTTCACCCAGGTCGCCTCGGACGGCGGGCTGCTGCCGTTCGCGATCACGCGCGACAACTTCGAGCTGTGGCCGGCCAAGCGGCGCGAGATGATCGTCGACTTCACCCGGTACCAGGACGGAACGCCGACCACGAAGGGCGATGTCGTCTACCTGACCAACGTGATGAAGATGGACGACGGTCGGATGTGGACCAGCTCCGCGCGCACGGGCACGAGCGACCCGTCGTACAAGATCCCGGTGCTGAAGTTCGTGATCGGCGACACCGCACCCGATGACAGTCGGATCCCGGAGCCGCAGCAGCCGCTGCGTCCCCTCCCGCCGCTGCCCAACAACTGGCAGAGCCTGATGGACGACCGCTTGATCTTCCGGGTGGAGCGGGCTCCTGCACACAACCCCGTCGACGAGCTGGAGTGGCAGATCAACGGCCACGTCTTCGACCCGACCAGCGTGACGCAGAGCCTCAAGAACCCCGCGGGCAAGACCCCTGCCGCCTTGCAGAAGAAGGGCAGCTTCAACCTCTGGGAGATCCAGAACGGCGGCGGGGGCTGGGTGCACCCCTTCCACCTGCACATGGAGGAGCACCGGACCGTGATGCGCGGCGGCAAGGACACCTCGCGCGGGAACCCGGAGCATCCCGACGACCTCGGTCGTGAGGATGTGGCCGCACTGGATCCCGGGGAGTCCGTGATCCTGTACCGCGGGTTCCGCGACTTCACCGGTCCGTACGTCGCCCACTGCCACAACCTGGCCCACGAGGACCACGCCATGATGTTCGGCTGGGAGATCACGCCCTAGGCCGCTCTGCTCAGACCTCGACAACCCACGGCGATCACACGCCACCATCACCTGATCAGAGAGCTGACGCGGCCATGTCCACCCTTTCCACCATCAAGCGCTCCCGGGCGGTGCGCCCTGCCCGACGCGGCGTGCCGTGGGCCACCGTGGTGACGTTGGCCGTGGCGATGTCCGGTGCCTGCGGCTTCTGGCTGGTGTCGCTCCAGGGTGCGATCGGCGCCACCGAGCGCGCCGGCAAGCCTTTCGCCACCTGGCTGATGCTGTCGGCGGTCATCCTGCCGGTGTTCTGCGGGGTCGTGCTGGGTGCTCTGACCCTGGCGATGCGCTGGTTCGGGCCGGTCCTGCGAGGGCCGCGGAAGGTGCTGCTGACCGCGGTGCTGCTCGTCGCCGCGGGCACCCTGGCGGGTGTCGCCACGATCGGGGCCAGCTCGTGGTACGACTACAGCCTGCAGCTGCCCCACATCGGGGGCGGCATGCACGCGATGGCGCCCTGTGCCGGTGCGTGCATCCCTCGCGAACAGCACGACATCCTGGCCCTGCACGTCCGCGGCGTGTGGTTGGTGGGCCGCTGGCTCCTGCTCACCAACGCGGTGCTCGTCGCCTGGCTCGTCGCCATGTGGGGCGGGCGCATCCGGCTGGCCACGGGATCCACCGATGACGACGCATCGGTCGACCACCCGACCTCCCGCGAGGGCGCACCTTTCGACGACCTACGGCTGCTACTCGTCGGGGCGTTGGTCGCTGCCGCCGTCATCCACGCCGCCGTGGTCCCCGAGCACCTCGAGGAGTGGACCGCGGCGGGCGTGTTCTTCATCGTCCTGACCGCCGCGGAGGTCGTGGTCGCATCCCTGCTCCTCGGACGCCGGCGCGGGCGGGTCGTCCTGCTCGGCGCGGCAGCCCTCTCCATCACGCCGTTGGTGGCGTGGCTCTGGTCCCGCACCTCGGGCCTGCCGTTCGGTCCCGAGCCGGGAGTCGCGGAGGCCGTCGGGGTGCCCGACCTCCTCGCCTGTGGCCTGGAGGTCGTCGCCCTCGTGGCCGTCCTGGCTCTGCTGCTCGACCCCGGCCGTCGGGTCCGACCCGTGTCGCCGCACGGCCGTGGTCTCGCGGTGCTGACCCTGATCGCCGTCACTGCGATCGGGTTCGCCGCCACCGGGCCCAGCTGGTTCGACGCCTTCGGCGTCTCCGCCGGCCATTCGACGATGGAGATGTCCGAATGAGACGCCACCGAAGGGGGACGATCATGATGCACACCGGCTGGTCGCGCGTGACGCGGCGGGCGATCTGGGCGGTGGTCCTCGCCTTCTCCGCGACCATGCTCCCGGCCTCGGCAACAGCGGCCCAGCCCGGCGGCACCCATGCCCGGCCTCCGGCCGCCAGTCGGTCGGTGGCTCCGGCCTCGGCTCCGGCACACAGCAGTACCCGCATCCGCGGGTTCAACGACGACCGGATCACGGTCCCGCTCGGCCGGACGGTGAGCGACCGGGTGGTCGTCGTACCGAGGGCCCGACGGACCATCCTGGTCCAGAGCCGCCACGCCGGCTCGACACACTTCGTGACGCGGGCGCGGGGCCACTCCTCGGCCGACGGCGGCTTCCGGGCCTTCTACGCCCCGACCAGCGCAGGCACGTGGCGGTTCCGCCTGCTGGTGCTCGGCACGTCGACCCGGGGTCCGGTCGCCTCGGGTACGCGGATCGTCCGGGCCAAGGACGTGGCCGCCCCCCGAGCGGTGACCGGGGTTCAGGTGTCAGGGGTCTCCCTGGACTCGGCGACCCTGACCTGGGTGAACCCGACCGACAAGGACTTCACAGGCGTCACGATCCGCCGAGCTGCCGGGCCTGACGCACCGCGCTCCCAGGTCGCCGGAACGGCGGTCGGCGACACCGACCCGACCGACACGACCTTCACGGACAACGACCTCACCACCGATGGCGAGTACTCCTACGCCTTGTTCGCGCACGACGGCTCAGGGAACTTCTCCCGCGCCGCCGTCGTGACGCTGAGGACCGGTCGCTTCGGGGTCTCCTTCCTCGAGACCACCTCGGTGATGCGAACCACCGTGACCCTGGCCTGGACGAACCCGACGGACGACGCCTTCTCGGGCGTGATCATCCGCCGCGCGGACGGCCCGACACCGCCCGCCTCGGCGACCGACGGCACGGCGGTCGGGGACGTGGCTGCTCCGGACGACACCGTGACCGACACCGGCCTGATCGCAGGCACGACGTACAGCTACGCCGTGTTCGCCCACGACGACTCCCAGCACGTCGCAGCGGCCGTGTTCACGACCGTCACCACTCGGGGGAACGGCGTGAGCGCGAGGCTGTCGGTCAACCCGCTGCCGTCGGTCCACACCGGTGACCGGGTCACCGTCGACACCCCGGTGGCGTTCGACGGCAGCGACTCGCTCCCGTCCGCGGGCAGCGACCTCGTCTCCTGGGAGCTCGACTACGGCGACCACGTCACCGACTCGGTCAACGGACCCTTGGGATCGGTGGACGTCCTGAACACGACCCACACCTTCACCACCACCGGGCTACAGACCGTGACCCTCACGGTGACGGACTCGGACGGGAACACCGACACCGCGACGCTGACAGTGGACGTCTTCGATGCCCCCGGAGTCACGGTCAGCGCGCCCGACGGGGCCCCCGAGGCAGGGGTGGTCTCCTTCGAGCTGACGGCCGATACCCCACCGGACACGGCGATCACGTCGTACCGGTTCGAGGTGACCGGGGACGACTCGTTCTTCCTCGATGGAGACTCTGCGCCACCGCCCTCCGAGGACGTCACCTTCGGCTCGGGCAGCTACACCGTCGTACTCACTGTGAACAACGACGCCGGCGGCACTGCGGTGTCGGACCCGATCGACCTCGAGGTGCCGTGATGACCCATCTTTCTCGTTCGCAACGGAAGTCCGCTCTGGCCGGCGCTCTGGCGCTGCTCCTCGGCGCCGGACTGACCTCCGCCCTCGCCACATCGGCGTCCTCGGCGCCGGCGTCCAGGGCCGGTCATCGGGCGACCACGTCGCTCCAGGGTTTCCGCACCGCACCCGCCACGGTGCAGGCGACAGGCACGGTGACCGACGTGGTCGGCGTCCGCCCTCGGGCGCACCGGGTCGTGCGCATACAGGCCCGCCGGCCCGGGACCACGGTCTACCGCACCGTCTCCTCGGGCTTCTCGACCAGCACGGGCAGCTTCCGGGCCGTCTACCGGCCGACCACGGTCGGCACCTGGCGGTTCCGACTGTTCCTGCCGGCCACGGCCACCGCGACCCGGATCGTCTCACCGAGCCGCACCATCGCCGCTACGAGGCGCACCGTGCCCCACGTCGCCGTGACCACCGCGGCCCTGTCCCTCAACGGATCCACCGGCACGACCGCGAAGCAGACCGTCAACCTCAGCGAGGCGTTCGACATCACCGGCACCCACGCCGGAGAGGGCCTGACCCTGGTGTCCGGGACCCTCGACTACGGCGACGACACACCTCCCGAGGAGTTCACCGGAGACCCCACCTCGTGGACTCCCAGCCTGCACCAGTACGCCACTCCGGGGCCTGTGACCGCGACCTGGACGGTCGTCGACTCGGCCGGGACGATCGTCAAGAGGTCCCTCGCGGTCACGGTCTTCGACGAGCCGACCGCCACGATCTCCGTCGTGCCGAACGGCGAGCTGGAGAAGGGGAAGCCGGTCGCGTTCACGGTCGCGTCCGAGACCCCGGACGGCACGACGTTCCTGGACTTCGACACCTACAGCCTCGACGGCGCGACGTACGACAACGCGGTCCACGGCAACGCCGCACCACCCGCGCAGTTCTCGATCACCTTCGCAAACCCGGGCACCTACACCGTGTACGTCACCGGAGACAACGACGCCGGAGGCCTCGCGGAAGCCAGCGTCGACGTCGTCATCAACGACACCCCCTAGGCCCGCCGTGCGCATCGTCACCCCACCCCGAGCAGGGAAGGCACGGGGCTTGCCCGCTCTTCCGAACATCATTGCTGAGGAGAACGCACCATGAAGTCGACCCTGGCCCGTAGGGCCGTCACCCTCGGTGTCGCGCTGACGCTGACGGGCGCGGCCGCGGTCGCGGCGTACGCATCCGTCCAGGATCCCGTCGGGCAACGGCAGGGCTCGCTGGTCTCGTTCGGACCGCTGATGGACAACGGCTTCCCCACCTCGTACAAGGACAGCCATGCGGTCCGGCTCGAGGCGTGCATCACTGCCGACGACCCGCTGTGCGCCTCGGCGGCGAGCGACACCTACGACCCCGATCAGCCGCTCTCCTTCCCGGACAACTTCCCCGACGAGTTCTTCTACCAGCTCGCCAGCACCAAGGTGCCGGTGAGCGGTGCCGGGACCCTGCTGGTCGAGACGAACCTCGAGGGCGCCTTCGCGACCGGCCCGCCGGCGGCCGGTGACCAGGTCGTCTTCGCCCGGGTCCGGATCAGGGACAAGGACGTCCCGCCGGGCACCACGTGGCGGATCACCCACCCCTACGGCGTCGATGTCCTCACAGCCGACGACCCCAAGAAGCCGGGCATCAACGAGACGGTCGACATCGGTACCTCTCCAGGGAACTTCAGCGGCGCGCTGGCCGGTCGGGTCGGGCCCTTCCTCAGGTGGGACCCGTCCGTCGCGCCCGCTGCGCCCGCCGGCTACATCGGGGATCCCGGAGTCCTGCACCAGGTCGTCGGCAGCCCCTACGGCACCAACTACGTCAAGGTCGAACAGGAGAACCCTGACGGCAGCTGGTCCCTGCTCGGCCAGTGGGACGACCAGTTCTCGCTGCAGGGCCGCCTGGCCGTCAACAGCGGCGTCGACGTCGATGCGGCGTACTTCACCGGGGACGACAACGGCGGCTTCGTCGACGTCTATGCGTCGTCCGACGCGGCCCAGTCCATCGTCGTGAGCGCCAACGCCACCCTGGGCACGCCGACGGTCCCGATGCGCGAGGTCGACGGCCGCTACTACGCCCGGATCGCCGTGGACTCCACGATCCCGGCCGGGACCCAGCTCGAGGTCGTCAACACCAGCGACAACCCGGTCGCGAAGAAGAAGATCACCATCACCGACCAGGTCACCGTCACGTCCGCGACGTACGACGCCGACAGCGGTGCCCTCACCGTCCAGGCCAGGTCCAGCGACATGGAGTCCGGTACGGACGCTCCCGCACTCAACGTCACCGGGTTCGGCCCGTTGGACGGCAGCGGGCAGGCGACCTTCACCACGACTGCTCCGCCACCCGTGGTGACGGTCGCCTCGAGCGCCGGCGGTTCGGACTCCTCGACGCTGGCGACGTCGGGTGCGGGCTTCGCCGCCCTCGCTCCGGTGGCCCAGTTCGTCACGCCCGCCACGGTGCAGGCGGGCGACCCCGTGCCCCTGGACGGACGAGCCTCCATCGGTGACATCACCGACTACGCCTGGTCGACCGACGACGGCACCGTGACCCCGGACCCGACCGACCCCGGGCTTGCCACCTGGACTCCCGACACTCCCGACCCGGACGCAACGGTCGTGCTCAAGGTGACCGGGCCCGGTGGGGAGAGCACCGCCACCAACGCCGTGGTCGTGACCGAGCCGATCGTCGTCGTCGCCGACGCGGGGCCCGACCAGGTCAAGACCCGCGGTCAGCTCGTGGCCCTCTCCGGGACAGCCAGCGGCCAGCGCTCGGTGTTGTGGAGCCAGGTCAGTGGACCGCCGGTGTCGCTGTCCGGTGTGACAACGCTGCATCCGACGTTCACCTACCCCAAGATGGCACTCCCCGTCGGTCCCGCCGGACACGTCACCGCGGGGTACGACGTGCGCAACCAGCCGATCGTGCTCCAGCTCACGGCGACCGCTGTCAACGGCGGCACGACGATGACCGACACGGTGCAGATCTCGCCGACGCCGGAGACGATCACCCCGGGAACCGCCCGCTACCGCACGAGGGGTGAGTGGCGAGTCACCGGCACGACCGACCTGAAGGCCGGTCAGACGGTGGCGATCGTGCTCGGGCCCGACCCGGCGACCGGCACGTTCATCGGCCAGGCCACGGTCGATGCCGCCGGAGCGTTCTCCTTCAAGGGCGCCGACGTACCGGTGGGCACCGGAACCACGGTCACCTACGTCAGCGCCATGGGTGGCAGCGTCACGGGACCGCTCCTGATCACACCCTGACCGACCCAGCGGGGGCCCGGACGACCACGGGCCGGGCCCCTCCCACTCCCTGTCCGACATCTGCGAGAGACCGGCCGACATGAACCACACCCACCGCACGCGAGCGAGCCGCGCCCTTGCTGCACTGTCTGCGGGTCTGCTGGTCGTGGGACTGGCGTCCGTGACACTCGCGTCGCCTGCCCTCGCCGCCCCGGCTCCGGTGGGTGCGGGCTTCACGATCACGCCCTCCGACCTGTCCTACATCCTCGAGCAGATCAAGATCGCCGAGCACCATGCCGCGACGGCCACCCCGGCCAACCCGTGCGGGACGTTGGTCGGCCCAGGACCGAACCAGATCCCCGACCGGCTCAGCCCCTTCGGCTTGAGGACCGTGGACGGTTCGTGCAACAACCTCTTCCCCGGGCGTGAGTCGTTCGCCGCGAGCGACCTCCCCTTCTCTCGCCTGACCGTCCCGTCCTTCCGCGACGCCGAGAAGATCGACAGCACCTTTCCCGTCGGTCCCCTTGGACCGACCAGCTACCAGCAGAAGGTGGGCAGCGTCGTCGACGCGCAGCCACGCGAGATCAGCAACCTGATCGACGACGAGACCTCGACGAACCCGGCCGCCGTGGCGGCCGCCGGCTTCCCGGTCCGCGCCCAGCCCGGAGCGCCGCGCTACGTGCCCTGCACCACCGACCCCGACCCGATGGTCGACCCGCCCGTCGCGGGTGTCCCGGCCGGATGTGTGCCCTCGCACCAGACGCTGCCCATCCCCAACGTCAGCACCGACAACGGGTTCTCACCCCCCTACAACTCGTTGTTCACGTTCTTCGGCCAGTTCTTCGACCACGGCCTCGACCAGACCGTCAAGGGCGGTGGCACCGTCTTCATCCCGCTCGAGCCCGACGACCCGTTGATCACGCGCGGGCCGGACGGCATCCCGGGCGACGGCGACGAGGTGCCTCCGAGCCAGGCCTTCATGGTGCTCACCAGGGCCCAGAACCAGCCCGGGCCGGACGGCATCCTGGGCACGACCGACGACGTCCAGAACGCCGACAACACCGACTCGCCGTGGGTGGACCAGTCGCAGACCTACGGTTCCCACGCGTCCCACCAGGTCTTCCTGCGCGAGTACGTCGACAACGCCGCGGGCCGCCCGGTCTCGACCGGCAGGTTGCTCGGTGGGCTACCTGCCGGAGAGACGTACGACGGGTCCCCGGACGACCAGTCCGGCATGAGCACCTGGGCGGCGGTCAAGAAGCAGGCGGCCGACCTGTTGGGCATCCAGCTGCGTGACCGCGACGTGACGAACGTGCCGATGATCGCGACCGACCCCTACGGCAGGTTCCTGCCGGGACCCGACCGCGGGCTGCCTCAGTTCGTCACCGAGCACGGCCTCGTCGAGGCCGACAGATCCGACGACGGTGGCAAGGGCACGCCCGTGCCGGTCGACGTCCTGCACGTCGACACCCCCTTCGTGGCCGACATGGCGTACAACGCGGACCCCTCTCCCCAGGACACCGACCACGATCCCGCGACCCCGCCGGTGGCACCGGTCCCGGACGCCGATCACACTGCGTCCGCGGACTTCGCGACCCAGCCGCCGGGCACCTACGACGACGAGATGCTCGACGCCCACTTCACCTGTGGGGACCCGCGGTGCAACGAGAACATCGCGCTGAGCTCGATCCACCAGGTGTTCCACTCCGAGCACAACCGGCTGGTCGCCCAGATCGAGGACGTCCTCGTCCACGACACCAGCGGCGCGACCAGTCTCGCCGACTGGCAGGTGCCCGACGGTGCCGGCGCCGGCCCCGACAGCTGGAACGGCGAGCGGATCTTCCAGGCCGCGCGGTTCGTCAACGAGATGGAGTACCAGCACATCGTGTTCGAGGAGTTCGCGCGCAAGGTGGCGCCGGGCATCCCGGAGTTCGCCGGCTACTCCCCGGACGTGAACCCCGCCATCAGTGCCGAGTTCGCGCAGGCGGTCTACCGGTTCGGCCACTCGATGCTCGACGAGACGGTGGCGCGACGTACCGAGGACCCGGGCACCGGAGTCAGCCGGGACGACTCGATCCCCCTGCTCACCGCGTTCCTCGACCCGCCGGAGTACTTCACCGGCGGATCGACCGGCACACTGACGCCGCAGCAGGCCGCAGGCAGCGTGCTCATGGGGTCATCGGACCAGGTCGGGAACGAGATCGACGAGTTCGTCACCGAGACCCTGC
The DNA here is from genome assembly GCA_963761515.1 of uncultured Actinomycetota bacterium. GTDB lineage: Bacteria > Actinomycetota > Actinomycetes > Propionibacteriales > Nocardioidaceae > Nocardioides. The sequence goes on from CAVXHO010000019.1 coordinate 218,802, forward strand.
GCAACAACCTGCTCGGTCTGCCGATGGATCTGGCCGCGATCAACATCGCCCGAGCCCGGGAGACGGGGATCCCACCCCTGAACGACGTTCGCGCGCAGATCGCGGAGGCGACGAACGACCCGGCCATGGAGCCCTACGAGAGCTGGTCGGAGTTCGGCCAGCACCTCAGGCATCCGGAGTCGCTGGTCAACTTCGTGGCGGCCTACGGCAAGCACCCGAGCATCCTCCAGGCGACCACCCTGGCCGCGAAGCGGGAGGCCGCGCGGGTGCTGGTCGATCCCGCGCCGGGGGACGTGCCACCGGCCGACGCTGCGGACTTCATGCTCGGTACGGGCGACTGGCACCTGCGCCGGGGCGAGACCAACACAGGCATCGAGGACGTCGACCTCTGGGTCGGCGGCCTCGCCGAGGCGACGAACGCCCAAGGCGGGCTGCTCGGGTCGACGTTCAACTACGTCTTCGAGAACCAGCTCGCCGACCTGCAGAACGGCGATCGGTTCTACTACCTGAACCGCACGCCAGGCATGAACCTGCTCTCCCAGCTCGAGGGCAACTCGTTCTCCGAGATGATCGAGCGCAACACCGACGGCACGCACGGGTTGAAGGCGGATGCGTTCTCGACGGTCGACTGCCGTTTCGAGCTCGCCGACCTGGACGGCACCGCCCAGGGCTTCGCGCAGCACGGTGCGGTCGTGGCTGACGACCCCACGACCGAGTGCAACGAGCACCAGGTGCTGGAGCGCAGGCCGGACGGGACGATCGCCTACCGCGCGACCAACAGCGTCGACCCGAGCGGCGTCAACGCCCAGGCCGTGTACGACGGGACACCGGGCGAGGACCGGGTGTCCGGGGGCACCGACAACGACACCGTCTGGGGTGGCGCGGGCAACGACATCGTCGAAGGGAACAGCGGCAACGACGTCGTACTCGGCGGGGACGGCGACGATGTCGTCACCGACCTGGACGGCGCCGACACCCTGAAGGGCGGGCCGGGCGACGACGCCCTCGACGGCGGACCCGGCACCGATCTCCTGCTCGGTGGTGACGGACAGGACGCGATCAACGGCGGGGCCGGCGGCAACGTGATCTTCGGCGGTCCGGGCACCGACTTCGTGACCGCCGGCTCCGGGACGGACACGGCCGAGGGCGACGGCGGCGACGACTGGGTCCAAGGGGGTGCAGGGACGGACGCCCTGGTCGGTGACCACGGCGCACCCTTCTTCGACGACCCGGGCCAGGTGACGCCGGGCAACGACGTGCTGGTCGGCCAAGCAGGCAACGACAAGTACGACGCGGAGGGTGGTGACGACATCATGTCGTCCAACCCGGCGATCGACGAGCTCGGAGGGTTCGGTGGGTTCGACTGGGCGACGCACCAGTACGACACCGTCGGCGCCGACGACGACATGAACATCAACCGCACCCAGGCGGGGAACTCGCCCTCGGTGGTGAACCGCGACTCCTGGCAGGAGACCGAGGCCGTCTCCGGGTCGTCGTTCGACGACGTCATCCGGGGGGACGACTCGGTGCCCAGCACCCTCGGTGGTGGCGGGTTCACCGGGTGCGACGTGCTCGACCGGGCCGGAGTCGATCGGATCCAGGGACTCGCGGCTCTGCTCCCGGACCACTTCACGACGCAGGCCGGGCCGGTCATCGCTGCCTCCCGGGCCGGCTTCTGCCCGATCAGCGGCCCGGTCTGGGGCGCCGGCAACATCCTGCTCGGCGGTGCCGGCAGCGACACGTTGGAGGGCCGCGGCGGCGACGACATCATCGACGGTGACCGCGCGCTGACGGTGCGGATCAGCCTGCGCACCGACCCGGCCGACCCGGCCACGGAGATCGGGTCCACCGACCTGCTGGAGCACCCGCTGACCGGCTCCTTCGGGGCGGAGCACCCGGGGATGACCCTCGAGCAGGCCGTCTTCACCGGTCTCGTGGACCCCGAGGACCTGGTCATCGTGCGTCAGATCGACGACCCGACCCCGGCTCCCGGCACGGTCGACACGGCGGTCTTCTCCGACGTGCGCGCCGACTACGACTGCATCACCGACGGCGTCGTGACCTCACCGTGTGGTCTGACCTCTACCGGAGCCACGACGCAGGTGGTGCACGAACACGGCGCCGGTGCGGACGGCGTCGACACCATCCGCAACATCGAGCGACTGCAGTTCGGAGACGTCGTCCAGCCTCCGGCGCCCACGATGGTGACCGCGGTGGCCGGCGACGCCCAGGTGACCATCGGCTGGAAGCGCCCGGCAGGAGCGGTGACCGGCTTCGAGATCGAGATCACGGACGGGCAGAACGGCGACGTCTCCACGGTGTCGAACGTGCCCCCCGAGGCCACCAGCCAGGCGGTCACCGGCCTGACCAACGGCACGTCGTACCGGTTCCGGGTCCGAGCCATCAACTCGGCGGGTGCCGGCGACTACTCGGCCTCCACCGACCCGGTGACGCCCGAGGTGGCGGTGTCCCCACCGGTCCAGCCCGTGCTGACCAGCCGGCTCACACACTCGATGGTGAGTGTCGGCCGGTACGTGGCCGTGACCGGGACGGTGTCGCCCTCTCAGGGGGCGACGGTGACCCTGCGCCAAGAGATGCCGAACGGGAGAGTCCGCCTCGTCGCGAGGACGACGATCGCGGCGTCGGCCACGACCGGGAGGTTCCGGCTCCCGATCCCCACAGCGGCCAGCGGCCTGAAGGCCTACGACGTCACGGTCACGGGCCCGACGGTCGTGACGACGACGGGGCCCAGCCTCGAGCTGAGCGTCTTCCGGGCCCACGTCGTCAAAGTGTCGCCGCGAGGACGTGAGTCGGTGACCCTGGAGAACAGCGGGAGGATCGCGACCCAGATCGGGGGCTGGCGTCTTCGTGACCGTGCCGGCAAGGTGCTCGTCCTGCCGAGCTACCGGCTCGCGCCTGGGGAGAGGGTCCGGATCTTCACCGGGCACGGACGACCTCGGCCGCACGCGCTCTTCCTCGGCCGACGCTTCGATATGTGGTGGCCGACGCACGACACCGTCCACGTGTACGACGACCGGGGGTCACCGATCGCCTCGCTGCGGTACTAGCGGTCGACGACCCTGGCTGTGCCGTACCCAGCGGGTCGCTTCCACGGGTGCTAGCGTCGCGCCGACATCACCACCAGCGTGGCGAGGACCGGGCGAACTCGTCGCGACGACGAGAAGAGCGACCGTGACAGCCGGTGAGGCCCTCGAGGCACAGACGGACCCCGCGCCGAAGATGAACTGGCTGCCGTTGGTGGCCCTGGCCATCGCACAGTTCGTGATGGTGCTGGACCAGTCGGCGATGAACGTCTCCATCAGCGCACTGGTCGACGACTTCGACACGACGGTGACCACGATCCAGGCCGTGATCACGTTCTACTGCCTGGTGATGGCGATGTTCATGCTCACCGGCGGCAAGATCGGCGACATCATCGGTCGCCGGCGGACGTTCGTCATCGGCCTGGTCATCTACGCGTGCGGTTCGGCCGTGACCGCGGTGGCACCCTCCGTGGCCATCCTGACCCTGGGCTGGTCGGTCCTGGAAGGAATCGGCGCCGCCTTGGTCCTGCCGGCGATGGTGGCCCTGATCGCGGGCAACTTCGAGGGCGCCTCGCGCAAGGTGGCGTACGCCGTGATCGGCGGGGTTGCCGGGGCCGGGATCGCGGTGGGCCCGATCCTGGGCGGTTGGGCGACCACGGAGTACTCGTGGCGGATCATCTTCGCCGGCGAGGTCCTGCTGGTGGCCCTGATCCTGGTGATGACCCCCAAGGTGGCCGACTCGGTGCGGACCGGCCCGGCGCCGAAGCTCGACATCGTCGGCGCCATCTTGTCGGCCGCGGGACTGGGCCTGGTCGTCCTGGGAGTGCTGCAGTCGAGCACCTGGGGCTGGATCAAGCCCAAGGAGGAGTCTCCGGTGGAGCCGTTCGGCTTCTCCCTGACCGTCTTCGTGATCGGGTTCGGCGCGGTCCTGCTGTGGGCCTTCACGGCGTGGCAGTCTCGCCGGGAGAGGGCCGGACGCGACCCCCTGGTGCACCTCGCTCTGCTGAAGATCGCCTCGCTGCGCGCAGGACTGATCGGCCTGTTCAGCCAGAACCTGATCCTGATGGGCGTCTTCTTCACGATCCCGCTCTACCTGCAGCTGGTGATCGGGCTCGATGCCCTCGAGACGGGCGTCAGGATGCTCCCGGTGTCCATCACCATGTTCTTGGCCTCCGCCGCGGGATCCCGACTCTCAGCCCGCTTCCCGATCCGGTCGATCGTGCGCGCCGGCCTGCTGCTCTCCATGGTCGCGGCCTTCATGCTCCTCGCCACGATCGAGCCCGAGCTGGACAACTCGAGCTTCGCCTGGTCGATGGCGGTACTCGGACTGGGGATGGGGCTGCTGGCCTCACAGCTGGGCAACGTCGTGCAGTCGTCCGTCGACGCCTCGGGGCGCGGTGAGGCCGGCGGGCTGCAGTTCACGGGGCAGCAGCTCGGCTCGTCGCTGGGTGTCGCCCTGCTCGGCGCGATCGTGCTGTCGGGACTCACGAGCTCGTTCGTGTCGAACGTCTCCTCCGATGAGCGGATCAGCAGCACCGTGTCCGACCAGGTCGGCGTGGCCGCCGGATCCGGGATCGACTTCGTGTCCGCCGACCAGATCGGCGCCGCTGCGAAGGAGGCGGGACTGGACGACCCGACCACCCAGGCGCTCGTCGACGACTACGAGTCCGCGCAGCTGCAGGCGCTCAAGGCCGGACTCCTCGCGGCGGCTTTCCTGGCTCTGCTGTCCCTCGCCTTCACCAGGCAACTGCCCCACGAACTGCCCGGGAAGGAAGGGCAACCCGACGCAGACACGCACCTCGGTACTGGCGGAGCGCGCAAAACCACGGCAGATTGAGCGCCGATGGGACGTGTCCCAAAACCTGAGGATGCGGCCAGCACCGGCTGGCTGAGCCTCGGGGACCCCCGACGAAAGGACGTCTTATGTCATTGCTGACGATCACACCGCTCGAGTTCGGGACGGGCAGCGTGTTCTGGTCGATGCTCTGGTTCTTCTGCTTCTTCATCTGGATCTGGCTGCTGATCATGGTGTTCTCCGACATCTTCCGCAGCCACGAGATGTCTGGATGGGCCAAGGCCCTGTGGATCGTCTTCGTGATCGTCCTGCCCTACCTCGGCGTCCTGGTCTACCTGATCGCCCGCGGCAAGGAGATGACCCAGCACCGCATCGAGGACGCGCAGCGGGTCGACGCCGCCCAGCGGCAGTACATCCAGAACGTGGCCGGCTCCGGCGGTGCCAGTCCGGCGGACGAGATCGCCCGCCTCGCCGACCTCAAGGAGAAGGGCGTGATCGACGAGGCCGAGTTCCAGGCCGGCAAGGCGAAGGCCCTGGCCGGCGGCTGACCCGCCCTGCGACGGCCCGCTTCTCCACCTCGGGTGGGGCAGCGGGCCGTCGTCATGCCGGGCACCCGGTGGACGTTGACTGACTGTTCAGTTCGGATACGCTCGGGGTCCCTGCGCCGAGAGGACCCACCATGAGCAACGCCCCCGTCCTGACCCCGCACCTCGCCGGTGCCGACCACCGCGGAGCTCGAGGACTGGGGACCACTCGAGGAGGCGACAGGCCCCGAGATGGCCACGGCCGGCGTCACCCTCTGGGAGGACGGCGACGCGTCGGCCGGGATCTGGGAGTGCGCAGCCGGGCCGTCGCACTGGACCCTGGAGACCCACGAGGTCATCCACCTCGTGGCCGGACGGATGACGGTCACCCCGGACGGTGGAGAGCCGGTCGAGATCGGCGCCGGGGACGTCGCTGTGTTCCCGAAGGGCTGGTCGGGCTCGTGGCTGATCCACGAGCAGGTGCGCAAGGTCTACGCGATCTTCTGAGCCGGACCCTCACCCCGCCGGGTGGCGGTAGCGTTGCACGTGTCTCTCGGCCTCGCGACCTCATCCACGGAGCAACCATGACGACCACACCTGTCTCGCGCCCGAGCGTCGCAGATCGCCGCGCCCGGGGGAGCGACGCCCGTTCGACCACGCCCCCTGAGTCCCACGCCGGCTGGGCGCCGGCGGCCGATCGCGCGGACCCGGTGACCCTCCTGGAGGAGCAGAACCAGACGCGGGACGCCGACCTGGTGCCGGTCCGGCACGCCCGGATGATGGCGTCGCCCTTCACGTTCTACCGAGGGTCGGCCCGGATCATGGCGGAGGACCTCTGGCGCACGCCGACCGCGGGGCTCACGGTGCAGCTGTGCGGTGACGCGCACCTGTCCAACTTCGGCGTGTTCGGCTCACCGGAGCGGTCCCTGGTCTTCGACATCAACGACTTCGACGAGACGCTTCCCGGGCCCTTCGAGTACGACGTGAAGCGGTTGGCGGCGAGCTTCACCATCGCGGCCCGCAACAACGGCTTCGCCAAGGCGGACGTTCGCGCAGTGACCCGCGAGGCGGCGGCGTCCTATCGCAGGGCCATGGCGAGCTTCGCGGAGATGAGCACCCTCGACCTCTGGTATGCCCACCTGTCGGAGAAGCAGGTCATGAAGGGTGCGAAGCAGGCAGTCGCCGACGTCGCACGGTCGGGCGGTGACAAGAAGTTGCTCAAGCTGCAGGAGAAGCGCGCCGGCAGATCGCCCGGAAGGCACGTGAGCGAGACAGCGCCCAGGCGCTGAGCAAGCTGGGTGAGCTGGTGGACGGGAAGTACCGGATCGTGAGCCAGCCGCCGTTCATCGTCCCCCTGCGCGAGTGGTCCACGATCTATCCGTCGTTCCCCGGGGCACCGAGATCGAAGCTGCGATCGCGCAGCTGCTCGCGGCGTACGGACGGACGCTCCAGCCGGACCGGCGGATGCTGCTCGAGCGCTTCGAGTTCGTCGACGCGGCGCGCAAGGTGGTCGGCGTCGGCAGCGTCGGAACGCGCGCCTTCGTCGCGCTGATGCAGGGCAGGGACGAGCAGCGACCCGCTGTTCCTCCAGCTCAAGGAGGCGAACCGCTCGGTGCTCGAGAGCCACCTGCCGAAGAGCCGCTACCGCCAGCCGGGCCAGCGGGTCGTGCAGGGGCAGCGGCTGATGCAGGCGACCAGCGACATCTTCCTCGGCTGGACCACCGGCGCGGACGTCTCGCGCAGCTTACTACTGGCGGCAGCTGCGCGACATGAAGGGCTCGGCGACGGTCGAGATGATGACGCCCGACGGGCATGACCTTCTACGCCGGGCTGTGCGGCTGGACCCTCGCCCGAGCCCACGCCCGCTCGGGCGACCCGGTCGCGATCGCGCCAGTACCTCGGCGACGACGAGTCCTTCGATGCCTCGATCACCGACTTCGGGAAGCGCTACGCCCGCCAGAACGACCGCGACTTCGAGGCGTTCACCGACGCCGTCCGGACCGGACGGATCGAGGCCGCCGCCGAGACCGCGTGACCGCGATGCGCGGGCCGACCGCCTGCGACGGCCCTTCCGACGCCTGGCGGCCTTCCCGTTGACGGGCTTAACGTAAAGGTCCGGACACCCGCCCCCTGGGATGTCAGGGACGCGGGCCATCGGGAGGCAGCCACGTGACGGGTCACGCTGCCGAGCCTGCTGCGGGCCGAGGTGGGTCCGGGTCCTGGGTGCCGGCTCGGTGGCTGAGGTTCGTCTGCGCCCTGGCGTTCGTGACGCTGTCCCTCGTGCTCGTCACCGACGCCCCGTCCTTCGCGGCGCCGGGCATCACCTTGAACAAGTCCGCGCCGGCCGACGTGCTGGTCGGCGGCTCGGTCGACTACACGCTCACGACGTCCAACCCGAGCATCGAACCCCGACGCCGTACCGGAGTTCAACGTCACCTTCCGTGACGTGCTGCCCGTCGGGGTCACCTACGACGGCGGCAGCACCACGCCCACGGGGTTCGGCGAGCCGCAGGTGATCACCGATCCCGACACCGGCCAGCAGACGCTGATCTGGAGCAACGTCGCGGACATCTCGCCGGGGTCCACGACCAGCCTGTCGTTCAGCGCCACGCTCTCGGCCACCGACTACCCGGTCGGCTCCGACGCGGTCAACAACGCCGATGTCTACACCAACTCCGACCCACGGACGGTGCCGAGGTTCACCGGCAACGGGCGAGCCGGTGCCCGACCTCGTTCACCGAGACCGCGTCGGACCTCGCCTCGACCCGGGTCAGTGCCCTGCACCTGGAGAAGACCGAGCCGAGCCCGGAGGGTGAGCTCCTGCGCGGCGTCCACGACCACACCACCGTCTACACCCTGACGGTCACCAACAACCACGGCGCGGCCACCAACGGGGCGAGCGTCGTCGACCTGATCCCTGCCGGCCTGGAGTTCCTCGGCTGTGGCGGGGTCGACAACTCACTACCGGCGCCGGAGTACCCCGGCGCACCGTCGCTGGCCGCGACACCGGCGGTGCCGAGCTGCCCGACGCCCGACTCCGTCAGCACCGTGAGCAACCCGGCCGGCGTACCGGCCGGTGTCTACACCCGCGTGGTCTGGGCCCTCGGTGACCTCGCTCCCGACCAGGTCGTGACGATCCGGTACGCCGCCGGCATCCCCCAGCGCGCGAACACGACCACCTTCGACGGCCCGACGCCCACTCCGGCCAGCCTCGGCCAGACCGCCAACCTCGACAACAACAACGGGCCCTCCACGCGCGAGACCGCCACCGAGCAGGCCTACACCAACCACGCGACCGTCACCGGCGACTACACCGGCCCGGTCGCACCCGGGACCGGCACCACGGTCAGCGCCAGCGACACCGAGACCGTCAGCTCCGAGGACGTGCGGATGCGCAAGGCCAGCGACACCGGCTCCTTCGTGGAGGACGGCGTCCAGGGCTACACGCTGACCATCGACACCAGCGAGTACGCCGATGCGTCCGACATCGTGGTCACCGACCACCTCCCCAACGGCATGTGCCCCCTCGACGACGTCGCAGAACTACGTGACCGGTGCACCCGCCGGACTGCGACCCCTCGGCTGCCTTCGCGCCCCAGAACGCGACCATCACCGGCGTCGTGCAGAACGCCGACGGCTCGTTCGACGTGACCTTCTCGCCGCTCACGATCGACGCGAACGGCACCGCTCAGATCCACTACTTCGCCCGGATGCGGACGACGTTCACCGGCGGCGACAACGCCGGCGACCCGACGTCGTCCGGCGACACCTTCACCAACACCGCACGCCTCACGGCCACCACGAACCCGGCACCCGGGAGTCGACCCGCCGGCACCCGACGGGTCCCGAGACCGTGAGCGACGAGTCGTCGGCCACGCTCACGGCCGGCGGCCCGCAGCTGCAGAAGTCGATCCTGCCGCAGACGACTCCGATGGTCTGCGGCACCACCGGCGACGGCTACGTGCACGACCCGACGGTCGCGCAGAGCACGTTCAGCGAGGGCGACCGGGTCTGCTTCAAGATCCGCGTCGACTTCCCCGACGACGTCGCCACCCGCAACCCCAACGTGCGCGACTTCCTCCCGCCGGGCCTCACCTACGAGCCCGGCTCGGCCACGGCGACCGACGCCAACGACACCGACTTCACCGTCGACGAGTCGACCGGCAACCCGCTGTTCCTGCTGGGGGACACCCGGACCAGGCCGACCTTCCGCTTCGTCCCCCGCGGCGCCACCTTCGAGGTGGTGCTGTCCGCCATCGTCGGCGCTCCCGCCGTCGGACCCGCGACCCGACCTGACCGCCAACCTGGCGAAGTTCACCTTCGCCACGTCCACCGGCACCGTCTCGCAGCGGGACTCGGTCGACGTGCAGCATCGCCGCACCGCCGCCGGTCTCGATCGTGAAGGGTGTGGCGTCCGTCAACGGCGGGCCGGCCAACCCGCCCGACACCGACAACGTCGAGGTCCGCGACGGGGACGTCGTCACGTACCGGCTCGACCTGCACAACGACGGCAGTACGGCGAACGACAACGCCGTGGACGTGCTGTCGCCCGAGGTGTGGGACGTCCTGCCCGCTCGGGCATCACTCTGCAGCGACATCTCGGCGATCAGCGACGGCGGCGTGTGCACCGACCCCGGCGACGCCGCCCAGCCGACGTTCTCCGGGAGCGGCACGCACAGCGCGATCCGGTGGCAGCTCGGCGCCACGCCGCCGCTCGCCCCGGGCGCCGTACGCACGCTGAACTACGACATGACGATCCCGGCGGACGCGAGCGTGCAGACGTCGTTCCCGAACACGGCCGCCGTGCGCTCCTACGAGACCGCGACCAACCGCCCCGGCGTCACCGTCGGAGCACCTGCCCCGGTTCAACATCGACACGTCCACCGACCCGCGCGACTGGGACGTCCCGCCGGCACAGGACGACCTCCGAGGTGCACACGCCGGGCGCGACGCCTCGACAAGAGCAACGTCACCGACATCACCGAGCCGAACAACGGACTCCACGACGCGGTGGTCGGCGAGACCCTGACCTACACCCTGAGCCTGCGCGTTCCCGCGCACACCGCGATCTTCAACGGCGTCCTCACCGACCCGATGCCGACCGGGGTCACCTACCTGTCGTCGACCGCGACGCTTCTCGGCGACCAACACGTCTCCGGCCACGGATCCGCTGCCCGCCGGGTTCGTCCTGAACCCGGCCAACGGCACGCTCACGTTCCCGCAGAGCTACGTCAACAACACCGACACCCCGCACCTGTTCGAGGTGCAGGTCCGCGCGCGCGTCAGCACGCTGACCGGCAACGCGCAGGGGGTCGTAGCGCACCAACACGTCGCGCTTCAACAGCCAGAGCGCTCCGGTGCTGGGCATCGATCTCCCGGTGGTGACCGCCAGCTCGGCCATCACGATCGTGGCCCCACAGATCACCCTCACCAAGGGCGACGACGACGCCGACAACATCGTGGAGGCCGGCCAGGTCGTCACCTACACGCTGCGGGTGGTCGGCACGCAACGGGCGACCGCCGGCCCATGACCTGTGGGTGGTCGACTGCGTTCCCAACGGGACCGCGTTCGGCGCGCTTCGTCCCGGGCTTCCCCGGCACTGCTACGGCGGTCGCCGGGGACCGGGAGCAACGGTTGTGCGACCGGGACGACCCGGATCGCGTGGAACCTGCCGGACAGCTCGACCACGGCACAGCTCCTGCGCTACACCGCGACCGTGTCGCCGTTGGCGGCGGGCAACCAGACCTTCACCAACACCGCCACCGCACGCGGCAGCTCGCTCAACGACGGCAAGACCGATCCGCTGGCCCCGGACAACCCGCTCGAGCGCGTCGTCACGTCGTCCGCCACCGACACGGTGACGGTGACCTCCGGCCTCATCAACAAGACCGCGGACCCGAAGCAGCTGACGGTCGGGGAGCGCGGCACCTGGTCGATCCAGTTCACCCTCAACCCCAACGTCAACTTCTTCGACGCCGCGATCATCGACAACCTTCCCGCTCGGGATCGACCCCGACTCGGTCCGGCTCGAGTCCACGAGCTGCCAGATCGCCGGCGGGGGCACCTGTTCCTTCGACGCGGTCGCGCTCGACACCGGCCGCCGGCCCCGGTGGGGGCACCACCATCGGATGGGGCGTGGGCGACGTCCTGTCCAACCCGAGCCTCGCGCACGGTGAACCTGACGTACTCCGCCGTCGTCACCGACGTGCCCTCCGTGAGGCGCGGGGCCGTCCTCACCAACACCGCCCACGGCGCGTGGGACCTGACCGACGGCGCCGACCCGACGTCGGTCACCCACCCGTTCGACCAGCGCTCCATCGACGCGCCCGCGACCGTCACGGTCGTGGAGCCGGTGCTGACGATCGACAAGACCGTCACGCCCGCACGTCCCGCGCCGGGGGAGACCTTCGACTACAGCATCGACATCGCCAACCTGGCCGGCCCCAACACCAGCGACGCCTTCAACATCGTGGTGGTCGACACGATCCCGGTGGGAGTGGTGGTCGACCCTGCCTCGATCGGTCAGGGCGGCGTGCTCACGGACACCGGCCCAGACGGTGGGGGCACGATCACCTGGACCATCGACGGCCCTCGGCGACCGGACTCGACGACCTCTGTGACGTACTCCGCCACGTTGGCCGAGAGCTCCACGCTGACCGCTGCCCCGCTCACGAACACGGCCCGGATCACACACTACGAGAGCCTGGCCAGCGGTGGACGCAGCTACGTCGGCCCGTCCGACACCGCCACGATCACCCCCGCCTTCCCCCACATCTCTCTGGCGAAGCGGGCCAGCCCCGGACCGGCGTTCATCGGCGAGTCGAAGGCCTTCACCCTCACCATCACCAGCGACGGCGCCGCGACGGCCCACAACATCGGCGGCACCGACACACTGCCACCGAACTGGACGTACGACCCCGGCAGCGCCATGGTCAGCGTCGCCGGCGGGCCGGCGGTCCAGGTCGAGCCCGACGTGGTGACCAACGGCAACGTGCAGACCCTCAGCCTGCCCGAGCCTCTTCGACCTCCCGGTCGGAGCCGAACGTCGTCATCACCTACTCCGCGACCCCGCAGCCGGCCGTCGTCGACGACCCGGGGGTCGGCCACACGGTGCCGCACACCAACACCCTCGAGGTCGAGTCGACGGACCTGACCGGTGCGACCGGGCAACGCCGACGGTCCCTACACCGACCCGCCGGTGACGGCCACGGTGTTCATCGACTCAGCCGACGTCTCGGTCACCAAGTCCCACATCGGCAACGCCGTGCCCGGGCGGCCCCTCGCGTGGTCGGTGCTCGTCACCAACCACGGGGCCGACACTGCCACCGGACCGTTCCGGGTCGTCGACGACCTCCCGCCGGGGATCTCCACGGCGTCCGCCTCCGGCACCGGATGGACCTGCAGCGGCGTCGCTCGACCCAGATCGTGTGCACGCGAACTGCGCCCGGCGACACCCTGGCGCCCAACGCGAGCTTCCCGGCGATCACGGTCACCACCGGGATCCCGGCAGGCACCGACGAGGGCGCCACCTTCACCAACCACGTGAGCGTCACCGCCCACACCCACGACCCGAACCTCGCCAACAACCAGGACACCGACATCGCGACGGCGCGTCGTTCGGTCGACCTCGGCGCTCACCAAGACGGCCAGCGGCCCGTTCGTGGCCGGTCAGGACGCGACGTACCTGCTGACGGTGCAGAACCACGGCCCCAGCAACACGACCGGCCCGATCGTGGTGACCGATGCGGTGCCCGCAGGGACGACCTTCGTCAGCGCCGACGGCCCCGGGCTGGGTCGTGCGCGCTGGCGAGCGGGCAGGTCACCTGCACCCGCGCGGCCGGGCTCGCTGGCGGGCGACTCGGCGCCGCAGATCACGCTCGTGGTCCACGTCGACGCCGACCGGACGACGTCTGTCACCAACACCGCGCGGGTCGACGGCCCGTCGCCCGACCCGGTGCCCGGCGAACAACACCGACACGGTGACCCGGACCCCGGACCGGCAGGCCGACCTCGCGATCGCCAAGACCTCGCCGGTCGACTTCGTCGCGGGGCAGCAAGGCACCTACCGGTTCCGGATCCACAACTTCGGCCCGTCGTTCGCCGACGCTCACCGATGCGGATCACCGACACCCTGCCGGCGAGCCTGACGTTCGCCGGCTTCACCTCGGTCACTCCCGGTTGGACCTGCTCGGCCGCGGGCCAGGACGTGACCTGCACCCTGGCCGGCCGGTTCGCCGACGGCGCGACCGCCATCGTCGAGATCGCGGTGGACATCGACCCCGGCCAGGTCGGTGACATCGTCAACACCGCCCATGTGTCCTCGCCGACGACCGACCCCGACCCTGCGAACAACACCGACGACGACAACACCGCCTCGGTCGTCAACGTCGACCTGGCGATCGACAAGTCGCACGTCGGGTCCGGTGGTGGCCGGGCAGCAGGTCACCTACACCCTGGCGGTCCGCAACAACGGACCGTCCTCCGCCGCAGGTCCGGTCACCGTCGCACGACGCGCTGCCGGACGGGATGAGCTTCGTGTCCGCGGGCGGCACCGACTGGACGTGCACCGGATCGGGGCAGTCGGTCGACTGCACCCGGGCTGCGGGCCTCACGGCTGAGCACGGCCGCACCCGACATCACCCTGGTGGCGCCGTGGCGCCCGACGCCGGTCCCGCGACCCTGGTCAACATCGCCGACGTGACCGGTCCCGACACCGACGTCCGTCCCGGACAACAACACCGACCACGACCCGACCGAGATCGACGACCAGCGCCAACATCTCGCTCACCAAGACCACCACCGGCGACAACCCGGTCAGTGCCGGTGACACCACGGCGTTCACGATCGTCGTCCACAACGACGGGCCGTCCGACGCGGACGCGGTCTCGGTGAGCGACGAGCTTCCAGCCGGGCTGAGCCTGGTGACGGCGTCGGGGGACGGGTGGATCTGCACCGGCGACACGCTGGTCCAGTGCGGGCGCGACACCGTGGCCGCCGGCACCGACGCCCCGGCGATCGTGGTGACGGTCCGGGTCGGCAGCGGCGTGCCCGACGGTACGACGATCACCAACACCGCGCACGCGTCCACCAGCACCCCCGGTGACGACCCGGCGGACAACACCGACGACGCGACCGTCGACGTGCAGGCCGCGGCCGACCTGACCCTGACACAAGACCCACCCCGACGGGGTGGTGCACGCCGGCGACGAGGTCACCTTCGACCTCGCCGTCCACAACGACGGTCCGTCGGACGCGCTCGCCCCGATCACGGTCGTCGACCAGCTCCCGGTCGGGCTGACCTACACCTCGAGCGCGGGAAACTGGTCCTGTGACGCCGCCGCTCCCGGACGCCTCGGGGCAGCAGGTGACCTGCACCCTGAACGGGACCGACAGCCTGCTCGCCGGTACCGACGCCCCGCGATCTGCAGCTCACGGTCCAGACCGACGAGGCACTCGACCCCGGCATCCTGACCAACTCGGCCACCGTCGACAGCCCGACGACCGACCCGGTCCCGGGCAACAACACCGACACCGACGACGTCGACATCGACACCAGTCGCGAACCTGTCGATCGTGAAGTCCCACGACCAGCCCGCGCGCGTCGGCGACCCGCTGACCTTCACCCTCGCGGTGACCAACCACGGGCCTTCCGACGCGCGCCAGGTCGAGGTCAGCGACGACCGTGCCCGCCGGGCTGACCTTCGTCTCCGCCGACGGCGACGGCTGGACCTGTACGGAGGCCACCGGCGTCGTGACCTGCGACCTGGCCGGCCTCGCTCGCCACCGAGACGGACGCGCCTCCGATCTCCCTGCGTCGTCACCGTCGAGCCGGGCGCCTACCCGGGCGTGGACAACACGGCCACCGTCGACAGCGCCACGCACCGACAGCGACCGGTCGGACAACTCGTCCACCGACCACGTGACGGTCCCGCCGCTGGTCGACCTCGCGATCAGCAAGTCCCACCGCGACCCGGTCCGGGTCGGCCACCAGGCGACGTACCGGCTGAAGGTCGTCAACCACGGTCCGACGGCCGACCCCGGGCCGGTCCGGGTGACCGACACGCTGCCCGACGGGCTCACCTTCGTCGGAGCCACGGGCGACGGCTGGGAGTGCTCCGCGGCGAAGGGCACCGTCACCTGTGTCGACGCCGACGGCCTGCAGGTCGGAGAGCGCAGCACGATCAAGCTGGTCGTCACCGTGCAGGCCTCGGCCTTCCCGAGCGTGGTGAACGTCGCGTCGGTGACCTCCGACGCCGAGGACACCGACCCGAGCAACAACACGGCCACCGACCCGGCCACCGTGCTGCCCTCGGTCGAGCTCACCGTGGACAAGACGCTGCTGAGCCTGACCCGCAGCACCGCGACGTACCGGATCACGGTCGGCAACCGCGGCCCCAACGACACCGCCAGCGCCATCGTGGTCGTCGACGACCTGCCCGCCGCAGCTGACCTACGTGAAGGCGACGCGGGCCGGGCTGGACGTGTCAGGCGGCCGGCGCAGACGGTCACCTGTACCCATCCCGACACGCTGCGCGTGGATCACTCGACCTCGTTCGTGCTGACGGCGGCCGTCGCCGCGGGTGCGACGGGTGAGGTGGTCAACCACGTCGTGGTCACCGGCGGTCACACCGGCCGCGACCCCCATGACGTGGCGGTCGGGAACCTGCCGCCGCTCGGCACCGCCGACCACGCCCGCCGGGCCCGACCTGCCCAACACCGGCGGACCGGCGCTGGCGTGGCTGGTGGCCGCGCTGGCGTGCCTGGTGGCCGGCGGCGTCCTGCTGGCGAGGTCACGCCGGCGCGGGTAGCGGTCCTCCTGGCTCAGGCGTCCGCCGGGAGGCCAGCGTCACAGCAACCGCTCGAACCACACCTGGTCGCGCATCGGGATGCCGTCGATCTCGATCGGCTCGAGGTAGCCGGTGTGCGGGCCGAAGGCGTCCGGCACGACGTGGGTCATCCGGAAGCCGCACCGCTGGTAGAAGCGCAGCGCCCCGACGTCGGCGGCAGCCGTCGCGAGCACCACCCGGCGGATGCCTGCCGCACGCGCCTCGTCGACCGCGCGCTCCAGCATCAGCCGCCCGATGCCGCGGCCGCGGGCCTCCGCCGTGACCGCGGTGTTCTTCACCTCCCAGGCCGACCCGTCGTCCTCGGCCACGACCTGCAGGTGCCCCAGGATCTCGTCGTTCGTCGCCGCGGGCGACCCAGACGCGGCCGAGGTCGAGGTAGGCCGCCAGCAGGGTCTCGGAGTCCTCGGCCTCGCGGAACGAGTCGATCAGGTCGCGGTGGGGGCCGGCGTACTCCTCGACCCGTACGTCGAGCGGGCCGCTCATCCGTCGAGTCCGAACCAGCGCTGCCGGCGGGTGGACGCGAAGGTGCGCTTGGCCTCGGCGCCCTCGAGCGACGGCGGGGTGAAGGTCGGAGACGGGGGCGGGGCCGGAGAGGAAGTCGACCTCGACCATGCCGATCGTGTCGTCGCCCATCTCCATGTAGCAGGTGATCCGGCCCCGGAACGGGTCCGGCTCCGGGCCGTCGCCGAGCCGGTGCAGGAGCACGTCGGCCAGGGTCGCCGCCTCGCCCTCGGCGATCACCCCGGCCCGCGGGACGGGCACGCTGGCGACGTCGCCGACGGCGTACACGCCGGGGAAGCGGGTCTCCAGGGTGGCGGGGTCGACGGCGATCCAGCCGTCCTCCTCGGTCAGCCCCGAGTCGACGACGACCGGCGGCGCCACGTGCACCGGGACGCCGAGGAACAGGTCGAAGGGGATCTCGCGTCCGTCGCGCAGGTGGGCGACCCGTGTGGCGGGGTCGAGCCGCTCCACCCACGAGGCGTGCGCGTGGCCGATCCCGCGCTCGTCCAGCAGCGCCAGGATCGAGGCGGACACGTCCGCGCGAGATCGGGATCGGCGCCGGCATCGGTGTGACGATCTGGAGGGTGGTGGCGTCGCGCAGCCCGCGCCGGGTCAGGTGGTCGTGCAGCATGAACGCCGCCTCGTACGGCGCGGGCGGGCACTTGAAGAAGCCGCCCAGGACACCGATCACGATCGACCCGCCCCGGAAGTCGGGGAGCAGGTCGCGGACCGCGGCACGCGCCGGCCGGGGAGTAGAACTCGTGGCCGCACTCGACGAGCCCTGGGGTCCGTTCGGGCGCGAGGTCGGCACCGAGGGCGACCACGAGCACGTCGGCGTCGTAGCGTGCCGCGGTCGGTGACGACGCGGCGCCGGTGGGGGTCGATCGAGACGACCGTCTCCTGCCGGAAGTCGACCTGGGGCTGGTCGATGTCGGCGTAGCGCAGGCGGACGTCGTCCATGGTGCGGGTCCCGACCATCACGTCGAGCTTGTGGAAGCCGAAGACGAACGCGTCGTTCCGGTCGATCAGGGTGACCTCCACCCGGTCGCCGAGGTCGAGCGAGAGTCGGGTGCTCAGCTCCAGGCCGCCGAAGCCCGCGCCGAGGACGACGACCCGGGTGGCGCTGTGCCTTCGTGCGGCCGGCCATCAGACGTGCACGAGCAGGGCTGCGACGGCGCACGGCCGGGACCACCCACGAGAGCGCCCGCAGGGCACCCTCCAGGGGCGCCAGCAGCGCCGCCCGGTCGAGCTCCTCGACCGTGCCGTCCGGCCGCCAGATGGTGCCGCTCACCTCGGAGGTACGGCGGCGCAGGACGCGGGCCGGTGTGCTCAGCCGGCGTTGGGCGTACGACGTGCCGACCGCGGCGAGCACGGCCGTCGCGGCCGCGGCGCAGCGCGACCAGTCCACCGAGGGGGACTGCGCGACGAAGCCGACCGCCACCGGGAAGCCGCCCCAGCCCCAGGCGAACACCGCGTCGGTGTGCAGCCGCCCCGAGAAGAGCTCGAGGTTGTAGCCCACGAGGAGCACGGCTCCGACGGGGATCGCGGCGAGCAGCCACCAGTTCGGGTCGCCGTGGAAGAACGTCCCGGCCACCCCGAGCGCGCACGCGCCGACGGTCGCCAGGGTCGCGACGACGCGGAGGACCCGGTCGGGGATCCGGGTGCCGAGCGGGCGCCCGGTCAGCTCGTCGAGGGCGTGCGCGGCGAGGCCGACGGCCAGGAAGAAGGCCAGCACGGTCGCGCCGAGCGCCGTCCAGTCGAGGGACTCGGCCAGGGCCGCACCGAGGACGACGTAGCTCAGGTGCCAGAGCGTGTAGGGCGGGTGGAGCAGGGTCCACCAGTCCGCAGCCGGACCACCCCGGCGTGCGTAGAAGGCCGGGGTGGTGGTCGTCGGGGCTCAGCCATCCGGCTTGCGTCCCCACATCACCAGTCCGCCGCCCAGGCTCATCGGGCGCGCCTGCACGTCGACCAGGCCGGCGTCGCGCCACAGGTCGACGTGGGCGTCGACGGGGTAGTGGCGGTAGTGCTCCTCGATCGACGGGCCGAGGAACCGGCCGACGCTCGCCCAGGCGCGTCCGCCGCCGAGGAACCCGGCGGCCGGCAGCACCAGGCGGGTGTAGAGGCGCCAGGCCGGCAGCCAGACGGGCGGCGGGGGGACGAAGAACTCGAGCGACGAGAGGGTCCCGCCCGGCCGGACCACGCGGGCCAGCTCGCGCACGGTCGCGCCCGGGTCGGCGACGTAGCGCAGCAGGTAGGTGAAGGTCAGCGCGTCGAACGTCGCGTCGGGGAAGGGGAGCTGCTCGGCGCGGCCGCAGACCAGGTCGATCCGGTCGGCGCGTCCCGCCTCGTCGACGCGCTCGCGTCCCTCGCGGAGCATCTGCTCGGTGAGGTCGATCCCGACGACCTCGGCGCCGGTGCGCTCGGTCAGCATCAGGGCGACCCCGGCCGTCCCGGTGGCCACGTCGAGGACGCGTCGCGGCGTGCGCGGTGCCCGGACGACGGCGTCGACCATCGCGGTGCGCCACCGCTGGTTCTGCCCGAACGACAGGACCGCCTCGAGGATGTCGTAGCGGCGCGGGAGCCCGTCGAAGAGCTGGCGGGCGAAGGCGTTGGGCTGGGCGCGGGACAAAGCCACTGCGCGTGCTGGTCGGACTGCCATGGGTGACCCCCTCGGGGTCAGGCTACCCAGCCCGAGCGCGGCCGGACCCGGGACCCGTCTTGTGACGCGGGATTAATTAGACATACTGTTGAAGAAAGGCGCACAGAGTGTGCGAGCGCGTGGGACGACGATGCAAGGGGTGAGCGGATGAGCGGGGATCTCAGCCGGGTCGCGACGTCGAACCGGGATCGCCCGGCCGCTCCTGCTTCTCGAGGGCGAGCGGGGGCGGCTGCCACCTGGGTCGACGACCGGCTCGGGCTCGCCACGGTGATGCGGAAGAACCTGCGGAAGGTCTTCCCCGATCACTGGTCGTTCATGCTCGGCGAGATCGCGCTGTGGTCGTTCGTGGTGCTGCTGCTGACCGGGCGTGTTCCTGACGCTGTGGTTCAACCCGAGCATGTCGGAGTCGGTCTACCAGGGCTCCTACACCCAGCTGCGCGGCGTACCCATGTCGGACGCCTACGCCTCGGCGCTGCACATCTCCTTCGACGTGCGCGGCGGACTGCTGGTGCGCCAGATGCACCACTGGGCGGCGATGATCTTCGTGGGCTCGATGATGGTCCACCTCATGCGGGTGGCGTTCACCGGCGCGTTCCGCAAGCCGCGCGAGCTGAACTGGGTGATCGGCAGCATCCTGCTGCTGCTCGGCACCATCGAGGGCTTCACCGGCTACTCACTGCCCGACGACCTGCTCTCCGGCACCGGGCTGCGCGCGGCGGACGGCTTCCTCAAGGCCACTCCCGTCGTCGGCACCTACCTGTCGTTCTTCCTGTTCGGCGGCGAGTTCCCCGGTGACGCGGTCATCCCGCGTCTCTACATGGTGCACATCCTGCTGATCCCCGGACTGCTGCTGGCTCTCATCGGTGCGCACATGCTGCTGCTGGTCTTCCACAAGCACACCCAGTGGCCCGGCCCGGGTCGGACCGAGCAGAACGTCGTGGGCTACCCGATGCTGCCGGTCTACATGGCCAAGGCGGGTGGCTTCTTCTTCATGGTCTTCGGCGTGACCGCTGCGATGGGCGGGCTGCTGTCGATCAACCCGGTGTGGAAGTTCGGGCCCTACGACCCGACCAAGGTGACGGCCGGCTCCCAGCCCGACTGGTACATGGGCTGGCCCGACGGCGCCCTCCGGATCATGCCGAACTGGGAGTCGCACATCTGGGGGCACACGATCTCCTGGAACATCCTGGTGCCGATCCAGATCCTGCCGGCCCTGATGTTCACCGTGGTGCTGCTGCTGCCGTTCCTCCAGGCCTGGGTGACCGGCGACAAGCGCGAGCACCACCTGCTCCAGCGGCCGCGGGACGCGCCGACCCGGACGGCCTTCGTCGCGACCCTGATGGCGATCTACGGGCTCTTCTGGGCCGCGGGCGGCAACGACATCATCGCCACGCACCTGCACATGAGCCTGAACTCGATCACCTACTTCATGCGGGCGGCGGTCTTCGTGGTCCCGCCGATCGTCTTCGTCGTGGTGCGCCGCTGGTGCATCGGGCTGCAGCGCGCCGACAACGAGCGGCTGCTGCACGGCTACGAGACCGGCATCATCATGCGGTCGCCCGACGGGGCCTACACCGAGCGGCACCTCCCCATCAGCGACGAGGAGGCGTTCGTCCTGGCCTCCAGGGAGCCCGACCAGGTGCTGGTGCCCGCCGGCGAGATCGACGAGAACGGCGTGCGCGCGCCGGGCACGCGGGTCGACCGGGCCAAGGTGCGCCTCTCCCGAGCGGTGTACGCCGACCAGGTGCAGCCGCCGACGCCGGAGGAGATCGCCGAGTCGCGACAGCACGCCGCGCACGAGCGCGCGCTGGAGGCCGCGGCGCGAGGGTGACGCCGACCGATGACCCACTAGGGTCCCGGCATGAGCGAGCTGGGCATCGGTGACCTCGCCCGGCTGACCGGCCTGACGACTCAGGTGATCCGGGCGTGGGAGCAGCGGTTCGACTTCCCGCAACCCCGCCGCACCGCCTCGGGACGGCGTACCTACGACCCTCGCGACGTGGACCGGATCGCCCGCGTGCTGACGCTCAAGCAGTCCGGCTCACGGCTCGCCGAGGCCATCGCCCGCGTGGTCGAGCAGGGAGAGGTCGACGGGCGCGACCTGTCGGTGTACGGCGAGCTGCGGCGGCTGCTGCCCCACCTCGAGAGCCGCCTCATGCGGCGCGACGTCCTCGTCGCCATCTCGCGGGCCATCGAGGACGAGGCGCTGGCCCGCGCCGTACGACCTCTGGTCTTCGGTGCCTTCCAACGCGCGGAGTTCTACGCCCGGTCCGCGCCCCGGTGGGAGGAGCTCGCGCGGACCGCGGAGGCATGCGTGGTCTTCGCCGACTTCTCCGACGCCCTCGACCCCGCGGCGCGTCCGGCACGGGTGCCCCTCGACCCGGACTCGCCGCTGCTGCGCGAGTGGGCCGTGGTGGTGCGGTCCGATGACTTCTCCACGGTGCTGACCGCGTGGGAGGTCCCCGAGCGGGAGCACGGCGGGGAGCGCAGCTTCGAGACGATCTTCAGCTTCGAGCCGGAGGCGGTGCGGGTGGCGGTCGACATCTGCCTGGCCGCCGCTCGGTCGGCCGGGCTCCCGGAGGAAGCGCTCCTGCGCCACCCCGAGGTCGTCACGATGGGTCCGCCACGCACCGCGAGCCCCGGCGTCGACGCGCTGGTGCTGCGGGCCTTCGGCTACCTCCAGCAGCTCCCCCCGCCCGCCTGACCGTGTCGCGCCGGTATCTGCGGACCTCCCTGCCCCTCCTGTCCCACCAAGGGAAGCGAGCAACGGGGGAGGTGATGACACATGGAGCTGACCAGCTGTCCCGAGTGCGGGGCAACGGCCGCCATCGAGGAGCGGCACGTCCTGGAGAGCACCGACGGACCGGTCGAGCACGCCAAGGTCCGGTGCGTGACCGGTCACGGGTTCTTCCTGCCTGTCGCCTCCCTGGAGGGGCCCGCCGTACGACGTGAGGCAGCGCGGCCGGTGCCGGCCCGACGCCGCTGACCGAGACTCCGGTCAGCCGTCCAGCTTGCGCGCGAGGGTCACCGCGAAGTCGTCACGGGCGTCGGTCCAGGTGCGGACCACCTCGAAGGCGACGGCGCCGAGCTCCTCGCGGATGCTGTCGACGGTGAACTTCGTGGAGATCTCCATCCGGATCTCCTCGCCGCTGGCGAGGTGGAGGTCGACGCTCCGCGCCGGGGATCGTCACGTCCATCGGCGACTCCGCGCGCAGGCGGAGGTCCATCCGGCGCAGGTGGGGGTCCCAGAACGGCACGTAGGTGAACCCGCCGACGTCGAAGTCGGCACCGAGGTCGCGGTTGAGCACCCGCAGGCCGTTGCGGACGAACTTCTCGGTGATGCCGCCCGGGTCGTCGTAGGCCGCGATCAGGCGGTCGGCGTCCTTGACCAGGTCGGTGCCGAGCAGCAGCCAGTCGCCCGGCTCGCACGAGTCGGCGAGGGCACCGAGGAAGGCGCGCCGCTCCTCGACGTAGAGGTTGCCGATGGTGCCGCCGAGGAACGCGACCAGCTTGCGGTCGTCACGCGGCAGGTGGGCCAGGTGGAGCGTGAAGTCGCCGACGATGGCCTCGACGGTCACGCCGTCGTACGTCGCCGCGATCTGCTCGGCGGCGTCGCGGAGCGTGCCCTCGGAGACGTCGACCGGCACGAACCGGGCGAGGTGACCGGCGTCGGCGAACGCGCCGAGCAGCAGCCGGGTCTTGTCGCTGGTGCCGCTGCCGAGCTCGACCAGGGTGGTCGCGTCGCAGAGGGCGGCGATCTCGTCGGCGCGCTCGCGCAGGATGGCCCGCTCGGCCTCGGTGGGGTAGTACTCCGGGAGGCGGGTGATCTCGTCGAAGAGCCGCGAGCCCTCGTCGTCGTAGAGCCACTTCGGCGGGAGCGTCAGCGGCTGCGACCCCAGGCCCGCGGCGGACGTCCTGCACGAGGGCGGCACCGGCCGACTCCGGCTCGAGCAGCACCGAGACGTGGGTCCGGCTCATGCCGGCCACCTGCCCCTCGGCCAGCCGCACGCCCGACAGCGCCCACCGCGACCCGTGCGGGAAGAAGTTGCGGTAGGTGGCGCGGGCGTGGCCGGCCGGCGTGAACGCGCAGCCGCCGCGGAGCACCATCTGGTTGGACATGAACTTGCCGTTGTACTCGCCGATGGCACCCGTGGGCGGGTGGAAGCCGGGGTAGGGGTGGTAGGCCGAGGAGGTCCACTCCCAGCAGTCGCCGTACATCTGCCGCAGGCCTCCGGACGGCGTCGGCGGCGGCGCGCGGGTGGAACGTGGTCTGGTCGGCGAGGTTGCCGAGCTCGTCGGGCGCGCCGGTGAGCGTCTGCGTCGCGGCGTGCTCCCACTCCGCCTCGCTCGGCAGCCGCTTGCCGGCCCAGGTGGCGTAGGCCTCGGCCTCGTAGAAGCTGACGTGGCTCACCGGGAGCCCGGGGTTGACCGGCCAGGTGCCGTTGAGGGTGTGCTCGAACCAGCGGCCGTCGATCTCGGTCCAGTAGAACGGGGCGTCCCATCCCTCGGCGTTGACCCGCGCCCAGCCGTCGGAGAGCCAGAGCTCGTGGCGCCGGTAGCCGCCGTCGGTCATGAACTCCAGCCACTCGCCGTTGGTGACGAGCCGGTCGGCCAGCCGGTACGGCGCGAGGTACTGCTGGTGGCGGGGCAGCTCGTTGTCGAAGGAGAAGCCCTCGCCCTCGTGGCCGATCTCGACGAGGCCACCCTCGAAGTCGACCCAGCCGAGCCGGTCGGGCGTGGCCGCGGCGCTGGGCGTCCCGGCGTACGCCGGCAGGAGGGGGTTCAGCGACAGGACGTGCTTGATGTCCATCAGCAGCAGCTCCTGGTGCTGCTGCTCGTGGTGGAAGCCGAGCTCGATGGTGTCGGCGGCCTTGGTCAGCGACCCCTCGTCCATCCGGTCGAGCAGGTCGCGCATCCGGTCGTCGACGTTGCCGCGGTAGAGGCCGACGTCGTGGGCGCCGGGCCGGCTGATCACGCCCCGCTCGGCGCGCGCGTAGCGGGGTCCGACCGCCTCGTAGTAGCTGTTGAACAGGAACCAGTAGGTGTCCTGGAAGGGCTCGAACTCCGGCTCGTTCTCGGCGAGCACGAACGTCTCGAAGAACCACGTGACGTGGGCGCGGTGCCACTTGGTCGGGGAGACGTCGGGCATCGACTGGACCGTCTGGTCCTCCGGGCGACAGCGGCGCGGCCAGGCTCTCGGTGGCGGAGCGGACCTGGGCGTAGCGGTCGAGGAGCGCGTGCGGGTCGCGGGTCGGGCTCGGGTGTGTGGTCGTCATCGGAAGGATCACCTCGTTGTGACGGACGTCCGGGTGTGGGAACCGAGTCGTGCCAGCCTAGACACGACCACCGACAGTCTGGTCACGGTGCGGTTTCGTTACACCGAACTCGAGGGATCCGTACCCCGTCGGGTGGGGGTCACGCACGCCGTCCTCGGTCGCGCGTCAGCGCTGGAACGCGGTCAGCTTCACCCGGAAGGTCGGGTGGGGCGCGTCCGAGCGGCCCTCGCACGAGTAGGCGCCGTCGGTGAAGCAGCCGTGGTAGTCGACCGACGCGTTGGCCAGCGTGACGGTGACGTAGCGCACCCGGTGGTGACTGAAGGGCAGGATCACCTGCCCTCCGCCCTGGGCGTCCAGGTGCACCAGCGTGCGCAGGGTCGGGCCGTGCCGACGTACCACCCGGACGTACACCGCCGGGCTGGTCGAGAGGCTGGGTGCGTCGACCTGCAGCCGCAGCCCCCAGCCGGGATCGGTCAGGCCGGCGTCCGGGACGGCCCGCACGCTCTGCGAGGCGAGGTGGTGCACCGTGAAGGACCGCCACCCGGTGCCGGGGTGCGCCTGGGAGAGGGGCCAGTCGGCGGCGTAGCCCGAGGCGGGGAACGCCGCGCCCTCCTGGTAGGTCGCGGGCCGGGTCGAGGTTGCCGGCGGCGTAGCGGGCGAACACCGCGGTCAGCCCGCCGTGGCTGCGCAGCACGTTCCGGACGGCGTGAGCGGAGAACTGGTGACCACCGCCCGGGAACGCCGCCGCCTGGTCCCAGATCGACCTCACGATCCCGCGGCCGTAGTGCTCGCTGAGGTACTCGAAGAACGGCCAGTTGCCGTAGGCCTGGAAGCCGCCGGTCCGGAAGGTGTCGAGCGGGGCGTTCGGGTGGGCGAGCTGGCCGAAGGTGAGGTACTGCCGGTTGTCGTTGCTCTCGTCGGCGAACTGGTCCTCCATCCACGTCGCCGACGACTCCATCAGCCAGTGGTCCTCGATCACGTCGTAGCGGAACTGGATGGCGTGGAAGAACTCGTGGGCGGCGGTGACCCGGGCCGTCTCGATCGGCTTCGCGCCGAACTGGCTGCGGGCGAAGTCGTTGTCGATGACGAGGTAGCCGGAGTAGAGGCGGGGGTCGGTCGCCGACGGCCGCTCCGGGACGCTCAGCCCGTAGAGGCCCTGGTCGAAGAGCTCCTTGAGGTAGACGTCGTACCTTCCGTCGCCTCCGCGCTGACCGTCGGAGAGCGGCGGGAGGTAGCCGAGCTTGTCGACCTCGTAGTGCCACACGTTGTTCATCAGCTTCAGCATCGTGTTCACCCAGCGCTTGCTCGGCGGCGCGTCGCGGGTGGTCGGCACCCAGTGGATGCAGATGTGGCCGGCGCACTTCTCCTTCGCAGGGACCCGGTACGCCTCGTGGTTGACGTCGGGGTGGTCGGTGGGGCGGGCCAGGAGCCCGAGCGCCTGCCGGCGGTCCGCGCCGGTCAGCCGGGGGAGTGCCAGGCGCAGGTCCAGCAGCGCCATCGTGCCCTCGGGTCGTGCAGTCCGGCCCGACACGACGCGCTGGGCGCGGTCGAGCGCCACGAGGGCCCGCTGGTGGGCGGAGGTGGCACCCGCGTTGGACGCGCCGGTGGCCGCGGAGGACGTCGCGGAGGTCCAGGAGGTGACGGACAGAGCCGCGCTGAGGGCCACCACGAGTGAGGCGACGGAACGGCGCATGAGTGGATCCCCCTGGTTCGGCGTACGGGCGTGCGGGGGTGATGCCCCGATCCCGACCCAGCCGTAACCGGCGGGTCAGGTCGTCGAGGAGATCTTCTCGATCAGGGCGGTGGTCGAGATGGCCGGAGTGCGCGGCAGGTACACGACCTCGCAGATGTCGCCGAACTCGTCGAACCGGCCGGCCCAGTCGTCGCCCATCACGAGCACGTCGGCGTGGAACTGCCCGATGTAGTCGCGCTTGAGCTCGAGGCTCTCCTCGACGAAGACCTCGTCGACCATCCGCAGGGCGCCGACGATCGCCATCCGCTCGGCCTGGCTGAAGACCGGCTCGCGGCCCTTCTTGCGCAGGTTGAGGGCGTCGGCCGACACCCCCACGACCAGCCGGTCACCCAGGGCGGCGGCGCGCTCGATGACCCGGAGATGGCCGACGTGGAAGACGTCGAACGTGCCGAAGGTGATCACCGTGCGCATGGGCGGCATTCTGGCACCCCGGCCGGTACGGGGTACGACGTGGGCATGGGCGAGAATCGGGCGATGACCACCACCTCCGTCGGGACGATCGCGATGATCACGCCCGACCCGGCGGCCGACGCCCAGCGGCGGCGCGGACTGCGCCGGATGCGCACCCTCGCGGTCTCGCTCCTGGGGTTCGCGGCGGTGGTCTACCTCGTCACCCTCGGCCAGGACGGCTTCCTCGGGTTCGTCAACGCCGGTGCCGAGGCGTCGATGGTCGGTGCGATCGCCGACTGGTTCGCGGTCACGGCGCTGTTCAAGCACCCGCTCGGGCTGCCGGTGCCGCACACCGCGCTGATCCCGCGCCGCAAGGACGAGCTGGGACGCAGCCTCGAGGAGTTCGTCGGCGAGAACTTCCTGCAGGAGACCGTGATCCGCGAGCGCATCGCGTCGGCGACCATCTCGCTGCGGGTGGGTCAGTGGCTCGCCGAGCCTGCCCACGTACGGCGCGTGGTCGACGAGTTCGCGGAGGTCGCGTCCATCGGGCTGGGCAAGGTCCGCGACGAGCACATCGCCGACTTCGTCACCGACGCCCTGATCCCGCGCTTCCGCGAGGAGCCGCTCGCCCCCCTGGTCGGCAGCCTGCTCGCGGAGGTCGTGCACGACGACGTCCACCACCACCTCGTGGACCTGACGATCGACGAGCTGCACCGTTGGCTGGTCGAGCACCCCGACACGTTCGCCGAGGTGCTCGAGCAGCGGGCACCCTGGTGGGCACCGCCCCGCCTGAACGACGCGGTGACCCGGCGGCTCCACGCCGAGCTGCTGGTGTGGCTCGAGGAGATCCGCCACGACCCGCATCACCAGGCCCGGCAGGCGGTCGACTCGATGCTGACCCAGCTCGCCGAGGACCTCCAGCACGACCCGGAGACCCAGGAGCGCACCGAGCGGCTCAAGGAGCGGCTGCTCGACCACCCGCAGGTGGTCGAGTCCAGCGTCGCGCTGTGGAACGCGCTGCGCCGAGCGCTCCAGGCGTCGCTCGTCGACCCCGACGGCGCGGTCCGCGAGCGGCTGTGCACCGAGGTCTCGTCGTTCGGCGCCCAGCTGCGCGAGGACGACGGGCTGCGCCAGCGTCTCGACGGCACCGCCGCCGACGTCGCGGTGTTCGCGGTGTCCCGCTACGGCGCCGAGGTCACCGCGGTGATCACCCACACGATCGAGCGCTGGGACGGCAAGGAGGCCGCGCGCCGGATCGAGCTGCACGTGGGTCGCGACCTGCAGTTCATCCGGATCAACGGCACCATCGTCGGCGGTCTCGTCGGCGTCCTGATCCACACCGTCGCCGTGCTGGTCGGCTGAGACCGGCGACCGGTCGCCAAGAGGGAGGTCCCATCCATGAGCGAGTCCGTCGTACCCCTGCGGGACGAGTCGATCCGGCTCGGCCAGTTCCTCAAGCTCGCCGACCTCGTCGACACCGGCGCGGACGCCAAGGGACTGCTGGCCTCGGGGCTGGTCCGCGTGAACGGTGAGGTGGAGTCGAGACGCGGCCGGCAGCTGGTGACCGGTGACGTCGTCGAGTGCGCCGGCCGTCGGGTGCAGGTCGGCTGAGGCGCGGGCCTAGCGGACCTCGACCAGGTCGCAGACGAAGATCAGGGTCTCGCCGGGCTTGATGACGCCGCCGGCGCCGCGGTCGCCGTAGCCGAGGTGCGGGGGGATGACCAGCTGCCGCCGGCCGCCCACCTTCATGCCCTGGACGCCGGAGTCCCAGCCGGAGATGACCTGACCCACGCCGAGGCGGAACTGCAGCGGCTCGCCACGGTTGTACGACGCGTCGAACTCCTCACCGGTCGAGTGCGCCACGCCCACGTAGTGCACCTTCACCGTGGAGCCCGCCGTGGCCTCCTCGCCGTCGCCCTCCACCAGGTCGGTGATCTCGAGGTCGTCGGGCGGGGCGAAGTCGGGGAAGTCGATCTCGGGCTTGTCCATGCGTCGACCCTAAAGGGCACCCGAGCAG
>CAVXHO010000020.1:0-62573 GCA_963761515.1 uncultured Actinomycetota bacterium
CAGACGCGACACGACCGAAACCTCTGTGAACTACCCGAAGGGAACGCCAGACAACATGGCACGCCTCGTTGGTGTCGATCTCCCGCGCGACAAGCGCATCGAGATCGCACTCACCTACATCTACGGCATCGGCCGTACCCGCGCCCAGCAGCTCCTGACCGTGACCGGGGTCAACCCCGACCTCCGCGTGCACCAGCTCGGCGACGAGGAGCTCGTGAAGCTCCGCGACGCGATCGAGGGCAACGACGAGATCAAGATCGAGGGTGACCTCCGCCGCGAGGTCCAGGCGGACATCCGCCGCAAGATCGAGATCGGCAGCTACCAGGGTCGCCGCCACCGCCAGGGTCTCCCTGTCCGTGGCCAGCGCACCAAGACCAATGCGCGCACCCGCAAGGGTCCCAAGCGCACCGTCGCCGGCAAGAAGAAGGCCAAGTGACGGTCTCGACCCCGCTCGACCACCGAGCACCCTCGATCTTCCGACCAGTTTTCGTTTAGGAGTACTGCATGCCTCCCAAGAGCCGTCAGGCCGGCGCCAAGAAGGTGCGTCGCAAGGAGAAGAAGAACATCGCTCAGGGCGAAGCCCACATCAAGAGCACGTTCAACAACACCATCGTCACCATCACCGACCCCACCGGCGCGGTGATCTCGTGGGCCTCGGCCGGCACCGTCGGCTTCAAGGGCTCGCGCAAGTCCACCCCGTTCGCCGCGCAGATGGCCGCCGAGGCCGCTGGTCGTCGGGCGATGGACCACGGGATGAAGAAGATCGACGTCTTCGTCAAGGGCCCGGGTTCGGGCCGCGAGACCGCGATCCGCTCGCTGGGTGCGATCGGCCTCGAGGTCGGGACCATCCAGGACGTCACCCCCACCCCCCACAACGGTTGCCGGCCGCCCAAGCGTCGCCGCGTCTGACCTCGAGACTGAGAAAGAGAGACTGAACCATGGCCCGTTACACCGGCCCCATGACCAAGAAGTCGCGCCGTCTCGGTGTCGACCTCGTCGGCGGCGACTCGGCGTACGAGCGTCGCCCCTACCCGCCGGGCCAGCACGGCCGCGGCCGGATCAAGGAGAGCGAGTACCTCCTGCAGCTCCGCGAGAAGCAGAAGGCTCGTTTCACCTACGGCGTGCTCGAGAAGCAGTTCCACAACTACTACACCGAGGCCTCGCGCCGGCAGGGCAAGACAGGTGACAACCTGCTCCAGCTGCTCGAGTGCCGTCTCGACAACGTGGTCTACCGCGCCGGGTTCGCCCGGACGCGCCGCCACGCCCGCCAGCTCGTCACGCACGGTCACTTCCGCGTCAACGGTCGCAAGGTCGACATCCCGTCGTTCCAGGTGAGCCAGTACGACGTGATCGACGTGCGCGAGAAGTCGCTGGAGATGACCCCGTTCATCGTGGCTCGTGAGACCCACGGCGAGCGCGTCGTCCCCGCGTGGCTCGAGGCCATCCCCGCTCGGATGCGGATCCTCGTCCACCAGGTCCCGGTCCGGGCCCAGATCGACATCCCGGTCCAGGAGCAGCTGATCGTCGAGTACTACTCCAAGAAGTAGCGAATGAGGACGTCCCAGCCCGGCGAAGCCGGGACGGGACGCCGTAGGGAGCGTCGCTGCGAGCTTGCTCGCACGGCGCTACACCAAGAGAAGATCAACAACCACATGGAGTTCGAGCCCGTCAAATAGCGGGTGGGCTCGGAAAGGAAAGAATCAGTGCTCATCGCACAGCGCCCGACCCTGTCGGAAGATTCAGTTGACGAGTTCCGTTCGCGTTTCGTCATCGAGCCGTTGGAGCCGGGATTCGGCTACACGCTCGGCAACTCGCTGCGTCGTACCCTCTTGTCGTCCATCCCCGGTGCGTCCGTGACCAGCATCAAGGTCGACACCGTCCTCCACGAGTTCTCGACCATCGAGGGCGTCAAGGAGGACGTCACCGAGGTCATCCTCAACCTCAAGGGCCTCGTCGTCTCCTCCGAGCACGACGAGCCCGTCACCATGTACCTGCGCAAGTCGGGTGCCGGAGTCGTCACCGCCGGTGACATCCAGCCGCCGGCCGGCGTCGAGGTGCACAACCCCGACCTCAAGATCGCCACCCTGTCCGACAAGGGCAAGCTGGAGATGGAGCTGGTCGTCGAGCGCGGCCGCGGCTACGTCTCTGCGGTCCAGAACAAGGGCGCCGACAACGAGATCGGCCGGATGCCGGTCGACTCGATCTACAGCCCCGTGCTGAAGGTGACCTACAAGGTCGAGGCGACCCGTGTCGAGCAGCGCACCGACTTCGACAAGCTCGTGATCGACGTCGAGACCAAGCCGTCGATGAAGCCCCGCGACGCCATCGCGTCGGCCGGCAAGACGCTGGTCGAGCTCTTCGGGCTGGCCCGTGAGCTCAACGTCGAGGCCGAGGGCATCGACATCGGCCCGTCGCCCGTCGACGAGCAGCTCGCCGCCGACCTCGCCCTTCCGGTCGAGGACCTGCAGCTGACCGTCCGCTCCTACAACTGCCTCAAGCGTGAGGGCATCCACACCGTGGGTGAGCTCATCTCGCGCTCGGAGCAGGACCTGCTCGACATCCGCAACTTCGGCGCCAAGTCCATCGACGAGGTCAAGGCGAAGCTGCACGAGATGGGTCTGTCCCTCAAGGACAGCGCGCCCGGCTTCGACCCGCAGGCCGCCCTCGCGGCGTACGGCGACGACGACGACGACGCGTTCATCGAGGACGAGTCGTACTGACATCACGCGCTTGCGCGTGAGGTCAGTACGGCGAGGACCGTCGCCGCGAGCTTGCTCGCAAGACGGCCTGACATGAACCACCTGACATCAACAACGCTGATCTCGACAAGCTCGATCGGCGCCCGTTCCATCTACTCCGGTACCTGACACGGCCGGGGAGAATCGAGAGAGAGCCATGCCCAAGCCCAAGAAGGGGCCCCGCCTCGGCGGCAGCCCCGCGCACCAGCGGCTGATCGTGTCCAACCTGGCCACGCAGCTGTTCGAGCACGGCCGGATCACCACCACCGAGGCCAAGGCGCGCGTGCTGCGCCCGGTCGCGGAGAAGCTGATCACCAAGGCCAAGCGCGGCGACCTGCACAACCGTCGCGAGGTGCTCAAGACGGTGCGCGACAAGACGGTCGTCCACGTGCTCTTCACCGAGATCGCGCCGACGTTCGCCGAGCGCCCGGGCGGCTACACCCGGATCACCAAGATCGGCCCCCGCAAGGGCGACAACGCGCCGATGGCCGTGATCGAGCTGGTGACCGAGGCCTACGAGCCGAAGTCCGACAAGCCGGCCAAGAAGACCGCAGCGAAGAAGGCCGCCCCGGCGAAGGCCGAGGAGAAGCCGGCCGACGAGGCCCCGGTCGAGGAGACCGAAGTCGTGGTCGACCCGGTCGAGGCGTCCGCCGAGGCAGTCGACCTCGAGCCCGCCACCGAGGTGGAGGGAGTCGACGACGAGGCCTTCGAGGAGACCGAGGGCGGTGTGTCCGGCAAGTACCCCGGGTCCCACGCCCTGCTCGAGGACGAGTCCCAGGCCCCCGAGGGCTTCCCGATCAAGGGCAACGAGGACTCGATGAAGTTCCACGAGCCCGACGGTCAGTGGTTCGAGCAGACCGTGGCGGAGGTGTGGTTCGACTCCGTCGAGTCCGCCGAGGCCGCCGGTTTCACCCGCGCCGGCGAGTAGTCACGCCGTACTGCCTGTCGCAGGCCCGTCACCTCACCGAGGTGGCGGGCCTTCGTCGTACGGCGGCGGGCTGATGGAGGTGCGTCGGAGCTCGGCCACGTCGATGAGCCAGCACACCACGCACGCCACGACGACCGGGAGCAGCTGGGCCACTGCGTGCACGACGTAGAAGCGGCGGAAGGGATTGTCGTCGCCGTCGACCGTGGCGAACTCCGTGTGTCCCCAGCCGACGTGGCTCGGCCAGTCGGTCCAGAGGGTGAGCGCGGCCCCGGCCGCCGCGACGAGCAGCCCGAGCAGCCAGGCGCGGCCGTGGCGTCGGCTCAACCCCCAGGCGAGCGTTGCGAGCACCGCCACGGCCATGATCGCGACGTAGCCCAGCGCCTGGAGCTCGTGGAAGCTCGGGTGGATGACCTGGTGCTCGAAGATCCACCGGATGACCTCGTTGTGGGCGATCAGCACCGCGCCGCCGCCCAACGCCACCAGGCCGGCCGCGACTCCACGCCCGAGGCTCAGGGCGCGCACGGCGACCACCAGCGCGAGGGGGAGGAACGGCAGCATCAGGAAGAACCACTGGACGGGACGCGTCGCGTCGAGGTGCCGGGAGAGTGCGCTGGCGATGTCGTAGGTGAACCAACCCAGCACCAGCTCGGCCACGATCAGGAGCAGCGCCACGATCACGTCGCCGGCTCCCGTCGGGCGGACGGGGGCCGGTGGCGCTACGGGGTCCGAGACGGTCGTCATGGCGGCATCATGCCCGTTGGCGGCCGTCTCCGCTGGTCGACGCGGCACCCGGGCCCGGATCAGGTAAGGATGGTGCCCATGACGGACGTGCTGGTGGTGGGGGAGTCGCTGGTCGACATCGTGCAACGCGTCGACGGCACGTCGCTGGAGTACGCCGGCGGAAGCGCGGCCAACGTCGCGGTCGCGCTGGCACGACTGGGTCGCGCGGTCCAGCTCGTCACGGCGTACGCCGACGACGAGCGCGGCGGGGTGCTGGCTCGCCACCTCAACCAGTCGGCGGTCGGGGTCGCGGGCGACCCGCACTCCCTCGAGCGCACCGCTACCGCCCTGGCGACGCTCGCGGCCGACGGGAGCGCGTCGTACACCTTCGACATCGACTGGCGGCTCAACCCGGTGCCCGAGGTGTCACCCAGGGTCGTGCACGCCTGCTCGTTGGGGGCGGTCCTGGCCCCCGGTGCTGCCGACGTACGCCGCCTGCTGGAGCGGCTGCGCCCGACGGCGACCGTCAGCTACGACGTCAACGCCCGACCGGCCGTGACCGGGAGCGGGCCCGACGTCGTGCGTGCCGTGGAGGACGTGGTCGCGATCGCCGACCTGGTCAAGGCCTCCGACGAGGACCTCGAGGTGCTCTACCCCGACCGCACCGTCGAGCAGTCCGTCGCTCGACTCCTCGACCTGGGGCCGTCGGCCGTGGTGGTGACCCGTGGCCGCGACGGTGCCACGTGGTTCCATGCGGCGGGTCGGGTCGACGCGACCTCCGCCGACGTGGAGGTGGCCGACACCATCGGCGCCGGCGACACCTTCGGCGCGGCGATGCTGGACGCACTCGCCGAGCTGGACGCGTTCGGTGGCCGCCTCACGCTGCTCGCCGCCTCCGACATCGAGACCGTCCTACGTCGTGCGGCCCGGGCCGCGGCCGTGACGGTCTCCCGCCCGGGCGCCGACCCGCCGTACCGCCACGAGCTGCTCTGAGCTAGTCGATCGGTCGCAGCTCGTCGGCGTAGGAGACCGACTGGCGGCGGAGCCGGCCGTCGGCCGCGACGGAGTACTGGCCCATCCGCCACAGGGGTGGGCTGTAGGCGTGCACCGACACCGACCCGTGCACGGCACCGATGAGCCGGTGGATGTGGTCGGGGCCGAAGCTGAAGACGCGGCCACCTTCGACCGTGGTCTCGATGGTCTGGTTGTCGATGGCGAGGTTGTGCTCGAGCAACGTGCCACTGACCACGGCGACGGCCCCGGAGGAGATGTCGTGGTCGTGGAAGCCGGTGTCGTTCTCGGGTGTCCAGCACAACAGCCAGACGTCGACGTGGGCATCGCGGTAGAGCGAGACGTAGACGCGCTGGTCGTCGTCGAACGCCAGATGGTGCTCCCACAGCTCGGGCCGCAGGGCCAGGTAGGAGGCGAGTGAGCGCAGCTCGTCCTGGTCGAGGTCGCGGCCCGGCAGCGTGTCGAGGGTCAGGTCGCCCTCGAGGGGCGTCGCCTCGCGGGCCGGTACGCCGATCAGGGTCACGCTCATGCCACGGCCTCCATGTCCGGTGCGGTCTCGTGACCGCGGTGCGGGTGTCCACCGAGCGCCCGACGCGGGTTGTCGACCCGTACGGCGCGGGTCGCGGCCTCACCGAGCAGCGTCTGCAGAGGCTCTGCGTAGGGCCGGTCGCTGCCCAGCACGACCGAGTCGATGCCCAACGCCCGGGTCAGCGCGTCGAGCGCCTGCACGCCGTACGACGAGGTGTCGACGAAGACGTCGGGGTCGACCGCTCCGAGCCGGCCACCGCGGGCGGTGAGACGCTCGTGGTGGACGGGCGCCAACCCCGCGCCGGCGGCGAAGACGAGCCGCAGCAGGGGGAACTCTGCGCGGCCGCCGAACGCGTGCCAGGCCCACCAGGCGGCCTGCAGCTGCGCGACGTACCCGACCACGGGCGCCCACCACGCGGGCAGGGCACCCGCGGGCGGCGTCGGACCAGGGTGCACGAACACCGGCTTGCCACTCAGCTCGGCCACCCGCAGGACGTCCCCGACCGCCTGCCACCCGGCAGGAGTGGTCAGGGCCGTGGCCGGCAGCTGAACCCCGACGAACGGGCCGCCGAGCAGGTCGGCCAGCTCGATCAGGTCGGGCTCCACGGCCGGGACCGAGGCCCAGGCCGCGAAGTGCTCGGGCAGGTCCCACGCGCCGGCGTGCCAGGCCCCGATCAGGGCAGCGGCCTCGTCGCGTGGCAGCGACTCGATCCCGAGCGGGGCGGACAGGCTGACGCAGGCGAGGCCGATCCCGGCCCGGCGGTCCAGCTCGATCCGCCGGTCGACATCGTGGTCGCCCGGGTTGATCTCGTACGCCGGCTCGCCCTCGGTGACCAGCTGCCAGCCACGGAGGTACGGCGCGCGGGTGCGACGTCGCAGCAGCTCGGCGAACGTCGCCGGCCACAGGTGCTGGTGCAGGTCCACCGCGTGCATGACCTTCTCCTCAATCTGGAGTAAGTCACTGTACTTTATCTACTACAAGGGTCCTGGACCGGCCGGTCTCCGGCGTGTCACCGTCCGGCGAGGCGCGTCGGGAGGAGGCCGCGCTTCCGGTGGAGCTGACTCGAGCTAGAGGGTGCCGTCGGTGAGGAGGCGGTCGAGGGCGGCGTACCCGTCGTTCACGCCGGTCTCCATGCCGCTGCGCAGCCAGGCGTCGCGGTCCTCGAAGCTGTCGCAGAGCGACTGGGCGTGGAGGCGGGTGCGGCCATCACCGAGGTCCTCGAAGGTGAGGGTCTCGAGGGCGACGCTGTCGGGCATGCCCTCCCACGTGAAGGTCTGCACGATCCGGTCGGGGGAGACGGTGTGGAAGCTGCCGCGGAAGTACTGCGGGTTGTCGTCGCAGTCGCCGCCGACGTAGCGCCACTTGCCGTTGTTGGTGGCATCCCACTCGAGGATCTTCGCGCCCATGCCGTCGGGGCCGATCCACCGGGCGAACAGGTCCGGGTCGGTGTGGGCGCGGAACAGCTGCTCCGGCGTGCCTGCGAAGTCGCGCCAGATGTGGATCATCGGCACGGTCGGGTCGGCCTCGATCGCGGCCTGGTCGTAGCGGGTGTCGGTCGGTGCGGTGCTCATGATGCGGTTCCTTCCTCCGGGGCGGGTCGGTCGTCGTGCTCGTCGGTGTCCAGGCTCGCCAGGACGTCGTCGAGGCGCTGGTAGCGCTCCTCGGCTCGACGGCGGTACCTCTCGATCCACGCGGTCATCAGGTCGAACACCTCCGCTTCCAGGTGGACGGGTCGGCGCTGGGCGTCGCGACTGCGGGTCACCAGGCCGGCCTCCTCGAGCACCTTGAGGTGCTTGGAGACGGCCTGGAGGCTCACGTCGTACGGCGCGGCGAGGTCGCCGACGGTGGCGTCACCGTCGGTCAGCCGCGCCACCAGGTCGCGCCGGGTCGGGTCCGCCAGCGCCGCGAAGACCCGGGACAGGTCGTCGGCCATCGCACACCCTCCTCAACCTCGTGGTTGAGGATCACGATAGCCCGGCGGCCGACCGTCGTCAACCACATGGTTGAACACGGGTCGATACCTCTTCGACGAACGGCCGGTCGGCGGTCGTCGTTCTCCCTATCCTCAACGGGTGGACACCACGACGAAGCGGCCCGTGGCCGCCCTGCTGGTCAGCGTGCTGCTGCTGGCCCTGACGGCCCTCTCGCTCCAGGCCCCGGCACACGCCGGCTCGAGCCGGGCCGGCTCGTTCTCCGGGCGGCTGATCGACCCGGCGACCGGCAACCCGGTCAAGGGAGCGACGGTCAAGGTGTTCCGGATCAACACCGACCACCTGCTCGGCCAGGACAGGAGCGGTGCGGCGGGCAGGTTCCAGATCGACGGGCTCCCCGCTGCCGACGAGGAGCTCGACGTCCGCGTCAACGGCTCGGCGGTCCACTACGAGTCCGGCTGGGTCGGCTGCGCCCACAACGTCGTGCCGTCCTTCGGCGCCGCGTGCACGTACGGCCAGGGCCACCAGACGCCGTTCAAGCTCCAGCACCTCTGAGCCTCACAGGGGCGACGCTCAGGTCCGCCGCGCCAGGTGGAGCGTGATGTCGGCCTCCAGTGCGACGCGTTCGGGGAGCACGTGGAGGATCCGGTCGAGCACGTCTGCCCGCACGGGGCCGGGCAGCGACAGGTACGCCGACACCGTCGAGAGGTGGCCGACGTACTCGCGAGCGGTGCTCGTCGTACGACGCGCGATGACCGACTGGCGTACGTCGGTGAACCGGTCGGTCCGCGTCAGCTCGGTGCCGGGCCACTGCAGCGGGCTGTCGGCCGGTGTGCCATCCGGAGACGCGACCTCGTCGTCCGCGAGGAAGGGTGATCGGGCGGTCTGCACGGCGCGTTCCAGCTCGGGGTCGGCCAGGTGCACCTGTCCACCGAAGGACGCGAAGCTGCCCCCGGGTCGGAGCAGCCCCGCGACGCGCGCCCATCGATCATCCGGCCTGGTCCAGTGCAGAGACGCTGCGGCGAAGACGAGGTCGTAGACCGGAGTGATCGGTAGGTCCTCGAAGGTGGACTGGACGGTGACGACGCTGTCGGGCACGTGTGTGCGCAGCTCCTGCAGCATGGCGGCGTCCGGATCGGTGGCAGTGACGGCGATCCCCTGCCGGGCGAAGACCCGGGTCGCCTTGCCGGTGCCCGCGCCGATCTCCAGGGCCGTCCGGACCGGCCGGCCCGCGTAGGCGAGCACCTCGTCGACGACGGCATCGGGGTACCCGGGCCGGAAGCGCTCGTACGCCGCCGCCACCGCACCGAAGCTCAGTGCGCGCTCAGTCATGCTCCATCGTCACACCCGCGACGCTCGGACCTCGAAGGGACGCCACCGAGCACTCAGTGCCGGTGTTGCTGCAGCCAGGTCTCGACGCCCTGCAGCAGGTAGTAGTCGCCGTAGGCGGTCCCGATGTTCGGCGGGTCGACGCCGAAGGTCGAGGTACTGCCGGTCAGCGTCGCCTGTCCTGACGTCGCGACGTAGTGCTCGGCGAGGGACGAGAGGATCCGGGACGCGTACACCGCGTAGCGGGCCCTCCGGTCGGCGTTGGGATCCACCCGCGACAGCTGGAGCAGCCCCGCTGCCGCGATGGCCGCTGCGGAGGTGTCGGTGGCGGTGTTCGGGATGTCGGGCGCGTCGAAGTCCCAGTACGGGACGCAGTCGGTGCGGAGGCCACCGATGAAGTAGTCGGCGACCTGTCGTGAGGCGGTCAGGAACTGCCGGTTCCCCGTCTCCTGGTAGGCGTTCGTGAACCCGTACGTCGCCCAGGCCTGGCCGCGCGACCAGGTGGAGTCGACGCTGGAGCCCTGGGGGTTGGCCGTGCTGACCACGTGACCGGTGGCCGGGTCGAAGTCGACCAGGTGCACGGTGCTGCCGTCGGGGCGTACGAAGTGGTGCGCCGTGGTGAGCGCATGCCGTGTCGCCATCTGTCGCCAGGCTCGAGGGCCACCGTGTGCACTGGCCCAGAACAGCAGGTGCAGGTTCATCAGGTTGTCGACGATGACCTTGAAGTGCGCCTGGTCGCTCCGGGCTCCCCAGGAGCGGACGGCACCGACCGTGGGGTTGTAGCGGGTGGCCAAGGACTTCGCGGCCCGCATGATGACGGCCTTGTATCCCCGGTCGTGGGTGAGGGCGTAGCCGTTGCCGAAGCTGCTCATGATCTCGAACCCGATGTCGTGGGTCGAGGTGTCGCGTGCCTGTCCGGCGAGCGCGTGGGTCCAGGCGCGGGCCTGGGTCTTGAACGCGGGCCGGGCGGTCTTCCGGTAGGCCAGCCACAGGCTTCCGGGGAAGAAACCGCTGGTCCAGGTGTGGGCGGGGACGGTCCGCCAGGTCCCGGCCGGGTCCGTGACGGAGGGGAACGCTCCGGGTCGCACGGTCCTGTTCGTGGCCGTCAGGCGAGCCTCGGCCACGTGCAGCACGTGCTTGGCCTGCGCGTGCGTGAAGCGAGCGGCCCTGCAGCTGGAGGGCTGAGCGGCGGCGACCGACGGCCTGGCGTTGTCACGCCCAGGCGCCGCGCTGGCGCCCAACGGCGCGGCAGCACCGGCGACGACGGCGAGGGCCACCATGCTGGTGGCCGCGACGTGACGCCGTGGGCGCCGCATCTCAGCGGCCTCGGGCGTCGTTCGCGATGGCTTGGTGCAGGGCGGCGTTGAGCGTGCGCTCGAACGCCGGCTGTCCGCTGCCGTACACGGCGATCACGTGGCGCAGGTTCGGGAAGGTGTTCGTCCCCCGGGCCTGGGTGTAGACCGGCTCGACGTAGAGCACCTTGTTGTCCAGGGGGATGGTGAGCAGGTTGCCGAGCACCACCTTGGAGTTGCCGCGGAGCAGGGTCAGCGAGCTGGCGATGTGGTTGTCGGACTCGATGTCGTTCTGGATCTGTGCCGGCGACTCGAACGACTGACCGGCCGGGAAGTCCAGGAGCGTGAACTTCCCGTAGTCCGGCCCGGGCTGGGCGTCCACGGAGAGGAAGCCCGCGAGCTGGCGGTAGTTGAGCGTGACCATCGGCGTGGACAGCGCCCACTGTGACGGGCCGTCGCCGGTCGGCGAGAGCGACATGTAGGTCGACGGCAGCGTGGGCGACGAGCCGCCACCACCGCGGGCGCCGTTGAGGGTGTTCGTGGCCGCGACGGTCGGGTCGGTGGGCACCTTCCAGAAGTCCGCGCCGTTGTAGAAGTCGCTCGGGTCGGCCACGTGGTACTGGGCGAGGAGGGCGCGCTGCACGTCGAACAGGTCCTGGGGATAGCGCAGGTGCGGCAGCAGCGTGGCGGGGATGCTCGACTCGGGCTGGACCAGGCCGGGGAACGCGTTCTCCCAGGTCTGCAGCACCGGGTCGGGCTGGTTCTGCTGGTTCCACGAGTAGAGCGTGACCTGGCCGCTGTAGGCGTCGACGACGGCCTTCACCGAGTTGTGCAGGTAGTTGACCTGCTTGTTCGGCTGGCTCGCGATGCCCGTCGCGTTCGTCAGCGCGTTGGACGTCGCCTGGTGGAGGTTGAGCCGCTGGGAGTCGGGGTAGGTGGCACTCGACGTGTAGCCGTCCACGATCCACTCGACCCTGCCGTCGACGAGGGCCGGGTACACGTCGCCGTCGAGGGTCAGCCACGGGGCCACCTTGGAGACGCGGTTACGGGGATCGCGCACCGTCAGCAGCTGGGAGCCGGAGTTGATCCCGCTCGAGAAGAAGATGTTCGGGTCGCCCAGCTTGACGGCGTACAGGAGGCGGGTCAGGCGCGAGCCGATCGGCACTCCGCCCTTGCCCTGGAAGGTGCTGTGGACCCCGGCCGACCCTCCGTTGGTGCTCGGGTGGTCGAACTCGACGTTCTTGGTGCTGCCGGGGGGCTGGCCGACGATGGAGTACGACGGCGAGTGCTGGCCGAAGTAGATCTGGGGGACGTCCACCGGGATCAGGTTCTTCGGCGGGAGGTCGCCGTTGATGAAGATCGGCTCGCCGCTCTCGTTCAGCCGGTCGGTCGGAGCCGCCACCACGCCGTACCCGTGGGTGTAGATGAGGTGGTTGTTCGACCACGAGCTGCGCGAGATGCCGGAGAGGTTGAGCTCGCGGGCCGCGATCGCGACGTCCTGGTCGCGTGCGCCGAGCGGGTAGTGGGCGATGTCCAGCGGCGTCTTGAACTGGTAGAACGCCGCGATCTCCTGCTTGACGTTGAAGGTCGGCGTGAGCTTGTTGGGGTCGAGCAGCCGGATCTGGGCCGAGCGCCGGGCGCGCGCCACCGACGTGGTGGTGGGTGCGCCGCCGGCCGCGCCGTACTCCTGCGTCGTGACGTTCTTGTCCAGCCCGAAGGCCTGCAGGGTCGCGGCCTGGTTGCGTGCGATCAAGGGGCGGTCGACGGTCGACGCGCTCGGCTGCTCGCGGAAGCGGAAGACCAGCGACGGGATGAGGGTGCCGAGGACGAGGGCGGCGACCAGCATCGTGCCGAGGGCGACCCCGATCCAGCGGAGCCGCTTCAGCCACGCGTTCGCGAACAGCAGCACCGCGAGCAGGAGCGCGACGACCACCAGGATCGTGAGGCCGGGCAGCGTGGCGTGACTGTCGGTGTAGGACAGGCCCGTGACCGGCCCGCGGTTGGACGTGGTGAGGGAGTAGCGGCTCAGCCAGTACGACGCGGCCTTCAGCAGCAGGTAGAGGCCGAGCAGCACCGAGACCTGCGCCTTCAGCGCCGGCGTCGCCTTGCGGCCGTAGCCGCGGATCTTCAGGGCGCCGTAGAGGTAGGCCGCGACCAGCGTGACCACCAGGCAGGTGACCACGATCGAGGTCAGGTAGCCGACGACGGCCTTCTGGAACGGCAGCTCGGACACGTAGTAGGAGAGGTCGCGGTGGAAGGTCGGGTCGGTCTCGTGGAAGGGCGCCGCGTGCCGCCACATCAGGTAGGCCTGCCAGCGGTGGGTCGCGCGGGTGCCGGCCCGGACCCCGAGGTAGAGCGCGACGACCACGATCAGCAGGACGCGGAACCGCTTCTCGAAACGGAGGAAGCGGTGCCGCCACTTCTGCCGGTTCGGGT
Source organism: uncultured Actinomycetota bacterium (assembly GCA_963761515.1). Lineage (GTDB taxonomy): Bacteria > Actinomycetota > Actinomycetes > Propionibacteriales > Nocardioidaceae > Nocardioides. Next base: position 12,915 of record CAVXHO010000020.1, read on the forward strand.
CGGGACGGAAGCGCGGCTTGTGCCGGACCACGAGCAGGAGCGAGGCCGCGACGGCCAGCCCGGCCAGCACGCCGAAGACGGCGAACAGCAGGATCTGCGCGCCCAGGATCGTGCGGTAGACGGAGCCAGCGTCGACCGAGTGGTACCAGAGCACGTTGGTGCGGATGTTCACGTAGGCCATGAAGACCTCGTAGACGGCGTACACCACGACCAACGCGATCAGGAGCCGGATGCCGAGCCGCTTCAACCGGGAGGTGCGGACCGAAGAGAACCGGTCCTGGGAGGCCGCTGGCACGGGCGTAACCGTACCAACGGGATGGTCGCGGACCTGCTTCGGCGGACCCCCTCCGTCGGGTGTCGTGAGCCGCCTCACACCGCGCCGATCAGGCGGGTGTCGGCTCCATCCACGCGTGCACCAGCGCGACGACCGACGCGCCCTCGCCGCTGGCGCTCGCCACGCGCTTCATGGACCCGGCGCGGATGTCGCCGACGGCGAAGATCCCCGGCACCGTGGTCTGCAGGTTCTCCGGCGGCAGGCCGTCGAGCCACCCGTCGGTCGGCACGTCGCGGCCGGTCAGGACGAAGCCGCGCGCGTCGCGGGCGACCTCGGGCGGCAGCCAGTCGCAGTGGGCGACCGCACCGAGGAGCAGGAACAGCCCGGCCGCCTCGCGACGGCGTCCGTTCGCCGGTGGAGGTGTCGGCGACCTCGATCCACTCCAGCCGCCCGTTGCCGCCGCCGTCCACGACCTGGCGGCAGCCCTCGACGGTGATCCGGGGGTTGAACTCGATCTCGCCGATCAGGTACGCCGACATGGTCGCCATCAGGTCGGGGCGGCGCACCAGGATGGTGACGCTGCGGGCGAAGCGGGCGAGGTGGATCGCGGCCTGGCCTGCGGAGTTCCCGCCGCCGACGACGAACACGTCGTACCCCTCCATCTCGCGGGCGGCGGTCATCGCCGCGCCGTAGTTGACGCCCTGACCCGTGAGCGAGTCCACGGACTCGATGCCCAGCTTGCGGTAGGTGACGCCGGAGGCGATCACGACCGCGCGGGCGCGCACGTCACCGCCCTCGGTGCGCACGACGTGGGGCGCGCCGTCGCGGCCGACCTCGAGCGCGGTCGCGGGCCAGCCGGTGTAGAAGTGGGTGCCGAAGCGGATCGCCTGGTTGCGGGCACGTTGGGCCAGCCGCATCCCCGAGATGCCGCGGGGGAAGCCCAGGTAGTTGCGGATCATCGAGCTCGTGCCGGCCTGGCCGCCGATCGCCTCGGCCTCGATGGCGACGGTGGTGAGGCCCTCGGAGGCGCCGTACACGGACGCGGCGAGCCCGGCCGGGCCGGCGCCGACGATCACGAGGTCGACCACGGAGTCGACCTCGATGTCGTCGGGCCGGCCGTAGATCGACATCGCCACGTCGCGCACCGACGTCGCCGTGTAGGGGTCGCCGTCCCACCGCTCGACCAGGGGGTACGTCGGGGTCTGGTCGCCCAGCTTGGCGAGGATCTCGCGACCGATCTCACTGTCGGGGTGGTGCACGAGCGCGGGTACGCCGATCCGGTCGAGGTAGTCGCGGACGGCCAGGGTCACACCGTCGTTGGTCGGAGAGACGATCCGGAGACTCTCCACGACCGGCGCCGCCACGGTGGAGCCCCAGTCGGAGAGCAGCTCGCAGACCGCGGTGTGGAACTCCTCGTCGCGCACCCCCCGCGGCATCAGCAGGTAGGCGTCGTACTTGCCCTTGGCCAGCGCCGGCCGGAGGGCCTCGGCGTCGATGCGGAAGCGGGTCCAGTGCGCGGCGATCAGACGGCGCGCCGTCGGCACGTAGGTGCGCAGCCGCTGGAACATCGCCAGCACGTCGTCGTCGGGCAGCACCGACTCGGAGACGGCCAGCGCGAGCTGGCGCCCCTCCCGGTAGAGACCCTTGACGGTGGTCGCGGCCTCGGCCGCGCTGCGCACCGCGCGCACGTCGTAGTCGCGCGCGTAGCGGCCGAACTCGTCGAGCAGGAACTCGGAGTTCTCCTCCGAGGCGAGCAGGATGGCGGGGCGGTCGTCCATCTCACGATCGTAGGGCGGATGGCGGACGACGTCGCGCTCGTAGGATGCCGACCGTGCGGCTGCGGATCGACCTCGCCTACGACGGCGGCGACTTCCACGGGTGGGCCGTGCAACCGGGGCTGCGGACCGTGCAGGGCGAGCTCGAAACGGCGCTGGTGACGGTCCTCCGCGTCGGGGCCGTGTCGCTGGTGTGTGCCGGGCGCACCGACACCGGCGTCCACGCCCGCGGCCAGGTCGTCCATCTCGACGTCGAGCCGGACACGCTCGCGACCGTCGCCGGGAGGTACGACGGCGACCCCTGCGACGCGCTCGCCCGCCGGCTCGACGGGCTGCTGCCCCCCGATCTCCGGGTACGACGGGTGGTCACCGCCCCCGACGGCTTCGACGCCCGCTTCTCGCCGCTGTGGCGGCGCTACGTCTACCGGCTCACCGACGGCGTCCCCGACCCCCTGACCCGCGGTCACGTCCTGGCCTGGCCGCGCCCGGTCGACGTCGACGCGGTCAACCAGGCCTCGGCCGCCCTGGTGGGGCTCCACGACTTCGCGGCGTTCTGCAAGCAGCGCGAGGGCGCGACCACGGTCCGGACCCTGCTCGAGCTCGCCTGGACCCGCGACGGCGACCTGGTCACCGGGACCGTCCGGGCCGATGCGTTCTGCCACCACATGGTGCGGTCGCTGGTCGGCTGCCTGCTCGCGGTCGGGGAGGGGCGGCGCCCCGTCGCCTGGGCGGGCGAGGTCCTGGCCGCCGGGGTCCGCGACCCCGCCGTGACCGTCGTACCCCCGCACGGGCTGACGCTCGAGGAGGTCGGCTACCCGCCCGACGCCGACGTCGCAGCGCGAGCCGGCCAGACCCGTACCCGGCGGACGATGTGAGGCCGCCGGCGGCCGTGCTCGACGCGTTCGGGACGACCGGCGAGCCGCGCCTGCTGGAGGGCGGCCAGGGGCGGACCTGGCTGGTGGGGGACGTGGTGGTCAAGCCGGTCGACCACGAGGTCGAGCACGCCTGGGTCTGCGACGTCTACGCCTCATGGAAGGCCGATGAGGTCGCGGTGCCGGTCCCCGTCCGGGTCGACCACGGCTGGTCGGTCGACGGCTGGTCCGCCCACGCCTTCCTGCCCGGCAGGTCGGCACGCGCGGGCGACGACCCTGCGTGGTTCCGGCACGTCCACGAGACCTTCCACGCCGCGGTCGCCGGGCTCGGGCGCCCGTTGTTCCTCGACGACCGCGACGACGCGTGGTCCTACGGAGACCGGGTGGCGTGGGCAGGGGCCGAACCTCGGGGGTCCGCCGAGACGCTGGAGATCCTCGACCGCGCGCTGTCCCGGTTCGAGCGGGTCGATCTGCCTGCCCAGCTGATCCACGGCGACCTCGGGGGCAACGTGCTCCGCGACCGTGACCGGGCCGCGGTGATCGACTGGCCGCCGTACTGGCGACCGGTGGGCTTCGCCCTCGCCGTGGTGGCGATGGACGCGGTGTGCTGGGAGGGGGCGGACCCCGACCTGCTCGACGAGTGGGACGACGTGCCGTGCTGGGACCAGCTGCTCCTGCGCGCCGTGGCCTACCGGATGGCGACGCGAGGTCACAACGAGGCGCACGGCGTGGTGCCACCGGGCAGCGACGGGTACGCCGAGGAACGGCGCGGCCTGCGCGTGGTGGAGGCGAGACTCGGATGACCGACCACTACTTCTCCGCCGACCCGTCGGTGCCGTTCAGCCGCGAGTCGTTCACGTGCGAGGTCTGGGGCGAACGGCTCGCCCTGACCAGCGGATCGGGTGTCTACAGCCGCGGTCGGCTCGACAGCGGGACGGCCGTGCTGTTCCGCGAGACCGAGCCACCGGCTCCGGGCCAGGTGCTCGACGTGGGCACCGGGTACGGCGTGATCGGGCTGGCGATCGCGGCCGCGTGGCGGCGGAGCGACGTACCGCCGGAGGACGGGCAGGTCACCGGCGTCGAGGTCAACCAGCGGGCGCTCCTCCTGGCCCGCGAGAACGCCGACGCGCTCGGACTCCAGGACCGGTATCGGGCCGATGCGCCCGAGGGCGTGCCAGACGACCTGATGGTCGACGAGATCTGGTCGAACCCGCCGATCCGGATCGGCAAGCAGGCCCTGCACGACCTGCTGCTCCAGTGGTTCGCCCGGCTCCGGCCGGACGGCCGGGCGGTGATGGTGGTGGGGAAGAACCTCGGAGGCGACTCGCTCCAGGGCTGGCTCACCGACCAGGGCTACCCGACGGCCCGGCTGGCCAGCGCCAAGGGGTTCCGGGTCCTCGAGAGCCGCCGTGGGTGACGCGCGACGTCATACGGAGGGAGCTCTCTAGGGCTCCGTCCGTATGACGTCCCGCGACCTCGTGACAACCGCCGGGCGGACTCCTGCGTCAGACAGGCAGGGTTCCGATCTGGTCACGAGTCATACTCGGTGCTTGCCGCGCCGCGGCCGGACCGCTTGACTGCCGTGGCCCGTGCCCGGTCCGGACGAGGACCGCGGGTCGTGGGGACGGGTGGAGGGGGAGCAGTGGAAGCAACGGCCGAGCGAACGGGCGGGCTGTCGGTCCGGTGCCAGGGCCTGGTCCACCTCTACAAGACCTTCGAGGGCCACGACGTCGTCGCGCTCCAGGGCGTCGACCTCACCGTCGACGCCGGTGAGCGCGTCGCCTTCCTCGGCCCCAGCGGCTCGGGCAAGTCGACCCTGCTGACCCTCTTCGGCGGCATCCAGCGGCCGAGCGCCGGCCGGATCTTCATCGGCGAGGAGGAGATCTCGCGGATGAGCGAGCGGCAGCTCACCAAGGTCCGGGCGTCACGCGTGAGCACGATGCTCCAGGGCGCGACCCGCAACCTCCTCCACTACGCGACGGCCCGACAGAACCTCCGCTTCAGCCGCTCGGCCAGCAGCGACCCCGACCGCACCCTCGGCGACGCCGAGCTGCTGCGCCGGGTGGGGCTCGAGGCCCAGCGCGACCAGGTCGTCTCGTCGATGTCGGGCGGCGAGCGCCAGCGCCTCGCCCTCGCGTGCAGCGTCACCAGTGCGCCACAGCTCCTGCTCGCCGACGAGCCGACCAGCCAGCTCAGCCACGAGGACCGCGACCACATGCTCGAGCTCATCCACGGTCTCGGGAACGACTTCGGTACGACGATCCTCGTGGTCACCCACCAGCCCGAGGTCGCCGGCACCTTCCCGCGCACCGTCACCATGCGCGGCGGCCGGGTCGGGATGGAGGGCCGGGAGGGCGCGGAGTACGTCGTGGTCGGGGCCGAGGGTGTCGTGCACCTGCCGGCCCACATCGCCCGGGAGTGGCCGCAGGGCACCCTGGTGCGGATCGAGCCCGAGGAGGCCGACAGCCTGCTCCTGAGCCGCTCGCGCGACGAGAACGTCGAGGGGGCCTGACCGTGTCCAGCAACCACAGTGAACCCGAGGCGGCAACCGACGACCTCCAGCTCGAGGACGTCTCGCTCAACCTCGGCGGCCGGTGGGCGCTGGAGCGGGCCACCCTCTCGTTCCGGCCCGGCGAGGTGACGGCCCTGTCCGGCCCGTCCGGGTCGGGCAAGACCACCCTGCTCTCGATCGCCGGGGGCATCGTGAAGCCGACGACCGGCTTCGCGACGTACGCCGGTCGCCACATGTGGCTGGGCGACGGCGACCCGCGCCACGAGGTCGCGTTCGTGCTCCAGGTCTACGGGCTCGTGCCGATCCTGAGTGCCCGCGAGAACGTCTCGATCGCCCTGCGGGCCCGCGGTGCGAGGCCCAGCGAGGCGGACGAGCGCGCCGATCTCGAGCTCACCCGCTTCCACATCGGCGACCTCGGCGACCGGCAGGTGGAGGAGCTGTCCGGCGGGCAGATGCAGCGGGTGGCGTGCGCCCGCGCCTTCGCGGTCGCGCCGCAGATCCTGCTCGCCGACGAACCCACCAGCGAGCTCGACGAGGGCAACCGCGAACACGTCATGGACCAGCTCCGGGCCGAGGCGGCCCGCGGTGCGATCGTCGTGGTCGCGACCCACGACCCGGCCGTGGTCGAGGCAGCCGACCGCCGGCTCGTGCTCGACGAGGGCCGGCTGGTCGCCCCCGACGACGAGCTGACGTTCTCGGGCGACGGGCGGTAGGCCGGCGTGCTCCTCCGCAGCATCCGGTCGCACCTGGTTGCCTCGTGCGCGACGCTCGTGCTGGCCTTCGTGGTCGCCGCCGGCGCGGTGGCCGTCGACGGTGCATCCCGGTCCGGCCACACGCCGGCCGCCGTCGCGGCCATGCTGGCGCTCTACGGCGCGGTGGTCCTGGCCGAGCAGACGGCGCGCTCGACGGTCGACCGGATCCACGACGTCGCCCTCGCTCGGCTGCGCGGCATGACCGGCATGCGCCTGGTCGGCTTCGCCGCCGGCCCGCTGCTCGCGGTCAGCCTGGTCGGGGTCGTGCTCGGCACGGGTGTCGGCCTGCTGCTGGCGGAGCGGATCACCGACGGCTGGCACACGTCGTACACCGTCGGCGCGCGCGAGATCCTCGTCGGCGTCGGCCTGCTGATCGGCGCGTGGGCGACGGTCGCCCTGGTCGCCGCCTCGGTGATCCGGCGTCCGCTCGGCGACGCGTTGTCGGTGCATCCGCGGCGCCGCAGCGACTCCTGGCTGACGTCGTTCCTCGAGATCCTGGTGGTGGCCGCGGCCGCACTGGCGGTCTACGAGGCGCACCGAGGGGGCCACGGCTGGGTGCCGGTCATCGCCCCGGCGCTCGTGGCTCTGGCGGCCGGCCAGGTGGTGGCCTGGCTGCTCAGGCTCGTGCCCCGGTTCGGGCGCCGGCTCGGGCCCGCGCTGACCAGCCGGCGACTGCGCCGTGACCCCGATCCCGCGTCGGTCGTCCGCATCCTCGTCGCCGCGACCGTCCTGCTCGCGGTCACCCTCACCGGCGGGCGGGCCGCGGCCGACTGGCGCGACGACGCCGCGCGGCTCCAGGCCGGCGGTCCCCTCGTGGTGCCGTTCACCGACGGGGCCTTCCGTGCCTACGCCGCCGCCCACGAAGCCGACCCTCGCGGCCGCTGGCTGATGGCGGCGGTCTCGGTCGACGACCTGCGGCCCACCCAACGCCGGGTCTTCGTCGACGCGGCCCGATGGCCGGCGGTGGTGGGTGACTTCATGGACGGCACCAGCGTCTCGAGCGCCACGGCGCGGATGAGCGCTCTGGCCGCGCAACCCGACCCCGTGCTGATGCAGGGCTCGTCCTTGCGCGTGCTGGTGTCGGGGTTCGACGCCGGTGGCGGTGCCACCGGTGCGGTCGCGGTTCACTACGTCGGCGACGGCGGCTTCCCCCTCACCACGGCCGTCCGGGTGACCGGCGACGGCCTGGCGACCACACACCTACGGCAGTGCCGGATCGCCTGCTTCCTGCTGACGCTCACCGTCAACGGAACCACGGCGTTCGACGTACGCCGGGTGGTCGTCGGCACCCAGGACCTGCTCTCCCACCCGGTCTCGTTCGACGGGGACGGCGCCCTGCCGGTGGTCACGTTCCAGCAGGACGCGCATCCGCCCGCCGGCCAGGAGATGCAGGCACTCACCACCCCCGACGTGAACCTGAAGGCGACCGTGCCCGGCATCGACGGCGCGAGCCCCGGCGTACGGGTCGTCGGTCGCGTCGACGCGCTGCCGTTCCTCGGGCGGTCCGGCAGCCTGCTCGACCTTCCGCGGGTCCTCCGCGGCGCCGTCGGCACCGTCGCCGCGGCCCACTCGGTCGTGGTCGCGCGTGCCGACACCCCTGCGGCGGTCCTGGCGAAGCTCCGCGCGGACGGGGGCGGTGCGACCACGGAGTTCGCCACCGTGCGGGCAGCTCTCGACGCGACCCCTGAGGCCCGCTTCGACCGGGTCGCGCTGCTCGTCGCGGTCGGAGTCGCCCTCGTCGCCCTGACGCATCTCGTCGCCTGGCTCGCCAGCCAGATGGGTCGTCGTCGCGCCGAGGTCGCCGGCCTCCGGGCCGCGGGCCTCCTGCCGGTCGTCGTACGACGTGCCTACGTCGTCGAGGCGGTCACCCTGGCCGGCATCGTGCTCGTGGCCGCAGTCGTCGCGGCCGCCGCCACGACCACGACCCTCCTGGGCCCGATGCGACTGGTCGGTGGCTGGGCGGTCGCGCCGTTGATCGACCTGGCCGTACGGCCCTGGCTGCTCGCCGCGGTCGGGCTCGGGGTGGCCGCGGTGACCGCGGCTTGCTGCACCGTGGCGTTCACCCGGTTCGGTCGAGGCGCCCGCCCCGCCGCGCTCCGGGAGGCCGACCGATGAGGCGTGTGGGGTGGCTCCTCGCCACGAGCCTGCGCGGCCTGGCCTCGCGGTCCGTACTCAGCCTCGGCTCCCTGCTCCTGACGGTGATCGCGATCGCGTCGGCGGTCGTCGGCCCGAGCTACCAGCTCAACGCCGCCAACTCCTTCGTGATCGCCCAGCTGGCCGCGCAGCCCCTGATCAACACCGGGCTGACCTACGACTACCAACCAGGGGACCAGGAGACCGCGGACCAGGCGATCGTGACCGCTCTCGACGAGACCGCGCGCGAGTCGGGCACGGCGTACAACGCGGGTCACGCGATGGTGTGGGACCAGCTGAACCAGACCTTCTTCCCGGGGTCGGGGCTCCCGGCCGTGGCGCGCCTGGTGTCGGTGCCGGGGGCGTGCACCCACGTCGCCCTGGTCGGGAGGTGTCCTACTGCGCCGGGCGAGATCGCGGTGCTGAAGGCCGACGCCGCGACGTACGGCTGGAAGCTCGGCTCCCGGATCGACCAGCCGGAGTACAAGCAGCCGTTCACGGTCGTCGGCATCTACACGGCGAGGGCGCAGGACGACGGGTTCTGGTTCGGCCCGCGGTTGCAGACCGCACCCGGTCGTGCGCTACCCACGGTGATCCCCTCGCGTCCTGCGCCCTGGATCACGACCCAGGCCGGGATCGAGCTCGCGAGCACCAGCTGGTTCGTCACCGTCGACCAGTCGCTGCGCGTGACTCCCGAGCTCACGCCCGACGACGCGGCCGCGGCCGCGGCGCGGGTGCGGGCACTCGGGAAGGCCCAGGACCGGGGCGGCCTGCTGACGGGCCTGACACTCGAGTCCGGGAACTCCCTGCCCGACATCACCCACCAGCTGCTCGCACGACGTGCGGTCGCCCGCTCCACCGTCGCGCCCGCGGTGCTCTCGCTGATCCTCGTCGCGCTGGTGCTGCTGTCCCGGCTGCTGGCCGCCGCGATGGGGGTCCGCCGCGGCGAGCTGGCGCTGGCGTCGCTGCGCGGGTACGACCGGCGTCAGCTGTGGTTCCTCGGCATGCTCGAGCCGTTGCTGATCCTGGCCGTGGCCACACCGCTCGGCGTGGGACTGGGCTACCTCACCGCCCGGGTGCTGGCTCAGCAGTGGTTGGTACCCGGGCTGCCGGTGCCGTTCGTGCTCGCCAGCGGCGTCGCGGTCGTGGCGGTCGTGCTGGTGACCGCGCTGGTCGCGGCCCTGGTCGTCCGGGACGCCGTCAACGAGCCGCTCAGCGCCCAGATCGCCGGCGTACGACGTCCCACGCGCGCGAGCCGCGGACTGGTGATCGTGCGCCTGGCACTGGTCGCCGCAGCGGTGGCGGCTCTCGTGGTCGCCGCCAGCCGGAGCCATCCGCAGGCGCCCGACGCGACCGACCTGGCGCTGCCCATGCTGCTCGCGGTGGCGATCGGGCTGCTGTGCGGGCTGCTGGTCCTCGGCGTCGCGGACCTGTGGCTGCGCTGGTCGTCCAGGCGTCGTTCGCTGTCGTCGTACGTCGCCTCGCGCACCGTCCGCCGTCGTCGCGAGGGCACCCTCGTGATCCTGCCGGTGACGGCGGCCCTGACGATCGCGGTCTTCACGGTCGGGGTGTCGCTCGCCGCCTCGACCTGGCGGGCGAGTGCGGCGGCCACGCAGGTCGGCGCACCCCTGTCGTTCCCGACCAACCTCTCGCTGTCGCGGGCCGTCGGCCTCACCCACGAGATAGACCCGCAGGGCCGCTGGCTGATGGCGGCCGGCGTCAACACCCCGAGCGTGGACGAAGCCGGGGTGGTGCTGATCCCACGAGTGGTCGTCGACACGTCTCGCCTGGCCCGGGTCGCGTCCTGGCCCTCGCAGTGGACGCCCGGGCAGTCGGCCGCACAGGTCGCCCGCGAGCTGGGTCCAGACCGGCCCCCGGTCGTGCTCAAGGGCTCGCGGCTCACGATCGCGGTCGACAACCGGGTGCAGGGTGACTTCCGCCAGCTCGGCATGTCGCTCGCGATCCTCGACGACCAGGGCGCAGCACGAGAGATCAACGTCGGGCCGTACCGGGTGGGTCGCTCGACCGCGACCGCTCGCCTGCCCGCGTGTCAGCAGGGCTGTCTGCTCGAGCGGATCAGCTTCGGCGGTCCGTCCGCCCTCGGGGAGGCCATGCACGGCACTGCGACCATCGAGTCGTTCACGGTGGACGGCCAGGCCGTCCCGGGCGCTCTCGACAGGCCCTGGCGAGCTGCACCCTCCCTGGTCGGCACGCCGGTGGGGGTCCGTACGCCGCCCCGGCTGGTCGGGGGGCACCTCATCGTCGAGTTCCGGGCTCCCACCTCGAACTTCTACTCCGGCATCACCCCGACCGACGTACCTGCTGTCGCGCCGGTGCTGTTCGGCCGGACCGCGTCCCCGGAGACCCGGCTCCAGACCGGGTCGTCGGGGCTGTTCGACATCCGCTCCGCCGGCACGGCGGAGTCGCTGCCCTACCGGGGGCCGGCGGGGATGCTGATGGACTTCACGGTGTTCGACCGCAACACGGTGCAGGGGAACAGCACGAGCGACGTCCACATCTGGGCCCGTGCGGACACTCCCGCGCCGGTGCTGCAGCAGCTGGCGGCCCGCGGCCTGTCCCATCCCGACACCGAGGCGGCCGCCAGGTCGCTGCTCGACCAGGACGCCTTCGCCCTCGCACTGCGCCTCTACACGGTCGTCACGGCGCTGGTGATCCTGCTGGCCTTCGCGGGCCTCGCGGCCAACCTCGCCGTCCAGCTCCCGGCCCGACGACGGGACGCTGCCTCGCTGCGCGTCGTCGGGGTGAAGCGCCGGTCCATCATGGTCGGTGTCGTCGCCGAGTTCCTGCTCGTCCTGGGAGCTGCCGCGCTGGCGGGCATCGCCGCGGGTGCCATCGCCCAGCTCGTCGTCGTCCGCACCGTCACGCTGGGCTTCGCCGACACCGAGCTCACGCCGCGGGTGCTGCCGTCGTTCCACCTCAGCACGGGCTTCGAGCTCGCGGTCGTGGTCCTGCTCGTGCTCGTCGTGCTCGCCTCGCTGTTCGCGGCCCTCACGGTGCGGGGGGCGCGCACCTCGTCGCTGCGCGAGAACGCTCGCTGACGAAACCCGCGTGCGTCCGCGACACGCGTCACGGACAATGGCTCCTCGTGGGTCACGTGGATGTCGCCGGAGTGCGTTACGAGCTGCCCGACGGCAGGGTCCTGCTGGACGACGTGTCGTTCCGGGTCGGCGACGGCGCCAAGGTCGCGCTCGTGGGGGCCAACGGCGCCGGCAAGACGACGTTGCTGCGGATCATCACCGGCGACCTGGTGCCGCATGCCGGCGTGATCACCCGCACCGGCGGTCTCGGCGTGATGCGCCAGATGGTCGGCACCGACCTCGGGGACGACCCGACGGTCGCCGATCTGCTCCTGTCGGTCTCGCCCGCGCGAGTCCGTGCGGCCTCGGCAGCCGTCGAGCGCTGGGAGCTCGCGCTGATGGAGACCGACGACGAGAAGACCCAGCTCCGCTACGCCGAGGCATTGTCGGAGTACGCCGATGCCGGCGGCTACGACCTCGAGGTCGTCTGGGACGTCTGCACCGTCCGCGGCCTCGGGCTGCCCTACGACCGCGCGAAGTACCGCACCCTGTCCACGCTCAGTGGCGGTGAGCAGAAGCGGCTCGTGCTGGAGTACCTCCTCGAAGGACCCGACGAGGTGCTCCTGCTCGACGAGCCCGACAACTTCCTCGACGTGCCGGGCAAGATCTGGCTCGAGCAGCGGATCCGTGAGTCCGACAAGACGATCCTGTTCATCAGCCACGACCGCGAGCTGCTCGACCACACGGCGACGCGGATCGTCACCATCGAGCTCGGCTCGTTCGGCGGCGGCAACAGCGCGTGGACCCATCCGGGCGGGTTCTCGTCGTACCACGATGCGCGACGCGACCGGTTCGCCCGCTTCGAGGAGCAGCGCCGCCGGTGGGACGAGGAGCACGCCAAGATCAAGGCCCTCGTGCTGCGGATGAAGATCAAGGCCGAGTACAACGACGGCATGGCCTCGCAGTACAAGGCCGCGCAGACACGGCTCCGCAAGTTCGAGGAGGCCGGGCCGCCGACCGAGCAGCCGCGCGAGCAGCAGGTGACGATGCGCCTCAAGGGCGGTCGGACCGGCAAGCGTGCCGTGGTCTGTGAGGGTCTGGAGCTGCTGGGGCTGATGCAGCCGTTCGACCTCGAGGTCTGGTACGGCGAGCGGGTGGCGGTGCTCGGCAGCAACGGCTCGGGCAAGTCGCACTTCCTGCGGCTTCTCGCCGCGGGCGGATCGGACCCCGACGTGGAGCACCGGCCCGTCGACTCGATGAAGATCGACCCGGTCCGCCACACCGGCAAGGCCAAGCTCGGCGCCCGCGTCCGGCCCGGGTGGTTCGTGCAGACGCACACCCATCCCGAGCTGCTGGGTCGCACCCTGCTGGAGATCCTGCACCGGGGCGACGAGCACCGCGACGGCATGGGCCGCGAGGCCGCGGCCCGGGTGCTCGACCGCTACGAGCTGGCCCACGCCTCGGAGCAGAAGTTCGAGTCGCTCTCGGGCGGTCAGCAGGCCCGCTTCCAGATCCTGATGCTCGAGCTGTCCGGCGCGACGCTGCTGCTGCTCGACGAGCCGACCGACAACCTCGACGTCCAGTCCGCCGAGGCGCTGGAGGCGGGGCTCGAGGCGTTCGACGGCACCGTCGTCGCGGTCACCCACGACCGCTGGTTCGCCCGCGGCTTCGACCGGTTCCTGGTCTACGGCGCCGACGGCGAGGTCTACGAGTCCGACGGCCCGGTCTGGGACGAGACCCGGGTCCGCCGCGCCCGCTGACGCAGCCTGCGTACAGAGAAAACGCGGACAGATCGTTCGGCCGGGGGGCAGCCTGGTGATCTGTCCGCGTTCTCCGTCGTACCGAGAGAGATGCTCAGGAGTTGGTGGTCTGAGCGTCCGAGTCGAGCGTGACGGTGACCGTGTGGGTCGAGCCGCCGCGCGTGTAGGTGACCGTCACCGAGTCGCCGGGCCGGTAGGCCCGGACGATCGCGATCAGTGAGTCGGACGACGTGATCAGGTGGTCGTCGACCTTGGTGATGACGTCGCCGGTCTCGAGCCCGGCAGTCGCACCGGCGGAGCCGGCGTCGACCTTGGCGACCTTGGCGCCCTCGGCGACCTGCTGGCCGCTGGTGGCGTTGTCCACGCTGATGCCCAGACGGGCGTGGGTCGGGGTCTCGCCCTTGATCATCTCCTGGACGATCGGCAGGACCCCGTCGATCGGGATCGCGAAGCCGAGACCGATGGAGCCGGGCTCGCCCTGGCCGGTGGTGTCGGTCGCGGTCTGGATCGCGGAGTCGATGCCGACGACCTCACCGGCGAGGTTGACCAGCGGACCACCGGAGTTGCCCGGGTTGATCGCGGCGTCGGTCTGGATGGCCGGGTAGACCGTCACGTTGCCGGCGCTGACCTGGCCCACGTCGACCGGCCGGTCGAGGGCGCTGACGATGCCGCTGGTGACGGTGGCGTTGAGCCCGAACGGCGAGCCGATCGCGACCACGCTCTGGCCGACCTGGAGGCTCGAGGAGTGACCGATGGTCGCTGGGGTCAGGCCGGAGACACCCTCGGCCTGAACCACAGCGGTGTCGGTGAGCGGGTCGGTGCCGAGGACCTTCGCCGGGGCGTGCGAGCCGTCGTTGAAGTCGATGGTGATCTGCCCGTCCTTGCCGGCCAGCGAGGCGACGTGGTTGTTGGTGAGGATCTTGCCGTCGGCGCTGAGGATGATCCCCGAGCCCGAACCTGCCCCACCGGAGCCGGTCACGTTGATCTTCACCACGGAGGGCAGCACGTTGTGGGCGACCTTGACGATCGAGTCGCTGTCCGCAGCGGCCGGGACGGCCGAGCTGCCGTTCTGGGTGACGATGGGCGAGGACGCGACCTGGTTGTCGTGCGTCGACGTCCACGCCGCTGCGCCGCCGACACCGGCCGCGCCACCGACGAGAAGACTGGCCGCCACGATGCCGGCTGCCAGGCCCTTGCGCCCGGTCCGCTTCTGGGGAGCCTGGGGGGCCTGCGGAGGGAGCACCGGACCCTCGGCGGGAGCGCCGAAGCTCAAGGGGTGGGTGTCGTCGGCCGTCTCGCCGGGAGTCTGGAAGCCGTACGGCGACCAGGTGGCGGGGGGTGCGGGCGGCTCGGGACTCCAGTCGGGGCTGGCGTGCGGGCCCTGCCCGCTGTCGGAGGACTCGTTGCTCATGTCCCCGACAGTGTCGGGTGAGTCTGTGACCTTGCTGAGACCTGGCTGGGCGCGGTCGAAAAAGCCAAGGCGACGTCTGTGACCGCCGACACGCACCACCTGACCGCCTAGGGTGACGCCGGTGACGACACCGTGGGCGCACTGGAGCTGGGAGCTGCGTAGCTGCGGCCGGCAGGGGCACGTCACCTGGCAGCCGACGGAGGCCGGCCTCGCCGCCCGGCTCCGGGCCGAGACGGTCGACGGAGAGGCGTGGCGGTGCCTGCGCTGCGGCACGTTCGTGGTCGGCGAGCCCGGCGGCACGGGGCCCGCCGAGGAGGCGCCCCTGGTGCTGCGCGGCAAGGCCCTGCGCGACGCCTTCATCCTGCGGCTGCTGGCGGCCGAGCGGTTCATCCGCGGGCTGCTGCTGGTCGCCCTCGCCTACGGCGTCTACAGGTTCAACGGCGCGCAGGACTCGTTGGAGAAGGTGTTCCGCGAGTACCTCCCCACCCTCAAGCCGTTCGCCGACAAGCTCGGCATCGACCTGCAGAACACCGGTCCGGTCAAGCTGATCCAGAAGGCGCTCACCACCGACCACGCCACCCTCGAGCTGGTCACGATCGGCGTGCTCGCCTACGGCGCCCTGGAGCTGGTCGAGGGGGTCGGGCTGTGGCTGATGAAGCGGTGGGGTGAGTACGTCGCGGTCGTCGGCACCGCCGTCTTCATCCCGCTGGAGATCTACGAGCTCATCGAGCGGGTGACCTGGCTGCGCGTGGTCGCCTTCGCGTTCAACGTGTTCGCGGTGATCTACATCCTGTGGACCAAGCGGCTCTTCGGCTTCCGCGGTGGCCGTGCCGCGTTCGAGGCCGAGCGCCACTCCCAGTCGCTGCTCGAGGTCGAGCACGCGGCCGCCTAGCCCGTGGGGCCTGGGAAGAGTGGAGGTGCGTGGGTCGACCACCTCACGAGCAAGCTCGCTACGGCCGACCGCTGGTCGAGACCTCGTGCCGGTCCTGGGGCAGTGACCGGGGGTCGAGAGGTTCGACCGGCGGGGTCAGCTCCAGCGCTCGGAGGCGGGGACGAAGTCCAGCGTGCGCTGGCCGGTGTAGATCTGCTTGGGCCGGGCGATCTTCTGCTCCTTGTCCTGCACGAGCTCGAGCCACTGGGCCAGCCAGCCCGGCGTACGCCCGATCGCGAACAGCACCGTGAACATCTCCGGCGGGAACTGGAAGGCCTCATAGATCAGGCCGGAGTAGAAGTCGACGTTCGGGTAGAGCTTGCGCGAGACGAAGTACTCGTCCTCGAGCGCGATCTTCTCCAGCTCCATGGCGATCTCGAGGAGCGGGTTGACCCCGGTCACCTCGAACACGTCGTCGCAGGCCTTCTTGATGATCTTGGCGCGCGGGTCGTAGTTCTTGTAGACGCGGTGGCCGAAGCCCATCAGCCGCTCGTCGCCGTTCTTCACCCCCTGGATGAAGTCGGGGATGTTCTCCTTCTTGTTGATCCGGCGCAGCATCCGCAGCACGGCCTCGTTGGCGCCGCCGTGCAGGGGGCCGTAGAGCGCGCCCACGCCGCCGGCGACCGCGGAGTAGGGGTCGACCTGCGACGAGCCGATCGAGCGGACGGCGTTCGTCGAGCAGTTCTGCTCGTGGTCGGCGTGGAGGATGAACAGGACGTCGAGCGCCTTGACCAGCCGCTCATCGGCGGCGAAGCGGTCCTCGCTCATCCGGAACAGCATCGAGAGGAAGTTCGCGGTGTAGCCGAGCTCGTTGTCGGGGTAGACGAAGGGCTTGCCCTGCGCGTGCCGGAACGACCAGGCGCCCAGCGTGGGCATCTTGGCGATCATCCGCACGATCTGGAGCTGGCGGGTCTCGGCGTCGGCGATGTCGCGGGCGTCGGGGTAGAACGTCGACAACGCGCCCACGGAGGCCATCAGCATCCCCATCGGGTGGGCGTCGTAGCGGAAGCCCTCCATGAAGCTCTTGACGTTCTCGTGCACGAACGTGTGGTAGGTGATGTCGTGCACCCACGACTCGTACTCGTTCTTCGTCGGCAGCTCGCCGTGCACCAGCAGGTAGGCGACCTCGAGGAACGTCGACTTCTCGGCCAGCTGCTCGATCGGGTAGCCGCGGTACTCCAGGATCCCCTCGTCGCCGTCGATGAACGTGACCGCGCTCTTGCACGAGGCGGTGTTCACGAAGCCGGGGTCGTAGACGGCGAGCGGGCTGCCGTCACTGTCCTTGATCTTGCCGAGATCCGAGCCCTTCACCGCACCCTGCTCGATCGGTACGTCGTACTCCTGGCCGGTGCGGTTGTCCCGGACGGTGAGTGAGTCATTCACCTTTCCAACCTAGTCCGGGGTCCTCCGGAGAGCGAATCCGGTTCCGGCCCGCGAACATCGGCGACCCGAGACCGGATCGCGTCTCGACGGGCGGTGGTCCCGCCGCGTTATGCTCCGCCCACAGCCAGGAAGGGACGCGATGACCGACAACGCGACGGACGTTCAAGCACACCTCGCCAGGGTGCCCATCTTCGCCGGGCTCTCGTCACGGCAGCTCGGCAGGCTCGCCGATGCGTCGCGCAGGACGACCCACCAGACCGGGCACGAGATCGCCAAGGAGGGTGAGGGCGCGCTGGCGCTCCACATCATTCTCGACGGCACCGCCGAGGTCAGCGTCCACGGAAGCCCGAGACGCGAGCTGCGGGCCGGGGACTACTTCGGCGAGATCAGCCTGATCGACGGCAAGAAGCGGTCGGCCACGGTGACGGCCAGCAGCGACCTGCACACCCTTGCGGTGCCCCACGGCCCCTTCCAGAAGCTGCTCGAGACCGAGCCCGGCTTCGCAGCAGGTCTGCTGACCCTGGTCTGCGCCCGGCTGCGTGAGGCCGAGGCCGACTAGGGAGCGTCGCCGCCCAGCTGTCCGAGCCGGCGCCGGATCTCGGCGTCGAAGCTCCGGATCTCCTTGCGCCGGTACCTGATCGCCGCCTCCTCGAGCATCCGGCGTTCCAGAGCGTGGTCGCCGGTCGCACCCGGCACCGCGCTCAGCCAGCGCCGTAGGTCTGCCTGGTGCCACACCTCCTGGGTGGCGTCCCCGACACGCAACGCCTCGGCGGCCAGCTCGGTCGCCTGCTCGTGGTGACCCGACCGCACGGCCAAGAGGGCGCGGCAGCCCGCGAGGTACGCGACCGAGAGCCTGTCGTACGGCGAGGTGTAGGTCGCGGCCTCCTCGACCAGAGGCGCCACGGACTCGAGCGGGTCACCGCGCTCCATCAGGTCGAAGGCCTGCAGCAGGATGTACGTCGAGGCATGGCCGAGGTCGCCGGAGCGTCGGAACGCGTCGTTGACGCGCTGGAGGTAGGCGATCGCGCCGTCGAGGTCGCGGTGCATGGCGTAGGCGTCCGCCAGCAAGGGGAGGGTGGGCTCGCCGATCGCGCCCGCCGTGTAGAGCTCCTCGTGCCTGGCCTCCGTCGCGACGATGAGCTCCTCGGCATCGGGGGAGCCGTCAGCTGCCGCGACGAGGGCGTCCCACAGGAGCATGAGCAGCTGGACCGTCGAGGTGTTGCCATCGATGGTCGCCTCCTGACGGAGGAGGTCTCTGACGTCACGGAGCGTGCCGTCGCCGAGGGTCATGGCGACCAGGTGCAGGGCTCGTGCGGTGCGGGCGTCGGCCGGTGAGCCGATCCGGACGACCTCGTCGGAGTGCGCTGCTGCGTCCTCCCACAGCGCCAGCACCGTTGAGCAGAGGGACCGCGCTCTGAGGCCGCGGACGATCCACCGTGCGTCTCCGGCCGCGCGGCCGAGCGCCACCACCTGCTGCGCCGCGGCATCGACCTGAGCAGGGTCGACGGCACCACCCACGGACATCTCGTGCACCCCCCGCATCGTCCGGAGGAAGTCCCGGTCCACCTGGTCGGCGCTCTCGTCCACCTCCGCCTCCAAGGAGTCCAACGCTCCGGCCAGCCGAGTCAGCTCTCCGGCTTCGAAGCAGCTGACGACCTGACGCTCGAGGATGCGCCGGCGCGCGGTCGCGGTGGCCGGCCCGAGGGCCATCGCCCGCTCGAGGTAGGAGATGGAGGTGTCCTCACGCTCGCGATCGCGTGCCTGGTCGGCCGCGTGGACCAGCGACTCGACCGCGCGGTCGACCAGGGCCTCCGTCTCCGGATCGTGACCGGAGAGCTCGCGGCGGTAGTGCGCGGCCTGCTCCAGGTGATGGGCGACGAAGCCGGCCCGCGCGTCGCCCGCGTCGTCGCCCGCCGCAACGGCGTCGGCGAACCGCTCGTGCAGCTCGGCCCGCATCGACTTCGCCATGCCGTCGTACGCCGCGTCCCGCACGAGGACGTGCTTGAAGGCCCAGGTGTCGCCCTCGCTCGAGCTGACCGGGCGGACGAGGTCCCGCCCCGTGAGGGCGGTCAGGACGCCGGCGACCTCCCGCCGGACCGGAGGCTCGACCAGGAGCCCGATGTCGGCGCCGGTGAACTCCAGCCCGATCACCGACACGCGTTCCAGCAGGTCGCGCTCGGTGGCGGGCAGCCGGTCGAGGCGCGACGCGAGCAGGGCGGTGACGTTCGGCGGCGATCCGGCCCGGTCGAGCGGACGTGCCACCCGCCACACGTCTCCCGGCTCGCGTTCCAGCACGCCCGACTCCACGAGGTGCGCCACGATCTCCTCGATGAACAGCGGGTTGCCGCCGGACCAGGTGGAGACGGTGTCGGCGAAGCCCGGAGGAGGGTCGCCGCCGAGCAGCGCGGCGACGGAGGCACTCGTCTCCGCCGGGCTGAGCGGGTCGAGCCTGATCGTGGAGCCGGCGGTCTCGGAACCCCAGCCGGGGTACAGCTCCAGCAGCTCCGGCCGTGCCTGGCACAGCAGCAGCACCGGCAGGTCGGCGACCTCCTCATGCAAGCGATCGAGCACCTGCAGCAGGGCGGGCTCCGCCCAGTGCAGGTCGTCGATGCTCAGCACGAGCGGGCGTTGCGAGGCGAGCTCCTCGACGAGTCGGCGTACGGACCAGAAGGTCTGCTCGGTGCCGCCCGGCAGGTCCGCCTTCCCCAGCAACGCCATCAGCGGCTCGACGACCGCATCGCGGTCGCGCGCTCGGCCGAGCGCCTCGGTCAGGGCATGCCGGGTGATCTCGGGCGACTCGGTGCCGGACAGGCGGAGCGCGTCCCGCAGCGCCTGGATCAGCGGCCAGTAGGTGATGCCCTGGCCGTACGAGAGGCACCGCCCGTGCGCAACATCGGCCCGGTCGCCGACCCGGCCCAGGAAGTCGCCGACGAGCCGGGACTTCCCGATCCCGGCCGGGCCGAGGACGGTGAGCCGGCGACTGCGTCCGGACGTCATGGTCCGGGTCAATGCGTCGTCCAGAGCGCGGTTCTCGCGCACCCGCCCGACCAGCACCACGTCGTCGCGGCCGCGCCGGCCGCGCGCAGCATCCAGCACGCGGAGCAGGCGGTACGCCGGGACGGGCTCGGACTTGCCCTTGGCCAGGACCGGGTCGGCCGCCTCCGCCTCCACCGCGTCGCGGACGAGTGCGTACGTCGTGGCGCCCAGCAGGATCTCGCCAGGGGCAGCCGCCTGCTCGAGACGGGCCGCGGTGTTGACCGCATCCCCGGTGGCGAAGGAGCCCCCTGCCCTGGCGGCGCCGGCAACGACCGCCCCCGTGTTCACGCCCGTCCGGATCGAGAGCCGCACGTCGAGCTCGCCGACCAACCGGTCGGAGAGCCGGGCAACCGCGTCGTTCAGCTCGTACGCCGCGCGGACCGCTCGTAACGCGTCGTCCTCGTGGACCTCCGGGACACCGAAGACGGCCAGGACCGCGTCGCCGACGAACTTCTCGACGGTTCCGCCGTGGCGCTCCACGGCCGCGCGCGCCGCCGCGAAGTAGCGGCCCATCACACCCCGGTAGGCCTCCGGGTCCAGCTTCTCGCCCATCGCGGTCGAACCGGTCACGTCGGTGAACAGCAGGGTGACCACGCGACGGGTCTCGCGATCTGGGGCAGCGGGCACCCGTGCCCCGCACTCGTGGCAGTACTTCGCCGTGCTCGGGAGCTCGACCCCGCACGCGGCGCATGCGAGGACACTGGTGGGTGTCCCGCTCCCCATGGACGAATCGTAGGGGTCCGGATGGCTCGGCCGCCCGCGCGTTTTGGCGCGGGCCCGCGGTGACCGGTAGATTGTGCGGTCGCGACTCCTGCCGCGCCCCGACCCGTCGGTCGAGGTGCAGACCCGGACGATTCTGAGCCGGGCAGTGTTCGTCAGAGGCCGCGGCACCACCCGCTCCGTCCCGACCCGTCTGGACGAAGCACCCCGGCCGGGTCCGCCTGCCGGGTCCCACGAACGAGTAAAGGCAGACGCACGTGCGTACGTACAGCCCGAAGCCCGCCGACGTCCACCGCGAGTGGCACGTGATCGACGCCTCCGACGTCGTCCTCGGCAAGCTCGCCGTCCAAGCCGCCAACCTGTTGCGCGGCAAGCACAAGCCCACCTTCGCACCGCACATGGACATGGGTGACTTCGTCATCGTCGTCAACGCGGAGAAGGTCGCGCTCACCGGCGACAAGCTGACCAAGAAGCTCATGTACCGCCACTCCGGCTACCCCGGCGGTCTCACCGCGACCCCGGTCGGCCAGCAGCTGGAGAAGGACGCCCGCAAGGTCATCGAGCAGGCCGTCTGGGGCATGCTCCCGAAGAACAAGCTCGGCCGCCAGGTGCTCAAGAAGCTCAAGGTGTACACCGGGCCCGCCCACCCGCACCAGGCCCAGCAGGCCAAGCCGTTCGAGATCACGCAGGTCTCCCAGTGACCCCCTCGACGACCGAGCAGAGAAGCGAAGGTAATTCCGTGGCTGACGACACCACCACCACCACCGAGGCCGAGACCGAGACGTTCCAGGCCGACGAGCAGGGCGTGGCCTACACGTCCGAGAGCGCCGGCGCCGCCGAGGCCGCCCGCCCCGCCACCATCGCCCCAGCGGCCGCCACCGGGCGCCGCAAGGAGGCCGTGGCCCGGGTCCGGATCATGCCCGGCACCGGTGTGTGGACCGTGAACGGTCGCACCCTGGACTCCTACTTCCCGAACAAGCTCCACCAGCAGGTCGTGAACGAGCCGTTCGCCGCGCTCGGCCTCGAGGGACGCTTCGACGTCATCGCCCGCATCCACGGCGGCGGCATCACCGGCCAGGCCGGCGCCCTGCGGCTCGGTGTGGCCCGGTCCCTCAACTCCATCGACATCGAGGCCAACCGCCCCACGCTGAAGAAGGCCGGTCTGCTCACCCGTGACGCCCGCGTCATCGAGCGCAAGAAGGCCGGTCTGAAGAAGGCCCGCAAGGCTCCGCAGTTCAGCAAGCGCTGATCCGCGGGACCGATGCCTCGCATCTTCGGCACCGACGGGGTTCGCGGACTCGCGAACGGCGTCATCACCGCTGAGCTCGCGGTCGACCTCGGGGTCGCGGCCGCGCGGGTGCTCGTCGACCACGGCGGCTACACCGGGCAGCGCCCGGTGGCCGTCGTCGGTCGCGACACCCGGATCTCGGGGCAGTTCCTCGAGCACGCGGTGGTCGCCGGGCTCGCCTCGGCGGGCGTCGACGTGCTGCGGCTGCGGGTGCTCCCGACCCCGGGGGTCGCCTACCTCACCGACTCCCTCGGCGCCGACCTCGGCGTGGTGATCTCCGCCTCCCACAACCCGATGCCCGACAACGGCATCAAGTTCCTGGCTCGCGGCGGCGTGAAGCTCGACGACTCGCTCGAGCACGAGATCGAGGCGCGTCTCGGCGAGGAGTGGGAACGCCCGACCGGTGCCGACGTCGGCCGCGTCACGCCGTACGGCGCGACCGTCGAGGAGTACGCCGACCACCTGGTCGGCACCCTCGACCACCGCCCGGCCGGGCTGCGCGTCGTACTCGACTGCGCCAACGGTGCGGCGGTCGAGGTCGGGCCACGCGCCCTGCGTGACGCCGGAGTCGCGGTGTTCGCGATCAACGACCAGCCCAACGGCCTCAACATCAACGAGGGCTGCGGATCCACTCACCTCGCCGGGCTGCGCGAGGCGGTGCTGGCACACGGCGCCGACGCGGGCTTCGCCCTCGACGGCGACGCCGACCGCTGTCTGGCGGTCGACCACACCGGCGCGACCGTGGACGGCGACCAGCTGATGGCCATGCTCGCGGTGGACCTGCACGAGCGCGGCCGGCTCCCGCACGACACCGTCGTGGCCACCGTGATGAGCAACCTCGGGTTCGTCCAGGGAATGCAGCGTGCCGGGATCACCGTCCACCAGACCGCGGTCGGCGACCGCTACGTGCTGGAGGCCATGCGCGAGGGCGGTTTCACCTTGGGCGGCGAGCAGTCCGGTCACATCATCATGAGTGAGCACGCCACCACCGGTGACGGCATCCTGAGCGCGCTGCAGGTCCTGCAACGGATGGCCCGCACCGGCTCGTCGCTGCGCACCCTCGCCTCCGTCGTCACCCGGCTGCCGCAGGTCCTCGTCAACGTGTCGGGTGTCGACCAGCACCGCACCGACGACCCCGAGCTGACCGAGGCCGTGGCCCGCGAGCAGGACAAGCTGGGCGACTCCGGCCGGATCCTGCTGCGTCCCTCCGGCACCGAGCCGCTGGTCCGGGTGATGGTGGAGGCGTCGTCCCCCGAGGAGGCGAAGGCGGTCGCCGAGCGCCTCGCCGACGTCGTACGCCGCCGCCTCGCGCTCTGACCCCGTGAGCCGATAAGCGCTCGCGCTCCGGACCCACGGCGGCCTAGGTTCGTGCCCCGTGACGGAGATCCGCGACGTCGACCTGTCCGACGAGGCGACCCTGCACCGCTGGTGGGAGATCCATCACGACGCGCAGCGCGACCGGCCGCTCGACTGCACCCCCTCGTGGGAGGTCGCCCGCGTCACGCTGCCGATCCCCAGCCCCGAGTTCCATCTCGAGCTCTTCGCGGCGTACGACGGTGACGAGATGGTCGGCGCCGGGCTCGTGAACCTCCCGATGTCCGACAACCCGCGGATGTCCTACTGCGACGTCTGGGTCGACTGGCCGGCCCGCCGCCGGGGCGTCGGTTCGATGTTGCTCGACGAGGTCGAGCGCCGGGCGCGTGCGGCCGGACGCGAGCTTGCCCTGGTCGAGGTGTTCGCACCACCCGGTGGCACGAGCACGGGGACCTGGTTCGGCGACGCACGCGGCTACACGGTGGCCAACCGCGAGGGAGCCAAGGCGATCGACCTCGCCGCGTCGGAGGCGGGGTGGGAGGCACTCGCGGCCGAGGTGGAGGCAGCCCGCGGCGACTACCGGGTCGTCACCTGGACCGACGCCTGCCCCGACGAGTACCTCGAGGACCTCGGACGGATGCTCAGCGGCTTCCTGGCCATGGTGCCGACCGGTGACCTCGAGCTCGAGGACGGCGAGTGGACGGTCGACCGGCTGCGCGAGAGCGAGCGCCGGGCGGTCCGGATCGGGCAGGACCTGTTCCATGCCGGCGCGGTGTCGCCGGACGGGCGCCTGGTGGGGTTCTCCGACGTGCGGGTCGCCCGGGCCGACCCACGGATCGCCCACGTCGGGGTGACCGTGGTGATGCCCGACGCGCGCGGGCACCGGCTCGGTCTCGCCATGAAGCTCGCGACCCATCGCGCCCTGCGCGCGGCGTACCCGGAGTGCACGGCGGTCGTCACCAGCAACGCCGACGTGAACGACCACATGAACGCCGTCAACGAGGCGCTCGGCTACCGCGTGCTCGAACAGCTCCTGGAGTACCAGAAGCGCCTCTGAGCTCCCGCTCACAGCTTCCGGAGGCGCACGTAACGGACGGAGTGGTCGCGGTCCTTCCGCAGCACGAGGGTGGCGCGGGAGCGCGTGGGCTTGATGTTCTGCTCGAGGTTGGGGCCGTTGATGCTGTCCCAGATCTCCTCGGCCGTCGCAGTCGCGTCGTCCGTGGAGAGCGCGGCGTAGCGCCGGAAGTACGACGCGGGGTCGGCGAAGGCCGTCTTGCGCAGCCGCAGGAACCGCTCGACGTACCACGCTCGGATGTCGGCGGTCGCGGCGTCGACGTAGACGCTGAAGTCGAAGAAGTCGCTCAGCGCCAGGCCGCTGCGGCCGTCCTCGGTGGTGCGCGCCGGCTGGAGGACGTTGAGGCCCTCGACGATCACGATGTCGGGATGCCGGACGACGACGGGGTCGTCGGGTACCACGTCGTACACGAGGTGGGAGTACGTCGGGGCCTCGACCTCGTCCTTGCCCGACTTGATGTCGACGGCGAAGCGCAGCAGCGCGCGCCGGTCGTAGGACTCCGGGAAGCCCTTGCGCTGCAGGATCCCGCGGCGCTCGAGCTCGGCGTTGGGGTACAGGAAGCCGTCGGTGGTGACCAGTGCGACGTTCGGGTGCTCGTCCCAGTGGGCCAGCATCTGCTGGAGGACGCGCGCCGTCGTCGACTTGCCCACGGCGACCGAGCCCGCGAGCCCGATCACGAACGGCGTCCGCGGCGGCTGCGGCTGGTGGAGGAACTCCTCCTGCTTGCGGTGCAGCCGGCGGGCGGCCTTGACCCGCAGGCTCAGCAGCCGCGAGAGCGGGAGGTAGACCTGCTGGACCTCCTCGAGGTCGAGCTGGTCGCCCAGGCCGCGGAGGCGTGCGATCTCCTCGGCGGACAGGGGCTGGTCGACGTGCTCACCCAGCTCGGCCCAGTCGGCACGCGCCAGCTCGACGTACGGGGACGGCTCGCTCCCCTGCACACCGTTGGGCATGGCGGGCATTGTTCCAGCACGCCGGGTCCGCGGGCCCGACGGGCCCGCGGCGCCGACGGCGGCCGGGGTGCGCGTACCTCGCCGATAGACTCGGGCCCATGTGCGGCATCGTGGGGTACGTCGGGGAGAAGCAGGCTCAGGACGTCGTCATCGAGGGCCTGCGCCGCCTGGAGTACCGCGGCTACGACTCCGCCGGGATCGCGCTCGTGTCACACGGCGAGATCGAGTGGCGCAAGCGCGCGGGCAAGCTCGCCAACCTCGAGAAGGCGCTCGCCGACGAGCCGCTCCCGCCCTCCACGACCGGCATCGGGCACACCCGCTGGGCGACCCACGGCGCACCCAACGACACCAACGCCCACCCGCACCTCGGCAACGACGGTCGGGTCGCGTTGGTGCACAACGGGATCATCGAGAACTTCGCGACCCTGCGCGCCGAGGTGGAGGCGGCCGGTGACGACCTCCTCTCGGAGACCGACACCGAGATCGCTGCCCACCTGCTCGAAGCCGCGCTGGCCGGCGGTGGTGACCTCACCGACGCGATGCGCGCGGTGTGCCTGCGGCTCGAGGGCGCGTTCACGCTGGTCGCGGTCGACGGGCAGGACCCGTCCCGGGTCGTCGCCGCCCGGCGTAACTCCCCGCTGGTCGTGGGCATCGGCGAGGGCGAGAACTTCATCGGCTCCGACGTGGCGGCGTTCATCGAGCACACCCGTGAGGCGATGGAGCTCGGGCAGGACCAGATCGTCACCATCACCCGCGACGCCGTCTCCGTGATCGACTTCCACGGCAACCCCGTCGAGGGCAAGCGCTACCACGTCGACTGGGACCTCTCCGCCGCGGAGAAGGACGGCTACGACTGGTTCATGCGCAAGGAGATCTTCGAGCAGCCGCGCGCGATCGGGGACGCGCTGTTGGGGCGGCACGACCAGAACGGACGCCTCCAGCTCGACGAGGTCCGGATCTCCGACAGCGAGCTGCGTGAGGTCGACAAGATCATCATCATCGCCTGCGGGACGGCGTTCTACGCCGGGCTCGTGGCCAAGTACGCGATCGAGCACTGGACGCGCGTCCCGTGCGAGGTGGAGCTGGCGCACGAGTTCCGCTACCGCGACCCGATCCTCACCCGCTCGACGCTCGTGGTCGCGATCAGCCAGTCGGGCGAGACCGCCGACACGCTGATGGCGATCCGCCACGCGCGCCAGCAGCGCTCGAAGGTCCTGGCGATCTGCAACACGAACGGCTCCACGATCCCGCGGGAGTCCGACGCGGTGATCTACACCCACGCCGGTCCGGAGATCGGCGTCGCGTCGACCAAGGGCTTCATCACGCAGGTGATCGCGGCGTACCTCCTCGGCCTCTACCTCGCCCAGGTCAAGGGCACGTCGTACGACGACGAGATCGCCCGCGTGGTCGCCGAGCTCGGTGACATGCCTGGCCACGTGCAACGGATCCTCGACAACGCCGACCAGCTCTACGACCTGGCCGAGGAGCTCCAGGACGCGAAGTCGGTGCTGTTCCTGGGACGCCATGCCGGCTTCCCGATCGCGCTCGAGGGTGCGCTCAAGCTCAAGGAGCTGGCCTACATCCACGCCGAGGGCTTCGCCGCGGGCGAGCTCAAGCACGGGCCGATCGCGCTGATCGAACCGGGGCTGCCGGTCTTCTGCGTCGTACCACCCCAGGGTCGCGACCAGCTCCACGACAAGATGGTCAGCGCGATCCAGGAGATACGCGCGCGAGGGGCACGCACGATCGTGCTCGCCGAGGACGACGACCCGAGCATCGCGGAGTTCGCCGACACCCTGATCCGGCTGCCTCGGGTCTCGACGCTGCTGCAGCCGGTGCCGGCCGTCGTACCCCTGCAGCTGTTCGCGTGCGAGCTGGCGACCCGACTCGGTCACGACGTCGACCAGCCGCGCAACCTCGCCAAGTCCGTCACGGTCGAGTAGACAAGGCCCGTGGCGATCGTCGGCGTGGGCATCGACGTGGTGGACATCGAGCGCTTCGAGGACTCACTCCGCCGTACGCCGGGCCTCGCCGAGCGGCTCTTCACCCCGGGCGAGATCACCCGCCCGCCGGCCTCGCTGGCCGCGCGGTTCGCCGCCAAGGAGGCGCTGGCCAAGGCGCTGGGCGCCCCCGGCAACCTGGCCTGGCACGACGCGGAGGTGGTCTCGGCGTCGTCGGGTCGCCCGCTCTTCACGATCTCCGGCACCGTGGCTGCCCGATCGGCCGAGCTCGGCGCCGTGCACGTCCACCTCTCGCTCTCCCACGACGCGGGCATCGCCTCGGCGGTCGTCGTCCTGGAGTCGTGACGGGGGTCCTGAAGAGGCCGTAAGGGGGTCGTGTGCCTGAGCCCGCGCTCAGGCGCGGTGTCAGGCACACGACCCGGTGGTCAGGCGGCGCGACCCGTGCGAGGTACGCCGAGCGCGACCAGGTCACGGGCCACGTCGGCGTCCTCATGTCGCAGCTCGTAGGCGCTGCACCGGACGACCACTCGGGTTCGGGTGGTGATCGACCGAGCTCGCTTCAGGTCGGCTTCCCACTGCAGCACCTCGAGGTGGAAGCTCCCGTCCACCTCCAGCACCAGGATGCCGCCGCCGGGGAGGTCCCACTCGCAGTCGGTCCAGCGTCGGCGCCCTGCTCGGTCGACTCGCGCGCGCTGACGCTGAGGTGGGACGAGTCCGTGGCGGCGACACATCCGGCGTACGTCGAGCTCGGCACCCGACTGCGCCCCACCCGCGATGTCGCCCAGGGTGCGCCTGAACGCGCGGGCGCGTCGCAGGGGCTGGAGCTGGTCCACCCACTCGAGAAGCCGCTCGGGCGTGGTCAGTCGCTGCTGGACGGCTGCCGCCAGGACTCCGTGGGCCGCCCGGACGGGCGCGTCGTACGCCGCCCACAGCAGGATGGCCGGCTCCAGCCGAGCCCGGGCGACGCCCTGTCGTGGCGATCGCAGGAGCTCGAACGGTCGTCGACTCCGGAAGAAACGGACTCCCTCGACTGGTTCGAACGCGAGCTCGTCGTCGACGAGCACGGTCACCACGGAGCGGCTCCAGCCTTGGAGACCGTGCGCCGAGGCGGCCGTGAGACCGCCCAGCATGCTGTGCGGTCCGGCGTGCAGCACCCCGAGCCAGCACCGCTGCTCCCAGGTGAGCTCGCCGGTCGTCGTGCCGATGACCCGAGGGGTGAGGACGACCCACCGCCGGGCGGCGACCTGGTTGCGCACCCGCTCCCACTCGAGACCCAGGCGGGTCAACTGCCGGCGCGCGACCAGCCCGCACTGGGCTGTGAGCAGCTCGTCCAACGCCTGCATGCCACCAGGGTGCGCGGCCGAGCCGTCCCGCCGCCGCGGCCATCCACAGGTCCCGCGCGGCCTGAACGGGTCGTGTGCCTGAGCCCGCGCCATCGCGCGGGCTCAGGCACACGACCCCTCAACGGCGCCGCTAGGGTCGATCCATGAGGGCCGCGCACACCGTCGAGCAGGTGCGGGCGGCCGAGGCTGACCTGATGGCGCGGCTTCCCGACGGGGCGCTCATGCAGCGTGCCGCAGCCGGTCTGGCCACGGCGGTGATCGACCTGCTCGGCGGTGCCTACGGCCGCCGGGTGCTGCTCCTGGTCGGCTCGGGCGACAACGGCGGCGACGCGCTCTACGCCGGTGCGATGCTGGCGCGCCGCGGGACGGCGGTCGAGGCGGTGCTGGTCGCGGACCGCGTCCACGAGGCGGGCCTGGCCGCGCTCCGGGCGGCAGGGGGTCGCGTCGTCGAGCCGGGCGGCCACCGCTCGCCCGACGTGGTGGTGGACGGGATCGTCGGGATCGGGGGGCGGCCCGGGCTGCGGCAGTCGGCCCTCGACGCCGTCCGGGCGGTGGCCGGCGTACCGATGGTCGCGGTCGACGTCCCGTCGGGGGTCGAGGTCGACACCGGCCGTCTCGACGGACCCCACGTGACCGCCGACGTCACGGTCACCTTCGGCACCCACAAGATCTGCCACCTCGTCGAGCCGGCCGCGTCGGCCTGCGGCGTCGTCCAGCTGGTCGACCTCGGGCTCGGGCTCCCCGAGGCGGCGGTCACCGCCTTCCAGGCCGACGACGTGGCCGGCCTGCTGCCACGGCCGGATCCGTTCGCCCAGAAGTACACGCGTGGCGTGGTCGGCGTCCGTGCCGGATCGGCGCGCTACCCGGGTGCCGGCGTGCTGTCGACGTCCGGCGCGGCGTGCGGACTGGCCGGCATGGTGCGGTACGCCGGTGGGGCACCCGATGCGGTCCGGGCCCGACACCCGGAGGTCGTCGTCGGCGAGGGGAGGGTGCAGGCGTGGGTGGTCGGCTCGGGTGGCGACGCCGACGCGGCCGAGGCCCTGTCCGCGGCCCTGGCTGACGGCGTGCCGCTCGTGGTCGACGCGGATGCGCTGCAACATCTCCCGACGCCCCTGGCGGTGCCGGCCCTGCTCACGCCGCATGCCGGCGAGCTGGCCGCGATGCTCGGCGCGGAGCGGTCCGAGGTCGAGGCGGACCAGCTCGCCTGCGCCCGCCGCGCTGCACGGGAGTACGCCGCGGTCGTGCTGCTCAAGGGTCACCACACCCTCGTCGCCGCCCCCGACGGGCGAGTGCGCGTCACCACCACGGGTACGCCGTGGCTCGCCGTCGCCGGAGCGGGAGACGTCCTCGGCGGGCTCTGCGGTGCCCTGCTCGCGGCCGGCCTCACGCCGTACGACGCGGGGGCCGTCGGCTCCTGGCTCCACGGCGCCGCGGCCACCCTCGCCTCCGCCGGCGGCCCGATCAGCGCCCCCGACGTCGCTGCAGCCCTGCCCCGGGTGATCGCCTACCTCCTCGGATAGTCCGCACCGACTGAGCCGGGTGGGATGGGAGGATGGGGGCATGAGTCGCGAGCAGGTCCGCCGACCCGAGATCGTGGTGGACCTGGGTGCGATCCGGCGCAACGTCGGGCGGCTGCGCGACCTGGTGGCCCCCGACGGGTCCGACGTGATGGTCGTGGTCAAGGCCGACGGCTACGGGCACGGCATGGTGGAGGCGGCGTACGCGGCTCGGCAGGCGGGTGCGCCCTGGGTCGGCGTCGCGACCCTCGACGAGGCGGTCCGGCTCCGCGAGGCCGGTGACACCGGCCGGATCCTCAGCTGGCTCACGGTTCCCGGCGACGACTGGGCTGCCGCGATCGACCGCGGCATCGACGTGACGGCGTACACCGTGGCCGAGCTGGCGGAGATCCGCGCGGCCGTCACGGGCACCCCCGCACGCGTCCAGCTCAAGATCGACACCGGCCTGTCGCGCGGCGGCTCGACCGTCGAGCTCTGGCCCGAGCTCCTCGCCGAAGCCCGCGCCGGTGAGGCCGACGGCGTCTGGCGGGTCACCGGCCTCTGGTCGCACTTCGCCTCCTCCGACGAGCCGTCCCATCCCGCCAACGACGTCCAGGAGCGCGCCTTCCGCGACGCGCTCGCGGACGCCGAGCGGGCCGGCCTGCGCCCGGAGGTGCGTCACCTCGCCAACTCCGGCGGCGCGCTGCTGCGGCCGAGCAGCCGCTTCGACCTGGTCCGCTGCGGCATCGCGGCGTACGGCCTCGACCCGGCCCCCGGCCTCAGCCCCGACGTCGGGCTCGAGCCGGCGATGACCGTGACCGCCCCCCTGGCTCTCACCAAGTCGATCCACGCCGGCGCCGGCGTCTCCTACGGCCACACCTGGACCGCGCCGGGCGAGACCCGTGTGGGCCTGGTGCCGCTGGGGTACGGCGACGGCGTGCCACGCCATGCCGGGAACGCCGCCGAGGTCTGGGTCGACGGCAAGCGCCGCCCGATCCGCGGCCGGATCTGCATGGACCAGTTCGTCGTCGACCTCGGCGACGGCCCGGCCGACGAGGGACCCGCGCCGGGCGACGAGGTCGTGCTGTTCGGTCCGGGCACGTCCGGCGAGCCGACCGCGGACGACTGGGCGCGCGCCTGCGGCACCATCCACTACGAGATCGTCACGCGCATGGGCGGCCGCCTGCTCCGGCGCTACGTCGGAGGAGAGGCCGCATGAAGGCCAGCAGCAAGGTCCTGTCCGTCGCCGGAGCCGCGGTCGGGGTGGCGGCCGCCGGTACGGCGCTGCGCGTCGCCCAGCGCCGGGCGGTCATCGCACGCCGCGGCGCGGGCGACGAGACCGAGTTCGGGTCGCTGCGGTCCGACCCGATCACCGTGGTCGCCGAGGACGGCGTGGACCTGCACGTCGAGGTGGACGAGTACGCCGGCACCGGGCGTCGCCGGGCCACCAAGGTGCCCGAGCTGACCGTCGTGTTCATCCACGGCTACTCGCTGAACCTCGACGCCTGGCACTTCCAGCGCGCTGCCTACCGCGGCCAGGTGCGCACCGTCTACTACGACCAGCGCTCGCACGGCCGGTCCGGGCGGTCCGACCCGGGGCACGCGACCATCGAGCAGCTCGGCCGCGACCTCAAGCTGGTCCTCGACACCGTCGTCCCGCAGGGCCCGATCGTGCTGGTCGGACACTCCATGGGTGGGATGACGGTGATGGCCCTGGCCGAGGAGTACCCCGAGCTCTTCGGTGACCGCGTCGTCGGGGTCGCCCTGATCTCGACCACCGCCGGCGGCCTCGAGCCACACCGGCTCGTCGCGCCGCTCCTGCCCGCGACGGTCGGCGGCGCGGTGGCTCAGCGGCTGATGGCGGTGCTCGCCCGCGGTCACCGCCAGGTCGACGGCTTCCGACGGCTCGGGCGCTCGGTCGCGATGGTGGCCACCGACGAGCTCGCCTTCGGCGACGACGTGCCCGCGTCCTACGTCGAGTTCGTCGACCAGATGATCTCGGCGACGCCGTTCGGCGTGGTGGCGGAGTTCTTCTCGAACTTCACACAGCTCGACAAGTTCGAGACCGTGAAGGCGCTGGGCGTCGTGCCGACGTCGATCATCTGCGGCACCGCCGACCGGCTCACCTCGATCGGCCACAGCCGCAAGCTCCACGCCTACATCGCCGGCTCCAACCTGCTGGAGTGCCAGGGGGCCGGGCACCTGGTGATCATGGAGCGGTACGACGACGTCAACGCCGAGCTCGACCACCTGATCGCCGCGGCCGGCGACCTGGCCGACCGGAGATGACCGACGTACGCCACGTCGGACCGGAGGCTGCCCCGACCGTGCTCGAGATCGTCCGCGCGGCGTTCGCCGCGCGGCCCCCGGTCGACCCGCCCGCCGACGCGCTCGGGGAGACCGTCGAGTCGCTCGCCGCAGCGCTGACCCACGGCGGTCTCGTGGCCTCCAGCGGCGGGCACGACGTCGGCGCGCTCGTCCTCGACCCCGAGGACGCCACCCTCTGGCTGCGCCGCGTCGGCGTGATCCCCGACGTGCGTGACCACGGGGTCGCCACCGCCCTCGTCGCCGAGGCTCTGGCCGGCGCCGAGGAGTACGACGAGGTCGCGGTGCTGGCGCGCGAGGAGCTGCCCGGCACCGGGAAGTTCTGGCGCGAGCACGGCTTCGTGGAGACCGCCACCCGCACGCCGTACGTCGAGCTGCGCCGGCCGGCCCCCACGGCGTACGACGCACCCGACGCCGAGGCGATGCGGTCGCTCGGCGCCTCGCTCGCCCGCGTCCTGCGGGCCGGTGACGTCGTGGTGCTGTCGGGTGGGCTGGGTGCCGGCAAGACGACCTTCACGCAGGGGCTCGGGGCCGGGCTGGGGATCCGGGGTGACGTCACGTCGCCGACGTTCGTGATCGCGCGCGTCCACCCCTCGCTCACCGACGGGCCGGCGCTGGTCCACGTCGACGCCTACCGGATCGGGGGCGTCGCCGAGCTCGACGACCTCGACCTCGACACCTCCCTCGACGAGGCGGTCACCGTGGTCGAGTGGGGGGAGGGGCTGGCCGAGGGGCTGGCCGACGACCGGGTCGAGGTGCGGATCGAGCGCGCCGTGGCCGACGAGGCCGTGCCTGACGGCGAGCTCGACCCACGTCGGGTGCGGGTCTCGCCGGTGGGGCGCCGCTGGCTCGGCGTACGGCTGCCGGCGCTCATCCCCTGAGCAGGCCCAGCGCCTCCGCCAGCAGGAGCAGGTCGGCGGGCTCCTCCTCGTGCACCCGCAGCCACACCGCGGCCTCGGCGACGGGGAGCGTCTGGACCTCGACCACCGCCTCGCCGTCGGCCGGGTTCGTCGGGGGACCGGTCAGCTCGACCTGAGCGGTCGCGAACGCCCAGGCGCTGGAGGGGTGCGGGAAGTGTGGGTGGTGCGGGGCGGGGTTGTGCGAGTGCACCTCCTGGTGGGCGAACACCTCGATCCCGCCGCGCAGCTCGCACCCGGCCTCCTCGCGCAGCTCGCGAGCCGCCAGGTCGGTCAGCGACTCACCGGCCTCGCGCCGGCCGCCGGGCAGGAACCGCCACTCCTGGTCCGACCGGCACACCACGACCCGCCCGTCGGGGACCTGTGCGACCAGGTGCAGGCGCGTGACGAGCGCGTCGTCCGGGACGCCCAGCCGGAAGGCCAGGTCGGCGTTCGCGTAGGGCTGGAAGTCCAGGCCCCAGAGGCCCGGGAACCGTTCGGACCACTCCGAGTCGTCCATGCCCCGGACCCTAGCCCGGCGCCGGCGCGTGCCAGGGTGGCGGCATGCTCGTGATCGCCCACGTCAGCGACACCCATTTCGGCAACGAGGCGCAGGACCCCAGCGCCCGCAACGCCGCCGTCATGGACCACCTCCTCGCGATGTCCCCACGACCCGACCTCCTCGTCGTCACCGGCGACGTGGCCGACCACGGGCTCCCCGACGAGTACGCCGACGCGCGCGCGTGGCTCGACCGCTGGGACGGGCCTCTCGCGGTGTGCCCGGGCAACCACGACGTGCGCGACGCGTTCGTCCAGGGGCTCGGGATCGGGACCCGGACCGTGGTGGAGGTGGCAGGCGTCCGGTTCGTGATGCTCGACTCGCTGGTCGACGCGGACGAGACCGGGCGGGTCGACCCAGGCCGGCTCGGGGACGAGCAGCTGGCCTGGCTCGACGCCCGCCTCGCCGAGGACGCGCGACCGTCGTACGTCTGTCTGCACCACCCACCGACCACGATCGGGCTCGAACTGATGGACCCGATCCGGCTGCTCGACGGAGACGCACTCGCGGCGGTCGTCGTCCGTCATCCCCACGTCGTGGCCACCCTCGTCGGCCACGCCCACACGATCTGTGCCACCACGTTCGCCGGCCGGCCGCTGCTGATCGGCGGCGGCGTGGTGTCGACCGTCACCGCGGACGCGGAGGCGCCACCGACCCTCTGGTACGACGCCCCGCCCAGCTTCGCGCTCCACCTGGTCGGCGACGACGGGCGTGTCACCACCCACTGGCGGGCCCTGCCGGCCTGAGTGCCGGTCGCCGGCCTGGCTCGACCACCGACCTCCGGGGGTCAGTAACCTCGGACGCGTGCTGCTCGCCTTCGACACGGCCACGCCCTTCGTGACCGTCGCCCTCCACGACGGCGAGGACGTCGTCGCAGAGCGGCGCTCCGAGCAGCGGATGAAGCACGGCGAGCAGCTGGCTCCGCTGATCGAGGCCGTGATGGCCGACGCCGGCATCGTGCGCCAGGACCTCACCGCGATCGCGGTGGGCGTCGGGCCCGGCCCGTTCACCGGGCTCCGCGTCGGTCTGGTCACCGCGCGCACCCTCGCGTTCGTGCTCGAGATCCCCGTGTACGGCGTGTGCTCGCTCGACGTGATCGCGGTCGAGGCCGCCCCGGCGATCGGCGCCGACTTCCTGGTCGCCACCGACGCGCGCCGCAAGGAGGTCTACCTCGCGTCGTACGACGACCAGGGCCGGCGGATCGACGGCCCCGAGGTCGTCCGGCCCGCCGAGGCGGCCAGCGACCGACCCGTGGCCGGTGAGGGCGGCGTGATCTACCCGGACGCGTTCCCCGACCGCCGCGCTCCTGCGCTGCCGAGCGCCGGCTGGCTGGCGCGGGCCGTCGCCGAGGAGCTCGCCGAGCTGCGCGACCCCGACCCGCTGTACCTGCGCCGTCCCGACGCGGTCGCGATCGCCGTACCGAAGCGGGTGTCGTGAGGGTGGGGGAGGTCGAGGTCCGACTCGCCGCGTCCCGACGACGCCGACGCCGTGGCGGCCCTGGAACGCGACGCCCTCGGCTCCGATGCGTGGTCGCCCCACCTGGTCGCGGAAGGGGTCTCGGGTCGCGTGCCGACGACGCTCTACCTCGTCGCGGGCGACGAGGCCGTGATGGCCTACGCCGCGGTGAGCATCGTCGCGGACATCGCCGAGCTGCAGCGGATCGCGGTCGCGGCGACCCACCGGCGTACCGGCCTTGCGTCCGGGCTGCTCGCCCGCGTGGAGCACGAGGCGCTGACCCGGCATGCCGACCGGCTGCTGCTCGAGGTGCGCGAGGACAACCACGGGGCCTGCGCGTTCTACGCCGCGCAGGGCTTCTCCGAGATCGACCGCCGGCCGCGCTACTACGCCGACGGCACCACCGCGGTGGTCCTGTTCAAGGCCCTGGCATGACCGACGAGCCCCTCGTCCTCGGTATCGAGACCTCCTGCGACGAGACCGGCGTCGGCATCGTCCGCGGTCACACGTTGCTCGCCGACGCGGTCGCGAGCAGCGTCGAGGAGCACGCCCGCTTCGGTGGCGTCGTGCCCGAGGTCGCGAGCCGGGCCCACCTCGAGGCGATGGTGCCGACCCTCGAGCGCGCCTGCGAGACGTCCGGCGTCCGGCTCCACGACGTCGACGCGATCGCGGTGACCAGCGGACCCGGCCTCGCGGGTGCCCTCCTGGTCGGCGTGGCCGCCGCCAAGGCCCTGGCCATCGGGCTCGGCAAGCCGATCTACGGCGTCAACCACCTGGCCTCCCACGTCGCGGTCGACCAGCTCGAGCACGGCGCCCTGCCCGAGCCCTGCCTGGCGATGCTGGTCAGCGGCGGGCACTCGAGCCTGTTGCGGGTCGAGGACGTGACGGTCGGGGTCGAGCCGATGGGCGCCACCATCGACGATGCCGCGGGGGAGGCCTTCGACAAGGTGGCGAGGCTGCTCGGTCTGCCCTTCCCCGGCGGACCCCACATCGACCGCATGGCCCGCGGGGGCCAGGTCACCATCGACTTCCCGCGCGGCCTCACCAGCCGGCGCGACCTCGAGCGGCACCGGTTCGACTTCTCGTTCTCCGGTCTCAAGACCGCGGTCGCCCGCTGGGTCGAGACCCAGCAGCGCGACGGGGTCACCATCGACGTCGGCGACGTGGCGGCGAGCTTCCAGGAAGCCGTCTGCGACGTGCTGGTCCGCAAGGCCCTCGACGCCGCCACGGACCAGGGGATCGAGGACCTCCTGATCGGCGGCGGCGTCGCGGCCAACTCGCGGCTCCGGGCGATGGCGACCGAACGGGCCGAGGCCCGCGGCATCCGGGTCCGCGTGCCGCGGCCGGGGCTGTGCACCGACAACGGCGCGATGGTCGCCGCGCTCGGCGCGGAGCTCGTCGCCCGCGGCCGCGAGCCGTCCAGCCTCGACCTCCCGGCCGACTCGTCCCAGCCGGTCACCCAGGTCGTCGCCTGAGCCGTCAGTCTCCGACGGCCGGGCCACCGGTGGCGAGGACGAAGGGGTTCTCCACGTCCGCACCCGCGATGGGCGGTACGGCGTACTCCATCGTGCCGTCCGCCGCGATCCGGACGATCGACCACCGGCCGTCCTGGAACACCGATGCGAGCAGGTGCTTCTCGTCCTCCCAGGCGGGTCCGGGTTGGGCGTAGAACGCCTGGTGCTTCGCATCGCTCCTCCGCTCGAAGAGCCGGGGCCCGCCGCTGACTGCATACATGGCGATGGACGTCGGTCCGAGGCCGTCGTAGTACGTCGGTGTGGCCAGCACCAGGCCCCCCTCCGTGGAGAAGGACGCCAGCTGGTTCTTGCAGGTCGACCAGCCCGCGAACTCCCCACCCCCGAGCACCTTCGAGCAGGTGTCGATGTCGGTGATCTTGGTCAGGCCGATGGTCACACCCGCCCGGCTGATGTCGCTGACGGTCAGGTATCCGCCGTCGCGGAGGAGCTGGGTCTGCGACGCCGAGACCTCCCAGGGCTCCCAGGGTGCGTCGCCCCCCTGAGGCGAGGCCACGTTGACGTAGACCGTGCAGGCCAGGGCGCAGTCGTCACCGGTGACCGCAGCCATCCGGAGTTCGCTTCCTGCTGCGAGGGGGTCCCCGAGCGGCTTTTGCGCTTTCGCGCCGAGGGTCCACACCATCACCTGCCCGTCGGGTGTCACCCAAGCCGCGATGCTGTGGCTCGGGTTCACGGCCAGGCTCCCGACGCTGGGGACCGGGTCGTGCAAGGTTCCGTCGAGATCCTGCACCTCGACATACGTCGTGCCGTTGTCGCGGGTGAGCCAGATGTGCGAGCCGTCGGTCAGGACGACGAAGGAGTTGACGGGGTACCTCGTGGGGATCTCCACGCTGCTGCCGTCGATCTGGTGCAGGGTGTTACCACCCGTGACGTACTCCACTCGGGGTGCGTCGCCGGTGGGCAGGTCTGACACGTCGAGGACGCCCGCCGGTGGCTGCTGGCCCTCGGAGGTCGTCGGGCTGGGGGTCGGCGTGACGCTCTGGGTCGCGGGCAGCGGCTCAGTGGTGCGGCCGCCGTGGTGGTTGGCGAGAGCAGCCGTCGGGACGATCAGCGCGATCGCCGCGACCGCGCCGCCCACGGCGGTGACGGTGCGCCGCCGCCGGATCGAGCGCGCCTTCTGCTGCACGTCGGCGAGCCCCAGGGAGGTGCCGTGCATGGCGTCCGAGCGGTCGCGCAGCTCGCGACCCAGGTCGGTGGTCAGGTCGTCGTCGTTCATCGGTCCTCCTCGGATCCGCGCGGGTCGAGGCTCTGGGGGGCGCGGGACCGGAGCGCGGCGAGCGCCCGGCTGGTCTGGGACTTCACGGTGCCGACCGAGATGCCGAGCGCGGCGGCCGTCTCGGCCTCGGTCAGCTCCTCGTAGTAGCGCAGTACGACGACCGCCCGGGCCTTGCGGGGCAGGGTCTGGACGACGTCCCACAACGCCGAGCCGGCGCCCTCGTCGTACGCGTCGTGCACGGGCCGGTCGAGCACCGGCGTCTCCTGGGTGTGCTCGCGTCGTTTCCAGGCGCGTCGCCACAGGGAGTTGTGCTCGTTGACCAGGATCCGGCGGACGTAGCCGTCGATCGAGCCCTGGTCACGCACCTTGTCCCACGAGAGGTACAGCTTGGCGAACGCCGTCTGCACGAGATCCTCGGCGTCGTGGCGGTTGCCGGTCAGCAGGTACGCCGTCCGCAGCAGGCTCGGCTGCCGCGCGGCGAGGTACGCCGCGAAGTCGGCGTCGCGTGCGTCGCTCCGGTCCGCCACAGCGAGTGCCCCCGTGGGTGGTCGGTCGGGATCTGGCATGGGTTCCTCCCCTCGTCGCGACCAAGACGCGAGTGGGGGCAGGAAGGTTGCAATCGTGACAGACCGAGAGCGTCAGGGCGCGGCGGCGAGGCGGTAGCTGCCCTCACCGGCCGGAGCCACCGCGTGGCGCGGGTGATCGACCCGTCCAGGCCGACGCGCACGATCGCCTGCTGGTGGTGGCGGTCCTCGGCGACGACGAGGACCGCGTCGTCGCCCTCCCACACCGGGTCGCCGACGACGGTCATGTTCGGCAACGTGGTGCTGGTGACCTGCCGCCCGGTGGCAGCGTCCCAGATCCCCACCGCGTCGCCGATCCCGGTCACGGTCTGCGCACCGAGCCTTCTGCGTCCCCACGAGGTAGCGCCCGGAGACCGAGAAGTGGCCGAGGTTCCAGCCGCGGGCGCGCCACACCACGGCACCGGTCGACGTGTTCGCCACGACCGGCACCAGTCCTCGGGCAACCGGCCCCCGCCCCGCCACCAGGTCCCCCGCCGGTGACGCCGACAGCAGGATCGAGACGTGCGGGATCCGGTGCACGGAGCCGTCGGTGGCCATCACGACCGGACCGTCGGCCCGCGCGCTGTTCGTCCAGGTCTCCATGGCCACCAGTCCTCCGGCGACGGTCCGCACCGGGTAGAGCGCCAGGTTCTTCGCCGTGGGTGTCTCCGTCGTCCCGCGGACCAGCCGACCGGCCACGTCGTACCCGCAGGTGTCGTTCAGCCAGTACGCCGGGACGTCACCGCCCAGCGCGAAGCCGGGGGTGCCGCAGCCGAGGCGCGACGTCGACCCGCCGGACACGAACGAGATCGTCACGAACGGCAGCCCCGGCGCCCGACGGGCGGCCACGAGCACGCCGTCGCCGTACGGCGTCGCGGTCTGCGGCCTTGCGGAAGGTCGGTGACGTGATCCGGTCCCCGGCCGCCGTGACGAACGTGTCAGCCTCGAGGTAGGCGACCCCGGGCGCGTCACCCAGGGGCACGTCGGGCAGCGACCCAGCCGGGTCGACACGGTGCGAGGGGCTCGGGGTGGTCCCGGCGTCGTGGTTCAGCCACACCGCCACCGACCCGCCGACCAGCGCCACCGCCGCCGCCGCGGCCAGGAGTGCCGTCGTACGACGTCGCCCGTGGCGGAGCGTGCGGGAGCGGGCGACGACGGTCGCCAGGGAGGTGGTCGGGTAGTCGGTCGTCTCGGTGACCTCGGCGAAGGCGCGGGTCAGCAGGTCCTCGGGAGTCATCGCTCCTCCTCGGCGGAGAGCTCGGGGTGGTCGGCCAGTCGGGCGCGGAGGGCGGCGATCGCGCGGCTGCTCTGCGACTTCACGGTGCCGACCGAGATGCCCATCAGCTGGGCGATCTCGGCCTCGGTGAGCTGTTCGTAGAAGCGCAGCACGAGCACCGTCCGCTGCTTGGGCGGCAGCGTGCAGACGAACCTCCACACGGCCTCGCTGCTCCCGTCGTACGACGCCGGCTCGGGGGCGGGCAGGTCGGGCACGGCCTCCACGAGGTGCTCGGCTCGGCGGACGGGTCGTCGCCAGGCGGTGCGGTACTCGTTGACCAGCATCTGGCGCGCGTAGGCGTCGAGGTTGCCGACGTCGCGGATGCGGTCCCAGCCCCGGTACAGCTTGGCGAGGGTGTTCTGCACGAGGTCCTGGGCGGCGTGGACGTCGCCGGTCAGGAGGTGGGCCGTGCGCCGGAGCGCCCCCTCGCGGGCGGACAGCCACGACTCGAACTCCAGGTCACCGGAGGGATGCGAGCGGGGCGGCCATGGTGCCTCCCGTCGCGTTCGTCTGCTGCATCGGCGTCCCCCATCCTCGTCGGGCCTCACTGCGACGACGAGATCGGCGCGCGAAGGGTTGCATGTGCGAAGGGGGCCAGGGTCGTCGGGGACCCCGGCTTCACCGTAGGGTGGCTGTACCGTCATTCAGGAGGAGTGCATGCACCAGGTCCAGGGAGTGGTCGCGCGAGCCAAGGGCGAGCCGGTCAGCATCGAGACGATCAACGTCCCCGACCCCGGGCCGGGCGAGGCGCTGGTGCAGGTGCAGGCCTGCGGGGTCTGCCACACCGACCTGCACTACCGCGAGGGCGGCATCAACGACGACTTCCCGTTCCTGCTCGGCCACGAGGCCGCCGGCGTCGTCGAGGCCGTCGGCGACGACGTGACCTAGGTCGCGCCGGGCGACTTCGTGATCCTCAACTGGCGCGCGGTCTGCGGCAACTGCCGGGCCTGCCTGCGCGGCGAGCCGTGGTACTGCTTCGCCACCCACAACGCGACCCAGAAGATGACGCTGGCCGACGGCACCGAGCTCTCGCCGGCGCTCGGCATCGGCGCCTTCGCCGAGAAGACCCTGGTCGCCGCCGGGCAGTGCACCAAGGTCGACCCGTCGGCGCGGGCCGGCCGCGGTCGGGCTGCTCGGCTGCGGCGTGATGGCCGGGCTCGGCGCCGCGATCAACACCGGCAACGTCACGCGCGGCAAGAGCGTCGCCGTGATCGGCTGCGGCGGCGTCGGCTC
This sequence comes from uncultured Actinomycetota bacterium, assembly GCA_963761515.1. Lineage (GTDB taxonomy): Bacteria > Actinomycetota > Actinomycetes > Propionibacteriales > Nocardioidaceae > Nocardioides. Next base: position 53,994 of record CAVXHO010000020.1, read on the forward strand.
CGCGGCGATCGCCGGCTCGGTGCTGGCCGGCGCGGCGACGATCATCGCCGTCGACATCGACGACCGGAAGCTCGAGGGCGCCACGAGGATCGGCGCCACCCACACCGTGAACAGCCGCGAACACCGACCCCGTCGAGGCGATCCAGGCCCTCACCGGCGGCAACGGCGCCGACGTCGTGATCGACGCGGTCGGCCGCCCGGAGACCTGGAAGCAGGCGTTCTACGCCCGCGACCTGGCCGGCACGGTGGTCCTGGTCGGCGTACCCACGCCCGACATGAAGATCCCCGACATCCCGCTGATCGACGTCTTCGGCCGCGGCGGCGCGCTGAAGTCCAGCTGGTACGGCGACTGCCTGCCCTCGCGCGACTTCCCGATGCTCGTCGACCTCTACCAGCAGGGCCGGCTCGACCTCGACGCCTTCGTGTCCGAGGAGATCGGGATCGGCGACGTCGAGGCGGCGTTCGAGAAGATGCACCACGGCGACGTGCTGCGCTCCGTCGTCCTCTTCTCGTGAGCTCCGGCCTTCGCGTCGACCACGGCGTCACCAGCGGCACGTTCAGCCTCGACGGCCAGACCTTCGACGTCGACAACAACGTCTGGGTGGTCGGCGACGACGAGACCTGCGTGGTGATCGACGCCCCGCACTCCGTCGAGGGGATCCTCGAGGTGGTCGGCGACCGGCGGGTCACCGCGATCGTGTGCACCCACGCCCACGACGACCACGTCCGCGTCGCGCCGGCGCTGCGCGAGGCGGTGACCGCGCCGATCCTGCTGCACCCCGACGAGCGGCCGCTGTGGGAGCTGACCCATCCCGACTACCTCTGGGACGTCGACCTCTCCGACGGCCTGACGATCCCGGTCGCGGGCTCGTCGTTGACCGTGCTCCACACGCCCGGCCACTCGCCGGGCTCGGTCTGCCTGCTCGCACCCGACCTCGGCTGCGTCTTCACCGGCGACACCCTCTTCGCGGGCGGGCCGGGCGCGACCGGCCGGTCCTACAGCGACGGCGACCTCATCGTCGAGTCGATCCGGGCCCGCCTGCTCGCGCTGCCCGGCGAGACGGTCGTCCACACCGGCCACGGCGACGACACCACGATCGGCGCCGAGCGGGAGTCGCTGGGCTGAGCGGCCGGGTGACGCCGGCCGCCCGACCTCACGCCCCCGTCAGCTCCCGGGTCGACTCGTCGGCGCCTTGGTCGCGCTCCTGACGGCGTACGCCGCGGGTGCCGAGGAGCAGGTAGCCGACGAACCCGATCGCCAACGCGATCGGGACGCCGAGGTTGGCGAACGCCCAGGTGCCGTCCTTGCCACCGAACCCGAACGGGTCGAGGAAGTACCCCAGCCAGCCGAGGCCCTTCGAGCCGAACGGCGCGACCACCAGCCCCCAGCCGACCACGGCGGCCACCACCATCGAGATCACTGCGGGCCAGCCGACGGCGCCGTAGCGCCCGCGGGCGTCGTACAGCGCCGCCTGGTCGTAGTCGCGATGGCGGAGCAGCAGGTCGGCCAGGAAGACGCCGCACCAGGCGGCCATCGGCACGCCGAGGGTGATCAGGAAGCCCTCGAAGATGAAGATGAAGTCGGAGTCGGAGATCCACACGATGTAGATGGCGCCGAGCATCATCAGGACGCCGTCGATGGCGGCCGCGACCCAGCGCGGGGTCCGCAACCCCAGCGTGAGCAGGGTCAGACCCGAGGAGTAGATGTCCATCATCGCGCCACTGATCAGTCCGCCGACCGCGACGATCGCGAACGGCAGCAGGAACCACGTCGGCAGGATCGTGGTCAGGGCGCCGATCGGGTCGGCGCCGATGGCGTTCAGCAGGTCGGTCGAGGAGCCCGCGAGCAGGATGCCGTAGGCCACCAGCACGACGACCGGGAAGCTGCCGCCCAGCGTCGGCCAGCCACACGACCCCTCCGGTCGAGGCGTCGCGGGGCAGGTAGCGCGAGTAGTCGGCGCCGGTGTTCACCCAGCCGATCCCGAAGCCGGTCATCACCAGGATCCCGGCACCGATCGTCGCGCTGGTCGTCCCGGTCGGCAACGCCCGCGCCGTCGACAGGCTGATGTGGTCCCAGGCCAGGACGACGTACACGGCGGTGACCACGATCATCGCGAGCGTCAGGTACTTCTGGAGCCGCATGATCAGGTCGAAGCCCATGATGCCGGCCAGGACGATGATCGCCGCGACCACCACGAACGCGACGATCTTGGTGCCGTTGCCGTGCGCCCAGCCGAGGCGCTCGAAGACCGTCGCCGTCGCCAGCGTCGACAGCGCGACGAGCACGGTCTCCCACCCGACGAGCAACACGTAGGACACCAGCGCCGGCAGCGTGTTCCCGTAGCGCCCGAACGGCGCACGCGACAGCACGAGGGTCGGCGCCGAGCCGCGCTTGCCGGCGATCGACACCAGGCCGACCAGGAAGAACGAGACGACCGCGCCCACGGTGGCTGCGATCAACGCCTGCCACAGGCCGATCCCGAAGCCGAGCACGAACGCGCCGTAGGCGACCGCGAGCACCGAGATGTTGGAGGCGCACCACGGCCAGAACAGGCCGGAGGGCTTGCCCTTGCGCTCGGACTCGGCGATCACGTTGATGCCGTTGGCCTCGATCCCGGCCGGCGCTGCCGGCGCCCGACGTGTCGGCTCCTCGGTGGTGGTCATGCCGTTCCTCTCCTCAGCAGGTCCGCCAGCAGCGGACCGGTCCGTGCGGCCGCCTTCTCTGCGACAACGACCACCTCGCTCGGATCGATTCCCGCATCGTCACCCTCGACGGCGGTCACCGTCGAGAGCCCGACCACCTCGATCCCACATTCTCGCGCGACGATCGCCTCGGGGACCGTCGACATCCCGAGCACGTCCGCCCCCGTACGTCGTACCCACTCGGCCTCGGCGTACGTCTCGTAGTGCGGTCCCGGCAGCCACGCGTAGACCGCCTCGGCGAGCGACGGGTCCAGCTCGCGGGCCAGGCCACGCAGCCGGGGGGACCAGCAGTCGGTGAGGTCGACGAAGCGCGGGCCGGTCAGCGGCGAGGTCGCGGTCAGGTTCAGGTGGTCGCGCACGAGCACGACGCGACCGACCTCCCAGTCGGCGCGGAGCGATCCGTTGGCGTTGGTGAGCACCGCGGTCGTGCAGCCCGCGGCGGCGGCGGTGCGGATGCCGTGGACGACCGGATCGAGGCCCAGACCCTCGTAGAGATGGGTGCGGCCGAAGAGCACGAGGGTCGGCACGCCGCCCACGTCGTACGACGCCACGGTCCCGCGATGCCCCTCCGCGACGGGGGCCACGAAGCCCGGGAGCTCGGTCATCGGCAGCGACGCCACCGGCTCCCCGAACGCCTCCGCTGCCGGCGCCCAGCCGGAGCCGAGCACGACGACCGCCCGGTGCCGGCGTACGCCGGTCAGCTCGGCGAGATGCTCCGCCGCGGACCGTGCCGGGTCGACCTGCTCCACACCACCACCGTAGGTCCCGCCGAGGGGGGACCTACGGCGGCGGTCCGGGTGACCTACAGCCCTACGCAGGGAGGGGCGCCGACGACAGCCTGGAGGTACAGGTTCTTCGGAGTGTCCGGAGAACCGACAGAGAAGGTGAACATCATGCGCGCCACGCTTGACAAGTTGATCTCATGGACAGGGTTGCTCCTTGTCGCCGTCCTGATCGTCGCCGGCGGTCTTCTGACCTGGGCCAGCACGTTCATCAACAACGAGGTGACCAGCCAGCTCGGGGCACAGCACGTCACCATGCCCACCTCCGAGCAGTACGGCGAGCTTCCGGCCGCTGACCAGGCTGCTCTGAAGCCCTACGCCGGCCAGCAGCTGACCACCGGTCCCCAGGCCAAGGCGTACGCCGACCACTACATCAACGCCCACCTCCAGGGTGTGGCCGACGGCCAGACCTACTCCGAGGTCAGCGCTACGGCCATCGCACAGTGCAGCGACCCGAAGGCCGCCGCCACCGAGGCATGCACGACCCTCGCCGGGCAGAAGGCGACCCTGTTCCAGGGTGAGACGCTGCGTGGTCTGCTGCTCTACGGCTACGCGTTCGCCACCATGGGCACGATCGCCGGCATCGCCGCCATCTCCGCCTTCGTCGCTGCGGGTCTGATGCTGCTACTGGTGGGCATCGGCTTCTGGCACGCCCGCCGTGCCAGGAACGACGTGGCCACGGGGATGCAGCCGGTGGGCGCGCAGGTCTGACTCCCAGCGGTCCACCAAGGCCGGCGTCCCCACGGGGGCGCCGGTCCTCGGCCGTCGGGGTCAGACGAGCGATTCCCGCCGTCGCGCACGGACCAGGTCGTGCACCCCGATCGCGACGGCGATCGAGACGAAGCAGATCGCCGCGATGACGGCGTTGCCGAGGGCGCGGGCGTAGTCGTCGGGGCTCGTCCCCGTCAACGAGTTGAAGAACACCGCCCCGATCAACGCCTGACCGATCGCCAGCCCGATCCGCTGCCCGGTCTGCAGCACGCCGCCGGCGGTGCTGCCCATCTGTGGGTCGACGTCCATCAGCGCCAGCGTCTGGTTGGGGGTGATCACCGCTCCCTGGCCGCAGCCCATCACGAACAGTGGCCCGGCCAGCGCCAGGGTCGCGTGTCCTTCTGGCACGTTCGCCGCCACCACGGCGAGAGCGACGGCCCCGAGGCCGAACGTCACCGCACCGGCGACCACGAGCGGCCGGCCGATCCTGGTGACCACCCGACCGGTCAGGGGTGCGGCGATCGCACTGCCGACGGCGTAGGCCGTGACCCCGAGCCCGGACTGGAGCGCGGTGTAGCCGAGCCCGCGTTGGTAGTAGAGGGCCAGCACCAGTGGCAGGCCGGCCATCGCCGGGAAGAAGGCGAGGGCCAGCGTGATCCCGGAGACGTACGACGGTCGCTGGAACAGCCGCATGTCGACCAACGGGTCGCGGTCGGCCGCCGTCAGCCGGCGCTCCCGACGCAGGAACAGGCCGACGAGGACGACGGTCGGAACCGCCAGCCAGGCGAGTCGGACGTCGCGGAGCGCGTCGTACTCCACGCACGCGAAGAGGACGCAGAAGGTCGCGCCGCCGAGGAGGGCGGCCCCGAGGACGTCGAGGCGATGGTGGGTGCTGGTGCCGCTGGCCGCGGGCAGGAACTTGCGCGAGAGGGCCAGCACGACCAGCCCGACCGGGATGTTGACGAAGAAGACCAGCCGCCACCCGAGGGTCGGGCCGCCGAGTGCGATGAGGGCGCCGCCGACGAGCGGCCCGATGGCGGTGCCGAGACCGACCGTCGTACCGAGGACGCCGAAGGCGCGCCCGCGGTCGGCGCCGCTGAACATCTGCTGCACGAGGCCGGACGTCTGCGGGTTGATCAGGCCGCCGAACAGGCCCTGCAGGACGCGGGCGCCGATCAGGATCCCGGCGGTGGGCGCCAGCCCCGAGAGCGCCGAGGTGACCACGAAACCGGCGACACCGACCTGGAACATCAGCCGCCGCCCGTGGTCGTCGCCGAGCTTGCCGCCGAGCACGGGAACCAGCCCGAACGCCAGCGTGTAGCCGGAGACGATCCACTGGAGCTCCGAGGCCCCAGCGCCGGTGTCGTCGCCGATCGACGGGAGCGCGACGTTGGTGACGCTGACGTCGAGCAGCGTCATGAACATCGCGCTGCAGCAGACGATCAACGCGATCCAGCGGCTGCGGTCGGCGTCGGGCGTCACTCCGTGGATCGTGCCAGAGGCCGGCGGACGCAGGCCCGGGAGGTACGACGGGCGCCCGCTGCCCGCCGTACCTCCCGGGAGTCTCAGCCCACCTGCACCAGGTCGTGCTCGGCGGCGACGACCTCGCCGCGCGGACGGTGCGGCCGGCCCGGCCACCAGGCGCGCTCGCCCAGCAGCACCAGGGCCGCCGGCAGGATCACCAGCCGGATCAGGGTGGCGTCGATCAGGATGGAGGCGGCCAGGGCGACCCCCATCATCTTCATCTCGAGCATGCTCAGGGTGATGAAGATCGCGAACACCGACACCATCACCGCTGCCGCGCTCGTGATCACCCCGGCCGTGTCGGAGATGCCGCGCTCCACCGCGACCCGGGCGGGCAGGCCGCTCGCGACGTGCTCGCGGATCCGTGCCAGGACGAACACGTTGTAGTCCATCGACAGCCCGACGAGGACGACCATCACGAACAGCGGGATCCAGTCGATCACGAAGCCCGGACTGGTGAATCCCAGCTGGCCGGCGAACCAGCCGTGCTGGAAGACCAGCGTGAGGATCCCGAACGCGACCCCCACCGAGAGCAGGTTGAGTGCGGACGAGAGGGCGGCGACCACGAGGCTGCGGAAGGCCAGGGTCATGATCACCAGGGTCAGCAGCAGGACGAAGCCGATCACCCACGGCAGCCTGCTCGACTGGTGCCCGGCGTAGTCCAGGGACGAGGCGACGTCACCGCCGACGGCATGCTCGACCGGCAGGTCGCCCACGGCGTCCGGGACCAGGTGCGAGCGCAGCTGCTCCACCGCTTCCCCGGACCGGTCGTCGGACGCCGAGAACGGGATCGGCAGGGTCAGCCGCACGGTCCTGCCGTCGGGAGACGTCTCGATCGCCCGGTCGCCGGCGCGGTCGAACCACGGGGTGGCGGCGGCACTGGTCTCGAGCGACGTCAGCGCTCCGACGATCTGGTCGTGCTCGCTCTCAGGACCGCGGACGACCACCGTCGCCGTGGTGCCCTGCGACGGGAACTGGTCGGCGAGCGCGTGCAGGGTCTGCACCTGCGGGATCGAGCGCGGCAGGGTGTCGAGGTTGCCGTCGTGCGTCCGCATCCCGAACGCCGGGGCGGCGAGGGCGACCAACGCGGTCAGCGAGACGACGAGGGCCGCGACCGGATGCCGTACGACGGGCGCGAGGATGCGACGGCTGAGGCCGCCCTGGCCGATCCGCCGGTTCAGCCGCCACAGCAGGGGGAGCCGTGGACGGTCGACCCACCGGCCCAGCTTGGCCAGCAGCGCGGGCAGTACGGTGACGGAACCGACGACCGCGATGCCGACCACGACGATGGCGCCGGAGGCGAGCGAGTCGAACGTCGCACCGCCGACGATGAACAGTCCGGCCATCGAGGCGATCACCGCTCCGCCGGACACCATGATCGAGTGCCCCGACGTCGCAGCGGCGATCTCGACGGCGTCGAGGGTGCTGTGGCCGGCGGCCCGCTCCTCACGCTCGCGCTTGAGGTAGAACAGCGAGTAGTCGACGCCGACCGCCATCCCGATCAGCACGATCATGCTGGTCACCGTGGGCTCGGCGTGGATCAGGTGCGAGAGGGGCGCGGTGATGCCCATCGTCGCGGCGACCGACGTGAGCGCCAGGAGCACGGGGACCCCAGCCGCGATCAGCGCGCCGAAGGCGAGCAGCATCAGCAGCAGCGTGACCGGGAGGCTGATCCCCTCGGCGGAGTGCAGGTCCTCGGCGACGCGGTCGTTGATGGCGGTGTCGACCGAGAGGTCGCCGGCCTCGCGGACCCGCAGGTCCTGATGGGCACGAGCAATGGCCGCCGTGCGGGCCTGGATCTGCTGGGCGTCGTCGATGGTGCTCTTCAGGTGGACGTCGACCAGCACCCCGGTGCGTGCGGCGTTCCACTGGGGCGGGGTGACCTCGGTGACGCCTCGCGCGCCGGACATCGCGGTGTCGATCTCGCGGACCAACCGGCGTACCTCCGCCTGGTCGAGCCGGCCACCGTCGCGCGAGGTGACCAGCACGCTCTCGACCTGGTCGTCGGGGAACCGCCCGGCCGCCACCAGGGCGTCCGCTCGGCCCGACTCCCCGAGCCGGTAGTCGGCATCGGTGGTCTGCTTGGTCGGGATCAGGGCGGCGAGGGCGACGGCGATCGCGACGAACGCGAACCAGGCGCCGATCGCGCGCCAGGGATGGGAGGCACTCCAGCGCGCGGCCCGCAGGGGCAGTCGGGCCAACAGGCTCGGGCGGTGCAGATGTGGAGACATGGCGGGCTCCTCAGCTCGGACTTTCTGGACCTCTCCAGCGTCGCCACCGTGAGTCGTCGGGTCAGGAGCGTGAGTACCCGTCTGCGAGGTGGTGCTAGGCCCACTGTCCGCAGCCCGTCCATCCGGGACACTGGAGCCATGACGAGCACCGGACGACTGCGGATGACGGGGTACGCCGCCGCGCAGATCGTGCTGTCCGTGCCCGCGCTGGTGCTCTTCGTCCTGAACGCGGTCGCCGGCACCCTGGTGGTCCTCGTGATCGGGATCCCGATCCTGATGCTCACGCTGCCCGCCAGCCGGTGGCTGGCCAACCTGCACCGCCGGATGGCGGCCGACATCCTCGGCTCGCCGGTGCCCGCGCCGTACCGTCCGACGGGGGGCGTGGGGCCGATGGAGCGGCTGCGGATCTGGGCCTCCGACCCGATGACCTGGCGCGACGAGGCGTGGCTCCTGCTCGCGCTGCCGCTCGCCCTGACCATGTCGCTGCTGGTGGTGCTGCTCCTCGTGCTCGTGGTCACCGGCGTCGCCTGGTGGTTCGGCGTCGGGCCGATCATGACCGCGCGCAGCAGACTCGACCGGGCGTTGCTCACGTTCGGGACCACCGAGCGGCTCGAGCAGCGGGTCGAGGT
>CAVXHO010000021.1:0-29705 GCA_963761515.1 uncultured Actinomycetota bacterium
CCAGTGAGGACTTCACGACGTCGCCGATGCTGATGATCCCGGTGAGTCGACCGTCGGTCACGACGGGCACGTGGCGGATGCGGCGCTCGGTCATCACCACGCGGAGGTCGTCCACGGACGTGTGGGGGTCGCAGGTCTGCACGTCGCTGGTCATGATCGCGCTGACGGCACCGTCGAGCACGGACTCGTCGTCGTGGAGACGGCGCACGATGTCGCGCTCGCTGACGATGCCGTCCACGGCCGCACCGTCGCCGCTGACGACCACCGCGCCGACGTTGTGCTCGGCCAGGAGTCCGAGCAGCTCACGGACCGTGGCTTCGGGACCGATGGTGACGACCTGCTGACTCGGCTTGCTCGTGAGTACGTCGCTGATACGCATGACCACTCCTCACGCTTCGGGGGGACGCTTGGGTCGCAGGCTAGTCCTCTCCGCGGGTCCTGTGCGAGAGCAAGTCATGGACCGAGCCGGGGCGGCGGGGCGGGGAGTCGGGGTCGTCGTCGCCGTCGGGGAGGGCGCCGAGGAAGGACAGGGCCGCCTCGTGGAGGTGGCCGTTCGAGGCCAGCGCGTTCCCGCCGAACGGACCGTCGGTGCCGTCCAAGGAGGTGAAGCGGCCGCCCGCCTCGCGGACGATCACGTCGAGTGCGGCCATGTCGTAGAGCTGGAGCTCCGGCTCCGCGGCCAGGTCCACCGCCCCCTCGGCCAGCAGCATGTAGGACCAGAAGTCGCCGTAGGCACGGGTACGCCAGCACCGACGCATCAGGGACAGGAAGTCGTCGAGCCGGCCACGTTCGTCCCACCCGTGGAGCGAGGAGTACGAGAACGAGGCGTCCTCGAGGCGGCGTACGTCGGAGACCTGGCACCGCGTCGCCTTCAGCAGCGACCGGCCGGTCCAGGCGCCGTTCCCGTTCGAGGCCCACCAGCGCTTCTGGAGCTGTGGCGCCGACACCACCGACAGCACGACCTCGTCGTCGACCACCAACGCGATCAGGGTGGCCCAGACCGGGACGCCCCGCACGAAGTTCTTGGTGCCGTCGATCGGGTCGATCACCCAGCGCCGCTGGCTGTGACCCGTGCTGCCGTGCTCCTCACCCAGCACCGCGTCGCGCGACCGGGCCCGCGACAGGGTCCGACGGATCGACTCCTCGACGCCCTCGTCGGCGTCGGTCACCGGGGTCAGGTCGGGCTTGCTCATCACGTGCAGGTCGAGCGCCTTGAACCGCGTCGTGGTGATGGAGTCGGCGTCGTCGGCCAGCACGTGGGCGAGGCGGAGGTCGTCGGTGAAGTCGGTCCCTGACTGCGGTGGGGGCGGCATGCGCACAGGCTATTCCGAACCGAACCGGGTTAGTGAAGTATACGTTCGCATGGAGTTCAACGGGTTACCGCTACACCCGCTCATCGTCCACGTCGTCGTCGTGTTCGCTCCCTTGGCGGCGATCGGCGGCATCGTCTACGCCCTGGTGCCGAAATGGCGTTGGTGGCTCCGCTGGCCGTTCGTGGCCTCGTCCGTGATCGCGGCGATCGCCGCGATCATCGCCGTGAAGGCCGGGCACGACCTGGAGAACCAGCGCCACCTGCAGTCACTGCCAGAGCTCGCGACGCACGCCCACAGGGGCGGCATCCTGCGCTGGTTGTTGATCGCCTTCCTGGTGCCCACCGCCCTGGGCGCGTGGTTCCTCGGGGGACCGTCACCGGTCGTCTCGGGGGCTGGGGGCCGCGAGAGCCGCACGGGCGTCCTCGCGTGGGTCATCCAGGCCCTGCTGGTGATCGGGGGCGTGGCCGTGCTGATCAGCGTCTTCCTCACCGGAGACTCGGGCGCCCGCGCCGTCTGGGGCTAGGGCGTCGTGCCCTAGTAGGCCGGCTCGCTCCGCGCGACCAGGAGTCGCCGGAACGACTCGACCCGCTCGGGGTCCGCGTCGCCGCGTGCGACCGCCTCGTCGAGCCCGCACTCCGGCTCGTCGGCCCCGTGGGTGCACCCCCGGGGGCAGTCCTCGGTCATCTCGTCGAGGTCGGGGAACGCCTCGATCAGGTCCTCGGGGCGCACGTGGGCGAGCCCGAACGACCGGATCCCCGGCGTGTCGATGATCCAGCCGCCTGCTCCCTGGAAGGGAGGCAGCGCCAGCATCAGGGCCGACGTCGAGGTGTGGCGCCCGCGCCCGGTGACGGCGTTGACCACGCCGACGTCGCGGTGGGCGCTGGGGATCAACGCGTTGACGAGCGTGGACTTGCCCACGCCGCTGTGACCGATCAGCACGCTGGTGCGGTCCTGCAGCCGCTCCCGGAGCTCGGTCAGGTCGCTGCCGCGCTGCGTGACCACCCACGGCACCCCGAGCGAGCGGTAGGTGACCAGCAGGGTCTCGGGGTCGGCCAGGTCGGCCTTGGTCAGGCACAGCAAGGGCTTCATCCCCGAGACGAACGCCGCCACCAGCGCCCGGTCGATCAGCCGCGGCCGCGGCTCGGGGTCCGCGAGGGCGGTGACCACGACGAGCTGGTCGGCGTTGGCGACGACCACGCGCTCGACCGGGTCGTCGTCGTCCGCCGTACGCCGGAGCACCGTCGACCGCTCCTGCACCTCGACGATCCGGGCCAGGGCGCCGTCCTCGCCCGAGACGTCGCCGACGACCCTCACCCGGTCTCCGACGACCACGCCCTTGCGGCCCAGCGGGCGGGCCTTGACGGCCCAGACGGTGGCGCCGTCCACGAGCAGCGTGAACCGGCCCCGGTCCACCGTGGTGACGACGCCCTCGACCGCGTCGTCGTAGCTCGGGCGCTCCTTGGTGCGTGGCCTGGTACGGCGCCGCGGGCGCTCGTAGTGCTCGTGGTCGTTCTCGTCGTAGCGGCCGCTCATCGGGGGTCCACCAGCGCCGCCCAGACGCCGGGGAAGTCCGGGAACGTCTTGCTCGTCGCACCGACGTCGTCGACCTCGACGCCTTCGACGACCGAGCCCAGCACGGCTGCGGCGTGGGCCATCCGGTGGTCGGCGTAGGTGTGGAACAGGCCGCCGTGCAGCGTCGCGGGCCTCAGCTCCAGCCCGTCGGCGTGCTCGGTGACGTCGGCACCCAGCCCGCGCAGCTCGGTCGCCAGGCCGCTCAGCCGATCGGTCTCGTGCCCGCGGATGTGGGCGATCCCGCGGAGGTACGACGGCCCGTCGGCGAGCGCGCAGAGGGCGGCGAGCACCGGGGTGAGCTCGCCGACGTCGTGCAGGTCGGCGTCGAGCCCGCCGACACGGCCGTCGCCGCGGACCGTGAGCCCGGCGTCGCCGAGGTCCACCGTGCAGCCCATCCGGGCGAGCAGGTCGCGCAGGACGTCGCCGGCCTGGGTCGTCGACCGTGGCCAGTCGCGGACGGTGACCTGCCCGCCAGTGGCCGCGGCCAGCGCCAGGAACGGCGCGGCGTTGGACAGGTCGGGCTCGATCAGGTGGTCGACGGGCAGCACCGTGCCGGGGGCGACCCGCCAGCGGCTGGGCTCGGTGTCGTCGACCTCGACGCCGTGCTCACGCAGCATCGCGACGGTCATGTCGAGGTGCGGCTGCGACGGGACGGGCTTGCCGTCGTGGAGCACGTCCACGCCGTCGTCGAAACGGGCCCCGGCCAGCAGCAGGGCCGAGACGAACTGGCTGGATCCCGACGCATCCAGCACCACCTTCCCGCCGGGCACGTGACCGGCTCCGGCCACGGTGAACGGCAGGCGGTCACCCGTGATGCGCACGCCGAGTCCGCGCAGGGCGCTCAGCACCTCGCCGACGGGCCGGGTGCGCATGTGGGGGTCGCCGTCGAAGGCGACGTCACCGTCGGCCAGCCCCGCGACGGGCGGCACGAACCGCATGACGGTGCCGGCCAGGCCGCAGTCGACGTCGACCCCTCCGGTCAGCGTGGCGGGAGTGACCTGCCAGTCGTCGCCGGAGGTGTCGATGCGGGTCCCGAGGGCGACCAGGGCAGCCGCCATCAGCTCGGTGTCACGCGACCGCAGGGCACGGCGTACGACGCTGGGTCCGTCGGACAGGGCGGCGAGCACCAGCGCGCGGTTGGTCAGCGACTTGCTCCCGGGCAGGGACACCTCGGCGCGCACGGGTCCCTTCGCGAAGGGGGCTCGCCACGGTCCGGTGGTCACCGGCGCAGCGTAGCGAGAGCCCGACGCGGCCGGGTCAGCTCAGGTGGGCCCTGGCGACGCGCGCCTCGGTGCGCGCCTGACGCGCCAGGGACCTGGCCTCCCGGCGTACGTCGCGACCGGCGCGACGCGCGCGCCACGCGACGCCCGGCTTCCCCTCGGTGTCGACGCCGGCGATCAGGAGGCCGCCGACCAGAGAGATCCCCTTGAAGAAGTTCAAGCGCTGGGTGTTCTTGAGGGCAGGGTCCTCCTCGCGCCAGAACGGATGGCCGGCGACGGTCGTCGGCAGCATCGACATCGCCAGCACCGCGGAGGACAGCCTGGGCATGCGGCCGGTCGCGAGGGCGGCGGCTGCGGCGATCTGGACGACCGCGTTGACTCGCACGATGGTCACCGGGTCGGTCGGGATCGGGATGTTCGGTGCGACCCGCTGCGCGACGGGGACGACCTTCTCGGTCACCCGCGATGCCTTCGGGGCCAGCTTCGGTGCGTTCTTGAGCGCGCTGGCGGCGCCGACGAAGAACACCGACGCGAGCATCGGTCGGGCGATCAAACGGATGGCGGTCATGGGTACTTCTTACCCGATCGGCCGCCGGCTACGCCTCGGCCGTCAGTTTCCGAGCTGCACCGTCTGGCTGTTGTCGTTCGGGTTGCTGTCCTGCGTGTCCTTGGACGTGACCTCGAACTCCAACGTGGGGTTCGACTGGAAGGCGAGCGCCAGGAAGGAGAACGTCGTGGGGGTGGTCGTCACCGCGCACTGGGAGTGGTTGTCGTCGCCGTTGGCGTCGCACGAGCCCGGGCTGAAGGCGATCGCATGGTGCGCCGTCATCTGCAACGTGGCGTGGGCGCCCGGGTCGAGCCCCACGACCTGCACGTTGACGACCGTGCCGAAGATCCCGAACAGCCAGCCCGGCTGCGTCGTGATGACCATCGTCAGGTCGCGGCGAGCCTCGGAGACTGTCGCGCGCTGAGTGACGGTGGGTGCCTTCGTGTAGTCGGCGTTGCCTGCCTGGTCGGCGTTGATCGCACAGTCGCCGGGGCTCTTGAAGCTGACGAGACCCGCGGCCGTGACCGTGCAGACGTTGGTGGAGGTGCCGGCAGCGGCCGAGAACGTCACCGGCAGACCCGACGTACTGGTCGCGGTCACGGTGTAGGTGGTGCCGGCACGTGCGGGCGAAGGCGGGGAGGAGCTGAAGGTGATCTTCTGGTCGGCCTGCGCGATCGAGAAGCTCTGCGTGATCGGCGCAGCAGCGGTGAAGTCGTCGTTGCCGGTCTGTCGGGCCGTCACCGCGCACGTTCCGACGTGGCGGTAGGTGAGCGTGTCCTGGGTGCCGCCCATCGTGCACGCCTGCGCGTCCTTGCCGAACCCGGTGGTGGCCGGGTCGATCGCGTAGGTGACGGGGCCACCCGGGGCACTGGCGTGCAGGACGTCGCTGCCACCGACGGTCGCGCCGGTCGGGGCGGTGAAGGTGATCTTCTGGTCGCCCTTGGCGACGGTGAGCTTCTGTACGACGGTCGGGGCGGCGTTGTAGTCGTCGCTGCCGGCCTGGTCGGCGGCGATCGCGCAGGGGCCGGCGTGGTCGAAGGTGACCGTCGAGCCCGTGACGGTGCAGACGGTCGGCGTGGTGGAGGAGAAGGTGACCGGCTTGCCGGAGTCGCCGCCGGTGGCGGTCACGGTGTACTGGCCGTGCAGCTTCGGCTCCGCCGGCGGGGTGGAGGTGAAGGTGATCTTCTGGTCGCCCTTGGCGACGGTGAGCTTCTGTACGACGGTCGGGGCGGCGTTGTAGTCGTCGCTGCCGGCCTGGTCGGCGGCGATCGCACAGGGGCCGGCGTGGTCGAAGGTGACCGTCGAGCCCGTGACGGTGCAGACGGTCGGCGTGGTGGAGGAGAAGGTGACCGGCTTGCCGGAGTCGCCGCCGGTGGCGGTCACGGTGTACTGGCCGTGCAGCTTCGGCTCCGCCGGCGGGGTGGAGGTGAAGGTGATCTTCTGGTCGCCCTTGGCGACGGTGAGCTTCTGTACGACGGTCGGGGCGGCGTTGTAGTCGTCGTTCCCGGCCTGGTCGGCGGCGATCGCACAGGCGCCGGCGTGGTCGAACAGGACCGTCGAGCCGATGACCGTGCAGACGGCAGGCGTGGTGGTCGCGAAGGTGACCGGGTTGCCCGAGTCGCCCTGCGCGGTCACCGCGAGGGTGCCGGTGCCGTGGATGACCGGCCGGTCGGAGGTGAAGGTGACGTCGATCCTCTGGGCGGCCTTGGGCGTGGAGACCGACTGCGTGACCGTGGGTGCGGCGTTGTAGTCGTCGGTCCCGGGCTGGCCGGCGGCGATCACGCACGCTCCGGCGTGGCGGAACGTGACGACACCGTCGGTCAGCCGGCAGGACTGGTTGTCCTGGCCGAACCCGCTGGTGGTCGCGTCGATGGAGAAGGTGACGGCGGCACCGGAGCCGCTGGTGGCGGTCGGGGTGTACGTCGTCCCGAAGGCCGGCTTGGCGGGCGGCTGCGAGGTGAAGCTGACGGTCTGGTCGCCCTTGGCGATGTCGATCGTCTGGTCGGTGGTGGCGTCGTTCCAGTCGTTGTTGCCGGCCTGGGTGGCGGTGACGACGCAGGGGCGGGCGTGGGTGAAGCTCACCGTCGAGCCGGTCACCGTGCAGGCGGCGGCGTTCGTGCTGAACGTGATGTCGAGGCCGGCGCTGCTCGTGGCGGTCAGCGGCGCGTCGGTGCCGACCTTGGCGCCGGTCACGGGTGCGAACGTGACGGTCTGGTCGCCCTTGGCGATGTCGATCGTCTGGTCGGTGGTGGCGTCGTTCCAGTCGTTGTTGCCGGCCTGGGTGGCGGTGACGACGCAGGGGCGGGCGTGGGTGAAGCTCACCGTCGAGCCGGTCACCGTGCAGGCGGCACTGGTGGTCGTGCGAAGGTGACGTCGAGGCCGGCGCTGCTGGTGGCGGTCAGCGGCGCGTCGGTGCCGACCTGGGCGCCTTGGACCTGGGTGAAGTCGATGGTCTGGTCGCCCTTGGCGACGTCGACCTGCTGGGTCGCGGTCGCGTCGTTGTAGTCGGCGTTGCCCGCCGTGGCGGTGACGCTGCACGGGCTGGCGTGGACGAAGGTGACGGTGGAGCCGGTCACGGTGCAGGCGGCGCTGGTGGCGTCGAAGGTGACGTCGAGGCCGGCGCTGCTGGTGGCGGTCAGCGGGGCATCGGTGCCCACCTTGCCGGCGGCGACCTGGGTGAAGTCGATGGTCTGGTCGCCCTTGGCGACGTCGACCTGCTGGGTCGCTGTCGCGTCGTTGTAGTCGGCGTTGCCCGCCGTGGCGGTGACGCTGCACGGGCTGGCGTGGACGAAGGTGACGGTGGAGCCGGTCACGGTGCAGGCGGCGCTGGTGGCGTCGAAGGTGACGTCGAGGCCGGCGCTGCTGGTGGCGGTCAGCGGGGCATCGGTGCCCACCTTGCCGGCGGCGACCTGGGTGAAGTCGATGGTCTGGTCGCCCTTGGCGACGTCGACGCCGTCACTGACGTCCTGGGCGGGCCGGTAGTCCTCGTTGCCGTCCTGGTGCGCCGTGACGGTGCACTGCAAGGCGTGGCGGAACACGACGGCGTTGCCGGCGGCGTTGACCGAGCAGACGCCGGGCGTGTCGCTGGAGAAGGTGACGTCCTTGCCCGAGGCACCGCCCGTGGCGGTCAGGGCGAGCCTGCCGTCCACCTGGGCGCCCTTGCCGATCCGGAAGTCGATCGTCTGCCTGCCCCGGGGGATGACCACGGTCTGCGAGAAGATCTTCGAGGTCGGACGAGCGGCCACCCCCACCCGCGCAGCGTTGCGGGCGGTCGGCCGGGCGCTGATCACACACGTGCCGGCATGGTCGAACGACACGAGGTCGCCACTGATGGCGCACGCGTTCGCGGGGGTGCCGTCCACCGAGAAGGTCACGGCCTTGCCCGACGTGCTGGTGGCCTTCACCTGGTAGGTGCTGCCGAACACCGGGTCGATCGGCGGGACCGAGGTGAACGTGATCGGGTCGTCACCGGGGTCGGTGGGACCGGTCGGGCCGGTGGGGTCGGTCGTCGGGTCGGTCGGGCCGGTCGGGTCCGTCGTCGGGTCGGTCGGGTCGCCCGTCGGGTCGGTCGTCCCCGTGGTCGTGTCGGTCGAACCGGAGGTCGGATCGGTGCTCGGGCTGAGGCTGGCGTCGGCGCCTGGGCTGGTGGTGTCGGTGGCCCCCTGCGACGACGACGTGTCGCCCGGCTCGTTCGTCCCGTCGGTGCCGCGCGACGACGTGCTCCCTGGCGCGTTGCCGTCGGGGGTCTGGCCGCTGCTCGCCGACGGGACACCGGACAGCGCTCCCGATCCCACGTCGGCGGCACCGTGGCCCTGCAGGTGGTTGGCGCCGTAGACCGCGAGCACGGCGGTGGCGGCGACCGCGAAGCCTCCGATGATGGTGAGACCGGCGTGAGCGGCCGCCCAGGCCTGGACCGCGGCGAAGCCGGACGTACCGGCCCCGGCCGCGGCGCCACCGCCGATCGAGGAGGCGTACTTCGCGCCGGCCGCGCCCAGCAGCAGCGGCGCCAGGAGCGCGGCGAGGCCGGAGTTGACCTCGGTGAGCTCGAGGTAGACCGCGGCACAGGCGCGGCAGTCCTCGAGATGGTCGTCGACCCGGGCCACGTCGCGGCGGGAGAGCCCGCCACGCACGTAGGCGCCGAGGTGGTCGCGGGTCCAGCCGCAGTCGACGTCGTCCGGGTCGGCGGCGTGCATGCTGAGGAAGGCCTGACGCAGACCCTCCCGGGCCCGGTAGGCCAGCGCCGAGACCGAGTTGGCGCTCATCCCGAGCAGGACGGCGATGTCGGCGGGCTTCTGCTGCTCGACCTCGGTGTGCCAGAGCACCATCTGCCAGCGCTCGGGCAGCGAGGCGAAGGCCTTGGCGGCCGTGGCGTTGTCGAAGCCCTCGACGGCCGTGTCGTGGAAGGGCACGCCGGGGTCGAAGGGGGTGAGGTCGTCGACGGGGCGCAGGCGCGACCCGGACCGGATGCGGTCGACGTGGAGCCGTCGTACGGCGGTCAGCAGGTAGGCGCGGAAGGCCAGGTCGGGGCCACCCCCGCGCTGGAGGACGGTGAGGACCTTGGCGAAGGCGTCGGAGACCAGGTCGTCGGCGTCGCCCGGGCCGGCGAGCTGTCCGGCCAGCCTGCGTGCGGCGTCCACATGGCGCGCGAAGAGCTCTCCGTAGGCGTCGACATCGCCGCCCCGAACGGCCGCGATCAGCTCGGCGTCACCGGGGCCGTCAACGCGTGACAGCGAGACACTCACAAATACTCCAACGCTCCGGACAGGCTCCTGTGACGTCAGTATGGTGCGAATCCCCGAATTTTGCGTCAAAACTCGCATCATGGCGGGCCTGCTGCCCCGTCTCATAGGCGGAGAGCGCTACGCGGAGGCAGAAGGGAGGCGTCATGGGGTTCTGGGATTTTCGCGAGAAAGTGGCGTCCGGGCCTCCCTCTGCCGCCGAACCTGCGCTCTCCGATCGCGTCCGATCGGCCCTGCCGACGCCGTACGAGGCAGTGGGGGAAGCCTTGTCCGCCGGGAGGAGCGCCACCGACGCCTGTGAGGTCGTGGGCAGGCTCCTCGGCAGCCAGGGCGTCTCGCTCGAGGAGACGCTGGCTGATCTTCGTACGACGTACGACGTCGTGCTGGCCACCGAGCCGGCGTTCACCGATGCCTGTGCCGTGGCCCTCGGGTGGAGCGAGGCGACCCTCGCCTACCTGCACCAGCTGTCGTGCGCCGACCCCCTGACCGGACTGGCCAGCATGGCCCATCTGCGGGGCCGGCTCACGGAGCTGTACAGGGGGGACCCCCGTGGGCCGGCCCTTCGGGACCAGTACGCCCTGGTGGTCATCGAAGCCTCTGCGCCACGCCTGATCGGGCTGGCCGACGAGGTCTTCGGCCTCGACCTCCGGATGTCCCGGATCGGTGAGTCCTCCCGCTCCGTCTTCGCCGGCGGCGAGACCGTCTGCCGGATCGGTCCGCGCCGGATCGTCGTCCTCGCCTCGCGGGACGAGTCGCTGGGGCGTCGTACCAGCCTGCTGCGCAGCCTGCTCGAGCTCGGCGAGCGAGGCAACGGTGGCGTCCGGATCTGGACCGAGCGGCTCCCTCTGGGTCCGGAGTCCGTGGTCTCGCTGCTCGACGAGCTCTCGCGCGACCAAGCGATCAGCTGAGCCCGAGGCACGAGGGCTCGGCGTGGGCGAGCGCAGTCGAGAATCCGGTGACGGTGCGCTGCGGCCGGCCCAGTCGGTCGGTGGGTGGTCCTAATCTGGGGCCATGTGTGGGCGCTATGCATCGAGCCGCAAGCCGGAGGACCTCGTCGAGGAGTTCGAGATCCGCACCAGCAAGGTCGACGAGGCGCTGGCGCCCGACTACAACGTCGCGCCGACCAAGTCGGTGTACGCCGTGATGGAGCGGTCGCCGTCGCCGCGCGACGCCGAGGAGCGCGAGCCACCCGAGCGGCAGCTCCGGGTGCTGACCTGGGGGCTGGTGCCCTCGTGGGCCAAGGACCCCTCGATCGGCAACCGGATGATCAACGCCCGGATGGAGACCGTCGCCGAGAAGCCGGCGTACAAGCGAGCCTTCGCCTCGCGTCGCTGCCTGCTTCCCGCCGACGGCTACTTCGAGTGGTACCCGACGGCGCAGACCGGGAAGTCCGGGAAGCCGCTGAAGCAGCCGTTCTTCATCCACCCGCAGGACGACGGCCTGCTGGCGATGGCGGGGCTCTACGAGATCTGGCGTGACCCGGAGCGGGCGGAGGACGACCCCGACCGCTTCCGCTGGACCTGCACGGTGCTGACGACCGAGGCCGAGGACTCCCTCGGCCAGATCCACGACCGGATGCCGCTGATGGTCGAGCGCGACCGCTGGGGCGCCTGGCTCGACCCGGGCGTCTCCGGGCGCGACGACCTGCTCTCGCTGCTGGTGCCCGCGGCGCCGGGTCGGCTCGAGGCGTTCCCGGTCTCCACCGACGTCAACAACGTGCGCAACAACGGGCCGGCCCTGGTCGAGCCGATCCCGGCCGACGACGTGCTCGCGTGAGACCTCGATGACCTCGCCGCAGCCCGTCGCCACGCCGCACGGCGAGGGCCGGTTGGTCCTCCACGCGGCCCGTCGCGCGACCGCGACCCTGGTCCTGAGCCACGGCGCGGGCAACGGCATCGAGGCCCGCGACCTGGCTGCGCTCGCGGCCGCCCTCCCGGACCAGGGTTTCAGCGTCGCCCTCTTCGAGCAGCCGTGGCATGTCGCCGGCCGCAAGATCGCGACCGCCCCACCCACGCTCGACGCGGGTCTGACCGCAGCCGTCGAGCACCTGGCACCGGGAACGCCGTTCGTGGTCGGCGGGCGGTCCGCCGGCGCGCGCTCGGCTGCGCGATGCGCCCTCGGGCTCGGTGCCGCCGGCTGCCTCGCGCTCTCCTTCCCGCTCCACCCCCCGGGGCGGCCCGAGAAGTCCCGTCTCGCGGAGCTGACCGGCGCAGGCGTCCCGACCCTCGTGGTGCAGGGCGAGCGCGACTCGATGGGCACGCCCGAGGAGTTCCCCGAGGGCGTCGACCTGGCGGTGGTACCCGCCGCGGACCACGGTCTCAAGGTGCCGAGGGCCGGGCCGCTCGACCAGGCCGGCGCGCTCGACCTGGTGGTCGAGTCCACGCTGGAGTGGCTGGTGCGTGAGGTGGTCGGGAATCCCTGAGGAGGGGGTCGCGTTGAGACTGACGTGCTAGCCCTGACCGACCGTGCCCGTCCCCCGGTATCGTGGGAGTCGATGACAGACCATCCCGACCTCGCGGCAGACCAGACGTCCCCTGATGCCGAGGTCGACCTCGCCACCGAGACCGACGCCGAGCGGACCGCGCGCTTCGAGCGTGACGCGCTCCCGTTCCTCGACCAGCTCTACGGCGCCGCGATGCGGATGACCCGCAACCCGAGCGACGCCGAGGACCTCGTCCAGGAGACCTTCGCCAAGGCGTACGCGTCGTTCCACCAGTTCCGCCCGGGCACGAACCTCAAGGCGTGGCTGTACCGGATCCTCACCAACACCTTCATCAACAACTACCGCAAGAAGCAGCGGCAGCCGCAGCAGTCGATGTCGGAGGACGTCGAGGACTGGCAGCTCGCGCGCGCCGAGTCCCACACCTCCACCGGGCTGAAGTCCGCCGAGAGCGAGGCGCTCGAGCACCTGCCCGACTCCCAGGTGAAGGACGCCCTGCAGCGGCTCCCGGAGGAATTCCGCCTGGCGGTGTACCTCGCCGACGTGGAAGGGTTCGCCTACAAGGAGATCGCGGAGATCATGGGGACGCCGATCGGCACCGTGATGTCCCGGCTCCACCGCGGTCGCCGCCAGCTGCGCGACATGCTCTCGGACTACGTCCGCACCAGTGACGACCTGCTCCCGGTCGGGCAGGACAACGTCGGAGAGGGATCCGAGTCATGAGTCACGACGAGTCGTGCGCCGACTTCCTCGAGCGCATCGTCTGCTTCCTCGACAACGAGCTGGACGCGTCCGACGTGGAGAGTGTCCGCGCCCACCTCGACGAGTGCGGGCCGTGCCTCCACAGCTACGACCTGCAGCGCACCGTGAAGGCGCTGGTGGCGCGGTCGTGCATCGAGCACGCCCCCGACTCCCTGCGTCAGCGGGTTCGCATCCAGATCCGTGAGGTCCAGGTCCGCTACACCGAGAGCTGACCCCACACCAACAAGCCCCCGGACCGACGAGTCGGTGCGGGGGCTGTTCAGTCTCGGCGCGCGGGAGCCTGGATCAGGCGTTGGGGCGCTTGCCGTGGTTGGCGGCCTTCTTCTTGCGGCCGCGGCGCTTGCGTCCGGTCTTGCCCATGGTGTCCTCCTGTGGTCGTCGCCCGTGAGGGCGGGGACCATCCTCTCAGCACCGACCGCGGGAGGCCAAAACGGAGGCGGGCCGGGCCCGCCCGGTCCGGGGGTCAGAGCCGCCCGAGGAACCGCTCGGCGTCGACGACGACGCGCGTCACCTCGCCGGTCGCGACGACGCGGGCGTCCTCGGCCTGGCGGGCCACGACACTGAACCGGTACAGGCGACCGTCGTGGAAGACCGAGGAGGCCGTCACCTCGACGCGCGCGCCGACCCGGCTGCCTCGCGTGTGCTCGAGCTCCACCCGGGTGCCGACCGAGGTCTCGCCCGTGCCGAGCAGCGGAGCGATCGCGGAACAGGTCGCTGCCTCGCACCACGCGAGCAGGCGCGGCGTACCGAGGACGGGGAGGCTGCCGGAGCCCATGGCCGCGGCGGTGTCGTCGTCGGTGACGGTGAAGGTCAGCACGGCGTCGGCCGGCTCCACGGTCACTCCCCGAGGTCCAGGCGGAACGCGACCAGGTCGACGCCGGGTACGGGTGACCAGTCCAGGGCCTGATCGCGGGTGAACCCGAGCCGGAGATAGATCCTGTGGGCAGCCTCCATGGTGGTCATGCTGCAGATGACGACCGAGCGGGCGCCCTGCGCCCGGAACCCGTCGACGACGTGCGTGACCAGCGCCCTCCCCACCCCGCGCCCCTGCGCGGCCGGGTTCACCGCCAGCATCCGGAACTCGCCCTCACCCGGCTGCGACAGCTCCCGCCACGGTGAGCCCTCCGGGCACGAGGTCACCGATCCCAGCAGGGTGCCCTCGTCGTCGACGGCCACCCAGAGCTCGGCCTCGCGGTCGCGCCGAGCGGCGTCGCGCAGGTGGTCGACGTAGCCGGTCTCCGGGGACTCGTCGAGGTACGCCGCGTAGGCCGCGACCGTGGCGCGGCCGACCTCCTCGAGCTCCTCGGGCCGGGCGCGACGGATCTCGGGCATCAGATGCCGAACGTGGCGCGGGGGTAGGCCGCCTCGACGTCGGTGATCACGTTGACCAGGTACGGCGTACCGGCGGCGAAGGCGCGGTCGAGCGCGGGGCCGATCTGCGCGGGGTCGGTCACCCGCTCTCCGGCGCCGCCCAGCGCCTTGACCACCTCGTCGTACCGCGTCTGCTGCGCCAGGTCGGCCGCGACGTCGTAGCCGTAGATCATCTGCATGGGGCCCTTCTCCAGACCCCACGCGGAGTTGTTGCCCATCACCATCACGACCGGGAGGTCGTGGCGGACCAGGGTGTCGACGTCCATCAGCGAGAAGCCGGCCGCGCCGTCGCCCAGGAGAAGCGCGACCTGCGCCGACGGGCGGGCGAGCCGGGCCGCGATCGCCGAGCCGAGGCCCGCGCCGAGGCACCCGTAGGGGCCGGGGTCGAGCCAGCCACCGGGCCGCTGCGGCTCGACGTACTTCCCGGCGAAGCTGACGAAGTCGCCGCCGTCGCCGATCACGACCGCGTCGTCGGCGAGCCGCGGGAGCGAGCTCGCCGTAGATCCGGGCCGGGTGGATCGGGTCGGCCTCCGCCGTGAGCAGCTCGGCGTCTCGCGCCGCCGCCTCCTTCACGGTCGCCTGGAGGTCCTCGACCCAGGCCTTCCACGAGCGGCGGTCGGCGCGGTCGAGGGCGGCCGCGAGACCGGTGAGGGCCGCGGCGAGTCTGCCGGACACGGAGTCCGCGAGCGCCGCGTGGCCGGAGACCTGGCCGGGGGAGTCCGCCACGTGCACGACGCGGGCCGGCTCGGCGCCTTCCTTGCCGCCGAAGACGCCGTACCCCAGGCGGAAGTCGAGGGGGGTGCCGACCACGACGACGAGGTCAGCGGTGTTCAGCGCCTTGCCGCGGGCCTTGGTGACGAGCAGGGGGTGGCCACCCGGGATGACGCCGCGGCCCATGCCGTTGGTGATCGCGGGGAGGCCGGTGGCCTCGACCAGCTCGAGTGCCTCTCGCTCGGCGCCGTCGGCCCACACGTCGGTACCGAGGATCAGCACCGGCCGCTCGGCGTCCGCGATCAGGCGCGCGATCCGGTCCAGCGCGTCGGTGTCGGGGTCCGCGCCACGCGTCGTCGACGCCGCGGGGAGGGTGCTGGTCGCGGTGTTGAAGAACTCGTCCATCGGGATGTCGACGAAGACGGGTCCGCGGTGTGACGAGCCGGCGGCCCGGAAGGCGTCGTCGAAGCCGTCCGCGACCCCGGCCGCGGTCGGGATGGTGCGGGCGTCCTTGGTGATGGACGCGACGATCGGGGGCTGGTCGAGCTCCTGCAGGCTGCCGCTGCCCCAACGGTTCTGCGGGGCACGACCGCCGACGACGACCATGGGGGAGCCGGCGAACTGTGCCTGGGCGATCGCGCTGATGCCGTTGGTGACCCCCGGGCCGGCGGTCAGCACGGCGAGGCCCGGGACGCGGGTGAGCTTGCCGGTCGCCTCGGCCGCGAACGCCGCGGTCTGCTCGTGGCGGACGTCGAGGATCCGCATCGGGGGGTCGGCCTTCACCGCGCCGTCGTACATCGGGAAGACGTGGGCACCGGAGAGCGTGAACATCGTCTCCACCCCGTGCGCACGCGCCACGGCGACCGCGAGCTCTCCGGCATGCCCGGTGACCTGGTTCATGCGGGCACGCTACCGACCGGTCACCTGGGCGGGGGCGCCGAGGTACGTCGCGTTGGTGGTGCGCAGCGCGTCGACGATCGCCAGCAGCAGGTCGGCACGTACGTCGATCGGCTCGGGCGCGAGAGCGACCTGCAGGTGGAGCGCGCGGAGGAAGGCCTCGGGGTTGCCGGTGGTCAGAAAGGGATCCCGGTCGAGCGGGGGCGGCATGCGTCGCGGCAGCCGCCACCCGCGCGAGCCACGGCTCGATGACCCGCAGCGGCACCAGCCGACGGCGCAGGACGGTCATGGTGGCCCGCGCCAGTCGGTCGGGCTCGCCACACGCGAGCGGCGCCGGCGTCTCCTCGAGCACCCGGTCGGCCAGCACGTCCAGCACCACGGTGAGCTCGTTGAGACCGAGATGGGGGGAGTCCGCGAGCACGCCGAGCGCGTCCGCGCCGTGGGCGATCGCATGGGCCCAGCCGCGTCCCGGCACGAAGCCTCGTACGTCGCGCTCGCGCACCAGCCACCCGCTGACGCGGTCGCCCCACTCCAGGATCTTGCCCGGCGGCAGCAGCGACTCCGCGTTGTCCCGCTCGATGCACTCCGCGAGCACCAGCGCGGAGAAGCTGCGCCGGAACACCGAGTCGGTGCCGCTCTCGCCGAGCCCTCGGAGGAGGCCCGTCGCCATCCCGTCACCCAACCCCGCGAGCAGGTCGTCGTACACGCCCTCCGAGACCCAGGTGGCCAGGATCGGATAGGCGATCTCGTCGCGGTCGATCGGATCGGTCGAGCCGAGCATGGTGGTCAGCTCGGCGGTCAGGTCGGGCAGCGGCCGGTCCGTGGGCACCGCCATCTCGGCGGTCCGGACCCGATTCCAGTACGCCGTCGTCATGCGGCCCATCCTGCCAGCCGCCGTCGGCGCCTCCGCAGGCACCTGAGGGCGCCGGGACGGCCACCCTAGGCTGAGGCGGTGCCGTCCCTGCTGGAGCTGGTCCGCAGCCACACCGACCTCGACGAGGCGGATGTCGGCGTGCTCCAGCTGCTCACCGCGGACTGGCAGATCATCGCCGATCTCTCGTTCGCCGACCTGGTGCTCTGGCTGCCCGACGTGGGTGGCGACGGCTTCTGGGCGGCCGCCCAGATGCGCCCCACGACCGGCCCCACGGCGTACGTCGACGACGTCGTCGGTAGCTTCGTCCCGATCGGTCGGCGGCCCATGCTCGACCGGGCGTACGCCGACGCGCGGCTGGTGCGGGAGGGCGACCCGGAGTGGCGCGACGACGTGCCGGTGCGGGTGGAGACGATCCCGGTACCCCGCTCGGGACGGGTGATCGCGGTGATCGCCCGCAACACCAACCTGCTCGGCGTGCGCACCCCCAGCCGGCTGGAGCTCTCCTACCTCCAGAGCGCCGCGGAGCTCACCGCGATGATCGCCTCGGGCGACTTCCCGGCGCCCGGCCAGCGCGGCGACCACGCCGACTCACCGCGCGTCGGTGACGGCTTCGTCCGGGTGGACGCCGACGGACGGGTGACCTACGCGAGCCCGAACGCGCTCTCTGTCTACCGTCGCCTCGGCCTGTCGGGCGACCTCGACGGTCAGGTGCTGGCCGACCTGACCCGATCGCTGGTGCCGCCCCGGAGGCGTCCGGACGAGGAGACGCTGAGCGCCGTGCTCGGCGGGAGGGTGCACCGCGACACCGAGGTCGGCGACGACCGGGTCTCGCTGATCGTGCGGTCGATCCCGCTGCGCGCCCAGGGCGAGCACGTCGGCGCGCTGGTGCTGGTGCGCGACGTCACCGACCTGCGCCGGCGCGACCGCGAGCTGGTCACCAAGGACGCCACGATCCGCGAGATCCACCACCGGGTGAAGAACAACCTGCAGACGGTCGCGGCGCTGCTGCGCCTCCAGGCACGGCGGATCGACGCCCCGGAGGCGAAGCTCGCCCTGGAGGAGGCCGTCCGCCGGGTCGGCACCATCGCGATCGTCCACGAGACGCTGAGCCAGGAGGTGCTCGACGAGGTCGGCTTCGACGAGATCGCGGACCGGCTCGGGGTGATGGTGACCGAGGTCGGAGCGCGCGCCGACCGGCTCGTCGTACGCCGGGAGGGGTCGTTCGGGCTGCTGCCCAACGAGACCGCCACCGCGCTGGCGATGGTGCTGACCGAGCTCCTGCAGAACGCCGTGGAGCACGGCTACCCGGACGATCCGGCCCAGGATCCGGGCGGAGTGGGGTCGATCGTGGTCGAGCCGGAGCGGATCGCGGGCCGGCTGCGGGTCACCGTGGACGACGACGGGGTGGGCCTGCCAGACGGCTTCGACCTCGACACGTCGGTCAACCTGGGACTGTCGATCGTGCGGACCCTGGTCGAGTCCGAGCTCGGAGGGTTGCTGGAGCTGCGGCCCCGAACGAGCCGCGGGGCGCGGGCCGTGGTCGACGTACCGCTCGAGTGAGCACGTGCCGAGCAGGCGTAGCCTGCGCGGCACGAGCGCAACGAGCGCCGCCGCCCGCTTGCGGGCAGGCTTTCTGTCTCAGGCGGTGCGGACGCGGGCGCGGGAGCTCCGACGCTTGAGCGCGCGGCGCTCGTCCTCGCTCAGGCCGCCCCAGACGCCGTGGTCCTGACCCGCCTCCAGCGCCCAGGCAAGACATTGCTCGCGCACGTCGCAGCGACGGCACACCTGCTTGGCCTCCTCGATCTGGAGGATGGCCGGTCCGGTGTTGCCGATGGGGAAGAACAGCTCCGGGTCCTCGTCGAGGCAAGCCGAACGGTCGCGCCAATCCATGGCTTTCGCAGAACTCTCTTTCGGGATGGGGAAAGTGCATCAGGGCGCGCGGATGTGAATGGTTTCACGAGCGCATCCTCCACAGTGGCAAGGAAACCGGAGGGAAACAACCCCTGGGGCGGGTCCTTTTTTGTCATGGTCGTCACGTATCTCCGTCCGGGTCCCGTGGGCGCCTCCACGGCCGTCCCCACCGCCCGCCGACGTCCTGGCCCGCCGTACGCTGTCGGGATGCGCGAGGACCCGGGCACTGCGCCGCCCCCACCGCTCGTCGTCGCCGCCGGGCTGGTGCTCGTCGAGGGGCTGCTGCTCCTCGGGTACGGAGTCCTGGAGGCGGCCCACATCGAGTCCGCGCGCGCTGCGATGGGCATCACCACCGCGGCCTTCTTCGCGCTCCTGGGTGCGGTGCTGATCGCCTGCGGCTGGCTCGTCCTGCACGGCCGCGCGGGAGCGCGCAGCCCGATCATCGTGGCCCAGGTGTTGTTCCTGGGGCTGGCCTGGAGCTTCCGCGGCGGCGACACGACCTGGGTGGCGATCGGGTTGGCCGTCGTCGCGGCCGTGGTCCTGGCCGGGCTGCTCCATCCAGCGAGCATCGACGCGCTCGCCGACGGTGACCCGCACGACGGCTAGGACCTCACACGGTCTCCTGCAGCGAGGCGCGCAGTTGGTCGAGGGTGCGGGTGAGCAGCCGGGAGACGTGCATCTGGCTGACCCCGATCTCCTCGGCGATCTCCGACTGCGTCTTGTTGCGGAAGAAGCGCAGCAGCAGGATCCGCTTCTCGCGCGGTGGGAGTGCCTCGAGGAGGGGCTTGATCGACTCCCGGATCTCGATGTGCTCGAGCTCCACGTCGTCGAGCCCCATCATCTCGAGCATGGACACTCCGCCCTCGTCGCCGGAGTCCTCGGCGGCGTCGAGGCTGAGCGTGGAGTAGGCGTTGCTGGACTCGATCCCCTCGACGATGTCGTCGACCGTGCACCCGATCACCTCCGCGAGCTCGCGCGGGGTGGGGGAGCGGCCCAGCGACTGGGTGAGCTCGGCGGCCGTGCTGCTGATCTGCATCCGCAGCTCCTGCAGGCGTCTCGGCACGCGGATCGCCCAGCCCTTGTCGCGGAAGTAGCGCTTGATCTCGCCGATGATCGTCGGCGTCGCGTACGTCGAGAACTCCACGCCGCGGTCGAGGTCGAAGCGGTCGATGGACTTGATCAGACCGATCGTGCCGACCTGCACGAGGTCCTCGAACGGCTCGCCCCGGTTGCGGAACCTCCGCGCGCAGTGCTCGACCAGCGGCAGGTGCAACGTGACCAACCCGTCGCGCGCCTCGAGCCGCGCGGACTCCGAGGAGCCGGCGTCGCAATAGGTCCCGAACAGCTCCCGGCTGCGGCGCCGGGCTCGGTCGGCCCTCGCGTCCGGTTCTTGGGTGTCCGAGTCCTCGATCATCCCGAGACGGGGATGCTCGACTCGGTGGTGAACGTGACCTCGAAGCGCGAGTCGTCGCCCGACGCGCCCGCGGTGTGGGTCAAGGTCGTGAGCACCTGCCACGCGAAGCTGTCGCGGTCGGCGGTCCGCGGGCCGTCGGTCGGCACGCACACCGAGACGGTGAGCATCCCGGGCGTGAGCCGGAACTCCGCCTCCAGGTCACCACCGGGCAGCGCCTCCGGCAGGACCACCGCGCACGCCTCGCCCACCGCGATCCGCAGGTCCTCGATGTCGTCCACGGTGAAGTCGAGGCGCGCCGCCAGGCCGGCGGTCATGGTGCGCAGGACCGAGACGTAGGCGCTGTCGGCGGGGACCCGCAGCGAGACCTCGGCCTTCGAGGGGGCGGGGAGGTCCATCGACTCCATCGAGTGCCTTCCGGTCGGGACGGGCGCGTCAGCCCACCCTAAAGGGGAACTGCGACGGGGGCCCGCAGTTGCCTGCGGACCCCCGATGGTGCAGGCGAAGAAGCTTGAGCGGAACTCGTGCCTTCCAAGACGAAGAAGGCTTGAGCGAGCTCAAGCCTTCTTCGTCTCCCAGAAAATCTCTGCGATCTCGTCGATCTTGGCGAGCAGCTCGTCGGCCTTGCCGGCGTCCATCTCGCCCTTGGTACCGGTCGCGCCGGCCAGCTTGGTGGCCTCGTTGACCAGGGTGTGCAGCTGCGGGTACTTCTCGAAGTGCGGTGGCTTGAAGTAGTCGGTCCAGAGCACCCAGAGGTGGTGCTTGACCAGCTCGGAACGCTGCTCCTTGATCAAGATGGCGCGGGTGCGGAAGTCGTGGTCGTCGTTGTCGGCCACCTTGGCGATGATCGCCTTGATCGACTCGGCCTCGATCCGGGCCTGCGCCGGGTCGTAGACGCCGCACGGCAGGTCGCAGTGCGCCGAGACGTCGACGGTGGGTGCGAACAGCTTCGCGAACATCGGGGTCCTCTCGTCAGTGGTGTGTCGGGGAAGTGCACTCGCCTGGGACACTACTCCGCGTGCCGAGGCCCTCCGGACCGGGTTCGTACCCCTCCCGACGCCGCCCATTCGGGCTCGCGCGCGTCCACGGCGCGTCGATGCAACCGGCGCAGGTTAGGTTGCTCGGATGAGGCATGCCGTGGTTGCCATGAGCGCGTTGGCACTGCTCGCCACCGGCTGTGGGAGCGACACGTCGTCGTCGCCGGCCGCGTCGGCGTCGTCACCACCTGGCTCGACGTCCGACGGGGGCGCGACCCAGCCCACGTGGACGGTCGAGGAGGCGGGTCGGCACTACCTGGCGATGACCAGCAAGACGATCGCCGACCTCAACCGGCTCAAGGCCATGCCGGACTCCGCCCCGCTCGCCGATCTCACGTCGGGATGCGGGGACATCGCGGACGACATGGTCTCGATGCTCTCGGAGGCCAAGTCCGGCAACTGGCCGGCGGAGGTGGAGTCGCTGATGCAGCAGTGGTCGAAGGCGATCGCCGAGCAACACACGTTCTTCGCGCGGTGCTCCACCGCCGAGACGATCACCGACGCGCACGCCGCGCTCAGCCCGGTCGCAGAGCACAACTCGGCGGACGAGTCCGCCCAGGTCCGCGCGGCCCTGGGGCTGGGCCCGCCCCAGGCGTGACCACGCCGGAGGCTCTGTGACAATGCGTCGCGTGCCGAGACCCTCCGGACCGTTCGGGTTCGCGCGCGTCCACGGGGCTTCGATGGTGCCGACCCTCCGGGCCGGTGACCGCCTGCTCGTGCGGTACGCCGTGCCGGTGGCGGCCGGACGGCTGGTACTGGCGCGTTTCGCCGACGGGACACTGGCCGTGAAGAGGGCGGCCGAGCCCCGCGAGACGCGCACCGGCGGCCCCGGCTGGTGGCTGCTCAGCGACAACCCCGACGAGGGCGTCGACTCCCGCCACCGCGGCGTGGTCGCCGTCGACGACGTGGCGGCGGTCGTGGTCGCCCGGCTCTGGCCGAGACCGCGCCGGGGCAGCCACCTGTGATCCGCCTCCTGTCCACGGACGGCGGGACGTGCCGGAGCGTCGTACCGGCTGTGCCACAGTGACGTCGTGGCAGCATCCGTTGCCGGCAGCGAGGGGCACCCGTTCGCCGGAGACCCCGTCTTCGACCTCCATGTGGGCGGCAAGATGGAGATCCGCTCCACGGTCGAGCTGACCGACCGGGACGGACTGTCCCTGGCCTACACGCCGGGTGTCGCCCGGGTCTGCGAGGCCATCGCGGCCGACCCGGAGATGACCCAGTACTACACGTGGGTCCCGCACACGGTCGCCGTCGTCACCGACGGTACGGCGGTGCTCGGGCTCGGTGACATCGGCCCCGCCGCCGCGATGCCGGTGATGGAGGGCAAGGCCGTCCTCTTCAAGCAGTTCGGCGGCGTGGACGCCGTACCGATCTGCCTGGCCACCACCGACGTCGAGGAGATCATCGCGACGGTGGCCCGGCTCGCACCCAGCTTCGGCGGGATCAACCTCGAGGACATCTCGGCGCCACGCTGCTTCGAGATCGAGACCCGGCTCAAGGCGATGCTCGACATCCCGGTCTTCCACGACGACCAGCACGGCACCGCGGTCGTCGTCCTGGCGGCGCTCACCAACGCGCTCCGCCTCACCGGACGTACGCCGGACACCCCGCGGGTGGTGATCTCCGGGGCCGGGGCGGCCGGCGTCGCGGTGGCTCGGATCCTGCTCGAGGCCGGCGTCGGTGACATCGCCGTGGTCGACCGCCAAGGCGTCCTGAACTCTCGGCGTGCGGACCTCACGCCCGTGAAGAAGGCACTCGCCGTCGACACCGCCGACCGGCACGACCGGCATGGCTCGCTCGCCGACGTGATGGCGGGGGCCGACGTCTACATCGGCGTCTCCGGCGGCACCGTGCCCGAGGAGGTCGTGGCCACCATGGCGGACGACGCGATCATCTTCGGGCTGGCCAACCCGACGCCGGAGGTGCTGCCCGAGGTGGCACACCGCCACGCACGGATCGTGGCCACCGGGCGGTCCGACTACCCCAACCAGATCAACAACGTGCTCGCCTTCCCCGGCATCTTCCGCGGCGCCTTCGAGGTGCACGCGACCGCGATCACCGAGGGCATGAAGCTCGCGGCGGCGCAGGCCCTCGCGGCGCTGGTCGGTGACGACCTCGCCGAGGACCTGATCATCCCGTCACCGTTCGACCCCCGGGTCGGACCTGCTGTCACCGAGGCGGTCGCGGCCGCGGCCAGGGCCGACGGGGTAGCCCGGCGCTGACGTCGCCGGGTCGGCGCGGACAGGCGCTCGGAAGCGCGCCGAGTCGGCACGTGTCGACTCGGCGGGCCCGGGCGTCGCTAGGGTCGGAGGCATGTTCGCCGTCTACGCCGACTCGTTCTCCTCCGACGACCCGCTGGCGGGCCTGGTGGTGGGGGAGCGACCCGACCCGGACGTGCCCGACGGCTGGACGACGGTGGAGGTCAGGGCCTCCGCGCTGAACCACCACGACCTCTGGTCGCTGCGCGGAGTCGGGCTGCGCGAGGACGCGCTGCCGATGATCCTCGGCTGTGACGCCTCGGGCATCGACGAGGACGGCAACCCGGTCCTGGTCCACGCCGTCATCGGCGACCCCGCCTGGCGCGGGGACGAGACCGAGGACCCGCGGCGGTCGCTGCTCTCCGAGCGCTACCAGGGCACCTTCGCCGACAGGGTCGCGGTGCCGCGCGGGAACGTCGTACCGAAGCCGGCCTCGCTCACCTTCGAGGAGGCAGCGTGCCTGCCGACGGCCTGGCTCACGGCCTACCGGATGCTCTTCGTGCAGGGCGGCCTGAAGCCCGGCCAGACCGTGCTGGTGCAGGGAGCCGGCGGCGGGGTGGCCACCGCGCTGATCACCCTCGCCCGGGCCGGTGGCCTGCAGGTGCTTGCGACCAGCCGCGACGAGGGCAAGCGGGCGCGCGCGCTGGAGATCGGTGCTCATCAGGTCTTCGAGACCGGGGCTCGCCTGCCCGAGCGCGTCGACGCAGTGATGGAGACCGTGGGCGCCGCCACCTGGAACCACTCGCTCCGTTCGCTGCGTCCGGGCGGCATCGTCGTGATCAGTGGCGCGACCAGCGGCCCCAACCCGGACTCGACCGAGCTGAACCGCATCTTCTTCCTGCAGCTGCGCGTGGTCGGCTCCACGATGGGCACCCGCGCCGAGCTCGCCCAGCTGGTGAGCTTCCTGGACGCCACCGGTACCAAGCCCCTCATCGACCGCGTGCTCCCGATGACCGACGCGCCCGAGGGGTTCGCAGCGATGCAGAGCGGCGAGGTGTTCGGGAAGGTGGTGTTCACCCGGTAATGGCCACCCACCTGGTGACCGGCGCCGGCTCCGGGATCGGGTCGGCGCTCGCCGATCGCCTCCTCGAGCGCGGCGACGACCTGGTCCTGCTGGCCCGGTCCACCGAGCGCGCGCACGACCTCCGGTCCGACGTGCCGGGCGCCACGGTGCTCGTCGCCGACCTGGCAGACCCGGCCGAGATCGAGGCGCTCG
Source organism: uncultured Actinomycetota bacterium (assembly GCA_963761515.1). Lineage (GTDB taxonomy): Bacteria > Actinomycetota > Actinomycetes > Propionibacteriales > Nocardioidaceae > Nocardioides. Next base: position 24,283 of record CAVXHO010000021.1, read on the forward strand.
CCGACGAGCTGCCCGATCGCCTCGACTCCGTCGTCCACGCGGCCGGAGTCGTCGAGCTCGGGCCGGTGGCGGACCTGTCGACCGCGGCCTGGCAGGAGCAGCTGGTCGTCAACGTGGTGGCCCCCGCCGTCCTGACCAGGATCGCGCTGCCGGCGCTGCGTACGGCGCAGGGCACCGTCGTCTTCGTGAACTCCGGCGCCGGCCTCTCCGCCAGCCCGCACTGGTCGGCGTACGCCGCCTCGAAGCACGCGCTGCGAGCGCTCGCCGACGCGCTGCGCGACGAGGAGCAGGAGTACGGCGTGCGCGTCACCACCGTCTACCCCGGCCGGACGGCGACACCGATGCAGCAGAAGGTCCACGAACATGAGGGCCGCGAGTACGACGCGGACGCCTGGATCGACCCCGCGACGGTCGCCGACGCGATCCTGGGCGTGCTCGACCTCGGCGCCGACGCGACCGTCAGCGACCTGACCCTCCGGCCGCGCTGACGACGCCGGTCAGTCGACCGCCAGCTCGCCGAGCTCGGACCAGTCCGTGCCGGGCACCTCGAAGTTGACGATGCGCGGGGTCTCGGCCAGGTGCGCCGGCAGGTCGCGCCGAGCCGCCTGGAAGTGGTCCGACTGCACGTGCGCCGCACCGGCGTCTCCGTCGGCGAACGCCTCGACGAGCACGTACTCCGCCGGGTCGTCGAGGCTGCGCGACCAGTCGAACCACAGGCAGCCCGCCTCGGCGCGCGTCGCCTCGGTGAACGACCGGGAGATCTCGGGCCAGCGGTCGGCGTCCTCGGGCTTCACACGGAACTTCGCGGTGATGAAGATCAAGAGCTCTCCCTCGGTTCGTACAGCACGGACGAGTCGTCAGGGGACGAGGATGGCACGGCCTCGCACCCGACCGGCGTCGAGATCCGCCAGCGCCTGCTGCGCCTCGGCCAACGGGTAGGCCTTGGTGTGGAGGGTGACCTTCCCGGACTGGGCCAGGACCATCAGCTCGGCCAGCTCGTTGTAGGTGCCGACGATGTTCCCGATCACGTTGCGCTCGGTGGAGATGATGTCGAGGGTCGGCACCCGGAGCTCGCCGCCGTAGCCGATCACGGAGTAGGAGCCGCTCGGCCGCGTCATCGCGAACCCCTCGTTCTCCGCTCCCTCCTCCGCGACGAAGTCGAGGACGACGTCAGCCCCCTCGCCGTCGGTGAGCTCCTTGACCTTCTCCACCTGGGAGCCGTCGGCGACCACCGTGTGGTCGGCGCCGAGGGTCGCGGCGAGCTCGAGCGCCTCGGGGCTGCGGTCGACGACGATGACGCGGGTGGCGGTGAGGGCGGCCAGGCACTGGATGCCGATGTGCCCCAGCCCGCCGGCGCCGATCACCACGGCCGTGGTCCCCGGGTAGAGGAGAGGGATCACCTTCCGCACGGCGTGGTACGCCGTGATCCCGGCGTCCGCGAGGGCAGCGACGTCCTCCGGCTTCGTGGACGGGTCGAGCTTGACGCAGGCGCGGGCCGACGTACGCAGGTACTCCGCCATGCCCCCGTCGCTACCGTCGAGACCGGGGAACGAGCTGGCGATGCAGTGCATGTCCTGACCGGCCCGACAGGCCCGGCACAGGCCGCAGGTGGGTGTGGGATGGAGGATCACGGTGTCGCCGACGGCGACGTTGCTCACGCCCTCACCGATCTCGTGGACCCAGCCGGCGTTCTCGTGGCCGAGCACGTAGGGCAGCGTCGGGCTCATCGCCTCGTCCCACTGCCCGAGGATGATGTGGAGGTCGGTGCGGCACACGCCGGCGCCGCCGACCTTGACGATCACGTCGAAGGGTCCCTGGACCGTCGGCTCGGGAACCTCGTCGATCACGGGCTTCTCGTGGTACCGGTGGAGCCGTACTGCTTTCACTGGGAACCCTCCTCGGTGGTGCCGTAGCGGTGCGTCAGCATCCCGCGGCAGATGCTGCTGTTGGCCTCGATGTTCACGCGCGACAGGCGGGCACGACCGAGGTAGAGGCGCTGGTCGTCGGCGGCGACGGGTCCGCCGGTCTCGACGTCGACCAGCAACGGCGCATCGTCGTCCGAGGGCAGCCCGATCTCCGCACGTCGCGCGCGCAGCGCCTCGAGCTCGGGAGTGGGGGCGAGATCGCCCAGCCGAAGGGCCCACACGTCCTCCCCGCGGGCCGCCAGCGGGCGGCAGACCCGATCGGTGCCTGCGAGCACCGCCTTGCGGAGGAAGCCACGTCTGAGCTCGTCGAGCTCGTCGTTCGCCTCGTCCCCGAAGGTGCCGACGAAGCCCGCCCGCGCCGCGACGCCGGCGTTGATCGTGTCGGAGGCGAAGTGGTCGTCGAGCACCACCGCGACCCGCTCCACACCAGGAACGGCGCTCACCGCGTCGAAGGCGTCGGCCACCATCAGGAAGGCGAAGTTGGGCGCGCAGAAGTACGTCGGCAGCCGGAGGTGGACCTCCACCGACCCGTCCTCGACCCGGCACGACGCCACGAACCCGAGCGTCGTCACCGGCTCGTCGAGCTCGGGGTCGCGGACCGTGTCCAGCGCCAGCTGGACCCGAGCCGCGAGGTCGGGGACGGTCTGGACGCTCATGCCGACGGCGAGCCGCCGGACACCAGCTCCGCGTCGTCGCGCGCGGCCGGCGCCGAGGCGTCCGCGATCTGGTACTCCGCCGGCACCTCGATGTCGTAGAGCTTGGCGGCGTTGAGGCCCAGGATCTTCTTCTTCCCCTCGACCCCCAGCCGCGGGTAGTCGGAGTACTCGTCGGCGTCGGGCATCTCCCAGTCGACGAAGCCCTCGACCTGCCACTGCGGCTCCCAGATGCCGTAGTCGCTGCCGAACGTCATCTTGTCCTCGCCCACCCAGAAGAGCAGCTCGCCCATCACCTTGGCGAAGAACCGCGGCCGGGCATGCATGAGGCCGCCGATCACGACCGACAGCCCGGCGTACACGTTGGGCTCCTGCGTCGCCATGAAGCAGAAGTCCTCGATCCGGGGGAGCCCCACGTGCTCGACGATGAAGTTGAGCTCGGGGAAGTCGGTCGCGGCGTGGTCGACGTCGGAGACGTCGAAGGCGTCCTTGTCGAGCGGCCAGATGGTGGGGCCCTTGTGGACGTGGATGTTCTTGATGCCGAGCTCCTGCGCCTTGGCCAGGTAGGTGTAGGCGTCCGGGTCGCTGAGCTTCCAACCGCGCGACTCGTCCTTCCACTCCGCGGTGTAGAGCTTGGCGCCCTTCGGGTGCCACCGCTCGACGTTCGCCTCGAGCTCCTCCAGTCCGGCCGCACCCTCGCGCGGGTCGAAGCGGGTGTTCACCACGAACTTCCCGGGATGCCTCTCGGCCAGGGCGCCGTTGCGCTCGGTGGTGTTGAAGCCCTCGGTGTACCACTCCTTGAGGTACGTCGGCTGCGTGATCGCCACGTCGACATGACCCCGGTCGAAGAGGTCGGCCATCGTGTCGTCCTCGGAGTACTTCTGGAACTTCTCGATCGACCAGTGCGTCTCCGCCGGGCCGAGGCTCTGGTAGGCGTGGAAGCACTCGATCCAGCCCTTGGCGTACTCCTCGTGGCCCTTGACCCAGTTCGCGGGACTCGCGTCCCAGTAGTGCATGTGGCTGTCGACCACGAAGTACGACTGGCCGTCCTTCTCGTACACGATGCCTCCTCGCCGGCGCCGGGGCGCCGGTCGCCTGACCGGTGATGTGCTCTCGACGTTAGGTCGCGAAGAGGGGTCGCGTGACGCCCGTCACGTCTCAATCTGAGACGCCCGTCCGGATCGGGCCCGGCCGGGGTGCGACGCGCGGGGGTACCGTCGGTACCGCTCCCCGAGAGGAGACGCGATGGCCGACCGGCTCGAGCGTGCAGACCTGCACCGAGACCTGGAGTCCCTGGTGCCGGTTCCTGTCTCTGGCGCGCCCGTCGACACCGTCCCGGCGCGCGTGCGGGCCTCCTGGCTACGCAGCCAGGAGTACGGCGTACCGCTGTCCGACATCCAGCCCGTCTTCACCGGGTCCTACGACGAGGGATCGCTCTTCTACGAGTGCGGCCGCGACGTGCTGACCGACCTCCACCACACCCTGGCGTCCGAGCCGGTCAGCCTGATGCTGACCGATGCGGACGGGCTGGTGCTCAACCGGCTGTGCGGCGACCACGACCTGCTGCGTGAGCTGGACACCGTCCATCTCGCTCCGGGCTTCGCCTACTCCGAGCGCGAGGCCGGCACCAACGGGCTCGGGCTCGCCCTGGCCGACCGGCTACCGACGCTGGTCCGGGCCGAGGAGCACTACGCGCTGAGCCTGTGCACCTACACCTGCGCGGCGGCACCCGTGCTCGACCCGGTGAGCGGCCGGCTCGAGGGAAGCGTCAACATCACCACCTGGTCGCGGTCGTCGAGCGAGCTTCTGCTGGCGCTCGCGCAGGCGGCGGCGGGCAACACCTCGGCGCTGATGCTCGCCCGCGGGCGCGGGCGAGCGCCCCCGCCCGCGACGGCGGGGGGAGGTGTTCCGGGTCGAGGTGCCGCGGCTGGAGCCGGGCTCCGGCGCGCTCCCGTCGACGTCGACGGGCTGGACGACCGCCCTGGCGTCCGCGGCCGCAGGACTCGGATCGGGTCACGTGGTCGCGGCGGTGGGTGAGCGCGGTTCCGGGCGTACGACGCTGCTCGCGCAGGCGGAGCGCGCCGGTCGCCCGCGGGACCGGATCCTGGCGGCGCACCCGCCCGACCCCGAGGATGCCGACACCTGGCTGGCCCTGTGGCCGCCCGAGCTGGGCAAGCCGCACACGGCCGTGATCCTGTGCGACGTGGGCGACCTGCCGATGTGGGTCGCCGAACGGCTGCGCGACCTGGTGCTGCGAGCCCGTACCGGGCCCGGCCCGGCCGGCCAGCCCGCCATGCCCGTCCCGTTCTCGATGACGGCCGAGCGGCTCGAGGACGTCCCGGCGCCGTTGGCGGCGCTGGTCGACACGGTGGTGCCGGTGCTTCCTCTGCGCGAACGACCCGAGGACGTGCTCCCGCTCGTGCACCACGCCGTACGCCGGGCCCGCGGCCGCGACCTGACCGTGACGCCGGCCGCCGAGCAGGTCCTGGCCGACCACCTGTGGCCGGGGAACGTCACCCAGCTCCTCCGGGTGGTCGCCGCGGCCGCACGACGGACGGACGTGATCGACGTCCATCACCTGCCCGCGGAGGTCCTGTCGGAGCCGGGTCGCCGGTTGTCACGGATCGAGTCCTTCGAGCGCGACGAGATCCTGCGCGTGGTGTCGCGACCGGGCACGACGATGCAGGAGGCCGCCCAGCGCCTCGGCATGAGTCGAGCGACGCTGTACCGCAAGGTCGGTCACTACGGCATCAAGGTGCGGGCCGCACGTCCCGACGGCTGAGGCTCAGGCGGGCTCGAGCACGAAGATCCGAAGGCGGCGGCCGGTGATCCGCTGCTGGTACTT
>CAVXHO010000022.1:0-65996 GCA_963761515.1 uncultured Actinomycetota bacterium
GTCTCGGCGTCCTCGGCCCGGCGGCCACAGAAGTCGCACGTCTTCACGGGCTCCACTGTAGGTCCGGACCTGACACGGACATCACGTGGACATGGCGGAGCCCCGGTACGAACCAGTCGTACCGGGGCTCCGGTGAACACTCGCGATCAGGTCGAGGCGGTGTTCCTCAGCTGGCGCGGGCCAGGGCCAGACGCGCCTGTCGCGCAGCCTGCTCGGCCTTGCGACTCAACCGACGGGCCGCCGCCTGCTGGCGGCCACGGCGGAGCTGCTGCGCCTCTCCCAGGCGCGCGGACATCTGCGCGCGCGCTAGATCTTCGTTCATCAGGTTGTTCATCATGGTCTTGTTTCCGATCTGGATAGTGTTCAAGGAAGTGCTTTCATGTGTCGGACATGGTCGGGTCGCTGCTCACGCGGCCTGCTCGTTCTTGCGGGGACGTCCGCGTGGACGCTTGCGGGGGATCACCACTCCTTGCAGGAACAGCTCTCCGCCCCAGACGCCCCAGGGCTCACGCCGCTCGAGAGCTCCGGAGAGGCAGAGGTCCCGGACGGGGCAGTCCAGGCACAGGGCCTTGGCGAACTCGACGTCGGCAGGAGACTCGGCGAACCACAGCTCCGAGTCGTTGACTCGGCACGGCAGGTGGTCGTCTCGCTCCTGGTCGGCCGCGTCGTGGAGCCCTCCGAGCGTCGCAGGCAGCGTGTCGGTGGTCCGGTCCCGGCGGTCGAGAACAGTGATGGTCATGTCTGTCACCTCCTTGTGTTGACCTGATCGCAGTTGTGTTCTGAAAATCGAAAAAGGCCGCGGATCCCGGTGTCGGGTTCCGCGGCCTGGAGGCTGCCGGTGGCTGTTGAAGGTCAACAGGTCGGTGGTCTCCAGGCAGAGGTACCCGGGAAGTCGCCCTTGGTCGTGAGGCCCATGTCGCCGATGAGGCGGATACGGGCACACGTCGACACCTGAGTGCCGGCGACAGCCGCAACAGCGGCCCCGCGCACGACGGAGGAGTGGCCATACGCGGACACGCCAAACGCCGGGCTGGGAGCCGTCATCGTGTGGATGTTGTTGATCATGCGGGCCACCTCCTTCGGTTCTTCGGGCGCGGACCGTGCCACGGGTCCATGTGCGCGTTCTGTGATGGACGGAACGCTACCGGCACGGCTTCGTAAGCGGCAAACCATTTAGTGGGTATTTCTGAAGAAAGTTTCCGAGCCGTGACCTTCGGGGCTACCCGACGACCTCGAGCAGCGAGTCGCCGTAGCGCTCGAGCTTGGCCGGACCGACGCCGCTGATCCGCAGCAGGGCAGCGGTGGAGGTCGGGCGCTGCTCGGCGATCAGCTGCAGCGTGGCGTCGGTGAAGACCACGAACGCCGGCACCTCGTCCTCGTCGGCCCGCGCCTTGCGCCACACGCGCAGACGCTCGAAGAGCTCCTCGTCGTACGACGCGGGGCAGTCGGCGCAGCGGCCACGCTTCTTCTCGGCCGCGGTCGACAGCGGCTTGCCGCACTCGCGGCAGTGCACGGCCCGCCGCGCCTTGGGGCGGGCGCTCGGCGCGCGGGCCTCGTCGGGGAGCAGCAGGTCGAGGAACCGGGAGGGCTTGCGGTTGCCGCGCCCACCCGGCGTGCGGGCCGCCGCCCAGGAGACCGTGAGATGGACCCGCGCCCGGGTCATGCCGACGTAGAGGAGCCGGCGCTCCTCCTCGATCTCGGCCGGGGTCGTCGGCGTAGGACGATCGGCATCGCGCCGTCGTGCATGCCGGCCAGGAACACCGCGTCCCACTCCAGCCCCTTGGCGGCGTGGAGCGTCGAGAGGGTCACGCCGCCGGCAGCGGGTGCGTGCTGCTCGGAGGCGCGTCGGTCGAGGTCGGCGACGAACTCCGCGGTGGTGAGGCTCGGCGGACTCGTCGGCCATCGCCACCAGGGCCTGGAGCGACTCCCAGCGGTCGCGGGTCTGGCCGCGGGCGGCCGGCGCCTCGGGCGTCCAGCCCATGCCCCCGAGCGCGGCCCGCACCAGGTCGGCGACCGGGGTCGCGCCGCCGTCGGTGTGGGCTGCACCCCGGATCAGCGTCACCGCCTGCCGCACCTCGCCGCGCTCGAAGAACCGCGCGGCGCCGCGGACGACGTAGGGGACGCCGCGGCTGGCCAGGGCCTCCTCGAAGGCCTCGGACTGGGCGTTGATGCGGAACAGCACGGCGATCTCGGAGGTGGGCACGCCGTCGGCGACCAGGCGACCGACGGCCTCGGCGACGGCGTCTGCCTCGGCGACCTCGTCGGCGGTCGGGAGGTAGCGGACCGGCGGGCCGGCGGGGCGCTGGGCGCGCAGGCGCACCGAGGTGGTCGCCGAACCGGCGAGCACGGTGTTGGCGGCCTCGACCACCTCGGGGGTCGAGCGGTAGTTGCGGATCAGCTCGACCGAGGTGGTGCCGGGGAACTTCCGGGGGAAGTCACGCAGGTAGTCGGCGTTGGCGCCGGCGAAGGAGTAGATCGTCTGGGCGGGGTCGCCGACCACGCAGATCTCGTCGCGACCACCGAGCCAGAGGTCGAGCAGCGCCGACTGGATCGGCGAGACGTCCTGGAACTCGTCGACGACGAACCACTTGTACTGGGCGCGGACCTGCGCGGCGACCCGCTCCTCCTCGGCCAGCATCCCGGCGGTGAGCAGGAGGACGTCCTCCATGTCCATCCGCGACTGGGAGCGCTTGATCTCCTCGTAGCCGCCGAAGAGCCGGCCGACGGTCTCGAGGTCGAGCTGGGCCACCGCGCGTCCGCGCGCGAGGGCGACCGCGGCGTAGTCGTCGGGGCCGACGTTGCTGACCTTGGCCCACTCGATCTCGGAGGCCAGGTCGCGCAGCAGCGCCTGGTCGGTCTGGACGCGCAGCCGCCGGGCCGCGGCGGCGACCAGCGCCAGCTTGGACTCGGTCAGGGTCGGCAGCTCGCCGCCGTACGTCGTCGGCCAGAACCAGCGCAGCTGGCGCAGCGCGGCGCAGTGGAAGGTGCGCGCCTGGACGCCGGGGGCACCGAGGCGGTGGAGCCGGCCGCGCATCTCGCCGGCCGCCCGGGTGGTGAAGGTGACCGCCAGCACCTCGGTCGGCGCGTAGAGACCCTGCGGCGACGCCGTGGGCGATCCGGTGGGTGATCGCCCGGGTCTTGCCGGTGCCGGCGCCGGCCAGCACCCGCACCGGGCCGCGCAGGGCCTCGGCGACCTGGCGCTGCTCGGGGTCGAGGGCCTCGAGGAGGTCGGGCTCGGTCACGGCGTGGAACAACTCCTGCACGAGAATGGTTGAAGGACGTCATCACCGTAGACGTCGGAAGGGACAGTCATCAGATGAGCGGCTCGGTCACGATGTACACCACCCCGTGGTGTGGCTACTGCCACCGCCTGAAGGGCCAGCTGGACCGTGAGGGCATCAGCTACGAGGTGGTCGACATCGAGCAGCACCCGGAGGCCGCGGAGATCGTCGAGCGCGTCAACAACGGCAACCAGACCGTCCCGACGCTGGTGTACGCCGACGGCACGGCGCAGACCAACCCGTCGCTCGCGCAGGTCAAGGAGAAGCTGGCCGCTCTGGCGTCCTGAGCGGCTCGAGCGCTCACCAGGAGCCGGGCAGCGGCCCGCCGTACCAGTGCTCGACGAGTGAGCGCGAGATCGAGACGCCGCCGGGGAGCACGAGCGTGCCCGCACTCGGCCTCGTCCTGCATCTCGCGCGCGGGTGAACCAGCGCGCGTCCTCGATCTCGCGGCCGTCGACCGCGATCGCGTCGGACGTCGCCCGGCCGAGGAAGCCCAGCATCAGGCTGGCCGGCAGCGGCCACGGCTGGTTGCCGAAGTAGGTCACCTCCCCCACCGTGACGCCGGTCTCCTCGGCGACCTCGCGGCGTACGGCGTCCTCGAGCGTCTCGCCCGGCTCCAGGAAGCCGGCCAGCGTGGAGTAGCGCCCGGCGGGCCACGCGTCCTGGCGTCCGAGCAGCAGCGCCTCGTCGGCGGATCCCGGCTCGCCCCGGGTGATCGCCATGATCACGGCCGGGTCGGTGCGCGGGAACTGGCGACGGTGGCACTCGACGCACACCAGCTCGTGCCCCGCCATCCGCGCCTCCAGGCGGCCGCCGCAGCGCGGGCAGTGCCGGGTGGCGAAGAGCCACTCGGCGAGCCCGATGGCGTGGAAGACGAGCGGCGCCTGCTCGACCGCGTCGCCGGCGAGGTGCGGGAGCAGCCCGCGCAGCCCGACCCAGTCGTCGCCGTCCGCCTCACCGGGGTCGAGGACCAGCGCGAACCAGACCCGCCCCTCCCGCTCCCCGAGCAGCACGCGCGTGCCGGCGCCCGGCGCCTCGGCCGGCGACACCCAGTGCACCGCCTCGTCGACGGGGCGGACCCGGGTGCCGGCGACGACGAGCACGCGGGTCTCCGGGTCGGCCCAGGCAGCGTCGAGCCAGGCCTGGTCGGCGCGGCGTTCCCCCACCCGGTCGTGGGGATCTGCGGCCAGCTCGACGTGCGGGTACCTCACCTCACGCAGGCTAGTCGCAGCTCAGGGGTAGCTGATGGCGGCGGGTCCGATGACGAAGTACCACCGCATCCAGGCGAGCTGGGAGAGGATCCCGAGCGCCGTCACGAGCACCACCAGAGCCACGCGCTCGCGCCGTGCGGTCACCCGCGCGCCGATCTCCGGGAAGGGCCACCACGGGACCACCGCCAGCAATGCGTAGCGGAAGATGCTCGTGGTGGGGCGGGTCGACGCGAGCACGTAGAGGACATAGAGACCAGCCCAGGACCGCAGCTCGAGACCCCAGCGACGTGCGGGTCGACGCACCAGCACGACCACCAGGACCGCACACATCACCAGGACGACCACCATGAGGGCCAGGTTGGAGCCTCCCCCGAGGACCGCCAGCCACGTCGGCCAGCCCTTCTCGCTCGTGTCCTTCCACGCACTCTGGGTCGCGAAGTAGGCGTCGGTCCGGCCGGTGGCGACCGCGGCGATGGCCGGCCAGAGGAGGAACGACGCCACCATGCCCACGATCACGAGCCCCGACCGGACCGCCTCGGCGCGCGGGAAGGGCTCGACCGCGCGACGACGCCAGCGCACGATCCACTGCAGGCCGGCGACGGCCGCCAGGGGCAGGACGATCGGCCGGGTCAGCGCGAGGGCGAGCGTCGCCAGCAGCAGCACCCCGAACCGACGGTTGCGCAAGGCCCACAGAGCGGCCAGGACCAGGAACAGCGCCAGACTCTCGGTGAAGGGCGCCTGCCACAACACGGCCGCCGGAGCGATACACAGGGCGAGCACGCTCATGGCCGACCCGTAGCCCCCGACGCTCGGCGCGAGCATCCGGTACAGCAGGCACATCGCCGCAGCCCCGAAGCCCAGGCTCACGAGTGATCCCGCCACGGCGTACGAGAGCCCCGGCCACATCAGGAGGCGGACCAGGCTCGGGTACAGGGGGTAGAACGCCCACTGGTTCTGCTGGACGACGCCGTCCAGCGTCGGCAGGTGGTGGGGATAGCCGTGCTCGACGATGTAGCGGTACCACTGCCCGTCCCAGTTCGCGATCAGGTCGCCGTACGACCTGCCGCTCTCGAGCGGAGGACGCCCCGGGGCCGTGGGCAGACTCGTGGGATCGCTCTGCGAGCGCCCGCTCCAGACGAGGAGGACGGCGCTGACCATGCGCGACACCGCGAAGATGCCGAGCGGCACCAGGAACCACCACCGCGAGGTGGTCCGGGGCTTCGTCGTCTCGGGCCCGGGATGCGATGCGGCGTCGACCGTGACCGTCATCTCCGCCGCCATGAGGAAATCACAACACGGGGAGGCACCCCCGCGTGGGAAGTTCGCAACTCTGCGGCCCGCGGTCAGGGGTGGCCGTGCGAGCTCGGGTCGATCACGAAGTAGCTCCGCAGCCACCACCACTGGAGGAGGAACCCGACCACCACGACCGTGCCCACGAGCGCCAGGCGTGAGCCCGTGGATCTCACCCGGCGAGCGGCGTCGGGCGCGGGCCACCAGGCGGCGCCGGCCAGGACCGAGAAACGGATGACGCTCGCCGTGGGTGGCGTCACGGCGAGGATCAGGAGCGGGTAGGCGACCGTCCAGGCCCTGATCCCGACCGTCCACGAGGTCGCTCGCCAGGCCGCGACGAGGAGCAGGCCGAGGACGAGCAGGACGACGACCCATCGCCCGGCCGGCGCACCGTGCCACAGGGACTGCAGCCAGGTGTCGGGCCGGTTGCCGCCCACCGTGGCCCAGGCCCGCTGGGTCTGGGTGTAGGCGTCCCAACGACCCAGGGCGATCCCCGTGACGGCCGGCCACACGAGGGTGCCCAGGGCGATCGCGACCGCGGCGCCGACCAGGCCACGGCGCTCGCCGTCCCGCCAGGGTGCCGAGCCGCGCTCCCTCCAGCGCACGACCAGCTGCACCAGCACCACCAGGATCAGAGCAGGTGCGATCGGACGTGTCAGCGCGAGGGCGACACCGGCCAGGGCCAGCGCGCCGTACCGTCGCCGCTCGAGGGCCCAGAGCGCGGTCATGATCAGGAGCAGGGCCAGGCTCTCGGTGTAGGCCACCTGGAGGATCGGGGCCGCCGGCGAGCAGCAGAGCGCCAGCACGGTGAGGGCCGCGACGAACCTTCCGCAGGTATCCATCAGCAACCGGTACATCAGGCACATCGCGCCGGCCCCGCACGTCACGCTCACCACGGAGGCAGCGAACCCGAACGACACGCCCGTGGTCATCACGAGGCGGACCAGGGCTGGGAAGGCCGGGTAGAACGCCCAGGCGTTCTGCACCAGCTCGCCGTGGACGGAGCCCACGTGCGAGGGGTAGCCGTGGGCGGCGATCTGCCGGTACCACTGGCCGTCCCAGTTCGCGATCACGTGGAGGTACGACGCCGGATCGACCAGGGTCGGCATCGGCATGTGTGCAGGCAGTGCCGACGCGGGGATCTGGTCACGCGCGACCAGGACGATCAGCACGGCACCGACCACGCGGGTGAGCAGGAAGATCCCGAGCGGTACGGCGAACCAGGGCGCTCGCCGGAGGAGGCTCACGGGATAGCGACGTTCGCCGGCCCGATCACCCAGAACCAGCGGAGCCAGACGAGCTGGGACGCGATGCCGAGCACGGTCACCAAGGCAACCAGCGCCAAGCCGGTCGCGACGTGCGGTGACCTGCTGCCCGATCTCCGGGAACGGCCACCAGGGGACGATCGCCAGCAAGGCGTAGCGGGTGATGCTCGTGGTCGGTCTCGTCGAGCAGAGGATGTACAGCGGGTAGGCCCACGCCCAGGTACGCAGCTCGAACCCCCACAGCCGCGCAGGCGCGCGCACCACCACGGCCAGCAGGGCGGCGCACACGGCGGCCACCAGCAGCACGAGGGCCAGATCGGAACCTCCGACGAACACCTTGAGCCAGGTCGGCCATCCGGTGTTCCGCTGGTACCACGCACTCTGCGTGGCGAAGTAGGCGTCGGGTCGGTGCGTGACGAGGGCCGCGACGATCGGCCAGAGGAGGAAGGACGCACCCACGGCCACGATGGCGCAGGCGGAGCGCAGGGCCTCCCGCGGCGGGAAGGGCTCCACCGCCCGACGACGCCACCGCATGATCCAGTGCAACCCGGCCACCAGCGCCAGCGGGAGCACGACGGGGCGGGTCAGCGCCAGAGCCAGTGCCACCACCAGCAAGGTGCCGTAGCGGCGAGAGCGCAGGGCCCAGAGCGCGGCGAGGATCAAGAAGAGCGCCAGGCTCTCCGTGTACGCCGCCTGCCACACCGCGGCAGCCGGCGCGACGCAGAGGGCGAGCACCGTCATCGCCGACCCGAAGCCGCCGAGGTTCGGAGCGAGCATCCGGTACAGCAGGGTCATGGCAGCCGCCCCGAAGGCGATGCTCACGCACGATGCGGCGACCGCGTACGACAGGCCCGGCCACATCACGATCCGGACCAGGGTCGGGTACAGCGGGTAGAACGCCCACTGGTTCTCCTGGACGACACCGTGCACCGTCGGCAGCTGCTGCGGATAGCCGTGCTCGACGATGTAGCGGTACCACTGCCCGTCCCAGTTGGAGACCAGCACGCCGTAGCCCGAGCCGGTCTGAGCTCGGCCGACCAGTGTCAGCAGGACAGCGCAGATCACGCGCGAGACGGCGAAGATGCCGAGGGGAACGACGTACCAGCGCGCGGGAAGCCGGGTGGTCCCGCTGGGTTCGCTGCGGACGGCGCGCGACCACCTGCTCTGCGTGATCACGCCGTCCATGCCGACATCCCACCACGGAGACTCCCGCACCGTGGCCGGAATCGCCTGATCGGCCGGGACGAGGAGCACCACGGCGCGGGCTCCGATACGCCCCGAAGTCACCGATCGCACCTACGGCGTGCACAGGGATCGGACAGCCGGAAAGCAGTATCGTCGGCCACCCGACCGCCACCTCCTGGAGCTGCCGCATGACCCCCGCTCGACGACTGGTCGCCTACGTGCTGCCGGTCCACAACGAGGCCGCCGGCATCCGGGCGTTCCACGAGGCGCTCGTCACCGCGACGGAGAAGCGTCCCGACCTCGACTTCGAGTTCGTCTACGTCGACGACGGCAGCCGTGACGAGTCCCTCGACCTGCTGCTGGAGTTCCGTGAGGCCGACCAGCGGGTGACGGTGATCGCGCTGGCCCGCAACTTCGGGCACCAGATCGCGGTCACCGCCGGGCTCGACGCGGCGGTCGGGCGCGACGCGGTGGTCGTGATGGACACCGACCTCCAGGACCCGCCCGAGGTGAGCCTGCAGCTGATCGAGACCTGGGAGTCGGGGGCCGACGTGGCCTATGCCCAGCGCCGCACCCGGCGCGACTCGGCGTTCAAGAAGGGCACCGCCTCCATCTTCTACTGGACGCTGACGCGTCTCGCCTCCATCGACATCCCGCGCAACGTCGGCGACTTCCGGCTCATGGACCGTCGGGTCGTCGCCGAGGTCGTCAGGTACCGCGAGCACGACCGGTTCCTGCGCGGCATCGTGGCCCACGTCGGCTTCCGGCAGGAGGCCGTGGCGTTCGACCGCGACCAGCGCTTCGCCGGGTCGTCGTCGTACCCGCTCCGCACCATGCTGAAGCTGGCGGCCGACGGCATCCTCGGGTTCTCGACCTTCCCGCTGCGGCTGATCTCCCGGCTCGGCCTCTTCATCTCCTTCCTCAGCATCCTCGGTGCGTTGTTCGTGATCTACATCCGCCTGTTCGAGCCCGACAAGGCCGTCCCCGGCTGGGCCTTCATCGCGGTCGGGATGTTCCTGCTCGGCGGTCTGCAGCTGCTGATGATGGGCGTGATCGGCAGCTACCTCGGGCGCGTGTACGTCGAGACCCAGGACCGCCCGCTCTACTCCCTGGCCCTGATGGCCCGCGGCGACCGCGGACAGGACCGCACATGAGCACCCACATCGCGGCCGCCGCCGGTGAGATCGCGCCGGTCGTGCTGATGCCCGGCGACCCGCTGCGGGCGAGATGGATCGCCGAGACCTTCCTCGAGGACGCCCGGTGCTACACCGAGGTCCGCGGGATGCTGGGCTTCACCGGCACCTGGCAGGGACGGCCGGTCTCGGTGCAGGGCTCCGGGATGGGCCAGCCGTCGATGGCGATCTACGTCAACGAGCTCTTCACCGAGTACGACGTGCAGTCCGTGGTCCGGGTCGGCTCCTGCGGAGCGCTCACCGAAGCACTCGCCCTCCGCGACATCGTCATCGCGTCGGGTGCGTGCACCGACTCCTCGATGAACCGGATCGCCTTCGAGGGTCTCGACTACGCCCCTGTGGCCGACTTCGGGCTGCTCCGCGGGGCCGTCGAGGCTGCCGAGCGCCGGGGCTCGACAGGCTCGACCACCGACACCCACGCGGTCCACGTCGGCCTGCTCTTCTCCAGCGACTCGTTCTACGCCGCCCGCCCCGAGCTGGTCGCCCGGATGACCGGCTACGGCGTGCTCGCGGTCGAGATGGAGGCCAGCGCGCTCTACACCCTGGCCGCCAAGCACGGACGCCGAGCGCTGGCGATCTGCACCGTGTCCGACCACGTGCTCACCGGTGAGGAGACGACGGCGGCCGAGCGCGAGCAGACCTTCGGGGAGATGGTGAAGATCGCGCTGGCCGCGGCCTTCAGAGACTGATCAACCGCTCCAGCGCCGCTCGGTCGGGAAGCGCGTCGGGCTCGACCAGATGTCCCGAGCGCACGTAGTAGAAGGCTGCGCGGACCCGCTCGAGCGGGACGCCGACGAGGTCGGCCCATGCGACGCGGTAGATCGCCAGCTGCAGGGGGTCGGCCGACTCGGCGCGCGCGGTCTTCCAGTCCACGACCAGCCAGTCGTCGCCGTCGCGGTAGACGGCGTCGATCCGCCCGCGGACGACCTGTCCGGCGAGGACCAGGGCGAACGGCGCCTCCGTTCGGAAGGGTCGCCGGTCGCCGAACGGTCCCTCCTCGAACGACTCGATCAGGCCGCGGAGGTCGGCATAGTCGTCGATCTCGGCGTCCGCACGGCCGGGCAGCTCATCGGGGTCGATCAGGTCCGGCTGGCCCAGACGCATCTCCACCCACTCGTGGAACCGCGTGCCGAGCCTGGCCGAGGGCGCCGGAGGCCGGGGCATCGGTCGGGCCAGATCTGCGGCGAAGGCGTCGGGGTCGTCGCGCAGCCGCGCCACCGTGGTGGCCGAGAGGCTCGCCGGCACCGGTACGTCGACCACCGGCGCCTGCTCCCGTCGGGCCTCGGCCAGCAGCCGCTCCAGGGTCTGGTCCCAGTCGACCACGACCGCAGCGTGGACGAGGTCGGGCTCGGGCTCCTCGTCGACGACGCTGTCGAGGTGTCGGCGTACCCGCTCGGCCGCGTCCAGCCGGCGTAGCGCCTCGGCGGTCCGCTCGGTGACCGGCCAGGGCGTCTCGCGCACCGCCTCCGCGAGCGGGTTGGAGGTGCCCTTGGCCGGTTTGTCGAGCCAGGCGATCGGCTCCTCGCCCCACTCGCCGAGAAGCTCACGCACGAGCACCTGGTAGGGCGAGGGTCCGAGCGGCGTCTTGCGGTCTTCCTTCCAGAGGTACGACGACACCAGGAGCGCGTGCCGGGCGCGGGTGAACGCGACGTACCCGAGCCGGAGCTCCTCGGTGGCCTCGTGCTCCTTGGTGCGCTCGCGGAACGTCTTCAGCGCCGAGCCGTCGTGCCCGGGCAGGGACGGGAGGTCCCGCTCGTCTCCGCGCAGAGGCGTCGGCAGGAACTCCTGGCGGGTCGGCCAGATGCCGCGGCTGGTGGTGTGGGGGAACCGTCCCTCGCACGCGCCCACGATGAGGACGGTGTCCCACTCCAGGCCCTTGGCACGGTGGACGGTGAGCAGCTTCACCGAGTCGGCCGGCGACGGTGTCGCGACGTCGAGGCCCTCGCCGTCGAGCTCGGCCTCGAGCCAGGCCAGCAGCGCCGGCAGCGTGACCGCCCCGTCGACGGCCTGGAACTCGGCGACCGCCTTGACGAAGAGGTCGAGGTTCTCCCGCCGGGCGCGGGCGGCCTCGCTCACCGACGAGGCCAGCTCGACGTCGATGCCGCAGGTGTCGATGATCCGGCGCACGATCTCGAGCAGAGACTCGGACGCGTGACCCCGGAGCTGGCGCAGCTCCGCGGACAGCAGGGAGAACCGTCGGCGTCCGACGTCGGAGTAGGGCAGGTCGCCCGGGTCGTCGAGCGCATCGGTGAGGGAGACGACCTCCGTCGGGTCGGAGCCGGCGACGGCCCGCGCGAGCTCCTCGTCGACCGTGCCCGGGCCGCCGCGTCCGGTCTGGGCGTCCGCGAGGTCGGTCGCCCGCCGGCCGAGCAGCGCCAGGTCGCGGGGGCCGACCGCCCACCGGGGGCCGGTGAGGAGCGCGATCAGCTCGGCATTGGCACTCAGGTCGTGGACGAGGGTGAGCGTGGCGAGCACCTCGGCGACCTCGGGCAGCCGGAGCAGTCCCTTCAGACCCACGATCTCGACCGGGATCTCGCGCGAGGTCAGGGCGTCGAAGACGTCGGCGGCGTGGGCGTTGTCGCGCACCAGCACGCCGATCTCGCGCCAGCCACGCTCGAGGTCGGCGTCGTGGGCCTCGCGGACCCGGCCGGCGAGCCAGGTCAGCTCGTCGGCGTACGTCTCGTGGACGGCGACCTGCACCTCCCCCGGCTCGTCGCGCCCCGGCTCCAGCGGCTGCACCTGCCCGAACCCGTCGTGCAAGGGCCGCGCGAGCCGGTTGGCGGCATCGAGGATGCGGGTGTCGGAGCGCCGGTTGACCGTGAGCGGGTAGGTCGGGACCTCGCCCGACCCCCGCGGGAAGTCCTCGCCGAAGCGGAGGATGTTGGAGACCGACGCACCGCGCCAGCCGTAGATCGCCTGGTGGGGATCGCCGACCGCGGTGACCGCGTGTCCGCGACCCGACTCGGCATCTGCCCCGGAGAAGAGCCGCGACAGCATCAGCGCCTGGGCGACGGAGGTGTCCTGGTACTCGTCGAGCAGCACGATCCGGTACTTGTCCCGCTCCAGCGCACCGACCAGCGGCTGCTGCGCGGCGAGCCTCGCCGCCAGCGCGATCTGGTCGGAGAAGTCCATCAGCCCCAGGTCGCGCTTCTGCCGCCGGTAGTGCTCGACCAGGTCGAGCAGCTCCTCTCGGCGCGCGAACGCCTCGGCGACCTTCTCGCCGTCACCGCCGGCCAGCTCGGCCGCGAACAGGGCCGCCTCGTGCTCGTCGAAGCCGCGGACGTCGGACACGTCCACCAGGTGCTCGGCCATGGCACCGTCGAGTGCGAGCAGCCACTGGATCACGTGGGGTGGACTGTCGGAGAGACGCTCCACCGGCCGGGTGTGGCGGTCGATCACGCGCCCGGCCAGCTGGTAGCGCGCGGCGTCGGAGATCACCCGGGTGTCGGGCTCGTGACCGATCCGGAGGCCGTGCTCGGTGAGCAGCGAGGCGGCGTACGCGTTGTACGTCGCCACCATCGGCTCGAGCACCTCCTCCTCACCGTCGTCGCCGATCACGCCGCGGGCGAACCCGGCGGCGTCGAGGGCGTCGCGGATGCGGCCGCGGAGCTCCCCTGCGGCCTTGGTGGTGAACGTCAGCCCGAGCACCTGGTCGGGCGTCACCTGGCCGGTGACGACGAGCCAGATCACCCGCGCGGCCATCAGCGAGGTCTTGCCGGAGCCGGCCCCGGCGATCACGACGGCCGGCTCGAGCGGAGCGCTGATGGCGCTCCACTGCTGCGGGCTGACCTCGTAGTCGGCGTGCATCACCCGTCGCAGCTCGGCCGGGGTCGCGACCGACCCGTGCGGCCCCTGGGAGTCGGCGCTCACGACAGGACCGTCCCCGCGGTGCGAGCAGGACAGAACCGTTCGAACGCGCAGTAGGCGCAGTGGGTGCCGGGGCGGGCCGGGAACTCCTCCGCGCGCAACCGGCCGGCCGCCTCCATCAGCTGGCGGTCGATGGTGCGGACGCCGTCGGGGCCGGGCTGCTGCTCGTCCTGCGACTGCACGCGCAGGCCTCCGCCGACCTCCTGACGCAGCTGCCAGAGCTCGGCCCCGCCGGTGTCGGTGTGCCCCTCGACGGCGCCGTTCTCGACGGCGAGCTGGTAGAGGCCGAGCTGCGGGTGCTCGGCGATCTCGGCCTGCGTCGGCGTCCCCTTGCCGGTCTTGAGGTCCACGACGACGACGCGGCCCTGGGCGTCGAGCTCGAGCCGGTCGGCGTACCCGTGCAGACGCACGCGCTGGCCGTCTGGAAGCTCGACCTCGGCCCGGATCGGCACCTCGGTGGCGATCAGCTCGCGTCCGGCGGCCTCGTGCTTGACCAGGAACCGGTCGAGCGCGTGGCGCACCTCCTCGCGCTCGCGCCCGCCCGACCACGGCGTACGGAACGGGATCTGTCCCCAGACCTGGTCGACGTGGGTCATCAGGGCGTCGATCACCTCCGCACGGGTGCGGCCGGTGATGGGCTCGTCGCCACGGCCGATCCGGTCGGCCAGCGCGTGCACGACGTTGCCGAAGCCCTGGGCCTGGGTGGTGGCGCGCTCGGCCCCGGCCTCGCGGTTGAGGAACCACTGGGCCGGGCAGGTGGTGAGGCTGGTCAGGGCACTCGCCGAGACCACGACCGGCTCGGCGAGGGGCCGGAGGGGTTCGTCGCCGGCCGACCAGGTGCGCGTGCCCCACCAGGTGGCCGGGTCGGCACCGGGGATGCGGACCGAGCCGGCGCGGTGCTCGCGGGTCAGGCGCGCGAGCCGGACGGCGGCGGCCTCGCGGAGCGGCTCGGGACTGCTCTCGTCGGCGACGGTACGTCGTAGCTCGGCCACCAGTCCGGCCAGCGACAGCGGCCGGGGCGGCCGCCCGTCGACGTGGGTGATCCGGTGACCGTCGTCGTCGGGATAGAGCTCGGTGAGGAACCGGGACGGCTGCTCACCCTCGTCGTCGGTCGACGCCACCGCGGTCACGACGAGGCGGCGCCGGGCGCGGGTGCAGGCGACGTAGAACAACCGGCGCTCGTCCGCGAGGAGCTCGCGGGTGGTCGTCGGAGGCACGAGCCGGCCGCCGACCCCGATGCGGTCGGCACGCAGCAGCGTGGCCCGGCGCCGGAGATCTGGCCACGCGTCCTCCTGCACGTGGGCGACCACGACCATCGGCCACTCCAGGCCCTTGGCGCGATGGGCGGTGAGCAGGCGTACGGCGTCGTCGCGGACGCCCTGCTCGGCCAGGGTGTCGGCAGGGATCTGCTGGGCCCGCAGGGTGTGGAGGAAGGCTTCGGCCGAGGTGTGCTCCTGCTGGTCCTCCGCGCGCGCCGCTGCGTCGAACAGCGCGACGACGGCATCGAGGTCGCGGTGGGCCATCCGGGCGGCGACGCCGGCCCGCCGGGTGGCGGCACGGAGACGCTCGGGCCACGGCGTGCCGTCCCAGAGCACCCAGAGCGCCTGCTCGACGGTCGCCCCTTCGGCGAGCTCGTCGCGGACCGTTCGCAGCAGCCGCGCCAGCGCCAGGGCGCGTCGCTCGGCACCGGCCGGGGCCGGGACGTCGGCCAGCACGCCGGGGTCGAGCAGGGCCTCGCGCAGCAGGTCGGGCGAGGGCCGCGGGGTGCGGCCCTCGGCCGCCGCGACGGCGCGCTCACGGGAACGGAGGGCGCGGGCCAGGACGCGGACGTCCGAGGCGTCCATGTCGGCGAGCGGCGAGGCCATCAGGTCGGCGGCGCGCACCGGGTCGACGTACGCCGGGTCTGCCGGGTCGGCGACGTCGGCGTCCACCGCGATCGCCAAGGCGTCGAGCAGCGGCGCCACCGCCGGCTCGCGCACCAGTGGGGTGTCGTCGGCGGCGACCTCGACCGGGACCCCCGCCGAGAGCAGCGCCCGCCGCAGGCCGGGGATCGTCGTGCGCCCGGAGCGGACGAGCACCGCCATCTCCGACCACGCCACGCCGTCCTCGAGATGGGCCCGGCGCAGGAGGTCGGCGAGATGCTCCGCCTCCGCGCGGTCGGTGTCGTAGGTGAACAGCTCGACTCGTCCGGGGTCGGCGACATCGGAGGTCGGACCGAGGAAGCGCTCCAGCGCCTCAGGAGGCAGCCCCGCGGGAAGCGGGAGCCGGGCCGCGACCCGTTGGGCGGGGCGCAGGATGTGGGCCCCGAAGCGCCGGGTCGTGCCGAGCACGACCGTGTCGGCCGGCCTGCCGTCTGCCTGCGGGAACGTCCGCGGGAACTCGAGGATCCCGCGCACCTCGGCGCCACGAAATCCGTAGATCGACTGGTGCGGGTCACCGACGACGACCAGCTCGCGGGACCGCATCCCCGGGGCCGGGTCCGGGTCTCCGGCGATGGCCCGGAGCAGGGCGACCTGGGCCGGGTCGGTGTCCTGGTACTCGTCGACGAAGACATGGGTGTAGCGGCGCCGCAGCTCGTCACGCACCGGCTGGTCGGGGTCCTGGAGCATCCGCACGGCCGTGGCGATCAGGCTGGCGTAGTCGAGGAAGTTCTGATGCGCCGAGACCACGTCGTACTGCTCCATGAAGGCCGCGGCCGCGACGTACTCGGGCAGCCCCTCACGCAGGCCGAGCTCGCGGAGGGAGTCCCACCCGAGACCCTTCTCCTGCGCGCGGGACAGCACCTGGGCGACCTCGGTGGCGAAGCCGCGGGTGCCGAGCGCGCCCGCGATCGCCTCGGGCCACACGACCGACTCGGCCTCGCGGGTCAGGATCTGCTGGAGCACGACGTCCTGCTCGGGCGCCGAGAGCAGTCGCAGCGGCTCGTCGTACAGCTCGCGCGGCGTCCACTGCCGGATCAGGCCGTAGGCGAACGAGTGGAACGTCGAGCACACCGAGCCGGACATCGTGCGGCCGACGCGGGCCGCCACCCGGTCACGGAGGTGCTCGGCGGCCTTGCGGGAGAAGGTCAGACCGAGCACGGAGTCCGGATGCACCCCGCGGTGCTCGATCCGGTCGGCGATCGCCTCGACGAGGGTGGTCGTCTTGCCGGTGCCGGGGCCGGCCAGCACGAGCAGAGGGCCGCCCGCGTGGTCGACGACGCGCTGCTGCTCGGCGTCGAGCGTGACCGGCTCGGCGGCGACGGTCGCGGGCGGCACGAGGTGGTACGTCGTGGGCCCGCTGGTCATGGCTCCACCCAACCATCCGTGACCGACAGCGACCGCGGGCCCCCACTAGGTTGGCGGGCATGACTGAGGCGACCGACGGACCGCTGGGCGACGTCGTCGTCCTCGACCTGACCCGGGCCCTGGCGGGGCCGCAGGCCGCGATGATGCTGGGCGACCTCGGCGCCCGGGTGATCAAGGTGGAGAGCGCGACCGGCGACGACACCCGCGCCTGGGGCCCGCCCTGGGCCGGGGCCTCGACCGGGCACCACGAGGACTCGACGTACTTCATGTCGGCCAACCGGAACAAGGAGTCGATCGTCCTCGACCTCAAGGCCGCGGACGACGCCGAGGTCCTCGCCGCTCTGGTACGACGTTCCGACGTGCTGCTGGAGAACTTCCGGGTCGGCGTGCTCGACCGCCTCGGCTTCACCGTCGAGCGACTCCTCGACCTCAACCCCGGCCTGGTGATCGGCAGCATCACCGGCTTCGGCCACGACGGGCCGGAGTCGGGGCGGGCCGGCTACGACCAGATCGCCCAGGGCGAGGGCGGTCTGATGTCGGTGACCGGCACCGAGCAGCCGACCAAGGTGGGGGTCCCGATCGCGGACCTGCTGGCCGGGATGAACCTGGCGTACGGCGTCGTCGCCGCGCTCCACGAACGACACCGGACCGGCAGCGGACGGGTCGTGCGCACGTCGCTGCTCTCGGGCGTGGTGGGCGTGCACGCGTTCCAGGGCACGCGGTGGCTGCTCGGCGGCGAGGTGCCGGGCATTGCCGGGGCGCATCACCCCGCGATCGCGCCGTACGGGATGTTCGAGACCGCGACCGTGCCCGTGCAGGTGGCCGTCGGGTCCGAGGGTCTGTGGCGCCGGTTCGCGGCGGCGGTCGGGCTCGATGCGGACGCCGAGCGCTTCAGGACGAACCGCGAGCGGGTGGCGCACCGCGAGGACCTGGTCACCGAGATCGAGCGGATCTTCGCCGCGCAGCCGGCCGAGCACTGGCTGGACCTGCTCGTCGACGCCGGGATCCCGGCCGGGAAGGTGCGGTCGATGGACGACGTCTACGCGTGGGAGCAGGTGCGCTCGCAGGGGCTCGTGCTGGAGGTCGACCACCCGGCGTACGGCCCGATCGAGCTGACCGGTTCGCCGCTGCGGTTCGACGACAATCCCTTCAGCGGCGGGCGCGAGCGGCACCTGCCACCGCCGCTGCTCGGCGAGCACGGCGCCTCGATCAGGGAGTGGCTGGAGGGCTGAGCGCTCAGGCGCTCTCGGTCACCATCTCGACCAGGTCGGCCACGGAGTCGACCACGCGGGTCGGACGGTAGGGGAACGTCGAGACCTGGTCCGGCCTCGTGGAGCCGGTGGTCACCAGGATCGTGCGCAGGCCGGCCTCGAGGCCGCTGACGATGTCGGTGTCCATCCGGTCGCCGACCATCACCGTGGTCTCGGAGTGGGCCTCGATCCGGTTCAGCGCGCTGCGCATCATCAGCGGGTTGGGCTTGCCGACGAAGTACGGCTCGCGGCCGGTGGCGGAGCTGATCAGGGCGGCCACGCGAGCCGGTCGCCGGCAGCGTGCCCTGGTGGCTCGGCCCGCTCCGGTCGGGGTTGGTGGCGATGAACCGGGCGCCGCTCTCGATCAGCCGGATCGCCTTGGTGATCGCCTCGAAGGAGTAGGTGCGGGTCTCGCCGAGCACGACGTAGTCGGGGTTGCGGTCGGTCATCACGTAGCCGATGTCGTGCATGGCGGTGATCAGCCCGCTCTCCCCCACGACGTACGCCGATCCGCCGGGGCGCTGGTCGTCGAGGAAGTCGGCGGTGGCCAGGGCCGAGGTGAAGATGTGGTCCTCCGGCACGTCGATCCCGCTGCCGAGCAGTCGTGCCCGCAGGTCGCGGCGGGTGTAGATCGAGTTGTTGGTCAGCAGGAGGTACTTCAGCCCGCTGCCCTTCAGGGCCTCGATGAACTCCGCCGCGCCGGGGATCGGGTCCTCCTCGTGCACGAGCACGCCGTCCATGTCGGTGAGCCAGGTGTGGATCGGCTTCTGCTCGCTCATCCCCCCATCATGCCGACCTGGCACTCGGGCGACGCACTGGGACGCTGACCCGGCGTCTTGCGCGACGTCGTACGGCGTCGACCTGGCGCTGCCGCGACGTCGTACGGCGTCGACCCGGAAGCTCCGAGACGTCGTCGAATCGCCAGGTCAGCGCCCCCAGACGTCGCCGCAACGCCAGCTCAGCGCCCCCACACGTCGCCGCAACGCCGGGTCAGCGCCCAAACATGTCGCCGCAACGCCAGGTCAGCGGTCAGAGAGGTCGACGATGGCGGCGACGGGGCCGCCGCCGTCGGGGCCCTGGTGGGCGGCGGAGACGGAGACGAAGACGGCGGGGTCGCCGGTGACCGTGGCGGTGACGCCGCCGACCGCGGCCTTGATCTGGCGGTGCCAGTGCACGTCGGAGTCGTCGAGCATCGCGTTACGACGCCCGCGGACGTGGCCGTCCTGCGAGGCCTCGCACTTGAGGAAGACGTTCACCAGCCGGCCGTCGAGGTCGGAGGAGTGGGGCCGCTCGGGCAGGTCGAGCCCGGCGGAGCGGATGGCGTCCCAGATGCCGTCGGCGTCGAGGGCGTCGGTCATCACCGCGTGCCCGATCCGGTAGCGGCCGCCGACCCCCGTGGCGTTGCCGACCACGACCACCTGCGCCCGGTCCAGCTCGACGCCGGACGAGCACGACGCGACGGAGGAGAACAGCGTGCGGTCGCGCAGCACGTCGTCGTCCGACGGCATCTCGATCTCGCCGAGCGCGACGGCGATGCCGAGCGCCGTACCGCCGTTGGAGACGTCCATCGAGGTCAACGTGTCCTCGGTGAACACGTCGTGCCCGCGGCTCTTCGCGTCCCGGATGGTGTCGATGGTCAGCAGCGGCGTCTTGGTCTGCACGTAGTGGACGTCGGCAGGGTCGGCGATCCCGGCCCGCTCCATCGCGATCGTCACCGCGGCGGCGACCTTCGTGATCATCGCGCCCCGCCCGATGTCCTCCGGCTGCAGCACGTCGCTCATCGCGAAGCCGACGGTGAGTCGCGGCTCGTCGGACGGTACGACGTCCTCTTCCGGCACCGTCGCGAACACCGTCGCGTGGGGACTGATCACGCCGTCCGTACCGCCGGACCACACGATCGGGATCTCGGCGACCCGGTCGGCCGGCGCCCCCTTCGCCACCAGCGCCTCGCGGAAGGCCCGGTCGGCGATGATCCGCGTGTAGTCGTTGACGCCGCCGTTGCCCTCGGTCTTGCCGATCACCGCGATCACCCGGTCGGCCTGGATCACCCCGTCGTCGATCAGCCTGGTGAGCTCTGAGGCGTCCGAGACGGAGTGGAGCGGGATCTTGCGGACCTCGATGGCGGGCGGGCGAGAAGGCATGCCAGCGATCCTGTCAGACCTAGTCGGGTACGACGACCGTCCCGGTGGTGCCGACGTCGGTCACCGCGTCGACGATGCGGTCGAGGCTCGTGATCACGGCCGGCTTGTCGGTGGCCTGCACGAAGCGGCACACCGCGTCGACCTTCGGACCCATCGAGCCGCTCGCGAAGTGCCCCTCCTCGGCGTACTCCTGCATCCGCGCCAGCCCGATCCGGCCCAGCGGCTGGGCCTCCGGAGTGCCGAAGCGCAGCACCGCCTGGGGTACGTCGGTCGCGACGACCAGCAGGTCGGCCCCGACGAGGACGCCGAGCAGCGCCGCCCCGAGGTCCTTGTCGATCACGGCCTCGACGCCCGAGAGCGACCCGTCCGCCCGGCGTACGACGGGGATGCCGCCGCCGCCGTTGGCCACGACCACGAAGCCGGCACCGATCAGCTGCAGCACGGCCGGTGCGTCGAGGATGTCGACCGGCTCGGGCGAGGCGACCACCCGGCGCCATCCCTTCTCGCCGCGGTCCTCCCAGGTCTCGCCGTGCTCCACGAGCAGCGCGGCCTCCTCGGCCGGCAGGAACCGCCCGATCGGCTTGGTGGGCTTGGCGAAGCCGGGGTCGTGGGGGTCGACCAGGGTGCGCGTCACGACGGTCGCGGAGCGCTTGTCGATGCCCCGCTCCGCCAGCGCCGCGTCGAGGGCGTCCATCAGCACGAACCCGAGGGTCGCCTGCGTCTGGGCACCGCACCAGTCGAGCGGCACCGGGGGTACGACGGCCGCGGCCAGCTCGTTCTTGACCAGCAGGTTGCCCACCTGTGGCCCGTTGCCGTGCGTGATCACGACCTCGACGTCGTGGTCGAGCAGCTCGGCGACGGCCGCCATCGCGATCTCCGCGGCCTCGATCTGGTCCTCGGGCCGAGCCCGACCTTCGGCGTTCGTCATGGCGTTACCGCCCAGCGCCAGCATCACCCGCACGGCCCGAACCTAGTGGGCAGGGCAAGCCGGCGCAGCCACGCGCCGGATCTCACCAGGTCCAGCGCACCCCGAGGATGCCCGGCCCGAAGCCGCGCGCCAGGGCGTGCGCACCCGACCCGCCACCGAGGGCGATCGGCTCGGCCTCCTCCACCCCGTCGATCAGGGTGTACCGCTCCACGTGAACCGGGACCCGCGACGGCGCGAAACGGACCCACACGAGCAGCTCACCCAGCCGTCGCGCCGCGTAGTGGTCGAACTGCCTGTCCGACGACGGTTCGGGCAGCTCCACACACAGCTCGTACACGCACGTCTCGTCGCGGGCCAGGGCCCGGTCGATCAGCAGCTCGGCCGAGAACACACCGGTCTCGAGGTCGGTGCGCTGCCGCCCGAGGCTGCACCCGGCGGTCGGGACGACCGTCGGAGCTCGGCCCGCCTCGTCGAGGGTCACGATGAGGGGCCGTACGACGCGCACCGTCGCAGCGCGCCTGTACGACGACCCGCACCTGCACCGTCGTGGCGCACCCCGCGGCGTCGACGTCGATGGTGAGGTGGCGCAGCACCTCGACCAGCTCGTCGTACAACCCCTCGAAGCCGAGCGCGTCGAGCGCCGGCTGTACTCCCGGCGTGTCCGCGAACAGCTCGCGCACGGTCTTCTCACCGGGCCGTGGCCCGGGTCTTCGCGACGGTCCGAGCCGTTCGGTGAGCGAGCCGGGCGTGACGCGCAGCAGCCGTTCGATCTCGCCCAGTGCGTCGAGCGAGGTGCCACGCTCGGGCTGGCTGCGGCCGGAGCGCCAGTAGCTCAGGGCCGCCGGACTCACCGGGTGGCCGCGCTCGACCAGTCGCTGGTGCAGCCACGCGAGACTCACGCCACGGCGTTGGAGCGCCTCTGCGAAGGCGTCCGGGAAGCTCCGGGGGACGGCGCAGTCGCCCTCCATGGGTGTCCCTCCTCCCGATCCCCGGCGACTGAGGTGCCGCCGTAGGGGGACGGGGTCCATGACAACGCGAATCGGGCCGTCACACAACTACCTCCGCGCATCACACAACTGCATCCGCGATAAGTGATCCCCGATTGCCTAGGCTTCCGATCCGAGCGGCACGCCCGCTCGGACAGATGCCGGGTACCGGGGGGTCCCGGCATCTCGTCCGTCCGGCGCGGGTGATCGGCGGCTCAGCTGCCGGCCCGCCTGGCGGCGCGGTGGTGCAGGACGCGCAGCTCGTCCTCGAGCTCGGGCGCAGGCCCGTCCACCGTGATACCGGGCGCGACCTGCCTCACCGCCAGGACCCGCACCGGCCCGTCGGCGAGTCCCCAGCCCGCCCGCCACTGCGACAGCCGGGTGGCGGAGACGGCGTACACCAGACGGCCGAGGCCCATCCAGGCGTGCGCGGCCGAGCACATCGGGCAGTGCTCACCGGAGGTGTAGACGGTCGACGCGGCACGCTCCTGGGGGCTCAGCGTCGCCGACCAGCGGGCGAGGGCCAGCTCGGGGTGCTGGGTCTCGTCACCCGCGCCGGCCCGGTTGCGCTCCTCGCGCAGGATCGCGCCGTCGGCGTCCACCAGCACGGAGCCGAACGGGTCGTCGCCGGCCTCCAGTGCCTCGCGGGCCAGGTCGACGCAGCGGCGAAGGTGCCGCAGGTCGTCGTCGGAGAGGCTCATGGCCGCACGTCCACCTCGGCGTACGCCGCGCCGCCCGCGAGGCGGGCATAGCCCGGGCCACGGTCGAAGAAGGCCTCGGAGTCGCGCGATCGCGACGCGCGTTCGGCGGTGGTCGCCTCGGCGTCGTACCCCAGGTCGTCGCCCGCCCCCGTCAGCACCACGCCGTAGTCGCGCAGCGCGGCCTCGGGCGAGACCTTGCACCACGACACGTCGCGTACGACGAGGGCGGGGTCGCGCGTCAGCGGGTCGCCCCAACCGCCGCCACCCGTGGTGCGGATCCGGATCACCTCACCGGCTCGCACCGGCTCGGCGTCGGCCAGGGCGTCGACCTCGCGCTCGGCCGGCCCGCCGGGGTCGATCGTGACCTGGAACGGCCGTCCGGCCCTGCCGCCCTTGACGCCCCAGCAGGACAGGATGGAACGGTCGGCGATCGACATGAAGTGGGCGTCGCGCAGCATCCTGATGTGCTTCTCGTAGCCGCAGCCGCCGCGGTGGAGGCCGGCGCCACCGCTGTCGACCGCGAGCGACAGCGCCTCGACCCGGAACGGGAAGCGGGCCTCGGTGAACTCGGTCGGCAGGTTCCGCGAGTCGGGCACGACGTGGATGGTGTCCTCGCCGTCGGCGTACGGCCGGCCGCCGGAGCCGCCGCCCAGCACCTCGCGCATCAGGTAGCTGCGGCCGTCGGCGTCGTCGCCGTACACGCCGGTGTAGCGGATGGTCTCCTGGTCGGCCGGCATCTGCCCGTCGACCGCCTTCGCGAGCACGCCCGCCAGCACTCCGAGCAGCCGCAGGATCACGAAGGTGCGGGCGTTGGTCGGCGCGGGGAAGACCGGGGTGAGCAGGGTGCCGGGCTCGGGGAACCGCATCTCGATCAGGGGTACGACGCCCTCGTTGACGTCGAGCTCGGCCATCCGCTCCGGCGTCTCGGCGAGGTTGCGCAGGATCGGGGCGAGCCACTTCTTGAGGAAGACGCCGTCGCTGTAGTCACCGCAGTGGTTGATCGGCCCCTTGGCCTGCGGCCCGGTCCCGTCGAAGTCGAGCACCAGCCGCTCGCCGTCGGGGTCGTCCGCTGCCGTGCGGGTGAGCGTGATCCGCTGGGTGTGCAGCCGCGGCTCGTCGACGCCGTCGTGCTCGGCGTAGTCCTCCCAGACCCAGGAGCCGACCGGGATCCGGCCCAGGATCTCGCGCCGGTAGGTCTGGGTGGTGCGATCGATGATCGCGTCGAAGCAGGCCTCGACCTCGGCGACGCCGTACCGCTCGAACAGCTCGCCGAGCCGCCGCGCCCCCATCAGGCAGGCCGAGCACTCCGCGTCGAGGTCGGCCGCCAGCGACTCGGGCATCCGGGAGTTCCTGGTCATGATCGCCAGCGCCGCGCGGTTCGGTACGCCGGCGTCCCACAACCGGATCGGGGGGACCATCAGGCCCTCCTCGAACACCGTGGTCGCCCCGCTCGGCATCGAGCCCGGCACCGCGCCGCCGATGTCGTCGTGGTGGCCGAAGGCCTGGACGAACGCGGTGACCCGCCCGTCGGCGAACACCGGCACGGTGACGCAGAGGTCGGGCAGGTGCCCGATCCCACCCTCCGAGCGGTAGACGTCGTTGTGGAAGAACACGTCGCCCTCGCGCATCTCCGCGATCGGGAAGTCGCGTGCGACCGGATGGACCAGGGCGGAGTAGGAGCGACCGGTGAGCTTGCGCAGCAGGCGGTCGTGGATGCCGGCCCGGAAGTCGTGGGCGTCGCGGATCATCGGGCTGCGGCTGGTGCGCGCGATCGCGGTCTCGACCTCGGCCTCGACGCTGGCCAGCGAGCCCTGCACGATCTCGACCAGCACCGGGTCGGCGCCGGCCCCCGCGTCCGCCGTCAGCGGGCCGAACGGGAAGTCCGTCGGGACGCGGCGGCTCATCGGGCGGCCTCCGTACGACGTACCAACAGGTTGCCGAAGTCGTCCAGCGTGGCGACGAAGCCGGGGTGGAGCGGCACCGTCGACCCGTACTCCTCGATGACGGCGGGCCCCTCGACGGTGTCGCCCGGCACGAGTCTGCTGCGTTGGAGGATCGGGGTGTCGACGTACCCGTCGTCGGCGTCGAAGCAGACCGGGCGAGTGGGGCTCGCGAGCAAGCTCGCTTCGCCGCTCGCTCCGGTCGCTCCCCCCGGCGAAGCCGGGGTGAGGCGTCCTCGCTCGGGGCGGGTGATCGGGCCGATCCCGGAGACCCGGAGGTTGACCCACTCGACCTGCTGGGACGCGTCGCCGGCGAAGTCGTACCCGTAGAGCCCGCGGTGCTCGGCATGGAACGTCGCGGCCACGTCGTCGAGGGCCGCCCGGTCGAGGTCGCCGTCCGGCACCGGGACGCGCACCTCGAAGGCCTGACCGAAGTAGCGCAGGTCGGCGGTGCGTGCGAAGACGTGGTCGTGCTCGGCGAATCCCTCACGCAGCAGGGCGTCGCGCGCCTGCGCGGTCAGGTCGGCGTACGCCATGCCGAGCGGGCCGGGGTCGAGGTGCTCGTCGAGACACACGCGGGTCAGCACGTAGTCGTTCTTCACGTCGACCGTGAGGAGCCCGAACGCCGACACGTTGCCCGGGTCGGGCGGCACCAGGACGGTCGGGATGCCCAGGACGTCCATCAGCCGGCACAGCAGCAGCGAGCCGGAGCCGCCGAACGTGGTGAGGGTGAAGTCGCGGACGTCGAGGCCGCGCTTGACCGTGACCTGGCGCAGGGCGTTCGCCTGGTTCCACGCGGAGATCTCGAGCACGCCGACCGCCGCGGCCGCCGGGCTCAGCCCGAGGTCCGCGGCCAGCCCGTCGATGCCGTCGCGAGCGGCCTCGACGTCGAGCGGGATCTCACCGCCCAGCAGGTGCGGCGGGATCCGCCCGAGGACCACGTGGGCGTCGGTGATGGTGACGTCGGTGCCGCCACGGGCGTAGCAGAGCGGGCCAGGGTCGGCGCCCGCCGACTGCGGGCCGACCTTGAGCGCGCCCTCCGGCGACAGCCAGGCGATCGAGCCGCCGCCCGCGCCCACCGTCACCACGTCGATCATCGGGATCTTGCTCGGGAACGCGCCGACCGTGCCCTCGGTGGTCAGTGTCGGCTCCCCGTCGACGACCACGGAGACGTCGGTCGAGGTGCCGCCACCGTCACAGGTGAGCACCCGGTCGAAGCCGGCCACCTGCGCGATCAACGCCGCGCCGAGGGCACCCGCCGCCGGGCCGCTGAGGACGGTGGTGATCGGCTGGTGGACCACCTCCTCCGCGCTGAGCACGCCGCCGTTCGACTTCATCACGTAGAAGGGCACGCTCGCAGCAGGGTCGCCGACGTACGCCGCGAGCCGGGCACCGATGTTCGCGACGTACGCCGAGAGCCGGGGCTTGACCGCTGCGTCGACGAGCGTCGTCATCGCCCGCTCGTACTCGCGGTACTCCCGCAGCACCTCGCTGCTGATGCTGACCACCGCGTCGGGGTGCTCCTCGGTCAGGATCTGGCGCATCCGCTCCTCGTGCCGGGGGTCGGCGTAGGAGTGGAGGAAGCAGACGCCGAGGGTGTCGACGCCGCGGGCACGGAACCAGCGCGCGACCTCGCGCGCGCCCTCCTCGTCGAAGGGCCGGACCTCCGCACCGGTGAAGTCGAGCCGGCCGCCGACCGAGCGCACCAGGTCGCGCGGCACGATCCGTGGCGGCTTCACCCAGAAGTAGGAGTTGCCGTAGCCGTCGGGCACCGACTGGCGCGCGATCTCGAGCATCGCGTCGTACCCCTCGGTGGTGATGAAGCCGAGCCGGTCCACCTTGCCCTCGAGCAGCTGGTTGGTGGCGACGGTCGTGCCGTGGCTGACCGCGTCGATGGAGTCACCGGACAGGCCGCCCATCAGCGCGAGCACCTTGTCGATGCCGGCCAGGAACCCGTCGGCCGGGTTGGCCGGCGTGGACGGCGTCTTGGTGGTCACCAGCTCGCCGGTGTCCTCGTCGAGCGCGACCACGTCGGTGAAGGTGCCACCGGTGTCGATGCCGACCCTGATCCGGCGACGCGACTGCATGGGGTCGATTCAAGCAGGCCCGCCGGGCCGCCGCCCCGGTCAGGCGTCGGGCGGCCGCTCGTTGTAGACGCCGGCCTCCTCCTGGCCGGTCAGCCGCTGGATCTCGGTCATGATCTGGTCGGTGATCTCGCGCCGCGCGCGGCCGGGAGGTACGCCGTCGTACCGGCCGCGGACGTCGATCGGCTCGCCGAACCGCACGGTCACCCGGACGAACCGCGGTCGGTTGGAGCCGACCGGCTGCAGCCGCTCGGTCCCGATCAGCCCGACCGGGACGATCGGGGCACCCGAGGTGAGGGCGAGCTGGGCCACACCGGTGCGCCCGCGGTAGAGGCGGCCGTCACGCGAGCGGGTCCCCTCGGGATAGATGCCGAACGCGCCACCTTCGGCGAGCACGCCGAGCGCGGTGTCGAGGCTGGCCAGGGCCGCCTTGGAGTCGTCGCGGTCGAGCGGCAGGGCACCCACGATCTCGAACCACGTCTTGATCAGGAAACCCTTGATCCCCGGGCCCTCGAAGTAGTCCTTCTTGGCCAGGAAGCTGACCGGCCTGGGCGCCACGGCGGGGATCACCACGCTGTCGATGAAGCTCCGGTGGTTGCTGGCGATGAGGAGAGGACCCGTGAGCGGGATGTTCTCGGTGCCACTGACACGCGGCCGCCAGAGGGCGCGCAGCAGCGGTGGGACCAGCCGATGCATGAGGCCGTAGAGCACCCGTTCATCTTGCCGTACCCGCTCCGGAGACCCGCCTGGGTCTCAGCGGTGCCAGACGTACGGCGTGCTGGTCGTGATCGCGACCAGGCCGGAGCGCTCCAGGATCGGGCGCGACATCGGGCTGCAGTCGCTCTGCAGGTAGCGCACCCCGTCGGCCAGCGCCGACCGCGCGCGAGCGGCGGTCAGGGCGCGGTAGATGCCGCGGCCACGCCACTCGGGCAGCGTCGCACCACCCCAGAGTCCGGCGAACTCGGTGTCCTCGACGAAGTCGAGCCGGCCGGCGCTGACGACCCGGCCGTCGGCCTCGGCTACCCAGAACTGCTCGAGCGCGCCGAGCCGGACGAGACGTTCGAGCACCTCCTCGGGGGACGGGCCGCCGCCGAACACGTCGCGCTGCATCTCGGCCGCCGCCGACACGATCGCGTCGCGCTCCGGCAGCTGGTCCACGCGACGCACGGTCAGGCCGTCGGGCAGCTCGACGTCGACCGCGAGCGCCGTCGCCTCGCCCACCATCACCGTCTCGAGCTCCTCCGGCACCAGGCCGTGGGCCTCGAGCCGGTCACCGAGGTCGGGCGGCCAGTCGTGGCCGCGGGTCTTCCACTCGAACTCCTCCATCGCGGGGTTGCCCGCGAAGTAGGCGACGGTCTCGGCGATCAGGCCGTCGACGTCGGCGACACCCTCCAGCGACTCGTAGCTGATGAAGCCGCCGCTGCTGAACAGGGCCCGCCACAACGGTCCGAAGCGGTCCCAGCTCAGGGCGCCGGCCATCTCCGCGTCCCCTCGCAGCTGGGCGTCGTACGCCGCGAGGAGGGCTGCTGCATCGTCGGTCATCGTTCTCCTGGTCGTCACCGGTGGGACGTCCAGCATCCTCGCTGCGTTCGCGGGAAGCGACTGCAATAGCCGGAAATGGGAGAAGGGCCCTCATAGGTATGAGCTACAAGGGCCCTTCCACAGGTGAGCCTCCGCAGGCAAGCCCGCGGCCCCTCACCATCGACCGGTACTGGTGACGCTCCCGATCGATCCAGTCTTCGCCTCCGACCCCGGCGGCCTCCGTCACCTGGCCTCCGCGACCCTCGTCCAGCAAGCTGGTCGAGCATCGTAGGGATCTTCGTCTCCGACCGATCCCGCTCTCCCCTGAGGAAGTGCGTGAGGAGAGTTCTATGGCCTGGAACCCCACCCCCACAAGGGGTTTCGGCACCTTTTCTCGACATACTTCGGTTTCCGGCGTGTCGTCCACAGAACTGGCCCGCGTCGTCCACAGAGATCGGCCCGCTGTCCACAGGAGAGCGTCGTGGCTGTGGAGATCCGGCCGGCACCTGGCGGGCGCTCAGCGCAGCTCGGGCGGGTCCCAGTCGTCGGCGTCCATCGGCGCGGACACCGGGCCGAGGTCCTCGACGTGCGCGAGCGCCAGCGCGTTGACGATCAGGTCGGCCGAGGAGTCCGGCATGGGGAGCGCGCTACGTCGGCCACCTCGAGGTGGGCATCGGGCAGATGACGGCGCGCGACCGCGAGCATGCCGGGCGAGACGTCGAAGCCGTGGACCTCGTGCCCACGCCCGGCGAGGTACCGCCCGTGCCGGCCCGTGCCGCAGGCCGCGTCGACCGCGACGCCCGGCGCGACGGCGTCCAGCAGCGGCCGGGCCACCGGCTCCTCGTACTCGAAGATCGAGTTCGGCCCGTCGTACGACGGCGCCCACCGTCGTAGGTCTCCGCGGCCGTCAACGGCGCCAGGGGTGCAGCCCTGGCCCCAGCGGTCGACGTCGTCGAGGAGGGCGCGCACCTCGGCGATCCGGTCGCGGGTGAAGGCCTCGTCGTGCTCGCCGGAGAAGCGCCCGGAAATGGGAGAAGGGCCCTCATAGGTATGAGCTACAAGGACCCTTCCACTGGTGATCCTCCGCAGGCAAGCCCGCGGTTCCTCACCATCGACCGGTACTGGTGACGCTCCCGATCGATCCAGCCGACTCCTCCGACCCCGGCGGCCCCGTCACCTGGCCTCCGCGGTACCTCTCCCAGCAAGCTGGGTGGCCACCGTGTGGATCTTCTTCTCCGGCCGATCCCGCTCTCCCCGGAGGAAGCGCGTGAGGAGAGTTCTATGGCCTGGAACCCCACCCCCACAAGGGTTTTCTCGACCTTTTCTTGACATACCTCGAGTTCCGGCGTGTCCTCCACAGGTAGGACGGGGTTCCTCCACAGAAGCACCCCCGGAAATCCACAGTCCCGTCGAGGGGCTGTGGACAGCCGGTCCGCCCTACGGGAGGAGCGCCGCGAGGTCCAGCACGCGCGTGGTCTGCGTCGCGCTGAAGTTGTCGTCACTGATCAGGACCACCCGCGCGAGCTCGCCCGCGCCGTGCCGATCGCCGTTGTGGTGAAGCTTCGCTCCACGCCCCCACGGGAGGACGGTCATCCCCTCGAAGTTGTCCATGAGCGGGTTGGTCTGCGTCTCCTTGGACGTCGCGCCCAGGCTCGGGCACGCGGTCACGTCGGCCACGAGGGTCTTCTGCAGGACGGCGCGACCCGGCGCCGAGGAGAGGTCCGGCGTCCGGGTGACGTCACGCGCGCCGTGGGTGTGCACGGCGTACAGCTCGATCGTGTTGCCGACGGTGGGGTCGAAGGCCGCCTCGAGCACGAGCAGGCCGTCGCGCCCGTAGGCCTGGACCTCGGCGATCCTGTTGCCGGGCTCGACCCGGTAGGCGAGCTGGCGGGTCAGCCGCCAGCCGGAGTGCGACCGGTCGTAGACCAGGAAGCGACGGTAGGTGTTGGTGCCGTCGGCGCCGACGTCGCCGCTGAGGGTGCCCTCCATGGCAGCGACGACGCGACGGCCGTCCGGCGTGATCGTCAGGCCCTCGAGCGTGGCGTTGGCGGTGGCCTCACCCACGGGGGCGACGCGGAACCGGTCTGGGACCGGGAGCTGCGCGCGCTGCACGCCGTCCCGTGCGAAGACCCGGATGGACGGCTCGGTCTCCGAGCTGACGAGGAAGTCGCCGTTCGGAAGGACCGCGAGGCCTTCGTTGTCCGCCGTGGCCCCGGTGTACGGCGTGCCGTCGGGGGCCTTCAGGACGAGTGGCTCCCCGACCACGTGGGCGTGCTCCGGCTCCTGCCAGAACCAGATGCGCGACGGGTCGGTCGCGTGGTTGTCGACGGTGGAGGCGAAGGCGTGCCGGTGTCCGTCCCAGGCGATGTCGGACAGCCCGCCCACGGTCACGCCGTCGACCACGGCCTTGTCGAGCCCGTCGCTGAACCCGAGCGCGACAGCGTCCGGCGGGCAGGCTCCCGCACCCGCTGGGAGGTGGGAGCCGGGATGCGCGACGGCGGATGGGGCGAGGGCGGCCACGGCCGCCGTGAGCGCGCCGACGGCGACGGTGGACAGACGGAACACAGCGGCACGACGGATCATCGACGAGACCTCCCGATAGGCACGGACGTTCAACCGACCCTAGAACAGCGGCTCGCGCTCGAACGCGGCGGCGACCTCGAGCAGCCGCCGGTCCGCGCCGAACGGCGCGACGATCTGGACCCCGACCGGCAGCCCGTCGACGGTCGTGCCGGCCGGCACCGAGATCGCCGGGCACCCGGTCACGGTGATCACGTACGCCGACCGCATCCAGTCGAGGTACGTCGCCATCGGGCGGCCGTTGATCGCGGCCGGGTACTCCTGGTCCGCCGGGAACGGCGGCACCTGCGAGGTGGGCAGGACCAGCACGTCGTACGACCCGAAGAAGCGGCGCATCCGCTCGGCCAGCGCGGTGCGCTGCGCGTAGGCCCGGGCGATGTCGGCGCCGGTGAGGCTCTCGCCGGCCCGGATGTTGTCGGCCAGCGACTGCTTGAACGCGTCGGGGTGGGCGGCCAGGAGCTCGCCGAAGCCCGCCTGGAAGAGCCAGGCGCGCAGGGTGCGGAAGGTGTCCTCGGCCTCGGCGAGGTCGGGGTACGCCGGCTCCACGTGAGCGCCGGCCGTCGCGAACCGGGCTCCGGCCTCCTCCACCACGCGCACCACCTCGGTGTCGACCTCCAGGAGGCCGCCGAGGTCGGGGCTGAGCGCCACGCGCAGCCCGCGCAGGTCACCGGTGACCGGAGGAGCGAACGCCGTGCCCGGGTCGGCGAGCGCGGTCGGCACCCGCGGGTCGGGCCCGGCGATGACCGCGAGCAGGAGGGCCAGGTCGTCGACGTTGCGCGCGAGCGGCCCGCTGGTGCCCGTGGTCTCCCAGAGGTTGTCGGTCGGCCACGACGGCACCCGGCCCAGCGACGGGCGGAGCCCGACGACACCGCAGAACGACGCGGGGTTGCGCAGCGAGCCGCCCATGTCGGAGCCGTCCGCGAGCGGCACCATCCCCGCTCGCAGCGCGCAGGCCGCTCCGCCACTCGAGCCGCCGGCCGAACGGGTCGGGTCGACCGGGTTGAGCGTGGTGCCGAAGACGGTGTTGAAGGTGTGGGAGCCGGCCGCGAACTCCGGCACGTTGGTCTTCCCGATCGGGACCGCACCGGCGGCGCGGATGCGGGCGACGACGAGGTCGTCGGTGTCGGAGACGTGGTCGGCGAAGAGCGGCGAGCCGTACGTCGTACGCCAGCCGGCGACCTCGTGGGTGTCCTTGAACGCGAACGGCAGCCCGTGGAGCACGCCGAGGGCGTCGCCCCGGGCCGTCGCCGCGTCCGCCTCGGCCGCGCCGGCCCGGGCGCGCTCCTCGTCGAGCGAGACGATCGCGTTGAGCTGTGGGTTGCGCTCGGCGATCCGGGCGAGGTGGAGGTCGAGCAGCTCGCGGGCCGAGATCTGCTTGCGCCGTACGGCGTCCGCCATCGCGCGGGCGGTCGAGCCGACGGTGAGGTCGAGTCATCGCACGCCGCCGGCCGAAGAGGGAGCCGGCGACGACGCCGAGCAGCACCAGGCCGGCGCCGACGGCGATGCCCTTGAGGAAGTCCTGCTGGGCGGAGGCCGGACGGGCGGGCGCGGTGAACACCTGGCCGACGGCCGGCTCGCCGGCCGCGGGGGCCGCCACCGGCGCGGCCCGTCGCCGCCGATCGCCCGAGCCACGTTGTCGAAGAACTCACCGGCCATCCGCTTGGACACCGAGGCGAGCATCCGCTGGCCGACGCCGCCGACCATGCCGCCGACGACGGCGTCGGCGTCGTACTCGACGGTGGTCTGCGCCGTCCGCGCCGGTCACGGAACGACACGTGGACGGTGGCGTCGATGGTGCCCGGCGCACCGGCGCCCTGGAGGCGCATCACCAGCGACTCGTGGGGCACCAGGTCGGAGAGCGAGCAGGTGCCGGCGTAGGTGCCCTTGATCGAGGCGACGCCCGCGGTGACGGTCATGTCGTAGGTGTGCTCACCGGTCGTCTCGAGACGCTCGCAGCCCGGGATGGTGCGGACCAGGACGGCGGGGTCGAGCAGGGCGTCCCAGACCTGCTCCACCGGGAACGGGATGGCTGTTGTGGCCGGTGATCTTCATGACGACTCCTGGGTCTCGACAGGCTCGACCGACGAGTGGGCCTCGCGCAGGGCGAACAGGTCGGAGGGCGAGATCGGCATCGCGGTGATCGCGAAGCCCTCGGCGTCGGAGATCGCCGACGCGAACACCGCGGCCGACGGGATCACGCCGGCCTCGCCGGCGCCCTTGATGCCGAGCGGGTTCAGCGGCGAGGGCGTCTCGAGGTGGTCGATGTCGATGCGTGCGGGGATCTCGGTGACGTAGGGCATCAGGAAGTCCATG
The DNA here is from genome assembly GCA_963761515.1 of uncultured Actinomycetota bacterium. GTDB lineage: Bacteria > Actinomycetota > Actinomycetes > Propionibacteriales > Nocardioidaceae > Nocardioides. The sequence continues at coordinate 33,024 of CAVXHO010000022.1, forward strand.
AACGACGCGTTGAGCAGCTGGCCGGACTCGTCGTACGCCATCCGCTCGAGCAGCGCGCCGCCGACGCCCTGCGCGACCCCGCCCTGGATCTGGCCCTCGACGATCATCGGGTTGATCAGCGGGCCGCAGTCGTGGACGACGGCGTACTTGAGGATCGTGATCTCGGCGGTCTCGGGGTCGGTCTCGACGATCACCGCGTGCATGCCCGAGGCGAACGTCGAGCGCTCCGGGCTGTAGAAGTCCCGGCCCTCGAGGCCCGGCTCGTCGTCCTCGGCGACCGGCGGCTTGCCGGGGTCGCCGACCGAGAACTGCGTGGCCGCCTTCGACGCCTCGTCGAAGGCGTAGCGCAGCGGGTTGGACAGCACCGCGATGGTCCCGAGGTCGATCGAGGCGTCGTCGGGGTGCCGCGCACCGAGACCACTCCGTCGACGATCTCGAGGTCGTCGGGCGAGGCCTCGAGCGCCTCGGCCGCGATCCGCAGGATCTTCTCGCGGGTCCGGGTGGCCGCCAGGTGGATCGCCGAGCCGCTCATCACCGCCGCCCGCGAGGCGAACGTGCCGACGGCGTACGGCATCCGGCGGGTGTCGCCGGTGACGACCTCGACGTCCTCGAAGCGGCAGCCGAGCACGTCGGCGGCGATCTGGGCGAAGACGGTCGCGTGGCCCTGGCCCTGCGTGGTCAGGCCGGTCGCGACCTTGACCTTGCCGGAGGTCTCGATGGTGACGTGGGCGCCCTCGTAGGGACCCACGCCGGTGCCCTCGACGTAGCAGGCGATCCCGATGCCGACCTGGCGGCCCTCGGCGGCCATCTCCTCGCGGAAGCGAGGGAACTCGTCCCACCCGACCAGGTCCTTGAGCTTCTGCAGCGACGCCGGGTAGTCGCCGGAGTCGTACTCCAGCTCGCGGCCGTCCTGGAAGATCAGCCCCTGGTCGTAGGGGAACTCGTCGGGCTGGATGAAGTTCACGGCCCGGACGTCGGCGCGGTCGCGGCCGAGGGCGTCGGCGATCGCGTCCATGGTCCGCTCCATCACGTAGCAGCCCTGCGGCCGCCCGGCTCCGCGGTACGGCGTGACCATCACGGTGTTGGTGTAGAGGCTCTCGAAGACGACCCGGTAGGACCCCGGCTTGTAGGGGCCGAGGAGCTGGGTCGAGGTGATGATCGGGACGATCAGGCCGTACGGCGTGTAGGCCCCGTTGTCGTGCCAGAACTGCACGTCGAGGCCCAGCACGCGCCCGTCGTCGTCGTACCCCACCTCGACGTGGTGGACCTGTCCGCGCTCGTGGGCGGAGGAGATGAAGTGCTCGCGCCGGTCCTCGGTGAACTTCACCATCCGGCGCGAGGTGACGCGCCGCCAGCGGGACCAGCAGCTCCTCGGGCCACGGGTGGTTGATCTTGACCCCGAAGCCGCCACCCACGTCGGGGGTCACCACGTCGACCTGGCCGAGGTCGAGCCCCAGCTTGACCGCGACCGCCGCGCGCACGCCGGTCGAGGTCTGGGTGGACGTCCAGACCGTCATCCGGTCGACGTCGGGGTCCCACCGCGCGACCGTGCCGCGGCCCTCCAGCGGCATCGAGGCACTGCGCTCGATGGTCAGGTCGAGGGACAGCGTGTGCGGGGCGGCCGCGATCGCGGCCCGCGCGTCGCCGTTCTCCTGCTCGAGTCGCGCCGCGACGTTGCCGGGTACGTCGTCGTGCACGAGCCGCTCGGCGGCGCGCGCGGCCTCGATCCCGACCACCGGCGGCAGGAACTCGTAGTCGACCCGGATCCGGGCGACGGCGTCCTCGGCGAGGTAGCGGTCGTCGGCGACGACGAAGGCGATGGCCTCGCCGACGTGGTTGACCTCGTCGCGGTGCCAGCGCGAACTGGGTGCGGCCGTGCGTGAGCGACGGGTGTGGGATCAGCAGCGGGAGCGGCTCGGCCATCGGGCCGGTCAGGTCGTCGTGGGTCCAGACCAGGTGGACGCCCTCGAGGTCGAGCACCCCGGAGACGTCGATGTCGACGATGCGGGCGTGGGCGTGCGGCGACCGCAGCACGGCCGCATGCAGGACGTCCTGGCCGGCGGCGATGTCGTCGGCGTACCGGCCCTGGCCGCGCAGGAAGCGCTGGTCCTCGACCCGCTGGACCCGCTCGCCGAACATCCGCGTGGTCACGACGTCTCCGGTGGTCGAGCGAAGTCGAGGCCCGGTGGTCGAGCGGAGTCGAGACCCTCGGCCAGCTCCGCGGCACGCAGCACCGACCTCACGATGTTGGTGTAGCCGGTGCAGCGGCAGAGGTTGCCGGCGACCATCTCGCGCGCGTCGTCCTCGGTCGGAGCCGGCTGGTCGCGGATCCCGGCGGTGATCGTGGTCAGGAAGCCCGGCGTGCAGAAGCCGCACTGCAGGCCGTGACACTCGGCGAACGCCTGCTGCACCGGCCCGAGACGAGCCGTCGGCCTGCGTCAGCCCCTCGACCGTGGTGATCTCGCAGTCGACGGCGGAGACGGCGAACATCAGGCAGGAGCGCACGGGCCGACCGTCGACGAGCACGGTGCAGGCGCCGCAGACGCCGTGCTCGCAGCCGACGTGGGTGCCGGTCAGGCCGAGGTCGTGACGGAGTGCGTCGGAGAGCAGGCGCCGTGCCGGCAGGCGGACGTCGTGGGCGACGCCGTTGACGATCAGCCGGACGTCCAGGAGGTCCTCGGTCACGGTCTCGACTCGCTCGACCATCGGTGCGAGTCCGCTCGACCACCGCCCGGCGTCGTCGTACGCCGTTCGCAGGACGCGCGCGGTGAGCACGCGCACCAGGCGGCTGCGGTAGGCGGCCGTGGCGTGGATGTCGTCGCCCGGGTCGAGGTGCTCCAGCGCCTCCTCACCGGCGGCCGCGAGCGACGCGTCGGTCACGCCGTCGGCCAGCACGCGCGGAGAGGTCGACGACGGTGGGCACGTCGGCGACCGAGAGGTAGCCGGCGCGGGCCGCAGACGACCGCGTCATCCGCGACGCGCACCACCGCGGCGACGCCGCAGAGGGCGTAGTCGCCGTGCCGCCGCGCGATCTCGGCGAAGCCGACGCCGGCGCCCGCCTCGAGGGCCGGGAAGAACGCCTCCACCGCGATCTCGTCGTGCGCCACCGTGGACTCCAGCGGCCCGGCGAACAGGTCGGCCGCCGCGATCTCGCGGGTGCCCTGCGTCGACGCCGCGGTGACGGTGCCGCCGAGCAGGGCGAGCACGGCCGGCAGCTCGGCCGCGGCGTCGGCGTGCACCAGGGAGCCGACGACCGTGCCGCGGTTGCGGATGGTGGCGTGGGCGACGTGCTCCAGGGCGATGCTGAGCAGCGGCTGCACCCGGCGTACGTCGGCCGAGGCCAGCACGTCGGCGTGCCGCGCGAGGGCGCCGACGCGTACGCCGTCGTGGTCGGCGCGCACGTGGTCGAGGTCGGGCAGCCCGTTGATGTCGACCAGCGTGGACGGCGCCGCCAGCCGCATGTTGAGCAGCGGCACCAGGCTCTGCCCGCCCGCGAGCACCTTCGCCCCCGGATCGGCCGCGAGGGCCTCCAGCGCGTGCTGGAGGCCCTGCGGACGGACGAACGAGAACGGTGCGGGCTTCAACTCACTCCTGGGCCGGGTCCGCCCGGCGCCGACCGGGCGGATGGCCGGGATCGTCGTCGGGATGCGACAGCACGCGGGTGACCTGGCCGGTCCCGCGACCCCTGCGGCCGTTGACCAGGTGGTAGTACACGATGACCAGGATGGTCCCGAGCGCGATGCCGCTGAGCGAGAAGTTGTCGGTGATCACCAGGGTGACGCCGCCGATACCAGCGATGAGACCGGGCGCGAGACCGACCAGGTTGACCGGGTCGCCGAAGTCGACCCCGTTCTCGACCCAGATCTTGGCGCCCACGAGCCCGATCATGCCGTAGAGGATCACGGTGATGCCGCCGAGCACGCCACCAGGTGTCGCACTGACGATCGCGCCGAACTTCGGGCACAGGCCGAGCAGGATCGCGACGACCGCCGCCACGTAGTAGGCGGCCGTCGAGTAGACCTTGGTGGCACCCATCACCCCGATGTTCTCGGCGTACGTCGTGGTGGGCGAGCCGCCGAACGCGCTCGAGAGGGCGGTCGCCGCGCCGTCGGCGAACAAGCGCTCGGCCCATGTAGGGGTCGAGGTCGGTCTTGGTCATCTCCGCGACCGCCTTGACGTGGCCGGTGTTCTCCGCGATCAGGGCGATCACGCCGGGCAGCACCAGCAGGATGAAGGTGAGGGAGAAGCTCGGCGCGTGCACGACCGAGACGCCGTCGCTCTTCAGGTCCCCGCTCGGGAACCCGATCCAGTCCGCAGCCTTCACGAGCGGTCCAGTCCACCCGGTCGTGGTCGGTCGGGGTGCAGCCAGCGCCTCCGCAGGAGTTGATCTGTCCGAACAGCAGGTCGGCCAGCCAGGACAGCAGGTAGCCGAACACCAGGGCGAGGAGCACGGCGATGCGCGCCCAGAAACCGGGCAGCAGGACCGCGGCGCAGACCATGAACGTCGCGACGGCGAGCGCGATCCACTGGTCCTGCGGCCAGTAGATGCCGGCGACGACGGGCGCCAGGTTGAAGCCGATCAGCATCACGACGGCGCCGGTCACGGCAGGGGGCAGGACCGCGTGGATGACACCCGAGCCGGCGAAGTGCACGAGCACTCCGACGACGGCGAGCACGAGGCCGGCGACCAGGATCGAGCCGGTGACGTCGGCCGAGTCGCCGCCCTGGGCGCGGATCGCGAGCACGCTGGCCACGAACGACGCGCTGGTGCCGAGGTAGCTCGGCACCCGGTTCGAGGTGATGAGCAGGAACAGGATCGTGCAGATCCCCGAGAACAGGATCGCGAGGTTGGGGTCGAGGCCCATCACCACGGGGAAGACGAAGGTGGCGCCGAACATGGCCACCACGTGCTGGGCGCCGAGACCCACCGTTCTGCCCCAGGGGAGCCGCTCGTCCGGTGCGACCGGCTCGCCGGGAGCCGGTGTCACCACCCGCCAGCTGAACATCGTCGACATCTGGATCCTCCTTGTGCGAGGGGACCGATCACTCCGATCTGGTGACCCACATCACACACCCGGGTGGCCGGATATCGGTGGAGGAACGCCGTACGCGGCTCGGCACCGGCCGGCACGTGGCGCCACGAGCAGCCGCTAGCGTGGGCTCGTGAGCACCCCGGCGCCGCACCCGCGAGCCCCTCCCCGTGGCGGCCCCGCCGCGGGTGGCGGCGTGGCTGCGCGCGGCGCCCGACGGACCCGCGCGGGTGCTGCACGCCTGCGCCGACGCGGTCCACCTCGACGTCGCCGGTCGGTGCGTCAGCCTCGTGGGTCCGAGCGGCCCGGGACTGCCGGTCGCTCTGCGCAGCAAAGTCCCCGTGATGTCGTCATCGCGACCCGCGACGGCCTATCTTGAAGGTGGGATCCTTCGCTGGGGCGGACGCGCCCTGGTGACCGGTCGGCTCGTGGATGTTCGCGCGCCACGCATCGACGCGGCAGGGGTTCCGAAGGCGAGCCCGGCCGTCGCAATGGGATCCCCCCGGTCCCGCGCGGTCGGGCTCGTCGCCTTCGCGCCCGGTGTCGACGCCACCTCCGTCGCCGACCTCGTCGGGCGCGGCGACGGCCTCACCCCGCTCGGCGACGACGTCGTCTGCGGCTGGCTGGCCGCCCATCGCGCGGCCGGCGTACCGACCCACGACGTCGATGCTGCCGTGCGCCGGCTGCTGCCGCGCACCACCACGCTCTCGGCGTCCCTCCTCGAGTGCGCCGTGGCCGGCGAGGTGGCCGACCCGGTGGCGGCGTACCTGCGCTCCCTCGGTACGCCCGGCGAGGACGAGGCGCGGGCAGCCCTCGAGGCCTTCGGCCACAGCTCCGGTCTCGGCCTGGCCCACGGCCTCGACCTGGCCCTGGGAGCCCTGACCGCGGACCGAGCGGCATGAGCACCGACCACGTCGAGCTACGGGCCGGCGCCTACGCCGACTCGGTGACCCTGCTCCAGGTGAGCCGGCAGGTGCAGCAGCTGCCCGGCGTCGTGACCGCCCAGGTGGCGATGGCCACGCCGCTCAACGTCGAGGTCCTCGAGCGGATGGGCTTCACGATCCCCGGCGACGCGACGGTCAACCACCTGGTCGTCGCGGTCCGGCTCGACGACGCCGACGGCCTCGAGGACGTTCGCGCGGAGGTCGACCGCGCCCTCACCGACAGCCGCCGCGCCGTCGCCGGACCGTCCGCGGAGGCGGCCCCGCGCACCACCGGTGCGGCGCTGCTGCGCGACCCCGGTGCGGTCGTGCTGGTGTCCGTGCCCGGCCCGAGCGCTGCGGTCGAGGCGGTCGACGCCCTCGAGGCCGGCAGCGACGTCATGGTCTTCAGCGACCACGTGCCGGTCGAGCAGGAGGTCGCCCTCAAGACCTACGCCGCGCGAGCGCGACCTGCTCGTGATGGGCCCCGACTGCGGCACGGCCGTCGTCGACGGGGTCGGGCTCGGCTTCGCCAACGTCGTCGCGGCCGGACCCGTCGGCATCGTCGCGGCCTCGGGCACCGGCTGCCAGCAGGTGCTCGCGCTCCTCGACCACGCCGGCGTCGGCGTCGCGGCGGCGTACGGCGTCGGCGGCCGCGACCTGTCGGCCGCGGTCGGCGGGCTCTCCACCCGCACCGCCCTGGCCCGGCTCGACGCCGACCCTGCGTGGAGCTCGCGCTGCTGGTCTCCAAGCCACCCGCCGACGAGGTCGCCGCCTCCCTCACGGCGTACGCCGACGGGCTGGGCACCCCGGTCCTCACGGCGCTGCTGGGGCCCGGACGTCCCGACCTCACCGCCGCCACCGAGGAGGTGCTGCGCCGGCTCGGCCGCGACGTGCCCGTGTGGCCGGTGGCGGGTCGCGCCGAGCCCGGGAGCGGCACCCGGCTGCACGGACTGTTCGTCGGCGGCACCCTCAAGGAGGAGGCCGCCGTGCTCTGCGCGGCGGCCGGCGCGGACGCCGTGCTGGTCGACTTCGGTGACGACGACTACACCGAGGGCCGCGCCCACCCGATGATCGACCCGAGCCTGCGCCTGGAGCGGCTCGCCGAGGTGGCCGCCGACCCCACCACCGGCGTGATCCTGCTCGACGTCGTCCTCGGCCACGGCGCGGAGGACGACCCGGCCGCCTCGCTCGCGCCGGCCCTCGCGGGCGTGCGTCCCCCGGTGGTGGTCGCGGTGGTCGGCACCGCCCACGACCCACAGGACCGCGACCGTCAGGTGGCGGCCCTGGTCGCGGCCGGAGCCGAGGTCCACCTGTCCAACGCGGGCGCCACCCGCCGCGCGCTCGCGCTGCTCGGGAGGCCACGCATGACCGTGGTCAGCGTCGGGCCTCGACCTGCTCGCCGAGGCGGTGGCGAGCCAGGCCGCCGACGTCACCCGCGTCGACTGGCGCCCGCCGATGCCCGACACCGAGGACGACCTCGCCACGGTCGCGCTCGATCCGGTGCGCGCGGAGGCGAACGCGCGGGCACTCGAGCGGATGCTGGCCGTGCAGGCCCGGCTGGTGGACGTCGTACCGGCGCGCGAGGCACTCGGGTTGGAGGCCGGACAGTTCCTGCACGCGGGGCCGCCGATCGCCTGGGTCGCGCGCCTCCGGACCACTCCGCGGCGCGCTGATGGGCGGCGCCGCGCTGGAGGGTCTGGTCGACGACCCGGACGACGCCGCCGCCCTCTTCGAGGCCGGCACCGCCGTCAGCCTCGAGCCGTGCCACCACCGCCGGACCGTCGGGCCGATGGCCGGGGTCGTCACCCCGAGCATGTGGGTCTTCGTGCTGGAGGACCCCGACACGGGGGCGCGCACCTACTGCACCCTCAACGAAGGGCTGGGCAAGGTGCTGCGCTACGGCGCCTACTCCCCCGACGTGCTGACCCGGCTGCGCTGGATGGGCGACGTGCTCGGACCCCTGCTGCAGGGTGCCGTCCGGGCGGCTGATCCGGTCGACGTCACCGCGATCCTGGGCCAGATGCTCCAGATGGGCGACGAGGCCCACAACCGCAACCGCGCCGGCACCCTGATGCTGCTGCGCGACCTCGCGCCGGCGCTGGTCTCGAGCGGGGCCGACGCCGTGGACGTCGCCGAGGTGCTGCGCTTCGTCGGCGGCAACGACCACTTCTTCCTCAACCTCGCGATGCCGGCCTGCAAGCTCGCCCTCGACGCCGCGCGCGACGTGCCCGGCTCGACGATGGTCGTGGCGATGTCGCGCAACGGCACCGACTTCGGGATCCAGGTCTCGGGCACCGGCGACGAGTGGTTCACCGGTCCCGCCCAGGTCGCCGACGGCCTCTATCTCGGCGACTACGGACCCGACGACGCCAACCCCGACATCGGCGACTCCGCGATCACCGAGACCGCCGGGCTCGGCGGCTTCGCGATGGCGACCGCACCTGCGATCGTGCGGTTCGTCGGCGGCTCGGTCCCCGACGCGCTGGCCACCACCCGTCGGATGCGCGAGATCACCCTCGGCGACAACCCGCGCTGGAGCGTGCCGGTCCTGGAGTTCGCGGGCGTCCCGACGGGGATCGACGTCTCGAAGGTGTGCCGCACCGGGATCCTGCCCCAGATCAACACCGGCATGGCCGGCCGCGAGGCCGGGGTCGGGCAGGTCGGCGCGGGACTGGTGACACCCCCCGAGAGCATCTTCCCTGCCGCGCTGGCCCGGCTCGCCGAGCTCACCCGGGAGCGGTCGGCCGCCAGAACGCCTGCCTGAGGTCGACGTTGCCCGAAGGCCGTAGCGGCGTGCCTTCCTCGAGGTAGGTCTGCCGGGCCTCGTCCTGGTGGCTCGGCGGCAGCGATCCGTCGGACCGTACGACGCGCCACCACGGCACCGGTCCGCCGTGCGCCGCCATCACCGAGCCCACGAGCCGCGGACCTCCCCCGCCGACCAGCGGCCCGACGACCTCCGCGATCGCGCCGTACGTCGTGACCCGGCCCCGCGGGACCTGTTCGACGCAGCTGAGCACCAGCTCGACGTATGCCTCGTGGTCGAGCCGGCCCTGGCTCACCTGTCCTCCTGCATGTCTCGCGTGGGCACCACGACCGCGCCGACCACCGCGCCCACCAGGGCCACGGCCAGGCCCGCCAGCCAGAACGACGTGGGGCTGGCCTGGCCGCTGTAGGCGCGGGCCGCGATCCACACGACGGGGGCGGCGAGCCACACCAGCGCCCCGCGGACCACCCAGGGGACCACCAGCTCGGGCCCGACCGCCATCCGCGGCGGCCCGTAGCCCAGCAGCACGCCCGCGACGTGGCTGGCAACGAGTGCGGCCGCGGCGACCAGCGCCCCCACGGGCATCGACGTGCCGACGTGGAGTGCCCACCAGAGCAGGACGACCGCGAAGGCGAACGGACCGACGAAGTGTTCGGGCCGGAACGCATACGCGACACCGACCACCGCCGCGACGACGACCACGAACGGCGAGGGCACCATGCCCTCCGGTGCTGCCGCCCACACCGCCACCAGCGGTCCGAGGGCCGCGATCGCCCGCAGGACCCACACGGCTCTCGGGATCCGGCGGATCCCGCGCGGCACGTTCATGCGCCACCCACCCGGGGCAGCTGCGCTCTCCGCGCCAGCCGACGCAGCACCTCCTCGAGGGTCCGGGGGCCCTGCCAGGGCACCACCGGACACCCGACGGAGGCCAGGTTCGCGAGGAGATGGTCCCGGTCGAGCAGCCGCATCCGCCAGGCCAGGGAGTTGATCCCCTCGTCCCCGTCGGGCCAGACCATCGGCGTCACGTCCGCGGCGAGGGGGTCCACCACGATCACCGGTAGGCCGCTCCGTACGAGCCGCACCGTGGCGCTCGCCAAGGCGCCCGAGAGCATCGGGCTGAGCACGACCACCACCGTGCCGGCCGTCGCCCGGAAGTCGATCCGATCGACGGCGACGTCGCGGGGGATCCCGGGCTGGATCCGGGAGAGCAGGGAGAGGACACGCCGCAGGTGGCTGGTGCCGGTGCCGTACCCGGCGTACTCCCCGCCGGGGCTGAGCACCCGCACGGACACCCGGTCGCCCCGTCGGAGGTACTGCTCGGCCAGGGCCGCGGCCGCCCGCACCGTCACGTCGAGGCTGCTCTCGGCCGCGCCGATGCCCCCGGAGACCCCGAAGTCGGCCATCGCGTCGACGATCAGCAGGATCGCGGTGTCCTCCTCCGCACGCGTGGACTCCACGTGCAAGGTGCCCTGCCGGAGGGAGACCCGCCAGTTGATCCGTCGCAGGCGGTCGCCGCTGTGGAAGGCGCGGATGGAGGAGAACTCCGAGCCGTCACCCTCGCGACGCGAGCGGTGGGCACCGATCAGCCCGAGTGGCTGTGGTGCCTCGCCCATCGACCGGGCGTGGGTCAGGATCGGCAGGACGAACATCTCGCTACCAGGCAGGACCACCGGACCCCACCGGTAGCCGGCCCACGGGCTGGTCATCGCCACCTTCTGGGCCCCGAGCATCCGGCTGCCCCACCGCCGCGGCGACAGCTCGACGGGCCGCTCGGCCCCCAGCCGGTAGCAGACCGCGCCGTCCGGGGGCTGAAGCGCGACGAAGGACGACTCCCCCATCACGCGGGTGACGACCTCGACGTCCTCGTCGTGGTCCACCTCCAGCCGCGACCGCGTGCCCTGGCCCTCGTGGAGCTGCAGGTGGGACAACGACGGGTGCACGCGAGGCTCGCGGGTCGGCTTGTGGAGCAGCCCCAGTGCCGCGGCGACGAGCAGCGGGGCCACCAGGACGACCACCGCCGGTCGGCCGATGGTCAGGGCCAGGGCGACCCCGACGCCCGCGGCCGTCAGGCTCCGGGCAAGCGCCGAGGTGGGTCGCCAGCGCGAGCGGGTGTCGCTCATCGGTGCTCGAGCGCCCTGGGGGTCGGTACGGCGGCGAGCACCGCGTCGACGACCCGCGGGCCGCTCGCCTGGGTCATCCAGAGCTCGGGCTTGACCGTGACCCGGTGCGACAGCACCGCCCTCGACACGGCCTTCACGTCCTCGGGGATCACGTAGTCACGACCCCGGATCACCGCGAAGCCGCGCGCTGCCAGAGCCAGACCCAACGAGCCACGGGGCGAGGACCCGGTCAGCACGTCCTTGTGGTCGCGGGTGGCGGTGGCCAGCTCGACGCAGTAGCGGGCCACCGACTCGTCCACCGTGACCGTCTCGACCGCCGCCTGGGCGGCCCGCAGCCCCGACGCGTCGGTGATCTGGGCGAGGTCGACCTCCTCGTGCTGGCGCTCGAGGCGGCGCTGTACGACGTCGTACTCCTCGTCGGCGGTGGGGTAGCCGAAGCTGACCCGCATCAGGAACCGGTCGAGCTGCGCCTCCGGCAGCGGATAGGTGCCCTCGTACTCGATCGGGTTGGCAGTGGCGAGCACGTGGAAGGGGTCGGGCAGCGGGAACGTCTCACCCTCGACCGTGGCCTGCCGCTCCTGCATCGCCTCGAGGAGGGCCGACTGGGTCTTCGGGAGGCGTGCGGTTGATCTCGTCGGCGAGCACCAGCCCGGCGAACAGCGGACCGCGGCGGAACTCGAAGTTGCCTTCCTTCTGGTTGTAGAGGAAGGAGCCGGTGATGTCGGCGGGCAGCAGGTCGGGGGTGAACTGCACGCGCGCGAAGTCCAGGCCCAGCACCCGGGCCAGGCTGCGTGCGGCCAGGGTCTTGCCGAGCCCTGGGAAGTCCTCGAGGAGCACGTGGCCCTTGGCCAGGACGGCCGAGAGCACCAGCGTGAGCGGCAGGCGCTTGCCGACGACGGCCTGCTCGACCTCGTCGAGCACGCGGCGCGCCAGCTCCGTCGCTTCTGAGACCGACATGCGCACTGCTGGGTTCTGGGTCATGGGGACAGTTCCTCGATCCGTCGTAGGCACTCGTCGATCTCCGTCGGTCGCAGGATCCGCGGCGGACCGTCCAGGACACCGGTGAGGGTAGGCCCCAGGCGGGTGGCGACCTCCGGATCATCGCGACGGAGCCCCTGCCGTGCCAGCCGTTCGTCGGTGAGCCGGGCCAGCCGGCTCTGGAGCGAGGCGTCCGCCCGGCGGGAGGTCAGGTGGTTCTCCAACAGCCGCATGTTGGCTGCCAGGCCCGCGTCCTGCCCGACCGAGCTGCGCCCGGTGAACGACGAGCACGTCCCACTCCGGGGGGTCCGCGCCGCCGCTGTCGTTGACCATCCCCGCGATCGCCACGACGGCACCGACCAGCAGCACCATCGGCAGGATCAGGGGAGTCGTGTGCTCGATCCGCGCGAAGGCGATGAGCACCACCACCGCGAGAACGGCCACCACCACCCGAGGGGTCCAACGCCGGCGCCCGTTCATCCGCGCACCCCCGGCCGGGCGAGCGAGGCGTGGATCGACTCGAGCGCCTCCACCGCCGCCTCCCTGCGCGTCTCGTCGATCTCGTGCTCGGAGAACCGTGCCTCGCGGTAGAGCATCTCGAGCCGCGTCACGGCCCCGGCATCGGCCGACACCGCGTCCAGCAGCCGCAGGATGAACTCCGACGACGTCTCCCACGGCTCCCGGGCCGCGCGCACCCGCTCGGCCTGCTCCTCGAACCGGTCCCAGCACGCGACGATCGCGTTGCGGGGTGTCCCGCCGAGCAGCACCGCGAGCTGGCCGTCGGAGTCCTGCAGGATCTCGTCGGCGAGCGGGACGGGGTCGTCGAGCACATCGAAAGCCACGTCGTCGGGCAGGGGCGGCGGGCGCCGGCGGTGCACGAACGCGCTCGCCAGGTGACGTGTCACCCGGTAGACCAGCCACAGGAAGCACGCGATCAGCGCGAGGCGGATCCCGTAGCCGATCGCGTGGAGGACCGGGGTGCTGTGGATCAGGCCGTTCCCGCGGTTGCCGGCAGGGGTGGGCGGCCGGGACGGTGGCGTGAACGACGGGGTCACCGGCCGGATGTTGGGATCGCGCAACGTGCCGCGGACGATCCGCTGGGGGCCGGTGCGCGCGGCGAACATGATCATCAGCGTCATCAGGCCGACCGCCAGCACCGTGAGCACGACCGCACTCGCGCTCGCCCGCCTGGACGTCATGGGAAGCACCGTAACCGGCCGCTCGCACGCTGTTCCATCACGTCGAGGTCACAGTTGCGCGCCGCGGACCCGACACCGGCCCCCGCCGGAGAAGCGGGGGCCGGTGGGGCGGGGGTCAGAGGATCGGGTCGAAGGGCTCGGTGCCATGCACCAGGCGGAGTCCCGCGATGCCGGAGTGGGACTGCGCGAAGCCCAGCTCCTTGGCCAGGTCGCCGATGTTGTTGGAGGCCGGGAGCGGGGCCAGGCCGAGCGTCGACAGCACGCCGACCGCCTTGCCGCCCGCGGTCATGAACCCGGAGCCCGAGTCGCCGGGGATGCCCGGGGCGACGGTGTAGAGCGGGTGGCTCCAACCACCGTCGGCCGCCGCGTCGCCGAGACCGAGGCCGGTGTGCGGCGAGAGCAGTGAGAGCCCGCCCCGCAGGCTGGAGTTGCCGTAGGTCCACACCTGGTCGCCCGCGGCGGTGCCGTCGGTGTCGAGGCCGGTCGGGCCGCCCCAGAAGGGCACGCTCGGGTTGACCTTGCGCACGTCGGCCGCGGCGATCCTGACCAGCGCCAGGTCGTTGTAGGCGCAGGTGGTGGCGCGGGTGGTGCCGAGCCGGTGCTCGGTGACCCAGGAGCTGTAGACCAAGCGACCGTGACCGACGATCGTGCCCTTGCCGGCCGGGTTGCCGTCGTTGGTGAAGACGACCCGGGTGCCCAGCGGAACGGAGGCGGTCCGGCAGCCGTTCGTGTCGGTCGACGACCCGGTGCCCGCACAGTGCGCGGCGTACCCGAGATAGGTGGTCCCGGCCGAGTCGCGGAACACGAAGTTCGCCGTGCATTGCGCCCCGGCCGTGTACATCATCGTGCCGGGGTGGATCTGCGCGGTCGCGGCCGGCGCCCAGTGGGCAGCGGGGCGCTGCGACGTGGTCCGCGCGGCGGACGCGGGCTGCGACATCGCGAGCGTGCTCGCGAGGATGACGGCGCCCAGGGCGGCGGTGACGGAGCGGAACATGCGGGCCTCCTTCGTCTTCAGGAGGACCAACGGGCGGGGCGACCAGGGGTTACGGGTCGCTTGCCGCACGCATCCCGGCGCCGTGGGTCAGTACGACGGCTGGCTGGGGTCGATCTGGTTGACCCAGGCCACGACGCCGCCGCCCACGTGCACCGCGTCGGCGTACCCCGCACCCTTGACGATCGCGAGCGTCTCGGCAGACCGGACCCCGGTCTTGCAGTGCATCACGATCTGCTTGTCGGCGGGGAGCTTCTCCAGCGCCGACCCGTTCAGGAAGTCGCCCTTGGGGATCAGCACCGAGCCGGGGATGTGGTTGATCTCGTACTCGTTGGGCTCGCGCACGTCGACCAGCACGAAGTCGCGCTCACCGTTGTCGCGCTCCTTGAGCATGTGCTCGAGCTGGGTGACCGAGATCGTCGAGCCGGCCGCAGCCTCGGAGGCCTCCTCGGAGACGGCGCCGCAGAAGGTCTCGTAGTCGATCAGCCCGGTGACGGTGGGGTTCTCGCCGCACAGAGCGCAGTTCGGGTCCTTGCGGACCTTGAGCTTGCGGTACTCCATCTCGAGGGCGTCGTAGATCATCAAGCGGCCGATCAGCGGGTCGCCGATCCCGGTGAGGAGCTTGATCGCCTCGGTCACCTGGATCGCACCGATGCTCGCGCAGAGGACGCCCAGCACGCCGCCCTCGGCGCAGCTCGGCACCATCCCCGGCGGCGGTGGCTCGGGGTAGAGGCAGCGGTAGCAGGGCGCGTCGTCCCCGAGGGATCGGGGCGAACACGCTGGCCTGCCCGTCGAAGCGGTAGATCGAGCCCCACACGTAGGGGATCCCGAGGAAGTACGCCGCGTCGTTGACCATGTAGCGGGTCGCGAAGTTGTCGGTGCCGTCGACGATCAGGTCGTAGCCCTCGAAGACCGCCATCACGTTGTCGTTGTCGAGCCGCTCGTCGTGCAGGACGACGTCGACGAGGGGGTTGGTCTCGGCGATCGACTCCTTGGCCGACACCGCCTTCGACTTCCCGATGTCGGACTGCCCGTGGATGATCTGCCGCTGCAGGTTGGACTCGTCGACCTCGTCGAACTCGGCGATCCCGATGCGTGCCCACGCCGGCCGCCGCCAGGTAGAGCAGGGCCGGGCTGCCCAGTCCGCCGGCGCCGATCACGAGGACCTTGGCGTTCTTCAGCCGCTTCTGACCCCCCATCCCGACGTCGGGGATGATCAGGTGCCGGCTGTAGCGGCGTACCTCGTCCAGGGTCAGCTCATCGGCGGGCTCGACCAACGGCGGGTAGGACACGTCGTACTCCTGTGAGTCTCGAGAAAACCTGTGCACCGATGGCAACAGACGGCGCACCCTCCATGTTCCCGACCGCGGGCGGCGACGCCGCGTGCGTCCGTCATCCGGACGTGCCTGAGGGGCCAGTAGGGTGCCACCGTGGGGACGACGGAGCAGAAGCCGCGGGGCGGCAGACTCCCGCGTCGGGAACGGCGCGCCCAGCTGCTCGACTCCGCGCTCGAGGTGTTCGTCGCCCAGGGCTACCACGCCGCCGCGATGGACGACATCGCCGAGCGCGCGGGCGTGTCCAAGCCGGTGCTCTACCAGCACTTCCCCGGCAAGCTCGACCTCTACCTCGCGCTGCTCGACGTCGCCTGCGACCAGGTCATCGACAACTGCCGCTCCGCCCTGGCGGCCACCCACGACAACAAGACCAGGGTCGCTGCTGCGATGGCCGCGTTCTACACCTACGTCGCCGCCGAGAACGGCGCCTTCCGCCTCGTCTTCGAGTCCGACCTGACCAGCGAGCCGGCCGTGCGCGAGCACGTCGAGCGGGTCACCACCGAGTGTGCCGCGATGATCGCCGACGTCATCCACGACGACACCGGCCTGCCCGGGGAGGCGTCGCGGCTGCTCGCCGTGTCGCTGGTGGGAATGGCGCAGGTCAGCGCGAGGTTCTGGATCTCCGAGGCCGCCGGCATCGACCAGGCCCAGGCGGTCGAGCTGGTCAGCGGGCTCGCCTGGCGCGGGATCCGGGGCTACCCCCTCACCGACGAGCACTGACCACCCCGACGAAGGAGAGACATGGAAGTCAAGATCGGAGTGCGTCATGCATCCCGCGAGCTGCTGGTGGACACCAGCGACACGGTCGAGGAGGTCGAGGCCGCCCTGGCCGAGGCGCTGGCCGGCGACCACGCCACCTTCACCCTCACCGACACCCGGGGCCGACGCGTGATCGTGCCGGCCCACGCCATCGCCTACCTCGAGATCGGCACCGGCACCACCGGGACGGTCGGGTTCCGCGGCTGAGCGCCACCCCGGGAGCGTGCCGCGGTCGGTCGATCACCGCCCGCGCGCCATCATGGATCATGAGTCGGCGACCGGTCTCGGCGCCGCCCGGCACGAATGTGTGGAAAGGACGGATCTGACATGGGTCTGATTCTGTGGACGATCATCGGCGGCATCATCATCGGTCTGCTCGGCAAGTTCTTCGCACCGGGCAACCGCGACAAGATCCCGTTCTGGTTGACCGTGTTGTGCGGCATCGGCGGCATCCTGATCGGCAACTTCATCTACAAGGGGATCTGGGACTACGACACCCGGGGCTTCGACTGGTGGCGTCACATCTGGCAGGTCGGGGTCGCAGCAGTGCTGGTCATGGGCGCCGCCTCGATCACGGGTCGCAGCACGCGCGCCTGAGCGGCGCGGAGACTCAGGCCGAGAGGCCGATCGCGGCCATCCGCTCGTTGTGGCGCTCGGTGATCCGGGTGAACATCCGGCCGATCGCCGCCAGGTCGAGCCCGGGCCGGTCGATCCCGCCGGCCAGGAGCGCGGTCAGGGCGTCGCGCTCGGCGGCCACGCGCTGCGCCTGGGTGAGCGCCTCGCCCATCAGCCGGCGACCCCACAGCGCGAGGCGGCCGCCCAGCTTCGGGTCGTCGGCGATCGCCTGGCGGATCCGGCGTACGGCGAAGTCGGCCTGGCCGGTGTCCTCCAGCGAGGCGATGATCAGGTCGCGGGTGTCGGCGTCGAGGTACGCCGCGATCTCGCGGTAGAAGTCGGCGGCCATCCCGTCGCCGACGTAGGCCTTGATCAGCCCCTCGTACCAGTCGGCGGGCGCGGTGTGGACGTGGAAGGAGTCGATCGCCGCCTCGAACGGCGCCATCGCCTCGAACGGGTCGGCCCCCAGCTCGCGGATCCGGTCGTGCAGCCGCGCCGACGTGACCGAACTCCAGGCTGGCCATCCCGCTCATCTCGACCTTGTCCCGCATCGTGGGCGCGAGCTTGGCGTCGTCGACCAGCCGCTCGAACGCCGACAGCTCGCCGTAGGCGACCGCGCCGAGCAGGTCGATGACCGCGAGGCGGTACTCCGCGTCGTCGAAGACGACCTGGGCCGCGTGTCGTTCGTCCCCGGATTCCGTCATGCTCACACGCTACCGATAGACTGGGGTGGTCCCCGCGCAAGCGGTGAGGACGCGCGCTCTCTCGAAAGAGTCAGGGAGCGCCGTGTGCATGTGCGCGGCAGACGCAACGGTTCGAGCCTGGGTCAGCCGCACGACGAGATGACTCAGACTGAAAGCGAACTCCACATCGTGACCACCTTCCGAGAGCTCGGGGTGCTCCCCGAGATCTGCGACGCGCTCGAGCGCGGCGGCATCACCACTCCCTTCGCCATCCAGGAGATGACCCTCTCGGTCGCCCTGCTCGGCACCGACCTGATCGGCCAGGCCCGCACGGGCACCGGCAAGACGCTGGCGTTCGGCATCCCCGTGATGCAGCGCAGCGTGACCCCCACCGACCCGGCCTACGCCGACCTGCCGCAGGGCAAGCCGCAGGCCCTGATCGTCGCCCCGACCCGCGAGCTCGCGCTCCAGGTCAGCGGCGACCTCGCCCTGGCCAGCAAGGACCTCGGGCTGCGCGTGCTCACCGTGTACGGCGGCGTCCCCTACGAGCCGCAGCTCGACGCGCTCGCCACCGGCGTCGACATCGTCGTCGGCACCCCGGGGCGACTGATCGACCTGGCCAACCGCCGGTCGCTCGACCTCTCCCACGTCCACGCGCTCGTCCTCGACGAGGCCGACGAGATGCTCGACCTCGGCTTCCTGCCCGACGTCGAGAAGCTGCTGAGCCTGACGCCCGAGACCCGGCAGACGATGCTGTTCTCGGCCACGATGCCGGGCGCGATCGTCTCCCTGGCCCGCACCCACATGCGCCACCCGATGAACATCCGCGCCGAGTCGTCGTACGACACCCAGCTGGTGCCGGCGACCGCGCAGTTCATCTTCCAGGCCCACGACCTCGACAAGCCCGAGATCATCGGCCGCATCCTGCAGGCCGAGGACGCCGAGAAGATCATCGTCTTCACCCGCACCAAGCGGCAGGCGCAGCGGATCGCCGAGGACCTCGCCGAGCGCGGGTTCAAGGCCTCACCGCTGCACGGCGACATGGCCCAGGTGGCGCGCGAGAAGGCGCTGACGAAGTTCCGCGAGAACAAGATGCGGGTCCTCGTCGCCACCGACGTCGCCGCCCGCGGCATCGACGTCCAGGGCGTCTCCCACGTCATCAACTACACCTGCCCCGAGGACGAGAAGACCTACATCCACCGGATCGGCCGCACCGGCCGCGCCGGCGCCACCGGCATCGCGGTGACCTTCGTGGACTGGGCCGACCTCCACCGCTGGAAGATGATCAACAAGGCGCTGGACCTGCCGTTCGACGAGCCGCAGGAGACCTACTCGACCTCCGAGCACCTCTTCCACGACCTCGGCATCCCGGCCGGCACCAAGGGCCGCATCGTCGACCCCGCCCCGGTCGAGCCCAAGCCCCGCAAGGACGACGGCCGCCCGGCGCGCTCCGGCGACCGGCCGCCGCGCAACCGTTCGCGGTCGCGCACCCGCGGTGGCCAGCAGGTCGCCGCCGGCGACGCCGCCCCTGCCACCAGCCCTGCGGCCGGTGCCACCGAGACCGACGGCGCCGAGCGTCCGGCCGGACAGTCCCGCAACCGGCGTCGTCGCCGCCGCAGCCCGGGCTCGTCGAGCCAGGCCTGACCCCGGAGGTCGCGCCGGCGCTCAGGCGACGACGACGACCTTGGTACCGACCGGCGCGTAGCTCCACAGCGCGATCGCGTCGGGCGTGCGCTGCCTGATGCAGCCGTGTGACTGCGGCGTGCCCAGCTGCGCGGCCGTCTGCAGGGGTACGCCGTTCTGCGTCGGGATGGTGTGGAACCCGATCGCCGCCCCGGTCGGCCCCTTGGTGAAGCGCACGAAGTACTGCATGACCCCGGAGTCGTCCACGCCGACCGCCCAGCGCGAGCGGGAGTAGACCGAGTAGGTGCCCGGCTGCAGGTTGTCGGTCACGCTGCCGGAGACCGGGTAGGTCCGCTTCACCTCGTCCTTCGCGTTGACCAGCCACACCTGCTGGAGGTCCTGGCTGAAGACGACCCGCCGGCCCGTCCCGCTGTCCGCAGGCAGAGCCGCGTCGGCCGACCCGGCGGCCAGGCCGCGGCTCGCCGAGTCCGCGGTGGTGACGCCGGCGGAGGTGAGGGGTCGCGCGGGCAGCGTGTCGGTGGCATCGGCTCTGGTCGGCGTCGGGCTGCTCGTGTGGCTCCGAGGTGCCGGCGTCGACGCCCGCGCTCGCCGTCCCGGAGGCGTGAACACGCCCAGTCGCGGCCAGGGCCGCGACGACGGTGACGGTGAGCGGCGCTCGAGAGGAGCCGCGATCCGGCCGTAGCGAGGCCGCACGTCACGACGATGCGCGGTGCTCATCGTGCCGCCTTCGTCGAGCCGCGCCGGCTCCGAGCCAGCAGCGTCTCGGTCACCTCGCGGTAGGCCCGCGCACCCTTGCTGCTGCGGCTGGTCGCCAGGATCGAGCGCCCGGCGGCCGGCGCCTCGGCGAACTTGATCGTCTTCGGGATCGGCGGTCCGATCACCTCGAGGTCGTAGGTGTCGGAGATCGTCTCGAGCACCGTCCGCGCATGGTTGGTCCGCCCGTCGTACAGCGTCGGCAGCACGCCCCACACCTCGAGGTCGCGGTTGGTGAACCGGCGTACGTCGTGCACGGTGTCGAGCAGCTGTCCGACGCCCTCGGTGCGACAGCGTCTCGCACTGCAGCGGGATCAGCACGCCGTCGGCGGCGGTCAGCGCCGCGACGGTGAGCACGCCCGAGGGAGGGCGGGCAGTCGAGGAGCACCCAGTCGTACGTCGTGGTCTCGGCCAGGTCGTCGAGCGCGCCCTTGAGCACGTGCTCGCGGCCGGTGCGCGTCAGCAGGTCGGCCTCGGCCCGGGCCAGCTCGATCGTGGCGGGCAGCAGGTCGACGCCGTCGTCGGTCGCGAGCACGACCTCGGCGGGGTTCGAGGCCCTTGGTCAGCACGTGGTGGACCGACAGCTCGAGGTCCTCGGGATCGATGCCGAGGGAGAAGGTGAGGCAGGCCTGGGGATCGAGGTCGACCAGCAGGACCTGCTGGTCCAGCTCGGCCAGCGCGGCACCGATCGAGGCGACCGAGGTCGTCTTGGCCACGCCGCCCTTCTGGTTGGCGACCGCGAGTGTGGTGGTCATCGAGGTCCATCATGCCGGACCGACTTGCCGCGCGCGCGGATCCCCGGGTTTGCTGTGCCGCATGTCATCGACGCAGCCGCCCGCCCCGTCGCCCTCGTCACCGGCCCGACCGCCGGGATCGGGCGCGTCTTCGCGCTCCGTCTCGCCGACCGCGGCTACGACCTCGTCCTGGTCGCACGCGACCGCGAACGGCCTGGATGCGCTCGCCGACGAGCTCGCCACGGAGCCTACGGCGCCACGAGCGAGGTGCTGGTCGCGGACCTGTCCGACCGCGCGGGGATGGCCCTCGTCGAGGACCGTCTCACCGACGAGTCCAGACCGGTGGACCTGCTGGTCAACAACGCCGGCTTCGGGCTCAAGCGCCGCTTCCTCGACAACTCCGTCGACCAGGAGCAGGCCGCGCTCGACATCCTGGTCACCGCAGTGATGCGGCTGACGCACGCCGCCCTCGGCCCGATGACGGCGCGCGGCTCCGGGGGCATCATCAACGTCGCCAGCGTCGCGGCGTACCAGCCGCGCGGGAGCTACAGCGCCGCCAAGGCGTGGGTCACGACGTTCGGCGCCTGGGCGTCGCAGGAGTACGCGCGCGCAGGGCGTGCACCTGATGACGCTCTGCCCCGGGCTTCACCCGGACCGAGTTCCACGAGCGCATGGACGTCGCCGCGACGCCGTCCCGCGCCCGCTCTGGCTCGACGTCGACCGCGTCGTCGACGAGGCGCTCGCCGACTGGGACGCCGGCAAGCAGCTGTCGATCCCCAGCAAGCGCTACAAGGTGATCACGGCGGTGAGCCGGCACGTGCCGACCGGGGTGCTCCACCGGTTCCAGTCGCTCGGTCGTCGCTGAACGAAGCCCACGCCCGCCTCACCAGGACGGTGGGGGACCACCGAACGGCATCTCGACGAGGGACGGCCCGATGCCCGAGACGTCGCGCAGGATCCAGTCGTCCCGCAGCAGGAGCATCGCGGAGGCCGGCCGGAGGACGATCCACAGCCACCGGCCGCCGGCCTCCCCGGCGAACACCGAACGATCGAGCTCGACGTCGGACGACGACGTCGAGACGGCCCACAGCGGCACCGACTGGCTGCCGATCCGCACCCGCACGGGCGGTCGCCCCACCCCCATCTCGGGACCCGGGTCGAGGTGCGACGTACCGGCACAGCGGGCGCCGAGCCCGACCCCGGACTCCTCGGTGACCACGAACACGTCGACCGGACCGTCCAGCTCGCTGGTGCCCGAGCTGCAGGTCAGCGTCGCCCGGCCGCGGCTCCCGCTCCGCGACCACCGCGAAGTCGCTGACCGTCCAGCCGGGGCTCATCGGCCAGGGCAGGTACGTCGGGAACGTCGCCGGCGGCGGCCAGCGCCTCGACGAACAGGTCGTACGACGCGGACGGTCCGGTCGCAGCAGCGGTGCCGTCGAGCCGTGCTCGGCGCAGGACCACCCGCCGTCGCCGCGTGGCGGCCATCGGGCAGGCGGCAGCGCGGGCACTCGGCCTGGAGCGGCATGTGTCCACCGTCGTGGGCCCGGTCGGCGCCGGTCAAGAGTTCCAGCGCAGGACCACCGGCGTCTCGCGCTCGTAACCGAGGACCGAGACGGTGGCGGTGTCGAGCCGCAGGTGCCGACCGTCGGTGACCGGGAGGTCGAGCCAGCGCGCCGCCAGCGCCCGCAGCGCGTGGCCGTGCCCGAACACCAGCACCCGGCCGTCCGGCGGCACGGCAGCGTGCGACCACCCGGTCCAGTCGGGCGCGTCACCTGGTGCGGCGGTCTCGCCGCCGGGCACCGGCCCGCGTCCAGATGGTCCAGTCGG
This sequence comes from uncultured Actinomycetota bacterium, assembly GCA_963761515.1. Classification (GTDB taxonomy): domain Bacteria; phylum Actinomycetota; class Actinomycetes; order Propionibacteriales; family Nocardioidaceae; genus Nocardioides. The sequence goes on from CAVXHO010000022.1 coordinate 55,381, forward strand.
GGTAGGTCTCGCGGATCTCCGTCGGTGGTCCTGCCCTCCAGGTCGCCGTAGTCCCACTCGGCGAGGTCGTCGTCGACCTCTGCCTCGGGGTGCCCGGCCAGCTGGGCGGTCTCCCGGGCGCGAGCCGGGGCGAGGTCAGGACCAGCGAGAAGCGCGTCGTCGTCGAGACGGTCACGGATGCCGGCGGCCACCCGCTCGCCGTCCGGCGTCAGCGGGAGGTCGGTGGTGGAGGTGTGCCGCCCGTCGCGGCTCCACTCGGTCTCGCCGTGCCGGACCAGCCAGACCTCGTCGCGCGCCATGGCCCCCATAGGTGACCGCACCGCGCCGGACGTGCCACGATGCGCGTCATGTCGACGACCACCTCGCAGCGCTCGGCGCGGCGGCCCTCGCGCGCCACCGGCGGGCCGCGGCGGGAGCGTTCTTCACCCAGGGGTTCGTCTTCATCAGCCTGACCACCCGGCTGCCCACCGTGCAGGACCACTGGGGCTACAGCGACACGACACTGTCGCTGCTGCTCCTGATGATGGTGCTGCTTGCCGGCCTCGGCTCGGTGCTCGCGGAGACGGCGTGCAAGCGGGTCGACAGTGCCGCGATCCTCCGGGTCGGCCTGCTCGGGATCGCGGTCGCGGTGCCCGTCTTCGCCCTCGCCCCGGACCAACCGGTCTTCATCGCCTCGATGGCGCTGTACGGCGTCGCGCTGGGCGCCGTGGACGCGACCACCAACATGCAGGCGGTCGCGCTCGAGCACCTCTACGACCGGCCGATCCTGCCGTCGTTCCACGGGGCCTGGACCCTGGGCGGCGCTGATCGGCTCGGCCCTGGCGCTGGCGATGGGCCACCTACCGCTCTCGGGCGACCGCGGTCGTCGCCGTCCTGCCGCTGGTGATGGCGTTCGCCCCGTTCCTGCGGCGGGCCGAGCAGTCGGTCGTCGCAGCCAGCCGGGTGCACGTCCCGTGGCGCCCGATCATCATGGTGGGCCTGGCGATGGTGCTCTTCTACATGGTCGACACCGCGGCGTTCACGTGGGGACCGCAGTACCTCGACCAGGTCTTCGACGCGCCGTCCCATCTCGTCGCGCTGGCCGTGTTCCCCTACCTGCTGGCCAGCGGCACCATCCGGCTCGCGGGCGACCACCTGGTGGCGCGCTACGGCGCGGTGCGGGTGCTGCGCGTCGGCACGGTCGTCGCCTTCGCGGGCCTCGTGGTGACGGTCTTCGCGCCGGTCTGGCCGGTGGCCGTGCTGGGCTTCACGATCATGGGCGGCGGCGTCGCGGTCGTGGCGCCGCTGAGCTTCTCCGCGGCCGCCCGGATCGCCGGCTCCGACGAGCCCGACCCGGTCGTGCGGCACGCCCGGGTCGATGCCGTGATCGGCCGGTTCAACCAGTTCAACTACGCCGGCTCGCTGCTCGGCGCGGTGATGATCGGGCTCGCGGGCGCCGGCAACCTCCGGGTCGGCTTCGCGGTCCCGATGGTGCTGGTGCTCGGGATCCTGCCGCTGGCCCGAGCCTTCGCCCCGGTCAGCCGGTAGGACCCGGCCAGTTCTTGTCCGGCTGAGGCACCGGGCGGGCAGGCTGCTCGCCGCCGCGGGCCTCGAGGTAGCTGTTCTTGGGCACCATCACCTTGCGGCGGAAGATGCACACGACCGTGCCGTCCTGGTTGTAGCCGATGGTCTCGACGTGGACGACACCGCGGTCGTCCTTCGAGCGTCGACTCCCACTTGTCGAGCACGGTGGTCTCGCCGTAGAGGGTGTCGCCGTGGAAGGTCGGGGCCACGTGGCGCAGAGACTCGACCTCGAGGTTGGCGATCGCCTTGCCCGAGATGTCGGGGACGCTCATCCCGAGCAGGATCGAGTAGACGTAGTTGCCGACCACGACGTTCTGTCCGAACTGCGTGGTCTCCTCGGCGTAGTGGCGGTCGAGGTGCAGCGGGTGGTGGTTCATGGTGAGCAGGCAGAACAGGTGGTCGTCGTACTCCGTGACCGTCTTGCCCGGCCAGTGCTGGTACGTCGCGCCGACCTCGAACTCCTCATAGCTGCGTCCGAACTGCATGGCCGCCATCCTGCCGCAGTCGCGACGCCGCCTCGATGCGCGTGCCCGTGGGATACCTCACCCCGGGCTCTAGGCTGCCAGCGTGGACATCCTCTGCTCCGGCTACGGGCTGGTCGAGTCACCGCGGTGGCACCAGGGCCGGTTGTGGTTCAGCGACTGGACCGGGGGGCGGATCGTCGCCGTCGACGACGCCGGCTCCACGGAGGTGGTCGTGGAGCACGAGTCGCTCCCGATGTGCTTCGACTTCCTGCCGGACGGCCGGCTCGTCCTGGTCTCCAACCAGGAGCAGGCGCTGCTCGTCCTCGAGGACGACGGCTCCCTCACGCCGTACGCCGACCTCACACCGCTGTCCCCACTCGGCTGCAACGACATCGTCGTCGACGGCCGTGGACTCGTCTTCGTGAACAGCCCCAACTTCGACTTCGCGTCCGGGCCACCCGACGGCGACGTGCAGCCCGGAGTCGTCGGGGTGGTCACGCCCGACGGCGAGGCGCGGGTGGTGGCCGACGACGTCGCCTTCCCCAACGGCATGGCGGTCTCCGCGGACGGCAACACCCTGGTCGTGGCCGACTCCTACCGCCACCAGCTCGTCGGCTTCACCGTGGCCGACGACGGGTCTCTCTCGGAGCGCCGCACCTGGGCCGACCTCGGCGACCACAACCCCGACGGCATCTGCCTCGACGCCGACGGCGCCGCCTGGTACGCCGACGTGCCCCATCAGGTCTGCGTCCGCGTCGCCGAGGGCGGCGAGGTGCTCGACACCGTCGACCTCGACCGCGGCGGCTTCGCGTGCATGCTCGGCGGTGACGCCGCCCCGGCGCTCTACGTCGTCGCGGCGGTGTGGCCCGGCGCGGCCGGACTGACGACCCATACCGAGTGGGACGGCCAGGTCCTGCGGACGCCGGTCGACGTCCCCGGCGCGGGCTGGCCGGCACGTTGAGCACGTCACGCCTGGTGCGGAGGTGGGGCACCCGCACGGTCAGCCTCCTGGCGACCGCGTTCGGCCTCTACATCGTCGCTCCCGGGCTGCTCGCCCTGTTCGGGTCCTTCCCCCGGCTCCGCGACGTCGAGCCCTGGTGGTTCGTCGTCCTGATCGTGCTGGTCGGCGGCAGCATGGCGTCGATGTGGTGGCTGACCCGGCTGGCGCTCCTCGATCGGTCCGCGGCCGACGGGACCCCTACGACGGTCGCCTGGGGCACCGCAGCGACCGCGCACCTGGCGGGGAACGCCGCCGGCAAGATCGTGCCCGGCGGCCCGGCCACCGCGGGCGTCGTCCAGGCCAAGGTCCTCATCGACGCCGGCGAGCCCCCCGCAGCGGTCGCCTCGGCGATGACGGCGATGGGACTGCTCACCACCGGCGTTCTCCTCCTGCTCCCGATCCTCACCGTCCCGGCGCTGCTGATCGGTCCGCCCCCCGCCCGGCAGCTCGAGCTCGGCCTCGTCGTCTCGCTGGTCGTGGGAGTGGTGATCGTGGCGCTCGGCGCGCTGATCCTGCTCTGGACGCCCTTCGTGGCGGCGGTCGGGCGGATCGCAGGACGCCTGATCCAGACGGTCAAGCCGGGGATCACGGCCGAGACGGCCTCGCTCGCGCTGGTCACCGCCCGCGACCGGGTCGCCTCGTCGTTCGAGGGACGCCGGACGCGGGCCCTGACCGCGGCTGCCGGGAACCGGATGTTCGACTTCGCCGCCCTGGTCGCGGCGCTGACCGCGTTGGGCGCACATGCCCGCCCGTCGCAGGTGATGATGGTGTACGCCGTCGCGCAGGCACTGGCCCTGATCCCGCTCACCCCGGGTGGGCTCGGCTTCGTCGAGTCCGGGATGACCACGCTGCTGGTCCTGATCGGCGTGACCGCCGACCAGGCCGTGGTCGGGACGTTGCTCTACCGGTTGATCGCCTTCTGGCTACCGATCCCGCTCGGGGCGCTCGCCTGGGCCGGATGGCGGCTCAACCTCCACCTGTCCCGGCCCTCGCGCTGAGCCAGCCTCAGGAACCGCCCCCGCCGGCCTTGCGGCGGTGCATCTTCGGGCCGGCCCCGCCCTGGACCTCCGAGCCGTGGGCCTTCTCCTTCAGCGGCACGTCCTCCGCGACACCCTTCGCCTTGGCGTTCTTGCGATCGAGGGCCTCGCGCATCTTGGCCTTCATGTCGGCGAGGTCGTCGGGGGCCCCGTCGTTCTGGGGGTGCTCGTCCGGAGTCATGCCTCCACCATGCCACCCGCCCGGTGGCGGGGTCGAGGGACTTGCGCTACTGCCCGCCGCCGTAGGGGTCCGAGCCCACCGGGGCGGGCTGCTGCGGAGCCGAGGCCTGGCCGTAGCCGAGCCGCTGCGCGGTCTCGCGCGCGGCGTCGGTGATCGGGACGGCGACGACCGCGGTGCCGTAGGCGCAGATCTCGGTCCAGGTGTCGCCCATCTCGGAGGTGTCGAAGCGCATCGCGACGACGGCGTTGGCGCCGCGGTTGCGGGCCTCGTCGATCATCCGGCCCATGACCTCGTTGCGGCTGGCGACCAGGTTCGTGGTCATGCCCTTGAGCTCACCGCCGACCAGTGACTTGAAGCCCGCGCCCATCTGGGAGAAGGCGTTGCGGGAGCGCACGGTCAGACCGAACACCTCTCCGCACACCTGCCGGATCTCCCACCCGGGGATGTCGTTGCTGGTCACCACCAACATGTGGTCCTCCGTGCCTACGTCGTCCGTCACGCCCGCGGCTACGGGCGCAGGGCCAGCGTAGGGGCGGGGACAACCGGTACGGGTCACTCCCAGACGACGGGAAGCCCGTGGGCCGCCATCTGGCCCAGGAACTCACGTTCGCCGGACCCGGGCCAGGTGTGGGCGCAGACCCAGAACCGATGGTGGTCCGCGGCCGTACGACGGACGGGCTCGGCGTACAGGTGCGCGAGGGGCGCGTCCTCGCTCGCCGCCCGGCCGAGCTCCTCCAGCCGCGCGGTGACCCGCTCCTGCTGGGCCGGCGGGACGTACTGCCACATCACGCTGTGCCAGAGCACCGTGAGGTGGCCCGATGCAGGGCTGAGCTGCTCGACGTACGACGCGGCGTCCATCGGCTCGACCGACACCGGGCGGGTGCGGGCAAGCTCGATCGCCCCGGCCAGCCGCTCGTGCCGCGCCGTCATGTCGGGCCAGACGTACGACGTGAGCGTGAGGCGACCGTCCTCGGTGGTGACGTCGACCGGGCTGACGTCGCAGCCACCACGCTCGACCACCCGAAGGTCGGCGTCGACGGGCAGCGGCTCGCCCGTCCACGCCCCGTCGAGCAGGACAGGGCTCGCCGGGTCGCCCCACGCGCCGGCGCTGCCGGCGATCCGGAACCGGTCGGCCTGGAGGTTGAGTCCCCCGCTGGCGCCGATCTCCCACAGCCGCACGGGCAACGGCCACCGCGCGGTGAGCCGCAGGAGCCCGCCGACGAGCGCGGCCGCGCGGCCCACCTCGTTGGTCTGAGGTGCCTGGTCCAGCAACGGGCGCACCTCGTCGCCCCTGGCCGCGAGGAACCCCAGGACCGCCTCGGTCCCCTTGCTCGACCAGGTGCCGCCGACGGTCGGGTAGTACGCCGCGAGCTCGGGCGCCGAGCCGGCCAGGACGAGCCGGTGCACGCTGCCGACCAGCCGCAGGGCGAGCCCCGAGGGGCCGGGGTCCGACTCGTGCCCGCGCAGCACCGTCGCGGTCGGCCCACCGGCGTCCAGGTCGTGGGCCAGCCCGGTCACCAGCTCGCCGTACATGTCCGAGCCCAGCTCGCGACACGCGCGGGCCTGCTGCAGGAAGAGGTCGTGCTGGGAGCGGCTCATGTGGCGTGGGCGGTCAGAGCTTGTAGTCCTCGAGCAGCCGCCGCCCGATGATCATCCGTTGGATGTCGGCGGTGCCCTCACCGATCAGCAGCATCGGTGCCTCGCGGTAGAGCCGCTCGATCTCGTACTCCTTGGAGAAGCCGTAGCCCCCGTGGATCCGGAACGAGTCCTCCACCACCTGCGAGCAGTACTCGCTGGCGAGGTACTTCGCCATCCCGGCCTCGAGGTCGTTGCGCTCGCCCTTGTCCTTGGTGCGGGCGGCCTTGACCATCATCTGGTGGGCGGCCTCGATCTTGGTCGCCATCTCGGCGAGCCGGAACAGGACGGCCTGGTGCTCGGCGATCTTCTTGCCGAAGGTCTCGCGCTGCTGGGCATAGGCCACCCCGAGCTCGAACGCCCGGTTGGCGACCCCGCAGCCGCGGGCAGCGACGTTGACGCGGCCGACCTCGACGCCGTCCATCATCTGGTAGAAGCCCCGACCGGGCTCGCCGCCGAGGATCTGCTCCCCACTGATGCGGTGACCCTCGAGCACCATCTCGGTGGTGTCGACGCCCTTGTAGCCCATCTTCTCGATCTTGCCGGGGATGGTGACGCCCTGCGCCGTCTCGCCGAACCCCACCTCCTTCTCGATCAGGAAGGTGGTCATGTTGCGGTAGACCGAGTCGGCGCCCTCGTCGGTCTTGACCAGCACCGCGACCAGGTTGGCCGATCCGCCGTTGGTGAGCCACATCTTCTGGCCGGTGATCTCGTAGGCGGGGTCCTCGTCGGTCGCGCCCGACGAGAGCACGGCCTTGGTGGTGATCGCGGCGACGTCGGAGCCGCAGCCCGGCTCGCTCATCGAGAACGCCCCGCGCACCTCTCCGGTGGCCATCCGCGGGAGGTACTTCTGCTTCTGCTCGTTCGTCCCGTGCTGGAGAAGCATGTAGGCGACGATGAAGTGGGTGTTGATGATCCCGCTGACGCTCATCCAGCCGCGGGCGATCTCCTCGACCGCGAGCGCGTAGGTCAGCAGCGACTCGCCCAGACCGCCGTACTCCTCGGGGATCATCAGGCCGAAGAGCCCGAGCTCCTTGAGGCCCTCGACGATCTCGGTGGGGTACTCGTCGCGATGCTCCAGCTCGGTGGCGACCGGCAGGATCTCGCGCTCGACGAAGCTGCGCACCGCCTTCAGGATCTCCGTCTGGTCGTCGGTGAGACCGTCGGTCTGGCAGAGGCGGCCCATGGCGTGACGGGTCCTTCCGTGGTGGGTGCTGGCGGCGACCAGTATGTCCGGACCGGTCGACGGCAGGGAAATGAATGTGACCTGATCGATCCGGGGGCCGCGGCGCACGACTGGCAGACTGTCCCCGACCGGCGACGGGGACGACGAGACGAGGGGATGCATGGCGCAGCGCGTGGTGTTCCACATCGGACTGATGAAGTCCGGCACGACGTTCCTGCAGGGCCGCCTCAACGCCAACCGGGACAAGCTGACCGAGCAGGGTGTGCTCTTCCCCGGACCGAGCTGGCGCCGCCACGTGAACGCCGTCGCCGACTTCATGGAGGCCAAGGAGCGCCAGCCGGGCTCATGGGAGTCGCTGCGCGAGGAGATCAACGACCATCCCGGCACCGCGGTGGTGTCGATGGAGTACCTCGCGATGCTGGGGCCGCGGAAGATCCCCCTGCTGGCCGAGAGCTTCGACACCCCGGACCTGAGGATCGTGATCGGGGTCCGCGACCTCGGGCGATCCGTGCCCGCGATGTGGCAGGAGGTCGTCAAGAACCGCCAGACCTGGACGTGGGCCGAGTACGTCGACTCGATCCGTTCCGACGGCCAGAGCGGCAAGCGGTTCTGGCGGCAGCAGCACTCCGGCCGGATCGTGACCCGGTGGTCCACCCACCTCACGCCCGACCAGGTGTACGTCGTGACCCTGCCGCCTCCGGGGGCGCCCAGCGAGACCCTGTGGAACCGGTTCTGCGAGGTCGCGGGCATCGAGGCCGCGAGCTGGCACGAGGCGCCGCGGTCCAACGAGTCCCTGGGGGCCGCGTCGGCGCTCGTGGTCCGCGAGCTCAACCTGCGCACCCTGGACCTGCCCCTCCAGGACTACAAACGCCGCGTCAAGGCCCTCGCGAAGCACCTGATGCCGGCACACCGCCAGGAGGAGGAAGCGATCGGCTTCGTGGTCCCCGAGTGGCTGCGCCAGGAGTCCGAGGACATCCGCGCCCAGATCGCGGGGTCCGGCGCGCACGTCGTGGGCGACCTCGACGAGCTGACCCCGCTCGACGTACCCGGGGTCGATCCCGGGTCCGTGGACGTGCCGGCCCAGCTCGAGGCCGCGCTCGCCGCGCTCGAGGCCACGCTCCGCGTGGTCCCTCGGGTCAAGCCTCGCTAGCCGAGGGCGACGGCTCGACGGGCTCCTCGTCGTCGTTCCGCCGCCGGCGGCCGAACCAGCCGAGCGCCACCGCTCCGACGAGACCGACCAGGGCGGCAGCCGCACCCACGTGCAGGCCAGGCGGCTCGAAGGTGAGCTCCAGACGCCCGGACGAGTTCGGCGGGGAGGGTCACCGTGAGCAGTCCGACCGAGTTGCGCCCGACCGGTACGGAGTGCCCGTCGTAGGTCGCGGTCCAGCCGGGCCAGCCCAGCATCGCGAAGACCAGCGAGCCGCCCTCGGCCGGTCGCGGAGACGTCGACGTGCTCGTGGCGCACGTCGTCCGACCGAGCCGCGGTCACGGTCGTCCCGGTCGGTACGAAGCTGAGGTGGCTGCCGGCGAACGGCGCGGGCTCGTCGCGCTGGTAGACCACCACCTGCGGCGACGACTGCTGGCGGGTCCAGCCGGACGGCACGGTCACACCGCGCGTCATCTTCGGCTGCGCGACGACGGTGTCCACCTTCATCAGGTCGACCAGCGGCGGGAGGCCGGGCACCGGCGACTGCCAGAGGCCTCGGTAGCCGCAGGGCTGGGTGAAACCCTCGTAGGACATGCACAGGCTGCGCTGGAAGCGCACCAGCCCCATGCCGGTGTAGTGGTTGACCGCGTCCACGTCGGCCACGTCGTACATGCTGCCGGGCAGGTAGTTCTGCCACTGCCGCTCGAGGAGGCCCGGCGGGACGCCGCGCCTCTGCAGGTTGCTGAAGTCCGAGAACTGCATGACGGTGCCGGTGCGGTCGGCGAAATGGCTCTGCATCGCGGCGACGTCGCTCGGGACGTGCCATCCGCGCGAGCTCTTGTTCTCCCCGAACATGGCCAGCTGCATCGCGACCGCCAGGCCCGTGCCCACGATGAACACGCAGGCGAGGGCGACCGTGCGGAGCGCCCCCAGCCGTGAGGTGAGCAAGGCCAGGCCGGTGAGGACGACGACCAGCGCGGTGCCGATCACCAGCCGGTGCAGGGCGACGGGACTCTGCGCCCAGGCGAGGTACGCCGGCGCGAGGATGAGGACACCCGACGCGACGAGCCGTCGTCGGGCCAGCGTCGTGGCGAGGCCCTCGCTCAGGAGCATCGCGACGAGCACTGCGACGGCGAGGTAGAGGTACTCACTGACGCGCAGGGGCCAGCGGAACATCCACAGCTTCGAGGGCGCGAGGGTCAGGGCGAGGTAGATGACCCCGACCACCAGCGGGCCGGCCAGGGTCCGGGTCCGGCCGCGAGCGCCGCGCCCAGCGCAGCCACGGGAGCAACGGGAGCACGAACCAGGCGAGGTAGGTGGCCGGCACCGCCATCGGCCCGACGATCGCGCTGATCGGGGGCACGCTGCTCGGCATGCTCAGCTGGAGCAGGTCTCCCGAGGTGGGCTGGAGCTTGCCGGTGTTGGCGATCAGCCCGCCGAACGCTCGCACGGTGAGGCTGCTGGTGCCGAGCAGCGGCAGGTAGACCAGGGGCAGGAAGAGCGCAGCGCAGGCGCCCGCACCGACGAGCTTGAGGACGCCGGGCACGTCGTGGTCGAGGAGCCCCTCGACCACCAGCGCCAACCCGACCACGACCAGGGCGAGGACGCCGTACGGGTTGCCCTGCGTGACCGCGAGGGCTCCAGGACGAACCCCCAGAACGGGTTCGCGGTGCCGCGCAGCACCTTGCGCAGCACGAACCAGACCCAGGGCGTGTAGGCGAACGCGATCAGCCCGGAGGCCCACGAGCCGGCGTCCCAGAAGAGGGTGAAGCCGCCGAACGGCAGGGCCACGGCCAGCGCGGCGGCCGCCCAGCGCTGAGCGCCGTACTCGACGCAGAGGAAGTAGGTGCCCAGGGCCAGCACGACCAGGAAGACGAGCTTGATCAGGAACATCATCGTCATCAGGTCCGACGCGGTCGACATCGCCAGCCAGACCGGGATGCTGAGCGGGTCGTAGATGCCGAACAGCGCCTCGGCGGCGTAGTTGCCACCCGCCCACGCGCTGGGGTCGAGCCAGGCGGGGAAGACGCCGTCGCGGGTGAGGTGGCCGAGGTGGTGCCCACGTCGGCGCGAACTGCACGGCGGTGTCGCCGCGCTGGTAGAACCAGCGGCTCGCCAGCTTGGGGATGGTGCCGATCACCGCGGTGGCGACGACGACCACCACCGGCCACGCCAGCCTCGGCGTGACCGCGAAGCGGTTCTTCACTCGTCCTCCAGGAGGTCGATCCAGGCGGCCATCCGGGCCTCGTGCTCCGGGCCGAGCGCGGTCGTCACCGGCCAGTGCGTCCCGGCGCTGCTCTCCTTGAGCAGGAAGAGCGGCCGGCGCTTGACCTCGGCGTAGATGCGCCCGAGGTACTCGCCGATGACCCAGGAGGATCAGCTGGACGCCGCCGAAGCCGGTCA
>CAVXHO010000023.1:0-181701 GCA_963761515.1 uncultured Actinomycetota bacterium
AGGGTGGTTGCCCTGGTAGCGATAGCCGCGTTCGTCGGTGATCCAGCCGAGCGGCCCGCAATTGGTCATGTGCACGGTGAGCGGCTGGCCGCTGCGCGGCATGCGCGGCGTGTAGAGCGGGGCGCGCGCAATGACGTCGCGGACGGCGGCCAGCATCGCTTCCTGCGCCGGCCGGTCGAGATAGCCGGGCACGATGCGCACACCGCTTGAGGGGGGCGCGGTGTGGGCGCGGGGGCTTGCCGATTGCGGGGTCATGTCGGCGGCAATGTGGGGATTTGGTCGATCCCGTGCCAGGCGATTTAAGCCCCTTCATTTCGCTGGGGCAGGTAGGGTATGCTAGGGGAAATTCAGCAGCGGGAGGAAATTATGCGGGCATGGATTTTGGCGACGGTCGCGGTTTCCGCGTTCGGGTGTGCGAATGTCGCGCACGCGCAGAGCGCGCCGAAGCTGTTCTTCGAAGGCGATCTCGAGCGCGGCAACCAGGCGGGCACGCCGCCGGCCTGCGTGCTCAACAGCCAGTTCAAGCACCTGGACAAGGTGGTGTTCCGCGTGCGCGTGCTCGATGCGTCCGGCAAGCCGCTCGACGACAAGGGCTTGAAGAGCCTGGTGGTCGAGCTGCCCGACGGCAAGAAGCTGGATGCCCGTTTCGGCGCGCATCCGCCCAAGGAAGGCACCGATCATTTCTGGACCGCGGCCTGGATCGTCCCGGCCGAGTATCCGAACGGCACGGTCAGCTATAAGATCACGGCGACCGACCTCGAGGGTCACTCGCAGAGCTGGGAGCCGTTCAAGGTGAGCACGTCGCAGCTGATGGTTCTCGCCGGCGACATCGAGATCAAGAAATAAACCTCAGGAGCAAGTTTATGGGTGGTGGCTGCGGCAGCGTGCGGCTGATCGTATTTGCTTGCGCGCTCGGCGCGCTGTCTGTTGCCACCGACCGCGGCGCCCTGGCGGCGCCGGGCGCATTCGGTCCCGAGGTGCCGTTGACGCAGGCCGTCGACGGCTTCGTCGGACGGCTGCAGGTCGCTCCCGCGCACGGCCCGGTCGGCACGCCGGTCACGGTGACGGGCGACGGCTTTCCCGCCGAGCAGGAGCTCGAGCTGGTCTGGCGCACCGTGAAGGGCAGCTGGAAGGTCACGACCGCGGAGTATTTCGGCCGCGAATACACGCCGGCCGCCTACCGGATCGCGACGGTGAAGACCGACAAGGACGGCCGCATCGCGACGAGCTTCGTCGCGCCGGAGGATTTCGGCTTCGAGCATGACGTCGTGGTGCAGCAGGGCAACCGCTTGCTGACCCAGACCGCCTTCGACATCGACATCACGGCAAAGCTCGCGGCGGCCAAGAGCGGCCCCGCCGGCGCGCCGATCGCGATCGAGGTCCAGGGCATCGGCTGGCGCGAGCTCGAAGGCAGCTGGGTGCTGCTCTACGACAACAAGTTCACCGGCTTCATGTCGACGGTCACGACCAACGGCACCGCGCGCTTCAAGCTGCCCGCCACCGGTCCGGTCGGACTGCATATCGTGGAGATCATGCACTCGGATTTCGGCTCGCCCTACCGGAACACCCAGCAGTCGCCGGTGCCGGACCGTCCGCAGTTCAAGCTCGGCTACACCGTCACCGCCGGTCCGCCGGTGCTGCCGTCGGCTCCGGAGCAGCAGCTGCAGCACGAGGTGCGCTCGCTGCCGCCGCAGGGCGAGCTGGTCGCGACGCCGGCGTTCTCGGGGGTCGACCAGCCGATCGTGGTCGCCGGCGGCGGCTTCGAGCCCGGCAAGACCTACACGCTCAACTGGAGCACCGTCGTCGGCAACCGCATGACCAGCGCCGGCTGGGAGCCGCAGGGCCGCCCGATCGCCGAGGCCAAGGCCGATGCCGCGGGACGGGCCGAGTTCCGCTTCAAGACGCCGGACGATCTCGGCGGCGTCCATGATGTCTGGGTCGAGGCTGGCGGCACCAAGAAGCGCGGCGCCTTCTGGATCGCCCCGACCGCGCTGCCGCTCGATGTCGCGCGCGGGCCGGCGGGGACCACCTTCCACATCCATCTCAAGGGCGTGGGCTGGAGCGAGACCGCCAACATCTACACGCTGGTCTACGACAACGCGACCTCGGGCTATGCCTGCGGCTTCAACAGCCAGGGCGACGTCGAGATCATCATGCAGGCGACCGGCGAGCCGGGCTGGCACTTCATCGACCTGTATCCGGCGATCTACAAGGGCAAGGAGACCCGGCCGAACAACTACCGGCTGCCGCAGCTCACCTACGCCGAGGACCATCCGGGCGAAGATCTGCCGGCCTTCCACTTCGCCTTCGAGGTCACCGGCGGTACCCCGGCGGCGCCCGGCGAATAGGCTCGCTCCAGCCTGCTGCGTTAACGGTCCTTTTGGCAGGCCGCTGATACGGCTCCCTGCGGAATGGCCAATCGCTGACTTGCAGCCCCCATGAGCCCTATTATATGAGCGCAAGGCGCCGCACGGGCGGCGTCTGGTGTTTATTGAGGGGGTCGGACGAGGGACTGCGCGGATCGTCGCAGTTTCCGTCGGGTGCCGTCAGGGCCCGGCCGACCTGCCGGAAAAAAGAGAGGAAGAACCATGGGCAAGGTCATTGGCATCGATCTCGGCACGACCAATTCTTGCGTGGCCGTGATGGAGGGCAAAGCCCCGAAGGTCATTGAAAATGCGGAGGGCATGCGCACCACGCCCTCGATCGTCGCCTTCACCGATGACGGTGAACGGCTGATCGGCCAGCCGGCCAAGCGCCAGGCGGTCACCAATCCCGAACGCACCATCTTCGCGGTCAAGCGCCTGATCGGCCGGCGCTACGACGACCCGATGGTCGAGAAGGACAAGAAGCTCGTCCCCTACAAGATCGTGCGCGCCGGCAACGGCGACGCCTGGGTCGAGATCGACGGCAAGAGCTATTCGCCGTCGCAGATCTCCGCCTTCATCCTGCAGAAGATGAAGGAGACCGCGGAAGCCTATCTCGGCCAGAAGGTCGACCAGGCCGTCATCACCGTTCCCGCCTATTTCAACGACGCCCAGCGCCAGGCCACCAAGGACGCCGGCAAGATCGCCGGCCTCGAAGTGCTGCGCATCATCAACGAGCCGACCGCGGCCGCGCTCGCTTACGGGCTCGACAAGCAGAAGACCGGCACGATCGCGGTCTATGACCTCGGCGGCGGCACCTTCGACGTGTCGGTGCTCGAGATCGGCGACGGCGTGTTCGAGGTGAAGTCGACCAACGGCGACACCTTCCTGGGCGGCGAAGATTTCGATATGCGGCTGGTCAGCTACCTGGCCGACGAGTTCCAGAAGGAGCAGGGCATCGACCTGCGCCGCGACAAGCTCGCGCTGCAGCGGCTCAAGGAATCGGCCGAGAAGGCCAAGATCGAGCTGTCCTCGACCACCCAGACCGAGATCAACCTGCCGTTCATCACCGCCGATGCGTCCGGTCCGAAGCATCTCACCATGAAGCTCACCCGCGCCAAGTTCGAGGCGCTGGTCGATGACCTCGTGCAGAAGACCGTCGAGCCCTGCCGGCAGGCGCTCAAGGATGCCGGCCTGTCCGCGGCCGAGATCAACGAGGTGGTCCTGGTCGGCGGCATGACCCGCATGCCGAAGGTGCAGGAGATCGTGCGGCAGTTGTTCGGCAAGGAGCCGCACAAGGGCGTCAATCCGGACGAGGTGGTGGCGATCGGCGCGGCGATCCAGGCCGGCGTGCTGCAGGGCGACGTCAAGGACGTGCTGCTGCTCGACGTGACCCCGCTCTCGCTCGGCATCGAGACTCTGGGCGGCGTGTTCACCCGCATCATCGACCGCAACACCACGATCCCGACCAAGAAGAGCCAGGTGTTCTCGACCGCCGAGGACCATCAGAACGCGGTGACCATCCGCGTGTTCCAGGGCGAGCGCGAGATGGCGGCCGACAACAAGATGCTCGGCCAGTTCGATCTGGTCGGCATTCCGCCGGCGCCGCGCGGCGTGCCGCAGATCGAGGTCACCTTCGACATCGACGCCAACGGCATCGTCAACGTGCAGGCCAAGGACAAGGCCACCGGCAAGGAGCAGCAGATCCGCATCCAGGCTTCCGGCGGCCTGTCCGAAGACGACATCGAGAAGATGGTCAAGGACGCCGAGGCGCACGCCGAGGACGACAAGAAGCGCAAGGCCGCGGTCGAGGCGAAGAACCACGCCGAGGCGCTGGTCCATGCCACCGAGAAGGCGCTCGCCGAGCACGGCCCCAAGGTCAGCGAGACCGAGCGGCGCGCGATCGAGAACGCCATGGCCGACCTGAAAGAGGCGCTCAAGGGCGACGACGCCGAGGCGATCACGACCAAGTCCAACGCGCTGGCGCAGGTCTCGATGAAGCTCGGCGAGGCCATGTACAAGCAGGCGCAAGATGGTGGTGACGGCGGCGCCGCGCCCGGCGGCGAAGCCCCGGCGGCGCCGAGGCCGGCAAGAAGGAAGATGTCGTCGACGCGGAATTCACCGAGGTCGACGACGACAAGAAGAACAAGAAGTCCGCCTGACCGGCCGGGGCCCGTTGATGCCTGCCGTCCGCCCGAAACTCGACGTCCCAGGATTGAACCCGCGGCCCGTCTTTCATAAAGAAAGTAACGGGTCGCTGGATTCGTCCGCGGCATGGGTGTGAGGGACGTCGGCGCATGGCCAAGCGCTGCTACTACGAGATGCTGGAAGTCGAGCGCACCGCGAGTGACGGCGAGCTGAAGACCGCCTTCCGCAAGCTGGCGATGCAATGGCATCCCGATCGCAATCCCGGCGATTCGACCAGCGAGCACCGCTTCAAGGAGATCAACGAAGCCTACGAGGTGCTCAAGGACTCCGACAAGCGCGCCGCCTATGACCGCTTCGGCCATGCCGCCTTCGAGCATGGCGGGCCCGGTCCGGCCGGCGGCTTCGGCGCCGATTTCGGCTCCGCCTTCTCCGATCTGTTCGAGGGCATTTTCGGCATGAGCGGGACGCGCACCCGCTCCGGCCGCGAGCGTGGCGCCGATCTGCGCTACAACATGGAGATCAGCCTCGACGAGGCGTTCGCCGGCAAGACCGCGCAGGTGCGCATCCCGACGTCGGTCTCCTGCGAGTCCTGCTCCGGCACCGGCGCCAAGAGCGGCACCAAGCCGAAGGCCTGCCCGACCTGCGGTGGCGCCGGCCGCATCCGCCACGCCCAGGGCTTCTTCACGCTCGAGCGCACCTGTCCGGCCTGTCAGGGCCGCGGCCAGGTGATCGACAATCCGTGCCCGACCTGCTCCGGCTCCGGCCGGGTGACGCGCGAACGCAACCTCTCGGTCAATATTCCGCCCGGCGTCGAGGACGGCACCCGCATCCGGCTGGCCGGCGAAGGCGAGGCCGGCGTGCGCGGCGGGCCGGCCGGCGATCTCTACATTTTCCTGTCGCTCGCCTCGCACGAGTTCTTCCAGCGCGACGGCGCCGACCTGCATTGCCGGGTGCCGATCTCGATGGTGGCGGCTGCGCTCGGCGGCGAGTTCGAGGTGCCGACCATCGACGGCGGCAATACCCGCGTGAAGGTGCCGGAGGGCACCCAGTCCGGCCGCCGGTTCCGTCTGCAGGGCAAGGGCATGCCGGTGCTGCGCTCGAAACAGGCCGGCGACATGTATGTGCAGGTCGTGGTCGAAACGCCGCAGAAGCTGACCAAGCGCCAGCGCGAGCTGCTCAACGAGTTCGAGAAGCTGTCATCGAAGGACACCCACCCGGAATCATCGGGATTCTTCGGCAAGGTCCGGGATTTTCTCGGCGGCCGTGCCGCATCTCCGTGATTCGACGGCGATTCGATTTGCCCTTGACCCCCGGCGCCCGGACCTTTACCGATTATGGTCATAAAACTGCAATCATTTCGTCGCGTTAACCCCTCGTCGCGTTAACTTCACTGCGCAACTTCCTTGCGCAACTTCACTTGCGTCAACTCCACTTGCGTCAACTCCACATGCGTCAACTCCACTTGCGTCAACTCCACTTGCGTCAACTCCACTTGCGTCAACTCATGTCGCGTCAACTCCACATGCCCCTGCAGACACTTCAGCGACTAGAAAAGAAGATCGAACGCCAGTTTCGAATTTTCGAGCTGAAGCGCGGGGCGTTGGAGCGCAAGATCGGGACCAAGATCGGCACGCAGATCCGCCGGTTCGAGGAGAAGAACGGCATCCGTCTCAACGACGAGGTGCGGTTCATCCGCTCCTGGATCGAGAAGCCGTTCTCGATCGGCGCGGTGACGCCGTCCGGCACGGCGCTCGCGCGCACCATGGCGGGCTATGTCGATCCCAATGTCGACGGTCCGATCATCGAGCTCGGTCCCGGCACCGGGCCGGTGACCGAGGCGCTGGTGGCGCAGGGCGTCGATCCCGCGCGGCTGGTGCTGGTCGAGTTCGATCCGACTTTCTGCCGGCTGCTGCGCAAGCGTTATCCCGCGGCCACGGTGGTGCAGGGCGATGCCTACAGCCTCAAGCGCCTGCTCAGCGGCCATATGGCGGAAGCGGCCGCCGCGGTCGTGTCCGGCCTGCCGCTGTTCACCAAGCCGCTCAAGAACCGGCTCAAGCTGATCCACGAGGCCTTCGGGCTGATGCTGCCGGGCGCGCCGTTCGTGCAGTTCACCTATGCGACCATTCCGCCGATCCCCGAGCGGCTCGATCGCGTGCGGGCGGAAGCCTCCGAGCGCATCTGGATGAACATCCCGCCGGCGCGCGTGTGGGTCTACCGCAGGGACTGACGGCCTCCTGACCGTCCTGCTATAGGCAGGGCGGAGATTCCGGAGCCGCCCGATGTCCACTCCGAAAATCCTGGTCATCCCGGGCTCGCTGCGCAGCGGATCGCACAATGTGCGGCTCGCCGCGCTCGCGACCAAGGAGCTGATGCAGGCGGAGGCCGACGTCACGCGCATCTCGCTCGCCGATTATCCGCTGCCGATCTACGACGCCGACCTGGCCCAGGAGAAAGGCCCGCCGGCGAAGGCGGTCAAGCTCAAGCAGCTCGTCAGCGCCCATCGCGGCGTGTTCATCGCCAGCCCCGAATACAATGCCTCGATCACGCCGCTGCTGAAGAACGCGATCGATTGGATTTCGGCGGTGCGCGAGCCCGGCGAGCCGCAGCTTGCCGCCTTCCAGAACCGCGTCTTCGCGCTCGGCGCGGCGTCGCCCGGCCGCTCCGGCGGCATGCAGTCGCTGCTCGCGCTGCGCCAGGTGCTGGCGGTCGGCTGCCGCGCGCTGGTCGTGCCGGAGCAGGTCTCGATCGCGATCGCCGATGCGGCGTTCGACGAGATGGACGGGCTCAAGGACGCGCGGCTCGCGACCCAGCTCAAGATCGTCGTGCGCAAGCTCGTCGACTATGTGAAGATGACCACGTGAGGAGAGGCCGGTGATGCTCGAAGCACGCGAACGGCTGATCGTGGCGCTCGATGTCGGTTCCGTCGCGGCGGCGGAGGCGATGATCGAGCGGCTCGGCGAGGCCGTGACCTTCTACAAGATCGGCTACCAGCTCGGCTTCGCCGGCGGCCTGTCGCTCGCGCGCACGCTCGCCGGCGGCGGCAAGCAGGTGTTCGTCGACATGAAGCTGCACGACATCGGCAACACCGTCGCGCAGGGCGTCGAGAGCGTCGCGGCGCTCGGCGCGACCTTCTCTCACCGTGCACGCCTATCCGCAGACCATGCACGCCGCCGTCGATGCGCGCGCCGGCTCGTCGCTGCGCATTCTCGCCGTCACCGTGCTCACCTCCTACGACGATGCCGACCTCGCCGCCGCCGGCTACGACTTCACGGTGCCGGAGCTGGTGGCGGAGCGCGCCGCGCAGGCGCGCGACGTCGGGGTCGACGGCCTCGTCTGCTCGCCGGAGGAAGCGGCGCGGCTGCGCACCGATCGTGCGGCCCGGCATGGTGCTGGTGACGCCCGGCATGCGCCCCGCCGGCGCCGATGCCGGCGACCAGAAGCGCGTCATGACGCCGGCCGCCGCGATCAAGGCGGGCGCCGATTATCTGGTGGTCGGGCGGCCCGTCATCGGCGCCGCGGATCCGAAGGCCGCGGCGCGAGGCGATCGTTGCCGAGATCGCCACTGCGCAAGCCAGCGGAGAATGACCATGCAAACCAACGGAGGATGACCATGGCGAAGGGCTACTGGATCGTGCGCGTCGATGTGAGCGACGCCGAAGCCTACAAGGCCTATGTCGCGGCCAATGCGGAAGCGTTCCGCAAATACGGCGCGCATTTCCTGGTCCGCGCCGGCCAATACGAGACGGTCGAAGGCGCCAGCCGCGCCCGCAACGTGGTGATCGAGTTCAAGGACTACGCCACCGCGCTCGCCTGCTACCGCTCGAGCGAATACCAGAAGGCGCTCGCGCTGCGGCAACCCGCCGCCACCGCCGACATCATCGTGATCGAAGGCTACGACGGCCCGCAGCCGGCGTGACCCGCGTCAAGCTTCTGCGCTGGGCAATCGTAGCCGGTTGCTCGGCGCGATCGGTCTCGCGGGCGCCACCATTGCGGTCGGTCTTTCTCTGTCGTCGCCGGCGCGTGCCGTGATCGGGCCGGCGCCGCCCGGGCTTCATGCCGAGAACGTTACAATCCGTTCCACTTCCGGCGCCACGCTGCGCGGCTGGTTCATCGCCGGACGTCCCGGCGGCGGCGCGGTGGTGCTGATGCACGGCGTGCGCTCGAACCGGCTCAGCATGGTGGAGCGCGCGCGGTTGTTGAGCGCGGCCGGCTTCGCGGTGCTGCTGTTCGATTTCCAGGCCCATGGCGAGAGCGATGGCGCGCGCATCACGTTCGGCCATCTCGAGAGCCTGGATGCGGCTGCCGCGGTCGCGTTCGTGCGGCAGCTTTTGCCGGATGAGCGGATCGGCGCAATCGGCACGTCGCTCGGCGGCGCCGCCGCGCTGCTCGGCCCGGCGCCGCTGCCGGTCGACGCGCTGGTGCTCGAATCCGTCTATCCCGATATCGGCGCCGCCACCGCCAACCGCATTCGCGTCGTGCTCGGTCCCGCGCTCGGCGCGATCGTGGCGCGGCCGCTTGCCGATCTGTTCGAGCTGCTGCTGCCGCCGGTGCTCAAGCTCGATCCGGCCGATCTGCGCCCGATCGATCATATCGCGGACGCGACCGCGCCGCATCCTGCTGGCCTCCGGCACCCGGGATGATCGTACCCCCATCGCCGAAGCGACCGCGCTGTTCGCGCGGGCCCATCGCGCCGAAGTCGTTCTGGGCCGTCGAGGGTGCCGGCCATGTCGATCTCGAGGCCTATGCGCCGGACGACTATCGCCAACGCGTATTCCCGTTCCTGATCGCGCGGCTGCAGCAGCCGCGCTGACGCGCCTTTGCCTTGCCGGCACGGCCCCGCTATACCCCGGCCTCCAGCGGGAGAGCGTCATGGCCGACATGCGGTTGATCGTGGCAGGTGCCGGCGGGCGCATGGGGCGCACGCTCATTCAGGCCATCGCGGCGATGGACGGCGTCGTGCTGGCGGGCGCGGTCGAGGCCGCGGGCTCGGCCGTGATCGGCCGCGATGCCGGCGAGCTCGCCGGGCTCGGCAACAACGGCATCGCGGTGACGGCCGAGGTCGAGCCATTGCTGGCGAAGGCGGATGGCTTCATCGATTTCACGGTGCCGGCCGCGACGCGGGTGTTCGCCGAGCTGGCGGCGCGCAAGGGCTGCGTCCACATCATCGGCACCACCGGCCTCTCGGACGAGGACGACGCGCTGATCGCGGAGGCCGCCAAGCGCGCGATCGTGGTCAAGTCCGGCAATATGAGCCTCGGCGTCAATCTGCTGGCCGCGCTGGTGCAAGCGCGTGGCGAGGACGCTCGATGCGGATTTCGACATCGAGATTTTCGAGATGCATCACAACCGGAAGGTCGATGCGCCGTCCGGCACCGCGCTGATGCTCGGCCAGGCCGCCGCCGCAGGGCCGCGGCATCAATCTCGCGCAACATTCGGCGCGCGGCCGCGACGGCTACACCGGCGCGCGCGGCGCCGGGCGATATCGGATTCGCCTCGCTGCGCGGCGGCACCGTGGTCGGCGAGCACAGCGTGATCTTCGCCGGACCGCCGAGCGCATCGAGCTCACCCACAAGGCCGAGGATCGCATGATCTTCGCGCGCGGCGCGCTCAAGGCCGCGCTGTGGGCGCGCGGCCGCAAGCCCGGCGTCTATTCGATGACCGACGTGCTCGGGCTCAGCGATTTCTGATCCGGCGTCTTACGCGTGCACGGAATCCATCGGGGGTCATGGCCGGGCATGACAGTCGAGAGGTCTTGCATTAGTTCAAATCGAATTGGCTTTGGCCCGATCAGGTGCCGCCCTTGTGGCGTGGCGTATCAGCGAGGCCCCGGTCATCTCCGCCGGCTTCGGCAGGTCCATCAGCGCGAGCAAAGTCGGCGCGAGATCGGCGAGGCGTCCCTCCGCCAGGCTCACGTCGCCGGCGCCCGGTTCTCCAGCACCCATGACGAAGATCGGGACCGGGTTGGTGGTGTGGGCGGTGTGCGGGCCGCCGGTCTCGGGATCACGCATCAACTCGCAATTGCCGTGATCGGCGGTGACCAGCAGCGCGCCGCCGGCCTTGCGGATCGCGTCGGCGATGCGGCCGAGCCCCTGATCCACGGTCTCGACCGCCTTCACCGCGGCCGCGAGATCGCCGGTGTGGCCGACCATGTCGGGATTGGCGTAGTTCAGCACGATCAGATCGTATTTTCCGGAATCGATTGCCGCGACCGCCTTGTCGGTCAGCTCCGGCGCGCTCATCTCGGGCTGCAGGTCGTAGGTGGCGACCTTCGGCGACGGCACCATGATGCGGTCCTCGCCGGGATAGAGCTTCTCCTCGCCGCCGTTGAGGAAGTAGGTGACGTGCGGATACTTCTCGGTTTCCGCCATCCGCAACTGCGTGCGTCCGGCATCGGCGGCGACCTGACCCAGGACATTGTTCAGCGTCTGCGCGGGAAAGATCGCCTGCAGCAGCTTGTTCAATGCCTCGCTGTATTCGGTCATGCCGGCTGCCGCGGCAATCCGTACGCTGCGTTTGCGCGGAAAGCCGGCGAACGCCGGATCGAGCAGCGCCGCGAGCAGCTCGCGCACGCGATCGGCGCGGAAGTTGAAGCACAGGATGCCGTCGCCGTCGCGCAGGCCGGCATAGTCTGCCGATGACCGCCGGCACGATGAACTCGTCGCTGACATCATGCGCGTAAGCATCGGCGATGGCGGCAGCCGCATCGGCGAAATGCTGGCCCTCCGCCTCGACGATCGCCGCATAGGCCTTGGTGACGCGCTCCCAGCGGTTGTCGCGGTCCATGGCGAAGTAGCGGCCGCACACCGTCGCGATCGTGAACCGAGGGTGGCAGCGCCGCGGCCAGCCGTCCGACATATTCGGCGGCCGAGCGCGGCGGCGTATCGCGGCCATCGGTGAAGACATGCACGGCCGTCGCCACGCCGGCGCGTGCGAGAATGGTCGCCAGCGCCGCGGCATGATCCTGATGCGAATGCACGCCGCCGGGCGACACCAGGCCCATGAGATGGCAGGTGCCGCCGGATTGCTTGAGCCGTTCGATCAACGTCTGCAGCGCGCCCTGCCGCTCGATCGAGCGATCCGCGATCGCCGCGCCGATGCGGGGCAGGTCCTGCATCACCACCCGCCCGGCGCCGATATTGAGGTGGCCGACCTCGGAATTGCCCATCTGCCCGTCCGGCAGGCCGACATCGCGGCCTGACGTGTGCAGGAGCGCATGGGGGCAGCTGGCCCACAGGCGATCGAACGATGGCGTGCGGGCCTGGCGCACCGCATTGTCCGCGGCCTCGTCGCGCCATCCCCAGCCGTCCAGGATGGCCAGCATCACCGGCTGCCGCTGCTGCTTCATTGCCGCTGTCCTCGCCTGCAACCCGCGCCGCCGCGATGGAAGTTGCAGCGAAAAGGTCGCGCGGGCTGCCGATTTCGGCTCGGGTTGTGAGCGATTGCAGCCCGATCGTCAATCAGTCCGGCGGTGCGGCGGTTCCGACCTGGCCGGCTTCCCAGCCCAGGATCGCGCGCTTGCGGGTTAGGCCCCAGTGATAGCCGGTGAGATGGCCGCTCTTGCCGATCACGCGATGGCAGGGCACCACGAACGAGATAGGATTGCGGCCGACCGCGGCGCCGACCGCGCGGGCCGCCGTCGGTTTGGCGAGCTTGGTGGCGACATCGGAATAGGTCGTGACCCGCCCCATCGGCACCTTCAGCAGCGTCTCCCAGACCCGCACCTCGAAATCGGTGCCGATCAGCACCACGCGCAGCGGCTGCTCCGGCCGCCAGCACTGGCGCTCGAAGATGCGGCGCGCCAGCGCGGCGGTGCGGGCCGTGTCCTCGACATAGCTGGCCTTGGGCCAGCGCGCCGTCATGTCGGCGAGCGCGGCTTTCTCCTCGCCCGGATCGGCGAACGCGAGGCCGGCGAGCCCGCGCGGCGTCGCCATGACCAGGGCGCGGCCGAACGGGGAGGGATGGAAACCGTAGCTGATGGTGAGGCCTTCGCCGCCCGACTTCCATTCGCCCGGCGACATCGCCTCGTGTGTGACGAACAGATCGTGCAGCCGACCCGGTCCGGACAGTCCGACCTCGTAGGCGGCATCGAGCACGCTCGATGAATCCCGCAGCAATTGCCGGGCGCGGTCGAGCGTCAGCGCCTGCAGGAACGCCTTCGGCGTGAGCCCGGCCCAGCGCCGGAACAGGTGGTGCAGGTCGCTCGCGCCGACGCCGGCAGCTGCGGCGATGTCGGCGATTTCGGGTTGGTCGCGCCAATGCTCCCGCAGATGAGGCGATGGCGCGGCGCACGGTGTCGTAGTCGGCCGCGGCGGCGTCGAGCGGAGCAAGGTCGGGAATGCGATCGGGTGACAGCATGGAGGCCTCCGTCATTTGCGCTCCATGTAGGACTCGCCGATGCCCCGCCCACCCGATTTCTGCTCTCTTATCCTCCCCTGCCCTTGCAGGGGGAGGTGAAAGATTATTCGATCACGCCCCGCGTCGGCCCGCGCTTGGCCTCGCCCAGCGCCGCCGACAGCGCGTGCGCGAAGCTCGCCTTTTCACTCGGGGGCAGGAAGCTGCCGATCGGCAGCTTGCGGCCGCGCGAGACCAGGAACAGCCGCTCGATGCCGAACTCCTCATGCACGTCGCGGTGCAGCCGCACCCACAGCGGATTGAGCGTCCATTCGCTGACCCGCCCGTGATGCGTGACCTTGCGCACGTTCAGCTCCGAGGGCGTGACCCTCACCTCCTCGTAGGCGCCGGCGGCGCGATAGTTGGCGCGGAACGCCCAATAGACCAGGAGCACGTCGAGCCCGAAAAAGCCGAACACCGGCCATGCGCCCTTCAACAGGAACACCATGCCGGAGACGAAGCTCAGGCCGCCGAGCACGCACATGAAGATCAGGAATCCCGTCGGGCTCAGCGACCGGTGCGGGGTCAGCACCGCGGAAAAGATCGTGGGTTCCTGGGGCGGGTCGTTGTCGGGGGTCATGCCGCTCACTATACCGGGAATGATGGCTCGCGAGACAGTTAGGAAGCCCGCCGGAAAGGGCAAGCTCCCGCCGCGCAAGCGCCCCGCGCCCAAGGTCGTGCGCAAGGCTGTGCGTAAGGCCGTGAGCAAGGCGCGCGCCGGCACCGCGGCGCAGGTCAAGGGCGCCAAAAGGCGCGTGGCCGCCGATCAGACGGCGGCGATGGGCGCGATCGCGCCGTGGACCAAGGCCGCGATCGAGGAGTGCTTCCGCCGGTTCGAAGCGGCCGTGCCGGTGCCCAAGGGCGAGCTCGAACACGTCAATCCCTACACGCTGCTGGTCGCGGTGGTGCTGTCGGCGCAGGCGACCGATGTCGGCGTCAACAAGGCGACGCCGCGCGCTGTTCGCGGTCGCCGACACGCCGGCCAAGATGGTCGCGCTCGGCGAGGCACGGCTGCGCGACTACATCAAGACCATCGGCCTGTACCGCACCAAGGCGAAGAACGTGATCGCGCTCGCCGAACTTGCTGATCGAACGAGCACGGCGGCGAGGTGCCGCGCACGCGCGAGGCGCTCGAGGCGCTGCCCGGCGTCGGCCGCAAGACCGCCAATGTCGTGCTCAACATCGCCTTCGGCGAGCCGACCATCGCGGTCGACACCCACATCTTCCGCGTCGGCAACCGCACCGGCCTCGCTCCCGGCAAGACCCCGTTCGAGGTCGAGACGAGGCTCGAGAAGGCGGTGCCCGACCGACTACAAGCGCCACGCCCACCACTGGCTGATCCTGCACGGGCGCTATATCTGCATCGCGCGCCGGCCGCTGTGCGAGACATGCCTGATCGCCGACCTCTGCAAATGGCCGGGCAAGACGGTTTAGGACGATCTGCTCGGCGGTGCGGCACGATCCCCCTTGCACCGGCCGCTTTTGTACAGACGCTTCATCGATGCCGTGGCCAGGCAGGTCGAGTCCGTTCGCCCCGGTTATAGGCGAGTCACCGAGCTGAGGTCCACCATCCGTGGGCGCCTTGATTCAACAAGCGCCGTGCTCTGGCAAGCAGGCGCTTCGATGGGCCTCAAGTGCCACTACGAGGCGCTCACGCTCTCGACTGATTTGCTGAGGTGCGTATGCGCTGCACTTGAATGGGTGGCAGACGGTCGAGGAGCCGGTTCACGATTGCCTGACGAGTACAGCGATAGGTCTCTCCGGCATGACGCGGTGGCCCTTCGCAGGGTGCTGTCTGAGGTCCCGGCACTGACTCCACGTGACGCGCTCGCGGTCGGTCAAGCTTTGCGTCTGGGGCGCCTTGATCAGGGATGGTCGGAGAGCCTTGAGCTTGCCCTCATGACGTTGGCGGAGCTTGAAGTCACCGCGAGCGACGCGCATGCGGCGGCCGTCACGGCGGTGGAACTCTCTGTGCCCAGCGACAAGCTGTGGGAGAGAATCGTGAGTGAGGCGTTGCGCCGGGCAGGGTTTGAGAACGTCATCGAGCAAGCCCGGGATCTGACCTCGGATCCCTGGGTCAAATCCCTACTGGCGTATTCGCACACCTACCCCGACAACGTTGCGCGCCAGAACCTCGACGTCTTTGTCGTTGATGCGAAGTACAAGACACCCCCGGCTGGCTCTGCCCCGGGCCGAGATGACCAATACCAGATGTTCGCGTATAGCCACTTAGTGAGAGATCGCCCGCGGCTGGTGCGGGCGGCCGTTCTCGTCTACCCAGGCAGTCAGCCGCGAGCGGAGTGGATCCGAGGCCGAAGTGAGGACTCGTCGCGCCCTGTCGAGTTGTTTGCAGTTCAGCTGCCGTTCCCTACGCCGGCAGAGGTGGCGTCGCCGAAGGCCTGGGATCGGTACCTGATCAACGCGGGTGCCAGGTTGGGCCGCGAGATCGGAATCGTTGAAAGGGCCGTCGACGCCATGAGTGCATGACCGCGGGGGACTACCACCTGCGGGCACCGGACCTTCGGCGTCAGATGGGCGAGTTCGACTGTGCCTGATGCTCGACGACGATTCGGAGCATCCCCTGCGGACCGACTCGATGAGGTCGATGTGTTGCATCTCGCTCCCCGTCGCTGCGCCGTGGCGTGGCGTACCGATCGGTGGGCCCGGGCACTGTCATGCCTGCGACAACCCCGTGGGCGCGTCCGCACCCTTAGCAGGTCAGGGACTCGAAGAAGAGATCCAGGGTCCTGGCGGTCACCGTCCGCAACGGAGCACCTGATGCCCGGACGTCCTCCAAGAAGAATAAGAAGTCCAAGGCGACTCCCAAGCGGCCAAAGGGAGCAGCCCAGGAGATTGAGCTGTTCGGTCGCAGGATGAACGTGCCCGTACGCATCGTCAGCGGCGGGGCGCCCGGACTGGGGAAACGTCGCTAGCCACGACGGCCCCGGAGCGCCGAGGGCGGTTGACGTCCAAGGTGTACAGGTCGTGGTCGGACAGCCGATCTGCGCCATCTGTCGCAGGGACACGCATCGCACTCGTGACGGACCAGTCGGCAAGTACGGCGAGGTGGTTGACCGACGGCCCGCCCCTCGCTGCTCGCAGGTCACGCGTGGGCGCTGAGAGATCCCACGCGGCCAGCGCAGCGAGGAGCGCGTCTCGCCCCTTGCGACTGCCGGCGTAAGAGTGTCCGGCGAGCTCGTGGTTCCAGTCCCCGCCCCA
The DNA here is from genome assembly GCA_963761515.1 of uncultured Actinomycetota bacterium. Taxonomy (GTDB): domain Bacteria; phylum Actinomycetota; class Actinomycetes; order Propionibacteriales; family Nocardioidaceae; genus Nocardioides. The sequence continues at coordinate 16,122 of CAVXHO010000023.1, forward strand.
CACCAGCTGGGCGGCGTTCCCCACCGCACCGCGCAGGTCGGCGACTGCCTGGCGGGTGCGCTCGCCTTGGCTTGCTCCGACCCACGGCGGTGCCCCACCCGACGAACGCCACGGGAAGACGGAGCTGACGAAGGTCGTGCCGTCGATGCGTGCCATCGCGCTTGCCGGATGGGGTCTGCAAGCGGCTCGAGCGAGGAACGGCAGAACACCCCAGCCCAGCGGACGCCCGGCCGGATCTCGCCGTGTGTGAGGTGAGCGGCGTACCCGAGGAGTGTCACAGCAGGGTGGACCTCGGTCAGCAGCCAGACGTCGCAGTCGACGGAGTGGAGGAGGTGGGCGTGGCGGTCCGACCGTCGGCCGTCAAGGTTCCAGGTGCCGATCCTCACTCGATGATCCTCGTCGAACCGCGCACCGAAAGTCCCGCATTCTGCCGCGCGGCGCCGCCAACCTTCGTAACCTCACCCCGTGACTATGGAGAGGATCTCGGGCGCTGGGTCGCTGGCGTGTCCCTTGTGTGGTGGAGGCGTCGGGGCGTCGGGCTGCCTGAGCTGTCATCTGAGCGTTGCTGAGATCGCGCGGCACCAGAGCACTCACCGGCGGCGGTGGTCGGAGCCGTGGGGTCGCGGGGTGTGGAGCCGGGTGCTCGGCGTTCTCGTCTATGCCGGGCTGGTGGCGTGGAGCTGGTGCTTCATGCCGTCGATCTTCCTGTTCGTGCTGCCGGGCGCCATCGTGGGCGCCTACCTGCACACGGTCCGGTGCTCGCCCGCTGCTCGGGGCGCGTGTGCTGTTCGTGGTGATCGTTGGTCGTCGTGCTGGCCTTGCCTGTGTGCCGCTCTCGGGCGGGCCTGACTCGGTGACTTCTCGAGACGGTCGCCAGGGCGACCTCTCAACCGGCGATGTGAGCTCAGCTGGAGGTGAGGTCGATGCCGCAGGACTTCTTGGCGTCGTCGGAGATGTTCTTCGCTGCGTCGCTGACGTCGGTGCTGTTGAGGCTCTGCAGCTTCGGGAGCAACTGCTGGAGCTTCGAGAGGTCGGCGCCCTGGGGGTATCTGGCCCTTCTGGATCCCCGCCAGGTCGCTGGGCTTGATGCCGGCTTCCTGGAGGGCGGACTCTCGATCGTGGTGACGGCGCCGTCGAGGGTCTTCCAGTCGTCGGCGACGTTGTCGGGGGCGTCGGCGGCCAGGGTGTGCACCTTGGCGAACACCTGGTCGAAGTTGCTCAGGTCCCCGTTGCTGCCGTTGAGGCTCTCGAAGTACGTCTTGTCGGCCTTCAGCTCGTCGCAGTAGCTGCCCGAGGAGGCGGAAGCACTCGAGCTGCTGTCACTGGAGCCACAGGCGACGAGCACGGTGGCGGTGAAGGCGAGGGCCGTGGCCCCGATGACGGCGTTGATGCGCATGGTGATCTTCCCGTTGGTGACGATGTGCGTGAAGTCTGCCCGATGCCGAAAATCTCTCGAACTTTCTTCGGATCGTGTCGATCGGGCGGGGTGGCCGTTCGACCTAGGGGTGTGACGTACCGAGAGGCGGTGCGTGAGACCGGAGGAGATTGCGATGACCACCACGCTGAGCACTCGTACGACGGACACCACGACCACGACCCGGGCGCCGTTCGGCAAGCTCCTGCTGGTCAACCTGGGCGCCACCGTTGCGGCGGGTGTCGCCACTGAGGCGTGGGTCGGGATCGTGCGCGCCACGGGCACCGAGCTGCGGATCGGCGATCCGTTCGGCGACCCGAGCAGCGCGATGACGCTGCCGGTCGGTGCTTGTGCCACGTCGATCGTGATGTGCATGGTGCTCGGTACGGCGATCGCCGCGCTGATCAACTGGAAGGCCCGGAGGCCGGCGTACACCTACGTCGTCGTCGCCAGCGCACTGACGTTCGTGTCGCTCGGGGCACCGCTGGTGTCCGCGGGGGCGAGTGCAGGGACCAAGTTCACGCTGATCGTGGCGCACCTGATCGCGGCCGCGGTGATCGTGCCGGTGGTGGCGCGGTGTCTGGCGAGGCGGTCCTGACCTGGTGGTTTCGAGACGGGCGCAGAGCGCCCTCCTCAACCACCGGAGAGGGCTGGCGCAGAGCGCCCTCCTCAACCACCGGAGAGGGCTGGCGCAGGGCGCCCTCCTCAACCACCGGAGAGTGCGGGCGCTGAGCGCCCTCCTCAACCACCGGAGAGGGCTGGCGCAGGGCGCCCTCCTCAACCAGCGGGGAGGAGCGTCCTCCTCAACCACCGACGTAACACCTGTCGATACGGCGTTCTGCCGTTCGACCTACGGATGAGAGGGTCCAAGGGGACCCGGACAAGGAGCACGAGATGAAGTACATGGTGATTCTGCGGGCAACCGATGAGGGGTTGGCCGCGTTCCAGGAGGTCGACTTCAACGAGATGTTGAACGAGATGGGCAAGTTCAACAGCGAGCTCATCAACGCCGGCGTGCTCGTCGCGGCCGAGGGGCTGGACGACGCCAAGGACGGCGTCGTCGTCGACTACACCTCGCAGCCGCCGGTGGCGACCGACGGGCCGTACGGCGAGACCAAGGAGCTGTTCGGTGGCTTCTGGATCCTCGACGTGGCCTCGAAGGAGGAGGCCGTCGAGTGGGCCAAGCGCGCACCGCTGGCCGGGCCGGGGACGAAGGCCGAGATCCGGCGCGTGACGAGCATCGAGGAGTTCCCGCAAGACAACGAGTGGGTCCAGAAGGAGCGGGCGTGGCGGGAGTCGACCGGCCAGCTGTGACGTTCCGACGCCGGACCGCCTGGCGACCACACAGGTCGCCAGGCGGTCGAGGCCGTGTGGCGGATCGAGTCGGCGCGCATCGTCGGCGGGCTCGCCCGCTACACGGGCGACTTCGCGCTCGCGGAGGACCTGGCCCAGGAGGCGCTGGCCGAGGCGCTGGTCTCGTGGCCGCGCGACGGCGTACCCCACAACCCGGCCGGCTGGCTGCTCACGGTCGGGCGGCGCCGCGCGATCGACGGATTCCGACGACGGTCGGCACTCGACGAGCGGTACGCCGCGCTGGCGGCAGACCTGGACGAGGGCCAGGCCACCTCGGGCTCGACGCTCGACCCCGGAGAGGAGGACTTCGTGCTGTACGACCCCGAGCGGATCGACGACGACGTCCTTGCCCTCATGTTCATCTCCTGCCACCCGGTGCTGTCTCGCGAGGCCAGCGTCGCGCTGACGCTGCGCGTCCTCGGCGGTCTCACCAGCGACGAGATCGCGCGCGCGTTCGTGACCCCGACCGCGACCGTGCAGGCCCGGATCACCCGCGCCAAGAAGACGCTCGCCGCCGCGCAGGTGCCGTTCGAGGTTCCGCCGTACGACGAACGCCGCGAGCGGCTCAGCTCCGTGCTCAGCGTCATCTACCTGATCTTCACCGAGGGCTCGAGCGCCACCTCGGGCAGCGAGTGGATCCGCACCGATCTCGCCCGCGAGGCGATCAGGCTGGCGAGGGTCCTGGCCCGGCTGGTGCCCGACGAGCCCGAGACGCCAGGGTCTGCTCGCCCTCCTCGAGCTCACCGCCGCTCGCTTCCCGGCGCGCGTACGCGACGACGGCACGCCGGTGCTGCTCGAGGACCAGGACCGTCGCCGCTGGGACCGCGCGGCCATCCGCCGCGGCACGGCAGCGCTCGCCGCAGCCGGCCGGATCGGCCGTGGACTCGGTGCGTACGGGCTCCAGGCCTCCATCGCCGAGTGCCACGCCGTCGCGCCGTCCGTCGAGGCGACCGACTGGGACCGCATCGTCCTGCTGTACGACGCCCTCGGCTCGCTCGCGCCGTCACCGATCGTCGAGCTCAACCGCGCTGTCGCCGTCTCGATGGCGAGCGGTCCGGCCACCGCCCTGCCGCTCGTCGACGCGCTGGTGGACGCGGGGGACCTGAAAGGCTCGCACCTGCTGCCCGGCGTTCGCGGCGAGCTGCTGACCCGGCTCGGCCGCACCGACGAGGCCCGCGCCGAGCTCGAGGAAGCCGTCCGCCTGTGCCTGAGTGAGCGGGAACGCGACGTACTTCTGGGGAAGCTCGACGCCCTCGGAGTCGGATGATGCTTCACCCGGTGTGGGTGTCGACTCGCTCGTGAGCGGCTGCTTGGCTCGTAGCCATGACCGAAGCGACGCCCGCTCCGCCACCCGCCTCACCGGCTGCCCCGCCGCCCATGGACCCCAAGGCGATGCTCCGGTCGAAGCCCTACCTGTCGGCGCTGGTCCTGGCCGCCCTGCTCGGCATCCCGATCTCCGCGATCGCGTACGGCTTCCTGGCGCTGACCCAGAAGCTCCAGACGGCCATCTTCGAGGACCTTCCCGGCGACCTCTTCACCGGTACGACGCCGGCGTGGTGGCCGGTGCCGTGGCTGCTCCTCTGCGGCGTGCTGGTCGGGGCGGTGATCAGGTACCTGCCGGGGAACGCCGGCCATTCACCGGCCCTCGGCTTCCATGTCGGCGGAGGGCCACCGGTCGACCTCGACCTCCCCGGCGTCATCCTGGCCTCCCTGGCCACGTTGAGCCTCGGCGCGGTGCTCGGACCCGAGGCGCCCCTCATCGCGATCGGCGGCGGCCTCGCGGCCCTGACCGTGCACCTGGTCAAGAAGGACGCCCCGCCGATGGCGCTGACGATCATGGCGTCTGCCGGCAGCTTCGCAGCGGTGAGCACCCTGCTCGGCTCGCCACTGCTGGGTGCCTTCCTGATCATGGAGGCGGCCGGGATCGGCGGGGCCATGCTGAGCCTGGTGGCACTGCCCGGGCTCCTGTCCTCCGGCATCGGAGCCCTGGTCTTCGTCGGCCTCGACAACTGGACCGGCCTCGGCACCTTCTCCCTGGCGTTCACGTCGGTACCTCCGGCCGTCACCCCGACCATCGCCACGATGTTGTGGGCCGTGGCGATGGGTGTGGTGGCCGCTCCCATCGGATGGGCGATCCGCTCGGGTGCCCTGTCATTGCGCCCGATCGTCCATCGCAGCAGGGTTCCCGTGACTGCCGGGCTCGGTCTGCTCGTCGGCCTCATCGCGATGGCCTACCAGCTGATCTCCGGAAGGGACTTCACCCAGGTGCTGTTCTCCGGCCAGGATGCCCTCCCCGATGTGGTCGCGAACGCCGCCGACTACTCCGTCGCGACGCTGCTCCTGCTCGCTGTGTGCAAGGCGCTGGCCTACTCGCTGTCGCTCAGCGCCTTCCGTGGTGGCCCGGTCTTCCCTGCGCTGTTCACCGGCGGTGTGCTGGGCATCGCGGCCTCGGGCCTGCCCGGCATGGACCTCGCCGCCTCCATCGCGATGGGGATCGGCGCCATGTGCACCGTCATGTTGAAGCTGCCGCTGACCTCGACCCTGCTGGCCGTGGTGCTGCTCGGGGCGGACGGCGTCGTCGTCACCCCGCCGGTCATCGTCGCGGTGGTCGTCGCCTTCGTCGTGACCGGTGTACTCCCCGAGCCCCGGGACCCGCTCGCGGCGGCCGCGCCCGCGTGACCGACACATTTCCAGGAGAAGACATGACCAATCCACAGGTGCCGCCCGCCGACGAGCCGGAGGTCCCAGCCGACCAGCCCTGGCTCGACCAGGGTCCGCCCACCAACCCGCCGCCACCTCCGGCGCCCGCTGCGGCCGGCTCTGTCATCCCCGCCCCAGGCGCGGCCGCTGTGGGGACGATCCGGAGCACGGGCACCTGCTTCCTGCTCACGATCGTGACCCTCGGGTTCTACTCGTTGTACTGGTACTACAAGACCCACGAGGAGATGCGCCGGCACTCCACCAACGGCCTCGGTGGAGGCGTCGCCCTGCTGCTCGCGATCTTCGTCGGCATCGTGATGCCGTTCCTGAACTCCAACGAGGTCGGCCAGCTCTACTCGCGGCGCGGCCAGAAGCCGCCCGTCACCGCACTGACGGGGCTCTGGGCTCTGCTGCTCGGGTGGTTCTTCTTCGTGGGCCTGATCGTGTGGTTCGTGAAGACGAACGGCGCGCTGAATGCCTACTGGCGGTCCCTGGGCGCCCGTTGACCACGGTCGGTCGGGGTGGTTTCGAGACGGTCGCAGAGCGACCTCCTCAACCACCGGACCGAACGGTCGCAGAGCGACCTCCTCGACCATCGGACCGAACGGTCGCAGAGCGACCTCTTCGACCATCGGACCGAACGGTCGCAGAGCGACCTCTTCGACCATCGGACCGAACGGTCGCAGAGCGACCTCTTCGACCATCGGACCGAACGGTCGCAGAGCGACCTCCTCGACCATCGGACCGAACGGTCGCAGCATGCGGACGCTCGCTTCGACCACGGTCGGTCGGGGTGGTTTCGAGACGGTCGCAGAGCGACCTCCTCAACCACCGGACCGAGCGACCTCCTCGACCATCGGGGGTGGCGTGACAGGATCGGAGCGTGGCGCGGAAGAAGGACCAGTCGAACGACGGCATGGACTCGTTGCGCCCGGACATCCGCGCGGCGGCGGCGCGGCTGGGGTCCCGGCTGCGTGACCCCGGGGAGCTGGCGCCGGTCGAGGGGTACCTCCGCGAGCACGAGACCGTCCGGTTCGTCGTCCAGGGCACCTACGAGCGTGCCGGCGGGGTCCTGGTCCTGACCGACGCTCGGCTCATCTTCTTCCACCGTCGCGTGGTGAAGCCGTCGCTCGACCTGTCACTCGGTGCGATCGCCTCGGTCTCGTCGTCGTCGGGGTTGTCGACCGGGGAGGTGGCATTCGCGGTGGGCGAGAAGACGGTGGCGGTCTCGCGGATCGTGAAGGCCGATCTGGAGCCGTTCGCCCACGCCGTACGACGGGCGAGGGAGGCGGCTCCGGACGAGCCCGCGCCGGCAGATCCCGCCGCACCCGTCGACCCGTTCGTGGCGATGGAGAAGCTGGCGGCGCTCCGCGACAGCGGCGTGCTCACCGAGGCCGAGTTCGTGGCCAAGAAGCAGGAGCTGCTCGACCGCCTCTGACGGACCGTCTGCCATGCACAGGCGCGCCAGCCCGATCGCCTGTGCACAGCCCGCCCAGGAGGTGGCACGTCAGGTACGGCATATCCGGTTCGGTGTCGGCATGGCCACATCTGGGAGGCGTCATTCTCGACGCGCCGCACGCCGTCCCGACCTGCATCCTCACAGCGTCCGGGGACGCGGGGCGGAGCTCGAGAGGATGCGGCCCTGGCTCGACACGATGCTCGCGGTCGACGACGCGGAGCGGCGCGGCGACGCCGGCGAAGCTATGTCGCTCATGGGGCACCGGCTGGTCGGACCGGATGGTAGGACCTTCTGGCGACCGGCTCGGATCAGCCGCCTCTCGCAGGTGGTGATGCTGGGGCCGGCGCTCCCTCGATGGGCGGTGTCGCGCTGGATCGTCGCCCAGGCCCACGATGCCCTCGGCAGGCCGGGCGACCCCCTCAGAGGCCGATGCCTCGAGCTGGCGATCGACGTGCGGGGCGGCACCGACGGTCTGTCCGCGTGGGGCGAGCACGACGCGCGGTGCAAGATCATCGACCACGACTGGGTCTACCGGCAGCTCTATCTCTACGAGCTCGGTGGCCTGGCCCGGTACGTGCGTACGCACGCGACGCGTGACCTCCTCGACGGTGCCGACCACATCCACGACTGGGCCCGTGCGCCCATGGCCGCCCTCCGGCTGGTCGCGCGGGCACCCGCGCTCGTCACCTGGCAGCGGCTCGACACCGGCGAGCGTCTCGATCTCGCCAACATCGGCAGCGCCGCGGTCGTGGCCCCCGACGAGCATGTGATCGGCAGGCTGGTGCCGATCGAGTCCGGGCGCATGTTCGAGGGCGCGCCGCTCGTCGTACCACGGGTGACCGCCGAGCGGGTCGCGGCAGATCCGTCGTCGTGGGTCGACGCTGTGAAGGCGTCTCGCTCCGACATCGAGACCGGAGGGTTCGACGACGGTCTCGCCCACGACGTACGCGACCTGATCTGGCAGGTGGTGCTCCAGGACCCGACCGGCGAGCTGCCGACCGAGGCCGAGATCGGTGCCCAGCTGGCTCGCCGGACCCTCGCGCTCGCCCGCACCTGTGTCGACGAGCAGTACGCCGCCGAGCCGGGCGACGTGGACCCGTGGTCGTGCCTGCGGGCCGCTCTGCTGAGTCTCAGCGTGGTGGCGCGCCTGCCCGCGGTGGCCGAGCCCGGCGATGCTCCGGTGTTGGATCGCCTGGCCGACCTCCTCGCCGCACCCGCCGACTTCGTGTGCCGGAGTCTCGCACGCCAGGTCCGGGCGGCTGTGTGACCAAGTTGCGCTAGAATTCTGTACATGGAGACCAAGCCCTTGGCCGAGGTGCGTCAGGACCTGTCCAAGATCGTGGAGGCGGCGGTGAGCTCGCACGAGCGGTTCGACATCACCCGCAACGGCAAGCGAGCCGCCGTCCTGCTCGGCGCCGACGACTATGACTCTCTGATGGAGACCCTCGACATCCTTGCCGACGCCGACCTCGTGCGCGATCTGCAGCGGGGGTTGCAGGAGGCCGAGGCCGGCGAGGTCTCCACGCACGACGAGGTGGTCGCCGACCTCGAGCGGCGCGGTTCTTGACCTATCGGGTCAGCTACACCCGCACCGCCCGGCGAGCCGTCTCCGAGCGCCTGCCGGCGGTGGTCGCTGCGGCCTGCGTCGAGTTCATCGGGGGCGCGCTGGCGGAGAACCCCCAGCGCGTCGGCAAGCCGTTGCGTGCTCCGCTGGACGGCTTGCACTCCGCGAGGCGCGGGGAGTTCCGGGTGATCTACCGGATCGATGAAGGGGAGCTGGTGGTGCTGGTCGTGACGGTCCAACATCGCCGGGACGTGTACCGCTCATGAGTGCCGACCTACTCCTCCTACTTTCGTACGACGCGCGCGGAGGAGCGGCTGTCGTACGTTGAGCCGGTGAGTCGGCTCTGGCGGTTCTTCGCGGCCTGGGGGCTCGACGTCCTGATCGTCGTTGCTTCCGTCGGTGGTGCCGTGGGTACCGCCATGCGAGGCGACGCGGACCGTCCGGACGGCGTCCAGCTGTGGTTCGAGGTCGCGGCGATCGCGATCATCCCGCTGCTGCTGCTGGGGCGGAGGCGTTGGCCGTTCGCGGCGCCGGCGTTCGTCTGGATCGTCAGTGCCTCCCTGAGCTTCCTCGACCCGCAGCTGATCACGACGCAGCCCTCGGTGTACCTGTGCGGGATGGGCGCGGCCGTGCTGCTCGGGGGGCTGCGACAAGGGATCCAGGCCCGGGTGGGGCTCGTGATCGTGCTCGTCTCCGCGGCCGTCGTGATCGCGCATGACCCGACCGAGGACGTCGCCGATCTCATCTTCAGCACCTCGCTCTTCGGAGTGGCGTGGCTGGTGGGCTACGCGCTGCGCGACCGGACCGACCGCCGCGAGGCGGCCGAGGAGCGGGCGTTGCGGGCCGAACGCGACCGGGAGTCCGCAGCCCGGGTGGCGGTGGCCGAGGAACGCGCCCGGATGGCCCGCGAGCTCCACGACGTGGTCGCCCACGCGGTGAGCGTGATGGTCCTCCAGGTCGGGGCGGTCCGGCACCGGCTGCCGGCCGCGTCACCGGAGGAGGAGGCGCTCCGGAACGTCGAGCAGGTCGGCCGGACGGCGCTGACCGAGATGCGGCGCATGCTGGGCGCCCTGCGGCAGGGCGACGACCTGCTCGAGCTGACACCGGGTCCGGGACTGCACGACCTCCAGGGCCTGGCCGGAGACGTCCGCGCCGCGGGGCTCGACGTACGACTGCACGTGAACGGGGAGCCGACCGTCCTGCCACGCTCCGTCGACCTCTCGGCGTACCGCATCGTGCAGGAGGGACTCACCAACGCCCTCAAGCACTCCGGCGCGCGGCGCGCCGATGTGACGGTCGACTACGCGCCGGCCGAGCTGCGGCTCGAGGTGCGCGACGACGGGCCGGGCGGCTTCGCGAAGAGCGACGGGTTCGGCCACGGGCTGATCGGGATCGGCGAGCGCGTGAAGGCGTACGGCGGGGACATGTCGGCGTTCGTCGCCACCTCGGGCGGATTCGTGCTCCGCGCCTCCCTTCCGCTCGAGAGCCTCGAGAGCACCGACGCGTGACGATCCGGGTGCTCGTCGTGGACGACCAGGCGATGGTGCGCGCCGGCTTCCGTATGTTGCTCGCGGACGAGCCCGACATCGAGGTCGTCGCCGAGGCGGGCAACGGCCTCGAGGCCGTGACCGAGGCCGCCCGCTGCCACCCGCACGTCGTACTGATGGACATCCGGATGCCCGAGCTCGACGGGCTGGAGGCGACGCGGCGCATCCTCGCGGCCGACCCGTCCAGCCGGATCCTGATCCTGACCACCTTCGACCTCGACGAGTACGTCTATCGCGCGCTCCAGGCCGGCGCGAGCGGCTTCGTGCTCAAGGACGACCCGCCCGAGCAGCTCATCGCCGCCGTCCGCACCGTTGCCGGTGGAGACGCCCTGCTCTCGCCGTCGGTCACCCGGCGCGTGATCCAGCAGTTCACCCGGGTCCATCAGCAGGCGCCTCCGAAGGCGGTGGAGACGCTGACACCGCGTGAGCTGGACGTGTTCCGCCTGATCACCCGTGGCTATTCGAACGCCGAGATCGGGGGCGAGCTGTTCATCAGCGACACCACGGTCAAGACCCATGTGACCCGGCTGCTCCAGAAGCTCGACCTGCGCGACCGGGCACAGGCCATCGTGCTCGCCTACGAGACCGGGCTGTTCGACACCTGAGGCGCGGTCTCGAGACGGTCGCTGAGCGACCTCCTCGACCAGCGGTCGAACGGGTCTCGAGACGGTCGCTGAGCGACCTCCTCGACCAGCGGTGGAACGGGTCTCGAGACGGTCGCTGAGCGACCTCCTCGACCAGCGGTCGACCGGGTCTCGAAGGGCTCGACCGGCGAGGGTCGTCTCCACCTTTCGGAGGACACGGAGTGGGGCCTTGGTGGCCCCCAGGACGCGACCTGGCGACGACGCGCCGACCCCCTCGCCGTACCTAGCGTCGAGGCATGACAAACCTCCGGCTCGACCCCATGACCGAGTGGGTCGGCGCGACCTCGCGGTGGACCACACCGCCCCCGCCCCGCCCACGCCCCGCCACACCGACCCAAGGGAGCTGCCGCCCATGATCACCATCGACGCACTCACCAAGGCCTACGGCGGCACCACCGTCGTCCACGACATCAGCTTCACCGCACGAGACGGCCGGGTCACCGGCTTCCTCGGCCCGAACGGCGCCGGCAAGTCCACGTCCATGCGGATGATGGTCGGCCTCACCACACCCACCGAGGGCACCGCGACCATCTCCGGTCGACGCTTCGCCGACCTGCCCAACCCCGGGCGGGAGGTCGGCGTGATGCTCGACGCCTCCGCCCAGCACGCGGGCCGTACGGGCCGCGAGATCCTGACCATCGCCCAGCAGATCATGGGTGTCCCGGCCTCCCGGGTCACCGAGCTGCTCGAGCTGGTCAGCCTCACCGGTGCCGAGGCGGACCGGCGGGTGGGCAACTACTCGCTCGGGATGCGTCAGCGTCTCGGCATCGCGGCCGCCCTGATCGGCGATCCGTCGGTGCTCATCCTGGACGAGCCGGCGAACGGTCTCGACCCGGCCGGCATCCGCTGGATGCGCGACCTGCTCCGCGACTACGCCGACCACGGGGGGACCGTCCTGCTGTCCTCCCACCTGCTGGCCGAGATCGAGATCATCGCCGACGACATCGTGATGATCGGGCAGGGGCGGATCGTCTGCCAGGGCTCCAAGTCCGACCTGCTGCAGGCGGCCGGGACGGTCGTCCGCGCCGCGGACGTCGCATCCCTCCAGCGTGCGCTCGCCGCAGCCGACGTCGTATCGACCGTCTCCGAGGACGGATCCGTGCGCACCGAGGCGGACACCGCCCGGGTCGGACGAGCGGCCTACGACGGCGGCGTGGTGCTCACCGAGCTCCGCACCGCCGACAGCGGCGGACTCGAGGAGATGTTCCTCGAGCTGACCGCCGACACCCAGCGAGACAACCAACCAGAAAGGGCAGCGGCATGACCGCCACCAGCGCCATCAACGCCGAGCACGTCCACCCCGGTCGACGTACTCAGTTCGCGCAGATCCCGCTCAGCCGGGTCATCCGCGTCGAGCTCCGCAAGATGTTCGACACCCGGTCGGGGTTCTGGCTGATCGCGAGCATCGCGATCACCGGCCTGATCGCCACGATCGCGACCATCGCGTTCGCGCCGGATGCGGACCTCACGTACTACAACTTCGCCAAGGCGGTCGGGTTCCCGATCACGGTGATCCTGCCGATGGTCGCCCTGCTGTCCATCACCAGCGAGTGGAGCCAGCGCAGCGGGCTGACGACGTTCACCTACGTCCCCAGCCGGGGCCGGGTGGTCGGGGCCAAGACCCTCTCGGCCGTCATCGTGGCCATCGCCTCGATGCTGTTCGCCTTCGTGATCGGTGCGGTCGGGAACGTCATCGGCAGCGCCATCGCCGGTACGCCGACCGTCTGGGACCTCTCGGTCGGGCACGCCACGACGATCGTGCTGGGCAACCTGATCTCTTTGTCGATCGGCACCATGCTCGGGATGTTGCTGCTCAGCTCGGCCGGTGGTCTGGTGATGTACTTCGTGCTCGTGCTCCTGGTGCCCAACCTGACCAGCCTGCTGGCGGCCAGCCAGGACTGGTTCAGCCACCTCCAGCCGTGGGTGGACCTGCCCTTCGCGCAGACGTCCCTGTTCGAGGGGATGCACACCGGCGCCGAGTGGGCGCACGTCGCGACCGCCTTCACGCTGTGGATCGTGGTGCCCGGGTTCTTCGGGCTGCGTCGGGTGATGCGGTCCGAGGTGAAGTAGTCCGCATCAACACCCCCGAGGCCCTGTCACTCACCGAGTGGCAGGGCCTCGCGGCGTCTCCGGACCGAGGATCCGCGCCCGAATCACCCCCCTCGGGGGATTCCCGCGCCACGGCAACTCGGCATCGTGGCGGGTGAGCGAAGGGGAGGCAGCATGACAACGACCGCCACCAGCACGACCACGCACCCGGGGGACGTCTTCGTGGTCTTCGGGATCACCGGCGACCTCGCGAGGGTGATGACCTTCCGATCGCTGTACCGGCTGGAGGCCCGCGGTCTCCTCGACTGTCCGATCGTGGGCGTCGCGGTCGACGACTGGACCGTCGACCAGCTCATCGAGCGGGCCCGCAGCTCGATCGAGGGCACCGGCGAGGTCATCGACCCCGAGGTCTTCAAGCGGTTCACCGAGCGGCTGTCGTACGTCGGTGGCGACTTCACCGACCCCGCGACGTACGGACGCGTAGGCGAGGCGATCAAGGGGGCCAACACCCCGGTCTTCTACCTCGAGATCCCGCCGTTCCTGTTCGGGAAGGTCGTCGCGGGCATCGCCGGAGCCGGGCTGAGCGACGGGGCGCGTTTCGTCATCGAGAAGCCGTTCGGCCATGACGGGCAGTCCGCGCGCGACCTGGCGGCCGAGCTGCACGAGTACGTCGATGAGTCCCAGCTGTACCGGATCGACCACTACCTCGGGAAGATGGGCCTCGAGGAGATCCTGCACCTGCGTTTCGCCAACGCGATCCTCGAGCCCCTCTGGAGTCGCAACTACCTCGAGTGCGTCCAGATCACGATGGCCGAGGACTTCGGGGTCGACGACCGAGGCAGCTTCTACGACCCTGTCGGCGCGCTGCGCGACGTCGTGGTCAACCACCTCATGCAGGTGGTCGCGGCCGCCGCCATGGAGCCGCCGGCACGCGGCGACATGTTGACGGTGAAGGAGGCTCAGGTCGCCCTCTTCCGCTCCGTGGTGGAGGCCGACCCGGCCCACTACGTCCGCGGCCAGTACGAGGGGTACCAGGACATCAAGGGCGTCGCGGCCGGCTCGACCACGGAGACCTACGCCGCGTTGCGGCTCGACATCGAGAACTGGCGCTGGGCCGGAGTGCCGTTCTTCATCCGGACCGGCAAGCGGCTCCCGGTGACCCAGACCGAGCTGAGGCTCGTCTTCAAACGCCCGCCACGCCTGGGCTTCTGGCCCGCCGCCCACCAACCCGAGCCCAACCAGCTCGTGATCAAGCTCGACCCGTCCACCGGGGTCCGCTTCCAGGTGGACGCCCGGCGTACCGACCTCGGGCGGATCGGACCGATCGAGCTCGACATGGAGTTCGCCACCGAGGGTGGCGAGGGTGCGACGCCGTACGAGGTGCTGCTGCACGCCGCCATGCTGGGCGACAGCACGAGGTTCAGCCGCCAGGACGGGATCGAGGAGACGTGGCGCGTGATGCAGCCACTGCTCGACGCGCCGCCACCGGTGCATTCCTACGTCGCGGGCACCTGGGGGCCGTCGGCCGCCAACGAGATCACCGCGGGGCTGGGCGGCTGGCGCACCCCCTGGTTGCCGGCCTGAACCGCGCATTTCCTAGGCAGAACCACGAGATGAACGCGCTGGACGGGGTGGTCGCCCGTCCGGGATGGGTTGTACCGTCTCAGGCGTGGTGGGGGATGACGGGGCCACCCGGTCGGGCGCAGAGTTCCAGCCCGGGGCGACCACCGCGAACCTCGGAGCGCGGTCGGCCGACGAGGCTGGGGTCGAGCCTGCCCTCGTAGAGCGCACCGCCCTGCTCGACCGGATGTTCGCGGTCGACGCGCCAGTGGTCGCCGTGGTCGCCCCTCCGGGCTACGGGAAGTCGACGTTGCTGACCCAGTGGGCCGCACGTCGAGGACCGAGGGTCGCATGGGTCACGTGTGACCGGCTGCACGACGAGGCTGCCTCCTGGTTCATGGCGGTGGTCGCGGCGATCGCCCTGGTCGAGCCGGCGACGGGGGCCGCCCGGGAGGTGCTCGCCGATGACGCGGGTCGGCTTCTCGAGCACCTGGTGGCGTTGGTCGGCGCGCTCACAGGGCCGGTCGCGATCGTGCTCGACCAGCTGGAAGCGCTGACCGATCCTGTGTGCCGGGAGACCATCGCGGCGTTCGCGATGGCACTGCCGCCCGGCGTGCAGCTGGTCCTCGGCTCACGGGAGGAGGTGCCGTTCCCGACCGGACGGATGCGGGTCGAGCGTCGCCTCCTCGAGATCGGCCCCGACGACCTGGCACTGTCCCGCGACGAGACCTCCCGCCTGCTCGCCGGGGCCGGCGTCGAGCTGTCCGACGCCAGGACGAGTCAGCTCGTGTGGGACACCGAGGGCTGGCCGGCGGCGCTCTACCTGGCGGCCCTGCGGATCCAGGCCGGCGAGGTCACCGCCGACCGTCCGTTCACGGGGACCGAGCGGCTGATGAGCGACTACCTCCACTCCGAGGTCCTCCAGCCCCTCACCCGGTCACAGCGGAAGTTCCTGGTCCGTACCTCGATCCTGGACCAGGTGAGCGGGCCGCTGGGCGATGCCGTGGTGGGCGGCCACGGTGCGTCCCGGGTGCTCGAGGCGCTCCAGCGCAGGAACGGGCTGGTGCTGTCGGTCGACGGTGAGAGCGAGTGGTACCGCTACCACCGACTTCTCCGCCAGGCACTCCAGGCCGAGCTGCGGACCGAGGCGCCCGACCTGGTCCTGGAACTGCACGCCCGGGCCGCGGCGTGGTTCGCCTCGCACGACGAGCCGGAGCAGGCCATCGACCACGCCTACCTGTCCGGCGACCCTCTCCACTTCGGGCGACTGGTCCTGGAAGCCATGCAACAGGTCTGGGCCAGCGGTGAGATCGGCACCGTCCTGCGTTGGGTGGAGCGACTCGGCGCCCGGTCGCCGGCGCCCCACACGCCCGCGATGGTCGCGCACGGAGCCCTGCTCTTCGCCCTGGTCGGCAGGCCGGGCGACGCCGAGCGCTGGGCCGCGGTCGCCGAGGAGTTGCCCGCCTCGGGCACGTTGCCCGACGGCAGCACCGTCGAGGCGACGTTGGCGTACCTGCGGGCGAATCTCTGCCGTAACGGACCCCTGGCCATGCGCGCGGACTCGGAGGCAGCGCTCGCCGGGCTCGGCCCCGCCAGCCCCTACCGCGCCACGATGCTCCACACGGAGGGTCTCTCCTACCTGCTCGAGGGCGACCTCGAGCGGGCCGACGCGTCGTTCGCCCACGCCTACGACCTGGCCGCGAGCATCGAGACCGTCGCCCGTGGCCGGCCTCGTGCTGACCGAGCAGTTCCAGATCGCGGTCGAGCGGGACGAGTGGACGGCGGCCGAGTCGCTGATCAAGCGGGCGCTCGAGATCGTGGGCCGTGGCCCGTACGACGAGTACTGGACCAGCGCCCTGGTCTTCGCCTCGGCCGCACGGGCGGCGGCGCATCGGGGGGACATGCGTGAGGCGCGCGAGTACGCACGGCGCGCTGCGCGCCTGCGCCCGCTGCTCACCTATGCGCTGCCCGTCGTCTCGGTCCAGGCGTTGGTCGAGCTGGCACGCGCCTACCTGGCTCTGGTCGACCCGGCGGGCGCCCGCGCCGTACTCGAGCAGGTGCACGGCATCCTTCAGCAGCGGCCCGACCTCGGCACGCTCGCGACCGCCGCCCGCCGGCTGGAGGAGCGGGTCAGCCAGATCACGGCCGCCACGCCGGTCGGGGCCTCGTCGTTGACCGCTGCCGAGCTCCGCCTGGTTCCGCTGCTGCCGACCCACCTGTCCTACCCCGAGATCGGCGAGCGGCTCTTCATCTCCCGCCACACCGTGAAGACGCAGGCCAGCTCGGTCTACCGCAAGCTCGGCGCTTCCTCACGCAAGGAAGCTGTCGACCGGATCGTCGAGCTCGGTCTGACCTAGCCGAGCCGCTCCAGGAGGTGGTCCCCCACCCGCAGGGCGTTGGCCATCGCGGTGAGCGCGGGGTTCACCGCCCCGATGCTCGGGAAGAAGCTGGTGTCGACGACGTACAGGTTGTCGAGCTCGTGCGCCTTGCAGTCGGGGTCCAGGACCGAGGTCGCGGGGTCGCTGCCGAAGCGCACCGTGCCGGCCTGGTGGGCGCACCCCGCCACCGGGATGTCGTTCTTCATGTACACGTCCCGCGGGATCAGATGGTGCGGGTTCATCCCGAGGTGGCTGAGGTGCTTCTTCACCCGGTGGTACAGCTGCTCCATCGGCTCCTGGTTGTTCGGCTTGTACGTCAGGACGACGTTGCCGTTCCCGTCGAGGGTGACCCGGTTGTCCGGGTCGGGCAGGTCCTCGACCGACAGCCAGAAGTCGATGGCGTGCTTGGCGACGTCGCCCAGCGCGAAGGTCGGCGCCAGCTTGGTCTCGATCGGCTTCTCGCCGCGGTACATGGGGCCGGACGACTTGCCGACCATCTGGAGGTTGCCCATCGGGAAGTCGAAGTCGGCGTCGCCGAAGTAGTAGTCGTTGAGGCCGAGGGTCTTCTGGAACCTGGTGTCGTTGGGCTCGTTCGACACGGCCAGGAAGGCCCGGCTGTTGTGGAAGACGTAGTTGCGTCCGACCTGGTCGGAGCCGTTCGCGAGACCGTTCGGGTGACGGTCGTTGGCACTGGCCAGCAACAGCTTGGCCGAGTTGGCCGCGCCCGCCGAGACCACGACGACATCGGCGGTGAACCGCTGCTCGGTGCCGTCGACATCGGCGACGACCGAGGTCACCGTGCGCCCGGACCCGTCCGTCTCGAGCCGGCGTACGACGGCGTTGCGGACGAGGTCGACGTTCTCGTGCTGGATCGCCGGTCGTACGGCGATCACCTCGGCATCGGACTTGGCGTGCACGAGGCACGCGAAGCCGTCGCACGTCGCGCAGCGGATGCACGGGCTGGAGGCCGGGTCCGCCTCGTCGAGCATGATGCCGGACGGCGAGTGGAACGGGTGGAGTCCGACATGGGTCAGGTCGTCGAAGAGCCTCTGGATCCGCGGCTCGTGCGAGACCGGCGGATAGGGGTACGGCGCCGACGCCGGCGGCTCGGTGGGGTCCTCACCCCGGGCGCCGTGCACCTGGTAGAGCTCCTCGGCCTGCTGGTAGTAGGGCTCGAGCACGTCGTACTCGATCGGCCAGGCCGGGGAGAGCCCGCCGTGGTGCTTGAGCTCGCCGAAGTCGCGCTCCCGGAGCCGGTACAACGCGGCCCCGTAGAACTTCGTGGCACCACCCACGAAGTAGTGCACCTGCGGCTGGAACGGCTTGCCCTCGCCGTCGAACCACTGATCGGCGGACACGTAGCGGTTGTCGACGAAGACCGCCGCGGCATCCCAGTTCTCGATCTCGCGGGGGAGCCAGTCGCCGCGCTCCAGGATCAGCACCCGCTTGCCGGAGGGCGCCAGCCGGTGTGCCAGGGTGCCGCCCCCCGCCCCGGAGCCGACGATGATCACGTCGTAGTGGTCGGTCATGTGCTGCCTCCTGACGCGTCTGTGTGACCGGTCGTGCTCGTGGTGTCCGATCGCTGTTCCAGTCGGATGTGCGGGACGTCGGCTTCGCGGTCACCCCAGGCGATGCGCTTGGGCGCCGCGGAGGCCTCGATGGTGGCGGCGTGGTCGCGGTCGAAGTAGTCCCAGGCCCAGGTGAGGAAGGCGTCGGTCCGGCTGTGCGCGCCGCTCAGCAGGGACGCGTGTACGCCGAGCCAGGCGGCGAACGCGATCGGGCCGTCGACCTGGTGCCGGTGCTTGCCGACCTCGGCGACCGCTGCGTTGCGGCCGATCATGGCCATGATGCCCTTGTCCTTGTAGTGGAACGGTTTCGTGTCGGCTCCGAGCTGCTCGCGCAGGATGTTCTCCGCGGCCCACACGCCCGACTGCTGGGCGACCGAGCCGAGCTGGGGGAGCGTCGTACCGTCACTCGCGGGGATGTTGGCGACGTCGCCGACGGCGTACACGCCCGGGAACCCCGCGACGGTGAGGTCGGGCTGTACGTCGATCCGGCCCCCGCGGCCCGTGGACGGTCCGGCGTCCTGTGCGATGGCCGACGCGGACTCACCACCGCCCCACACGACGGTCCGGGCCTGGATCGTGGTGCCGTCGTCGAACTCGACCCGGTCGGCGTGCACCGCCGCCACGCCCGCCTCGAGCTTGATCGTCGCGCCGGCCTTGGTCAGCTTCGCGAGGGAGTAGTGATGAGCCTTGTCCTCGAAGGCGCCGAGCAGCATGTCGCCGCGGTCGACCAGGGTGACCTGTCCGCGGTACGGCGTCTGCCCGGTCTTCTCCCAGGCAGTCATCAGCTCGGCGAGCGCCCCGGTCGTCTCGACCCCGGTGGGGCCGGCACCGACGACCACGACGTCGAGGGTCCCGTCGTCCTCGCCGGACCCCGTCTGGGCCGCTCGCACCTGCTCCTGGAGGTGGAGCCGCAGTCGTTCGGCGTCCGCGACCGAGTAGAGCGGGAACGAGTGCTCCTCCGCACCCGGGACGCCGAAGAAGTTCGGTCGGGCGCCGGCGGCCATGACCACGTGGGAGCCGGTGAAGGTCCGGCCGTCTGCGAGGTGCACGGTGCGGTCGGCGAGCGACACCGACTCGACGTGCTCCGTGACGACCTCCACCGAGGGGTACTCGCTGAAGATGGCCCGGTGCGGGCGGGCGATGTCCTGAGCCGGAAGCTGCGAGGTCGCCACCTGGTAGAGCAGCGGCTGGAACTGGTGGTAGTCGTTGCGGTCGACCAGCACCACGTCGATACCTTCGTCGCCGAGCTTGTGCGCGCAGGCGACACCGGCGAGCCCGCCGCCCAGCACCACGACCGTCACAACGACAGCTCTTCCAGGCGATCGGCCAGGATGATCCGCCCCGCGGCCTGGATCAGGGCCAGGTGTGAGAACGCCTGCGGGAAGTTCCCGAGGTGGCGTGCCCGTTCGACCTCGAACTCCTCGGCGTACAGGCCGAGAGGTGAGGCGATCCGGAGTAAGCGCTCCATCAGGCCCGTCGCCTGCGCCATGTCACCGACCGCACCGAACGCCGAGACCAGCCAGAACGAGCAGATCAGGAAGGTCCCCTCCTTGCCCGACAGTCCGTCGTCCGTCTCGTCGGTGCGGTACCGCATGACGAACCCGTTCTCCGTCAGCTCCTCCGAGATCGCCGTGACCGTGTTGCGCATCCGCTCGTCGGTGCCGGGCAGGAAGCCGAAGAGGGGGGCGAGCAAGGTCGACGCGTCGAGCGCGTCCGTCTCGTAGTGCTGACGCAGCACTCCCCGGTCGCTCACGCCGTGCGCGAGGATGTCCTCCTTGATCTCCTCGGCGATACCGGCCCACTCGCTCTCGAGCTTGCCGTCATCGCGGATCGCGGCCAGCTTCGCGGCCCGGTCGAGCGCCACCCATCCCATCAGCTTCGACGACACGTAGTGCTGCGGCTTCCCGCGGGCCTCCCAGATGCCCTGGTCCGGCTCGCGCCAGGCAGCGATCGCTCCGGCCGCCTGCGACTGCACGAGCGGCCACAGCCGTCGTGGGAGGTGCTTGCTGCGTCGGGTGTGGAGGAGGAGCGAGTCGAGGACGGCGCCGAACACGTCGTTCTGGCGTTGGTCGAAGGCGCCGTTCCCCAGCCGCACGGGTCGCGCGCCCTCGTAGCCGGTCAGCTCGTCGCGGGTCGACTCGCTGAGGTCGCGGCGGCCGTCGATGCCGTACATGATCTGCAGGCCGCCGTCCGGGTTCGGCTCGAGGTCGGCGACGAAGTGCATGAACTCGTCGGCCTCCCAGTCGAGGTTCAGGTAGTGCAGCGCCTGGAGGGTGAACGTCGTGTCGCGCATCCACGTGTAGCGGTAGTCCCAGTTGCGCTCGCCCCCGGGTGTCTCGGGCAGCGACGTCGTCAACGCGGCCACGGTCGCGCCGGTCGGCATGTAGGTGAGGCCCTTGATGGTCAGGGCCGAGCGCTCGATCGGGTGGCGCAGGCTGTGGTCCGGGATCCGGGCGCGTGCCAGCCAGTTGCGCCAGAAGAGCACGGTGGCATCGATGTGCGCCCGGGCCTCGTCGTCGTCGCTGGGCCCGCCCAGGCCCTCAGCCCACGACAGGGCGCAGAACCCTCGTTCGCCCTTGGTCAGCACGTGGCGGGCGCGGGCGGCGCCGCCCTCGATGCCGATCAACATGTCGGTGCTGAGCCGGAAGACGGGTCCGGCCGCATCGGCAGCGTCCGCAACGTGGCCGTCGGCGTCGGCCAGCGTCCATGTGGCCTCGACCCGGCCGTAGTCGAACGCCGGCTCGCAGACCACCTCGATCTCGACGGTCCCTTCGAGGCACTCGACGGTGCGCACGAGCAGATGGAGGGCGTCGTCGTCCGCGGGCGGCCGGGTGTGCGGCGTCACGGTGTCCGGGCCCTGCCGGGGCCCCATCACCAGCGCGTCGTGCACCAGGAGCCAACCCCCGGGCGTGTGCCAGGTGGTGGCCAGGACGTTGGTGCCCGGCACGTAGGTGCGAGCCGTCGGGACGTTGATCCCGTACGGCCCGAACCGGAAGGCACCGGCGCCCCGGTCCAGGACGTTCCCGAAGACGCTGGCCGAGTCGAACGCCGGCAGGCACAGCCAGTCCACGGATCCGTCGGGGGCGACCAGGGCGCCGGTGTGGCAGTCCGACAGGAAGCCGTAGTCGGCGATGGGCGGGAAGGGTGAGGTCGTGGTCACGTCGCCGCTCCTTCTCAGTCGTCGGCGAGACGGCGTTTCGCCGTGTCTCCACCTTCGATCGGCGGGAGCGGCGGGGCATCACCCCAAGGAGATGAAGTGTCGGACGACCTCGATCGGCGGGGCTGTTCGCCAGCGGGTCGACGCCTCGATGCGGTCACTGGCCGTTGAGGAGATCCTCGAACGGCGTGGGGTTGGTGAACGGGTCGTCGGGGAGCGCGGTGCCGCGGCGGAGCACCTTGTCGGCGAGCTCGCCGGCGGCCCGGTCGATCCGAGCCGACAGCGATCCACCGCTGACCGTCGAGCCGGAGCCGAAGTCCGAGCTGGCGGCGAAGACACCGGTCGGTACGACGTCGGCGCGCAGGTAGGAGAACAGCGGGCGCATCGCGAAGTCGAGCACCAGGGAGTGCCGGGCGGTGCCGGCCGTGGCGGCGAGGAGGAGCGGCTTGCCCTCCAGGGTGCCGTCCTCGAGCACGTCGAAGAAGCTCTTGAAGATCCCGGAGTAGCTCGCCGAGAACACCGGCGTCACGGCGATGACGGCGTCGGCCTCGGCCACCCGGCGTACGGCCTCGGAGAGCGCGCCCGTGGGGAAGCCGGTGAGCTGGTTGTCGGTGATCAGGTGCGCCAGGTCGCGCAGCTCGATCACCTCGATCTCGGAGCCTTGGCCCAGAGCCGAGAGCGCGCGCTGGGTCGCGGACCCCAGCGAGTCGGCGAGGATCCGCGTGCTCGACGGCACGGAGAGACCGGCCGAGATGATGACGATGGTGCTGGTCATGCACGGGCCTCTTCGGTGGTCTCGGCGGGCTCGACGGACTGCGGCGGCGGCGTCGCGCGCCGCCACCAACGAGGCGTGGGTGGGGGCGTCGGGCACGTGGGCCGGCTTGAGAGCGGCGAACTCCTTGCGCAGCACGGGCACGACCTCCTCGCCGAGCAGGTCGAGCTGCTCGAGCACCGTCTTCAGCGGGAGCCCGGCGTGGTCCATGAGGAACAGCTGGCGCTGGTAGTCGCCGGCGTACTCGCGGAAGCCGAGGGTCCGCTCGATGACCTGCTGCGGCGACCCGACGGTCAGCGGCGTCTCGCGCATGAAGTCCTCCAGCGAGGGGCCGTGGCCGTAGACCGGGGCGTTGTCGAAGTACGGCCGGAACTCGTCGACGGCGTCCTGGCTGTTCTTGGCCATGTAGGCCTGGCCGCCGAGGCCGACGATGGCCTGGTCGGCGGTGCCGTGGCCGTAGTGCTCGAAGCGGCGGCGGTAGAGGTCGACCATCCGCTGGGTGTGCGACGACGGCCAGAAGATGTGGTTGGCGAAGAACCCGTCGCCGTAGTACGCCGCCTGCTCGGCGATCTCGGGGGAGCGGATCGAGCCGTGCCACACGAACGGGGGTACGCCGTCCAGCGGCCGTGGCGTGGAGGTGAAGCCCTGGAGCGGCGTACGGAACTTGCCCTCCCAGTCGACGACCTCCTCGCGCCAGAGGCGGTGGAGCAGGTGGTAGTTCTCGATCGCGAGGTTGATGCCCTCACGGATGTCCTTGCCGAACCACGGGTAGACCGGGCCGGTGTTGCCGCGCCCCATCATCAGGTCGACGCGGCCGTCGGAGAGGTGCTGGAGCTTCGCGTAGTTCTCGGCGATCAGCACCGGGTCGGTGGTCGTGATCAGCGTCGTGGACGTCGACAGGATCAGCCGCTCGGTCTGGGCGGCGACGAACGCCAGGGTCGTGGTCGGCGCAGATGCGATGAACGGCGGGTTGTGGTGCTCGCCGACGGCGAACACGTCGAGCCCGACCTCCTCGGCCTTCTTGGCGATCTCGATGGTCGCCTTGATCCGCTCGTGCTCGGTGGGCGTCCGACCCGTCGTGGGGTCGGGCGTCACGTCGCCGACGGTGAAGATGCCGATCTGCATGTCTCTCATCCCGCCTCAGTCGTTGCGAATTCAACTACCTGCTGCAACGCGATCCCTGCTCCCATCATTCCCGAAACACGTGCTTCGAGCCCCGGCCATCTCCTACCCTGGCCCGACCGTTCAACCCGGGGGAGGCAGCCAGATGACGCAGGATCCGCGTGGGCCCGACGTGGCGCAGCTTCGCCTGAGATTCAGGCCCGTCGAGAACATGCCCGCGACCGAGTCGCTGTGGGCCGAACCGCTCGACGCCGACCAGGGTGGCGGCTCCTACCGTCTGCAGAACAGCTCCTTCGTCGTACCGCTGGCGGCGGGTGACGTCGTCCGCGCCGAGCGGGCCGGCGACGGCGAGCTCCAGGTGACCGGGTTGGTGAGCCCCTCGGAGGCGGTCCTCACGATCGTGGGCGCTCCGCCCGGTGCCGACCTGGACCTGCAGCCGATCGTCGAGGACTGGTCGGCGGGTGGCGCGTTGTGGACGGAGACCAACAACGGTCTGCTGGTGACGGTGTGGTCGCAGGAGCTGCGCCTCGAGGCGATCGAGTCCGTGATCCGGCCGAGTCTGTCCCACGGCCTGCTGTGGCTGGCCACGGCGTTCCCGTCGGTCAGGGTCGCGGAGAACATGGGCGAGGTGGACTTCGAGCTCGAGCGCGCGGTCGTCGAGCTGGTCGAGCTGGTCGAGGAGACCGACGACGAGGCGTGAGGCCCCGGCCCTCGTGCCCGAGTAGGACCTGGACCCCTGTCCGGAGCGACTTCACCCCGATGGGCTGATGTCCGTCGCCGCAGGCCGGGGCCATCGTGAGGATGTCCCTTCCACGCCCGGAAGGGTGCGCCCGCCTGGGGTCGCCTGGATCCTGGACGGGCTCCGGCTCACGCTGGAAACGGATGGATGACCGTGCCAAGGGGCCCGTGCTGCACCTGACCGGCCCCCGGGTCTGAGGGGCGAGATGGCGTCGAGCGCGGAGAAGCGCGTAGTCAACCTGGCCGGGCTGGTCCAGGGCATC
Source organism: uncultured Actinomycetota bacterium (assembly GCA_963761515.1). GTDB lineage: Bacteria > Actinomycetota > Actinomycetes > Propionibacteriales > Nocardioidaceae > Nocardioides. The sequence goes on from CAVXHO010000023.1 coordinate 40,410, forward strand.
ACCCTGGTGACCTTCCCGGCCGCGGGCACGATCTTCACCGATCCCACGGAGTACGACCTCAGCAACACGCAGTACGGCGCCATGTTCCTCCCGCAGGTGCTGACCGCGATCGTCACCTCGCTCCTCGGGGCCCAGCTGGCCCGCCGGTTCAGCAGCAAGCGGGTCCTGCTCCTCGGGCTGACCGCGAACATCTGCTCGATGCTGGTCCTCGTCCTCACCACCGCGTTCGAGGGTGACCCCGCGGCGTACCCCCTGTTGCTGGTGGCCACCGGGCTCCTGGGAGCAGGCTTCGGGCTGACCGTGCCCGTGCTCAACACGTACGCCGCCGCGTTCCAACCCGACAGAGCCGACCGAGCGGTCCTCACCCTCAACGCGCTGCTCGGTCTGGGCACGGCGCTGGCCCCCGTGTTCGTCGCCGTCTTCGTCGGTCTCGGCTTCTGGTGGGGGCTCCCGGTCCTGTCGACCGTGCTTCTCGTCCTCCTACTCCTGGCTGCCGCGCGGCTGCCGTTGCGCGTCGAGTCCGCCGTCGCCGTCCGCGACTCGGCGGAAGGCGGTGGCATCCCGCCGCGCTTCTGGTTGTTCGCCGGGTTCGCCGTCCTCTACGGCGTGTGCGAGACCATGAACGGCAACTGGTCCGAGCACGAGATGGCTTCATTGGGCGCCTCGACCACCGAGGCCGCGCTGGCCCTCACGGCCTTCTGGGCGATGGTCACGGTGGGCCGGCTGCTTTTCGCTGCCATCGGTCGTTGGATGCCACCGCGGACCGTCTTCCGGGTGCTGCCGATCGTGCTGGTGGGCACGTTCGCACTCACCGCCGCCCTGAGCGATGCCTCGCCGGCACGGGGAATCGTGGTTTTCGGCCTGGCGGGGCTGGGTTGCTCCGCCCTGCTGCCGCTGGTGATCAGCCTCGGCCAAGGCGCCCTTCCGCGGGTGTCGGCGGCGGTCGCGGGAGGCGTGATCGCCTTCTACCAGGTGGGTTACGGCGTCGCCGCCTTCGGTGTGGGCCCCCTGGTCGACCACGGTGTCCCCCTGTCCGACCTGTACGGCTGGACCGCGGTCATCGCCGCAGGCATGGCCGTGCTGTCGTTCGCGATCATCCGTGCCGGGAAGGCATGACCCCTCCGGCAGCCGTCGGCACCGAGCGCACCGGTGCCTTCTTGGCCGTCGTGGTCGAGTCGGTACTCGAGGGCTCTGCTACCTGGCGCTGTTCCCACTGTGGCGGCGCCATCCGTCTTTCGGCGCCGGGAGCCGGAGTGGCGGAGCCTCGCGATCGCACCGCCTAGGTCCTGACCGGCGGCGTACGGCTGCAGGCTCGGGCGCAGTGAGTTGCGGGAGAGGTGGGCGGCGCTGAAACACCTGTGGATACAGGGAAATCTCGCTCCCGGAGTGTCGGTGGTGGGTGCTTGAGTAGAGCCATGTCAGTCAGGTCGCCGTTGGACGAACACCCGCTGTTGCGGGCGTTGTCCACCGTTGGCCAGGCCCTCGACGACGTGGCCGCTCTCGACCCGACCTACCTGCCCGCGTCTGACAAGGCGCGCGCGATGCTGACGATCGACCGCCAGCTGGCACGGCTCGAGGGCCTGCGGCTACAGCTCGTTGCCGCGGCGGACGACGTCGCCGTGGAGCGCGGCGCTCGTTCGGCCGGGGTGTGGCTGGCGCTCGAGCGCCGGGAGGGCGCGCCGGCCGGCGTACGCGCGCAGCGGCTGGCCGAGGCACTCGACCGATGGGCGGGCGTGGGGAGGGCGCTTCGTGCAGGTGCGGTCAATGCCACACAGGCTGCCGTCCTGGTGGACGCCCTCGACGCGCTGCCGCCGCACCTCGACCGCGAGCTGGTCGTCAAGGCCGAGGCCCAGCTGGTCGCGGACGCCGGCCACTTCGCTCCGCGCGAGCTCCGGATCCTGGGTCGCCGGGTGCTCGAGGTCGCCGCACCTGATGCGGCCGACCGCGAGGAGGAGCGGCTCGTTCGGGCCGAGGAGGAGCGCGGACGGCGCGAGTCCCGGCTGAGCTTCCGGCCCCGTGGCGACGGAGTGACGGACGTGGTCGCACGGGTGCCCGACCACGTCGCCGACCGGCTGCGCGCCTATCTCGACGCGTACACCGCCCCACGTCGTAGCTCCGGGTCGACGGGCGGCGACGTCATGCTGCTGTCGCTTCCGCGCCGGCGATGTGAGGCGTTCTGTGCTCTGCTGGAGCACATCCCGTCCGATGGGCTGCCCGCCCACGGAGGCACGGCGACGTCGGTCATGGTGATGGTCGACCTCGAGACCCTGCGGCGTGAGGTAGGCGCCGCCGCCGTCTCGACGGGTGGTTTGATGTCGGCCACGGAGATCCGCCGTACGGCATGTACGGCGAACATCCTTCCAGTCGTGCTCGGAGGCGACGGCGAGGTGCTCGACCTCGGGCGGTCTCGCCGTCTCTTCTCGCCGGGGCAGCGCAAGGCGTTGGCTGTTCGCGACCGCGGGTGCCGCGCGGAGGACTGTGACGTCCCACCCGCGTGGTGCGAGGCTCACCATGCCGGTACCCCCTGGGCTGGGGGAGGCAGGACCGATCTCAGGGACGGCGTCCTGCTGTGCCCGTTCCACCACCACCGTTCCCATGACCCACGATGGCGCGGCGATCGGCTCCCCAACGGCGACGTCCGGTTCAACCGGCGGACCTGAGTCCTCGCATGGCACGCAACTCCGGCCGTTTCCACTTCGACGGAGGGGCAGCGACCTACATCGGCACGGGCAATCAGCGGTTGGTCTCCACCGAAGTGCCTGGGGCCTCTTCGGGCACTGGGTCACGTGGCTCGCCCTGATCGTCGTCACGATCGGCATCTACTCGCTCTGGGTCGTGCCCAGGATCACCCGGTGGAAGTGGGAGAACATCGACGTCGACCCGACCTGGCGCGCCAACACCCTCGTGGCCGCGGGTCCCAGCGAGCTCGTCGGCGGCACGCAGGCGGCCGCCGCTCCCATCCTGGCCGCTCGGACGGGACAGCAGACCTGATCGCTCAGGCCGGCAGCGCCCACCAGGTGTCCATCCGGGCCACGGCGGGTGCGTCGCGACCCTGCTCGAGGGCCCGCGCGAGCCGGAAGAGGTACGCCGCGATGCCGGCCGCCCCTTGCATCCAGCCCACGCCGGGCGGCAGGAGAGGGTCGGCGTTGCGGTGCTCGACGAAGCGCCAGTAGGCGTGGTCGCCGTCATGGATCGCGCGGTCGACGATCGCGTCGGCCAGGGTGACCGCGAAGGCGAGGTCGTCGTCGTTGCCGTGCCGCTGCCAGAGGTTGAGCACCACGTCGGCGACGCCCGCCGTACCGCAGCAGCGCCCGTCGTTGTCCCAGAAGCCGGGGTGGCGCCGCTCGGGGATGCCCGATGTCGTGAGGGAGCGAAGGCAGGCGCGCTCCCAGTCGTGCGGCGTGCGGCCGGCCACCGTGGGCACCCCGGCGCGACCGAGGGCGGCGAACAGCAGGGAGGTGCCCGCCGGCCCGTGGCACCAGGTGTAGGTGAAGGTGTCGAGACCTTCCTTGCCGGGGATCCGATGCGGGAGCCGGAGCCCGCCGTCGCTGGTGTCGCCGAGGGAGAGGAGGTGCTCAGCGCCGAGTCGAGCGACTGCGACGAGGTCGGGGCGGCCCAGAGCCACGCCGGCGGCGGCCAAGGTGCCCGCGACCCCGGCCTGTCCGTGCGACCAGTTCGGCATCTGCACGTCGTCCGCCAGCAGGAAGCGGAGCGGGACGAACGGCCAGTAGACGCCGGTGTCGCGCTCCTCGCCCTCGGACACGAGCAGGTCGGTGGCGTGGCCCAGGAGCTCGGTCGCACCTGACACGTCGTACCGAGCGGCCCAGAGGGCTCCGAGAAGCACGCTCGCCGTGCCGAGGGTCGCGTCGTTGCATCGACCCTCGGCGACGGCGCCGGGCGGCGCCATCCAGGAGGTCTGCCAACCGTCGTGGGTGGCCAGTTCGAGCAGCCGGGCGACCGCGAGGTCCGCGCCGGGTGCGTCCAGGGCGATCAAGGCCCCGCTCGTGCTGATGAGCCCGTTGAAGTAGTCGTACTCGGTGGCGTCGGGGATCCGGCGTACCAGCGTCGCGGCGATCTCGTTCCCCAGCGCCAGCTCCTCGCGCGTCAGGGCACGAGCGAGCCGGATCTCAGACAGCACGTGTGCCAGCCCTGCGATGCCGGAATGGAGCCCGTAGGCGTACTCGCCGGGCTCGCGCTCCGTCGGGTTCTCCGGCAGCCACAGGCCGTTTGCGTCGCGACGTACCTGGTCGAGCACCCAGGCCCACGCCGACTCGGCCAGCGTCCGATAGCTCTCCGGTTCGGCCACCCGACGATCGTGCCACGGCGTGGCAGGCTGCTCGTCATGATCGAACTCGTCCTGCCGCAGCCGGGCATCCTCGCCCTCGGCACGTCCGCCCAGACCTACCTCGAGCTCGACGTCGTGACTCCGATCCCGAACCCGGACGACCTCCTCGCCGCCATCGCCGAGATCTCCGGCGGCGTGATGACCGGGCAGGGCTGCAACGTGGTGGTCGGCTTCCGCCCCGAGCTGTGGCGGCGCCTGATGCCCAACAGGATGCCTGCAGGAGTGCACGCCTTCGACGAGCCACTCACGGGACCCGACGGCTTCACGATGCCGGCCACCCAGCACGACCTGCTGGTCTGGGTGGCGGCCGGCACGCGCGACGTGGTGTTCGACGAGGCGATGCGCGCGGTCCGCACACTCGACGGGCTGGCGAGCGTCGCCGAGGAGACGACCGGCTGGACCTACCACGACCACCTCGACCTCACCGGCTTCGTGGACGGCACCGAGAACCCGCCGATGGGAGCCGCCGCGAAGTACGCCCTCGTCGACGACGGTCCCGGTGCCCGTGGGTCTGTCCTGCTCCTGCAGCGCTGGGACCACGACGCCCGGGCCTGGGAGAGCCTGGGCGAGGCCCGCCAGGAGCAGGTGATGGGCCGGACGAAGGTGACCAACGAGGAGCTCGAGGACAAGAGCCCGACCTCTCACATCGCCCGCAACGACCAGGACGAGGTCGGGCAGATCCTGCGCCGCAACATCGCGTACGGCGACCTCCGCACCCACGGCACGCTCTTCGTGGGCCTCTGCGGCAGGCAGGCGACCCTCCACGAGATGCTCCGGCGGATGGTCGGCGCCGACGGAGCGGGCCGCGACGACCTGACCCGCTACACCACCCCGGTCACCGGTGCGTACTACTTCCTGCCCGCCGCGACCGACCTCCCCGCGCCGCCCGAGGACGACTGACCGGGCACCTTCCGCCCTTCGTCAGTCGCGGTCCCAGGGCGCCTCGTCGTCCATCTTCGCGTAGTACTTCGCCAGGTGGCTCTTCACCCGGTCGACGTCCCCGGAGGGGAGGTCGGCGCCGCCGCGTCCGCCCTCCATCACGTTCGCCGCCGCCATCACGCCGCGCGGCACGGCACGGAGCCGGCCGTCGACCACGTCGGCGATGAGCAGCTTGTACGCCGTGAAGTTCTCCTTCTTGTCGGCGTCGTACCAGACGTGGGCGTCGCGGTACTTCTGGTTCGGCTCGTCCTCCGCCCCGGCCCACGCGCGGACCCTCTTCTCGGCGGCATCGCCGTCCCAGGCGCGGTCTCGGTCGGCAAGGGGGAGGTCCTGGAAGCTCGTGACAGCCATGTCCGTCACGTACCCGGCCGGCCGCGCCTCAATCGCGCTGAGTCGCGTCACCGGCTCGGCACTCAGTCCAGCGCGCTGAGATCCGGCGGCACGTCGACGGCGTACTCCTGGAGGACCGACAGCGGCACCACGTCGAGCGCGCGCTCGTTCGTCGACGCCAGGACGACGGGGGGAGCGACGCCGTCGCGGTGAGCCTGGAGCCACCGTACGGCGACCACGCACCACCGGTCGCCCGGTCGCAGCCCGGGGAACGAGTACGCGAGCATCGGCGTCGTCAGGTCGTTGCCGACCGAGCGCTGGTGCTCGAGGAACTCCTCGGTCACGACCGCGCACACCGCGTGCAGTCCCTCGTCCTCGTCCCCGCACGAGCAGAACCCGTCGCGGTAGAACCCGGTCATCGGGTCGCCACCGCACGGCTCGAGCGGCTCGCCCAGGACGTTGCGCTCGCTGGTCGGATCGGGCATGACCAGCATCATGCCGCGTCGTCCCTCGGCAGCGGCGGCGTGAGAAGCGGACGTGGTGCGCATGGAGTTCGCGGTTCGTCGGACAGGCGCCGCCGCACCACGTACAAAGGTCCCGACTCCCACCACGACGAAGGACCGCCCATGCCTCCCCTCAAGACCCTTGCCGCCTCCGCCTGTCTCGCCGCGGTCGCCCTCGGCATGCCGGCACCCGCGCACGCCTCCGTGGCGCACAAGTGGTCCAACTGCACGGTGGTCAACCATCGCCTCCCCCATGGGGTGGGTCTCAACAAGGCTCACGACCACACCTCGGGCACCCCGGTGCGGAGCTTCCGCCACGACTCGGACCTGTACCACCAGGCGATGCACGCGAACTCCCGACTGGACGGGGACAAGGACGGCATCGCCTGCGAGAAGGCCTGAGCCATGGTGCAGGCGGTCGGTGGCGAGACCTGGCGTGGGGTGACCACGCCGGGCTGACCGATCGGTCGGAGTTCGCGCGATCGAGTGACAGCGACGTCGTGCGCGCCTAGAAAGGAACCCTCGCTACGGGGGGTCCAGGACATGTCGCATGAGTTCGTGCGTGCCGACGGCAGGGCCGAGAGGGACGAGTTCGTCCTGCTGCGGTGGCGCCGGCACGGCAAGGACCGGCTGTACGTCGCCCGGGTCGACGGCACCAAGGTCGGCTACTGGGACCTGCTCACCGACGAGGCCCACCCCGAGACCCCCGACCTCGCCGACCTGCTCGCCGCCGCGGTGACGACGTCGAGCTGGCCGCAGCCGAATGCGTTCGCACCCGAGGGCGACTCCCTCGAAGCGGCCGTCTGGCGGCCGTAGCTCGCCGAGGTGGGCAGGCCCGACGAATCAGGGTGGCGACAACCGCCGGACGGGCGGATCATCGAGGTCCTCGACACACGCCGTTTCCCGGGTGGCGCGATCGTCGCCGACCGGGAGGTCCGAGACATGTGCCCCAGACGCCGTACGACGGGCCCACACAGGCGCATGCGTAGCCCGGCGGCCCCGGCCGTCCTCGCGATGGTGGCCCTCCTGGCGAGTGCCTGCGGTGGCTCGGGGAGCAGCGCACAGGCAGGTGCGCCCAGCCCCGCCGACTCCTCGGCGTCCGACACGGCGCACCCCGTCGGCATCATGGCGATCGGGCACTCCGGCCTGACGGGGGAGAACAGCGACCCGGCGCAGCCGGGGCAGCCGGTGCCGGCGAACTCCTGGGCCACGGGCACGTCGCCGAAGGTGGACAGCGTCTACCAGCGCATGGTCGCGGCACTCCCTGAGACGGAGGGCCACGTCGTCAACGCGGCGGTGGGTGGTGCCCCGGTGATCGACCTCGGTGCTCAGTCCCAGGGGGCGTTCTCCACCGTGCCCACACCGGCCCTCGTCATCATCCAGACCATCGACAACGACATCCGCTGTGACGGCACGGACGCCCAGAACGTGCCTGTGTTCGGTGCCTCCTTGAAGGACGCGCTGACGTCCCTGACCCAGACGTCGCCCACCTCGAAGATCCTGGTCGTGGGCCAGCTCGGCCGGCCCAGCGAGGCGTATATCGCCCGTCTCGTCGCGGCCCACCCGGAGGTGAAGGCGGATCTCACCGGGACCGGGACCGGTGTCTGCGACTTCTACGACCAGCAGGGGAAGCTCAATCCGAGGAGCTTCGCCCGGCTGACCGCGATCATCGACGCCTACGAGGCCGAGCAGGCGCGGGTGTGCTCGCACTTCCCCCAGTGCCATACCGACGGCGGCGTCCGGGCGACGTACCAGGACACCGTGCGGAACTTCACCAGCGACTTCAACCACCTCAACGTGCGCGGTCAGGCGGCCGAGGCCGCCCTGATCTGGCCGGTCGTCGCGCGGATCCTGGGCGTCGACTGAGACGGGCTCAGCGCTGCGGAGGCGGCCATGAGGAGGCGCCCAGCTCGCGCGACAGGGCGCGGGCCGTCTCGCGCACCTGGTCACCCGGGTCGGTGTCCGACGCACTGGAGATGACCACGCCGATCGCGCCGATCACGCTGCCCCACGAGTCGAACACCGGGCTCGCCACGGCGCCCTCACCGATCACCGCCTCGTCCTGCTCGCGGGCGATGCCGCTGGTGCGGATCTGCTCGAGCTGGGCCCGGATGTCGTCGGGCTCGGTGAGCGTCTCGCCGGTCATGCTGCGCAGGTCACCGGCCCCCAGCATCCGATCGGCGTCCTCGGGTGCGAACGCGAGCATCGCCTTGCCCAGGGCGCTGGCGTGGGCCGGGATCACGATGCCGACCTCGGGCATCTGCCGGCTCCCGTCGGGACGCGGCTCGTGGTGGATGATCACGACGTCGTCGATGAGCAGGACGCCGGTCCGCACGGCCATCCCGGTACGCCGGGCCAGGTCCTCGGCCCACGGCACCGCCTTGGACCGCAGCTCGAGGGTGTCGAGGTAGACGTTGCCGAGCCGCAGCACCGCCGGGCCCAGCTGGTAGCGGCTCGATCCTCGCTCCTGCACGACCATGCCGTGCTCGACCAGGGTGCGGACGATCCCGTGCGTGGTCGACGGCGCCAGGTCGAGCCGGGTCGAGAGCTCCGACAGGCTCATCCGCCGCGCCCCCTGCAGCGCGGTGAGCACGCGGATCGCGCGGTCGACGGACTGGATCACGGCTCGGGCCTCCCTGGATTTGACCTTGGCAGACAAAGTATGCCGAAGAGTCTTGTGCATGAGTGAATCGCAGTAGTAACGTCCACGCAACGTTCGACAATACCGAATGACGTTCGATACTCGGGCACGAAAGGACAGAAGATGCTCGACGAGACCTCCACAGCACAGAAGCTCACCGCAGAGGCCATCGGGACCGCGTTCCTGGTGTTCATCGGTGTCGGGTCCGTGCCCGCCACCTTGATCGTCAACGGCGACGCACCGTTCACGATGGCCGATCTCGGCATGATCTCGCTGGCCTTCGGCACGATCGTGATCGCCACCGTGTACGCCCTCGGGCACGTCGGCGGCAACCACATCAACCCGGCCGTCACGGTCGGGCTCGCCGTCTCCGGCAAGTTCCCCTGGTCGCAGGTCCCCGGTTACATCGCCGCGCAGGTGGTCGGTGCGATCGTCGGGGCGGCCGCCATCATCGGGGTGCTCGGCCACAAGGCCAGCGACGTGGGGCTCGGGGTGGCGTCGTACTCCGGCATCAGCTGGGTCCAGGCGTTCACCGCGGAGTTCGTCGGCACGTTCATCCTCGTGTTCACGATCTTCGGCGTGATCTACCGCAAGGCGGCAGCCGGGTTCGCCGGGGTCGCCATCGGCCTGGTCGTCTTCGCCGCGATCATCCCCGTGGCCCCCGCCACGGGTGCCTCCATCAACCCGGCCCGCACCTTCGGCCCGATGCTCGTCCAGCAGATCGCCGGCGGCACCGTGAAGTGGGAGCAGCTCCCGGTCTACCTGGTCGCGGAGTTCCTGGCTGGTGCGGTCGCGGCCCTGGCCTACGGCTTCATCGCGCACACGCCCGCCGACCGGGCAGTCAGCGAGGGCATCGACCTCGCCGATCCCGACCCGACCGTCAGCTCGGCCACGGCCTGAGTCCCGCACACACACCCGCAGAGAGAGACGCCATGAAGAAGCTGATCAACGACCCGAACGACGTCGTGGTCGAGGCCCTGCTCGGTATCGAGGCCGCACACCCCGACGTCCAGGTCGACCACCACAACAAGATCATCTACCGCGGCGACGCACCCAAGGCCGGCAAGGTGGGGATCATCTCCGGCGGTGGCTCGGGCCACGAGCCACTGCACGGCGGCTTCGTCGGGCTCGGGATGCTCGACGCGGCCTGCGCCGGTGAGATGTTCACCTCGCCGGTGCCCGACCAGATGCTCGCCGCCACCAAGCTCGTCGACGGTGGCGCCGGCGTGCTCCACGTGGTGAAGAACTACACCGGCGACGTGATGAACTTCGAGATGGCAGCGGAGCTGGCGGCCGCCGAGACCGGCGCGCGCGTCGTCTCGGTGGTCACCGACGACGACGTCGCGGTCCAGGACAGCACCTGGACGGCTGGCCGTCGCGGCGTCGGCGTCACCGTCCTGCTGGAGAAGATCGCCGGCGCTGCGGCCGAGGCGGGCCGCGACCTCGACGCGGTCGCCGACATCGCCCGCACGGTCAACGCGAACGGGCGCAGCATGGGCGTCGCGCTGACGTCGTGCACGGTGCCGGCGGCCGGGAGCCCGACGTTCGACCTCGGGGAGGACGAGATGGAGCTCGGCGTCGGCATCCATGGCGAGCCCGGCCGCAAGCGGGTGCCGCTGGCGCCCGCGAAGGAGATCGCGGAGATGCTCGTCGAGCCGATCCTGGCCGACCTGCCGTTCAGCTCCGGTGATCCTGTCATCGCGTTCGTGAACGGATTGGGCGGCACACCCCTCATCGAGCTCTATGTGATGTACAACGAGGTGAACAAGATCCTGTCCGGGCACGGCGTGACGGTGGCTCGCTCGCTGGTGGGCTCCTACATCACGTCGCTCGAGATGGCCGGCTCGTCGGTCACCCTGCTCAAGGTCGACGACGAGCTGCTCTCCCTCTGGGACGCTCCGGTCAGGACATCGGCACTCAGGTGGGGAATCTGACATATGGCTGACCACGCGACCACGGCGGTCCTCGATGCCTGGGTACGGCGCTTCGCCGCCCTCGTCTCCGAGAACCGGGACCACCTCACCGAGCTGGACTCCGCCATCGGCGACGCCGACCACGGGTCCAACCTCGACCGGGGGATGAAGGCCGCCGTGGCCGCACTGGACGAGCTCGGCCCGACCTCGGCCGGTGCCCTCTTCAGCAAGGTCGGGATGACCCTGGTCTCGACCGTGGGTGGGGCGAGCGGGCCGCTGTTCGGCACGCTGTTCCTCCGGATGGGTACGTCGTTCGGCGACATCGACGAGGCATCCCCGGAGCAGGTCGCGGCTGCCCTGCGGGCCGGGCTCGAGGGCGTCGAGGCGCGCGGCAAGGCGCAGCCCGGCGACAAGACCATGTACGACGCGCTGGCCCCCGCGGTCGACGCGCTCGACAAGGCGGTCGGCGAGGGCGCCGGCTTGGCCGAGGGAGTCGGCCTGGCCCGCGATGCGGCCGTCGCGGGCCGCGACGCGACGATCCCGATGCTGGCCCGCAAGGGCCGCGCCAGCTATCTCGGTGAACGCAGCGTCGGCCACCAGGACCCTGGCGCGACCAGCGTCGCGCTGCTGCTCCAGGCAGCCGCCGACTCGCTCGTCTGACCGCGTCCGCGCGCACCTCACCGGAAGGAGACCACGATGGCTTCGGGACCGGGCGTCGGCATCGTCGTCGTCTCACACAGCCGGGCCCTGGCGATGGCCGCACTCGGCCTCGCCGGCGAGATGCTCCACGGACGCCCCGTGAACATCGAGGTCGCGGCGGGCCTCGACGAGCACACCTTCGGCACCGACGCGGTGCGGGTCAAGGAGGCGATCGAGAAGGTCGACGGACCTGCCGGCGTCGTCGTCCTGATGGACCTCGGCAGTGCGGTCCTCAGCGCCGAGCTGGCCCTCGACCTGCTCGACGACCCGACCGCCCGTGACCGGGTCCTGCTCTCCTCGGCGCCGATCGTCGAGGGGCTCATCGTGGCCGCGGTGGCTGCCTCCGGTGGAGCCAGCCGGGCCGAGGTCGCCGCGGAGGCGCGGGCCGCGCTGATGGGCAAGGCCGCCCACCTCTCCGCGCCGGACGACGTCGTACCCCATGAGGAGCCCGCCCCGAGGGGCGAGGAGGTCGTGGGGCACTTCACGGTCGCCAACCAGCACGGGCTGCACGCCCGCCCGGCGGCCCGGCTCGTGAGCGAGGTCGGTGGCCTCGACGCCACCGTCTCGCTGACCAACCTGACGACCGGGGTCGGCCCGGTGCCGGCCGGGAGCCTGAGCCGGGTCGCGACCCTCGGCGCGCTGCTGGGTCACGACGTCGAGGTCCGGGCCTCGGGTCCGCAGGCCCAGGAGGCTCTGGAGCACCTGCTGGCGCTGGCCGCACGTCGGTTCGACGAGTCCGACGACACGAGCCCCGTCCCGGCCCCGGACGTTTCGACCGCCGGGGCCGGGCCGGTCGGGGCCTCACCCGGGATCGCGATCGGCGCGCTGCGACGGCTCACGGGCGCGCCGGCCGACACCGACGACACCGCGGTCGGCGACCCCGCGACCGAGTGGCGCCGCGTGGTCGAGGCCGTCGCCGAGGTACGCCGCGACATCGAGCACCTGCGTGCCCTCACCCTCCGTGAGGTCGGCGCCGCCGAGGCCGGCATCTTCGACGCCCACCTGACCCTGCTCGCCGACAGCGAGATGCTCTCGGAGGTCAAGCGGCGGATCGGCACCGGAGTCGGCGCCTTCGCCGCGTGGGCCGGCTGTCTCGCCGACATCGAGCGCGAGTGGTCGGAGCTCCCCGACGCCTACCTGCGCGAGCGGGCGGCCGACGTGCACGCCGTGGGTGAGCAGGTACGCCGGGTGCTCGCGGGCGGCGCCGCCCACCAGGCCGTGGCCGAGGGGATCCTCGTCGCCCGCGACCTGACTCCGGCCGAGACCGCCGGCCTCGACATCTCGCTGGTGAAGGGGATCGTGCTGGCGGCCGGGAGCCCGACGTCGCACGCCGCGATCCTGGCCAGGTCCCGCGGCATCCCCCTGGTCGTCTCCGCCGGGCGCGAGGTGCTCGCGGTGCCCGAGGGCACCCCCCTCGTCGTCGACGGTGCCGCTGGCGAGGTCCGCATCGACCCGGCGCCCGACGTGGTCGAGGAGTACGACCGGCGCGCCCGCGAGCTGGCCGAGCGCCGCGCCCTCCATCTCGCCCGGGCGAGCGAGCCGGCGGTCTCGCGCGACGGCACCCACGTCGTGGTCGCGGCCAACCTCGGGTCGGTGGGCGACGCCCGTTCGGCGTTCGACGCCGGCGCCGACGGGTCCGGGCTGGTCCGCACCGAGTTCCTCTTCCTGGGCCGCAGCGCCGCTCCCGACGTCGACGAGCAGGAGCAGGAGTACGCCGCCATCTCGGCGGCGCTCGGTGGCCGGCGTACGACGTTCCGGTCCCTGGACGTGGGTGGCGACAAGCCGCTGCCCTATCTCACCGTCCCGCTCGAGGCGAACCCCTTCCTCGGGCTGCGGGGGCTCCGCCTCGGACTCGACCGCCCGGCTCTCCTCCGCGACCAGCTGGTCGCGCTGTGCCGGGTCGCCCGGCAGGCACCGGTGGACGTGATGTTCCCGATGGTCTCCACGATGAGCGAGCTGGTGGCGGCCCGGGAGCTGCTCGGTGAGGCCGCAGGCCCGGACGGCATGCCGTCCGGACTCCGCGTCGGGATGATGGTCGAGGTACCGGCCGCGGCCCTGAAGATCGAGTCGTTCCTGCCGCACCTCGACTTCGTGAGCATCGGGACCAACGACCTCACGCAGTACACCCTTGCTGCGGAGCGCGGAAACCCCGCCGTCGCCTCGCTCTCCGACCCGCTCGACCCGGCCGTGCTGCAGCTGATCGACCGGGTCTGCCACGCCGCCCGGGGCCGGGTGGACGTCGCGGTCTGCGGTGAGTCGGCCTCCGACGACGCAGCCGTCCCGCTGTTGCTCGGGCTGGGAGTCGGGGAGCTCAGCGTCGGGCCGCACGACGTACCCCGGGTCAAGGCGCGAGTCCGTGAGCTGGACCTCGAGCAGTGTGAGGCTGCCGCGAAGGCGTCGCTCGTCCTCGACAGCGCCGCGGACGTGCGCGAGCTGGTGGCGAGCAAGCTGGGACCGACGCTGCACGCCTGAGGCGCCGATCGGGAGGCGAGCTGGACGTCCTCGGCCGCGACGCGGCCCGCGAGCACGCCGTCGATGCGCTCATGGTCGCGGCGACGGCGTCGACCGCAGCGGCCAGCTACACCTCCGACGGCGGCGGCTGGTGTCGCTCCGATCCCGACGGCTCGAGCTCGTCGTGCAGGTGGTGCCTCACCCCGCGGTCGGGACGGGCGATGAAGAAGTACAGCGCGCCGATCGCCGCGATCACGAACATCACCAGCAACGTGATCCAGTCGAGGTTGAAGGCGGCCCGCGGGGAGTCGAGTCCCGTCGGAGCCACGACGTTCACCAGCATCAGCCCTAGGTAGAGGGTCGCGATCACGGTGACCGTCATACCCCAACGGCCGAGCGTGAAGCGCCCCTCGGGCACCCAGCCGCGGGCCCGGGCGATCCAGGCGGCGATCACCGTCATCAGGAACGACAGGTAGATGCCGCTGACCCCGAAGGAGACCAACGCCACCAGCCCGTTCACGCCGCCCGGGTAGGTGATGAAGAGGAAGTGCTTGTCCTCGGCCGGTGAGGCGAAGATCAGCAGCATGAACAGGAACGAGACCACTGCTCCGCCGATCAGCGCGTTGACCGGTGTCCCGAACCGCGAGTGCACGCGCGAGATCCACGACGACCCGGGCAATGCCTCGTCGCGGGCGTAGGAGAACGCCAACCGGCTGCCGGCTCCCTGGATCGAGGTCCCGCAGGAGAAGAAGGCGAAGATGATCATCAGGAGCAGGAAGTCCTGTATCCCGGAGGGCAGCTGGTCGAGGATCGACGGGACTCCGCCGGTGACCGCGTCGCTGACGCCTTTGTTGCCGTCGCCGGGGATCGCCAGGAGCAGGGCGGCCGTGAGCACGATCGAGCCGATGCCACCCCAGATCACGGCCAGCCGCATCGCCCGGGGCACCTGGCGACCGGCGTCCTTGGTCTCCTCGGAGATGTCACCGGCCGACTCGAAGCCGTAGTAGATGTACACGGGAGCCAGCACGGCGATCAGGGCCGCGGCCAGCCAGCTGCCGTGGAAGTCCAGCCCGAGCGGGTTCGTGGCGACGTGCGTCACGCCCTGGGTGCTGAAGAGGTAGCCGAAACCGTGGTGGAACCCGTGGAAGGCCAGGATCACCGCGATCCCGAAGGTCCCGATGATCTCCACGAACACCCCGAACCGCGCGACGAGGCCCATGACCTGGGCCCCGGTGATGTTGAGGATCGTCTGGATCACCAGGAGCAGCACCGTGATCCACAGGATCGTGAAGTGATCGGCGGGGTCGAGGTTCCACCCGAACCAGTTGTGCGTGAGTGCGGCGACGTAGCCGACCACGCCGGTGTCGACCGAAGCCACCGTGACCAGCAGCGCGAACCCGTAGAACCACCCGACGAACCAGCCGTAGCCGGGGCCGACCGAGAACTTGGAGTACTGGTAGAGCGCACCAGCGACCGGATAGTGGCTCGCGAGCTCACCGAAGACGAGGGCGACGAACAACATCCCGATGATCGGGATGAAGTTCAGCCAGATGTACGCCGGTCCACCGGTCCCGAGGCCCAGCACGAACAGCGAGTAGATGCCCACCATCGGGGAGAGGTAGGTGAAGGCGACCGAGAAGTTGGAGAACAACCCCAGCACCCGGTGCAGCTGCGGCTGGTAGCCCAGGCTCGCAAGGCGAGCGTCGTCGTCGTCGATCGTGGGCAGGTCTGGCGCTTGACTCATCGCATGCTCCGGAGCTCCGGCCGCGGGCTGGCCGTCCGCGGCTCACCGTGCCTGGCTCACCCCGACTGAGCCCCGTCTCTCGACGGCGGACACACCCTAGGCCCGCGCGTCCACGGTTGGAAAGAGGCGTGTCGGACGTATGGAACAACCGATTCGGTCGCGCCGAGCGGCTCAGGACGCGGAGATCTCCACGTGCTGGGGGTAGAACGCGACGTGGTTCGCGATCTCCGACACAGCGTCGTAAGGCTCGTTGTAGGTCCACACCGCGTCCGCGACGACGGAGTCGCCGTCTGCCAACGAGTAGTAGGACGCGTCACCCTTGAACGGGCAGTAGGTCTCGTGCGACGACGGCCGCAGGGCGTCGGCCTCGACGTCGTCGAGCGGCAGGTAGTAGACGGGCGGATAGCTCGCCTCCTGCAGCACGAGCGCCCGCTCTGTCTCCGCGATCGTGCGGCCGCCGAGGCGGACGGTGACGGTCGTGTCGGCGGGGGTGACGGTGATCGGGTGGTCCGGGCCCGGGACGAGGACCTGCTTCTCGGTCATGTCGGGTCAACCCGATCCGGCGCGCCACGATTCCCGACGCCACAACGCGTGCACGGGTCGGGCGGCCGTGGCACGATCCGCTCATGCCTCGTCGTACGCCGCTCCGTCGCGCCCTGATGGCCCTCCTCGCCTCGCTGTCTCTCGCCCTCGCCACCCTGACGGTGGTCCAGTCGGCCACGACCCCGGCCTCGGCGGCGGCGGGTGACCCGTTCACGGTCCGGCCCGGCACGACCCAGCTCGAGGTGCTCGGCGCCACCACCCTGGAGGGCGACCAGCTCGAGCTGGTCCGCGACGGCAGCGTCGTCGACACCGGCACCGTCGACAGCCAGGGCAGCCTGGTGTGGCGCCAGATCCCTGCCGGCTCCTACACCGTGCAGACGACCTCCCCCGCGGCGCCGTTCGAGTCCGCTCCCGCCGCGGTGACCGGCTTCCACGCAGCGCCGCCCGACCAGTCGTTCTACAGCGGCCAGACGCTCCATGCAGGGCTCAACTTCATCGAGACCCGCGACGGCACCACGCTGTCGGCCAACGTCGTGCTGCCCAACGGTCCCGGGCCCTTCCCGACCGTCGTCGAGTACAGCGGCTACGACCCGAGCAACCCGCGTGAGACGACCTTCCCGTCGGCTGTTCAAGACCATGGGCTACGCCTACGTCGGCGTGAACATCCGCGGCACCGGCTGCTCCGGCGGCTCCTTCCTGCCCTTCGAGCCGGTGCAGAGCCTCGACGGCTACGACGCGATCGAGACCATCGCCGCCCAGCCGTGGGTGAAGGGCCACAAGGTCGGGATGGTCGGCATCTCCTACCCCGGCATCGAGCAGCTCTACGTCGCGCGCACGACACCGCCGCACCTCGCCGCGATCACGCCCCTGTCGGTCATCGACGACACCTACCGCGGCACGCTCTGGCCCGGGCGGCATCCTCAACACCGGCTTCGCCGTCCCGTGGGCCACCGACCGCGCGAACCAGGCCGCGCCGTACGGCGAGGGCTGGGAGCACGACCGCGACCCGGCCGACGCCGGACCAACGCGACCTGTGACGCGCAACCAGCTGGTGCGGCTCCAGAACCCCGACCCCGTCTCCGCTGATCGAGGACAACCCGTTCTACAACAAGACGTACTACCAGCAGATCGACCCGAGTCGCTTCGTCGACAAGATCAACGTGCCGGTCTACATCGCCGGCGCCTGGCAGGACGAGCAGACCGGCGGGCACTTCCCGGAGTTCCTCGACCGCTTCACCGGCTCGCCGCACGTGTTACGCGACCATGACCAACGGCTCCCACACCGAGTCGCTCAGCCTGGGTGAGTTCGGCCGGTACGCCGACTTCCTCGACCTCTACGTCGCCCACCGGATCCCCACAGGCATCAAGTCGATCGTCGGGCCGCTGCTCGTCAGCAGTCTCACCGGGATCGAGCGGCCTCCACCTGCACCGGGCAACCGAGCTACGCCGGGATGACGTACGCGCAGGCCAAGCAGCAGTTCAACGCCTCGGGGACACGGTCCGGATCCTGTTCGAGGAGGGCGCCGCGGACGACCAGCCGTCGGGCGCACCGCTGCCGCGCTTCGTGCGGACCTTCCGGTCCTGGCCGATCCCGCGGGCCACGACCACGCGCCTGGTACCTCGGCCCCCGGCGGCCGGCTGCTCCAGCAGCAAGGCGTCCGCTGCTCCGCGGCGCAGTTCTCGGCCGACCCGTCCGCCCTGCCGGCCACCGACTACCACGCGGTCCAGCAGCGCGATCTGGGGCCGCACCCGACGTACGACTGGCAGCAGATCCCGAAGGGCAAGGGCCTCGGCTGGATCACCGCGCCGCTGAAGCAGAACGTCGTCTCGATCGGCACCGGCTCGGTCGACGTCTGGGTGAAGTACGCCGACCAAGGACGTCGACCTCGAGGCCACGTTGAGCGACGTCCGCCCCAACGGCACGCGAGGTCTACGTCCAGAGCGGATGGCTGCGCGCCAGCCACCGCAAGCTCGATCGCGTCGCGGTCGACGGCGACCAAGCCGGTGCACACCGACCTGGAGGCCGACGCCAGGCCGATGCCGAAGGGCAAGTACCGCCTGCTCCGCATCGCGCTCCTTCCGTTCGCCCAGCCGTTCCGCGCGGGCGACCGGATCCGGATCACGCTGGACGCGCCCGGCGGCGCCCGGCCGCTGTGGGCCTTCGACACCCTCGACCACGGCCAGCGGGTCACGATCGCCACCGACCGGAGCCACCCGTCGTCGTTCGCGTTCTCGATGGTGCCGCGCGTCGCGATCCCGCAGAGCCGCCCGCCCTGCCGCTCCCTGCGCTCCCAGCCCTGCCGTACCTACGGAGGCTGATCCGACCGTCGGGGTGTGTGGCCACACACCGACGGCAAAACCTTGCGGATTCGCAGGACGCGCGTCCTTCGGCCACGTTAGAAAAGTGGTGGAGCTCGCCTGGACAGCGCCGCGGGGAACGCGGCATCCGGGCAGGTAAAGAAACTCCTGGCCACGATGGGTCAGGCTTTTTGTCCGCCATCTTGACTACCCTTTCCTCAACATCTGGGGGGGTGTGGCGAATGGCCGAGTCCGACAAGGTCGTCAACGCTGTCATGCGGGCAACAGGCGAGTCCTACGGGCACGTCTCGGAGCTCTGCATGGTCGCGCACGAGACCGTCGACGAATGTGTGACCGACGACATCTCGGTGGTGGCTCCGCCGCTGGTGATCGGACGCCTCGGCTGTCCGGTGCTCGACCGGTTGCTGCTGCGGCTCGGTGACGGGCAGTGGCAGCTACCGGAGAGCGTCGACGTGACCGAGGCCGAGCTGTCCCTGTCGCTGATGCTGCCCATCGAGACCATTGCCCGCTACCCGATGATCGGGCGGTTCGGCCTCCTGGCCCGCTGCATGGACCGGTTGCTGATCCCCGACGCCGACGCCGAGCGCTCGCTGAAGATCCTCGACGCGTGGCTGGCCACCTTCGCCCCGAGCTCCGAGGGGACACCCTCTCCGTACCCGGTCTGGGGGCTGCCCGGCCGTGACGCGTTCGAGGGCTGGTTGCTGGCGCGTCTCGACCTGCTGCACCAGCTCGGGTACGCCGTACGCCTGGCCAACGAGGAGATGGACGGCGTACGCGGCCAGCAGCACATGTTCGTCGACGGCCGGCGGGCCGACCTGCTCCTCCGGTTCACCGCCGACTGCGACAAGGGCAAGGCCGACGACTGGCTGGTCCTGGAGAACAAGACCACCGCGGTCGGTATCGGCGCGCTCGACCAGCTCGCCCTGTCGGTGGACTGGCTGCGGGCGGAGTGCCGCCCCGGCGACGTCCACGGCATGCTGATCGCCGACGGGCTCAGCCTCGAGGTCGAGCGCGGCCTGCGCGAGCTCCGCTTCGACTACCAGTCGATGGCGGCCCTCGGCTACCGCCGGTGGGTGCGCCAGCACTCACCCCTGCATCCGGAGCCCAAGCGCGACGCCACTACCATCAACTATCCGCAGAACTTGTCGGCGCGCGCCCTGGTGGCTGCGCTCCGCTGAGAGACTCTCCCTACAGGAGACGAGCCCCCGCCGGTACCCCATGACTGGCGGGGGTTTCTCATGCCCGTCGGACATTTGTCGCAGTCGTTCGTCCACATCCGGCTCTGCCCCGGAGGCGCCCACCTTCCTAGCGTGAAGACGTCGCTCGGGACCGGGCGCGGAAACGGAGGCGGGACGAATGAACGGGACGGTGCGGGACCAGGCGGTACAGCGGGTCGGCACCTGGCGCGACGACTGGCCGGTGGCCGTGGTCGCCGCAGGGGCGGCAGCGCTGGTCTGGGTCGGGGGAACGGTGGCCGGCGTGGACGTGGCGGTGAGATCGGGGTCGGGGACCCGCGAGGTCGGGTTGGTGTCAGTGGTCGTCACCGCGTTGGTGGTGGCCGTGGCCGCAGCCGGGCTGCTGCGCCTCCTGGAGCGTCGTACGGCGGGAGCGCTGCGGGTCTGGACCGGGATCGCGCTGGTGGTGTGGGTCGTGTCCTTCGCAGGACCGGCCGGCGCGTCGTCCCTGTCGGCCGGGCTGATCCTGGCGGCCCTCCACCTGGTGGTGGGCGCCGTCGTGATCGTGGGGCTCCGCCTCCGGCACGCGGACCGCGTAGCGTGACCGCCGTGCGGAACCGGCTCGGCTGTTCGTGGCAGCGCAACGCGTCGGTGCTGCTGTGGACCCCGGTGCTCCTCCTCGGGCCGGTGCTCGACCTGCACGGGAGCACGGGCGATGTCGTCTTCCAGGTGACGATGATCGTCGTGATCGCCGCCTCCGCGGTGACCTCGGCCCTGCTCGGTGGACCGCCTTGGCGCGATCCGCGGGCCTACGTCGCGCTGTCGACGCTGATCGCCGCGACCTTCGCCGGAGCCACCCACGGCAGCAGCCAGTGGCTGCCTACCTGGGTGCTCCTGGCCAACGCTCTGGCGGCGGTGCTCCGCGGACGCTGGCTGCTGGTCGCCGTCCCGGTGGTGGCGGCGGCCTCGATGTGGGCCGCGTCGGCGGTCACCCCCCACGATCCGAGCCGGATGTGGGCCGAGGGCTTCGTGGTGCTGCTGGCCGGCCTGGCGAACGCGGCCTTCACCGCGCTGCTCGACACGGTGGCCGAGCTGCGTCGTACCCGGGCGGAGCTGGCTCGGGTCGCCGTGGCCGAGGAGCGCGAGCGGTTCTCCCGCGACCTGCACGACCTGCTCGGCCACACGCTCTCGGTGATGGTGGTCAAGGCCCAGGCCGTACGCCGGCTGGTCGCGCAGGACCCGGACGCGGCGGCCGAGCACGCCGCCGACATCGAGCGGATCGGCCGGCAGGCCCTGGTCGACGTACGTCAGGCCGTGGACGCGATGCGCGCGCCCACCCTGGCCGAGGAGCTGGACGGGGCGCGGCGGGCGCTCGATGCGGCCGGAATCGTCACCACGGTCGAGGAGTCGGTGGCGCCACCGTCGGATGCGGACGAGGTGCTGGCCTGGGTGGTGCGGGAGGGCGCGACCAACGTGCTGCGGCACTCGGGCGCGAGTGCCTGCCGGATCGCTCTCACCGACCTCGGCGGACGGATCGCGCTGACCATCGCCGACGACGGAGTGGGCGGGCCGTCCGCGCCGGCGTACCGGACCGGAGGGCTGGAGGGTCTCCGCGACCGGGTGGTCTCGGCCGGAGGAGCGCTCGACGTGGTGCCGAGCGACGAGGGGTTCCGGCTGGTGGCCACCCTCCCGGGAGCCGGCGCGTGATCCGGGTGCTGCTGGCCGAGGACCAGGCGATGATGCGTGGCGCCCTCGCCGTCCTCCTCGACCTCGAGGACGACCTCGAGGTGGTGGCCCAGGTCGTCCGACGGCGCCGAGATCGTGCCGACGGCCCTGGAGGTCCGGCCGGACGTGGCACTGCTCGACATCGAGCTCCCGCACGTGTCGGGTCTCGAGGCCGCGGCCCAGCTGGCCGAGGCGCTGCCTGCCTGCCGGGTGGTGATGGTGACGACCTTCGGGCGGCCGGGCTACCTCCAGCGCGCGATGGCCGCTGGTGCGGCCGGGTTCCTGGTCAAGGACGGGCCGGTGGAGGGGTTGGCCGAGGCGATCCGGAAGGTGGCCGGCGGGGCGACCGTGGTCGACCCCGAGCTCGCGGGGAAGGCGCTCCGGACGGCGGTCAGCCCGCTGACGCCGCGCGAGCGCGACGTCCTTGCCGCCGCCGAGGGCGGCGCCACGGTGGCCGACATCGCCGGGCGACTGCACCTCTCGGCGAGCACGGTGCGCAACTACCTCTCCGACGCGATCGGCAAGACCGGGACGCGCAACCGGACCGAGGCCGCCCTGCTCGCACGCCGTAACGGCTGGCTCTGACGCGCCGGCCTTCGCGTCAGATCGCGGAGCTGCCCTCCACCACCGGGCTCGCGGGGATCGCTCTGCTGGCGGGCGCGCGTGGGGTTCGCTTCAAGAACGGGCGTTCGACCACGCGCCACGACAGCTCAGCGAACGCCACGGCCAGGCCGATCATCAGCAGCCCGTTGAGGGCCGAGGCTCCGACGGCGTCGCGGAACAGCACGATCAACGGGAAGTGCCACAGGTAGATGGCATAGGAGCGTCGGCCGAGATAGCCCAGGGGTGCGCAGGTGAGCAGCCGCCCGGTCCCGGACCAGATGAGAACCGCTGCCACGATCGGCACCAGGACGGGCACCACCCAGAAGCCGATGAAGGCGTTGCGGACCG
This sequence comes from uncultured Actinomycetota bacterium, assembly GCA_963761515.1. Taxonomy (GTDB): domain Bacteria; phylum Actinomycetota; class Actinomycetes; order Propionibacteriales; family Nocardioidaceae; genus Nocardioides. Next base: position 62,688 of record CAVXHO010000023.1, read on the forward strand.
GGGTGAACGCGAACAGCGAGAGCACGAGGGCGACGGTGACCCATCCCGGGAGCTTGCGTTCGCGGAGGCCCTGCACGGCCAACACCGCGAGCGTGGCTCCGACCAGCAGGCCGAATGCCTGGGTGTCGCTGCCGTAGAAGATCCGGCGTCCGTCGTGGATCGTGAACCGGAGCAACAAGGAGACGGTGGCGCCGGCAACACACACCACGAGCGGTCCGCGGCGCCAGCGCATCGAGACGACCAGGACCAGGGGCCAGACGAGGTAGAACTGCTCCTCCACCGACAGCGTCCACGTCTGTGAGAGCAGACCCAGGTCGTGGCCGGTGAGGGTGGCCCAGTTGCCGAAGTAGAGCAGCACCGGGATCGCGATCGTCGGGCTCTCGCCGGCGAGCACGGCCATCCCGTCGAAGACGATCAGCACCAGGGCCAGCGCCGGTAGCAGCCGGCGCGCTCGACGTTCGTAGAACCGACCGAGGTCGATCCTTCCCCGATCGGCACGCTCCTCGAGCAGCAGTGCGGTGATCAGGAAGCCCGAGAGGGTGAAGAACAAGGTCACACCGGCAGCGCCGATCGCCGTCAGGTGCCCCACGCCCCGTGCGGCACCCACCTCGTGACAGGTGAGAACAAGCAGGATGGCGACGCCACGCAGCCCGTCGAGCTCGGGCCGATGCCCGAGGCGCCAGCGCGAGACCACCTTGTCATTTTGCCTGGCTGCGCCCGTCCTGTCCTGGGAATGCGCACACCCGAGAAGGCCTTCGGATGACCGGCTACGGCCGGGTCAGGGTGCCAGCGAGAGCAGGTACGCCGCGAAGCCCGCCGGCGCGCGCCCGCCCAGGCGGCCCGAGGTGAGGACCGGCATCCGGGACGTCGCGGCCCAGCTCACTCCGAGTGCCTTGATCCGCTCGACGAGATCGACGTCCTCCCCGTCCGGGACGTCGCGGAAGCCGCCTGCCGCGTCGTAGGCGGCGAGCGTGAAGCCGAGGTTGGCACCGTGGATGTAGGGGTGCCCCTCGCGCAGGCGGTGGCGCGACCACCAGTGGGCGAGCCGGCCGGGCTCCAGGTCCTGCGGATCCGGCCGGACGGTTCCGAGGACGAGCTGCGAGCCGCTGACGGCCAGCTCCAGCTGCGTGTGCAGCCAGTGGGTCGGCACCTCGCTGTCGGCGTCGGTGCACGCGATCCAGGTCCGTGCGGGGTCGGAGGGGTGAGCGCGCCGCGCCTCCGCCACGCCGAGCCGGCGCGCCGTACCGACGCAGCCGAGCTGGGCCTCCACGCCGTGGACGGCCGGGAATCGGGCGACGACCTCGGACGAGCCGTCGGTGCAGCAGTCCAGGACGACGGTCACCGAGCACGAGAGCTGCGGCCGATGGCGCAGGGCGTGTTCGAGGCTCAGCCCGATCGCAGTCAGCTGGCGGCCGAGCAGGTGGCGTTCGTCGTGAGCGGGGACGACGACGTGCACCTGCTCGATCGACCCCGTCGTCATCGGTCGTACGCCGGCCACGTCGGCGCGTGCACACGGAGCTCGACGTCGCGGTCGGTGTACTGCGCCTGGAGGGGCGGGACCGGTCCCTCCGCGAACCGGCGATGCACCTCGTCGGCGTCCATCGCCCAGCCGTGGACCCGGTGCCGCCAGTGGCACAGCACGACCACACCGTCCGCGGTCAGGGACCCTGCGAGGCGCTCGACCAGTCGGTCGAGTGCCGCAGGGCTGAGGAAGTAGCCGACCTCGGAGACGACCACGAGGTCGAAGGTGCCCTCCGGCCAGTCGCGCGACACGTCGACCTCGGCCAGGGTGACGCCCGGTCGGTGGGCCAGACGCCGGCGAGCCGCGTCGAGCGCGGCAGTCGACCGATCGACGCCGAGGACCGTGTCGGACCGCTCGGAGAGGGCCTCCGTGAGCGCCCCGGTGGAACAGCCGACCTCGAGCGCACGGCCGAACCGGGCGCGAGGGAGCGAGGCCAGCAGGAGGTCGCGCTTACGACGCTCGTACCACCGCGAGTCGACACCCCAGGGGTCGGCGGAGTCGCGATGGACCTCGTCCAGCTCGTCATCCCTGGAGTCGAGGCCGGGCGTGATCACGAACCACTCGTGGTCGCGTGCGAAGTGGGCGAGGAAGTCGGCCTCCAGCAAGGTCTCGTCGCCGGGCGCCGACGAGAGGGGCGCGACCTGGCTGGCATGGGCGGCCACAGCTCGACGCTTGGCGTCGCGTGCCTCGGTCTGGAGGTGGAACGGCCGGAACGCGCGCACTCTCGGGTCGCCGGGCGAGGCCCAGTGCCAGAACCACACCGGGAACTGCCAGTGCTCGGCCTCGCAGCGACGAGCAGCGGTCGCCGCGGCCCGGCCGACAGCCTCGTGGTCGGTGTGTCCGTCCTCGGTCCAGGGGGAGGCGAGCACCGTGTCTCGGCCGTCGCCGATGAGGTCCACGAGCGCGGTGGTCACTTCGGTGACGTGCTCGGCCAGGGCGCCGTCGGGCAGCCCGAGTCGCGTCAGCGACCCTGCGGCGACGCCGAGGTGGTCGGCCGCCGCGACGTACTCCTCGGCCCGCCGGGTCGCCAGCACGTCAGCCGAATGAGTGGGCGACTGCGGGTGGCTGCCGTTGCCGTCGCTCGCGCAGACCAGGCGGACGTCGATCCCGGCAGTGGTCGCGGAGGCGATGAGCCCACCGGCTCCGAGGGACTCGTCGTCGGGGTGCGCGGAGACGACGACCAGTCGTCGTACGCCGTTCAGGGTGGCTGGAACGCGACCCGCCGCGGCCAGCCCGGATGCCCAGAGCTCCGCGTCCGTGCCCGGGCCAGGAGCCGTGAAGACGCTGGGGCTCCCGCTCACCACCAGCGCCAGCCGGGCTCGTCGCCGAGGAGCTGCGCCCCCTGCCGGGAGAGGTCGCGCTCGGCGTGGTGCTGGCGGAGGTAGACGGTGAGGTCGGCGACCCGTCGCGCGTGGTCCTCGTCTCCCGTCAGCGGTGCCGGACCCAGCGCGTGCCCGACCCGCTGCTGGACCTCCTCGGCCGCGTCGGCCACGACCTGGCGTGCACGCTGGGCGACGAGTACCGCCTCACCGGGGCTGGTGTCAGGGTCGTCGGCGACAGCAGCGGCGTCGGCCAGGACGGCGCGCGCGCGGGCCAGCGCGGTGTCGACGACGCCGAGGTGGAGCAGGGCGATCTGGTCCGGCTCGCGCAGGGTGGCGGCGGCGCGCAGCGTGCGTGCCAGGACGACGGACGCGCCGTACCAGATCGCGGCGACGCCCACACCGCCCCAGGCGAAGCCCGGCCGGGTGAGGTACCACTGCGGGTGGCCGACCTGGACCGCGGGGACGGCGTCGAGGGCGAGTGACGTGCTCCGGACCTGGGCCAGGCCCCGCGCGGCCCACTCGGGCGACTGGCCACTCTCGCCGGCGGCCGTCGACACCCCGGGGTCGGCCAGGTCGATGGCGAAGAGGCCGCGCTGCTCGTCGTCGACCCAGGCGGTGATGAGGGCATGGGTGGCACGGTCGGCGAGTGAGCACCACGGCTTGACGCCGCTGAGGGTCCAGGCGCCGTCGACCTCGGTCGCGTGCAGGCGTTCGGCGCCCTCGGCGGCGTACACCTGCCAGAGCCGGGCGGCGCTCCAGCTCGGTGAGCTCCGGTGCCAGTCCTCGTCGCCGACCTGACCCTGGCGACGGGCCTCACGCAGGATCGACAACGCGTCGAGGTGCGGCTCGGCGACCCGGGCGACGGTGAGGTCGATCGCACCGAGGCTGGCCAGGGACTCCCACAGGGTGAGCGTGTCGCCCTGCATCGGGAGCGGCACCCAGGGGCCGAGGTCGCAGGCGACCTGGAGCGCGTTGCCCAGCTCGGGTGCGTGGTGGGCGGGAGCCGCGGCGCGGGCGCGTTCGGCAGCCTGGCGGGGGAGCGGCCCTGCCGCCTCCCGCCGTAGTGAAACGGCCTCCGTCGGCACTCGGACCTCCTTCGGTCGAGGGTCGCTCTCACCGTAGGGGGTGCGGGGGTGGTGAGGGCTCATCCCCAGGGGTGTGCACCGAGGTCCCTTGGTCGAGCCCTCAGCGGTGGAGGAAGCGGAGGCGCGAGCGCCAGCGCTGCCACCCCAGAGCGAGCCGCCAGCCGAGGAAGAGGGCGCCCAGCACGAGCAGCGCCACGATGATGAACGACAGCGCTACGCCCCGTCCGAGCGAGGCCCGCACGACCATCCCGATGACGACCGTCCACAGCCACACGCGTACGCCGGCGCGCAGGCTGAGCGGGTCGGTGCGGGTGAAGGCGCAGAGCGCGAGGGCGAGCGCCGTACCGAGGAGGAAGGGCCAGGCGGTCTGCCAGATGCCCGCCAGGCCGGCCGACTCGTGGTGGTTGGAACGGCCCACGGCCGCGAAGACGACCACGACCAGGACGTCGGCGACGACGGCGATCGGCCAGGCGTGCTTGCGGGTGGTGACGGGCATCCGGGGAGTCTGTCACCCCTGGGTCGGAGCGGCTCGCCGGGCGGCCTGCTCGATCCGCGCGCAGTAGGCCTCCCACCAGGCGGCATCGTGCTCGGGCACGTTGGAGTTCCCCAGGCCCAACCCCACGGCCCCGTCGAGCTGCTCACGCAGGATGTCGGCGTGGCCGGCGTGCCGGGTCGTCTCGGCGAGAGCGTGGACCAGCATCTGGTGCAGGGTGACGTCTGTGCTGCCGGGCCAGAAGGGCACCGTGCCCCGTGCATCGAGGTCCAGTGCCGCGATCGTGGCGTCCGCGTGTGTCGCCGCGCGCTCGTAGAGGTCGACGATCTGGGCCCGGGTCTCGTCCTCGGTGGCCCAGGCGTCCGCCTGGGGATCGGCTCCCTCGTCCCACCACGGCAGGTGCTCGGTGAACGGGCGCGCGAACGCCGTGCCGAAGTACCAGACCTCGACGATCGACAGGTGCTTGACCAGGCCGAGCAGGTTCGTGCCGGTGGGGGTGAGCGGCCGTCGCACGTCGTAGTCGGAGAGGCCGTCGAGCTTCCAGAGCATCGACGCCCGCGCCGAGCGCAGGTAGTCGTGGAGGGTCTCCTTGGGATCCGCATCGGCCATTCCCGGACTCTAGAGCGTGGACCAGAAGCCGGTTGATCGTGTGGCCGAACAGGTCGGACATCCCTTGTGGACAAGGGGTTTCGGCGGCGTTCGACTGTCGGTGGTGGGTGCTTGGCTGGGGGTATGTCGACGATGTCGGTGCCGCTCGAGGAGCACCCGCTGCTGCGCTGCTTGGCGTCCGTCGGCGCCGCGCTCGACGATGTGAGCGAGCTCGACCCGGCGTTCCTGCCGACGCCCGACAAGGCGCGGGCGCTGCGGGCGGTCGACCGTGAGCTGTCACGTCTCGAGGGTCTGCGCCTCCGGCTGCTGGCCGCCTCCGGCGACGTCGCTGCAGACGAGGGTGCGCGGTCGGCCGGGGTGTGGCTGGCGGCGGAGAGCCGAGCGTCGTCCGCGAGCGGCGTACGTGCGCAACGGCTGGCCGAAGCGTTGCCTGCGTCGCGGCGCGGGATCCGCCGCGCTGTCGACCGGCGGCCGGATGAGTGTCAGCGAGGTACGCCGCCTGGCCTGCTCGGCGGGTGTGCTGCCGGCAGTGCTCGGCGGCCGGGGTGAGGTGCTCGACCTCGGCCGTTCCCGACGGCTGTTCTCCCCGGCCCAGCGGAAGGCCATGGCCGTTCGCGACCGCAGCTGCCGCGCCGAGGGCTGCGACATCCCTGCCGCCTGGTGCGAGGCCCACCATGCCGGCTCACCCTGGTCGGGCGGAGGTCGCACCGACCTCGCCGATGGCGTGCTGCTCTGCTCGTACCACCACCACCGCGCCCATGACCCTCGCTGGGACACGCGACATCTGCCGACCGGCGAGGTCCGCTACCGAAGGCGGACGTGAGGAGAAGCGAGACCCGCACCGGCGAGGTCCTCCCGTGTGGATCAGTAGCCCACGAGGTGGGGGGTCGCACTGACGACCTGGAGATCGACGGGAGTCCCGGGCACGGTGAGGGTGTCCGGAATGGTGCGCCAGGGGCCGTCGCCGACGCGGTACCGACCGGCGTACGTCGTGTCCACGCTGGGCCGCACCGTCCCCACGTGGAGGTAGCGGTAGGTCACGCGCAGGTCGGGGTACGCCGCACCCGGGTCCGTGGTGGTCAGGGCGCCGTCGGTGGCACCCGAGTCGAAGTTCCAGCCGTACTGCGTCGGCGTCGCCTCGATCGTGACCGGCTGGCCGATCAGGGTGACGGTCTGCGTCGTGGGGTGGGTGTTGGTCGTGTAGAAGTTCGTGTCGAAGTTGACCAGGGTCCGGCCCTGGGGTGGCTGCACGACGAGCGGTGACGCCGGCCAGGCCAGGCGTTCGAAGGCGTGCTGCACCGCCCCCGGAGTGATCCCGCCGAGGCGCTCGGCCTCCTGGTCGGTGAGGCAGGCCTGCCAGTCGAGCGGCTCGGGGTTGTTGTCCTCGTAGACGTTGAACAGGTTGCCCTCGTGCCCCCCGATGTTGCAGCGGCCCGGCTCCGCGCACAGCGCCCCGCCGCCGATGTCGCACGCCGGCCGGATCGAGTAGGTGTGGTCGGAGTGCGACGCGAGGTAGTCGTTCGTCTCGCCCCCGGACTTCACGCAGCTAACCGTGCACTCCGCCTAGGTCGCCGATCCTGAACAGTCGGCAGTCGGCTCGCTGCGTCGGCAGGACAGCCACACGGCGACACGAGAGTACGAGGAGGTAACGAGATGGCCACGTGCATGCGCTATCATGACGCCACCTGCACGAGACTCACGAGACCAGCCATCGCCGCGGCTTGCACGAGCTGAATCTGGAAATGCTCGTGACCACCGGCAAGTGCTGAACGGGCGATCCGCGGACGACTCGCGGTACGTCGTTGGTGCCGAGTCGACCTGACAGTCGAACGCCGTCCTTCGAGCGACCGCGCGACGTCTGTGCTGCGTCGACGATCGCCAACCGGCCCACGTGCGAGTGAAGCCCGCCTGCCGCGTAGATACTGTCGACACGTCTGAGCCGACTGCATCGCAGCCTTGCACTGCCTCGCTCAGCGCGAGGTAGCGAGCTGTCTTGTCCCGTGTTCTCCATGCTGCTTCTCGACGTCAGCCCAGCGCCGGATGAAGTGCTGCGCGCTCTCGTGCGCCGGCGGGTCGCTGGTCGGGGTGGACGGGGGCGCGCTCTGGACGGGCGGATCGGCGACGGACGAGTCGTCGCCGCAGCCGGCGAGCAGTGGCACCACGAACGCGGGCACGATCAGCAGGCCGGCCAGAGTGCGACGTACGGCCATCGCCGTGCCTCCCGAGACGGATGCCATCGATGTGTCTCCACCGTACCCACTTCCGGGCTCCCTGGCACCCGCCTCGGGAGCCCGTGTGGACGACGGCTGCAAGCCACGGAAGCGGGTCACGCCGGCTCGGCCAGGAGGTCGTCGACCGCGATCGGGAGTACGTCGTGGTCGTGGGCGAGATGGACGACCTCGACCGCCGCACCGGCGCGGCGTCCGGCCTCGAGGAGCGCCCGCGCCCAGGCCCGATCGCAGCTGTCGGGTCGGCCGCCTCCGGGTCGCGAGCGGAGGAACGCGAAGCGCAGCCCGGGCTGGGCGAGGTGCTCGAGGACCCGCCCGAAAGCCACGGTGTCCTCCTCGATGGGCGGGTCGGCCACCTCGACGATCTCGACGACCTGGGGCACCGGCCGGTCGTCCTCGATCACGACCATCCACAGCGTGTGGGAGGCGAAGCCCAGCGGCGACATCAGCCGACGCCACATCTGCTCGAGATCGGACTGGGTGCGGACCAGCGGTCGGAAGGGCTCCTCGGTCATGACCCCGACGATGCTCCGATCCGACCCCGTCCGCGAACGGCTCTCCACAGGCTCGCGATCCGCAGGTGCCGGCGCGTTCGACGCGGGGAACAACGTCGTCACCACCAGGAAAGGAGCATCGGATGACCACGGAGTTCGCCGGCGCGATCGAGATCGAGCCGCCGCTCAGCGGTGCAGAGGTCGCGTACGTACGCCGGCTCGCGGGCGATGACGACGCCGCGCCGATGCCGTGGGCACCGGCGCGCGACGGCACCACGCTCCGACCTCATGGCGCCGCCGCCCTCGAGGAGGCCGTGGCGTCGCTGCGGTTGCTCGTCGGCACGATGGAGCGCAGGAGCCGCTTCCGCGGCACCGTGGCGGCGTACGACGACCAAGGCCGCGACCTGGTCGCGATCACCGTCGCCAACGGGCGCGTCACCGTGCGCGCGCTACGGAGGGCGCGGCCGGCCACCGAGCGGTCGAACGTGATCGACCTCGCGACCCACCGCCGCACGATCTCGCGTGTGATCGGCTAGCCGGAGCCTCCCGGGCGCCACCGGCGGTGCCTCGACTCCGACCCGCGGGAGCGGATCAGCTCCAGCCGCGGCTTCGGCCCGTCGTTGCGCCCGGTCTGCGGCTTCCGGCGTCCGGCACGCCACGGCATCGGCCACACCGCGCCCGGACCGTCGTAGTCCTGCTCGACGGCGGCATGCAGCGTCCACATCGGGTCGTACAGGTGCACCCGACCCAGGGCACACAGGTCGGCGCGGCCGGCCATCAGGATCGAGTTCACGTCGTCGTACGACGAGATCACGCCGACCGCGATCGTGGGCACGCCGAGCCGGTTGCGGATCGCATCGGCGTACGGCGTCTGGTAGCTGCGCCCGAACGCCGGCCGCTCGGCCTTCGTCACCTGCCCGGTCGAGACGTCGATCGCGGCTGCACCCGCCTCCGCGAACGCCCCCGCCACGGAGAGCGCATCCTCCAGCGACTGGCCGTCCTCGACCCAGTCGGTCGCCGAGATCCGCACGGTCATCGGCCGGTCGGCCGGCCACACCTCGCGCATCGCGTGCCAGACCTCGAGCGGGAAGCGCAGGCGGCCGGCCACGTCGCCGCCGTACTCGTCCGTACGCCGGTTGGTCACCGGCGACAGGAAGCCCGACAGCAGGTAGCCGTGGGCGCAGTGCAGCTCCAGCAGGTCGAAGCCGGCCTCGGCCGCGCGCCGTGCCGCGCCGACGAACTCGTCGCGGATCGCGTCCAGCTCGGCCCGGCTCAGCTCGTGCGGCGTCTGGTTGTCGGGGGAGTAGGGCACCGGCGAGGCAGCGACGACGTCCCAGTTGTCGTCGGGGAGCGGCTCGTCCATCCCCTCCCACATCAGCTTGGTCGAGCCCTTGGCGCCCGAGTGGCCGAGCTGGCAGCCGATCGCGGCGGAGGTCTGGCCGTGGACGACATCGACGACGCGGGCCCACGCGTCGCGCTGCTCGTCGGTCCACAGGCCGCCGCAGCCGAGGGTGATCCGCCCGTCGGGCGACACGCAGATCATCTCGGTCATCACCAGGCCGGCGCCACCGAGCGCCTTGCCGCCGAGGTGCAGGAGGTGGAAGTCCGTCGGCAGCCCGTCCTCCGCGACGTACTGGTCCATCGGCGAGACGATCACCCGGTTGTTCAGGGTCAGGCCGGGGCCCGTCTCCGCGCGGAGGGTGACCGGCTGGAACATGGGGGGAGTGTCGGGCCGGCCGCTGCAGTCATCGGCGTACCAGTCCTCGCACTGCGCGACGAAGCCCGGGTCGCGCACGCGGAGGTTGTCGTAGGTGACCCGGCGCGAGCGGGTCATGATGTTGAAGGCGAACTGGGTGGGGTCCTGGTCGACGTACTGCCCGAGGTTCTCGAACCACTCGAGGCTCGCCTGTGCGGCGCGTTGGGTGGAGAGGACGACGGCCCGGCGCTCCTCGTCGTACGTCGCCAGCGCCTCGGCCACCGTCGGCTCCTCGTGGAGGCAGGCGGCCAGAGCCAGGGAGTCCTCCATCGCCAGCTTGGTGCCGGACCCGATCGAGAAGTGCGCGGTGTGGGCGGCGTCGCCGAGCAGGACGACGTTGTCGTGGACCCACGACTCGTTGCGGACGGTGGTGAAGCTGATCCAGCGCGAGTTGTTGCCGATGATCGTGGCCTGTCCTGAGCCTGTCGAAGGGCCGTCGAGCACGTCGGCGAACAGCTCGCGCACGAGCGCGATCGACTTCTCGTCCGACTCGCCCGGCGCCCACTCCCGATCGGCGTACTCCTCGAAGCCGGCCCGCCGCCAGACCTCGCTGGTCATCTCGATGATGAACGTCGAGCCGGTGGCGTCGTAGGGGTAGGCGTGGATCTGCATCACGCCGTACGGCGTCTCGCGGATGTGGAAGGTGAAGGCGTCGAAGACCTTGTCGGTGCCGAGCCACATGTAGCGGCAGTCGCGGACCTCGAGGGTCGGCCGGAAGGTGTCGGCGTAGCGCGCGCGGACCGCCGAGTTGAGCCCGTCGCAGGCGACGACCAGGTCGTACGACGCGGCGAGCTCGGCGACGTCGGGTGCCGGCGTCCGGAAGCGGAGGTCGACGCCGAGGTCGCGGCAGCGTTGCTGGAGGATCTCGAGGAGCCGGCGTCGGCTCATCGCCGCGAACGCGTGGCCGCCGCTGGTGACGACCTCGCCCTTGAAGTGCACGTCGATGTCGTCCCAGATCGCGAACTCGTGCTGCATCTGCTCGAAGACGACCGGGTCGGCGTGCTCGATCCCGCCGAGGGTCTCGTCGCTGAAGACGACCCCGAAGCCGAACGTGTCGTCCGGCGCGTTGCGCTCCCACACCGTGATCTCGTGGTGCCGACCCGTCGCCGACGCCAGCTGCTGCGCTAGCGCGCTGAAGTAGAGACCGCCCGGGCCGCCACCGATCACCGCGATCCGCATCCTGGGGCTCCGATCCTGGGGGTATTCAAACATAGCGCTTTCTTGACGGGCGTTGTCAAGACGCAATAACGTCACCGGTATGGTCGGCGACGTGGGCGAACGCGTGGCTGACTACGGGCTGACCCCGGGCCAGCAGGACTTCCTGGGGTGGGTACGCCGGGTGGCCCCGGACCTGTCGGACGTCCCGCCCGTCCACGGCGCGGTCAACCGCCCCCTGGTGACGAGGCTGGGCGAGCTCGGCCTGCTCCGGGCCCTGTTCGGCGGCGAGCCGGACGAGGCTCCGCGGGACGCGGCCGCGATGCAGCTGTGCCTGCTCCGCGAGGGGCTGGCCGAGGTCAACACCGAGGCCGAGACGGCGCTGGCGCTCCAGGGTCTCGGCTCCTACCCGATCCTCCAGTCCGGGAACGACGCCACCCGCGAGCGCTGGCTGCCCGGCGTCGTGAGCGGCGACGTCGTACCGGCGTTCGCCCTCTCCGAGCCCGACGCCGGCTCGGATGCCGCTGCCCTCTCCCTCGAGGCCCGGCCGGACGGTGACGGCTGGACGCTGCACGGCACCAAGACCTGGATCTCCAACGCCCCCGACGCCGACGTCTACGTCGTCTTCGCCCGCACCACGCCGGGCACCCGGGCGCGGGGCGTGACGGCGTTCGCGGTCGCCGGCGACAGCGCGGGTCTCGGTGGCGAGCGCCTGGACATGGTGGCGCCGCACGCCCTCGGCACCGTCCGCTTCGACGGCGTCCGAGTGTCCCGCGACGACGTGCTCGGCGAGGTCGACGAGGGGTTCGGCGTCGCGATGCGGACCCTCGACCTGTTCCGGCCGAGCGTGGGCGCGTTCGCGGTCGGCATGGCTCAGGCCGCACTCGACGCGAGCCTGACCTGGACGACCGAGCGCGAGGTGTTCGGTGGCCGGCTGATCGACCAGCAGGCCACGCAGCACACGCTGGCCGAGATGGCGACCCGGATCGAGGCGGGCCGGCTGCTGGTACGGCGGGCCGCGGCGGCATACGACGGTGGCGCGCCGCCACGCGAGATCACCACCAGCGCCGCGCAGGCCAAGCTCTTCGCGACCGAGACGGCGCAGTGGGTGGTCGACCAGGCGGTCCAGCTGCACGGTGCGCGCGGGCTCCAGCGCGGGCACCTGCTCGAGCGGCTCTATCGTGAGGTGCGGGCGCCGCGGATCTATGAAGGCGCCTCCGAGGTGCAGCGGACGATCATCGCCCGTGGACTCATGAAAGGCATGCAGTGAGCCGTTATCGCGCCAGCGCCGGGATCACCGACGACTGGCAGCACTTCGACTTCTCCGTCGCGGACGGCGTCGCCACGGTGACCCTCAACCGGCCCGAGAAGCTGAACCCGCTGACCTTCGAGAGCTACGCCGACCTGCGTGACCTCCTCACCGAGCTGCCCCACCGCGGCGACACCCGGGTGCTGGTGATCCGCGGAGAGGGCAAGGGTTTCTGCGGCGGCGGCGACGTGAACGAGATCATCGGCGAGCTGATCACGATGGACGCCGCCGGGCTGATGGGCTTCACCAAGATGACCGGCGACACGATCCGGGCCATGCGTGAGTGCCCGATCCCGATCATCGCGGGCATCCAGGGGATCGCGGCCGGGGCCGGCAGCGTGGTGGCGATCGCAGCGGACTTCCGGGTCTGCACGCCGCAGGCGAGGTTCGCCTTCCTCTTCACCAAGGTCGGGCTCTCCGGCGGCGACATGGGCGCGGCGTACCTCCTGCCGAGGCTGGTCGGCTACGGCCGCGCCACCGAGCTCCTCATGCTCGGCGACACGATCGACGCCGAGACGGCCGACCGCTACGGCCTGGTCACCCAGCTCACCGACGACCTCGACGGGGCCTGCGCCGCCCTGGCCCGGCGGCTTGCGGACGGGCCGACCCTCGGTCTGCAGCAGACCAAGTCGTTGATCACCCGCGAGCTCGACATGCCGCTCGGGCCGGCCATGGAGCTCGACGCGATGACCCAGGCCCTGCTGATGACCACCCACGACCACGCGGAGTTCCATGCCGCGTTCAACGAGAAGCGCAAGCCCGACTGGAAGGGGCGCTAGATGTCCCACGACTTTCTGAAGGTCGACGACCTCCTCACCGACGAGGACCGTGCGATCCGTGACACCGTCCGCGACTTCGCCCAGAGCGAGCTCGCTCCCCACATCGCCGAGTGGTACGACGAGGGCACGCTGCCCGACGACCTCGGTCCGCTCCTCGGCAAGCTCGGGTTGCTCGGGATGCACCTCGAGGGCTACGGCTGCGCCGGCACCAGCGCGACGGCGTACGGCGTGGCCTGCCGCGAGCTCGAGGCGGTCGACTCCGGTCTGCGCAGCTTCGTCAGCGTGCAGGGATCGCTCGCGATGTTCGCGATCCACCGCTGGGGCAGCGAGGAGCAGAAGGAGACCTGGCTGCCGCGGATGGCCACCGGCGACGCGATCGGCTGCTTCGGGCTGACGGAGTCCGACGCCGGCAGCGATCCCGGCTCGATGAAGACCCACGCCAAGCAGGACGGCACCGACTGGGTGATCAACGGCTCCAAGATGTGGATCACCAACGGCACGCTCGCGGACGTCGCGGTGGTCTGGGCCCAGACCGAGGACGGGATCCGTGGCTTCGCCGTACCGACGGACGCGAAGGGGTTCGGCGCCCACAAGATCAAGCGCAAGCTCTCGCTGCGCGCCTCGGTCACCGCCGAGCTCGCCTTCGACGACCTACGCCTTCCGGCGGACGCGGCGTTCCCCGAGGTGCGCGGGCTCAAGGGTCCGCTGTCGTGCCTCAACGAGGCGCGCTTCGGCATCATCTGGGGAGTGGTCGGCGCGGCCCGCGCGTGCCTCGAGGAGTCGCTCGCGTACACCGGCGAGCGGGAGCAGTTCGGCAAGCCGCTGGCGTCGTTCCAGCTCACCCAGCGCAAGCTCGCGCTGATGACGGTCGCGGTCAACAACGCGTCGCTGGTGGCCTGGCGGCTCGGCGCGCTCAAGGACGCCGGGCAGCTCACCCCGATCCAGGTCTCCTACGGCAAGTACGCCAACGTGCGGGCCGCGCTCGACGTCGCCCGCGAGGCCCGGACGACGCTGGGTGGGGCGGGGATCACGCTCGACCACACGATCATGCGCCACATGAACAACCTCGAGACGGTGATGACCTACGAGGGCACCGAGGAGATGCATCTGCTCTCGGTCGGTGCCGATCTCACCGGGATCCCGGCCTTCCGGTGATCGCGCTCCGTCCCGCGGGACGTCATACGGACGGAGCCATCTATGGCTCTCACCGTATGACGTTGCGGGGGGTACGACGGTGATCGCGCTCGTCACGGGCGCCTCGAAGGGGATCGGCGCCGCGTGCGCGCTGGCCCTGTCGAACGCCGGCCACCGGGTCGCGTTGGTGGCGCGCGACGAGGTGGCGCTCCACCAGGTGGCCGCGTCCCTGCCGGGCGACTCGCTCGTCGTACCCGCCGACCTGCTCGAACCCGGCGCGATCGACACGGCGTTCGCCCGCGTCGAGGAGGAGTGGGGGCCGGTCGAGATCCTGGTGGTCAACGCGGGCGCCTCGATGTCGGCACCCCTGGTGCGGACGACCGACGAGGACTGGCAGCGGATGCTCGACCTCAACCTCACCGCCCCGTTCCGCTGTCTGCGCCGCGCCCTGCCCGCGATGACCGAGGCCGGGTTCGGTCGCGTGGTCGTGATCGCGTCGGTGGCCGGGAAGGTCGGCAGCGCCCGGATCGCGGCGTACACCGCGAGCAAGCACGGCGTCCTCGGCCTGGTCCGCACCGCCGCTTCTGAGGTCGCGCGCTCCGGGGTCACCGTGAACGCCGTCTGTCCCGGGTACGTCGACACCCCGATGACCGACGCGTCGGTGGCGAACATCGCCTCCGGCACCGGCCGCTCCGAGGAGGACGCCCGCGTGATCCTGGCGAACATGCAGCCGATCGGGCGGCTCGTCACCGTGGAGGAGGTCGCCGGAGCCGTCATGCTGTGCGTCGACAACGCCGCGGTCAACGGCCAAGGCCTCAACGTCGACGGAGGAGCAGTACAAAGCTGATGGGTGACCTCAACCGGATCAACCCGGACTCGCTCGTGAAGCCGTCCGGCTTCTCCCACGCCGTCGTCGCGCGTGGGACCACCGTCTTCCTGGCCGGTCAGACCGGCATGGACGCCTCGGGCGCGATCGTGGAGGGCGGGGTGGTCGCCCAGTTCGAGCAGTCGCTCGCCAACCTGCTGCTCGCGCTCGGCGCGGCCGGCGGTACGCCGGACGGGCTCGCCTCGCTGACCATCTACATCGTCGACATGGACGACTACCGCGCCCACGCCCGCGAGATCGGCGAGGTGTGGCGGCGCCTGTGCGGCACCGACTACCCCGCCACCGCCGGGATCGGGGTCTCCCGGCTCTGGGACCCCGAGGCGCTCGTCGAGGTGCAGGGGTACGCCGTCCTCTGAGGGGGTGGGCCGACCCCGCCCGCGACGTCAGCCGGTGATCAGCGTGTGGGCGTGCTTCGCGGCCGGCTCGCGCAGGCGGTCGTCGAGGGTGGCGAACAGCTCGCCCGCCTTCTCACCCGGCCAGCCGTCGGGCAGGAGGTCGAGGGGGATGCCGGGATCGAGGTAGGGCAGCCGGCGCCAGGCGGTGAGCATCGGGATGTACGCCGCGAAGGCGCGTGCCGGGTCGGGCTCCCGGAGGCGGGTCAGCCCCCGGTGGTCGGCCAGGAACTCGTCGTAGAGAGCCGCGATCGAGGGCAGGTCCCACCACTGCGCGACGCGCGTCGCGGTCGGACCCGAGCCGAGGTAGTCGCCGCGGAAGAGCTCGGTGTACGACGCGAGCCCCTGGCGTTCGAGGGCGGCCAGCGTCTCGTCGTACGCCGTGCCGGGGGCGACCCACACACCCGGGGCGGCGGTGCCGAAGCCCAGCCTGGTCAGCTGGGACCGGAGCTCGTGGCGCTTGCCGCGCTCGGCCTCGGGCACCGAGAACACGACGACCAGCCAGCCGTCCTCGACCGACGCCCGCGGGCGCGACCAGATCCGGGCGTCGCCCTCGCGCAGCACCGCCAGCGCTGGCGTCGAGAGCGCGTAGCCCGCCTGGCCTTCGGTCCGTGCTGGCTCGAGGACGCCCCGCTTCTTCAGCCGCGAGACCGACGAGCGGGTGGCGGCTGCGTCGACGTCGAGGTCCGTCATCAGCGCGATCAGGGCGCGGACCGAGAGCCCGTTGGCCTCGCCGCGGGCGTAGAGCCCGACGAGGGTGAGGATCAGGTGGCGTGGGGAGTGGTCAGCCATGAGTGGCGCGCAGCCGGAAGCGTTGCAGCTTGCCGGTCGCGGTCCTCGGCAGCTCGTCGACGAAGTCGATCGCGCGGGGGTACTTGTACGGCGCGATCTCGGCCTTGACGAAGTCCTGAAGCTCGCCGGCGCTGACCGGGCCGGCGTCGGCCGCGATCACGACGTACGCCTGCACGAGCATGCCGCGCGCCTCGTCGGGGACGCCGATCACCGCGCACTCCGTGACGGCCGGGTGCTTCAGGAGCGCCTCCTCGACCTCGGGGGCGGCGATGTTGTAGCCCGAGCTGATGATCATGTCGTCGCTGCGGGCCTGGTACCAGAAGTAGCCGTCGTCGTCGCGGATGAAGGTGTCGCCGGTCAGGTTCCAGCCGTCGTGGACGTACGTCGCCTGGCGGGGGTCGTCGAGGTAGCGGCAGCCGGTCGGTCCCTTCACGGCCAGCCGTCCCGACTGGCCGGCGGGAAGCTCGTGGCCCTCCAGGTCGACGACGGTCGCGCTGTAGCCGGGGACCGCGCGACCGGTCGACCCCGGCCGGATGTCCGCGCCGGCAGCGGAGACGAAGATGTGGAGCATCTCGGTCGCGCCGATGCCGTCGATGATCTCGACGCCGGTCGCGTCGCGGAACGCCTCCCACGTCGCCTTCGGCAGGTGCTCGCCCGCGGAGACCGCCTTCCTCAGGCTCGACATCCGCTGGCCGGCGGTGAGGAGGGGGAGCATCGCCTTGTACGCCGTGGGCGCGGTGAAGCAGACGGTCACGCCCTGGGCGTCGATCAGGTCGGCGAGCTCGGGCGGTGTGGCCTTCTCCACCAGCAGCGTGGAGGCGCCGGCGTGGAGCGGGAAGAGCAGGACGCCGCCCAGCCCGAAGGTGAACGCGAACGGCGGGGTGCCGGTGAAGACGTCGTCGCGCGACGGCTCGAGCACGTGGCGCGAGAACGTGTCGCAGACCGCCAGGAGGTCGCGGTGGAAGTGCATCGTCGCCTTGGGCCGGCCGGTGGTGCCGGAGGTGAAGGCGAGCATCGAGACGTCGTCACCGGAGGTGAGGACGTCGTCGAAGGTCGCGGGCTTCGCGGCCAGCCGCTCGAGCCAGGCGGCGTCGCCGACGCCGATGGTCGGCAGGCCGAGCGGCTCGACCGCGTCGAGGAACCGGTGGTCGACCAGCGCGGCGTCGAGCCGGGCGATCTCGTGGATGGTCTGGAGCTCGCCGGTGCGGAGCAACGGCATCGTGGTGACGACGACGGCCCCGGCCTTCAGCACCCCGAACCAGGCCGCGGCGAGCCACTGGTTGTTGGGCCCCCGGAGCAGGACCCGGTTGCCCGGGACGATGCCGAGGTCCTCGACGAGCACGTGCGCGACCCGGTTCGCCGCCGCCACCAGCTCGTCGTACGACCAGGTCGGGAGGCCCGGCTGGTGGAGGCACGGCCGATCGCCACCGTGGCGCGCGGCCACGTCGTCGAGCAGCGCGGTGGCCGCGTTGAGCCGGTCGGGGTACTGCAGCTCGGGCAGGGTGAAGACGAGCTCGGGCCACTGGTCGTCGGGCGGGAGGTGGTCGCGGCAGAAGGTGTCGACGTGGGCCGAGGGCAGCAGCTCCATGGCCGACAAGGTATGCCCCGTTCGTGACGACGGGCAAGGGAACGCGATAGCAACGAGCAGCGTCATGCGCGCCGATGCGGCGTATCGTTGGGTGGTCTCTCGGGGGAAGGGGCATCTGCATGTGGTTCTACATTCCCGCGGCCATCTTCGTCGTCCTCCTCACCGTCTCGGTCGTGCGTTCCAACCTGTTCCGGCACTGGCGACAGGGGAACGACCCGGGGCAGGTGGGGACGAATGTCTCGCCCGGGGTCTACAACGACACGAACGACCTCACCCGACGACGGGACTAGCGCGAGACGTCAGACCAGGGAGTCGTAGATCGCCCTGGTCTGCTCGGCGATCGCGTCCCACGAGAAGGACTCGATCGCGCGGCGTCGTCCGGCACGGCCCATCTCGGCGGCCCGGTCGGGATCGGAGACGACGGAGGTCAGAGCCTCGGCGAAGTCGGCGACATACTGCTCGGGGTTGAGCGGCGTACCCGTGCCGTCGGAGGCCTGCTCGATCGGCACCAGCAGCCCGGTCTCGCCGTGTACGACGACCTCGGGGATGCCGCCGGTCGCGGTCGCGACGACCGCGGTCTCACAGGCCATCGCCTCGAGGTTGACGATGCCGAGCGGCTCGTAGATGGACGGGCAGACGAACGCCGTCGCGGCCGACAGCAGGGCGACGACGTCGGCCCGCGGGAGCATCTCGCGGATCCAGACCACGCCCTCGCGGGTCTGGGCGAGCTCGGCCACGAGTCCCTCGACCTCGGCCAGGATCTCGGGGGTGTCGGGGGCGCCGGCGCAGAGCACGAGCTGGACGTCGGGCGGCAGCTCGCGACAGGCCCGGAGGAAGAGCGGCAGGCCCTTCTGCCGCGTGATCCGTCCGACGAACACCACCGACGGCTTGCCCGGGTCGACACCCTGGCGACGCACTCGGTCGGGGTCGTCGACGCGCGACCAGCCCTCGGTGTCGATGCCGTTGTGGACGACGTGGACCTTGCCGGGGTCGACGTCGGGGTAGGCGTGGAGCACGTCGTCGCGCATCGCCGCCGACACCGCGATCACCGCCGCCGCGCCGAGGTACGACGTGCGCTCGGCGAACGACGAGAGCGCGTAGCCGCCGCCGAGCTGCTCTGCCTTCCACGGCCGCAGCGGCTCCAACGAGTGGGCCGTGACCACGTGGGGCACGTCGTACAGCAGGCCGGCGAGGTGGCCGCCGAGGTTGGCGTACCAGGTGTGGGAGTGGACGAGATCGGTGCCTTCGCAGCCGCCGGCGATCGCCAGGTCGACGCCCATCGTCTGCAGGGCGGCGTTGGCCGCGCCGAGCTCCGGCAGATCGGCGTACGCCGTCACGCCGGGCTCGTCGCGCGGGGCGCCGAACGCCTGCACCTGGACGTCGAGGTCGGCGAGCCCGCGCAGCGCCCGGACCAGCTCGGCGACGTGGACACCCGCGCCGCCGTAGATGGCGGGTGGGTACTCCTTGGTGAGGATGTCGACGCGCACCTTCGCGACGCTACCGGTGTCACCGGTGGTTGAGGAGCCCGTTCAACGGGCGTCTCGAAACCGCGACCGTGTGGCAGCGCGGCTTTCGGGGGCTCCGGTGGTTGAGGAGCCCGTTCAACGGGCGTCTCGAAACCACGACCGTGTGGGCGCGGGTTTCGAGACGGGCGCTGAGTTCCCTCCTCAACCAGCAGCGGGATCGCTAACGTGGCTGCGCATGAGCCCAGCGAGCCGCAAGCGAGTCCTGGCCATCGTCCTCGCCGGCGGCGAGGGCAAGCGGCTGATGCCGCTCACGGCAGACCGTGCCAAGCCGGCGGTGCCGTTCGCCGGGATCTACCGGCTGATCGACTTCGCGCTCTCCAACGTGGTCAACAGCGGCTACCTGCGCGTCGTGGTGCTCACGCAGTACAAGTCGCACTCCCTCGACCGTCACGTCACCACCACGTGGCGGATGTCGGCCCTGCTCGGCAACTACGTCGCCCCCGTGCCGGCCCAGCAGCGCGTCGGCAAGCACTGGTATCTCGGCAGTGCCGACGCGATCTACCAGTCGCTGAACCTGATCCACGACGACCAGCCCGACATCGTCGTCGTGGTCGGCGCCGACCACGTCTACCGCATGGACTTCTCGCAGATGGTCGACCAGCACGTCGCCAGCGGCGCACCCTGCACGGTCGCCGCGATCCGGCAGCCGATCTCGCTGGCCGACCAGTTCGGTGTGATCGACGTCAGCCCGCAGAGCCCGCAGATGATCCGCGAGTTCCTGGAGAAGCCGAAGGACCCGATCGGCCTGCCGGACAACCCGGACGAGGTGCTGGCCAGCATGGGCAACTACGTGTTCGACGCCCAGGCACTGCTGGAGTCGGTGACCCGCGACTCGGACATGACCGGCTCCAAGCACGACATGGGCGGCGACATCGTGCCGGCGTTCGTACGCCGCAACGAGGGCGGCGTCTACGACTTCAAGGACAACGAGGTGCCCGGGGCGACCGACCGCGACCGCGGCTACTGGCGCGACGTCGGGACGATGCGGTCCTACTACGACGCCCACATGGACGTCGTGATGCCGCTGCCGGTCTTCAACCTCTACAACACCGCGTGGCCGATCTTCACCGACTACGGCCCGCAACCACCGGCCAAGCTCGTCAAGGGCGCCGACGGCAGCGCCCCGGTGGCCGCGGAGGCACTGCTCTCGCCCGGGGTCGTGGTCTCGGGCGGGCAGGTGCATCGCTCCGTGCTGTCGCCGGCGGTCCGGGTCGAGCAGGGCGCGGTGGTCGAGGGCTCGGTGCTCATGAACAGCGTCAAGATCGGGGCCGGGGCGACCGTGCGCAACGCGATCCTCGACAAGGAGGTCGTCGTACCCGCCGGTGCGGAGATCGGGGTGGACCTGGAGATGGACGCCAAGCGCGGCTTCATGGTCGAGGACGGGTTGACCGTCCTCGGCAAGGGCCAGCCCTTCCGCGACGTATGACGGAACCCGTCGCCGGTCCCGGACGTCCGATCCGCATGAGACACACCCTCGGGACCCTGTTGGCGGCTGCCGCCCTGGCCACCACGGCCGGCTGTGGCTCCGCCACGTCGTCGAGCTCGACCGCCACGGCTCCGGACAGCCCCGGCCCCGGCCCGATCGCGGGCGCCAAGGTGCTGCCGCTGATCTCGCAGACCGGCGGTGGAGGGCGGATGTCCACCCACGCCAGCCTGCTGGGGACGCCGGCGCAGGTGGCCGTGTTCACGCGCCAGTTCCAGGCTCCGGGACTGGCCCACCGGGTCGGCGCTGCCGTCACCGAGGCCGCGAAGAGCGGATACCTCGTCTACGGCGCCGTGGTCGGGTTCGGGTGCGACGTTCCGCCCGGCGCGGCGGTCGCTCTCGATGCGAACGGCGAGGTGGAGATCACCCCCGAGGAGGTGGCGAGCCCGCTGCCCGAGTGTCTGGCCCCGGTGACGACCGTCGCGCTGGCCACGGTCCCGGGAGCCCAGTGACGTCGTGCCTCACCCGTCGGGAGGTCGTCCCCGGTTAGCGTGAGCGCCGTGGAGCCGTGGAACACCCTCGTCGTGGGCGACAACCTCGACGTCCTGCCACGGCTGGCGGCGTCGGGCGAGCGGTACGACGTGGTGTACCTCGACCCGCCGTACAACACCGGCAACCCGTTCGCCTACAACGACAAGGTCGCCGGCCCGCGGGTCGACCGGCACCGCGCCTGGGTCGCGATGATGCGGCCGCGGCTCGAGGCGGTGCGTGAGGTGATGACCGAGCGCGGTGCGGTCTTCGTCAGCATCGACGACAACGAGGTCACTCGCCTGCGGCTGCTCCTCGACGACGTCTTCGGCGAGGACTGCTTCGTCGCCCAGATCGTGGTCAACCTCAACCCCAAGGGCCGCCAGCTCGGCGGCGGCTTCGCCACCTCGCACGAGTACCTCCTGGTCTATGCGCGGTCGACGGCAGCGTGCGCGCTCGACCCGTCGAGCCCGTCCACCGTCGACCCGCGCGACTTCCCGCTGACCGAGGACGACGGGCGTCGCCACCGGCGGCTCCCGCTGCGCAACACCAACAAGAAGTTCAACCCGGTCACGGCCCCGACCCTCCACTTCGCGATCTACGGGTCGCCCGACACCGGGCGGGTCGCGACCGAGCCCTTCGACGGCTCGCTCGAGATCAAGCCGGTCTTCGGTGACGGGGCTCCCGCCGTCTGGCGCTGGTCGGCGGCCCGGATCGACGAACGGCCGGATGACCTGGTCTGCCGCTGGGTGGGCGGTACGACGGGCCGGCGCGCCGACGTGTTCCAGAAGGACTGGCTCCACGAGGGGCGGCGCAAGAAGCTCCGCACGATCTGGCTCGCCTCCGAGATCGGCTCGACCGACACCGCGGTCGCCGAGCTCAAGGCGCTGGTCGGCCACGTCTTCGAGTCCCCGAAGCCGACCGGGCTGCTGCAGCGGATCCTCGAGACGATGCCCTCCGACGCGCGCGTGCTCGACCCCTTCGCCGGCAGCGGTACGACGGGCCACGCGGTCGCGCTGCAGAACGCCGCCGACGGTGGTCGGCGTACCTGTGTGTCGGTCAACGCTCCGGAGCAGGTCCGCCCCGGCTCCAACGCGGACCTGGCCGGCTACGCGCTGGTCAGCGACGTCACGCGGGTCCGACTGCGGGCGGTCGCGGACGTGGTCGGCGGAGGCTTCGCCGAGCTGGAGGCTGCCGACCGGTTTTCTTGACTCGTTCAAGAAAACGGGACAGGATCGAGAGGTGCCGACCCCCGACGTGCCGCAGCTCCTGCGCGGTGCCGGACTGCGCGTGACGCGTCCGCGGTCGGAGGTCCTGGCGTCGGTGTACGCGGTGCCGCACGCCGACACCGACTCGCTCATCCGAGCCGTCCGCAGCACGCTGCCCGGGGTGTCGCACCAGGCGGTCTACGACTCGCTGCGGACGCTCACTGAAGCCGGACTCGTCCGCAAGATCCAGCCGGCCGGCTCCGTGGCCCGCTACGAGGCCCGCGTCGGCGACAACCACCACCACCTCGTCTGCCGCTCGTGCGGCACCGTCGTCGACGTCGACTGCGCCGTCGGCGAGGTGCCCTGCCTGACGGCCGCCGACGACCAGGGCTTCGTGATCGACGAGGCCGAGGTCACCTACTGGGGCCTGTGCCCCTCCTGCGCTGCACCGCCCAGAACCGGTACGACCAACCAGAGATCGGAAAGGTAGCCCCATGGCTCAGGAACACGACGCCGCTGTCGGCGACATGAACGTCGAGTCCGCCGAAGGACCTGTCAGCACCTCCGACATGACCCAGGACGAGGGCGGGTGCCCGGTCGCGCACGAGCGGTCGGCGTACCCCGTGGAGGGCGGCAACAGCAACCAGCGCTGGTGGCCGACCCGGCTCAACCTGAGGATCCTCGCCAAGAACCCGGCCGAGGCCGACCCGATGGGCGACGGCTTCGACTACGCGTCGGAGTTCTCCTCGCTCGACCTCGCGGAGGTCAAGCGCGACATCGAGCAGGTGCTCACCACCTCGCAGGACTGGTGGCCGGCGGACTTCGGCCACTACGGGCCGTTCATGATCCGGATGGCGTGGCACAGCGCCGGCACCTACCGGATCAGCGACGGCCGCGGCGGCGCCGGTGCGGGCCAGCAGCGGTTCGCGCCCCTCAACAGCTGGCCCGACAACGGCAACCTCGACAAGGCGCGCCGGCTGCTCTGGCCGGTGAAGAAGAAGTACGGCAGGACGCTGTCCTGGGCCGACCTGATCGTGCTGACCGGCAACGTCGCCCTGGAGTCGATGGGCTTCGAGACCTTCGGCTTCGGTGGTGGCCGCGAGGACGTGTGGGAGCCCGACGAGGACGTCTACTGGGGCCCCGAGCAGACCTGGCTCGGCGACGAGCGCTACACCGGCGACCGCGACCTCGAAGGTCCGTTGGCCGCCGTCCAGATGGGCCTGATCTACGTCAACCCGGAAGGCCCGAACGGCACGCCCGACCCGGTGGCCGCGGCCCGCGACATCCGTGAGACCTTCCGCCGGATGGCGATGAACGACGAGGAGACCGTCGCGCTGATCGCCGGCGGCCACACCTTCGGCAAGACCCATGGCGCGGCCGACCCCGAGCAGTACGTCGGCCCGGAGCCCGAGGGCGCCCCCCTCGAGCTGCAGGGTCTCGGCTGGCGCAACACCTACCAGAGCGGCAAGGGCGAGGACGCGATCACGAGCGGCCTCGAGGTCACCTGGACCGCCACCCCGACCCGGTGGAGCAACGGCTTCTTCGACAACCTCTTCGGCTACGAGTGGGAGCTCTCGAAGAGCCCGGCCGGCGCGCACCAGTGGGTGGCCAAGGACGGCGCCGGCGCCGGCACGATCCCGGGCCCGTCCGCCTCGTCGGCCGCACGGCCGCCGACGATGCTGACCACCGACCTGTCGCTGCGGGTGGACCCGATCTACGAGCCGATCTCGCGACGGTTCCACGAGCACCCCGACGAGTTCGCGGACGCCTTCGCCCGCGCGTGGTTCAAGCTGACCCACCGCGACATGGGTCCGATCCAGCGCTACCTCGGCCCCGAGGTGCCCTCCGAGGTGCTCCTCTGGCAGGACCCCCTGCCGGCGGTCGACCACCCGCTGGTCGACGCCGCCGACATCGCCTCGCTCAAGCAGCAGGTCCTCGACGCCGGGCTGAGCATCGCCCAGCTCGTGTCGGCCGCCTGGGCGTCGGCGTCGACGTACCGGGGCAGCGACAAGCGCGGCGGCGCCAACGGAGCCCGCGTGCGCCTCGAGCCGCAGAGCGGCTGGGAGGTCAACGACCCCGAGCAGCTGGCTCCGGTGCTCCGCACCCTCCAGGGCATCGCGGACGCCTTCAACGACCGCGAGGGCGACACGTCGGTCTCGCTCGCCGACCTGATCGTGCTGGCCGGCAACGCGGCCGTCGAGAAGGCCGCCGCCGAGGGCGGGTACGACGTCGAGGTCCCGTTCACCCCGGGCCGCGCCGACGCCTCGCAGGAGCAGACGGACGTCGAGTCGTTCTCCGCGCTCGAGCCGTCGGTCGACGGGTTCCGCAACTACCTCGGGAAGGGCCAGCGGCTCCCCGCCGAGTACCTCCTCGTCGACCGCGCCAACCTGCTGACCCTGTCCGCGCCCGAGATGACGGTCCTCGTCGGTGGCCTGCGCGTCCTCGGCGCGAACCACCAGCAGTCGTCGCTCGGGGTCCTCACCGACCGGCCCGGCACCCTGACGAACGACTTCTTCGTCAACCTGCTGGACCTCGGTACGACGTGGAGCGCGACGTCCGAGGACGCCGAGACCTTCGAGGGCCGTGATGCCTCGGGGACCGTGATCTGGACCGGCAGCCGGGCAGACCTGGTCTTCGGCTCGAACTCCGAGCTGCGGGCACTCGCCGAGGTCTACGCCAGCGACGACGGGCAGGAGAAGTTCGTCCGCGACTTCGTGGCCGCCTGGGCGAAGGTCACGGACCTCGACCGCTTCGACCTCTGACCCTGGTCAACGGAAAACGCGGAACACATCGCCTCTCAGAGCTCGGTGAGGCTGATGTGTTCCGCGTTTTCCTTGTCCGGCGCCCCCACCTGACCTGCGCCGTCCGGCCACGAGGCGAGGCAGACGCGGTTGCCGGCGCGGTCGGCGAGGATCCAGGAACCGTGCAGCTCGGCCCCGGCCGCGTCGACGATGCGTCCACCTGCGGCCAGTGCCGCCGCCAGGCGTGCGTCGACCTGCTCGCGGGCGACCGACACGTCGACGTGCATGGCATGCCGGAGCGGCTTGGCCACATCGAGGTCCTGCATCCAGACCGTCGACCCGTGACCGAGCGGGTCGACGGCGTTGTCATCACTCGCGGGTGCATAACCGAGTACGGCGCGCCAGAACTCCACATCGACCTCGTCCGGCCGCGCGGCCACGGCCAGCTGCACCTCCTGGACGGCGCTGCGATCTGCGACGGCGCCCTTCGCCCGGGCGACCGACGACACGGCTCTGGCCAGCTCGACATGGTGGGGCTCGAGCATCCAGAGGTCGCGGGTCAGGCGCACGGTCAGTCGGTCTGCCGCGATCGTGAGCAGCGCCCCCGAGCTCTCGAGACCCGCGACACCCGAGAGCCCGACCGCCAGTCGCGCGGCCTCGGCGAGCGACCCGACCCGGAAGACCGCCACCGCGCCGCCGTGCAGCACCACCCAGTCGTCGACACCCTCAGCACCGAGGAAGGTGCGCCAACCCTGCTCGCTCATCGGTCCTCCTCCGTCGGGGAGCCATTGTCCCGTGACGAACGTCGGCGGCACGAGGCGACCGGCGCCGCCATGATGGGGTCATGACGACACGCGTGGCGCTGGTGACGGGCGGATCGAGCGGGATCGGTGAGCAGACGGCGCTGCGCCTCCGCGACGCCGGCTTCACGACGTACGCCGTGGCTCGCCGCGTCGACCGGATGGAGACGCTGGCGAGGGGAGGCGTGACGACGTTCGCGATGGACGTCACCGACGACGCCTCGATGGTCGCCGGGGTCGAGCGGGTGATCGCGGACCACGGGCGCCTCGACGTGCTGGTCAACAACGCCGGCTACGGCTCGTACGGTTCGGTCGAGGACGTGCCTATCGACGAGGCGCGACGCCAGTTCGAGGTCAACGTCTTCGGCCTCGCCCGCCTCATCCAGCTGGTCACTCCCCAGATGCGGGCCCAGGCGTCGGGCCGGATCATCAACGTCAGCAGCATCGGCGGGAAGTTCTACGAGCCGCTCGGTGCTTGGTACCACGCGACCAAGTTCGCCGTGGAGGGTCTGAGCGACAGCCTGCGCGTCGAGCTCGCGCCGTACGGCATCCGCGTCGTGATCATCGAGCCCGGCCCGATCCGCACCGAGTGGAACACCATCTCCCGCGAGAGCCTGGTCGAGGTCAGCCGCGGTACGGCCTACGAGGACCAGGCCGAGAAGGTCCGGTCGCGCATGGAGAAGGCCGACCAGCCGATGACCTCCAGCGGCCCGGAGGTCGTCGCCCACAAGATCGTCAAGGCCGCGACGACCAGTCGCCCCAAGCCCCGCTACCCCGTCGGCCGCGGCGCCGGCACGATCATGGGCGCGCGCCGCGTGCTGCCCGACCGGGCCTTCGACCGGATCGTCAAGCGCCTGTACTCCTGACCCTCCACGTCGTGTCGACCCCCGGTGCGCGGCGGTCGCTCAGAGCTCAGGCGGCATCGAGCGCCGGCTCCACCGACCGCTCGGACGCCACCTCGACCTCCAGCTCGTCGCGACGGATCAGGGTCAGGGAGGCGACCACCCCGACGGCTGCGATGATCGCGCCGACCAGGAAGGCCGTCGAGAACCCGTCGACCAGCGCCACGGGGAGCGCCGATCCGGTGCCGAGGGAGTCCTGGGTGTGGGAGGTCGCGATCGTGGACAGGGCAGCGATACCGAGCGCGCCACCGATCTGCTGTGAGGTGTTGATCAGGCCCGATGCCAGACCGGCCTCGGAGGGCGTCACTCCCGCCAGCGCCGCGATCGAGATCGGCACGTACGAGAACCCGATCCCTACGCCGATCATCAGGAAGCCCGGAAGCAGATCGCGGACGTAGCTGCCTCCGACCGAGACCTGCGTGAACCACAGCAGGCCCCCCGTCATCATCGTCATCCCGACCACCAGCACCGGCTTCACGCCGACCCGGGTCACGAGCTGGCCGGCGACGCCGGACCACACGATCGCCGTACCTGCGACGGCGAGGTAGGCCACGCCCGTCTTCATGGCGGAGTAGCCCAGGACCTGCTGCATGTAGAGCGTCAGCATCAGGAACATCGAGAACAACGCGGTTCCCAGGATGAACCCGGCGACATTCGCCCCGCTCACGGTCCGGGTCTGGAGGATCCCGAAGCGCATCAACGGCTCCGGGTGGCGAAGCTCCCACGCCACGAACGCGCCCAGCAGTGACAGAGAGGCAGCGAACACGCCGAGCGTCTCCGGCGCAAGCCAGCCCTTCTGGCCGGCCTGGGTGATCGCGTAGACGAACGACGACAGTCCGCTCGTCACCAGGACCGCACCCGGCACGTCGAACCTCGTGACGCGGGCGTCACGGCTCTCCCGGAGGAGCACGGGAGCCAGGGCGAAGCCGACGACACCGACCGGTACGTTGACGAAGAAGATCCACTCCCAGCTGAGGGCGTCGGTGAGGACCCCGCCGAGCAGCACACCCGCCACTGCCCCGAAGCCTCCGACCGCGCCCCAGGCACCCAGCGCGATGTTGCGCTCGCGACCTTCGGCGAACGTCGTGGACAGGATCGACAACGCTGCCGGCGTGATGATCGCGGCTCCGAGCCCCTGGAGCGCGCGGGCGCCGATCAGGGACTGCTCTGACCAGGCGAGGCCGGCCAGCAGCGAAGCAACGGTGAAGACGGCGATGCCACCCAGGAAGATGCGGCGTCGTCCCAGCATGTCGGCGGCCCGTCCGCCCAGCAGCAGGAACCCGCCGAACACGAGCGCATACGCGCTGATCACCCATTGGAGGTCGCCCTGGGAGAACCCGAGGTCGACCTTGATGGACGGGAGCGCGACGTTCACGATCGCGATGTCGAGGACCACCATGAACTGGACCACGCAGAGGAGAGCGAGAGCCAGCCACCGGCGGTCGGGAGATGCCTCCCGCTTTACTTGCGTTTCTGAAGTCATGTCAGCGACAGTAACCGCGGTCACTTCATGTTTGCAAGTAATTTCTTCTAAAACATCACCGAGTGGTACTCTTTCGGCATGGCGAGGCGCTACGAGCAGTACTGTCCGATGGCTCACGCCCTGGATCTGGTGGGCGACCGCTGGGCCCTGCTGGTCATCCGCGAGCTGATGCACGGGCCGAAGCGCTACACCGACCTCGTCGAGTCCCTGCCTGGCATCGGGACCAACATCCTGGCGGCGCGGCTCCGTGATCTCGAGGGCCACGGTGTCGTGAGCCGGCGTACCCTGCCGCCGCCTGCTGCCTCCAAGGTCTACGACCTGACCGACTACGGGCGCGAGCTGCGCCCGGCGATGCGCGAGCTGGCACTGTGGGGTGCGCGCTCACTGGGTCCTCCCACCGATCGCGACGAGCTGTTCGAGGGCTGGTTGGCCAACGCGATGGACATCGTGATGGCATCCCGCGCACCGGCCGGCCGCTTCGAGTTCCGGGCCGGCGCGGAGGTCGCATCGCTCGTTGACGGTGAGGTCGTGGTCGGTCCGATCGACGACGCGGACGTGGTCGTGGCAGGCGATCCGGAGGGGATCTACTCGCTGTTCGTGGACCGATGCCTCGACCGGGTCACCATCGAGGGAGACCGCCGCCTCCTGGACGCACTCCTCGACGCGGCCCCACCGCGCGCCGAGACGCCGGTCTAGGCGCGCCGCGGCAGGCGACCGCCGCCGAGCCTGAGTCAGAGCCCGGCGGCCCGCTCCAGGGCGCTGAGCTCGGTGTCGAGGTGGATCAGGAGGCGCTGGAGGTGTGGGACGGTCCGGCGGCAGCCGGTCAACCCGAACGCCATCTGGTCGGCGTAGGAGTTGCAGGTGATGTTGAGCGCCATGCCGTCGATCGGGATCGACAACGGGTAGGTCCCCTCGAGCCGCATGCCGTTGAAGTACTGCTTGGTGCGCGGGCCGGGGACGTTGCTGATGATCAGGTTGTACGGCGGCTTCACCAGGCCACTCATCTTCAGCATCGGGCCGAGGATGGCCGGCGCCTGACCGAGCGCGCTCATCGCCAGGATCTGCACCGGTGTCATCTCGGCCAGGGCGCGCTTGCCGCTGACCATCGACTCGTGCACGGCCTGGAGGCGGTCGGCGGGATCGGGGAGGTCGGTGCCGAGCTTCACCATCACCGCTCCGACGGCGTTGCCGCCGGAGGAGGAGGCGACCTGGGACTCCTTGGCCTTGAGCCCGATCGGCACCATCGAGATCAGCGTCGTGTCGGGGAGCGCGTCGAGCTCGAGGAGGTAGGTCCGCATCGCGCCGCTGCACATCGCGAGCACGACGTCGTTCAGGGTGGTTCCGGTGGCCCTGCCGATCGCGCGGAGCCGCTCGAGGGGCCAGTCCTGGGCGGCGAAGCGGCGGGCGGCCGTGATCGGCTGGTTGAGGATCGTGCGTGGTGCGTAGAGCGCCAGGGCCGAGGTCTCGTTGCGCACCGAGCGGTTCAGCGTCTTGATCAGCGCACTGGGGAAGCCGGCCGCCTCGGCGCCGATGCCCAGCGCGGAACGCATCGCCTGCATCGGCAGCTCGGCGAGGTCGTGCTTCTCGCTCGACTCGTCGACCTCGCGCGATCGGCTGGGCCGGTTCTCCCACGGCGCCGGCATGTCGGTGCGCTCGGCGTCGGTGCTCAGGATGTTCTGGAGCAGCCGCATCGCGGAGATGCCGTCGACCAGGGCGTGGTGGAGCTTGCAGTACATCGCCACCCGGCCGTCGCGCAGCCCCTCGATCAGGTGCCACTCCCACAGCGGCCGCTCGATGGCGAGGCGGGTGGAGTGCAGGCGCGAGCACAGCTCGAGCAGCTCGCGCACGCGGCCGGGCTTCGGCAGGGCGCTGTGGCGCACGTGGTACTCGATGTCGAAGTCGTCGTCCTCGACCCACACCCACTGGCCGGCGGTCTTGATCGAGCGGTGTGGGTGCTTGAGGAACAGCGGCGAGATGTCCTCGCTCTCGCGCAGCTGGGTGTAGAGGTCGCGGACGAAGTTCCGGCCCGCACCCTCGGGCTTGGAGAACAGCTGCAGGCCGCCCACGTGCATCGGCATCCGTCGGTTCTCCGCCATCAGGAAACCCGCGGCGGTGGGATCGAGTGGGTGCACCATGGGCCGATCCTTGCGGCTGCACGTCCCGAAATCCATCGTGCCATCATCGGTCGCATGCAGCCACGCCCGTTCGAGGAGGCGATGGTGCGGGGTCGGACGTCCCTCGACACCCGCCTCGAGCGATGGCGCACCAAGCGTTGGCAGATCGCCCAGTGCGCCGTCGCGGCCGGCGTCGCCTGGTTCGTCGCGAAGGACCTCCTCGGTCACACGACGCCGTTCTTCGCCCCGGTGGCGGCCGTGGTGTCGCTGGGTACGTCGTACGGCCAGCGTCTGCGACGGGTCGCCGAGGTGACGATCGGGGTCGCGATCGGTGTCTTCGGGGCCGACCTGCTGGTGCACCTCATCGGCCAGGGCGGATGGCAGATCACGCTCGTGGTCGGGATGGCGATGACGGCGGCGATCCTGCTCGACAGCGGCCAGGTGTTCGTGATCCAGGCGGCGGTGCAGTCGATCGTGGTCGTCACCCTGCTCCCCGACCCCGACGCGGCGTTCACGCGCTGGACCGACGCGTTGATCGGTGGGGCGGTCGCACTGGTGGCGGCGACCGTCGTACCGGCGGCCCCGCTGCGGCGCCCGCGCGAGGAGGCGGCGAAGGTCCTGCGCAAGGTGCGGGACCTGCTCCAGGCGGCCAGCGACGTGATGGTCGACGGCGACGTCGACCGCGCGATGTCCCTGCTCACCGAGGCGCGGTCGACGGACCCGCTCATCCGCGAGCTCCAGGACGCCGCCGACGAGGGACTCGACGTCGTCGCGTCGTCACCGTTCCGGGTGCGCCACGGCCCGGGCCTGCGGAAGATGGCCCAGCTCGTCGAGCCGCTCGATCGCGCGCTGCGCAGCACCCGTGTGCTGGTGCGGCAGTGCGCGGTCGCGGCGTACCGGAGTCAGGAGATCCCGCACTCGTACGCCGTCCTCGCCGCCGAGCTGGCCGCTGCGGTCGAGGTGGTCGCCATCGAGCTCGACGCCGACCGGCTGGCGACCGCGGCGCAGCCCGCGCTGCTCGCGGTCGGGATGGCCACCGGCGAGGTGGAGCGCGGCGCCGACCTGTCGTCGGAGGTGGTGCTGGCGCAGTTCCGCGCGATCGTCGCCGACCTGCTCCTGCTGACCGGGATGGACCCGTTCGAGGCCACCGACGCGCTGCCACCCGTCAGGCACGACCGGTGACCTCCTCCCCGGGAAGGACGTGGGTCCTCCACGTCGACCTCGACCAGTTCATCGCGGCGGTGGAGATGCTGCGGCGGCCCGAGCTGGTCGGGCGGCCGGTGGTGGTCGGCGGACGCGGCGACCCGACCGAGCGCGGCGTGGTGGCCACGGCGTCGTACGCCGCCCGCGAGCACGGCGTCGGCTCCGGCATGCCGCTGCGGATCGCCGCGCGGAAGATCCCGGACGCCGTGTTCCTGCCCGTCGACCGAGCGGCGTACGACGAGGCTTCGGCGCGGGTGATGGCGACCCTGCGCGGGCTGGAGTGGGGTGGCGCGCCGGTGGTCGTGGAGGTGCTGGGGTGGGACGAGGCGTTCCTGGGTCCGGGGGAGGGGCACGGCGACCTCGGCGACCCGCGCGTCTTCGCCCAGCACATCCGCGACGAGGTGCTGGCCGCGACCGACCTGCACTGCGGGGTGGGCATCGGTGACAACAAGCTGCGCGCCAAGATCGCGACGGCGTTCGGCAAGACGGGGGAGGGCGACGGATCGGGCATCGGCTACCTCACCGAGGTCGAGTGGTTCGAGGTGATGGGCGAGCGGCCGACGACCGCGCTCTGGGGGATCGGCTCCAGGATCGGCAAGCGGTTGGCCGCCCTCGGGATCCACACCGTGCGCGAGCTCGCGGACTCCGACGCGCGGATGCTGGCCGAGGCGATCGGGCCGACGATGGGGCCGTGGTACCACCGGCTCGGCCGCGGCGCCGACACCAGCCCGGTCGACGCGAGCCCGTGGGTGCCGCGGGCGCACGGGCGCGAGGAGACCTACCAGACCGACCTCACCTGGGACGTCGTACCGCAGGAGGTGCGGGCTCTGACCGCTCGGGTCGTCGTCGACATCGACAGCGAGGGGCGCCCGGCGGCCCGGGTCGGGATCAAGGTGCGCTACCGGCCGTTCATCACGGTGAGCCGGTCGCTGACGCTGCCGACCCCGACCAACGACCCGATCGTCCTCGCCGACGCCGCCGTCTCGCTGCTCGACCGGGTCGAGCAGGACCGCCCGGTCCGGCTGCTCGGCGTACGTCTTGAGATGGTGGAGCCGGAAGGGGGCTACTCGCGATGAGCGCTGGACGACAGGACTGGCAGGAGTGGCACCGCGACTACGACGACGAAGACTCGCCGGTGTCGCGCCGGCTCGTGCAGGTGCGAGCACGCCTGGCGATGCTGCTCGGTGAGGCAGCCGAACCGGTGCGGCTGCTCAACCTGTGCTCCGGCGACGGACGCGACACGGTCCCGGTGCTCGCGAGCTCGGGCCGCGAGGTGGAGGCCTGCCTGGTCGAGCTCGACCCCGGCCTCGCCGAGGGCGCGCGTCGGGCGGCCGCCGAGGCGGGAGTCCGACTCGAGGTGCGGGAGGGCGACGCCGCCGCCACCGCGACGTACGCCGACCACCTTCCGGTCGACGTGCTGATGCTGGTCGGGGTGCTCGGGAACGTCTCGGACGCCGATGCGGAACGGACCATCGCCGCCACCGCGTCGATGGTGGTGCCGGGCGGCGCGGTGGTGTGGTCGCGGAGCAACCGCTTCCGCGCCGAGGCGACCCACGACTACGCCGACCCGGCGGAGTGGGCGCGCGACCGGTTCGAGGCACACGGGTTCGAGACCCGGGAGTTCCTGGTCCCCGAGGTGGACGCCTGGCGGCTGGGGATCTCGGTCCTGTGCAGCCCGGCCGAGGCGTCCCTGCCGGAGACGCTGTTCAGCTTCGTTCGCTGAGCCGGCCCAGGGCCGCGAGCCACGGCTCGTGGGACCCGTCGTACGGCGTCTCGGCGCGCAGCACCGCGCCATGGACGCGGACGCACGACGTCTCGGCCGCAGCGGCGATGTCGTCGGGATAGCCCAGCTCGACCCGATGCTCGGCGAACTCGTCCTCGTCCTCGATCCAGACCCGGCCGTCGATACCGCGCACGACATCGAGGTCGAGGTCGACGGCCCGCAGGACAGGGCCGTCCCAGAACGGCGGGGTGGTGATGTCGATGTAGAGCAGCACCCGGGGTCCGCCCGGTGCGTGGAACGTGGCGAGCCAGCCGCGCTCGGCGTCGGGTGCGCCGGCCGGCGGGACCAGACCGACCTGGTCGACCTCGCTGCGGACGTCCGCTCCCGGCCGGGCCATCCGGGTGCCGGCCGGGATCGCGATCCAGTCCCCGTGCTCGTCGCTGCCCAGCCACTGTCCGGGGATGTGCCAGTGCGGCCGGTCGCCCCACTTCGTCATCTCGATCCGGACCGGGTCACCGAGCTCCAGCGCCATACCCCGATCCTGCCAGTCAGATCTTGGGGGGCTTGCGGCGCTTGGCGACCGAGGCGACGACGTCCTGGTAGCGGGAGCCGGTGAGGCGGGCGAAGTGGTGCAGGACGTGCGCGTCGAGACCGACGAGCACGCGGGCACGCCCGCCGAGGATGCCCTTGGTCACGATGATCTCCGCGGCTCGTTCGGGCGACATCGTGGCCATCTTCTCGTCGAAGATCGCCGCCGACTCGACGGCGTCCTCGCGGCTGGAGTAGCGGCCGTTGCGGGCGATCGCGGTCTTGATGCCCCCGGGGTGTACGGCGGTGACCCCGACCGGATGGCCGGCCACCAGCATCTCCTCGCGGAGCGCCTCGGTGAAGCCGCGTACGGCGTACTTCGAGGCGTTGTACATCGACTGGCCCGGGACCGAGAGCAGGCCGAACAGCGAGGAGAGGTTCACGACGTGGCCGTCGCCCGAGGCGATCAGGTGGGGCAGGAACTCCTTGGTGCCGTGCACGACTCCCCAGAAGTTGATCCCGATGATCCAGTCCATGTCGTCGTAGTCGAGGTCCTCGACATCGCCCGCAAGGGCGACGCCCGCGTTGTTGACGACGACGTTCACGCGGCCGAACTGCTCGGCGACCGCCACGGCGTACGTCGTCATCGCGGCGCGGTCGGCGACGTCCAGGCGGTCGCTGCGGACCTCGCGCGCTCCGGCGTCTTTGACCAGCTCGACGGTCTCGGCGAGCCCCGCCTCGTCGATGTCGGAGATCGCGACGAGCGCTCCACGGCGAGCGACGTCCACGGCCAGGGCTCTGCCGATCCCGGACGCCGCGCCCGTGATCACCACGACCTTGTCGTCCAGGGTCTTCATGCGGACACCGTCTCGGTCTCGTCGCTGCGCTCGGCCCATACCTCGTACGCCTCCGGGTCGAAGCGCGCGAGCAGACGGCGGAAGGTGTACGTCGTGCGTGGCCAGAGCGTGGTGTTGCGGCCCTCGGAGTCGAGGTACCACGACGAGCACCCGCCGGTGTTCCAGACGGTCCGCTCCATCCGTCGCTGCAGGTCGGCGTTCCAGCGCCGCTGGACGTCCGCGCGCGGCTCCAGGGCGGCGTACCGATGGCTGCGGAGGGTGGCGACCGCGTCGCGCAGGTAGGCCACCTGTGCCTCGATGACGAACACCATGCTGGAGTGACCGAGCACGGTGTTGGGCCCGACCAGCAGGAAGAGGTTGGGGAAGCCGTGGACGGTCGTCCCCTTGTACGCCGACATGCCGCCGTCGCCCCAGACGTCGGCCAGGCTGCGACCCTCGCGGCCGACGATGCGCTCGGCGATCGGCGGCTCGGTGGTCCAGAACCCGGTCGCCACCACGATCACGTCGACCGGGTGCTCCTGCCCGTCGGCGGTGACGATCGAGGTCGGGGTCACCCGGGCGATCGGATCGGTGACGACGTCGGCGTTGTCGGCGGCGAGCGCCCGGTAGTAGGTGTTGGAGCGGAGGATCCGCTTGCACCCGATCCGGAAGTCCGGGGTCACCTTCGCGCGCAGCACGGGGTCCTTGATGCCCAGCTGGATGTTGGCGAGCGCCGCCCTCTGGGCGGGCGCGGCGAGACGCGGCTGCCAGGTGAACGCCGGGACGTAGCCCTCGTGGGCCCAGTAGGTGCCGGTCCGGTAGAGCCGGCCCAGGGCCGGGATCCGGCGGAGGGCAGCCCGCTCGGCCTTCGGGTAGGTGCGGTCGTTGCGGGGGATCACCCACGGTGCGCTGCGCTGGTAGACGTCGAGGTGACCGGCCACCTGCTGCACCTCGGGGACGATCTGGATCGCCGAGGCGCCGGTGCCGATCACGGCGACGCGCTTGCCGGCCAGGTCGACCGAGTGGTCCCAGCGCGCGGAGTGGAAGAGCGCACCCCCGAAGTCCTCGATGCCCTCGATCTCGGGCAGCCGCGGCTCCGACAGGCTGCCGGCACCCGCGATGAGGGTCCGCGCGGTGACCTCGCCGGACGACGTACGGACGTGCCAGCGCTGTTCGGCGTCGTCCCACGCGGCGTGCTCGAGCTCGGTGTGGAAGGCGGTGCGCGCCGTCACGCCGTACTCGCGGGCGATGCGGCGCAGGTAGTCCTGGATCTCGGGCTGCGGTGAGTACGACGACGTCCAGTCGGGGTTGCGCGCGAAGGAGAACGAGTAGAGCTGGCTGGGGATGTCGCAGCAGGCGCCGGGGTAGGTGTTGTCGCGCCAGGTGCCGCCGACGTCGTCGGCCTTCTCGATGACCAGGTAGTCGGTCTCGCCGTCCTCGCCGAGCTTGATCGCCGCGCAGAGGCCGGCGAAGCCGGACCCGACGATCAGGTGGTCGACGTGGGCGGGCAGGGATGGTGCGGGCATGAGGGTGACGCTATCCCGAACCTGACGACGGGTAGTCCCCGGTCAGATGGTCGTGAAGAGGCCGATTTCACAGCCATCTGACCGGGGACTACCCCAGTCCCCGTTGGTCAGCCGGTGGTCAGGTCGTAGACGGTGACGCCGTCGACCGTCTTCGCGGTGAAGGTGCTCTCGACCCACGAGGCGATCTGCGACGACGTGCTGCCGCCGGCGCTCGGTCCCCCTCCTCCGCCGGCGCCGAAGCCGCCGCCCTGGGCGATGAAGTAGTGGATCTTGCCCTGGCTCACCCACTGCTGGAACTGCGCGAGTGTGGGGCTGGGGTCGGACCCGTTGAAGCCGCCGATCGCCATCACCGGCTCCTGGGTGGCGAGCTGGTAGCCGGCCGCGCTGTTGGAGCCGACCGCCGCAGCGACCCAGGTGTACGACGACGCATCGGTCTCGAGCAGCGTGGTCAGGGTGGCGCTCGACGTGCTGCCGTCGAGCAGCCCGCCGGTGGTCGCGCCCCCGGTGGTGCCCCCGGTCGCGCCTGCGAAGCCGCCGGGGCTGCCGGGGCTGCCGAAGCCGCCGTTGCCGCCGCCGCGGGGTGCGCCGCCGGGCCCGCCACCGGGACCGAACCCCCCGGCCGACGACGGACCCGCGCTCGGGATCGAGCCGGAGTGCGGGGTGGCCGCCGTCGCCACGGAGTACGCCGCCGGGCCGGCGAGCCCGACGACCACGGCGGCAACAGCGACAGCAGCGGCGGCCCGCCGTGGCAGGTGGTGCACCCCGACGATGAGAGCAGCCGTGACGAACCCGACGACCAGCACGACGTACCGCAGCCACGGATGCCAGGACGCGTCGCGCGCCAGGAGCTCGTAGGACAGAGCGGCGGTGAGCGCCGTGACCGCCCCCAGGATCCCGGTGGCGACGAGAGAGTCACGGTGCCGCCAGAGGACGAGCCCGCCGATGCCGACCAGGGCGCCGATCGCCGGGGCGAGGGCGACGGTGTAGTACGGGTGGAAGATCCCGGCCATGAAGCTGAAGGTGAGGCCGGTGACGAGGAGCCAGCCGAGCCAGAGCGTCAGACCGGCACGGACGGCCAGACCGCCACGGCCACGCGCGAACCAGAGCGCGGCGACGCCGAGGACCAGGGCGGCCGGGATCAGCCAGCCCACCTGGGTACCGATCTCTGACCCGAACATCCGGAACAGCCCGGTCGCGCCCCACTGGCCGCCCGTCGTGTTCCCGCCGCCGACCGAGCCGGTCTCCGAGCCGTTGAGCCGGCCGAAGCCGTTGTAGCCCACGGTGAGCTCGAGGATCGAGTTGTGCTGCGAGCCGCCGATGTAGGGGCGCGACGCGGCCGGCCACGCCATCACGATCGCGATCCACCAGCCGGCGGCCACCACCAGTCCGGCGGCCGCGGCCAGCAGGTGCACGAGCCTGCGGCGCCAGGGGACGCCGGCGTACAACGCGTAGACCGCGACCAGCGCCGGCAGCACGAGGAAGGACTGGAGCATCTTGGCCAGGAAGGCCAGGCCCACCAGCACTCCGGCGAGGGCGAGCCAGCGGGCGGCCCGGCCGCCGAGATGGGAGGCCTCGACCGCGCGGAGAGTGGCGTACGCCGAGGCGACCAGCAGCAGGGTCAGCATCGCGTCGGGGTTGTTGAAGCGGAACATCAGGACCGCGACCGGGGTCAGCGCCATCACCGAGCCCGCGAGAAGACCGGCCGCCGCGGATCCCGTCGTACGCCGGACCGTGGCGTGGAGCAAGCCCACGGCCGCCACGCCCGCGAGCGCCTGGGGCACGAGGATGCTCCACGACGAGAGCCCGAAGATCCGCACCGAGAGCCCCATCGGCCAGAGCGCCAACGGGGTCTTGTCGACGGTGATCGAGTTGGCCGCGTCGGAGGAGCCGAAGAAGAAGGCCTTCCAGGACTCCGAGCCGGCCTGCGCGGCTGCGGAGTAGAACGAGTTGGCCCAGCCCGATGCGCCGAGGCCCCACAGGTAGAGGAGAGCGGTCGCGACGAGCAGGCCGGCGAGCCCCCACCGCTCGAGCGGCTCGGGGGGCCGCGAGAGGGCGGGGCCTGCCGGCTGCCGGCCCCGGCGTACCCAGGGCAGGGCGAGCCGGGGACGTCCAGGGACCACCGGGTCGGCGGTGACGGCGTCGCGGGACAGGACGTCGCGGGCCAGAGCGTCGCGGGACAGTGCGGCAGAGGTGGTCTCCGAGGTCATGCCCCGACTCTCACGCGACCGCCTGGCAGGTCCCCCTCGCCGCCCTGTGCCTCGTCTGTGAAGCGATCGTCCCCGACGATGTGGTGGTGGATCCGCCCGGAGACACCACCAGAACGTCGGGGACTACCGGGGGAGGGTGACCGTGACCTCGGTGTCGCCGGGGCGGGAGCGGAGGCTGACCTTGCCGCCGTGGGCGGTCACGATCGCCTGCACGAGCGCGAGACCGAGGCCGGCGCCGCCGGCGTCGCCGCGGGTGCGGGCCGCGTCGCCGCGGGCGAACCGCTCGAAGGCGTGCTCGGCCAGACCCGGCGGGAAGCCCGGGCCGTTGTCGTGGACGGAGAAGCCGCCCGGTTGTGCGCTGACGGTGATGGTGGTGCCGGCCGGGGTGTACTTGCGCGCGTTGGTGAGCAGGTTGGTCACCACCTGGTGCAGCCGCTGTACGTCGCCACTGACCTCGATCGAGTCCTCCGGCAGGTCGAGCTGCCAGCGGTGGCCGGGGTCGACGACGCGGGCGTCCGAGACGGTCTCGACCAGCAGCCGGGACAGGTCCACGGTGTGCCGCTCGAGGGGCCGGCCCGAGTCGAGGCGGGCCAGCAGCAGCAGGTCCTCGACCATCGCGGTCATCCGGGCCGACTCCTCCTCGACCTTGTCGAGGGCGGTCCGCGTCGTCACCTGGTCGTCGGGCCGGCGGCGCGCCAGCTCGGTGTAGCCGGCGATCGTGGTCAGGGGGGTGCGGAGCTCGTGGGACGCGTCGGCGACGAACTGGCGCACCTGCTGCTCGCTCTCGTGCCGCGCGGTCAGCGACGACTCGACGTGCGCCAGCAGGGTGTTGAGCGCTGACCCCACCCGGCCCACCTCCGTGCGTTCGTCGGTCAGGCGTTCGGGGACGCGCTCGGCCAGATCGATCTCCCCGCTCGCCAGCGGCAGCTCGGCCACGTTGTGCGCCGTGGTCGCGACCTCGCGCAGTGGCCGGAGCTGGCGTCGTACCAGGACGGTCCCGGCGCCTGCTGCCGCGGCGATGCCGAGACCCCCCACCAGGACCTCCCACGCGACCAGGCGGGTCAGCGGCCCGTCGACCGAGGAGGTCGGCAGGCCGGCCACGACCATCCCGAACGGCGCCTGCGCGACGGCCACGCGGTACTCGCCGGATCCGTCGATGGAGACGTCGTGGGCATGCCCGTCGGCCGGCACGTTCGCCAGGCTGGCGATCGTCGCGCCGCCCAGGGTCCGGGCGCTGTCCTCCCCCTCGATGCGTGCCCAGGGCGACGGGTTCCCGATCACGCCGGTCAGCGTGCCGTAGCGACGTACGTCGAACGGAGGACGGTTGTCGTAGTCGGAGTCGTTCGGTGCACCGACGTGCGGCTGCTCGCCATGCGGCAGCTGCTGGAGCGACTGCATCACGTCGCGGTCCAGCCGGGTGGAGAGGTAGGAGCGCAGCGCGATCGTGGCCGCACCCGCGATCAGGACCGCCACCACCGCCACGAGCAGCACGGTCGTGACGACGAGCCGGGAGGTGAGGGAGGCGAAGCGGTTCACGGCTTCAACACGTATCCCGCGCCGCGCATGGTGTGGATCATCGGAGGGCGGCCTGCATCGATCTTCTTGCGCAGGTAGGAGATGTAGAGCTCGACGACGTTGGCCTGGCCACCGAAGTCGTAGTTCCAGACGCGGTCGAGGATCTGGGCCTTCGACAACACGCGCTTGGGGTTGCGCATGAGGAAGCGCAGCAGCTCGAACTCGGTGGCCGTCAGCGCGATCTCGTCGCCCGCACGACGTACCTCGTGGCTGTCCTCGTCGAGCTCGAGGTCTCCGACGGTCAGCAGCGCCGACGACTGCGCACGACGCGCACCGGCCCGCCGCATCAGGCCGCGCAGCCGGGCCACCAGCTCCTCGAGGGAGAACGGCTTGGTCACGTAGTCGTCGCCACCGGCCGTCAGGCCGGCGACGCGGTCCTCGACCGCGTCGCGTGCGGTCAGGAACAGCACGGGTACGTCGGGGTCGGCGGCGCGCATCCGGCGCAGCACCTCGAGACCGTCGAAGTCGGGCAGCATCATGTCGAGGACGACGGCGTCGGGGTCGAACGACCTCGCCGCCGCGACCGCCTTGGTACCGGTGTGGGCGGCGGTGACCTCGAAGCCCTCGTAGCGCAGGGCCATGCTGATCAGCTCCGCGATGTTCTGCTCGTCGTCGACGACGAGGACGCGCAGGGGTGATCCGTCGAGACGGGTGAGCTCCATGGGTCCAGTCTGACCACGGGGTCTGTGAGTTTCCTGTGAGGGCCCTGTCCCGTGGACACGACGTCCTCTGGGCCGATCCACAGCGCGGCCACAGCGGGAAGGAGCACACTGAACGCCATGAGCGACACCGACCAGCCCGGCACGAGCGCGCCGGAGGCAACCGTGCCGGCGGCCGTGCTGCCGCCCGTGATGCCCGCCGAGCCCGCACAGCCGACGTACGCCGCTCCGGTGCAGCAGCCCTTCTTCGACCGCGTCCTCGGGATGGGCGCGGTGATCGCGGTGGCTCTGGCGGCGCTCATCATCGGCGGCCTGAGCGGCTTCATCCTCGGCGAGCACACCAACGGCGGCGACCAGCACTTCGGTCCGGGTGGCTTCCACGGCGGCCCTCAGGGCGGCTTCCCCCCGCAGGGCCAGCAGCAGTTCCCCGGACAACCGATGCGCTGACCCAACCCGCAGGCCCTTGCCGCCGTTGTACTGGTCGGCAAGGGTTTTCTCCGAGCGGGGAGGTGCAGATGGCCGATCGGGCGGGCTTCAGCGAGTACGTCGGCGCGCGGCGCCCCCTGATGTACCGCACGGCCTGGGTGCTGTGCGGTGACCACCACCAGGCCGAGGATCTCGTCCAGCACGTGCTCACCAAGCTGTACGTCGCGTGGCCGCGCGTCTCGCGGATGGACTCGGTCGACGGCTACGTCCGCAGGATGCTGGTCAACGCCAACCTCGACCGACTGCGCCGCCGCCGTGAGCAGCCCGGCCTCGAGGGCTGGGACCGGCCGGCCGAGAGTGGCGACACCGAGGCGCTGCTCGACCTGCGGGAGGCGCTGCGCCGCCTCGCGCCCGGACAGCGCCGTGCGCTCGTGCTGCGGCATCTGTGGGGCCTGTCCGTCGAGGAGACCGCTGCCACGCTCGGCATCGCGCCGGGCACCGTCAAGAGCCAGACCGCCGATGCGATGACGCGGCTGCGCGTCCTGCTCGCGCCGCACCCAGGAGAGGGACAGCCATGACCGAGATCGACCACCTGCTGGAGATGATCGAGGCACCCCGGACCGATCCGGCCGCCGACGTGACGCGTGGCGAGCGGTCGCTGCGTCGCCATCGCCGGATGCAGGTCGCGGCCGCCGTCGCGTCGGTTGCTGCGGTCGCCGTCGTCGGTGTGGTCGTTCAGGGCTCGTCCGGCTCGCCCGGGGCTGACGGCGGGTTCGCCGGCGCCGGCACCCCGACCGAGCCCTCGGCGTCCGCCACACGCACGCCGTCCTCGGTCGACCAGCATCAGCGCGTCAGGCAGCACCGGGTGACGAAGGAGCCCACGGTCAAGCAACGGATGCGTCAGCTCATGGAGATGGGCAGTGACGCGACGACCACGGCGACGCTGCAGGGCTATCGGGACGTGCTCGCCGAGCACCTCGACCCGGGCGGCTCACGGCTCCAGATGGCACAGAACGTCGGCGGCGGCACAGGTCACCTGGGCACCAAGCTGGACTGGGACCACGGCGGGATGCTGCAGATCTCCGTCTCGACCTCGTGGCACACCTCCGACTGGAACGCCTACCCGCCCGGACCGGGCAAGACCATCACGTTCCGCGGGCACGAGGCGCGCGAGCTCACCGATGGTGCCGATCTGTACGTCGCCGTGGAGCACGACGACGGCCAGGTCGTGATGCTGATCGCGAGCCCGTCGTTCGGCAACAACGGAACGTCGATCCCGACCACAGGCCTCACGGTTCCGCAGCTCCTGGCGGCCGCGGCGGACCCGAGGCTCGCGCTACCCGACCCGCTGCCGTCGGGCGTCTCCGGTCGCTGAGAACGCGGAACAAATCGGCGGCCCGCCCGGATGTTCGGGCGGACGGTTCCGCGTTTTCCGCGGGGCCGGTGCTAACTCAGTGGGAGTGCCGGCGGTCGCTGGGGGAGAATCACCCGCGTTGTGGACATCTCCTTCCCGCCCGAGCTGCCGATCAGCCAGCGGCGTGACGACATCGCGGCGGCCATCCGGGACCACCAGGTCGTCGTCGTCGCGGGCGAGACCGGCTCGGGCAAGACCACCCAGCTACCCAAGATCTGCCTCGAGCTCGGCCGCGGCGCGGGCGGACGGGGCGGGATGGTGGGGCACACCCAGCCGCGCAGGATTGCGGCGCGCTCGGTCGCCGAGCGGCTCGCCTCCGAGCTGAAGACCTCGCTGGGGGAGGAGGTCGGCTACCAGGTCCGCTTCACCGACCGCACCTCGCCGGACACCCGGATCAAGGTGATGACCGACGGCATCCTGCTGGCCGAGCTGCAGCGCGACCGCCAGCTGCGCCGCTACGACACGATCATCATCGACGAGGCGCACGAGCGGAGCCTCAACATCGACTTCCTGCTCGGCTACCTCAAGCAGCTCCTGCCGCGGCGCCCCGACCTCAAGCTGATCATCACCTCGGCGACCATCGACCCCGAGCGGTTCGCGCGGCACTTCGCCGAGGTCTCGACGGGATCGGGCGCCGACAGCCCGCGGCCCGCACCGATCATCGAGGTGTCGGGACGCACCTACCCCGTCGAGATCCGCTACCGCCCGCTGATCGACGTACCCCAGACCGATGACGAGGGCGAGGCGGTGGTCCGCGACCAGACGGAGGCGATCCTCGACGCGGTCGGCGAGCTGTCCGGCGAGGGACCCGGCGACATCCTGGTGTTCCTGCCCGGCGAGCGCGAGATCCGTGACACCGCGGACGCGCTGTCCGACCTGAGGCCGGACCGTGGCCGGTCCCTCGAGATCGTCCCGCTCTTCTCCCGGCTCTCGGCCGCCGAGCAGCACCGCGTCTTCTCGTCCCACCCCGCCACCGTGCGTCGCGTCGTCCTCGCCACCAACGTCGCCGAGACCTCGCTGACCGTCCCCGGCATCCGGTACGTCGTGGACCCCGGGCTGGCCCGGATCTCGCGGTACTCACTGAAGACCAAGGTGCAGCGCCTCCCGATCGAGGCGATCAGCCAGGCCTCGGCACGCCAGCGCTCGGGCCGCTGCGGCCGCGTCGAGGCCGGCATCGCGATCCGGCTCTACGCCGAGGAGGACTTCGAGGGGAGGCCCGCCTTCACCGACCCCGAGATCCTGCGCACCAACCTGGCCTCGGTGATCCTCCAGATGACGTCCCTCGGGCTCGGTGATGTCGGCCGCTTCCCCTTCGTCGAGCCGCCCGACCGCCGCAACGTCTCGGCCGGCGTGCAGCTCCTCGAGGAGCTGGGGGCGCTCGTCGGTGGTGGCCGCGAGGTCCGGCTGACCAAGGTCGGCAGGCGGCTCGCCCGGCTGCCGATCGACCCCCGGCTCGGGCGGATGATCCTCGAGGCCGAGCGGCTGGGCTGTGTCCGCGAGATCCTCGTCATCGCCGCCGCGCTCTCGCTGCAGGATCCGCGCGAGCGACCGTTGGAGGAGCAGGCCCAGGCCGACCAGCTGCACGCGCGCTTCAAGGACCCCACCTCGGACTTCGTGTCCTGGCTGAACCTCTGGCGACACCTGCGCGCCCAGCAGCGCGAGCTGTCGTCGAGCGCCTTCCGGCGGATGTGCAAGCGCGAGTACCTCAACTACCTACGGGTCCGCGAGTGGCAGGACTTCGAGTCCCAGCTCCGTCAGGTGTGCCGCGAGCTCAAGGTCGAGCTCGGCAAGGAGCCCGCGTGGTCCCGACGGCACCCGACCACCGACGCCGAGGCGAGGGCCGAAACGGACCCGCCCAGCGGTGGCGCGCCGTACGACGCCGACGGGATCCACCAGGCGCTCCTGTCGGGGCTGCTCTCCCATGTCGGCGTCCTGGAGGAGCGCGAGAGGACCGGCCCCGGTCAGAAGCCGCGCGGGCCACGGGAGTACCTCGGGGCTCGCGGCACCCGGTTCGCGATCTTCCCCGGCAGCGGACTGCGCGGGAAGAACCCGGCGTACCTGATGGCCGGCGAGCTCGTCGAGACCGGCCGGCTCTGGGCCCGACAGAACGCCGCGATCAAGCCCGAGTGGGCCGAGCGGGTCGGCGCGCACCTGGTCAAGCGCAGCTACAGCGAGCCGCACTGGTCGCGCAAGCGCGCCTCGGTGATGGCCCACGAGCGCGTCACGTTGTACGGCGTCCCGCTGGTCACCGACCGGCTGGTCGCCTTCGGCACCATCGACCGCGAGCTGAGCCGCGAGCTCTTCATCCGCCACGCCCTCGTGTACGGCGAGTGGTCCAGCCGGCACCGCTTCCTCGGCGAGAACCAACGCCTGCTCGAGGAGGCCGAGGAGCTCGAGCACCGGGCGCGCCGCCGCGACATCGTCGTGGACGAGCACACCCTCTTCGACTTCTACGACGCCCGGATCGGGGCCGGGGTCGTCA
The DNA here is from genome assembly GCA_963761515.1 of uncultured Actinomycetota bacterium. Classification (GTDB taxonomy): domain Bacteria; phylum Actinomycetota; class Actinomycetes; order Propionibacteriales; family Nocardioidaceae; genus Nocardioides. Next base: position 107,536 of record CAVXHO010000023.1, read on the forward strand.
GCGGCGCTCACTTCGACCAGTGGTGGAAGCAGGAGCGCCGCACGCGTCCCGACCTCCTCACCTTCGACCCCGCGATGCTCACCCACGACACGGCCGAGGAGGTGCGGGCCGAGGACTTCCCCGAGGCCTGGCAGGGCGAGGGGCTGACCTTCCCGATCAGCTACCACTTCGAGCCCGGCGCCGTCGACGACGGGCTCACCATCGACGTACCCGTCGCGACCCTCAACCGCGTCGCCGCCGACGACTTCTCGTGGAACGTCCCCGGGGTCCGACACGAGCTGGTCACCAGCCTGATCCGCAGCCTGCCGAAGAACCTCCGCGTCAGCTTCGTGCCCGCGCCCGACAAGGCGCGTGAGTTCCTGGCCACGGTCCCGCCCGGCGAGGAGCCGCTGCTCGACGCTCTGGAGCGCTGGGCGCGGTCGACGACCGGCGTGGTCATCCCGCGCGACGCCTGGGACTGGTCCAAGGTCGCGGCACACCTGCAGCCGACCTACCGGGTCCTCGGCGAGACCGGTGACGAACAGGCTCGCGGGAAGGACCTCGAGGCGCTCAAGGCGCCGTTGCGCCATCAGTTCGACGAGGCGCTGGCCGCGGTCGCCGACGACAGTGGGCTGGGTGCGACCGGCCAGACCGCCTGGACCTTCGGCGAGATCCCCGAGGAGATCCTGCAGACCCGGGCGGGGCACGAGGTGCTCGCCCATCCGGCGATCACCGACGAGGGCACGACCGTCGGACTGGGGATCTTCGGCTCCCCGGACGAGGCCGCCGCGCGGCACCGGCTCGGCGTACGCCGACTGATGCTGCTCGAGCTCCCGGCGGGCGACCCGACCGCGGACCTCGACACCACCGACCGGCTCGGCCTGGCGGGCTCGCCGTACCCCACGGTCGCCGAGCTCCTCGACGACCTGCGTGCCGCGATCCTCGCCGACGTGGTGGACGCCCGTCCGCAGGTCCGCACACCCGAGGAGTACGACGCGCTGCTCGCGGTCGGCCGCGAAGCGCTGGAGACCCGGACCCGACCGGTGCTGACCGAGGTGCTCCGGATCCTCTCCGACTGGCGTGACGCCGACCGGATGCTCAGTGGCCGCGCCGAGCTGGCGACGCTCCCGGCGCTGCAGGACATGCGTGAGCAGCTGGCGCGGCTGGTGGCCCGCGGCTTCCTGGGGGAGGCGGGTGCGGATCGGCTGCGACGCTTCCCGACGTACGTCCTGGCGGTGCGCCGTCGGCGCGAGCGGCTCGAGGACGACGTGCTCCGCGACCGGCAGCTGATGGACCAGGTCACCGGGGTGCAGGAAGCCGTCCTCCACCAGCTCGCGGCGCTGCCCGAGGGACGCCCGCCCGGTGAGCGGCTGCGGCGCGCCCGCTGGCTGCTGGAGGAGTACCGCGTGTCGTTGTTCGCCCAGCAGCTCGGCACCGACGGCCCGGTCAGCGACCAACGGATCCGCACCTTGCTCGCGGTCTGACGACCGAGTCGGCAGGACGGTGGGCCGGGGCCGGGTAGGGTGCGCGACACCTCGGGAAACCACTGCTCTTCATGGGGGATGTCGATGCGCATACCTGTCATGCGTTCCGCCGGTCTCGCCGCCGGTTCGGTCCTGCTCCTCCTCGTCGGCACGAGTGCCGCAGGCGCCGATCCCAGCGGTGCTGTCGCGTCCCACGGGGCGCAGCCCGCGCAGCATGCCGGTGCGGCCGCCCGGGCCGGCCACCGGCAGCTCGGGCAGTGGACGGTAGCCCCGGTGGGGCCGGGCTCGTACCGGCTGACCTGGCGCTCCCGCACGCCCATCCCGGTCACGGACGCTGCGGTCCAGGTCCGCCACGCCGGGTCGGTCGTCGCCGCGACCGTGGGAGCAGACGCGCACACCGTCTCCGTGGTCGTCGCGTCCTCGACGCCGCCCGACCCGTCGTCGTACGACGTCGTGCTCGGCGCGAGGGTGCTCGACCGGCGCGGCGGTGACGCACGCGCCCACACCGACCGGACGCCGTACCGCTCTCCGTCGGCACGCGCCCTGCTCAGCGACCCCGGGAGGCCCGGAACCCACGCGATCGCCTCGACCGACTACCGGCTCGCGCCGGTCAAGCTGCCCGGCATCGGCCAGCTCTCCGAGATGGTCGGTCATATCGTGACGCCGGTCGACGCGACCGACGCCTCACCCCTGGTGCTGTTCCTGCACGGCCGGCACGAACCCTGCTACCGCCCGCGTAGGACGGCCCCCGGCGCAGCGCAGTCCATCGTGGGTGCCAGGGTCTGGTCCTGCCCGGCGGGGCAGGTGCCGGTCCCGAGCTACCTCGGCTACGACTACGTGCAGCGCCGGCTCGCCAGCCAGGGGTACGTCACCGTGTCCATCTCGGCCGACGCGATCAACGCGCTCGACTTCCGGGACGACGACGGTGGCGCCGCAGCGCGCGCCGCTCTCGTCCGCGACCACCTGCGTGCCTGGGTGGGGTTCGCCGGCAACGCGACCCATCCGGCCGACCTGTCGAACGTGGTCCTGGTCGGGCACAGCCGCGGCGGCGAGGGAGTCAACCGCGCCTCGCTCAACCTGCCGGGCGACGAGGGTTACCACGTCACCGGGCAGGTGCTCATCGGTCCCACGGACTTCGCGTTCCAGGCCGCACCGGCGACGCCGACGGTCACGATCCTGCCCTACTGCGATGGCGACGTGAGCGACCTGCAGGGTCAGAACTTCACCGACGACGGTCGCGACGTCACTGCCGACCCGACCCACGACCTGGCCTTCCACAGCTCGGTGCTGGTCATGGGCGCCGACCACAACTTCTTCAACAGCGAGTGGACGCCCGGAATCTCGGCCGCGCCGTCGTTCGACGACTGGGGTGGTCCGCCGCGCAGCACCTGTGGCTCCGCGACTCCGGCCCGGCTCAGCGCGGCACAGCAGCGCAACGTCGGGCGGGCCTACATCGCGGGCGCGGTCCACCTGTTCGCGGACGGCGACGAATCGGTGCTGCCGATGTTCGACGGGAGCCCCGTGGCCGTGCCGTCGGCGGGCAGTGCCGACGTCCGCAGCCACGCGATCGGGGGTGGAATCGTCACCGTCCGACCCGGCATCGAGGGCTCCGCGAGCGCCGACGCCACGGCCGGCGTACGGCTGTGCACCGGTGTGTCGGACTCCGACGACGCCACGTCGTGTCAGCGGGGACTCAGCTCCGGGAGGGCGCCGCACTGGCCGAGTGAGTTCTTCACCGGTGTCCCTCTGCGGAACTTCCTCGAGGTCGGCTGGACGTCGTCGGGGCAGCAGGGCGGGCTCGACCTCGACCAGCCGGCGGACCTGAGCAGCGACAGCCGTCTCGACCTGCGAACGATCGTCGACCCGCGCGGCGGGGCGGTGCGCCTCGGAGTCACGCTGAGCGACGCCGACGGGCGCACCACCGTTCTGACGCCCGTCGGCGGCGGGAACCTCGCCCCGCTCCCGGGCGGTGGCTTCTCGCTCGCGAAGCGGTGGGGACAGGACCTCCGGGTGTCGCTCGCCGGCGTCACCGGGATCGATCTGAGCCGGGTGACCCAGGTGGGCCTGGTGTCGCGGAACGCGCATGGCCGGGTCTTCCTCGTCGACCTCTCGGCGACCCCGGACGCCGGTGTCTCGGCGGCTCCGACGACGCCGGTGCCGGTGTTCAGCATCGACACCCTCCGGCAGCCCGAGGGTGACGGCACCGATCGGGTGACCGTCGACGTCCCCTGGCACGTGACCGGGAACCTGGACCACGACGCCGTGGTCACGATCGTGCGCGGCACCCCGTTCAGCTTCGGCGGTACGCCGAGGACGCGGACGCTGGTCATTCCGGCGCACACGAGCACCGGCACGCTCCAGGTGAAGTACCGACCGAACGACCTCGACGACCTGGGCAGGCGCTTCCTCGGTCTCACGGCGTACGCCGTCAGCGGCGTCGAGACCGACCAGTACGTCGGTGGCGCTTCCATCATCGACGACGACCCGACACCCGGTCTGAGGGTGCGGACCGGTGCCCGTCGCATCACGGCGGGCGAGCGCGCGACCTGGACCATGACCCTGGACAAGCCGGTGGACTACGACGCCTTCGCCCTCGCGAGGCCGGTCAAGGCCGTTCAGGGTCCTCAGCTACGGGTCGGTGACCTGACCAAGCGCTTCCGCGAGCGGTTCCTGGGCGACGGGCTCGACCTCGACCAGCCGCTGTACAAGAGCCATGTCGAGTTCTTCGTCCAGATCCGGCAGGGCCGGCTCGCCGGTGCGCTGTCGATCCCGACCAGGCCCGAGCACGGCGTCATCCGGGCGATCTCGCTGCAGTTCCGGGCCCGTCCGTTCGTCCTCGCGCACGCGATCCGCACGGTGAGGGTGGTGCCGTCGCGCTAGGGACAGTGCCCAGGTCACCCCGGGTTCTGCTCCGGGCGCCGCCCGCGCGGACTACCGTGGAACCCGTGACCCAACGTCCCCACCACCGCCCGCTCACGCCGGGCGACCGCTTCTTCAGCGGGCTCGACTCGGGGGACGACCCGGTCCAGGTGGCCGAGGCGGCAGATCGTGCCGCCGAGCTGCTCGTGCGCGGCGCCCGCGCGTCGGGCGACGACGCGGTCGCCGAGCGGGTGCTCCACCTCGCCGACACCGAGGGCATCGAGGTCATCGCCCAGGCGTGGGCCGCGCGTCCCGCCGAGTCGGTCGCGGGCTGTCTGTGGCGGCTGTACCTGCTGCGCTCCTGGGTGTACGCCGATCCGGTCGGTGTCGCGCGCGAGTTCGAGGCCGGCCGACGTCACGCCGCCGTCGACGACGTGGTCGCGGGCGTGGCCGACCCGCCGGGCCCCGACGAGCTGCGCGACATGGTCGACGAGGTGCTGCGCGGGATCGCCGTCGGTGACTTCGCCGACGTACTCCTGCGGGCCGCCGCCTTCGCCCGCGTGGTCGCCACCGGCCGCGGAGCGCTGGCCGACACCGACGCCCTCGCCGCCGCGCGGATCCAGACCGTGGCCGACCAGCTGGACCGCGCCGCGCGCCTGGAGCTGGCCGGTCAGCTGGCATAGATTCCACACCTGCTGCGCCGTTCGGAATGCGAGGGGGCCTCGCCCCGTTACAATGTGGGAGTGCGCCGGGCCGTGGCAGCCCCGGGTCCCAAAATCAGCCGCTACGAGCGGCCACGCGCCGTGAGGCGCTCCCGGTCCGGCGCACTTCACTCTTGTCGCTACGGCTAGGGTTTCGCCGTGCAGAGGCGAGTCGCGGGCGGGAGACGGGCGATCTCCGGCCTGACCGTGGCGGCCCTCCTCACCGGCAGCGCCTTGTTGGCGGCGTGCGACTCGTCGTCGTCATCGAGCGCGGATCCGGCCTCGAGCCCACCGACCACGCCGTCGTCATCGGCGCCGACGCGGCTGCCCCGCCAGACGCTCACCTTCGGTGTGGTCGGCTCGGCCGACGAGGTCGCGAGCTACCGCCAGATGGCCTCCCTCTTCGCCCCGCTCAACCGCCAAGTGACCGTCCAGGTGGATTCGTGGCCCAACGAGGCCGCGATGATGGCCGATCTCCGAGCCGGGGTGAGGCCACCCGACGTGTTCCTCGCTGCGCGGCGCGACCTCGTCTTCCTCGACCAGCACCAGCTGATCCAGCCGATCGACCAGCTGCTCGAGGACCGGGGGGTCGACTTCGGTGACGACTACCCGCGCAGCACGCTGACCGCGTTCGGCAGCGACAACCACCTCAACTGCCTGCCCTACGACATCGCCCCCTCGGTGATCTTCTACAACAAGAAGCTCGTCAAGCTCGGCCGGGTCTCCGCCGACCCGCCGGTGCCCGGTGAGGGCTGGTCGCTCGACCAGTTCGCGGCGGCGGCGCAATGGGCCGTGCGCCACCACCCGAAGGCGGCGGGCGCCTTCGTCCAGCCCAGCCTCGGAGGGATCGCGCCGTTCGTGCTCTCGGGTGGCGGCCGAGTCTTCGACGACGCCAACCCGCCGACGGCGCTCACCCTGTCCGACGCCGCCAGCCAGCAGGCCCTGATCCGTACCGTCCGGGTGATGCACCGGCCGGGCATCAGCCTGTCTCCCGAGCAGCTGGCGGAGAAGACTCCTCTCGAGTGGTTCGAGCAGGGCCGGCTGGCCCTCCTGGAGGGTTCTCGGGACATCGTGCCGGCGCTCCGGAGCCAGCTCCTCTTCAACTTCGACGTGATGCCGATGCCCGACCTCGGGACCCCCGCCACCGCCGGCGGGCTCACCGGCCTGTGCATCTCGAGCCACGCCACCGACGCGGGCACCGCGGCGGACTTCCTGGTCTACGCCTCCTCCCCGGAGGCGCTCGGCGGAGTCGCGTCCGCCGGCTACCTCCAGCCGGCCAACCAGACGGTCGCCCTCTCCGACGACTTCCAGCAGCCGGGGCGGTTGCCGCAGCACGCGTCCGTGTTCACCTTCAGCGTCAAGAGCATGCAGTTCCCGCCCCTGATCGGGCAGTGGGACGAGCTCGACGCCGCCGTCGAGCCGACCCTGGAGGAGATGATGCACGGACGGCCGGCCCAGGTCCCGCCCCGGACCCGCGAGGCGGACCGGGCGTCGCGTCGGGTGCTGCGGGTCGAGCCGAGCGCCGACCCGAGCGAGTCGGGTCAGCCCTCGGGCTGAGCCCGGACGATCGCGTCGACCAGCACCGGCGTGACCAGATCCACCTGCCAGGGGCGGGCGCCGTACGACGTGAGCTGGGCCGCGACGGCCTCCGCCTCGGCGGCCGGGGGTGTCCACATCACCCGGCGGACGGAGTCGGGCGAGATGACGTTCTCCGCTGGGAGTCCGTGCTCCTCCGACAGCTTGGCGATGCCGTCGCGGGCGAGGGCGAGGCGTTCGGCGGCGACCGGGTCACGCTCGGCCCAGGCGCGCGGTGTCGGCGGACCGTCGGTCCGCGGCGCGCGCACGGGCAAGTCGTCCTCGGGCATCGTCCGGGCCCGCTCCAGCGCGTCGAGCCACCGGTCGACGTACCGCTGGGCGCCGCGCCCGTGGAAGCCACGCGTGCCGAGCAGGTCGGACCGGGTGGTCGGCATCGCCATCGCCGCGGCGACGATCGCGCTGTCGCCGATCAACCGACCCGGCGACACGTCGCGCTCCTGGGCGAGCTCGTCGCGGGCCTCCCAGAGCTCGCGGACCGCGCCGAGCAGGCGGCGTCCACGCACCTTGTGCAGTCCGGAGGTACGCCGCCACGGCTCGACCCGCACGGCCGGGGTGAAGCCGCGCAGGGCGTCGAACTCCTGGCGCGCCCACTCGTCCTTGCCTTGGTCCACGAGCTCGGCGGCGAGGACGTCGCGCAGCTCGACGAGGACCTCGACGTCGAGGGCGGCGTACTCCAGCCACGGCCCGGGTAGCGGCCGGGTCGACCAGTCGGCGGCCGAGTGCTCCTTCTTCATGGAGTAGCCCAGCAGGGTCTCCACGAGGGTCGCGAGGCCGACCCGTGGGTAGCCCAGCAGCCGTCCGGCGAGCTCGGTGTCGAAGAGCGCCGAGGGGACCAGCCCGACCTCGGCGAGGCAGGCGAGGTCCTGCGTCGCGGCGTGCAGGATCCATTCGGTGCCCTCCAGGACCTCCTGGAGCGGGTCGAGCGAGTCGAAGCCGATCGGGTCCACCAGGAAGGTGCCGGCGCCCTCGCGCCTGAGCTGGATCAGGTAGGCCCGCGAGGAGTAGCGGTAGCCGGACGCCCTCTCGGCGTCGATCGCCACCGGGCCGCTCGCCACGGCCAGGGCGCGGCAGGCGTCGGCCAGGCCTGGTGGGGTGTCGGTGAGCGGGGGCAGGCCGTCGCGGAGACCGAGCAGCGGAGCCGGAGGCGTCTCTTCGGGCGCCTCGTCCGGGGTGTCGCCGGGTGCCGTGGGCGCGGCCTCGTCGTCGGCGTCAGGGGGAGGGGTCTCGGAGGCAGGATTCATCGTCAGTGACCGGCTCCGCGCCGGCCACGACGACTGGGCATGGCGGTCACGCCCTCCGGGACCGGCGGCAGACCCGCTGCCGTACACAGTAGTTCCGCCCAGGCCTCCACGTGGTTCTCGATCGCCAACCGCTCCGTCGACCACCTGCGGCGTCCACGAGGCACGGATCTCGATCTGCGCGCTGCCCTCGTCGTCGGCCATCGCGCCGAAGCTGTCGGTGGCGACGCGGGTGACCGTGCCCGAGGCCGACGCGTACGTCGCTCCGTGCGCGGCCAGTGCCTCGGTCAGCCACGACCAGCCGACGTCGGCCAGCGCCGGGTCGGTGATCATCTCGAGGTCGATCTCGGCCCGGGCGTAGCCGACGCAGCGGAACGTGCCGTCCCAGGCGTCGTTGCCGGCGGGATCGTGGAGCAGGATCAGGCGGCCGGTGCTGACGTCGACGCCGTCGACGGTGACGTCGGCGCTCAGGGCGGCGGCGTACGGCGCGATCCGCTGCGGCGCGGGCATCGGCTCGCAGAGCACCTCGGGGCGCATCCGGGCCTCGCCCATGGCGCGCACCGCCTCCTGGAACTCAGGAGGGCTCGGCGGCGCACCCGCTCCGGGGCGCGCCTCAGGACCGACGACCATGACCTCACAGTAGGTCGGCCGTCCAGTGGCGATGTGCGAACACGCCGCGCCGACTGCGACCATTCACCCATGACCGCACCCCACGACAGTGCGTTCCTCCGGGCCGCCCGAGGGGAGCCGGTGGACCACACGCCTGTGTGGTTCATGCGCCAGGCCGGGCGCTCGCTTCCCGAGTACCTGAAGCTCCGCGAGGGCGTGGGGATGCTCGAGTCGTGCATGGACCCCGCGCTCACCACCGAGATCACCCTGCAGCCGGTCCGCCGCTACGGCGTCGACGCCGCGATCTTCTTCTCCGACATCGTGCTGCCGCTCAAGGCGGTCGGGGTCGACCTCGACATCAAGCCCGGCGTCGGTCCCGTGGTCGCCCAGCCGGTGCGCACCCTCGAGGACGTCGCCGCGATCCCCGACCTCACCCCCGAGCACGTGCCGTTCACGACGGCGGCGATCCGGGCCCTGGTCGCCGAGCTCGGCGCGACGCCGCTGATCGGCTTCGCCGGCGCGCCGTTCACCGTCGCGTCGTACCTCGTCGAGGGCGGGCCGTCCAAGGAGCACGCGAAGACCAAGGCGATGATGTTCGGCGCACCCGACGTCTGGGACGCGCTGATGCGCAAGATCGCCGACATCTCCGCGGCGTACCTCCGTGTGCAGGTCGAGGCCGGCGCCTCCGCCGTCCAGCTGTTCGACTCCTGGGCCGGCGCGCTCACCCCGGCCGACTACGAGGCGTCGGTGATGCCTCACTCCGCACGCGTGCTCGCTGCTGCGGGCGAGCTCGGCGTCCCCCGCATCCACTTCGGGGTCGGCACCAGCAGCCTGCTCGGGCTGATGGGCGAGGCAGGTGCCGACGTGGTCGGCGTCGACTGGCGTACGCCGCTCGCGGACGCCATCTCGAAGGTCGGCGACCGTGCCGTGCAGGGCAACCTCGACCCGACCCTCGTCTTCGCCCCGACCGAGGTGATGACCGCGCGTGCCGCGGAGATCATCGAGGCCGGCCGCGCCGCGCGCGGCCACATCTTCAACCTCGGCCACGGCGTCATCCCGACGACCGACCCCGACCAGCTCGCGCGGCTGACGGAGTTCGTGCAGTCGTACTGAGCCGCCGTCCGAGGCCTCAGTCGGCGGCCGGTCCGTCGGCCGGAGCCGGGTCTGCGGGCCGGTTCCCCCACACCCGCCGTCCCCACCACCACAGGGGCAGTCCGAGCACGGCGAGCACGACGGCGAACGGGAGCACCGCACCCACGGCGGTCAGCGCGACCACGACCGTCCCGGTGAGCGCCGACCACCCGTGCTGCAGGCCGGTCCCGAACCCTGCACGGTCGAGCGGACCGGCCGTGGCGGCGGGGGCGGGTGGCGGGACGGAGATGTCGAGGCTGATCGTCGACATGCTGGTCTGGCCGACCAGGTGGTTGCGCTGCGCCTTGAGCGACTGGTACTCACCGCGGCGCTGGGTGATGGCGCTCTCGAACCGGAGCAGCTGGTCGATGGTGGACGCCTGACGCTGGAACGAGTTGAGGTCGTGGAGGCTGATCCTCAGCGTCCGCAGACGCTGCTGGACGTCGATGACCTCGGTCGTCACGTCCTTGCCGCTGCTGCTGGAGTGCACCACGGTGCCGAGGCTCTCGAGGTCGTCCATCGCGGTCGTGAACGAGGCGACCGGGACGCGGAGCACGAGCTGCGAGTCCTGGATCCGCCCGGACTTGTCGTAGACGGTCTGCTCGTCGTCGATGGAGCCGCGGAGTCGGGTCAGGACGGCGTCGACGCCGTCGCGGGCCCGCTGCGGGTCCGGCGTACGGAGGGTGATGTCGCCGTTCTTGATCACGGCCCGCTGCTCCACGACCGTGGAGGCGTCCACCGTCTTCCCACCGGTGTCCGCGGCGAAGCCCGAATCGGCCTCTGGCGCCCGACCCAGGCTGGCGCTGTCGGCGTTGGCTGCGCCGGCAGAGGCCGTTTCGCTGCCACTTCCACCGCTGCAGCCGCTGAGCGCGATCAGGCCGAGAAGGGCGACGAGTGCGAGGCGCGGACGGGTGAGAGTCATGCGGGTCGGACGGCCCGGCCCAGCCGGCGGTTCCCCCCGGGGCCGTGCGGCTACGGAGCGGGCGTCGCGTCGGGGGCGACCCCGGGTGACTGGTGCAGCTGCTCGATCGCGGCCTCGACCAGCTCGGCGATCTCCTCGTCGCCGTACGACGGCCCGCCGGCCAGGAAGCGGTCGGTGCCGAGCAGGACCGCCCCGCGGTCCTCGATGCCGAAGCGGCCGCGCACCACCCCGGACGGGTCACCGAGACAGCGCTCGGCCAGCTCGGGATACCGCGCGGCGAGCCCACGCCACTCGTCGTCGGCCACGATGTGGAGCCGCACCGGCTCGAGCCGGTCGGCCCAGTCCCCGAGGCGGGACACCAGGCCGGCGGCGGCCGGGTCGGCGGGCTCGACGAAGACCAGCATCCGGGCCGCGGTGTCGGTGAGCTGCCAGGCGGAGACCGGGCCGTCCGGGCCGTCGAGGACGACGTAGGGAGTCGGCGTCGTCAGGTAGCCGCCCGGGTCGGGCGGAAGCTGCACCCCGGGCGAGGGCGTGTACGGCGCCGACCGGGCGTCCCACACGACCAGCACCGTGGTCGCGACGGCGAGCAGCACCCCGGCCACCCACCACCAGCCGTCCTCAGAGTCGTTCGAGCCGCTGGACGACACCGTCCCGGCGCCACGCGTCGGCCCAGGTGACGCAGGGCGATGGCCAGCAGCACGACGTTGCGGACGAGGGTGCGGGTGGTGACCTCGCCGAGCCCGAGACGCCCGAAGCAGCCGCACCGCACGACGTACGGGAAGCGGAGGGCGCGGGCGACGACCAGGAGGTACGCCGCGAACAGCAGCAGGACGAGGGTCGCGGCGACGAGGTACCAGGTGCCGGGCGCGAGCAGGAGCAGCGCCACCAGGACGATCTCGCCGTAGGGGAGCAGGAGGGGGGCGCGGATCCTCGTGAGCACCCGGGGCAGCCGGAGCTGCCTGAACACCGAGGCGGTGTCGCGCGGGGTGCGGAGCTTCGCGGCCGCGCTGACCAGGAGGATCAGGCCCAGGATCAGCGGCGGGACCACGAACGGCGCGCTCGGCACCGGGTCAGCATAGGTCGGGCCACGCCCCTGCGCCGCGCTCCCGGACAGGTGGAAGAGTGGCGCCGTGTCCGAGCGACCTGACGTGGTGGTGGTGGGCGGCGGTGTCGCCGGTCTGGTGGCGGCCCGCGAGCTGAGCCGGTCCGGGATGTCGGTGCTGCTGCTCGAGAGCTCGCCCGTCGTCGGCGGCAAGCTGCGGCTGCGCGAGGTCGGCGGCGTGCGAGGTCGACATCGGCGCCGAGTCGATGCTGGCGCGTCGTCCCGAGGCCGTCGGGCTGGTCGCGGAGCTGGGGCTCGACGTGGTACATCCGGCCGCCGGGTCGACGCAGATCTGGACCCGCGGCGCGCTCCGGCCGCTGCCGCGCACGCTGCTCGGCGTACCCCTGGATCTCGACGCGCTGGCGACGACCGGCGTGCTCTCCGACGACGGGCTGGCCCGGGCGCGCGCACGAGACGGTGCTGCCCGCTGGGGTCGGCCGACGTGTCGGTCGCCGAGCTGCTCGGGTCGCGGCTGGGCCACGAGGTCGTCGACCGGCTGGCCGAGCCGATGCTCGGCGGGGTGTACGCCGGTCACGCCGACCACCTGTCGGCCGCGGCCACGGCGCCCCAGGTCGTGGCGATGCTCCGCGAGCACGGTTCGTTGCTGGCCGCCGCGGCGGCTCTGCCACCGCCGGCTCCGTCGCCACCGCCGGTGTTCGCCGGCCTGGTCGGCGGGCTCGGGCGGCTGCCGCTCGTCCTCGCCGAGACCGACGGTGTGGAGGTCCGCACGTCGGCCACCGTCCGGCGGATCGAGCGCACGGCCTCGGGCTTCCGGCTGACCGTCGGCTCGACCCGGGAGCCGGAGACCATCGAGACCGACCGGGTCGTCGTCGCCGCCCCGGGCCTCCCGCTGCACGCCTGCTCGCCGACGTCGCGCCGGCGGCGTCCGAGGAGCTGGGTGCGGTCGAGTACGCGTCGATGGCGGTGATCACGATCGCGGTGCCGGCGCTCGACGTCGGCGACTCGTCGGGCTTCCTGGTCCCCTCGGTGGACGGCCGGCGGATCAAGGCGTCGACGTACTCCTTCAACAAGTGGGGCTGGGTCGGCGAGGCCTCCGACCTGCGCCTCCTGCGTGCCTCGATCGGACGGCACCGCGAGGAGGCGTCGCTCCAGGCGCTCCGACGAGGAGCTCGTCGCGCACGTGGTCGCCGACCTGTCGCTCGCGACGGGTCAGGAGGTGCGACCGGTCGACGCGCACGTCCAGCGCTGGGGCGGCGCGCTGCCGCAGTACGCCGTCGGTCACCTCGACCGGGTGGCCCGGATCCGCGCGTCGGTCGACGCCGTACCCGGGCTGGCGGTGTGCGGAGCGCTGTACGACGGTGTCGGCATCCCGGCCGTGATCGGCTCGGCCCGCCGAGCCGCCGCATCGTTGCGCGAGGCAGAATCGAGCCCATGAACGAGCAGAGCAACGCCGCCCGCACCCGCGAGATCAACGAGATGGTCCGCTACACCATGTGGTCGGTGTTCCGCCTCGACGAGCCGCTGGGGCCGGACGACGGCGGGGCGGACCGTGCGGCCGAGGCGGCCGAGGTCGTCGACCTCTTCGAGAAGCTCGCCGCCGACGACGTGGTCGTCCGCGGCACCTACGACGTCGCCGGCCTGCGCGCCGACGCCGACGTGATGGTCTGGTGGCACGCCGGGACGAGCGAGCAGCTCCAGGACGCCTACCACCGCTTCCGTCGTACGGCGTTCGGTCGCCGCCTCGGGGCGGTGTGGTCGCAGATGGCGCTGCACCGGCCGGCGGAGTTCAACCGGAGCCACGTGCCGGCGTTCCTCGCCGACGAGGAGCCGCGGGCCCACCTGTGCGTCTACCCGTTCGTGCGCTCCTACGAGTGGTACCTCCTCGAGGAGACCGAGCGGCGTCGCCTGCTCGCCGAGCACGGGCAGATGGCGCGCGGCTATCCCGACGTACGCGCCAACACCGTGCCGAGCTTCGCGCTCGGCGACTACGAGTGGATCCTGGCCTTCGAGGCCGACGACCTGAGTCGGATCGTCGACCTGATGCGGCACCTGCGCGGCTCCGAGACCCGCCGCCACGTGCGCGACGAGATCCCCTTCTACACCGGCGCCCGCACCCCGGTCGCCGACCTCCTGGCCCGCCTCCCCTGACCCTCGTTGAGGAGCCCGGAGAGCCGACTCAACGAGGTTCGGCGGGTTGGTCAGCCGGCTCGAGGGTGATCGCGATCGAGTTGATGCAGAACCGGTCGCCGGTCGGGGTGCCGTAGCCGTCGGGGAAGACGTGGCCGAGGTGGGAGCCGCAGTTCGCGCAGCGCACCTCCACCCGCTTCATCCCCGCCGAGGTGTCCTCGATGTACTCCACCGTGTCGGTGACCGGCTGGTAGAAGCTCGGCCAGCCGCAGCCGGAGTGGAACTTGGTGTCGGACTCGAACAGCACGTGCTGGCACGCCTTGCAGCGGTAGACACCCTTGGTCTCGGTGTCGGTGTACTCGCCGACGAAGGCGCGCTCGGTGCCGGCCTGGCGTAGCACGGCGTACTCCTCCGGCGAGAGCTGCTCGACGCCACTCCTCGTCGGTCTTCTCCACCTGGTAGCTCATGCCTCCACGGTAGTCGGGCGCACAACCGCTCAGCGCACCCAGACCCGCTGTGGGCCGAGCGCGGTGAAGCCGGCCGCCAGCAGCGCGTCCAGCTCGGCGCCCTGGTCGTAGTCGGTGAACGCTCGTCCAGGGTGCAGCGCCGAGGCGGCTGCCAGCAGGTCGCCGGATTCGGCCGCGGCGCCCACCCCCCACGCGTTGGAGACGCCGACGTCGCTGTCGCCTCGGTGCGTGACGCCGCCGCCGACCATGCGGCCCTCGCGGTGGCAGGCCAGGATCGTGAAGCGAGCGTGCTGAAGGACGGCCGGGGGCAGCACGTCCACGTAGTCGTGGGCCACGCTCCACTGCGCGAGCGACTCCGGCGTGTCGACCACCGACCACCCGGCGGGCAGCCTCGTCGTGGGGTGAGCCGAGGGAGCGCGATGGACCCAGGTGGCGTCGATCAGGAGATCGAAGCCGTACCGCTCGAGCTCGAGATCACCGAAGGAGTCGGCCACGGTGCAGTGCTCGAAGGCATCGACTGCTCGGAGGGCGTTGACGACGTCCATGCCCGGCATCAGGGTCTTCGCCGCGGAGTGGAAGGGGGGAGGCGGGCCCAGCGCCGTCCACAACCCGCGCTCGACGCGCACGGGAATGCCGTGCAGACCGAACACGTCGTCGTACCAACGTCGGCTCGCCTCGACGGCCGTCCGGAGTCGTGGGTCCATGGGGCCAGTCTGGTGCGGCTAGCCTGGCCGCATGCCGAAGACGCCTGCCGCCGAGGTGGTCGCGGGCGACCGGGCGGTGCGCGTGAGCAGCCCCGACCGGGTCATCTACGAGGCCACCGAGCACACCCCCGAGGTCACCAAGCTGATGGTGGCGGAGTTCTTCGCGAGCGCCGAGGACGGCCTGATGCGGGCCCTGCGCAACCGCCCGACGGCGCTGGAGCGCTGGACCTCCGGTGTCCGTCCGGGCATGAAGCTGGCCACCGGGCCCCAGGACCGCGACGCCGACGCGTTCTACCAGAAGCGGGTGCCCAAGGGCGCTCCCGACTACCTCGAGTCCGTCGAGATCACCTTCCCCAGCGGGCGGAAGGCCGAGGAGATCTGCCCGACCGAGATCGCGGTGCCGGTCTGGTGCGCCCACATGGGCACGCTCACCTTCCACCCCTGGCCGGTACGTCGCGACGACGTCGACCGGCCCGACGAGCTGCGGATCGACCTCGACCCCCAGCCCGGTACGACGTTCACCGACGCCGTGCGGGTCGCCGGGGTCGCCCGCGAGCTGCTCGAGGAGCTGGGGCTGCGCGGGTGGGCCAAGACCAGCGGCAACCGCGGCATCCACGTCTTCGTGCGGATCGAGCCGCGCTGGGAGTTCGTCGACGTGCGACACGCCGCGATCGGCTTCGGCCGCGAGCTGGAGAAGCGCGACGACGGCGTGACCACGGCGTGGTGGAAGGAGGAGCGCGGCGAGCGGATCTTCGTCGACTTCAACCAGAACTGCCGCGACCGCACCATCGCCTCGGCGTACTCCCTCCGGCCGATCCCGGGTGCGCCGGTCTCGACCCCGATGAGCTGGGAGGAGCTCGCCACGGTCACCGACCCGGCGGCGTACAACCTCTTCACGGTGCCCGACCGCCTGAGCGACGGCGACCCGTGGGCCGGCATCGACGACGAGCACTTCTCGCTCGAGCCGCTGCTGGCCCTGTTCGAGGAGCAGGGCGCGGTCGAGCTCAACTACCCACCCGACTATCCGAAGATGCCGGGCGAGCCGCCGCGGGTGCAGCCGAGCAAGAAGGTCGCCGCGCACTGGGACGACGAGGGCAACCGGGTCCCCGACTGACCGCCGCCGGACCACGTGGACCGGGCATCGCACGCCTAGGGTGGCGCCATGCGCTCGCTGCGGTCGGTCCTGTCGCGCACCGGACGGATCTCGATCGCGATGGCGACGTACGACGGCGAGCGCTACCTGCCCGAGATGCTCGAGAGCCTGGCCACGCAGACACGGCCCCCGGACGAGCTGGTCGTGCGCGACGACGGCTCGTCCGACCGCACCCTCGACGTGGTCCACGACTTCGCCGCCCGCGCCCCGTTCCCCGTCCACGTGGTGCCGAGCGACGGCCGGCTGGGCTATGCCCAGAACTTCGTCGCCGCCAGCCGCGCCTGCACGGGCGACCTGCTCTTCTTCGCCGACCAGGACGACGCCTGGCGCCCCGACAAGCTCGAGACCGTCGCCGGGGTCGTCTCGCGCGGTGACGTCGCCGCCGTGTTCCACGACTTCACTCTGCAAGCCGCGGACGGGGTGCAGATCGCGCCGTCGTACGCCGGGGTGCTGGCCGAGCGCGGCTTCCGCCCGTTCGTGGCGCTCAAGGGGTGCAGCATCGCGGTCACCAGGGGGTTCATCGACACCTGGGGCTGGCCGCCGCGTTCGTCGCCGGTGGCCCACGACGTCTGGGTGACGCTGCTCGCCACCGCCTTCGGGCAGCGCCGGATCCTCCCGGACGTCCTCATCGACCACCGGATCCACGACCGGAACACGTCGGGGTGGATCCCGGACCAGGACTCACGCGAGTTCACCGTGCCGGGCGACGGGGCGTCGGACGTCGACCTGCTCATCGACCTGCTCGTGAAGCCTCCGCGGGTGCGGGGGATGACGACGACGTTCCTGGAGGTGGTCGACGAGCGCGGGGAGAGCGTCGACCCCGCGGCCGCACGGCGGCTCCGGCGGAGCCTGCGCGCCAACCGACGCCACCATCGCGAGAGGCGCCAGGGCGTGTCCTAGTCGCGCGTGGGCCGCGGTCGGTTCTTCGACTTGTTGGTCCAGGCCCGGACGCCTGGCTTCACGGGGTGGTAGACGAGGCCCGGTCGGTCGAACTGCTCCGGGGCCTCGTGGAAGTAGCGCGGCCGGACCGGCCGGAACGCGAAGGTCGGGTCGTCGTCGGAGCCGCCTGGCCTCTTGCCGACGTAGGTGAGCCCCCGCCGCGCGGCGGGTGTGAACGGGCCGTCGTTGCCGAGGTCCTCGATCCGGGCACCCGCGGCGAGGGCGCTGGTGGGGAGGGTGAACTCGTAGTGGCCGGCCCAGGCGTCGTCGGCCATCGCGACGGCGTACGAGTTGACCAGCTCGCGGGAGAGTCGCATCAACGGATGGAAGGCGCGCACCATCCGGTCCTCCGGCACCCACGACGGCGCGGCGGCGGTGCGCCAGTGGGGCCAGTCCTGGGACTGCTCGCGGTACATGAGAGTCGTGGTGAGGAGGTCTGAGTCGTTGCCGGCGAACGGCGCGAAGAGGTCGTCCCACCGGCCGGCGAAGTCGACGTCGTACTCCATCACCCACAGGTGGTCGGAGCGGAGCGCCCGCAGGCAGGGGATCAGCGCCGTGTCGAGGTAGCCGCCCTGGACGCCGCCGTTCCTCTCCATCGCCCGGTAGCGACCGGCCATCACGTCGGCCGGGTCGTCGTAGGCGAACGGCGCCTTGGGGCGCGCGCCCGCGTCGGGGTTGAAGACGAAGTGCCAGGTGACCTGGCCGCTCGACTCGGCGACGAGCCGCCGGAAGTGGCGACGCACGCGCGGTGTGCGCACATGGGTGAAGAAGATGCCGGCGGCGTTCACGCGCGCCCCCGCCCGAGCGCGCGCAGGAACCTGTCCCGGCGCCGTCGCCCGATGCCCGCGTCGACCACGCGACGGGCCCGTGCGCCGGGCCCCGCACCGTCGCCGAGGTCCTCGTGGTCGCTGAAGTTGATCAGGAGCGGGCTCCCGTGGACGACGAGCACCACGCTGCCGGCCTTGCCCAGGGGTCGGGCCTGCACGTGGGACACAGGTACGTCGAGCACGACGCCCTCCCGGTCGCCCAGGCCGAGTCGCACCGACCCCGCGGCGACGGTGACCCGGTAGGTGGTCACCGACGAGGTGGGCGCCGAGCCACTCGCGAGGCGCGCCCGGCCGTCGAAGCCGGCCGTCGTCACAGGCCCGTGACGCCCTCTCCTGAGCCCGCCTGCTCGTCGAAGTTCTCGTGCTCGAGCAGGTGCAGGACCGGTACGCCGATCGCGCGGCGAGCGCGCGAGGACCAGTCCATGTGGAAGAACTCCGACACCACGTGCGAGCGGGTCAGGATGATCGCCTCGCGACCGTCGACGCGCGCCACCGTGGCGGCGAGTGCCTCGATCGGGTCGCCGTCGACGACGTCACCGTCGGCCTCGGCGCCCGCGGCGTGGAGCGCCTCGAGGGTCTCCTGAAGGTCGCGCGTGGACTGCCGCTCGGTCTCCTCGCGGACGATCTCGATCGTCTCGGGGTCGGGTGGCATCGGGGGTGCGCCGGTGAGGTTGTCGCCGCCGAGCGTGCCCATCGCCGCCTCGACGCGGGCCGCGGCGTCCTCGGCGGGGAGCAGCACGTGGTAGCGGACCTCGTCGTCCAGACCTTCGTGCAGCGACCGGACCTGGGCGGCGTCGGCGGCGGAGAGCGCCTGCTCGACCATCAGGACGACGGTGTAGGTCTCGCTCATGTCAGCTCCCCGGGGCGGTGTTCGTGGCGCCGAAAGCCTAGGCCCTCAGCCCCCGAGGACGTCGGTCAGGTCGTAGGAGACCGGCTCGTCGAGCTGGTCGTAGCCGCAGCTCTCGGGGTCGCGGTCGGTGCGCCATCGGCGGAACTGGGCGGTGTGACGGAACCTCCGGCCCTCCATGTGGTCGTAGGCGACCTCGATCACCAGGTCCGGGCGCAGCGGGGTGAAGCTGAGGTCCTTGCCCTGGCTCCAGCGGCTCTGGGTGCCGGGCACCCGGTCGGGGTTGGCGGTCAGGAACTCCGCCCAGCGGCCCCACGGGTGCTCCTCGATGGGTACGACGAGCGGCTGCAGCTGCTCGATCAGCTCGGCACGCCGGGCCTCGGTGAAGCTGGCGCTGACACCGATGTGCTGCAGCTCCCCACCGTCGTACAGACCGAGGAGCAGGCTGCCGAGCAGGGGCCGCTCCGGCGTGCTGGTCTTGTGCTCGCGGTAGCCGGCCACGACGACGTCGGCGGTGCGCTCGTGCTTGATCTTGAGCATGGTGCGGGCGTTCTCGGCGTACGGCGCGCCCAGCGGCTTGGCGACCACGCCGTCGAGCCCGGCGCCCTCGAACTGGTGGAACCACTCCTCGGCCTTCGTGGGGTCTGTCGTCGTCTGCGTGAGGAAGCACGGACCACTGAGCCCGGACAGGGCCTTCTCCAAGGCGGCCCGTCGCTCGGCGAACGGCCGGTCGACGTACGACGTGTCATCGAGCGCCAGCAGGTCGAAGGCCACGAACCCGGCCGGCGTCTTCTCCGCGAGCATGTCGATCCGGCTCTTGGCCGGGTGGATCCGCTCCTGCAGCGTCTCGAACTCGAGCCGGTCGACCCCGTCGTCGCCGCGCAGGGCCACGAAGATCTCGCCGTCGAGCACGCAGCGCTCCGGGAGCTGCTGCCGCATCGCCTCGACGACCTCGGGGAAGTAGCGCGTCAGCGGCTTGGTGTTGCGGCTCGCGAGCTCGACCTCGTCGCCGTCCTTGAACACCAGGCAGCGGAACCCGTCCCACTTCGGCTCGAAGCTCAGGCCCTCGATCTCGTCGACGGTGTACTTGGCAGGGTCGGGGATGCCCTTGACGCTCTTGGCCAGCATCGGTCGCACGGGTGGCATCACGGGCAGATCCATGCCGCCACCCTAACCACGGATGGGGGCCGCCGGCGTGCGGACGAGGTGGTGCCAGGACCCCCGGCACGGGGGTGCCAGGACCATCGCCGCGAGCGGTGCGGACGGACACCGTGGTGGTATGGGATCCCACGTCACACCACTGCCGCTGCTCGCCTGGCGGCGCGTCGCGCTGGTCGTCGCCCGCTATCCGTTCACGACCGGGCTGGTGGTCGCCATGCTCGTCACCAGCGCCGCCTACGGCACCTTGTCGGGTCATCCCCACGCCGGCGCCATGTCCTTCGGACTACCTGCGCTGCGGGACGGACGGGTGTGGACCTACCTGGTCGGCGGGCTGATCGTGCCCTCAGCCGGCCTGCTGCCGGTCGCCGGCGGGCTGGTGGCCCTCGTGGTCGGTGCCCTCGAGCACCGCGTCGGCGCGCGGCGTACCGCGCTCACACTGCTCGGCACGCACCTCGCCGGCACGGTCGGCGCCTCACTGTTCCTGTGGGTCGCGTCCGGTACCGACTGGCGCTGGGCGGACGGTCTCGCCCGGTTGACCGACACCGGCCTCTCGGCGGGCGGGTTGGGCGTGCTCGCGGTCCTGACCGCGTTCCTGCACACCCCCGTGCGCCGGGCGATCCGGGTCGGAGTCGGTGCCTACCTGGTGGTGATCCTGCTCCGCTCCGGTCTGCTGTGGGACCTCGAGCACCTGCTGTCCTTCGGGACCGGCCTGGTCGCGGGGCCGTGGGTCGCCGGCCGCCGTCGTACGCCGTGGGGTCCCCGGGGATCGAACCTGTCCGGGGTGCGCGGCGGGGCCGCGCTCCTGCTGGCCGCGACCGCCACGACGGAGCTGGTCGAGGTCTTCTTCCCCGGGTACGGCGGTCCGCTCGGCCCGGGACCGGTGGTCGACCCGTCCGGACCCGCGCTCGCCTCGAGCATCGGCTTCCTGGTGGTCGCGCTCCCGCTGGCCGACGGGCTACGTCGTGGCAGCGCCCTCGCCTGGAACCTCCTCCTCGTCTCGACCGCGGCCACGCTGGTGCTCCACGTCGTACACCTGGTGACGCTCGGTGTCGGCGACGTGCTCCTGGCGGCCACCCTGCTCGCTCTTGCGGTCTGGCACCATGGCGCCGCGCGAGCCCAGCCGCGTGGTCGCCGTACCGTCGTCGCTGACCTCGAGCGACGGATCACCACCCACGGCGCCGGATCGCTCGGCTGGCAGAACACCTGGGCCGGATCACAGTCCTGGGCGACCGGCGACGGCGCGGTGGCCCTCACCTACCGCCCTAGCTCCGGCATCGCGATCGTGGTCGGCGACCCGGTCGGACCACGGGCACGCTGGACGGAGGCGATCGAGGAGTTCCGCGAGTTCTGCGAGGAGGCGGGGCTCACTCCCGCCTGGTACGCCGTCGGCGACGACGTCGTCGCCGCCAGCGCCGCCCATGGCTGGAGTGCGCTCCAGATCGGCGAGGACACCGTGATCGCGCTGGCCGGTCTCGAGTTCAAGGGCCGCTCGTGGCAGGACGTGCGCACCGCGCGGAACCGGGCCGCGAAGGAGGGCATCACGATGCTGGTCCTGCACCTGGACGACACGTCACCCGACCTGCTCGCGCAGGTCCGGGAGATCTCGGCGGCGTGGGTGGAGGACAAGCCCCTCCCCGAGATGGGCTTCACCCTCGGCGGGCTGGCCGAGGCACTCGACCCGCAGGTCCGCACCCACGTGGCGGTCGACGCCGTGGGTCGCGTCCACGGCGTGACGAGCTGGATGCCGGTGCACCGCGACGGCCGCGTGGTCGGGTGGACGCTCGACCTGATGCGTCGTCGCAGCGACGGCTTCCGTCCGGTCATGGAGTTCCTGATCGCCGAGAGCGCGCTGGCCTTCCAGGGCGAGGGGTTCGAGTCGATGAGCCTGTCGGTCGCCCCCCTGGCTCGACGCGGTCAGGGGAACCGGGGCGTCCTCGACCGGGTGCTCGACTCGGCCTCGCGCGTGCTCGAGCCGACGTACGGCTTCCGCTCGTTGCTCGGCTTCAAGGCCAAGTTCGACCCGACGTTCCGACCGGTCCACCTGGTCTATGCCAGCGGCCTGGACCTGCCGCTGATCTCGCTCGCCATCGGGCGCGCCTACCTGCCCGAGCTGACCGTCTCGCAGCTGGGCCACTTGGCCGGCGAGATCGGGCGACCGATGCTGCACCGCGCCGCGCATGCGATGGCACCAGCCCTGACCGGACTCGACGCCCGCACTCCTGGCCGCCATGCGCAGCCCGTCGTACCGCCGGGCGACCCAGCGCTGGTCCGGGCGGCCTGACCGGCGGCGACTCCGCTCTCAGGTGAGGTGGTGACCGAGTGCCGTCTAGGTGCGGCTGCCCCTGCGGTTGAAGATGCTCCAGCCGCCCGGGCCGACGGCGAAGCCCAGGACGATCAGGACGATCCCGAGGATGATGCCCCCCTTGAACAGGGTGACGATCCCGGCGATGACGAGGATCACGGCGATGATCCAGAGCAGGAAACCCACGGACTACTCCCAAGCTCGAGAAGCGGGTCGGACCGGCTGTCGCCGACCGAGGATGCGGCCCCTCCGTTCCCCGAACGCACCAACGCAAACACGGCCCTTGCAGGCAGCTGCGGCTCCCACCACGACGTGGACTCGGCGGACCGGCATCCCTGGCCCCGTCGGCGGCGCAGCGACCGCGCCCGCGACCCTGGCTCCCCGGGTAGGAGTCGAACCTACGTCGCTAGTCCTGATTCAAAGTCAGGCGGGCCCTGCCGGCAGACCAACCGGGGAATGCCTAGAAAGGGTAGGGCCCACCAGGCGGGGCAGCACGTAGGCCCGGCAGACCAACCGGGGAATGCCTAGAAAGGGTAGGGCAGTAGGTAGGGCCCACCAGACAGGTCGTGTGCCCCAGACCGCGCCGGGGCGCGTCGTCAGGCACACGACCCCACCGGCGAGCCCAGTCCGGCGGACGATGGCCGCGCCCGGACGCACGGAGGTTAGGTTGGACTCATGTCGAGCGACCTGACCGTGATCGTGCTGGCGGCGGGCGGCGGGACCCGGATGAAGTCCCAGACGGCCAAGGTGCTCCACGAGATCGCGGGCCGCAGCATGATCGACCACGTGCTGAGGGCCGTTCAGGCGCTCGAACCGCAGCACGTCGTCGCGGTGGTGGGCCACCAGCGCGACCAGGTCGGACCCCACATCCAGGCGCTGATGCCCGAGGTCACGCTCGCCGTGCAGGACGAGCAGCGCGGCACCGGGCACGCCGTACGGATCGCCCTCGAGGCCGTGGGTACGACGACCGGCACCGTGCTGGTGGCAGCGGGCGACACCCCGCTCCTCCGGGGCGAGAGCCTCCGCGGCTTCGCCGACGAGCACCGTGCCGCGGAGTGCGCCGTCAGCGTGCTCAGCGGCATCGTGCCGCGGCCCCACGGCTACGGCCGGATCGTCCGCAACGACGAGGGCGACGTCGAGGCCATCGTCGAGGAGAAGGACGCCACGGCCCAGCAGCGCGAGATCCACGAGATCAGCTCCGGCATCCTCGCCTTCGACGCCGAGTTCCTCGTCGAGGCCCTGCCGCGCGTGGGCAACGACAACTCCAAGGGGGAGTACTACCTCACCGACGTCGTCGGCCTGGCCCGCGACGCCGGGCTCGCGGTGGGCGCGTTCCCGCTCGACGACGTGATGCAGACCGAGGGTGCCAACGACAGGGTCCAGCTCGCCCAGCTCGGACGCGAGCTGAACCGCCGCATCGTCGAGGACTGGATGCGCGAGGGCGTGACCGTGATGGACCCCGCCACGACCTGGGTGGACGCCGCGGTCCGGCTCGCGCCCGACGTGACGATCCTGCCCGGCACCCAGCTCCTCGGTGCGACCGTCGTCGACGAGAACGCCGTGATCGGCCCCGACACCACGCTCAAGGACTGCGAGATCGGCCGCGCGGCGCGGGTCGTGCGTACCCACGGCGAGCTCGCGGTGATCGGCCAGGGCGCCAACGTCGGGCCGTTCGCCTACCTCCGCCCCGGTACGACGCTCGGTGCCCACGGCAAGATCGGCGCCTTCGTCGAGACCAAGAACGCCCAGATCGGCGACGGCGCGAAGGTGCCGCACCTGTCCTACGTCGGCGACGCCGAGATCGGCGACGGCACCAACATCGGGGCCGGCACGATCTTCGCCAACTACGACGGGACCCACAAGCACCGCACCACCGTCGGCAGGGGCGCCAAGACCGGTGCCAACAACACCTTCGTCGCCCCGATCACGATCGGCGACGGAGCGGTGACCGGCGGCGGCACCGTCGTACGCCGCGACGTGCCGCCCGGCACGCTGGCCGTCTCGGGCGGACCTCAGCGCAACCTCGAACGCCGTGCCCCCGTCCCCGAGGACACCACGATTGGGGACGGCACCGACGGTGGAGGAGAATCCTGACCTGTGACGGCTAAGACGAAGAAGACCACCAAGAAGCACCTGATGGTCTTCGCCGGGCGGGCCCACCCGCTCCTCGCGGAGGAGGTCGCCACCGAGCTCTCCATCGGGCTGGTGCCGATGCAGGCCTACAACTTCGCCAACTCCGAGATCTACATCCGGTTCGACGAGTCGGTCCGCGGCTGCGACGCCTTCGTGATCCAGAGCCACACGGCCCCGATCAACGAGTGGATCATGGAGCACCTGATCATGGTCGACGCGCTCAAGCGCGCGTCCGCCAAGCGGATCACCGTGGTGATGCCCTTCTACGGCTACGCCCGCCAGGACAAGAAGCACCGCGGCCGTGAGCCGATCTCGGCCCGGCTGATGGCCGACTTCTTCAAGACCGCCGGCGCCGACCGGCTGATCACCGTCGATCTCCACGCCGACCAGATCCAGGGCTTCTTCGACGGCCCGGTCGACCACCTGATGGCGCTGCCGATCCTGGCCGACTACGTCCGCGAGAAGTACGGCGACCAGCGGCTCGCGGTGGTCAGCCCCGACGCCGGCCGGATCAAGGTCGCCGAGCGCTGGTCGTCCCGCCTCGGCGGTGCGCCGCTGGCGTTCATCCACAAGAGCCGTCGCATCGACCGGCCCAACGAGGTCGTCGCCAACCGCGTCGTCGGCGACGTCACCGGCCGGATCTGCGTGCTCGTCGACGACATGATCGACACCGGCGGCACGATCGTGCAGGCCGCCGAGGCCCTGATGAACGACGGCGCGGCCGGCGTGGTCATCGCCGCGACCCACCCGATCATGTCCGGCCCCGCGGTCGACCGGCTCAAGAACAGCGCGAGTCACCGAGATCGTGGTGACCAACACCCTGCCGCTCTCCGACGAGCAGCGCTTCGACAAGCTGACCTGCCTGTCGATCGCGCCCCTGCTGTCACAGGCGATCCGCGAGGTGTTCGAGGACGGCTCGGTCACCAAGATGTTCGACGGCCACGCCTGAGCGAGTCGAAATCCGGTGACCGCGCGCAGGGCGGCGACCGGGTCTCGACAAGCTCGACCGACGGCCGAACCTCAGGCCCGACGCACCCTGAGCGCCACGTCGTAGTCGTCCACGGCGTCGCGCCAGCCCCGGCGTAGGACGGTGTTGTCGGTGCGCTCGGACGCGGCGTCGAGGTCGTCGCGCAACGCCTGGAGCCGCTCGAGGGCCATCGGCGTCCGCGGTACGGCGAACGCGATCTCGGCGGCGAACGCCTGGCCCCGCTCGGCGACGCGCGGAGCATCCTCGAGGTAGCGGGCGACGTACGGCGCGAAGAGCTCCTCCTGCCCCGGTGTCCACAGCCCGGCGACCAGGGCCTCGAAGTCGCGGTTGGAGACCGTCGGGTCGATGATCCCCTCCCACGCCTCGGCCTTGGCGGCCGCGTCGGGCCGGCTCGCCAGCGCGGTGAGGGACGACTGGTGGCCACTGGAGGTGCGGTCGGCAGCGGCCTCGGCCTCCACCAGGTCGGCGTCGGCCTCGCCGAGCACCACGAGCCGGCGTACGGCGAGCCAGCGGGTGTCGCGGTCGACCTCCAGCCCAGGACGCGCCTCGCCCGACGCCAGCCAGCCGCGGAGCAGGGTCGCGTCGGCGGTGGTCAGCGCCAGCCGCCGCATCGCGGCGAGCCCGCGGTCGGCGTCCCCGGCTGCCAGTGCGGCCGCACACACCTCGGCCACCACCCGCTCGGCGTCGGGGTAGGCCTCGGGCGACGTCCACTGCGGCAGTACGACGCGCATCAGCCGCCGGAGCACGCTGTCGAAGACGACGGGGTCGGTCTCGGCCGCGAGGTGGCGCTGCACGACCGCCAGGTAGTCGCCCACAGGGGACAGCCCGGAGCGCACGCGGGTCGACGCGTTCGTCCAGGTCACCGCCCGGAGCAGCGGGTCGGGCAGGTCGGACAGCCCCTCGACGGCCGCCTCCCACGACAGGTCGTCGAGCAGGACGGCGGCGTACGCCTCGTCGGCGGCGTTGGGGATCACGGCCCGGCCGGCGAACTCCGGCAGCGGCACCCGCTCCGACTCGAGGTCGACCAGCCGCGTCCCGGTGACCTCGGAGCCCTGCAGGCCCACCACGCTGAAGCGATGGGGCCGTGAGCCCTCGCGCTCCAGCACGGGTACGTCGCCGTCGCGTGTCACCCGGATCGTGTCGAAGCCCGTGGTGCGCAGGTAGGCCTCGGCCCAGCCGCGCACGTCGCGGTCGGTCACCGAGTCGAGCGCCTCGAGGTAGTCGGCGAGCTCGGCGTTGCCGAACCGGTGCCGGCTCAGGTAGACGTTGGTGCCCTTCACGAACGTGTCCCAGCCCAGCCAGATCACCAGCTGGTGGAGCACCGAGGCGCCCTTGGCGTAGGTGATCATGTCGAAGTTGGTGAAGGCCGTGTCGACGTCGACCAGGTGTTCGGCGTCCTCCGCGATCGGGTGGGTCGACCGCCGCCCGTCCGCCATGTAGCCGGTGGGCTTGCGGTTGAGCGAGAAGTCGGGCCACGAGCCGAGCACGCCGGCCTCGTGGGCCACGTGGTAGCCCATGAAGTCGGCGAAGGACTCGTTGAGCCAGGTGTCCTGCCACCACTTCATGGTCACCAGGTCGCCGAACCACATGTGCGCCATCTCGTGGGCGATCACGGTCGCGCGGTCGACCAGCTCGCCGGCGTCGGGCTCGTTGCGCGGGAGGTACTCGTCGCGGAAGGTGACGCAGCCCGCGGTCTCCATGGCGCCCCAGTTGTGGCCGGGTCCCATCACCTGGTCGTAGGAGTCGAACGGGTACGGCTCGTCGAAGGTCCGCGTGTAGAAGTCGAAGCACCGCTCGGTGACCTCGCGCATGTTGTCGAAGTCGCGGTCGAGCTCGGCGGCCAGCGACGCCCGCGCGTGCCAGCCGAACGGCAGGCCCGCGTGCTCCCAGGTGCGCGAGTGCCAGGGGCCGGCGCAGACGGTGAAGAGGTACGTCGAGATCGGCGGCGTGGTCGTGAAGCGCCACGTGGTGTCGTCGCTCGCGAGCAGGCGTCCGTTGGCGACCACGGTCCAGTCGTCGGGCGCCTGCACCGTCAAGGTGATCGGCGCCTTGAGGTCGGGCTGGTCGAAGCACGCGAAGACGCGGTGGGCGAGGTCCATGCCGGCGTACGCCGCGACGTAGGTCGCGTCGTCGGCCGGGTCGGTGACGGTGTGCATCCCGTCGCCGTCGTTCACGTAGGGCACCCGGGCCTCGACGACCACCTCGTTGCTCGGTGCGAGGTCGTGCAGGGTGATCCGCGTGCCGTCGTACGCGGGCGACTCGACCGGCGCGCCGTTCACGCTCAGCCGGAGGTCTGCGGCATCCCTCAGCTCGAGGAAGGTGGTGGCCCGCGGGTCCAGGAGGTCGAAGGTGACCGTGGTGCGACACCCGAACGACTCACGCGAGGTCAGGTCGAGGTCGATGCGATAGGTGACGTCCGAGATCCGGGCGGCGCGGGAGAGTGCTTCGGTGTAGGTCAAGGACACCCGACCGACCCTAGACGAACCGACCTCGCCCGTTCACACCGATAGTGGGACCGTCACCGTCGACGATTCGTCAGCCCGGGCAGGCACTGTCTAGACTTCTGCAGTTGCCTCGGCGAGGGAACCCGGCCTGGTCCGGGTGTCCGTGATCGACAGGGCCGGCCACGTTCACGCCGCGCTGACCCTGTCGCGCGGCGTTTCTCGTCGTGGCCCACCGACATCCCGGTCGCCCCTCGACGAACAGGGCGACCACGACGCGAGGAGCAGGACCAGATGCCCGACAAGATCACCGCCGAGATGCGCACCGAGTTCGGCAAGGGCGCCGCCCGCCGGATCCGCCGCGACCACAAGATCCCTGCCGTCGTCTACGGCCACGGCAACGACCCGATGCACCTCACGCTGCCGGGTCACGACACGATGATGGCGCTCAAGCACGGCGGCGCCAACGCGCTGCTCGAGCTCGACATCGAGGGCCGCAGCCAGCTCGCCCTGGCCCGCGAGATCCAGGTCGACCCGCTGCGCCGCGTCCTCGAGCACATCGACTTCGTCGCGGTCCGCAAGGGCGAGAAGGTCACCGTCGACGTGCCGGTGCACGTGGTCGGCGACGCGGTCTCGGAGACCCTCGTGGTCACCGAGAACGCGACCGTGCAGGTCGAGGCCGAGGCCACCAACATCCCCGAGTTCATCGAGGTCTCGGTGGAGGGCGCCGCGATCGGCACCCAGATCCACGCCTCCGACCTCGACCTCCCCGAGGGCACCACGCTCCTCGTGGACCCCGACACCCTGGTCGTCAACATCACCCAGGCGCAGACCGCCGAGCAGCTCGAGGCCGAGCTGTCCGAGGCCGAGGCCGACGCCGGCATCGTGCACGAGGTCAGCGACGAGGAGGCCGCCGCCGAGGGCGAGGCCGCCGAGGGCGACTCCGCCGAGGGCGACTCCGCTCCGGCCGAGGGCGACTCCGCCGAGTGAAGCTCCCGCGTCGACCGGAGTGGCTGCGCAAGCGGCGCTCCCGGTCGGGCGCGGGCGACAGCGGGACGGGTGAGATGGCGACAGGCGACGTGTGGCTCGTCGTCGGGCTGGGCAACCCCGGTCCGACGTACGCCGGTCACCGGCACAACGTCGGCTATCTCGTGACCTCCGAGCTGGCCGACCGGATGGGTGCGCACTTCCGGGCCCACAAGTCCGGACGCGCCGAGGTGGTCGAGGGCCGGTTGGGGGCGCCCGGTAGCGACGGGCCCAGGGTCGTGCTGATGCGTGCCCGCAGCTACATGAACGAGTCGGGCGGCGCCGTGAAGCAGCTGGCCTCGTTCTACAAGGTCCCGCCGGAGCGGATCGTGGCGGTGCACGACGAGCTCGATCTGCCCTTCGACTCGATGCGGGTGAAGCTCGGCGGAGGCGACAACGGCCACAACGGGTTGAGGTCCATGCGCTCCGCGCTCGACACCGGCGACTTCTACCGGGTCCGGGTCGGCATCGGGCGGCCGCCGGGGCGCCAGGACGTGTCCGACTTCGTGCTCTCCAACTACTCCGCATCCGAGCGCAAGGACCTGCCGCTCCAGGTCGTCACGGCGGCTGATGCCGTCGAGTCGTTGGTCACCGAGGGCCTCGAGCGCACCCAGGGCCGCTACAACTCCTGACGGCCGTTCGCGACCGCAAGGACCACCCACATACCCCAGATCGGGCACTTTTGAGCCTTTCTCTGGCCTAGCACGGTCCGGCGGCCCAACAATGCGTCGAGGACGTGGAGTGGGGACCCGTCCCTCGAGACGATGCATGGCGGGGGCTGGACACGAACGTGCCTCCTCGCGCATGTGGGGGGAACACATGACTGAGTTGAGCGACGCGTCGACGCGGCTTCTGGGACTGGAGGCGTGGCCGGCCGAGGAGGTCGCGACCGTCGTCCACGGGGAGACCGACGAGTCCGAGGGCGGGCACGGCCTCAGGCTGGGCCACGTCGTCGTGGACCCACCGGCACGACGTCCGTCTCTCAGCGTTGCGGATCCCTACGCGGCGCCGCCTGTTCCTGAGGACCTGAACCGGCCGGCGAAGGAGCGGTTCCAGCCTCATGGCTGGGTGCTCGGCGAGCTGGGTGTCGTGCTGCTGGTGAGCGTCGGCGTGTCCTGGCTCGTCGGCGCAGGGCCGCTCGGCGGTCTGCTCGCCCTGGGCATGGCGGCCGTCGCCTACCGCAGCCGCCACGTGCTCGGCGCCGGCGTGCATCCGGGGACATTGACCCGGGACCTGACCTTCCTCTTCTCGGTGGTGGCCCTGGCCGTCGCCGTGGGAGTCGCGCCGACAGCCGCCCTGTCGCAGTCGGTCGCCGTGCTGGCGAGCGCCGGCGCCGTGGTCGTCCTCGTGGCGGGTGTGTGTCGTCGCCTGCGCCCCGCGGTGCGCGTCCTCGTGGTCGGGGACCGTGCCAGCATCTCGCGCGCGGCCATGCGGTGGTCCGACGGCGGGGCGCTGGAGGTCGTCGCCGGGGTGCGGAGCGATCCCGGGATGGCGGGCGCGCCGCCGCTGTCGATCGTCGGCGTCCCGACGACTTCGGGCCTGGACAACGTCCCGGATCTGATCCGGCGTCACCGTGTGGACCTGGTGATGGTCTCCTCCGGAGACGGGGTGTCAGACCCCGAGCTTCGGCGCCTGAGCTGGCTCCTGGAGAACCAGGACGTCGAGCTGGTGGTCCTCGACGCCGTCGGCTCGGCGGCCCCGCACCGGGTGGTGCCGGTGCGGCTCGCGAACACGACCGCGCTGCGCGTCCTGCCGAGCAACCCCTCGGCGCCGGTCCGGCTCGCGAAGGAGATCCTCGACCGGTTGCTCGGGATGCTCCTGCTCGTCGTCTCCCTTCCCGTGGTCGGCTTGCTGGTGCTCGTGGTCCGTCTCGACTCGCCCGGTCCCGGCTTCTTCCGACAGGTCCGCATCGGACGCGACGGGACGCCGTTCGTGATGTACAAGCTCCGCACCATGACCGTGGACGCCGACCGCGCGCTCGAGTAGCTGCTGGCCAGCAACGAGGGCTCCGGCCTGCTGTTCAAGATCCACGACGACCCGCGGGTGACCCGGGTGGGACGTCTCCTGCGGCGGACCTCGCTGGACGAGATGGCCCAGCTGATCAACGTGGTCACGAGGCGAGATGTCCCTGGTCGGACCTCGACCTGCCCTGCCGACCGAGGTCGCCCAGTACGACGACGTGGAGCTCCGCAGGCTCGCGGTCCGGCCCGGCATCACGGGTCTGTGGCAGGTCAGTGGCAGGTCCGACCTGTCCTGGGACGCAGGCATGTCGCTCGACCTGCACTACGCCGACAACTGGCGACTCCGGGGCGATGCCTCGATCCTGGCCCGGACGTTCGGCGCCGTCGTTCGGCGCCGCGGCGCCTACTGACCGGCGCTCCGAGAGCGACCGCAGAGGGGTCGCCGAGAAGGCGGAAAATCCGCCTGCGCGTGGGCTCCCTGGCCCAGTGGTAGGGGCTGGTTTGCCCGGACGTAACCCCAACGGGTGAGAGGAACCTAAATCTTTGCCCTGTCGTATCGACTTTTTCGGACAGGGACAGCATGATGCTTGTACAGCCAGGTCCGGAGCTCCTCGTGAGCACGCCGGGAGGGCGCCATCCAAGGGGGTGATGGCATCTCTGGCTGTGACGCCTTCCGGGGGGATCGGGCGTCAACAGGGGGAATCAACGATGTCCAAGTGTGTCAGTGTGGGACGTCCAGGCACCGGTCTTCACCGACCGTGTTCCAGCCGGACGCAGTCCACCGAAAACGCGATCGCGCCGTGGGCCGTCGCAGAGCCAGACCCGTATCCAGCAGGCTTCGTCACGCTGGCCGACTACGAAGATCGCATGCACGCCGTGAGCTCCGGCCTCGCCGCGGTCGCCGCAGCGGTCCAGGTCCTGACGGCGCCGGCCGAAGAGCCGGCTGCCGTCGTGGAGCACCGACTCGGAGCCATGCTGGTCGAGGAGCTGCATCGCCTGCAACGGCTCGCGTCCTTCTCGGACCTGAACTCGCCCGAGAACCAACCGGTCGACGAGATGGATCTCGACGAGGTCGTCCGCGGCGTCGTACTCACGAGGCGGCTGGCTCATCAGGACGTCACCTGGCAGGACTCCGGCTACCGGATCCACGGGCGCCGCGACGTCGTGGTCGAGCTGCTGCACATCCTGCTCGTCAACGCGTCGCGACACGCACCGGGGGCGGCCACGCGGATCGCGGCGACGCGCGAGGGCTCGATGATCCGGGTCAGTGTCACCGACACCGGGCCGGGGGTCCCCGAGGAGCTGAGGGACGTCATCTTCCAGCGCGGTGCGCACCGCGAGGACTCCGAGGGACAGGGCCTCGGGCTGTCGATCGCCCGCGGGATGGCCCGCGGGCTCGGCGGGACGCTCGAGCTGGTCGCCGACTCGCACGCCGGCGCACGCTTCGAGCTGACGCTGCCCCAGGGGCACCTGGACGGCGCTGCATGAGCGCCGGTTACCGGGTCACCGTGGTCGACGACCACTCGTTGTTCGCAGAGGCACTGGTGATCGGCCTGCGCAGCGAGGGCTTCCAGGCCCAGTGCGTGGTTCCGCGACGAGGAGGCGTCGGCCGGGAAGCTGGTCCGGACCATCGAGCAGACACATCCCGACCTGGTCCTGCTCGATCTCGACCTCGGCGTCGGGAGGGACGGGACGAACCTGGTGCCGGCCCTGGTGGGCTCCGGGATCACGGTGGCCGTCGTCACCGGTTCCACGGCGGCCGCTCGTCAGGGAGAGGCACTCGCCTCCGGAGCGGCCACGGTGATCCACAAGTCCGTTCCGTTCACGCACCATCATCGAGATCGTCTCGCGCCTGCGGGCCGGCCGGGCGGTGATGCGCCGAGAGCGGCGGGCCGAGCTGTTGCAGATCCATCGTGAGTCGATGGCCGCGCAGCGCAGTGTCCGGGAGCGGTTCGACCAGATCACCCGGCGTGAGGCCGAGGTGCTCGGCCTGCTCATGGGCGGCCACCAGGTCAGCGAGATCGCACGCACCCGCTTCGTCTCCGAGTCGACCGTCCGCACCCAGGTGAAGTCGATCCTGGCCAAGCTCCAGGTGAGCTCGCAGCTGACCGCCGTCGGGCTCGCCCACCAGGTGGGCTGGAAGGCACCGCAGGTGGCCGGTGGGTCCGACCAGCGCAACCCTGCCGGTCGTCGATGGCCGGCGGCCGGCTGATCCTCAATTCCGGCGATGGCCGGTGCGTGAGGCGCAGGTTAGGTTCGATGTACCGCGTACGGGGGGAAACGTGATGCTGAAGGTCCGGGGGGTGGCGACGGCGTTCGCCACGGTCCTCGCGGTGGCTCTCACCGCGTGCGGTGCTCAGGCGCCCGCGGGAACGGCGTCCGCGCAGCCGGGTGGACAGTCCGGCGTGGCGCCCCGTCCGCCTCGCACGGGGCCCTCGTCGGCGGACGGGGCAGACCCGTCCGGCGGCCGGACGGCAAGGCGCAGGGCGCTCGGGAACGAGACGGCGACCGGCCCCGCGCCGAAGGGCTCGTACGACGACACCAGCGGTACGAAGGCCATGAAGCCGTCGACGCAGTCCGCGGTGCTGAAGGATCTCCCGGGCGCCGCGACCGGGCGTTGCGTCACAGTCGGGGCGCGGACCGACGTCCGCTCCGGCAGCCTCGGGATGGGGAACTTCCTGCAGGCGCGGACGCGACTTCCGACGAGCCAAGAGCGCCTACCAGGCCGCGCCGTCGTTCTTCTACGTCATCCCACGCTCACGCTCCGCCGAGCGGGCGACCGTCGTGGCCACCCGTCTGGGCAGCCACGCCGCGCCGGTCCGGGTGCGGACCGACGATGTGGAGAAGGCCGCGCAGTGGCGTTACTTCCCGATCCACCTCCAGATCCCCGCGACCGGGACCTGGCGCTTCCAGGTGACGGCGGGCGCCGAGCACGGTTGCTTCGTCGCCTCGTTCAGGCAGTGACCACCGGCACCCACGGGTCGCCCTGATGTGCGGCATCGCCGGCTTCCTGCGACTCGACGGCACCGCGCCTGACCCCACGACGCGGGGAACGTGTGCGCGCGTCGCTCGCGCATCGAGGTCCCGACGACTCCGACCAGTGGGGTGATGGCCCGGTCCTGCTGCGCCCACACCCGGCTCTCGATCATCGATCTCGGCGGATCCCACCAGCCGATGCACGGGGCCGGCGGCGACTCCGTCCTGGTGTTCAACGGCGAGATCCTCAACTACCCGGAGCTCCGGCAGCGGTTTCGCTACCCGTTCACCTCCGACGGCGACACCGAGACGCGTGCTGGCGGTCCACGCGGAACAGGGGACCCGCGGCCCGGAGCTCCTGCAGGGCCAGTTCGCCTACGCGCTGTACGAGCGCGGGCATCGAACGACTGACCCTCGTGCGCGACCGGATGGGAATCCTGCCCCTCTACTGGTACCGCGACGAGCGCGAGTTCGTGTTCGCCTCCGACCTCACGACGCTGCTGGTGGCGATCGGGCGGACCCCCGAGATCGACGAGAGCGGGCTGGCGTCCTACCTGGCCGGCCGGTCGGTGCCCGCGCCGTACACCCTGCTCGAGGGGGTCCGCAAGGTACGCCCCGGGCATCGGCTCGAGGTGTCCACCGACGGCCGGATCGTCGAGTCGTCGTACTGGACACCGTGGCCGCGGCCCGTCTCGGACCTGCGTCCCGAGGAGGCGGTCGACCGCCTCGACGCCCTGCTTCGGCCGGGCGGTCGACCGCGCCCTGCTCGCGGACGTGCCCGTGGGCTCCTACCTCTCCGGCGGCGTCGACTCGAGCCTGGTGGCGGCCAAGGTCACCCAGGTCAGCGGACATGCCGGCGTCCACACGTACTGCGCCGAGTTCGGCGACCCTCGGTACGACGAGTCCGCGTTCGCACGACTCGTGGCGGCCCGCCTGGGCACCACCCACCACGCCGTCCAGGTCCGGCCGGAGGACTTCACGGACCTGTGGGGGCCGCTGTCGACCCTGCGCGGGGCTCCACTGTCCGAGCCGGCGGACATCGCGGTCTTCCGGTTGGCCGAGGCGGCCCGCCGCGACGTGAAGGTCGTCCTGTCCGGCGAGGGCAGCGACGAGCTGTTCGCCGGCTACCCCAAGCACCGCTACGCCCGCGCGACGGGACTCGCCGGCGTCCTGCCGGCCGGGGTCCGCTCGGCCGTTCTGGGTGGGCTGGAGCGAGCCCTTCCCGCGGACGGTCGTCGGCTCGGCGTCGCGCTGCGCGCACTGTCGGAGCCGACCGAGGACGACAGGTTCCGCGGCTGGTTCGCCCCGTTCACGGTGCGCGCAGCGCGAGGCGCTGCTCGGCGTACCCACGCATCCGCGGCCGCCCGCACCTCGGGACGCGACCGCGTTGCGGCGCATGCTCCTGCACGACCTCGACGGATGGCTCCCGGACAACCTCCTCGAGCGCGGCGACCGGATGACCATGGCCGCGTCGGTCGAGCTGCGGCCGCCCTTCCTCGACCACGACATCGTGGAGTTCTCGTTGGGGCTGCCCGACGACCTGCTCGTGCGTCGCGGCGTCGGGAAGTGGTTGGTCAAGCAGGTGGCGCGCCGTCACCTCCCCGACGAGATCGTCGATCGTCCGAAGTCGCGGCTTCCGGGTGCCGCTCGACTCCTGGTTCCGCGACGGGCTGCGCGACTTCACGCACGACCTGGTCCGGTCGCCGTCCTCGGTGACGGCCCGCTACCTCGACCGAGCCTCGGTCGACGCGCTCTTCGAAGCCCACGCCTCGGGACGACGCGACGAGAGCGCGCGGATCTTCACGCTCGCCTCGCTGGAGGTCTGGCACCACCAGCTGCGAGAGCCCGAGCCGGGCCGGCTGGGCGGGTGCGGTTCGTCCCGCGCCTCGTGAACCCACCCACCTGAGCGCGCGAGCGTCTGACGGACGCGAGCATCCGACAACACGCCGAGCCCACACGTGCCCCTGGACCCATGTGGGGATAGGTCTTGGCCAGGGGCAGGTGTGGGGGTTCCGGGCTGGTCGCGGCGCGACCGGCTAGCTCGGCTTCAGGGCGATGGTCCACATCGCCGACTTGTCGCTGCTCGTGTCGGTGGTCGCCGTCAGATTCCCGTAGGAACCGGCTCCGACCGCCGAGCCTGAGTCGGCCATCAGGACGCTGAACCGACCTGAGGTGCCGCTGTCGTAGGCGTCGTCCCGCTTGGTCACGGCTGCCGGCTTCGTCCATTGCGCGACGGCGGCGGACTTGTCGGTCCACCAGCTCACGACCAGGTCTCCGTTGGCGGCGTTCACGCTCGGTGTGGCGTGGCTGCTGCCACCTGCGTCACCGGCTCGGGCGAACGCATCGACAGGACTGGCGGTGGAGACACCGGAGTAGACGCCCAGGCTCATGATCGCCTTGCCGGTCGTGGGCGACGTCAGCGTGACCTGCGACCCCGGGTCGCTGCCCGTCACGGTCTTGACCCAGGCGGTCGAGTTGATGCTCACGTTGGTGAGCGTCGTACCGACCTGGGTCCAGCCCGCGCCCGGAGCCGACCACGTGTTGCCGGTGCCGGAGGTGAAGACCAGCACCATCGTGTCTCCCACATCGGCCGACGCGGGAACCGTCACCGACTTCGACACCTGCGACCCCGGTCCGGAGTGCGCAGCGGCGACGAAGGCGATCCCGCTGGGCGAGTGTCGGCACGGTCACGGTCACCTGGTGGGTGATCGAGCCCGTGGCACCTTGGTTGTCGGTCACCGTGAGCTTCACGGCGTACGTGCCCGACGCGGTGTAGCTGTGCGACGGCTGCTGAGTGGAGGCCGTGCCGCCGTCCCCGAAGGTCCAGGCGTACGACGCCACCCTGCCGTCGGAGTCGGTGCTGCCCGAGCCGTTGAACGAGCAGGCGCCGGTCGCGTCGCAGTTCGAGCCGAACACCGCCTGCGGGCTCTGGTTGCCCGCCGCCGCCGGCTTGAGGGCGATCGACCACATGACCGCCTTGTCGCTGGCGGTGTTCGTCGTGGCAGTGAGGCCGCTGTAGGCGCCGCCGCCGACCGGTCCGCGCGGAGTCGGCCAGCAGCACGCTGAACCGACCGGAGGTTCCGGTGTCGTAGGCCTCGTCGCGCTTGGTCAGCCCGGCCGGCGGGGCCCAGGCGGCCACGGCTGCGGACTTGTCGGTCCACGCGGACACGACCCAGTCACCCGCTCCGGCCGTGATGGTCGGCGTCACGTGGCTCGTGCCTCCGGCGTCTCCGACACCCGCCACGACGTCGACGGGAGTGTTCGGGTTGACGCCGTCGTAGTCGCTCAGGCTCAGGATTGCCTTGCCGGCGGTGGCCGACGTCAGGGTGATCTTCGACCCGGCGTCGCCTGCCGTGGCCTGCTTGACCCACGCGGTCGAGTTGATGGTGGCGTTGGTCAGCGTCGGCGCCACCGGCGTCCAGCCCTGGCCCGGGCTGCTCCAGGTGTTGGAGGTGGACGCCGGTGAGGACCAGCAGCATCGTGTCACCCGCGGCGACGGACGCCGGTACGGTGACCGACTTCGAGGTCGAGGACCCGGG
This sequence comes from uncultured Actinomycetota bacterium, assembly GCA_963761515.1. Lineage (GTDB taxonomy): Bacteria > Actinomycetota > Actinomycetes > Propionibacteriales > Nocardioidaceae > Nocardioides. The sequence goes on from CAVXHO010000023.1 coordinate 144,709, forward strand.
CGCCGAGTGCGAGGCCGCCACGAACTGGATCTGCTGGCTGAGCGAGGTGATGGACACCTGGTGGGTGACGCTGCTGGTCGCACCGCTGTTGTCGGTGACCGTCAGCTTCACGGTGTAGGTGCCGATCGCGGTGTAGGCGTGCGACGTCGTGACACCGCTGCCGGCGGAGGAGCCGTCACCGAAGTCCCACGTGTAGCCGACCAGGGATCCGTCGCTGTCGCTGGACGTCGAACCGTCGAGCGAGCAGCCGCCCGCCGTACAGCTCGACGTGAACGCCGCGGTCGGCGCCTTGTTCGCCGGCGGCGAGGGGGCGAAGAACAGCGACCGGTTGGTCCAGTCGATGCCGCCGGTGCTCGGCCCGTTGATCAGCTGGGGGCTGCCGGAGACGCTGCTCCCGTCGAACGACACCGAGTAGAGGCTCTGGTCGCCCTTCTTGACGTAGTACAGCGTGTTCCCGGAGACGAACATCCCGTCGGCCTGGCTGAAGTCGACGCTGGACGGTACCGAGAACTCGGTGTTGTCGACGATGCCGCTGTCGGGGGAGAACCAGGCCCAGTGCAGGCCGGGGTCGCCGGCCAGGGTGAAGAACAGGCGTCCGGCGTTGTAGAACATCCCGGTCACCTGCGACATCTGCCCGTAGAGCTGCGGGGAGTTGCCGTTGAACGTCGTACCGTCGTGGCTGTCGACGTTGGCCCAGGCGGGTCGTGGTACGGGTCGACCTTGACGGGCGTCCCGAACGTCGAGCCGTTGAGGGTCGTGCGGTACAGGCTCCCGTCGGAGGATCCGTAGAAGAGCTGGTTGCCCGCCATGAACGCACCGTGCGTCTGGCTCCAGGGGATGTTGGTGCTGAGGACCGGCGTCGGGACGGTCGCGGTGGTGCCGTCGAAGCCGACTGCGGACAGCGAGTCGGTGGGCGGCGGCGGAGCCGGGACGTCCTTGTTGATGATCTCGATGCCGTTGACGAGCGGGTTCTCGACCGCGTGCGTGAAGCTGATGTCGATGTCACCGTCGGAGGTCACCGGGAACGACTTCATCGTGCCGGTCTGGTCACCGGCGTCCGCGACGATGTCGTAGTTGTTGAGGACGTTGCTCCCGTCGATGGCCACGTTGAACACTCGCTGCCCGACCGAGCTCGTGCCGGTGTAGCGGTTGGCGAAGTAGAGCCGCACCTCGGTGTTGGTCCCCGCCGGCACCGGGAAGTCCCAGGTCATCGGCGGGCTGTCGGTCGGACTCCATCGTTCATGGTCGAAGATCGCCGGCGGCGTCGTCGACGGCACGCTCGGACTGACCTGGCTGACCGGGCTGTAGTCCGCCGAGCTGCTCCTGCAGGTTGTGGAACGGGCTCTGGTTGGCGGAGTCGTCCTCGGCCCAGGCCGGGCCGCCGTCACTCGAGTCGATCTGCGGCCCGCCCGCGTCGACCCGGTACAGGACGTTGGTCGGGCCGTTGGACGCGAGCCGGCCCAGGTACACGCTGCCGGGCAGCTGACCGGTGTTCGTCGGCGCCAGGTTGTATCCGCCCTGGTAGGGGAAGAAGGCGATCTTCATCCGTTTGTACTGGAAGTTCCCGATGTAGTCGTCGTCGTAGGCCATCCACAGCCCGGTCGGGGTGGCCAGGAGCGCGTACACGGCAGCACCCAGCGGGTTGTGGCCCGGGTTCCACTTGAACGGGCGACCACTCGTCGGGTCGAGGGCGGCGAGGCCCGGGCCGCGGCACGGCACCCGGCAGGGCCTGGTCCGCGCCGAGCGGGTTGTTGTTCCAGCGGTTGTGCCCGCCGATGTAGACCGCGTCATCGGTGACCGTGACGCCCCAGACCGTGTCGCCCCCGGTCTCGTCGACCCACGTCGGCTGGATGTTCGTCCCGCTCGAGGCGGTCTCGAAGCGCGAGGTCGCGTCGCACAGCGTGCCGGGGTTGCCGCCGCCGGTGGCGTTGACCACGAAGTACGACCCGTCCGGCGAGAAGCTGACTGCCGCGGGTGTAGCCGTCGAAGGCCCAGTTGAAGCAGTACGGCGCGTAGCGGTCGGTCGACCAGTTGGGGTCCACCACGGCGGACGACGCGTTCAGGTCGATCATCGCGAGCTGGTCGCGCAGCAGCCCGTCGGCGGTCTTGAAGTTGCCGGTGACGATCAGGCGGGTGCCGTCGGGCGAGACGTCCAGCGCCCACGGGCCGATCCAGCCCTGGGCGCCTGCCGCCGGTGTCGTTGTGGTGTCCCGCGAACTGCACGTTCATGTACGCGTTGTCGACGGCTCCGGTCGTGGCGTTCACGGCGGCGATGCCGCCGTGGGTGAACGCCGCCCGCGTGACCGAAGAACCCGCCGATGAACAGGCGGTTCCCCACCTTGGCCATGTCGCGGATCATCCCGTAGTCGAACGCCGGGGTGTGGAACGTCGAGACGATCTGACCGGTCCCGGTGTCGAGCAGAGTCAGGAACTGGGTGGGCTGGCCGTTGACCTGGGTGAACGAGCCGCCGACGTACACCGTGTGGTCGTTGGGGCCGGGCAGCACCGAGAACACCTGGCCGTTGGTCGAGGCCTGGAACGTCGTGCTCACGGCCCCGGTCGTGGCGTTGATGGCCGCGATGTTCGCGTGGGCGACCCCGCCGATGGAGGTGAACGTCCCGCCCATCACGAGGGTGTTGCCGACCTGGGCGACCGACCACACGGCGCCGTTGTCCACGTTCGGCGTGATCGCCGACGGCACGGCCGAGGGCAGGGCGCCGGCAGACGGCGCAGGTACCGAGGCCTGGTGCGCCTGCACGGGGCCTTCCACGGCCACCAGGCCGAGGAGAGGCAGCGCTGTGGCGAGAACGATGGTGGCGAGACGGCGAAGGTTCATCATTTCCCACTTGTTCGTGATTCATCGCGCCGCAGCGGACGCGATGATGTCGACGGGCATGCCAGTTGGTATGTCGAAGGTAGGAGAGCCAGGTGCCAGAGACGCCCTCAAAATCGGCGAATGTTCGCCGCGGGGCGCGCCCGATGCTGGTCCTCGGTGTGATCGCCCTGGCCGCCGCGCTCGTGACGACGCTGATCGTCCGGAACTCGCGCCCGGACCGGCCCGACCTCGCCTGCCCCCTGAACCGCCTGCTGGTCCCGGCCTGCGGGGCGCTGCTCGGGGTCGTGCCGACCTCGAGCACGGCTGCCGCCCTCGACCAGGTCGACAACGAGAGCGATCATCGGTTCGACCTCGTCTACTCGTTCCACGACATCAACGACACGATCCCCGTCCGCGTTCGACCGGCAGGTCGTGGCAGACGGGCGGGTCCTCCACATCGACATCGACTCCCGCGACTACTCCAGCGCCGACGCCACCACGGTGCCGTGGGCCGGCGTCGCGGCGGGGGAGTTCGACCAGGATCTGCGCCAGCCAGGCCCGGGGCATCGCGTCGTTGAAGGTGCCGGTGCTTCGTCACCTTCGACCACGAGCCGGACCAGCCGGCAAGGTCAGCGGTGGGGACGCCGGCGGACTTCGTGGCGGCGTGGCGACACGTGCACGACGTCTTCGAGGCCAACGGCGCCACGAACGCCGTGTGGGTCTGGGTGGTGATGGCGCTGCCGCAGACCTACGCCGCGACGCCGGCGTTCTGGCCGGGTAGCCAGTACGTCGACTGGGTCAGCTGGGACTGCCTACGACGAGGCCGGCTGCCGCGACGGCGGCCCTTTCACCACGCAGGTACAGGGCTTCGACGCCGCGAGCCTCGGCTACTACGACTGGCTGCAGGCCCACGGTGCGGCGGCCGGCATCGACCTGACCAAGCCGATGATGATCAGCGAGGCCGGGACGGTCCTGTTCCCGGGCGCCGACAGCCCCACCGCCACCTGGTACGACGCCATCCCGGGCGTGCTCGAGCGCCATCCCGCCATCAAGGCGGTCACCCTGTGGGACCACACGGGTAGCAACCCGCACTGCGACTTCCGGTTCGAGGACGATCCCGACGTCTTGGCGTCGGTGCAACGCGCCGCCGCCGACCCGAGGATGGGTTCACCGATCGACTCGGCCCCGTGAGCACGCAGCCGGTGCGCCCCCTGCTACAGCAGCAGCGTAGGAGACGGCGAGCCGCGCGTGGGTGTCGAACCAGTTCTCCCGGAAGCCGACGGCCTTCAGACCCAGCCGCGCCCACTTGTTGCGGACGTAGGGGTCGTCCCCGGTGAGGGCGTACTGGAGGAAGACCCGGCGATAGCGCTCGATCGCCTCGTCGGCACTGATCCACTCGCCGGGGGTCTCCTCGCCGAAGGCTCCGCTGGAACCGGACTGGAACCGGTGTTCGACGTACTGTCCCTCGCGCGCCGGCCGGGGCAGGCGCTGCCGGGGCACGTCGCGTTGCGAGACCAGCTTGAACGCGTCGTACCCGAGGTCGGCGAGGGTCTCGAACTCGTGCCGTAGCGCACGGAAGGACACCTTGTCCGACTCGATCGAGACATAGCGTGGTCGGTCCGGCGACGTGGCCAGGTTGCGCAGCGCCACCATGTCCATGCCCTCGATGTCGATCTTGAGGTAGTAGGGGACGCCGTAGTCGGCCACCAGCTCGGCGGTGGTGGTGGCCAGCACCGTCCGTTCACGTTGCGTGGTGCCCCTTCCCCGACGGTTCCGAGCAGCCCAGTCCCCGTCCACCGTGCCCCAGGCCGAGAAGGTGTCCTCGTAGAACGTGATCGGACCGGGCACGTCGGCGACGGCACGGTTGACCACCACGAGCGTTCCGGAGTCGATGTAGCGGGCCAGCCTCTTGCTGACGTCGTCGCACAGGTCGGAGTTCGCATCGACGGCGACGACGCGGAAGCCCTTCGCCAGGTAGAACTCGGTGTCCTCGCCTCGGTGCAGTCCCAGGTCGAAGATCAGGTCGCGTTGAACGGAGCTCACGGTTCGAGGATAGGAGCGGTCGGTCGAGGGGGCATGCTCGAATTGGGCGAAACCTGCGGAGGACACCTGGGCGCGGTGACCGACACATCTGGCTGATCTCCCCCATCTTGTGGAGTTGCGACCGGTGCCGCGGATGGTGCAATGGCCCCTCGAGACGAAACGCAGCCGTGGGGAGGTGCGCGATGGTCACGGGGGTACGAGCGCGGCCCGACCTGAGACAGTTGAGGCGTCTGGTCCCGACGCCGGTTCAGCCACTGGCCCGTCGGGCCTACCTGCAGATCGGGCCGGCCACGTCGCGCTACCGGATGGAGCCGTCGTTCCTGGTCATCGGGGGCCAGCGCTGCGGCACCACGACTATCTTCAAGTCGCTGTCCGCCCACCCGCAGGTGATGCGACCGCCGGTGGAGAAGGGCACGGACTACTACACGCTCCACTACGCGCGGGGCGAGCTGGTACCGCGGGCACTTCCCGCTCGCCGCGCCGGCGCGGCGCATCGGCGCGTCCGGACCAGCCGGTGGCCTTCGAGGCCTGCACCTACTACATGTTCCACCCGTTCGCGATCGAGCGGATCGCGCAGGACTTCCCCGACATCAAGCTGGTCGCGATGCTCCGGGACCCGGTCGAGCGCGCCTACTCGGCGTACAAGCACGAGCTGGCCCGGGGCTTCGACACCGAGCCGGACTTCCTGCGGGCCTTGGAGCGGGAGGACGAGCGACTGGACGGCGAGACCGAGAAGATGGCCGCCGATCTCGACTACGAGAGCCTCGCCCACCGTCACCATGCCTACCAACGTCGTGGGCTGTACGCCGAGCAGCTGCAGCGAGTCTTCGAACACTTCGACCGCGACCAGGTCCATGTCATGGAGAGCGAGCGGTTCTTCGCCGACCCGGCGGACGAGTTCGACGGCTCCTGCGATTCCTCGGTCTCGCCCCCTGGCAGCCGCGTGACGGGTTCGCCCAGCACAACGCCCGTCCCGGAGCCCCGATGCCAGCAGCCGCGAAGGCCCGGCTCGAGGCGTTCTATCGCAACCGGACCAGGATCTCGCCGACCTCTTGGGTCGCCAGCCCTTCTGGAAGATCTGAGGAGACGTGCTGTCGTGATGCTCATCTGGGCCGCTTGGTTCGCGGTCGTCCTGGTCGGGGGTGTCTGGTTGGCGGTCGACCGCCCACGATGCCGGGGGTCCTCGTGTCGATGCGGGGCCGGCTCGACGAGACGGTGGGCGCCACTACCCGCATCTGGGGACGCCTGCCGGCCGCGGCGGCCGTCTACCTGGCCGGCATCGGGCTCATTCTCGTGGTGTGCTGGCCACTCGGGATCCTCGCCCACGCCCTCCAAGGATCGGTCGACTGGCCGGTCTTCCACTGGACACAAGCCCATCAGGTGCACGGCTGGTGGCACGACCTGTGGTGGAAGCTGACCAACATCGGGAAGCCGCGGATCACTCAGGCGGTCGCCGCACTCGCAGGAGTCTTCTTCGCAGTCGTGTGGGCCCGGCTCCGCCGGAGCTGGTGGGTGCCTCTGCTGCTCTTCGCGTTCGCGTACGCCTTGGAGAAGTACTGCCAGATCATCCTGCAGGACGTGGTCCACCGAGGTCATCCGCCGACCACGCTCGGGACCTTCCCGTCCGGTGGCTGTGCGCGGGTCCTCATCATCTACGGACTGGTCATCTTCATGGCGGTTGAGTGGCGGTGGCCGCGCAACGCGCGCGCCTGGCGACTCGGCATGGTCGCCATCGCCTGTGTGTGGTCCATTCAGGCGTTCGCCAGGATCAACAACCTCGAACACTGGATCACTGACGTCGTCGGTGGGACCGTCCTGGGGGTGCTCGGCCTCTCGGTGGTCATCACCTGTGCGCGGGTCTTCCTGCGTCCCGTCCCTTCCGGGTCGGAGGCCGGGCCACCCGCCCAGCCTGTCGCCAGGAGCGCCCCTTGGCGACTGTCCGTACGAGGTTGATGGATCGGCCCGAATGGCCGCTCGCCCTCCTCTTCTGCTGGTACCCGCTCTGGTGGCTGCTCGGCGTGACCCAGCTGGTCACGCTGGTGGCCTGCCTCGTGATGGCAGCTGCCCTGCTGCGTCAGAGGACCTTGGTGCTTCCGCGCGGCCTGGGCTGGTGGCTCCTGTTCCTGGCGTGGGTCGCCGTCGGCTTCTTCGTGGTGAAGGTCGACGTGCCCGGGGCGCTGCACGTCGCCAACAACACCCGGTACCTGACGTGGTTCGTGCGTCTGGTGTGGCTGCTGGAGGCGACGGTCGTCCTGCTCTATGTGCGCAACAAGCGCAAGGGACTGTCCGGAGAACGCATCGCCCGGATCTTCGCGGTCATGTTCATCACGATCGTGGTGGGGGGCCTGCTCGGTACCTTCTTCCCGACGGTCCACCTGCAGTCGCTCGTCGAGATGGTGCTCCCTCGACACATCGCCAACGCCCCCTTCGTTGCTTCGATGGTGCACCCCTACCTCGCGCAGATGCAGACGTACGGCGGGGTGACCTACCGGCCCAGCGGTCCGTTCCCGTACGCGAACGACTGGGGTCTGAACTTCGCCTGCCTCCTGCCCTTCTTCGTCAGGGCCTGGCTCGCCCGGGATGCCGGCTGGCGCAGGCCGGCCGGCGTGATCGTGCTGGCCGCCTCCGTCGTACCGGTCATCTACTCGCTCAACCGTGGCCTCTGGGCGATCCTGATCCTGCTGGTGGTCGTGCTGGTGCTGGTTCAGGCGCGGGCCGGTCACTACAGGTCACTCGCGATCTGCGGCGTCGGCATGGTGGTGGCACTCGGGTTGGTGCTGGTGACACCGCTCGGCACGGTCCTGTCGGAGCGGTTCAGCGGCCACAACAGCAACCAGGGTCGGGCCAGCCTGTACGAGATCACGGTCGACGGCATGGCGCGCAGCTCACCGGTGCTCGGCGACGGAACCACCCGCAAGGCGGCAGGCTCGTTCTACTCCATCGCCGGTGGCTCGACGCCGGACTGCTACACGTGCAGTCCCCCAGCACTGGGCACGCAGGGCTTCTTGTGGTGGATCCTCTTTGCGACCGGCTTCGGCGGCGGTCTCCTGGTGCTGGCTTTCTTCGTGAGCGCCCTGTGGCGGTACCGCTCCGGGAGGGATCCGACGCTTCTCGCCTGTCGGTGCAGCCTGCTGGCCTTCGTCGTGGCCCTACCGATCTACGACTGGACCATCACCAGCGGGGTCGTGGCGATCACAGCGATCGCCGTGCTCGACCGGGAGACGCCTGGTCGGGTGCGTGAGATGGCGCTGCCGCCGCGGATGCCCAAGCTGGCGTTGGGCCGACCGGTCTGGGCGCTGTGTCTGGTGACCGGCCTCGGCCTGGGCGCCGTCTGGCAGCTGCACCACGACACGACGTACGTCGCGCGGGCCAGCGTCTACCTGCCCGACGACCAGACCCAGAGCAGTCGCGCCACGACGCTGGACAGCGAGGCCAGGTACGTCAACAGCCCCCAGGTACTCGGTTCCTCGGCACCCTTGCGCTCCCTGGATCGCGCCCGAGGGCGCGGCCAGCTCCAGGTGGAAGCCACAGCCAACAGCCGGCTGCTCGACCTCTCCTACTACTCCACGGACCCGGACCGTGCCCGCGAGGTCATGGACCGCGTCGCCCGTTCGTTCGTGGCTCTCCAAGCCGCGGACGACTCGCAGGTCCACGCCCAGGCGCAGTCGTCCGTCCAGCGTCACCTCCAGGGGACCCTGACCGCCGAGCGCGCCATCGCCGGCATGCTGCGCCGGATTCCCAGCGACTCGTTCGGCAACGTGATCGTGTCGGCGCTCGCCGCCGATCTCGATCAGCTCCGGGCGACTGACACGGCCGCGGCCACGCAGCTCGACGGGGTCGACCTGGCGGATGCGCAGAGCCCGCAGATCGAGACTTCTGCCACGGTGTCTCCCCTGCCACAGCAGTGGAACGTCGCACTGATCAGCGGATTGATGATCGCGCTGGTCGCCACCTGCGGTCTGGAGCTGCTCGCGCGAAGGCGCGGCCCCCAGCTGGCTCGCGCAGATGAGACCCGACGACGAGGGCTCGGGCTGGACGTCCCCGTCACCGGTCACCCGCCGCTCGGCCTGAACGTCTATCTCAGCGCGGACCCGACGAGCCGATGGCTGCTCGCCGAGTCCCGCCGTCTGACAGAACGTCGAAGCGGCCCCGCACACCATCCCCGCGGTGTGATGCTGGTCGCCCATCACTCCACCCGGGTCACCACCGTGGTGCGCACCTGCACCCGGCTGCGTTCGCGTGGCGTGCCCGTTGCAGGGGTCCTACTGACGCATGACCATCGAGAGGAACCAGCCCGATGACCACACTCCTCGCGGACCTGCCGGGTCCCACCCTGCTCCAGCAGGCGGTCCGCAACAGATGGAAGCTGATCGTGATCGCGGGCTTGTTGGGCGCCCTGCTCGGCGCCGTGTACGCGGTCGGCAAGCCGGCTTCCTACACGTCGACGTCGGAGATCATCGTGCAGCCGCTGGCCGGCAACCCGTTCTCCCCGGATGCGCTGGTCAACTCCCAGCAGATCACGGTCGGGCTGACCACGGAGGCCAACCTCGTCGACTCCGCGCAGGTCGCGCAGCTGGCAGGAATGCCGGACGCCGCAAAAAATGTGAGCGCTGAGGTGTTGCTGAACAGTCAGCTGATCCAGATCTCCTACACGGCGCCGTCCCGAGAGGCCGCCCAGAAGGGGGCCGAGGCCTTCGCGCAGGGGCTTCTGGACTACCGGAAGTCGTTGGCCACGCAGCTTCGGAACCAGCACGTTGCCTCTCTGGATCCGCAGCTCGCGTCGGTCGGCAAGACCCTGCGGAACCTGAACCTCCAGCTCGCGCAGCCATCACCTCCGCCCGGTGCAGGTCCGCGTTCCCAGCTCCTGACGCTGCGGTTGTCCGACCTGCAGCAGAGCATGGCCGACGCGAAGTCCCAGTCGACGTACCCCGGCTCGGTGGTCGTGCCGGCGACGCTGCCGGCCGACTCGCAGTTCAAGCACACCCTGATCCTGTTCGTCCTGGGCGGCGTGCTCGGCGCGGGCCTCGGCTTCGCGATCGCGGTCTTCCGAACCTGGGTCGATGACCGGATCGACTCGAGGACGGTGACCAGGGTCGCGGGCGTGCCGGTATGGGCGACTCTTCACGCGCCCGATCGCCACCGTCCGGACGACGGCGTGATCGAGGAGCTCTCCGAGGAGTACCGCCAGGTGCGCGCCGCGCTCCTCACCAATGCGCCGTCCCCACGCGTGATCGCCCTCACGGGTACCTACGCCGACCAGGACACCTCACGTGTGTGCCTCAACCTGGCGAGCTGTGTCGCGAGCGCGGGCTTCCAGGTGACCGTCGTCGACGTCACGCCGGGCGGCAGGCTCTCGCAGGAGCTGGGCTCTCCGATGCGCCGGGTCTCTCCGAGGTGATCCAGGGCCGCCCGCTCGACGAGACGCTCCAGGTCGCCGACGACCTGTGGTTGCTCCCGGCCGGGATCTCTCCCGATCTGGAGGAGGACCTGGCGATCAGTCGGGAGTTCCGCTCCATCGTGCGTCAGCTGCGGGAGGGCACCGACTACGTCTTCCTGGTGACTCCTCCAGCCGACAGCTCGGTCGGGCTCGCCTGTGCGGCGGTCGCGGACACCCTGGTGCTGATCGCCGTGGACCGCCAGACCACCCACGAGCACGTGCAGCAGCAGGCCGACCACCTGACCAACAACCGGCTGTCCATCGACGGGATCGTGCTCACGGCGCGTCGGCCCCGGCTGCCAGGGTTTGGCAACGTCGCCGACGTCGTCGTGGCAGAGGGCGACGCGCCTGTCGTGGTCGACGCGGAGCGCACGGATGCCGACCTGTCGGCCGACCATGCCGACGCCGGTCGGACGCTCACCCTCGCCCAGCGCGACAAGTCCGGGGACGTGGGGAAGTCTGCGTGAGCACGTCGACGCGGTCACCGGTCTCGACCTCGTCGCCGCACCTGGCGGCGATGGTCGAGCTGTTGTGGCCCGCTCGGGACACCACCGGTCAGGTCGGAGACCGACGCCGGTTGGCGGTGCTGCCTTCTGACCGCCGCCCACGGCTCGTCGTACCGTTGCGGCCGAGCTCCGCGACCGCCGTCGCACTGAAGAACTACAAGGCGTCCGCCTCCGGACGGTCGCGGATCCTGGTCGACGCCGCGGCTCTGGCGCTGCGGCTCGGGCTGGCCCATGCGTTGCCGGGGAAGCTCGACGTGGACGCCGGCCCGGACAGCATCGACGCCGAGCTCTCGCGAGTCCTCGGGTACGACGTGTTGGTGGCGCTCTACGTCGGCCCCCGCCGGGCCGTCGAGAAGCCTGTGCTGCAGGTGATCTCTCAGGATCACAGCCGGACAGTCGGGTTCGCCAAGCTGAGCACGAACGACCTCACGCGCGACCTGATCCGCACCGAGACCGACGCACTGCGACGGCTCGCCGAGCTGGACACCGGACCGCTCGAGGTGCCGGCCCTGCTCCATGAGGGAACCTGGCGTGACCGGCAGCTGATCGTGCAGCAGGCAGTGACACGCCGTTCACTCCGGCCTCCCTCGACCGAGCTGGTCGCGGCCGCGCTGGGCGTCGTGGCCGATTCGCAGGTCCGCAGCCGGTCTCCGTGGCTGACCAGCCCCTTCCGACGCCGCCTCCTCGGCCGGATCGAAGCGCTGACGGGATCGTCGCACCGGCCGCTGCTGCGCTCCGCGATCGACCTGCTCGACCGCGAGCGGTCGCTCATGGAGCTCGAGCTGGGCGGAGGACATGGCGACTGGGCTCCGTGGAACATGACGGCGCGCTCGGGCCGCCTCGTGGTGTGGGACTGGGAGCACTGGGCACCCGAGGTGCCGGTCGGCTTCGACGCGATCCACCACGACCTGTCCCGGCTCGCTGTGGGCGGGGTCGCTCCGCTGGCCGCTGTCGGTCAGCTCCTCGACGGCCGGGACACGCCTGTCACGGACCGGGTCGTGGGCGACGACCGGGCAGCCTTGGTGACGGCGTACCTCACCGAGATCGCCACCCGCTACGTCGAGGACGGCGAGGACGTGCTCGCTGCGCTGCCCTTCGGCCGGCTGGGGGAGTGGCTGGCGCCGGCGCTGTCTCGCTGTGAGCGCGCCCTCGAGGACACCCCAGGACCATGACGGCGACGCGCAGCACCGAGATCGGACGGGCCGCCCGCGGGTCGACCCTGTCCCTGCTCGGCGCAGCCGTCTCCGCGGTCTTCACCTTCGGCCTGGCGGTCGTGGTCGCGCATGGCACGACCCGGGTCGACGCCGGAGTCTTCTTCGCGACGACCTCGCTGTTCGTGATCGCCTCCTCCTTGTGCCAGCTGGGCACCGACACAGGCCTGGTCTACTTCATCGCCCGAGCCCTCGAGCACGGCCGGCGACACCTGCTGAACGACTACGTCCGGGTCGCCCTGGCGCCGGTCCTGGGATGCTCGTTGCTGGTGGCTGTCGGACTGCTGGTGTGGGCGCCCGAGATCGCCGGACTTGCCAGCCCGTCCGCTCAGCCTGCCGCCACCCATGCGCTCCGAGCCCTCGCCCTTCTCGTCCCGTTCGTCGGCCTCGAGAGCGTGATGCTCTCGGCGACCAGGGGCCTGGGCTCGATGCGGCCGTACGTCGTCGTCGAGCAGATCCTCCGGCCGACCCTGCAGCTGCTCCTGGCGGTGGTCATCCTGGCCAGCGGCACGGTCGTCGACCTGGCCTGGTCGTGGTCGCTGCCCTACCTGGTCGCCGGGGTCCTGGCCTACTGGTGGTGGCGGCGGCTGGTGCCGCGCGTCTCGCCGCGAGCCGTCACCCCGGGGGTCGCCCGGGAGTTCTGGTCGTTCAGCGGGCCGCGCTCGATCGCCAGCGCGGCCCAGACCATGATGCAGCGGCTCGACATCGTGCTGGTCGCCGCCCTCGCCGGCCCGGCGCTGGCCGCGGTCTACACGGCTGCGACCCGCTTCGTGGTGGCCGGTCAGCTGGCGAGGACGGCCGTCTCGCTGGCGGTCCAGCCCTTCCTGGCCCGGGCGCTGGCCCGCGAGGGACGAGACGACGTCGCCCCCCTCTACCAGCTCTCCACCGCCTGGCTGATGGCCGTCACCTGGCCACTCTTCTGGGTGGTCGTGCTCGACGGGACCCAGCTGATGCGGATCTTCGGACCCGGCTACTCAGCCGGCGCCACGGTGCTGGTCCTGCTGGGTCTGGCCATGCTGGTCGCGACGCTCTGCGGCGACGTCGACATCATGCTGATCATGGCCGGCCGCACCCGGGCCAGCATGGTGAACGTCCTCGTCGCCTTCAGCGTCAACCTCGGTCTCGACCTGTGGCTGATCCCCAGCCACGGGATCCTCGGTGCCGCCATCGGTTGGTCGTGCGCCATCGTGGTCAAGAACCTCCTCGCCCTGGTGCAGGTGGCCCTCGTGCTGCACGTCTACCCCGTCGGTCGCCCCACCCTGATCGTCGGCGCACTCGCGACCGGGTGCTTCGGCGGCTGTGTCGGGTCTCGCCCGACTGGCTGCTGGCGACGCCGTCGGCGCCGGCGCTCAGCCGGGCTGGTGCTGGCGACCGTGCTCTATGCGGGGGCCTCTACCTGAACCGGGTCACGCTCGGGTCTGGACACCCTCGGCGGCGTGCTCGCGTCGACGCCGCGATCGCGAGCTGCTGCCTAGATGCCGTGACCGCGGCGGTTCAACGCCGGACGACCCGTTGCCAGGAGACCAGCCGTGAGCTGACCGCGAGCGCCAGCCAGGCTCGCGGCTCCAGCGGCCGGGTCGCGGAGCGCCCGCGCGCCCACCGGAGCGCGTCGCGACGTCTGGCCGAGAGCCGCGCAGCCGAAGGCGAGCTTGCCGTAGGTCAGCGCCGCCACCGGTGCGGTCGCGCGCGATCTCCGGGTGGTGCTCGAGCATCCAGAGGCGGGCCTCGTTGCGGTCGCTCCACTGCTCGGCGAAGTACGACGGACCCACCCCACGTCACATCGACCAGCGGCTCGTCGACGTGCACGATCGGCCGGCGCGCGGAAGCGCGGAGCAGCAGGTCCCAGTCCTCGGCCATGCTGCGCGGCAGGGTCTCGTCGACCAGACCGATGCCGTCGACCAGGGCAACGCGGTCGGCCAGGAACGACGACGAATGAAGCATCGCCATCCGGGAGCGGATGAGCGACGCGTGGTCCACGCGGTCGCGACCGGCACGGCGCACGCTGCGCTCGCCGCGGTAGTCGACGGTCATCGCCGTCGTGACGAACTCCGCCCCGGTCTCCGCCTCGAGCGCGTCGACCTGAGCCAGCAGCTTGCCGGGAAGCCAGACGTCGTCGTCGTCGCAGAATGCCACGAGCGTGGAGGTCGCAGCGAGGATGCCGGTGTTGCGGCTGCCCGCGAGGCCTGGTGTTCGGTCGTTCGCCATCACCCGCACCGTACGGTCGGCGAGGTTGCGCTCGAGCGCCAGGTCCGGCTGCGCCCGGTCGAAGACGACGAGTACGTCGATGGGGCCGTCGTAGCCCTGTGCGAGGACCGAGTCGACCGCGCGGCGCACCAGCTCGGGACGGTTGTGGGTGGGAATCACGACACAGACCGAGGGCGAGCTCTGCGACGCGGTCGGGTCCTCGACGGCCACGCTGTCCGGGGCAGTCACTCGCTCAGCCCAACGCCGGGGCAAGCGAACGAGCCGCGCCGCGGTGACCGCGACCTACGCCGTCGTACCGGAAGCCGCAGGCCGTGGCGACCTCAGGGTCCAAGAGGTTGCGCATGTCGACGAGGGAACGGTCGGCCATCACGCTGCCGACGGCCCCCAGGTCGGCCCTCGCGAAGACGGGCCACTCGGTGGCCACGACGAGCACGTGGGCGTCGCGAGCCGCCGCGAGAGCGGTCGCGCACACGGTGACTCCGGGCAGGGGACGGCGGATCGCCGGGTCGTACGCGCGGACCGTGCAGCCGAGCTCGGTGAGCTGACGAGCGATCTCGACGGCGGGGGAGTCGCGCAGGTCATCGGTACCGGCCTTGAAGGTGAGTCCCCACATCGCCACGACGGCTCCGTCGAGGTCACCCCCGAGCGCGCGCACGACCTTGGAGACCATCCAGCGCTGGTGCTCCTGGTTGTAGTCGGTCGCGGCCCGCAGCAGCGTGAAGTCGAAGCCGCGGCTCAACGAGGTGTGGAGGAGCGCTGCGGTGTCCTTCGGGAAGCACGACCCGCCCCAGCCGGGACCCGGGGAGAGGAACGACCGGCCGATCCGGCGATCGGAGCCCACACCGTCCATGACGGCGGAGATGTCGGCGCCCGCGGCCTCGCAGACCTCGGCCATGGAGTTGACGAAGCTCAGCCGTACGGCGAGGTAGGCGTTGGCGGCGTACTTGATGGTCTCCGCGCTCGCAGCATCGGTGAGGACCAGGTGGGGATCGAGCGGCCGGTAGAGAGCGGCAACGCGCTCGGCCGCCCCGGGATCGTCGCTACCGATCACGACACGGGCCGGCTCGAGGAAGTCGCGGACCGCGGTGCCCTCGGCGAGGAACTCGGGGTTGGCGGCCACCATCACGTCGGTGCGGCCGACGGCCTCCTTGATCAGGGCGGCGGTGCCGACGGGCACGGTGGATTTGGCGACGAGCACCGAGCCCGGCCGAAGGTGCGGGCCGATCTCCGCGGCCACGTCGAGCACGCGGCTGAGGTCAGCGCTTCCGTCGTCGGCCGGTGGTGTCGGCAGGCAGAGGAAGACGATGTCGGCGTCCGCGGCCGCGACGGCGTTATCGAGGGCGAAAGTCAGACGACCGAGCTGCACCACTCGCTCGACGAGCTCGGGCAAGCCCTGCTCGACCAGCTCGAGGGTGCCGCGCTCCAGGGCCTCGATGCGCGACGCCGATGAGTCCGTGCACACGACCGTGTGACCCAGGTGCGCGAAGCACGCACCCGCTGTCAGACCGACGTATCCCGTGCCGATCACGCAGATGCGCAGCTCGGTCTGTCGGTGACTGGTGCTGACTTCGGTTGACATCGGACCCCCTGATCAAGGACGCGCTGAAGCGGCCTTCCCCCGACCACGGATGTTACGGCGCCCACTCCTGGCCAGAGTCGCCCATATTGAGGAACGACCTCGGAAACGCGCTCGGCTTCCTCCATTTCAGCGATTCGGTGCCGGTGCAGCCGTTCTACGTTCGAGTTCGTGATCGCGAGAAGAAGGTTCCGCACGTGAGTCTGTTGAGCGAGCGCCCGCACCTGCTCGATGGTGCTGCGACCTCTGCCCGCGGCGCCGCCTTGGCAACGGCTCTGCCGCCGGCACCGGCCCCGACCCGTCATGACGACGAGGAGGCCTCGTGGATCCGTCCCGGCCGCACCCTGCTGGTCGCGTCGACCGGAGGTCATCTCGAGCAGCTCTACCGACTCCGGCAGCGGTTCAACCCGTCGCTCGGTGAGGTGGAGTGGGCGACCTTCGACACCGGGCAGTCGCGCCATCTGCTGGCCGACGAGGTGGTGCACTACGTGCCCTTCGTCAAGCCGCGGGACGCGAAGGGAACCTTCCTGGACGGGATCGAGGCCGCCCGCCTGCTGAGCCGCGGCCGCTTCGCCCGAGTGATCTCCACTGGCGCGGCTGTCGCCGTGCCGTTCCTCGGTCTGGCCCGTAGCCGCGGCCTGGCCGCCCACTACATCGAGAGCGCCGCCCGGAGCGACGGCCTCAGCCTGTCAGGGCAGATGGTGTCCCGCGTCCCGGGCGTTCGGCTCTACGGGCAGTACCCGGGCTGGTCGGCTGGACGAGTGCACTTCCGAGGATCCGTGTTCGACGGATTCACCCAGGGTGCCCCCCGGCCGCTGCGACCGCTGGAACGGGTCGTGGTCACCCTGGGTACCCAGCGTGACTTCGGGTTCCGTCGCGCCCTCGAGGCGCTGGTGCGTGTGCTTCCCGAGTTCTGCTCGCCGTCGGTCGAGATCCTGTGGCAGACGGGGGCGACGGACACGACCGGACTCCCGATCTCAGCGGTCGACAGCGTCCCTCGCAACGACATGGTCCAGGCGTTCGCCGAGGCGGACCTGGTGGTGAGCCACTCCGGCGTCGGCACGGCGCTGATGGCGCTCGAGCACGGCAAGTGCCCGATCCTGCTGCCCCGTCGACGCCAGTTCTCCGAGCACGCCGACGACCACCAACAGCTGATCGCCGAGGAGCTCGGACGACGCGGGCTGGCCATCTGGGCCGATCCGGACGACCTGACGGCGGGTGACATCGAGGTGGCCGCGCGGATGCGGGCCGTCGGCGATCCGGCCCCCGTTCCGTTCCTGTTGCAGAAGGACTGAGCTCGGCCTCGCTTTTAGCACAACGCGTGACCGACGATCCGCCGCACCACGCGGATTTTGCGTAAAGAAGTGGCAGCGGGTCTGGCCTTGTCCGACGTCCTGCCTCAGGATGGACTCGGCGGGACCGACTCGGGGGAGTCGAACAGCTCCCGCCACAGGGCGAGGCCTCGAGGGTCTCGATGGGGGATGGTCGTCATGAAGCTTGCCTACGCACGCAGTGAGAGCTCGATGCCTTCGGCGTCGGTGCCGGACGGGATGCGACCGACGCTGTACGTCGTACCGAATCCGCTGCCCGCATTGCCGCGGCGGCCCAGCCGGCGTGCCGTGGTCCGGGCCCAGGTCTGGGGTGTTCCGGTCACCCGGCACGGCAGCGCGGTGGACCGGATGGACGACCGGGACGTCGACGCGCGGATCGCCGAGGCGGTCCGCCTCCTCGCACACCTGTGAGGGGTCCACGCCGGGCCCGTTAGGGTCGGCTCGTGAACGACGTAGCCGCCTCAGACCACCTCGACGACGACCACGCGCTCGCGGCCTGGCTGGCCGATGCCGCCGGCGAACGGCTGCTGGCGGTGCGCGAGCAGGGCTTGGCCGGGCGCGAGCTGAAGGACGCCGGCGACCGCGCAGCCCAGGAGGTACTGGCCCGCCTGCTCGCCGAGCACCGGCCCGACGACGCGGTGCTCTCGGAGGAGGCGGCCGACGACAAGAGCCGGTTGACGGCTCGTCGGGTCTGGATCATCGACCCGCTGGACGGCACCCGGGAGTTCTCCGAGCCCCCGCGTGACGACTGGGCCGTGCACGTCGCCCTCTGGGAGGACGGCGACCTGACGGCCGGCGCGGTCGCACAGCCGGCGCTCGGCGAGACCTTCGACACCGGGCACCCGCCCGTCGTACCTCCGCGGACCAGCGCGCGACCGCGGATCGCGGTCTCCCGCACCCGTCCGCCCGCCTTCGTCGAGGCGATGGCGGCCGAGATCGACGCCGAGCTCGTCCCGATGGGGTCGGCGGGCGTCAAGGTGATGTCGGTGGTCCGGAACGTGACCGATGCCTACGTGCACGCCGGTGGTCAGTACGAGTGGGACAACGCCGCACCGGTCGCCGTGGCTCGCTCCGCCGGACTCTTCTGCTCGCGCGTCGACGGCGCGGAGCTGCGCTACAACCAGGACGACGTCTCCCTGCCAGACCTGGTGGTCTGCCGCCCCGAGCTCTCGGAGCAGATCCTCGAGTTCGTACGACGGCACGGCACCGCCTGACGTATCACGCCGACCCGTCCCTGCCTCCTCACCCCATCACCCGAGGAGCAGGAAGGAGCCGGTCATGTGGGACACCGTGGTCGAGAACACCACCCATCTCTCGCACGAGATGCCGTGCCCGTCCTGCGGGCACGGCACCCACCGGTTCCTCGCCTGCTCCGACCGCTGCGACTGCGGAGGCTTCAACCCGTCGTACGACGACGAGAACCTGGCACTGGTCCTGCACTGACGGGGAACCGCGCGGGCTCGCCGGCCGTCCCATGGCCATGCTGACCCGACGCGACACCCTGCGGATCCTCGGCATCAGCGGACTGGTGGCCCCAGCGCTGACGGCCTGCGGCGGCGGCGACGACCCCGGTCCGCCGACCGCCGCGACCGACCCCGCCGGGATGCGGCTCGTCGGCGCCGACGTGGCACGCAGTGCGGGAGACGCACAGGCCATCCCGGACGTGGTCTCCGCGATGGGCGCCTTCACCGGCGACCTGTGGGGACATCTCGCTCCCGCCGACGAGAACCTGGCGCTCTCGCCGTACTCCATCGCGGTGGCCCTGGCGATGACCGCGAACGGGGCCGCCGGCGCGACGCAGTCCCAGATGCTCGACGTGCTGCACATCGGCTCGCTCGCGACGTACAACGGCGGCACGGCGGCACTCGCCCGGTCGCTCGAGGCACTGGCCGGGCAGGTGGACCTCGCGGACGGGAAGAAGGGGGAGATCGACCTCGCGAGCGCCGACCAGCTGTTCGGTGACGGGGGGACCGAGTTCGGCCGGGCGTTCCTCACCGTGCTGTCCAAGGAGTATGACGCGGGGATGCGGACCGTGGACTTCCGGCACGATGCCGAGGCCGCCCGAGCGCTCATCAACGGCTGGACGGCGCAGCGGACCCACGACCGGATCCCCACGATCCTGCCCCTGGGCTCGGTGGACGAGACGACACGGCTGGTGCTGGTCAACGCGTTGTACTTCAAGGCGCCGTGGCTGACGCCGTTCGAGAAGGTCGCGACCAGACCCCGGGCCTTCCACCGCGCCGACGGCTCCCGCGTCGACGTACCGATGATGCGGGCGGCGCCGGACGGCGCGACGTACGTGAGCGGGCCGCACTGGCGCGGCGCCCGATTGCTGTACGCCGGCAGCACCCTTGCCATGACGGTGGCGTTGCCCGAGCACGGACACGAGGCCGACGCGGTGGCGGGACTGATGGGCGGTGCGCTCACCGCCGAAGGCCAGCCGGGGGTCGAGATTGCCATGCCGCGCTGGACCTTCCGCACCCCGACCGGGCTCCGTCAGATCCTGATGGACCTCGGCATGCGCCAGGCCTTCGGCGGCCGCGCCGACTTCACCCCGATGTCACCGCGGGACCCGCTCTACGTCGACGACGTGCTGCACCAGGCGTTCATCGCGGTCGACGAGTCCGGTACCGAGGCCGCCGCGGCGACCGCGGTGGTGATGAACGAGCTGAGTGCGAGCGTCGGCGGAAACACGCTGGTCCTCGACCGTCCGTTCCTCTTCGTCATCCACGACACCGCCCACGGCACCCCGCTCTTCGTGGGCCGGGTCGCCGACCCGTCGTGATCGTCGGCCGCTACCCCTCGCGGACGGCGCCGCGCGAGCGCACACTGGGACGCATGTCGTCCGACCCGGACCAGTGCGACCCGGGGTCGCTCGCGCCCGAGCTGCTCGACGACGAGCCCGTCCGCCGGCCACGCCGACGCCAGGAGCGCGACCCTGATGCGGCCCGCGTCCAGCAGCATGTCCGGCCGCGGCGCAGTCGTTGGGTGTGGTGCGCGGTGCTGCTGGCGCTCGTGGTCGGCAGCATGGCGTGGTACGGCGACCACCGGGCGCGGCTCGGGGAGACCGCGGCGCTCCAGCAGTGCGAGGGACGACTGCGCACCGCCTCGGTCCTGGCCGACATCCGGATGGGCATGATGGTCAACTACGTCCGACCACGCGCTGCGCACACCGACGTCAGTCCGCATCTCCACCTGGCGGATCTCATGTCCTCGCGCGCCCGTCACCAGCTCCCACTGGTCCGGCAGGCGAACCGGATCTGCCGGTCGGTCGCCGTCCGCCCGTGGCACTTCTCCCTGACCTCCCGGCGCAACACGGCGGTGGCGTACGCAGGGGCGCTGGTCACCCTGCTGCAGGCCGTTGCGACGAAGGGGTCCACGTCGTTCCGGCACGACCCGCCCTTCACCGAGCTCCGGGCCGCCGCCGGGCTCGACTGACGGTCCCCGGCCCCGACTATCCTGGGAGACCTACCCCCTCCCGTGTCCGGTTGGGGGCTGTCGTGCTGTCCGTCCCGCAAGCTGTCGAGGTATCCGTGGTCCTGTCCGCCCTGTCCGAGCTCGTTCTCTCCGACCGTGCCCTGGCCGAGCCGCTGGCCGAGGCGCCGCGCCTCGGGCTCCTCGACCTGACCGCGCCGGCCGGGCTGCGGCCGTTCCTGGTCGAGGGTCTGGTCCGGGCCGGCCGCACCGTGCTGCTGGTGACTGCCACCGGACGCGAGGCGGAGGAGCTGACCCAGGAGCTCTCGTCGTTGATCGACCCGGCCGCGGTGGCCCTCTACCCGAGCTGGGAGACCCTGCCCCACGAGCGGCTCAGCCCCCGCAGCGACACGGTGGGCCGCCGGCTCGCGGTGCTGCGCCGGCTGCGCCATCCCGAGCCGGGTGCGGGCTCCGGGCGGCTCCGGGTGGTCGTCGCGCCGGTCCGCTCGATCCTGCAGCCGCAGGTGCGAGGGTTGGGCGACCTCGAGCCGGTCGAGCTGGCCCCGGGCGACGCCGTGGCCATGGACGACGTCGTACGCCGCCTCGCGGACGCGGCGTACACCCGCGTCGACCTGGTGGAGAAGCGCGGCGAGTTCGCGGTCCGCGGCGGGCTGGTCGACGTGTTCCCCCCGACCGAGCAGCATCCGGTGCGCGTGGAGTTCTGGGGAGACGAGGTCGAGGAGGTCCGCTCCTTCGCGGTCGCCGACCAGCGCACCATCGAGCAGCTGCCGAGGCTGTGGGCGCCGCCGTGTCGCGAGCTGCTGCTGACCGACGACGTACGCCGGCGCGCGGCCGAGCTCGGTGAGGCACACCCGCAGCTGGCCGAGATGACGAACAAGATCGCGGCCGGGATCGCCGTCGAGGGGATGGAGTCGCTGGCGCCGGTGCTCGTCGACGAGCTCGAGCTCCTCGTCGACGTGATGCCCGACGACACGCAGGTCGTCGTGGTCGAGCCGGAGCGCGTCCGCGGTCGCGCGCACGACCTGGTCGCCACCAGCGAGGAGTTCCTGGGCGCGTCCTGGGCGGCCGCCGCGGGCGGCGGCACCGCGCCGATCGACCTCGGCGCCGCGTCGTACCGCGAGCTCGACGACGTCCGCGCCCACAGCCGCGAGCTCGGGATGCCGTGGTGGACGGTCAGCCCCTTCGGTCTCGACGCCGAGGTCACCGAGGGTGCCGCCCAGGGGGTCGGCGCGGTCCCGATCGAGGGCTACCGCGGCGACCTGGAGCGCGCCGTCGCCGACATCCGCGGCTGGCTCTCCGACGGTCACCGCGTGGTCGTCGTCCACCAGGGGCACGGCCCCGCGCAGCGCATGGTCGAGGTCCTCGGCGACCACGACGTCGCCGCTCGCCTGGTCGAGCCCGACGACGACACCCCGCTCGAGCCCGGGCTGGTCACCGTCACCACCGCCACCCTCGCCCACGGGTTCGTCGACGCGGCCGTCGGCCTGGTCCTGCTGACCGGCGACGACCTGTCCGGCCAGCGCACGGCCACCCGCGACCAGAGCAGGATGCCTGCGCGCCGCAAGCGCCAGATCGACCCCCTCGAGCTCAAGGCCGGCGACTACGTCGTCCACGACCAGCACGGCGTCGGCCGGTTCGTCGAGATGCGGCAGCGTGAGGTCCAGGGGGCGACCCGCGAGTACCTCGTCCTCGACTACGGCGCGTCGAAGCGCGGCGGCCCGCCCGACCGGCTCTACGTCCCGGCCGACAGTCTCGACCAGGTGACCCGCTACGTCGGCGGCGAGCAGCCAAGCCTCGACCGGCTCGGTGGCACCGACTGGGCGAGGAGGAAGGGCCGCGCCCGCAAGGCCGTCCGCGAGATCGCCGCCGAGCTGATCAAGCTGTACGCCGCGCGGCAGGCCACCCAGGGCTTCGCCTTCGGGCCGGACACCCCGTGGCAGCGCGAGCTCGAGGACGCCTTCCCCTTCCACGAGACCCCCGACCAGCTGACCACCGTCGAGGAGGTCAAGGGCGACATGCGCCGGACCGTCCCGATGGACCGGCTGGTCTGCGGCGACGTGGGCTACGGCAAGACCGAGATCGCGGTGCGGGCGGCGTTCAAGGCCGTGCAGGACGGCAAGCAGGTCGCCGTCCTCGTGCCCACGACGTTGCTGGTGCAGCAGCACTACGCGACGTTCGCCGAGCGGATGGGAGCCTTCCCGGTGACCATCCGGTCGCTGAGCCGGTTCCAGACCGACAAGGAGGCCCGCGAGGTCGCGGAGGGTCTGCGCGAGGGCTCGGTCGACATCGTGATCGGCACCCACCGGCTGCTCAACCCCGACATCCGGCTGAAGGACCTCGGCCTGATCGTCGTCGACGAGGAGCAGCGGTTCGGCGTGGAGCACAAGGAGCAGATGAAGCGTCTGCGCACCAGCGTCGACGTGCTGTCGATGAGCGCGACGCCCATCCCGCGCACCCTGGAGATGGCGATCACCGGCATCCGCGAGATGTCGACCATCACCACGCCGCCCGAGGAGCGCCACCCGGTGCTGACCTACGTCGGCGCCTACGAGGACCGCACCGCCACCGCCGCGATCCGCCGCGAGCTGCTGCGCGAGGGCCAGGTCTTCTTCATCCACAACCGGGTGCAGTCGATCGAGAAGGCGGCGGCCCGGATCCGGGAGCTGACGCCCGAGGCGCGCGTGGCGGTCGCCCACGGCCAGATGGGGGAGCACCAGCTCGAGCAGGTGATGCTCGACTTCTGGGAGAAGCGCTTCGACGTGCTGGTGTGCACGACGATCGTGGAGTCCGGACTCGACGTGTCCAACGCCAACACCATGATCATCGAGCGGGCCGACACCCTCGGCCTCTCCCAGCTCCACCAGCTGCGCGGCCGGGTCGGCCGCTCGAGCGAACGTGCCTACGCCTACTTCCTCTACCCGGCCGAGAAGCCGCTGACCGAGACCGCCCACGAGCGGCTGGCCACGCTGGCCCAGCACTCCGACCTCGGCGGCGGGATGGCGATCGCGATGAAGGACCTCGAGATCCGCGGGGCCGGCAACCTGCTCGGCGGTGAGCAGTCGGGGCACATCGCGGACGTCGGCTTCGACCTCTACGTCCGGCTGGTCGGTGAGGCGGTGCAGGAGTTCCGGTCCGACGGGGCTCCGGCCGACGACCTCGGCGAGGTCCGGATCGAGCTCCCGGTCGACGCCCATCTGCCGCACACCTACATCCCCAGCGAGCGGCTCCGGCTGGAGATGTACCGGCGCCTGGCCGAGGTCCGCACCGACGAGGACGTCGACCAGATCCGCGACGAGCTCGACGACCGCTACGGCGAGCCGACGGTCGAGGTGGCGTCGCTCTTGCTGGTGGCGAGGTTCCGGGCCCGGGCCAGGGCGGCGGGCATCTCCGAGGTGACGATCGCGGGACGCAACGTGCGCTTCGCGCCGGTCGACCTGCCGGAGTCACGCGTCGTACGACTCAACCGGCTGTATCCGCGGAGCATCGTGAAGTCCCAGCTCGGCTCGATGCTCGTCCCGCGACCGCACGTCGAGGGCGCCGGGGCCCGTCCGATCGATGGGGTCGCCCTGCTTGAATGGGCGCGTACGGTCGTCGACACCGTGATTGATCCAAGGGAGGCATCGTGATCTCGTCGCGTCTGCCGGGCCGTCCGATGGCCCGGTCCGTGGGCCTGGTCGGTCTCGCCCTCACCGGGCTCGTCCTCAGTGGCTGCGGCGCCTCGACGGGCCTCCATCCCGGCTCGGCCGTGGTGGTCGGCGACGAGTCCTTGTCGATGAACAAGATCAACACCACGACGCAGCGCTACTGCGAGGCCTACACCCCGCAGATCACCCAGTCGAACCAGCGCGTCCCGATGCGGTTCCTGCGCCAGTTCGTGGCGGCGAGCCTGTCCCAGCGGCTCCTCGGCGAGCAGCTGGCCGCGGAGTACGACGTACAGCCGACCTCGCAGTACGCCGAGCAGGTGACCAAGGTGTCGCAGCCGTTCGCCTCGGCCACGCCCGAGCTGCGCGACGCCGTCGTCGACGTCGAGGCCGGCAACCCCTACCTCCAGACCGTGCAGGTCGCGGTCGGGGAGAAGCTGCTGACGGAGGCCGGTCAGCCCGCGACCAACACCAAGGCGGCGCTCCAGCGCGGCCAGGTGGCGACCACGGACTGGCTGAAGGACCACTCGATCAGCGTCGACCCGGTCTTCGGCGTCGCGGTCGACGGTGGGCAGTTCAAGGCGAGTCCCGACCGCACCTCCTACCCGTTGAGCACGCTGGCGTCGCAGGGCGCGGTGAGCTCGGGGCAGCCCGATCCCGACTACACCGCCGCGCTGCCGGCGTCGGCGGTCTGCGGCTGACGATGGCCCCACCATGACGGGGCGCGAGCCGCTGCTCGACTTCCTCGACGACATGCGGCGGCTGCGTCGCGACTGCCCGTGGAAGCGCGAGCAGACGCATCGCTCGCTCGCGCGCTACCTCGAGGAGGAGGCCTCCGAGACGCTGGAGGCGATCGACACCGGCGACCCGGACCATCTCCGCGAGGAGCTCGGCGACCTGCTGCTCCAGGTGTACTTCCACGCCGTGATCGCCGAGGAGTCCGGCGACTTCACCCTCGACGACGTCGCGCGGGGCATCAGCGACAAGATGCACCGACGCAACCCTCACGTCTTCGGCCCGGACGCCACGTCCGGACTCTCGGCCGCGGAGGTCAACGACCAGTGGCAGGAGATCAAGCGCGCCGAGCGTCTCGACCGGCCCGGCCGGCCCTCGCCGTACGACGGGATCGCGGCCGGGCTGCCCGCACTGCTGCTTGCCACCAAGATCCTCGAGCGGCGCCCGGAGGCGGCCACCGGCCTGCCGAGCGCCGGTGACCACGGCGCCGACCTCGGCGACCGCCTGCTGGCCCTGGTCGACGAGGCGGTCGCCTCGGGGCTGGACCCCGAGCAGGCCCTGCGCGACGCCGTGCGCCGGGCCGTAGACCGCTGACCTGGCAACTCGTTGACGCGCGGGGGCGCTGACCTGGCAACTCGTTGACGCGTCAGGCGGCTGACCCGGCACTCGTCGGCGTGACTTTGCCGGGTCGACGTCGTACGGCGTCCACTATCTGCCAGGTCGACGTCGTACGGCGTCCACCATCTGCCAGGTCAGCGTCGTACGGCGTCCACTACCTGCCAGGTCAGCTCAGACGGGGGGCTCGGGGTCGTACTGGATGCCGCGGCGCACCTGCTTGGCGCGCTCGGGTCCGGCGAGCCGCACCACCAGGTGCAGCGCCATGTCGATGCCGGCGCTGACGCCGGCGGCGGTGATCACGTCGCCGTCGTCGACCCAGCGCGCGTCGGGCCGCACCTCGATGGTCGGGTCGTTCTCGGTGAGGCCGCCCAGCGCCCCCCAGTACGTCGTGGCCGGGCGGTCGCGGAGCAGACCCGCGCTCGCATAGACCAGCGACCCCGTGCACACGCTGGTCAGGAGCGGCACTGTCTCACGCTGCTTGCCCAGCCAGGCGAGGTGATCCTGGTCGGCGCTGAGGGCGCGGGTGTCGCCGCCGGGGTGGAGCAGCACCGCCATGTCCGGCACGGTCTCGCGCGAGTGGTCGGGCTGGATGAGCATCCCCTTGTTGCAGGTCACCACCTGGCCGTCGGTCGAGAAGGTCGACGCGGTGTAGCCGTCCTCGGGGAAGGACTGGGTCCACGACGAGAGCACCTCCCACGGACCGACGGCGTCGAGCTCCTCGACGCCGTCGAACAGCAGGATGCCGATGTGGCGGGGATCCCCGGCGGTGGGGGGCTGCGGCACAGAAGTAGTCATGCGGCCCAGGCTGCGCCACCGAGCGGGCCTGCTGCGAGTGGCATCAATGCCAATATCCGTCACGATCCTGCCACGAGGTGTGGCACGATCGAGCCATGCATCGCGTCGTGGCCCTGGCGCTGCCCGAGGTGGTCGCCTTCGACCTGGCCATCCCGGCCCAGATCTTCGGCCGCTTCCCCTCGCCGTCGCCGTACTCCTTCGAGGTCTGCGCGCCCGAGCCCGGGTCGGTCCCGACGACGACCGGATTCTCCGTCGACGTCGCCCGCGGCCTCGAGGCGCTCGCCGAGGCCGACACGGTCGTCGTGCCCGGCTACGTCTCGAACGACGAACCGACGGACCAGGTCTGCGACGCCCTCCGCGCTGCGGCAGCGCGGGGCGCCCGGCTGATGTCGGTCTGCACAGGCGCCTTCGCCCTCGCCGCGGCGGGACTGCTCGACGGAAGGTCCGCGGCGACCCACTGGGGATCGGCCTGCACCTTGGCGAAGGACTATCCCCAAGTCGACGTGGACCCCGACGTGCTGTTCGTCGACGCCGGCCAGGTGCTGACCAGTGCCGGTCTGGCGGCGGGGATCGACCTCTGCATCCACGTGGTCCGGCAGGACCACGGCGCCGCCGTCGCAGCCGCGCTGGCCCGCCGGATGGTGGTCGCGCCGTACCGCGACGGCGGGCAGGCCCAGTTCCTCACCCGCCCCGTCCCATCGGCGGGCGAGGGGCTCGCCGCCACGTGCGCCTGGATGGTGGCCCACCTCGGCGAACCGTTGACCGTCGACGACATGGCCCGGCACGCGGGCTGGGCCCCGCGCACCTTCGCCCGCCGCTTCCTGGCCGAGACCGGTACGACGCCCCTGCGCTGGCTGGCCGCCCAGCGGCTGGACGAGGCCCGCCGACTGCTCGAGACCACCGACCTGGGGATCGACCAGATCGCCGAGCTCAGCGGGCTCGGTACCGGCGCGAACCTGCGGCTCCACCTGTCCCGCCGCCTCGGCGTCACCCCGACGGCCTACCGGCGTACCTACCAGGGCGCCTCGGCCTGACTCACGGGCGACTCTGCGGGTCGTCGTCCGTCGCGTGGGTGTCTGCACGGTTCGGCCGCGAGCCGTGGCTAGTCTGAGCCGCATGGCGATCATCGAAGCTGTCGGCGCCCGCGAGATCCTCGACTCCCGGGGCAACCCGACGGTCGAGGTCGAGGTGCTGCTGGACGACGGTTCGTTCGCCCGGGCCGCGGTCCCGAGTGGTGCGTCCACCGGGGCGTTCGAGGCGGTCGAGCTGCGCGACGGCGACAAGGCGTACGGCGGCAAGGGCGTGCAGAAGGCCGTGGCCGGTGTCGTCCAGAAGATCGGCCCGGCCCTCGAGGGTCTGGACGCCGACGACCAGCGCCTGGTCGACCAGACGATGATCGACCTCGACGGCACGCCCAACAAGGCGAACCTCGGCGCCAACGCGATCCTCGGTGCCTCACTGGCCGTGGCCCGCGCCGCGGCGGACTCGGCCGGCCTACCGCTCTACCGCTACGTCGGCGGTCCCAACGCCCACCTGTTGCCGGTCCCGATGATGAACATCCTCAACGGCGGCTCGCACGCCGACTCGAACGTCGACGTGCAGGAGTTCATGATCGCGCCGATCGGCGCGGCCACGTTCCGCGAGGCGCTGCGGGAGGGCGCCGAGGTCTACCACGCGTTGAAGTCGGTGCTGAAGCAGAAGGGACTGGCCACCGGACTGGGTGACGAGGGCGGCTTCGCGCCGAACCTCGACAGCAACCGCGCCGCCCTCGACCTGATCGCCGAGGCGGTCTCGGCCGCTGGTCTCACGCTCGGCACCGACATCGCGCTCGCGATGGACGTCGCCGCGAGCGAGTTCTTCGACAACGGCTCCTACAGCTTCGAGGGCGGCACGAAGTCGGCCGACGAGATGACCGCCTACTACGCCGACCTGGTCGCGGCGTACCCGATCGTGAGCCTCGAGGACCCGCTCAACGAGGACGACTGGGACGGCTGGAAGACGCTCACCGACGAGCTCGGTGACGCCGTACAGATCGTCGGTGACGACCTGTTCGTCACGAACGTCGAACGGATCCAGCGCGGCATCGACGGGGGCCAGGCGAATGCCCTGCTGGTGAAGGTCAACCAGATCGGGTCGCTGACCGAGACCCTCGACTCCGTCGACCTGGCCCACCGCAACCGCTACCGCTGCATGATGAGCCACCGCTCCGGCGAGACCGAGGACACCACGATCGCCGACCTCGCGGTCGCGACGAACTGCGGCCAGATCAAGACCGGCGCCCCGGCGCGGTCGGAGCGGGTCGCGAAGTACAACCAGCTGTTGCGGATCGAGGAGGAGCTCGGCGACGCGGCACGCTACGCCGGCGCCCGCGCCTTCCCGCGGTTCGGAGCCTGACGCGCGATGCCCGCGTCCAGGCCACAGCCGACGCCGCAGCCGAGGCCGCGCCGTGCTCCGAGCGGGCGCCCGGGGTCGCGCCCCGGTGGCCCTCGACAGCGCGCCCGTTCGAGGCCGGACGCCGCGGCCACGTCGACACCTTCGGCCCCGGAGCGCCGCCAGTCGCGCTTCACCGGCCGGGCGATGGTGCTGGTGCTCGTGCTGTCGGTGCTGACGATCTCCTACGCGTCCTCGTTGAAGGCCTACTTCCAGCAGCACAGCCAGATCCAGGACCTGCGTGCCCAGATCGCCTCGAGTGAGTCGAGCATCCACGAGCTCGAGAGCGAGAAGCAGCGCTGGCAGGACCCGGCGTACGTCAAGGAGCAGGCGCGGGCGCGCTTCGGCTACCTGATGCCCGGGGAGACGTCGTACGTCGTGATCGGCGCGGACGGCAAGCCCTTGGCGGCGCAGGCGACCCTGACCGATCCGCGGACCACGACCGCGACGACGCCCACCGCCTGGTGGACCGCCGAGTGGAAGTCCGTGGAGCTCGCTGGCGAACCACCCTCCGCGGCCCCGACGCACCAGCCCCTGAAGTACCTCGGTGGCAACGCCCACTGAGCCGGTCGCCGCGGCAGACCTGGCCGCGGTCGAGGCCCAGCTGGGCCGACGGCCTCGGGGCACCCACGCCGTGGGTCACCGATGCCCGTGCGGGCTGCCCGACGTGGTGGTCACCGAGCCGCGGCTGCCGGACGGTACGCCGTTCCCGACGACGTACTACCTGACCTGTCCTCGGGCCGCGTCGCTGATCGGGACCTTGGAAGGCTCCGGCGTGATGCGCGAGATGGAGGACCGGCTCGGCCACGACGCGGAGCTTGCGACGGCATACGCCGGTGCCCACGCGGCCTATCTCTCGGCGCGGGCCGATCTGGGCGACGTACCCGAGATCGACCGGGTCTCCGCCGGCGGGATGCCCGACCGGGTCAAGTGCCTCCATGCCCTGGCCGCGCAGGCACTCGCAGCCGGGCCGGGAGTGAACCCGCTCGGCGACGAGGTGGTCGAGCGGCTCGGCGCCTGGTGGTCCGAGGGGCCGTGCGTGGAGCCGCCGAGTGACTGAGATCGCCGCCGTCGACTGCGGCACCAACACCATCAAGCTCTTCGTCGGCTCACCCCCTCAGACGTCGGTGAGGTTGTCGCGGATGGTCCGGCTCGGACAGGGCGTCGACCGCACGGGACGGCTCGACGACGAGGCTCTTGCGCGGGCCTTCGTCGCCGTCGAGGAGTACGCCGCGCTGGTCGCCACGCACGGCGTACCTCCCGAGCGGATCAGGTTCTGTGCCACCTCTGCGACGCGGGACGCCCTCAACGGCGACGTCTTCGCGCAGGGCGTCCACGACCGGTTGGGGGTCTGGCCGGAGGTGCTCAGCGGGGCGGAGGAGGCGGCCCTCGCGTTCGACGGAGCGGTGCGCGACCTCCGCGCGCCGACCACCGACCCCGTGCTCGTGGTCGACATCGGCGGTGGCTCGACCGAGCTGATCCTCGGCAGCACCGGCGCGACCCCGCATGCCACGGCCGCCGAGTCGATGGACATCGGCGCGGTGCGGCTCCACGAGCGGCGGCTGCACGGCGACCCACCGACCGCCGACGAGGTGGCCGCCTGCGTCGCCGACATCGACGCCGCCCTCGACGCGGTCGCCGTGCCGGTGGAAGAGGCCCATCACGTGGTCGGGGTCGCGGGCACCGTGATCACGGTCGCCTCCGGGGTGCTCGGGCTGCCGGTCTACGACCCCACCCGGACCGACCAGGCCGTGATCCCCGTGGCCGGCGTGCACGAGTACGTCGCGTGGCTGGTCGGGCTCTCGGTCGCCGAACGGCGCGCCCTGCCGTACATGCACCCGGGCCGTGCCGACGTGATCGACGCAGGCGCCCTGATCCTCGACCGCGTGCTCCGGCGCACCCGGGTCTCCACCATCACCGTCTCCGAGGCCGACATCCTCGACGGGATCGCCTGGTCGGTCGCGCGGGCGCACCCGTGACCGCCCTGCCGCACCCGGTCACCGGGCAGCCGTTCGCGAGCCCGGTCCCACCCGGGACCGGCTGGCCCGACGACCCTGCGGCGCCCTCCACGCCCGTGGCACGCACTCCCGCAGCGGTACGCCGGCTGGCCGCCACGGACGACCTCCGCGAGCTCGAGGCGCGGACCAGCGTGTGCGCGGCCTGCCCCCGGCTGGTCCGCTGGCGGGAGGACGTGGCCCACGACAAGCGCGCGTCGTTCGCGGCGCAGCCGTACTGGGGCCGGCCGATCGCGGGCTGGGGCGCGCCGACCACCGGGGACGGTGAGGCGCGGATCGTGATCGTCGGGCTCGCCCCCGCCGCGAACGGCGGCAACCGCACCGGCCGGGTCTTCACCGGCGACTCGTCCGGCGACTGGCTCTTCGCCAGCCTGCACCGGGTCGGCCTGGCCACCCGCGAGCTGAGCGAGCACGCCGGCGACGGGCAGACGCTCGTCCAGGCGCGGATGGTGGCGACGGTCCGCTGCGCGCCGCCCGCGAACAAGCCGACCGTCGAAGAACGCGACACCTGCGCCCCGTGGGTCAACCGCGAGCTGGAGCTCGTCGCGCCGACGCTCCGGGTCGTCGTGGCGCTCGGTGCCTATGGGTGGGACGGTGCGCTCCGCGCACTCGCCGGGGCCGGGTTCGCCGTACCGCGCCCGAAGCCGCGGTTCGGCCACGGCGCCCGGGTGGCGCTGTCCTCCGACGCGTACGACGCGACGCTGCTGGGCTGCTACCACCCGTCGCAGCACAACACCTTCACCGGTCGGCTGACCCCGGCGATGCTCGATGACGTGCTGGCCACGGCCCGCGACCTGGCCGGGATCTCCACCGACTGACCTGCCGTACCCCTGCGACAATGCCGGACGTCATACGGAGGGAGCCATCTATGGCTCGGTACGTATGACGTTGCAGCGCCCCCGTATCCCAACCGGTAGAGGAAGCCGCCTTAAAAGCGGTTCGAGTCTGGGTTCGAGTCCCAGCGGGGGCACGTCACGCAGGCGGTGCCGCGGCCAGCTCGCGCAGCTCGTCCAGCCAGCCCTCCTCCGACGGCCAGGTGGACCGCATCAGCCAGGTGACGCCTACTGCCTCGAACTCCGCGGCGGTGAAGCCGGGCGTCCACTGGGCGACGAGGTCCCACCCGTCGCGCGGGTGGTCGCCGACGTACGCCGCCAGGTCGGCCGGCGAGAGGAACGGGCTGGCGATCGGGACGTAGCCGTCCCACCGCTTGGCCCTCGCCAGGGGCCGGGTGTGCGGCGCTCGGCCGGCGACCCAGATCGGGACCCGCGGCCGTTGCACCGGCAGCGGGCGGACCGAGGCGTCCACGTCGAGGTGATCGCCGTGGTGGGACACCCGACCGTCGCCGAGCAGCCCTCCGAGGACCGTCAGCGCCTCGTCGGTGATCGCCGCCCGGACCTGGTACGACGGCTCGTCGCCGAAGTCGGAGAAGTCGAGGTCGGGCGGGTCGCCGAGGCCGACCCCGAAGATCGCCCGGCCGCCACTGAGGTGGTCGAGCGTGGTCAGGTGCTTGGCCACCACCTGAGGCCGACGGCGCGAGAGCGGCGTGACCATGGTGCCGAGCGACATCCGCTCGGTCTCCTGGGCGATCGCGCCGAGCAGCACCCACGGGTCGTGGGCCTCGACGACGCCGTCCCAGCTGAGGTGGTCCCACAGGAAGAACCCGTCCCACCCGGAGGCCTCGGCACTGACCGCGAGGGCCACCACGTCGGCCGGGTCCGTGAACGGCGGGACGCTGAGTCCGAAACGCATCTGGCGAACCTAACAGCGGCCGCCGACGGTCCCGGCCCCGAGCGGCCTCGCAGACTCCGGTTCCGGGGCACCGATCGGTAGGATCGGCACAAGCGTTCCGTCAGAGCGACGGGCGTGACGGCCTCCAAGGAGAGACCATGCAGAGCAACAACCCCGTCTTCCGCAACTCCGACGAGTTCAACGGACGCGCGAACGCGTACGGCAACCAGGTGTACGACGGAAGCGGTGCGACCCAGGGCTACGGCGCCACCGACCCGTCCACCTGGAGCACCGGCTCCCCGACCCACACAGGCGCCGACGTCGGCCGGATGTCCATCGACAGCGTGGTCCAGAAGACCGGCCTGTCCATCTTCATCGTGATCGTGTTCGCCTTCATCACCTGGGTGATGACCCCGGCCCTGGGCGCCACCGACTCGACGCTGTCGCAGGACTCGATCTCGACCCTCATCGCCTGGATGACCATCGGCTCGCTCGGTGCCTTCGGCCTGTCGCTCGTCAACTCGTTCAAGCGGGTGATCAGCCCGGCCCTGGTGCTGGCCTTCGCAGCGCTCGAGGGCGTCGCGCTGGGCGCGTTGAGCAAGTGGTTCGACTACCAGTACGGCGGCGGCATCGTGATCCAGGCGGTGATCGGCACGTTCGCGGCCTTCGCCGGCACGCTCGCGGCGTACAAGTTCTTCAACATCAAGGTCAGCACCAAGTTCCGGATGTTCGTGATCGGCGCGATGTTCGCGATGGTGGGCCTGAGCATCCTCGAGCTGATCCTGAGCTTCTTCGGCAGCGCGATCGGGATCTACGGGTTCAGCGGCATCGGCCTGGTCTTCGCCATCCTCGGCCTGGTGCTCGGCGTGTTCATGCTGATCCTCGACTTCGACTTCGTCGAGAACGGCGTCCGCGCCGGTCTCCCGGACCGTGAGTCGTGGCGTGCCGCCTTCGGCCTGACCGTCAGCCTGGTGTGGATCTACACCAACCTGCTGCGGATCCTGGCCATCATGCGTCGCTGACGACCTCGTCGTCAGAAGGGGCCTCTGGGACGGAGCGGAGCCGGGCACGCCGGCGCAGCTCCACCCAGAGGCCCTTCTTGTCCCCCAGCTCGGTGCCGGCGGTCTTGGCCGCGCGGACGGCCGCCGTAGCGACGGGCATCGTGCCCTCGCCCTGGGTACGCCCTAGCGTGTCGTCCTCGCCGAAGCCGAGCGCGCTCAGGACGCTCGGCACCAGCACCTCCGCCAGCGCGCGGTAGCCCTCGGCGGACGGGTGGAAGCGGTCGGGCCCGAAGAGCAGGGCCGGAGCCGCTTCGAAGTCGGGGCCGAGGATCGAGGACAACGAGACGGCGACGCCGTCCTCCTCCACGGTGGCGATCGCCTGCGCTGCAGCGAGCCGTCGCGACCAGGACCGGGCGATCTGCTTGAGCGGCGGTGGGATCGGCTTGACGGTGCCGAGGTCGGGGCAGGTGCCGACCAGCACCTTGGGACCTGCCTCGCGGAGCCGTCGTACGCCCGCGGCGAGCTGGCGCACCGACTGCGAGGGCCGCACCTGATGGGTGACGTCGTTGACTCCGATCAGGATCACGGCGACGTCGGGGGCGGTGGTCAGCGCCCGGTCGATCTGGCCGTCGAGGTCGGAGGACTGGGCGCCGACCTTGGCGAAGGTGCGGAGGTGCACCCGGCGGTCCGCCCCCGCCGCGATGCCGCTCGCGAGGTGGGCCCCCGTCGTCTCGACGGCCCGGTCCACGCCGTAGCCGGCGGCGCTGGAGTCGCCGAGGAGCGCGATCTTGATCGCGGGGCCGGGGCGGCCGCGGCCGTACCAGCCGGTGGAGTCCGGGGGTGCGGTGTCGGCGTTCCCGATCGCGTGCCGGGCGAGCGTGGCCTCGGCGCGCAGCACGCCGTACAGGCCCGCGCCCAGCACCGAGAGACCCCCGCCCCCGTACGCCGCGGCGGAGGCCAGCTTGCGTGCCGCTGCGGCCTTCCCCATGCTCCCAACCTAGCCATCGAGGCGGGGGGTGAGGCGCGTCGCCCCCGGCGCCGGTGGAGGAGCGAGTCCGGGTCGTGACTCGGGTCTCACCCGAAATTGGAACGATCTAACCTGCTCGAAACATTCAACCCGGAGAGTGGAGCACGGGCCGGACCGCGGCCCGCGTCCGGAAGGAGCAACCATGAAGGAGCAACCCATGAGCGACACCACGTTCCGCACGATCTGCCGGCTGCTGCTGCGCCGCGTCAACGACTACACCCGGTGGGCCTTCAACCCGCAGCCCGAGCTGACCAGCCGCTACGACCGCGGCTGACCGGCCTCGCCGGGCCGCCGGGTGGGGCACCGTCGCCGATGTCGGGGGTGCCCGGGAGCGCGGCTATGTTGGCCCGCATGGAGTACGTGGAGTCGCTTCTCGACCTCATCGGCAACACCCCGCTGGTACAGCTGCACGGCACGCTCGACCTGCCGGGCGGGGCCGCCGGGGGCGGCCCTCTGGTGCTCGCCAAGGTGGAGTACCTCAACCCCGGCGGCTCGGTGAAGGACCGGATCGCGGCGCGGATGGTCGACGCCGCGGAGGCCTCGGGTGCGCTGCAGCCCGGTGGCACGATCGTCGAGCCGACCTCGGGCAACACCGGCGTGGGCCTGGCCATGGTCGCCCAGGCGCGCGGCTACCACTGCGTCTTCGTGTGCCCCGACAAGGTCAGTGAGGACAAGCGCAACGTGCTCAAGGCGTACGGCGCGGAGGTCGTCGTCTGCCCGACCGCCGTCGCGCCGGAGCACCCCGACTCCTACTACAACGTCAGCGACCGGCTCTCCCAGCAGCCGGGTGCGTGGAAGCCGGACCAGTACTCCAACCCGAACAATCCCCGCTCCCACTACGAGACCACCGGACCCGAGATCTGGCAGCAGACCGAGGGGCGGGTCACGCACTTCGTCTGCGGCATGGGCACCGGCGGCACGATCAGCGGCGTCGGCCGCTACCTCAAGGACCAGAACCCCGCGGTCCAGGTGATCGGGGCCGACCCGGCCGGCTCGGTCTACTCCGGCGGCACCGGCCGGCCCTACCTGGTCGAGGGCGTCGGCGAGGACTTCTGGCCCGAGACCTACGACCGCTCGGTCGCCGACCGGGTGATCGAGGTCTCGGACGCCGACTCGTTCGCCTTCACCCGCCGGCTCGCGCGCGAGGAGGCCATGCTCGTCGGCGGCTCGTCCGGGATGGCGGCGTACGCCGCGCGCCAGGTCGCGCTGGAGCTGGCCGGGACCCCCGAGGGCGACGACGCCGTGATCGTCGTACTCCTGCCGGACTCCGGGCGCGGCTACCTGACCAAGGTCTTCAACGACGAGTGGCTGGCGCAGTACGGCTTCGCCACCGGGCTTGCGTCGGCCGACCAGACCGTCGGCGAGGTGCTGCGCGGCAAGTCCGGACGGCTGCCCGACCTCGTGCACACCCACCCGGCGGAGACGATCGCCGAGGCGGTCGCCATCCTGCAGGAGTACAGCGTCTCGCAGATGCCCGTGGTGCGGGCCGAGCCGCCGATCGTGGCGGCCGAGGTGGCCGGCTCGGTGTCGGAGCGCACCCTCCTCGAGGCGCTCTTCACCGGCGCCGCCCACCTGACCGACCGGGTCGAGGACCACATGTCGCCCCCGCTCCCGACCATCGGCTCCACCGAGTCCGCCCAGGACGCCGTCACCATGCTCGAGGACGCCGACGCGGTGCTCGTCCACGAGGACGGCAAGCCGGTCGGCGTGCTCACCCGCCAGGACCTCCTCGCCTTCCTCGCCGGCGCCTGAGTCCTGGCCCTCGCGCGGAAAACGCGGAACAAACGGCGTACGCACCTCCGCGTGTCGGTGATCTGTTCCGCGTTTCCTCACGACCCCCAGCCCGCGGCCGACCCACCCGCACCCTTGTGCAATGCGTTAGTGATGACTAACGTATTGGGATGACCGACGCGTTCGCGGCAGCAGCGGAGCCCACCCGGCGCCGCATCCTGCAGCTGCTGGCGCGCGGTCCGGAGTACGCGGGTGACATCGCTGGACACTTCGACGTCACCCGACCGGCCATCAGCCAGCACCTCGGTGTCCTCTCGGACGCCGGGCTGGTGACCGCCGAGCAGCAGGGGCGCCAACGCCTCTACCGCATCGAGCCCTCGGGGATCGCGCGGCTCCAGGCAGAGATCGCCACCTTCTGGACCCGCGAGCTCGACGAGCTCGTCCGCGACGCCGACCGGATGGCCGACCTCGCACGCCGTACCGATACCGCAGCACCCGAGGAGAAACCATGAACGACGTCTTCACCTCCAGCGTCGACCTGCCCGTCAGCCCCGACGAGGCGTTCGGGCTGGTGACCGACCCCGAGCGCCTACGTCGCTGGGCCGCGGTCTGCGCCACTGTCGACCTGCGCGCCGGCGGCTCCTGGCGCTGGATGGTCACGCCGGGTGCGACTCATATCGCCGGTGGGACGGTCCGGGAGGTCGAGCCCGGAC
>CAVXHO010000024.1:0-17963 GCA_963761515.1 uncultured Actinomycetota bacterium
TTCGGACCCGACCGACGCCCGCTGGTTGAGGAGCTCGCGGGGCGCCACCGCTGGTTGAGGAGGTCGCGGGGTGCCGCCGCTGGTTGAGGAGGTCGCGGGGCGCCGGCGCTGGTTGAGGAGGTCGCGGGGTGCCGCCGCTGGTTGAGGAGGTCGCGGTCACCTCCGCTGGTTGAGGAGGTCGCGAATCGCGCCGCTGGTTGAGGAGGTCGCTCTGCGACCGTCGCGATGCCGCTGGTGAGGAGGTCGCGCGCCTCCGCTGGTTGAGGAGGTCGCTCTGCGACCGTCTCGAAACCACGCGGACAAGCTCGGCCCGTTGCGGTGGTCTTGTGGTTGCGGTTGTGAAGAACGGGAGGTGTGGTGGCGGTCGCCTTGGGTTGCGGTACCTCCGGGCGTTCGCTTTCGGGCTCGGCGTTGTTGGAGGTGCTCCTTGTGGTCGCCGTCTTTTCTCTTTCCGTTGAATGAATGACGGGAAAGTATTTTCTGTGGATTATCTCGGATCCTGGGATAAACCCTGTGGATATCGCCTGGAATGTCGGTGGCCACTGATTCCATATACCTATGTCGATCACCGCCGAGACCCCAGGCACGTCACCCGCAGCGGTGCTGGCCGAAGCGGTCGCTGCGGTGCGCGGCCTGGCCGAGGTTCTCTGGTCGGCCAGGTCGGATGACGAGCTGGTCGAGGTGGTCGGGCAGGTCCAGCAGCTCACCTCCGCGCTGGCCGCGGTCGAGGCCGATGCGGTCGCCGAGGCCGACGCCCGGGATCTGGCCAAGCAGCGGCTGCACTACGGCTCGACCGGCGACTGGCTCACCCACGCCGGCGGCCTGAGTCGCGGTGAGGGCAAGCGCCGGGTGGTGCGGGCCAGGGCGCTGACCGGCCCGCTCACCCGCACCCACGACGCCCTGGTCGACGGGACGATCTCCCCGGAGCAGGCCGACGTCATCGTCCGCTCCGTCGCCGACCTGCCGTCCGGTGACCTCGTCCGCCGCCGCGGGGAGAAGGTCCTGCTACGTCAGGCCAGGAGCCTGGATGCCTCCGAGCTGGCCCGGGCCGGACGGCACCTGGCCGAGGTCGTCGACCCCGACGCCGTCGACCGCAGACTCGAAGCCGCCCTGGAGCGTGAGGAACGTGCCGCGCACCTCACCCGCCACCTCTCCATCAGCGAAGACCGGGCCGGTGGGGTCCGGGTCCGGGGCCACGGGACCGCCGAGGACGGCGCCCTGCTGATGGCCGCGTTGTTGCCCCTGACCTGCCCCGAACCCGCGACCGACCCCGAGACCGCGGAGCAGCACCTCGACCCCCGCGACCACGGCGCCAGGCTCTGGGACGCCCTGGTAATCACCGCCCGGCACGCCCTCGACACGGACCTCCCGCCGGAGACCCACGGCACCCCCGCCCGGCTCCTGATCACGGTCGACCACCAAACCCTCAAGGACGGGCTCGAAGGGGCCGGTGTCGGGACCACTGCCGACGGCACCGAACTACCAGCCGACGTCCTGCGCCGCCTCGCCTGTGACGCCGAGATCATCCCCGCCGTCCTCGGCAGCCACGGCGAGGTCCTCGACGTCGGACGCACCCGCCGCCTCGTCACAGCACCCATCTGGACCGCCCTGGTGATCCGCGACCGACACTGCACCTTCCCGAGCTGCTACCGGCCACCGCTGATGTGTCACGCCCACCACCTCACCCACTGGACATCAGGTGGCGAAACGAAACTCGATAATCTCGCCCTGTTGTGCGGCCACCACCACCGCGTCATCCACCATTCACCGTGGGAAATACGTCTCAACCCGACCGATCGAAGACCCGAATTCCGCCCGCCACCCACACTCGGAAACACCTCCGAGTGGATCCGATATCGACCCAGGCGCGCATAGCGGTCACGAGGAACGCGATCCGGTGCCGGCCGCATGTGCGCGTCCTGATGTGCGCGATGGCCCGGCACCCCTAGTGTCTGCTGCCATGAAGCGCCTGGCCGTCACGCTCGCCGGGCTCGTCGTTCTCGCGATCGCGGTGCTGTGGCCGGCGCTCCGCTACGACGTCGGCGGCCCTGCCGCCACGGACACCACGACCATCACCCGCTACCTCGCCGACTTCACCGTGGACGACAACGGCGACCTCACGGTCACCGAGACCCTGACGGTCAACTTCCCCGACTCTGGCAAGCACGGCATCTTCCGGTTCTTCGACCGCGCCGATCCGAGCGCCACGCACGCGCGGCGCGACCCGCACGACATCTCGGTGACCATGGACGGCGCACCGGTCCCGGTCGACCGCACCACCGAGTCGTCCGGTCGGTACGTCGTCGCGCGGATCGGAGACCCCAACGTCACGGTCCAGCCTGGCGACCACACGTACGTGATCCACTACGGCATCGACGGGGTCCTCGAGCCGGGGACCCAGGGGGCGCAGACCCAGTTCTACTGGAACCTGATTCCCGGTGGCTGGGCGCAGGAGATCGATCGCGCCGTGCTGACCGTGCACCTACCGGCACCTGCGCAGCAACCCCTGCAGTGCGCCGTGGGCGCCGGTGCGACCACCGGATGCCGGCCCCCCACCGAGGGCAGCAGGAGCTTCGAGGTCCGGGCCAACGACCTCCCTCCACGCACGCCGGTGACCGTCAAGGTGGGTCTGCCGATCCCGACCCCGCCTGCCGGCACGACCGTGCCGTGGAGCGCGCGCTGGGACCCGGTTCTGGGTGACAGCGTGCTGCCGCTCGTCGTCGTGCTGCTGCTCGCGGCGGCCTCCGGCGCCGCGGGGGCCGTTCTCGCCCACAGCGCGCACGAGCGGACGCCGCCGTACCCGCTGCAGTACGCCCCGCCCGACGGGATCGGTCCGGCAGAAGGGACCTACGTCGTCACCGAGCGGATCGACGACCAGGCCTTCGTCGCGCTCGCTGCTGTGGGCAGCCCAGCAGGGCGCCATCGACCTGACGCACGAAGACGGCACCTGGACCATCACCGACAAGGCCGGCGACGCCGGGTGGGCCAAGGTGGACCCGGTCACGGCCTCCTCCATTGCACCCCTGCTGGGTGGTCCGGGCGGCACGTTCCGGGCCAGCCGCGGCGACGTCACGAGTGGCCAGGTCCTCCAGTCGCGGATCGCGGCGTTCGAGGCGAGACCCGCGAGTGGGGGAAGCAGAACGGCTACCTGACCTCGGCGGGGCTGGGCGCCCTCGGCACGCTTCTCACCATCGGCGCGATCTTCGGCGTGGTCGCCTTCGGCATCTTCAACTGGCTCGGCATGAGCATCACCGCCCTGATCCCCGGCGCCTTCGCCCTGGCCGCGCTCCCGCTGCTCCTGCCCACTTCGCGCACCAAGCGCACAGCCGCCGGCCGCGACCTCTGGTCCAGGCTCGGTGGCTTCCGGCGGGTGCTGTCGACCCCGTCGGCCCAGGAGCGCTTCGACTTCTCCGGGCGCCAGGAGCTCTACACCGCCTACATCCCGTGGGCGGTGGC
The DNA here is from genome assembly GCA_963761515.1 of uncultured Actinomycetota bacterium. GTDB lineage: Bacteria > Actinomycetota > Actinomycetes > Propionibacteriales > Nocardioidaceae > Nocardioides. Next base: position 3,457 of record CAVXHO010000024.1, read on the forward strand.
CTTCGGGTGCGCCGACGAGTGGGCCGACAAGTACCGCATCGAGGTCGGGAGCCGAGCCCGCCGGTGCCGTCGTACTTCGCGGGCTACTACGCCGGCGCTCTCACGGGCAGCTCCGTCAACCAGATGGTCGGCGACTTCAGCTCGACCGTCGCCAGCTCCATCTCGGCGTACCAGGCCACCCAGTCGCACTCCAGCGGCGGGGGAGGCGGGTTCTCCGGCGGTGGCGGGGGTGGCGGTGGTGGCGGCGGCTCCTGGTGACCGACACAATGGCCGCACAGAATCCGAGAGGGGCGTAGGCCGGTGCTGATCTGGATCGTGCTCATTGTCGTGGTCGTCCTGCTCGTGGTCTTCGGGGTCGATCGGCTTCAACCGGCTGCGGACCGCCGACGTCGGAGCCCAGGAGGCGCTGGGTGGCATCGACGTACAGCTGACCCGGCGGGCCGACCTGATCCCCAACCTGGTCGAGACCGTCAAGGGGTACGCCGCGCACGAGAAGGGCGTCTTCGAGGAGGTCACCCGGGCGCGTGCGGGCGTGCAGAAGGCAGCGGCCGGGGACGACGTACCGGCGAAGGCCGCGGCGGACGCCCAGCTCCAGGGTGCGCTGATCAACCTCAACGCGGTCGCCGAGAACTACCCCGACCTCAAGGCGAACCAGAACTTCCTCGACCTCCAGAAGCAGCTCGCGGAGACCGAGAACCAGATCTCCTTCGCCCGGCAGTACTACAACGACGCCGTGGCGACGCTCAACAAGCTGGTCCGCACCATCCCGTGGATGTTCTTCAGCGGGATGGCCGGTGTCCACCAGCGCGACTTCTACGAGGCGCCGGCGGGCCAGGAGCAGGCGCCGACGGTGAAGTTCTAGGACGGACCGCTCAGAAGACGCCGCGCGGCCGGAACTGCACCGAGATCCGCGGGCCGGCATGGGCGACCTTGGGTACGGCGTGCTCCCAGGTCCGCTGGCAGGACCCGCCCATCACCACCAGGTCGCCGTGGCCCATCTCGAACGACAGTGACTCGCCGCCCCCGCGCGGTCGCAGCGCCAGCCGTCGCGGGTCGCCGAAGGAGACGATCGCGACCATCGTGTCCTGCAGGCGACCGCGCCCGATCGTGTCGCCGTGCCAGGCGACGCTGTCGTGGCCGTCGCGGTAGAAGCAACAGCCCGCGGTGACGAACGGCTCGCCGAGCTCGGGAAGGTAGTGGGCGCTCAGCGCGTCGCGCGCCTCGTCGAGCAACCGATGGGGGAGCGGCTCGCCCTCGCCGTAGGTGTGCACGAGACGCGGGACGTCGACGACCCGGTCGTACATCTGGCGGCGCTCGGCGCGCCAGGGGACGTCGGCGACCAGCCGCTCGAGCACCTCGTCGGCACCGGAGACCCAGTCGCGGCGTACGTCGACCCAGGCGCCGCGCGTCAACGTGTGGCGGACCGCCGACCCGAGCCCACCCACCGAGGGGGCGTCGACGGCCGGCTCGAAGAGCGTGCCCTGGAAGTCCATCGCGTCATCGTACCAAAGAGTCGAACAGGTGTTCGAGAGCATTGTCAGACCAACAGTTCTCATCGGTGGGCCAACCATCACTATTCACATCATGCATACACAGTGTGTATAGTCGCGCCCATGGCGTTGGGAGAGGTGCTGCTGGGGGTCCTGGCCGACGGGCCGGCGCACGGCTACGACTTGAAGCGCGAGCACGACGAACGTTTCCCGGCCTCTCGCTCGTTGGCGTACGGGCAGGTCTACTCGACGCTGGCCCGGCTGGAGAAGCAGGACCTCGTGCAAGTCGTGGAGACCCGCCAGGAGGGCGGGCCGGAGCGCACCGTCTACGCGATCACCGAGGCCGGCGAGGCTGCCCTTCGAGCCTGGTTGGAGACCTCGGAGGAGCCAGGGTCGTACGCCGCCGACGAGCTCCTCCGCAAGACCGTGACAGCGCTGCTCACCGGGTACGACGCCACGGCCTTCCTGGCCCGACAGAGAGAGGTGCACCTATCCGCCATGAGACGACTCACTGTGGAGCTGAGGGACGCCAAGACGGTCGGGGCCGAGATCGCGGTCGACCATGCTCGCGCTCACCTCGACGCGGAGCTGCGCTGGCTGGACGACGCCCGAGAACGCGTCCGCCGTGCCCGGACCGAGACCGTCCCGTCCGCCCAGGTGGAGGGTCCGTGACGCCGCGGCCGCCGTTGCTGGTCGCGGAGGGGGTCCACAAGAGCTACGGGCGATCGCCGGCGCTCCAGGGCGCCTCGCTCGAGATCGCGGTGGGCGAGGTGGTGGCGCTGACGGGCCCGTCCGGGAGCGGGAAGTCGACCCTGCTCCACTGCCTGGCCGGTCTGGTCCTCCCGGATGCCGGCCGGGTCACCCTCGATGGCACGCCGCTGCCCGCCCGTGCCGATGCGCGGACCAAGCTACGGCGCGCGAACATCGGGATCGTGCTCCAGTTCGGCCAGCTGGTGCCGGAGCTCAGTGCCCTCGAGAACGTCGCCCTGCCGCTGCTGCTCGACCGGGTGGACCGGGCCACGGCGGCCGAACGTGCCGCCGCGTGGTTGGCGAGGCTGGACGTGCAGGAGGTCGCCGATGCGCGGCCCCGGGACATGTCCGGTGGTCAGGCCCAGCGGGTTGCGATCGCACGCGCTCTGGTGGCCTCGCCGCGCCTCGTCCTCGCGGACGAGCCCACCGGCGCACTCGACACCGTGAGCGGCGAGCGTGCTCTCGAGGCGTTGGTCGACGCGACGCGGGAGTCCGGCGCGGCGCTGGTCCTGGTCACGCACGACAACCGGGTGGCCGCCGCGGCCGAGCGCGAGGTCGTGCTGAGCGACGGCCGGACGCGCGCGTGGGTCGGTGACCGGTGAGGCCGCTGGCGCTGATGGTCGTCACCGCCGCCGGCTGGGGGCGGTCGGCACTCATCGCCGCCTGCAGCGCCCTGGTGAGCGGCTTGTTGCTGGTAGCGGTCTCCATGACCCGGATCGCCGGTGCCGGCAACGTCGGCTGGGACTCGCCGGCGTTCCGTGCCACGCATCTGATGGCGCCCCTGGCCGACCCGGGCACCCGCGGCGGCACCGTGTTCGCGGTCGTCCTGCTCACCCTGCCGGTCCTCGCACTGCTCAACCAGGGAGTCCGCCTCGGTACCACCGCCCGGCTGCGGCGGTACGACGCTCTCACCGTCGCCGGGGCCACGCGCCGCGAGCTCCGGGGTTGGGGTGCCCTCGAGGTCGGCGCTCCCGCAGCGGCGGGCTCCGTCCTCGGGATCGGCGTCTGGTGGGTGCTGCGTGAGGTGCTCGGCCGTGGGCTCGTCGACAACGGCTTCGGCGCGATCGTGCCTCCCTACACCGGACCGGGGCCGTGGGCCGTGCTGGTGGTCGCCGGCGTCGCGGCCATAGGGGTCCTCGTCGGCGCCCGATCGCTCCGCACCGTGCGCACCGCCCGCGAGACGGGCTTTCCCCTCGTCGCCTCGGGACTGTTCGTGATCGGTGCGCTGCTCCTGGTGTGGGCAGCACGGGAGGGGAGCAGCAGTGGCTCCTCCCAGCTGCTGATCGTCCCCGCTCTGGTCGGCGTCCTGGTCGGGATCACCGGCATCGCGCCCTGGCTCACCGTCCGTACGGCGCGCGCCGCGGCCGTGAGAGCCCGGTCCGGCGCGGCCTTGTTGGCGGCCCGGCGACTCTCGGTCGATCCCAGGCCCGCCACGCGGGCCGCACTGGCGGCGGGTGCCGGTGGCCTGACCCTCGGGGCGCTCGGCGTCCTGATCGCCGACGTCGCCGACACGACCAGCGGCCCCTACGACGACCAGCTCCAGACGATGCGGCTGGTCGCGGTCCTGACCGCGATCGGCTTCCTGTTCGTCGGCCTTGCCCTGGCCGTCCACATCGCCGATACCGTCGTGTCCGAGCGTCGCGCGTACGCCGCCCTGTCCGCGGCCGGATTCACCACCCACGCGCTGCTCTCGGCCTTGCGGTGGGAGGCCCTGATGGCCACGCTCCCCGTCGCCGTGGCGGGCAGTGTGGTCGGCTCGGTCGGGCTCGCCGTCCTCGCCGAGGTGCACGGTCCCTGGGTCCCGTGGTCCATCGCCGCCCTCGCCGCCACGATCGGTGCCGTCATCGCCGCCACGTTCGCGTCCGCGGCCCTCGTGGCGCCGATCGTCCGCGGTGCGACGGGCAGCGGAGCGCTCCGTACCGAGTGACCGGGGCGCGCCCCGGCTGTCGCGACCTTGGCGGACCTTGGCAGGCTGGGCCCGTGAGCGAGCCCGCGGCGCGGATCCGCGACCTGGTCAAGACCTACGGGTCCGGCGACGCCCTGGTGCGCGCGCTCGACGGCGTGAGCCTCGACCTGGAGGCTGGACGGTTCACCGCGATCATGGGCCCGAGCGGCTCCGGCAAGTCGACCCTCATGCACTGCGCTGCCGCGCTCGACCGCGCCGACTCGGGCACCGTGCACATCGGCGACCAGGAGCTCTCGCGGCTGGGTGACAAGGCGCTCACGCGGCTACGTCGTGACCGGATCGGGTTCGTCTTCCAGGCGTACAACCTGGTGCCGACGCTGAACGCCGAGGAGAACATCCGGCTGCCGCAGGCGATCGCGCGGCGCAAGCCCGACGCCGCGTGGTACGACGAGGTGATCGACACCGTGGGCCTGCGCGACCGCCTCACCCACCGGCCCCACGAGCTGTCGGGCGGCCAGCAGCAGCGGGTCGCGGTGGCCCGGGCCCTGGTGGGCCGGCCCCAGATCGTCTTCGCCGACGAGCCGACCGGCAACCTCGACAGCCGCTCGGGCGCCGAGATCCTCGAGCTCCTCCGACGCAGCGTCGACGACCATGCCCAGACCGTGGTGATGGTGACGCACGACCCGGTCGCCGCGGCCTACACCGACCGGATCGTCTTCCTGTCCGACGGCCGCATCGTCGACGAGCTGCACGACCCCGAGCGGGAGCAGATCATCGCGTGGATGGCGGCCGCCGAGCCGGCGGACTGACGTGCTCCGCGCCGTCTGGAGGAGCCTGCTGGCGCGCAAGGTGCGCCTGCTCATGAGCACGTTCGCGATTGCCCTCGGCGTCGCCTTCGTCGTCGGCTCGCTCGTCTTCTCGGCCGCGCTGAGTGCCGGGTTCACCAAGCTGTTCGGCGCCTCGGTGGGCGACGTGGTGGTCCGGCCGGCCGGCAGCACGACGCTCAACGGCGACCCCTCGACCCGGTCCGTCCCGGCCACGCTGGTCACGCGTCTGGAGAGTGTGCCGGGGGCCGCCCGCGCCGACGGCAATGTGCAGGCGCTGGGCGTCTTCGTGGTCGGCGACGACAACAAGGTGGTCGGTGGCCTCGGCGCGCCGACGTACGGCATCAGCTACTCGGACGCCCCCGCCGAGCACGGCGTGCCCGGACTGACGGTCGTCGACGGGCGCCCGCCGCGCGGACCGCACGAGATCGCCCTCGACACCGCGACGGCGGAGAAGGCCGGCTACTCCCTGGGCGACATCGTGCCGATCGTGACCGCCACCCGGAAGGCGGCACTGAACGAACGGCTCGTCGGTCTCGCGGGGTACGCCGACAACACGTCGCTGGCGGGTGCGACGTTGACCATCTTCGACGTCCCTACGGCACAGCGGCTCTTCCTCCACGGCCGGCAGGCCTTCACCAACATCTGGGTGACCGCCGACCCCGGTGTGTCGCAGACGACGCTGCGCGACGCCGTCGCCCGTGAGCTGCCGCGCGGCGTCCGCGCCGTGACCGGCGACGACGCGGCCGACGAGTCTGCGAGCCAGGTGCTGCAGGGGGTGAAGTTCCTCCAGACGTTCCTCCTGATCTTCGCCGCCGTCGCCCTGGTCGTCGGCGCCTACCTGATCGTCAACACCTTCTCGATCCTGGTGGCCCAGCGCAGCCGCGAGCTGGCGCTGCTGCGCGCGCTCGGCGCCTCGCGCCGACAGGTGTCGCGCAGCGTGCTGCTCGAGGCCCTCGTGCTGGGGCTGCTCGGGTCCACGATCGGGCTCGTGCTCGGCGTCGGCCTCGCCTACGCCATCCGCGGGCTGATCGGGCTGGTCGGCCTCGACCTGGGCAGCGAGCCGCTCACCCTCACCCCGCGAGCCGTCGTCGCGGGCTACGTCACCGGAACCGCGGTCACGATGGCGGCGGCGTGGCTCCCCGCACGACGTACCGGCCGGATCATGCCGGTCCAGGCACTCGGCGACGTGGTCGCGCTGCCGGAGTCGTCGATCCGGCGCCGGTTCGTGCTCGGCGTGGTTCTCATCGCCGCCGGGGCCGCAGCCACGCTCGACGGCCTGTTCGGCTCTCCCCAGCACTCCGGGTACTGGGTCGGTGGCGGGATCCTCGCCGTCCTGCTCGGCGTCACCGCCACCGCGCCGCTGGTCTGCCGGCCGCTGCTCGCCCTGGCGCGATGGGTCTACGGCGGGGTCTTCCGCGCCGTGGGCAACCTCGCCGGCCAGAACGCCCTGCGCAACCCACGCCGTACGACGGCCACCGCGTCGGCGCTGATGATCGGGCTCGCCCTGGCATGCACGATGTCGATCATCGGAGCCTCGGCCAAGGCCAGTGTGGACAAGACGATCGAGGAGAACTTCATCGGCAGCTACGTCGTGGGCAGCGCCTTCGGGCAGCCGTTCTCCCCGCAGGTCGCCCTGAAGATCGCGAGGGTCCCGGGGGTCGACGACGTGGTGCGGCAGCGCTACGCCTTCGTCGAGGCCGACGGCGACCGCTCCTCGGTCACCGGCGTCCTGCCGTCCCAGGTCGAGCGGTTCGGCCTGCAGCTCACCTCGGGCACGGACGATCTCGCCGGCCGCACCGTCCTGGTCAACGAGAAGTACGCCTCCGACCACCACCTCGCGGTCGGGTCCCAGGTCGTGCTGGGCAAGCTCCCGGTCGGCGACCGGGCGTTCCGCGTGGGCGGCGTCTACGAGGACACCCCGCTGGTCTTCGACTTCGTCACCTCGACACGCAACCTGACCCGGGCCGGGTTCGCCGACAGCGACAACTTCCTGATCGTCTTCACCTCGCCCGAGGCCGGCGACCTGCTGCCGACCCTGCGGCAGACGGTCGAGAAGCTGCCCGTGGTCACCGTGCAGGACGAGCAGCAGTTCGCCGACCAGCAGCGAGCGCCGATCGACCAGCTCGTGCTGATGGTCGATGCGCTGCTCGGGCTGGCGCTGGTGATCGCGATCCTCGGGATCGTGAACACCCTGGCGCTGTCGATCATCGAGCGCACCCGCGAGATAGGCCTGCTCCGGGCGATCGGGCTGGGGCGCGGCCAGCTGCGGCTGATGGTGACCCTGGAGTCGGTGGTGATCGCCGTGCTCGGCGCGGTGCTCGGCGTCGCGCTCGGCGTCTGCTTCGGGATCGCGATGATGTACGCCGTCCGTGACCAGGGCCTGAACGTGATCGCGATCCCCTGGACCCAGCTGGTCGTCTTCCTCGGTCTGGCGGTCGTGATCGGGGTGCTCGCGGCCGTGCTGCCGGCCCGCCGCGCGGCGCGGCTCGACGTGCTCACGGCGATCTCCGCCACCTGATCCACGGCCCGTGGCCTGAGCGGTCCAGGGGTGCGGGCCCTTGGATTCGGGGCATACGGACCCTCTCGACGCCCTAGACTCCGGGCGTGGATGACGTGCTCGTGCCGCAGGGTACGACCCTCAAGCACGTCCAGGTGCGGGAGTACGTGCGCAACCTGATCGCCGACCTGCCCGAGGGTGCGCCGGCTCCGTCGGAGCGCGACCTGATGCAGCACTTCGGGGTCGCCCGGATGACGGTGCGCCAGGCGATCGACGCCCTCGTCGCCGAAGGGCTGCTCGAGCGTGCGCCGGCCCGCGGCACCTTCGTCCGCAAGAACGCCCGCCCCGTCACTCGCCCGCTGTCGTTCACCGAGGACGCGAGGGCACGGGGCTGGACGACCACCACCGAGACCCTGATGCACGGGCTCGGCCAGGCCGGCCCCGGCGTGGCGAAGGCGATGGGCATCACCGCTGGTGACGCGGTCATCCACTGGCGTCGACGGCGCCGGCTGGACGACGTACCCCTGTGCGTGCAGGACGTGTACCTCAACGAGGTGCTGCTGCCCGGTTTCCTGCAGACGGGGCTGCCGGAGAGCCTCTACTCCATGCTCGCCGCGCGCGGCCTGCGACCGACGTCGGCCGAGGACCAGCTCACGGCCGATCTCGCGAACGAGATGGACGCCGAGCTGCTCGACCTCGCCCCCGGAGACCCCGTGCTGCGGCACTCGCGGCGCGGGCTGGTCGGCGACGTGGTGATCGAGGTGTCGCGGACGACGTACGCCGGCACGCGCTTCACCTGGTGGGTCCCGCTGACCCTCAGCCCCTGACCCTCAGCCCTGACCGTCAGGCTCCGCCCTCGGTCAGCCGAGGAACGTCAGCCGAGCTCGCCGAGCCGGCCCAGCGGTGCGATGGTCCGGCCCGACTCCTCGCACACCCACTGCGGTGCGGGACCGCCGATGTCGGGCTCGATGTAGAGCGCATGCTCGGGCTGCTCCGGGTCGCAGGTCACGCACAACGGCCAGCGCCCGACACTCTCGAACAGGGCGTCCTGCACGTCCTGCGCGACCAGCCCGGCGACGTACACCTCGCCCTCCGGCCACTGCTCGGCCCACCAGCCGCGGTTGGCACACGCGTCCTCGAGGGCGTCGACGGCCTCGGGGGTCGCTCGGTGCCGGGCCTGGAGATCGGCGAGCACGAGGGCCCGGGCGGCCAGCAGCAGCGTGTCGTCCACACTCCCGATTGTGCCCCGGGGTAGGTCACCGGGGAACGCAACGGTCGAGCAGGCCCCCGACCTCAGGGTTTGCTTGGGTGGCGGTGGGGTGTCGGGCCGACTCCGGCTAGCCTGCGCAGGATGTACGACGTCGCCCTCACCGTGGCCGCCTGCGTCCGGTCCGGCACCCGGGTGGACGTGGGCTGGCTCGTGGCCCGCGAAGGGCCACCGGTGGACCCCTCGGAGGCGCTGGCGCTGACGCCCGGGGGCGGGCGGAACGGCCACGTCTGGGGCGGAGCCGCCGACGACCAGGTCGTCGAACGCGTGGCGACGATCGGCCGCGGCCGGCTCGTCCCGGTCGAGGTCGGGGAGTACGAAGCGGCCCTCGCGGGCGTGACGGCCACGGGCTCGGGACAGTGCCTCGTGCTGCCGGCCGACGCGCTCCCGTCCGAGCTGTGGGAACGGTTGGTGGAACGTGAGCCGGTCTGTCTCGTCACCGACCTCGACGGCGACGGCCTCGCCGTCTCCACGCGGCTGGTCGAGGCGGAGCACGTGGAGGCGGAGGACGCCGACGTGGTCGCCGCCTGGTCCAGCGGCCGGAGCACCACTCACGTCTCGGCCGGACGTGTCGTCACCGTGCTGCGACCCGTGCCCACCCTGGTCGCTGCCGGCCCCGGCCCGGTCGCCGACGCCGTGGCCCGGATGGGTGACGTCCTCGGCTGGCGCATCCACCGGGCTCCGGACCCGGGCTCGGCGATCCCGCTGGTGGTCGGGCTGACCGTCCTCGACTCGCTGGTGGTGACCGGGCACGACGACGAGATGGCCGGCCGGATCATGGAGGCCGGGCTGTCCTCACGGGTGGGCTACATCGGCGTGGTCGCCCCGCGGGTCCGCCAGGAGGCCCGGCTGACCTGGCTGACCGACCGCAACGTGACCGGCCTCGAGCGCATCCACGGCCCCGCCGGTCTCGACATCGGAGCCCGGACTCCCGGCGAGGTGGCGGCCGCGGTGCTGGCCCAGGCGATCGCCGTACACCGGCTCGAGGCGCAAGCGAATCCTTAGGCACGCGTCGTGAGCGGGCTCCGCGCGACCTACAGTGGAGGCTGCGGGTCCCGCGACGGAGCCGCGTGCAGAGAGGAGAGCGCGATGACCGACACGTCGGACGACGGCATCCAGGTCCTGCGGGCGCTCTGGTCGGCCGAGGATCGCGATCGGTCCGAGATCGACGAGGAGTGCGGACCGGTCACACCGTGCCGCAACATGAAGGACGTGACCTTCGACGGGTTCGGCTCTCCGGGGTCCGACCTGAAGGAGGCCTGGCGCGAGCGCCTCGCCCGCGAGGGCAAGCTGGGCTCCAGCAGCCTGCGCGACCTGGTCGACACCCCTCGTGGCGATTGAGTGCGACCGGTGAGCCGGGCGCGATGACGCAGCCCGACTCGGTGCCCGCCCTCACCGAGGCCCTGCGCGACGTCGGCTATCTCGCCGACCGCGGGCTGGCCACCACGGTGCACGTGGCGCTCAGCCTGGGCCGTCCCGTGCTCCTGGAGGGCGAGGTCGGTGTCGGCAAGACCGAGATCGCCAAGGCGCTCGCCCAGGTGCTCGACCGGCGGCTGATCCGTCTCCAGTGCTACGAGGGCATCGACACCAACCAGGCGCTCTACGAGTGGGACTACGCCCGCCAGATGCTCGCCATCCGCGCCCTGTCCGAGCACCAGCTCGCCGACGACGGGTCGGTCGACGCCCTCTTCGGGCCACGCTTCCTGCTCGAGCGGCCGCTCCTGGACGCCGTGAGGACCGGCGCCGGCGCGGTGCTCCTGGTCGACGAGGTCGACCGGGCCGACGACGAGTTCGAGGCCTTCCTGCTCGAGCTGCTGTCCGACTACCAGATCACGATCCCCGAGATCGGCACGATCGTCGCCGAGCAGCCGCCGCTCGTGGTGCTGACCAGCAACCGCACCCGAGAGCTCCACGACGCCTTGAAGCGTCGCTGCCTCTACCACTGGGTCGGGTTCCCCTCGTCCGAGCGCGAGCTGGAGATCGTCCTGGTCCGGGCGCCCGGCGTCTCCCGCACCCTGGCCGAGGCCGCGGTCGCCGCGGTACACCGGCTGCGCGACATGGACCTGGCCAAGCCGCCCGGGGTCGCGGAGACGATCGACTGGGTGCAGACCCTCGAGGTCGTGGGGGCCGAGGAGCTCGAGCCCGCGGTCGCCGCGGACACCCTCGGCGCCGTCATCAAGGACCGCGACGACCTCGAGCAGGTGCGCGAGGACCTCGGCTGGGTCGCCTCAGGTGCCTGACCGCCCACCATGCCGAGTCGGCACGTGACGACTCCGCGTCCCGACTTCACGCCGATGCTCGTCGGCTTCACCACGGAGCTTCGGCGGGCCGGGCTGACCATCGGGTCGGGCGACGTCCTGACCTACTGCGCGGCCGCGACCGTGGTCGACCTGACCGATCTGGTGGACCTGTACTGGGCCGGGCGCTGCACGCTGCTCACCCGGCGTGAGCAGGTCCCGACGTACCACCGGACGTTCGTCTCCTACTACCTCGGCGACCCCGACTCGACCCAGGGCTCGTCCGTCTTCTCGGCCGTCGCACGCGCCGAGGCGCTGGCGACGCTGGAGATCGCGGAGACCGAACGGCTCGGCGAGGAGCAGCAGGAGCAGGAGGCCGAGCTGGGGTACGCCGCCGCGAAGGCGTCCACGGTCAAGGCCAAGAGCTTCGCGGCCTGCACGCCCGAGGAGCTGGCCGCGCTCCGGCGGATCCTGCGGACGATGCAGCTGGCACCGCCCCGACGGCGTACCCGGCGCACGGTGCCGACGCGCCACGGTCGACTGCCCGACCTGCGACGCACCGTCCGGGAGTCGATGCGGCTGCACGGAGAGCCCGGCGCCCTCCACCGTCGTCGGCGGCGGCTGCGCACACGGCGGATCATCCTGCTCCTCGACGTGTCCGGTTCGATGGCGGACTACTCCCGCAACCTCGTGCAGTTCGCCCACACCTCCGCGCGCGCCGCCGACCGGGTCGAGGTGTTCTGCTTCGGCACCCGACTGACCCGGATCACCCGCGAGCTCGAGCACCGGCGCCCCGACCTCGCCCTGGATCGCGCTGCGTCGGCCGTGACCGACTGGGAGGGCGGGACCCGGATCGGCGTCTGCCTCGACGAGTTCGTACGCCGTTGGGCCCGACGCGGGCTCACCCGCGGGGGGATCGTGGTGATCTGCTCCGACGGTCTCGACCGCGGCGACCCCGAGCTGCTCGAGTCCGCGATGCAGCGGCTCTCCCGGCTGTGCCACCGGATCGTCTGGCTCAACCCCCACAAAGGCAGCCGTACCGACTTCACGCCTGACACCCTGGGCATGATGGTCGCCCAGCCGTACGTCGACGAGCTGCTGTCCGGTCACGACCTGGCCAGCCTGTCGGAGTTCGCCCGGGTGCTGGCCACGATGCACTGACGAACGGGAAGAGGAGACGGCGTTGTACTGGAGCGTGTCGGCGCAGGCGAGCGGTGACCGCGAGCTGAGCCGTGAGGAGATCGTCGAGCTCGCCGACGCGGTGGCGCCCGCCGGTGGGGTCGCCTCCGGCATCGGCCAGACGGCGTACGGCGCTCAGCTGCTGGTCGAGGCCGAGACCCGGGAGGCCGCGCTCGAGCGGGGCGCGTCGATCTTCACGGCTGCGGCGGCGAGGGCAGGGCTGCCTCCCTGGCCGATCAGCGCGATCAGCGCGCTCTCCGAGGACGACGACGAGGACGACCTCCCGTGATCCGGCTGGGCTCCCTGGCCGGCTACCCCTTCGAGGGACCCCGCGTGCTCGCCGGGTGGACGGTCCCTGCGGCCCCGGCGGTGTACGCCGTGATGTACAAGCCCGACGAGGACGCCGAGTCCTACGCCGTGATCTACGTCGGCCACACCGAGGACCTCCGTGAGGAGCGACTGCCCTTCCGACACCCGCGCTCCTCGTGCTGGGTCAAGCGGGCGGGCAGCAAGTGGCGGCTGCACGTGGCGTGGTTCGAGGTGCCCGGCGGCCAGACCGGGCATCGCAAGCAGATAGCCGAGGAGCTGTGCTCGGTCTACCGCCCCGGCTGCAACGAGCAGCAGTTCGACAGCACCTGGAAGGACGAGTGGATCGGCGGGTACTCCGCGCCGACCACCGGCCCGCTGACCACCGGCCGCCAGCCTCCGGAGCGCTGAGGATGCTGCGGTTTGGTCCCAAACCGCAGCATTCAGCCCTGAAAACGTGCGGTTTGGGACCAAACCGCAGGGTGAGCGACAGCCCCGAGCCGCAGGGTCAGACGCCCGCGGGCTCCTCGTCCGGGTGGTAGCCCACGCCCTCGCCGAGCCGTGAGCGGCGGGTGCCGGACGCCGGGAGAGCCGGTGGCCGCCCCGCGGGCTGCGGCTCGCGCGGCGTCACGCTGGTGACGATCTGCTCGGCCATGCCGTAGAGCAGCGGCAGCGCGCCGGCCACGACCCCACCGGTGCGGTTGATGTGTTGCACGTCCTGCACGATCGGTGCCGCGTTGCGGCCGATCGCGTGCACGATCTCGGCGCACTCCTCGAGGTTCGTGGCGATCCGGGTGAGCTGGGCACCGACGATGTACAGGTAGATCGCCAGACCCGCGATCAGCAGCACGATGTCGACGACGGACAGCACGACGAGCGTGGTCACGACCGCACCTTTCCGAGCACTCGCCCGAGGAACAGATGATGCTGCAGGCCCTCGGCGAGGACCGCTTCGACGCCACCCGCGGTGACGCCGATCAGGGCGGCGTCCTGGGTGTTGTGCTCGGCCGCCTTGAGGGTCTCCTTGACCGCGGCGACGCGCCGGTCGATGGTGCGGACCTCGATCACCAAGATGGTCAGCAGCGCGGCGACGGCGAGTACGACGACGAAGCCGCCGATCACCGCGCCCCACCACAGGTCGTGGCTGGAGTCGCTGAGCAGCGGCGCCACCGGGTGCACGGACAGGACTGCCATCTCAGCCTCCCAACCGCTCGCGGCCGCGCTGCAGCCCGGCGATGATCTCGGTCGCGTGGTCGATGGTGGTGTTCAGCTGCGACAGCGCCGCCGTGTTGTGCACCGAGTCGCCGAGCGAGGCGTCGATGGCGCCCGCCTGGCGGCCGATCTTGTGGGCCAGCACGAGGATCGGGACCACCAGGGCGACGACCACGAGCACGACGACGATCCCGATCGTGTAGCCGACGACCCAGCCGGAGTCGACCAGGACGGCGAGCTGGGTGCTCATATCGCCTCGCAGAAGTCGCGGACCGGCTTCAGGCTGGCGTTCACCGACGGCAGGACGTCGGGCACGGTGCTCGTGCGCTCCGCGATCACGCCCACGCCGCCGATCACGCTGTCGAGCGTGGCGGTCACGGCACGGAGGTGGAAGATCACGCGCAGCAGGCCGAGCGCGGCGACCGCGATGATCACCGTCGCGATCACGATGGTCACCCAGGCAACGAGTGGCATGAGGTGCGCCTCCTTCTGTGGGTCGGTCGGGTCGTCACTGGGGCGGGAGCAGCTTGGCCACGGAGCCGCCGTAGCGAGCGGCGCCGGTGGCGACGGCGTGCACGGTCCGGTCGGTCGTCGCCAGCGCCTCGGGTACGCCGTCGAGCTCACCGGCGAGCTGGACGCCGCCCACGAGGATGTCGTCGGCCGCCCCCCGGATCCGCTCGAGCGCTGCGAGCACCCGGTTGAGCAGGGCGACGAGCACCGGCGCGATCACGAGCAGGAGCACGATGTTGCCGATCCACCACAAGGCCATGACGTCTCCTCAGCTCTGGGCTGGCTGGTAGGGGAGGCAGAACCGTCGGAAGACCCGCATCAGGGCC
>CAVXHO010000025.1:0-101389 GCA_963761515.1 uncultured Actinomycetota bacterium
TTGATGAGGGGGACAGATAGCTGCGGAGGCGGCGATGGTGGTGCTGGGCTCGCTGCTCCTCAGGCTCGCGGGTGTCGACTCGCCCGGCAGCACGAGCTTCCTGGGCGTCGGGCTGCTGGTCGTGGTGATCCTGCTGGCGCTGCTCCCGGTGATCTCCGACCCATGGATGGTGGTCGTGGTGCCGGCCGTCGCGATGCTCACCTACGCCGCTGCCTGGTGGCTCACCTCGACGTACGTCGAACCCGGCGAACGGGTCCGCTGAGGCTCAGCGCGCCGATCGCGGGATGCGTGCGACGAGCTCGGCGATCTGGACGGCGTTGAGCGCCGCACCCTTGCGCAGGTTGTCGTTGCTGACGAACAGCACCAGCCCGCGGTCGTCGGGGACGCCGGCGTCCTGACGCATCCGCCCGACGTACGACGGGTCGCGGCCGGCCGCGTGCAGCGGCGTCGGGATCTCCGACAGCTCGACGCCCGGGGCGCGACGCCAGCACCTCGCGGGCGCGCGCCACGGTCAACGGGCGGGCGAACTCGGCGTTGATCGACAGCCAGTGGCCGGTGAAGACCGGTACCCGCACGCAGGTGCCGGACACCGCCAGCTCGGGGAGCCCGAGGATCTTGCGGGACTCGTTGCGGAGCTTGCTGCTCCTCGTCGGTCTCGAAGAGCCCGTCGTCGACGATCGAGCCGGCCAGCGGGAGCACGTTGAAGGCGATCGGGCGCGCGAACTTGACGGGGTCGGGGAAGGCGACGGCCGACCCGTCGTAGGCCAGCTCGCGGGCCTTGTCGCCGACGGCGGCGCAGCTGCTCGGCGAGCTCGTCGACGCCGGCCAGCCCGCTCCCGGAGACGGCCTGGTAGGTCGAGGCGATCAGCCGGACCAGACCCGCCTCGTCGTGCGAGCGGCTTGAGCACCGGCATCGCGGCCATCGTGGTGCAGTTCGGGTTGGCGATGATGCCCTTGCCTGCCCCGGACCAGGCCAGGCCGATGTCGTCGGGGTTGACCTCGGAGACCACCAGCGGGACGTCGGGGTCCATCCGCCAGGCCGAGGAGTTGTCGATGACGACCGCGCCGGCTGCCGCGAACCTGCGGGGCCAGGGCCCGTGACGCGGTGGCGCCGGCGGAGAAGAGGGCGAGGTCGAGCCCGCTCGGGTCGGCGGTCTCGGCGTCCTCGACGGTGACCTCGCGGTCGCCGAAGGGCAGCACGGTGCCGGCCGACCGGGCGGAGGCGAAGAAGCGGATCGAGGCGATCGGGAAGTCGCGCTCGAGCAGGATCTGGCGCATCACGGCGCCCACCTGGCCGGTGGCACCGACGACACCGACGTTCATCGGTCGCAGGTCGCTGGTCGACACCATCAGCGTCCGGTCCCGCCGTAGACGACCGCCTCGACCTCGGCGCTGTCGAGGTCGAACGCGGTGTGGGTCGCCTGGACGGCCGCGACGACGTCGGCCTCGTCGACGATCACCGAGATCCGGATCTCGGAGGTCGAGATCATCTCGATGTTGACGCCGGCGTTGGCCAGGGCGGCGAAGAACTTCGCGGTGATGCCGGGGTGGGAGCGCATGCCGGCGCCGATCAGCGACACCTTGCCGATCTCGTCGTCGTACATCAGGTGGTCGTAGCCGACCTGACCGCGCAGCTTGGCCAGGGCCGTCATCGCGGTCTGGCCGTCCTCGCGCGGCAGCGTGAACGAGATGTCGGTCAGGCCCGTGGCCTGGGCCGAGATGTTCTGCACGACCATGTCGAGGTTCACCTCGGCCTCGGCGAGCGCCTCGAAGATCCGCGCGGCCTCACCGACCTTGTCGGGGACGCCGACCACGGTGATCTTGGCCTCGCTGCGGTCGTGGGCGATGCCGGCGATGATCGCCTGCTCCATGGGGTCTGCTCCCTCCGGTGGGTCGGGCAGGATCCAGGTGCCTTCCTTCTGGGAGAAGGAGGACCGGACGTGGACCGGGATGTCGTAGCGCCGGGCGTACTCCACGCAGCGCAGGTGCAGGATCTTCGCACCGGAGGCGGCCATCTCCAGCATCTCCTCGGTGGAGACGTGCTCGAGCCGGCGGGCCGACGGCACCAGCCGAGGATCGGCGGTGAACACCCCGTCGACGTCGGTGTAGATCTCGCACACCTCGGCGCCGAGCGCGGCGGCCAGCGCGACCGCGGTGGTGTCGGACGCGCCGCGGCCGAGGGTGGTGATGTCCTTGGTGTCCTGGGAGACGCCTTGGAACCCGGCCACGATCGCGATGGCTCCGCCACCGATCGCCTTCTCGATGCGACCAGGGGTGATGTCGATGATCTTGGCCTTGCCGTGCGCCGAGTCGGTGATCACGCCCGCCTGCGAGCCAGTGAACGACTGCGCCTTGTGGCCGAGCTCGGCGATCGCCATCGCCAGGAGCGCCATCGAGATGCGCTCGCCCGCGGTCAGCAGCATGTCGAGCTCGCGCGGCGGCGGGGTGGGACTGACCTGCTCGGCGAGGTCGCGCAGGTCGTCGGTGCTGTCACCCATCGCCGAGACGACGACCACCACGTCGTGTCCCGCGTGGCGGGTGTCGACGATCCGCCGCGCGACGCGCTTGATGCCGGCGGCGTCGGCGACCGAGGAGCCGCCGTACTTCTGCACGACAATGCCCACGGTCAGATCCTCACAGCACGGGGAAGCGGTACGACGCTCGCGCGCGACGCTGCGCGGAGACGGCCACGATTCTACTGGGGGCCGTCGGGCGGACTGTCCAACATCTCATTCGCTGCGGCGACCTGGTCGAGCTCACCGGTGAACTCCACGTCGAGCCGGTCGTGGGCGACCACGGACAGCAGCGCGTTGAGCATCGCGCCGGCGAGGTTGCCCCAGGAGGAGACGTAGGAGAACTGCCACCACCACAGCGCCTCGGCGGTGTTGCCGAGGCGGAAGTGGCGCAGGCCGTTCTCGAGGTCGCTGGCGATGCTGGTCAGGTCGTCGGAGAGCTGGCTGTCGACCTGCTCGGGGTCGTAGGGGTCGAAGACGAAGCTGTAGGTGTCGATGTCGCCGAACATCTCCGCCAGCCGCAGACGCAGTCCGTCGAGGTCGGCGTCGGGCCCGACATCGGGCTGGTAGTCCTCCTCGGGCGTGAAGTCGACCTGGGCGCCGAGGCGGGCGCCGGCCAGGAGGATCTGGCTGATCTCGAGCAGGAGCAGCGAGATGCTCCGCCCGGCGTCGCCCTCGGCGGCGACGGCGCGCAGCGCGATCAGGAAGCTCTCGACCTGGTCGGCGATCTGGGCCGCGAACTCGTCGCCAGGTGCGCCAGCCGGGAGCCCTGCTCCCCCGGCCAGGATCTGGTCCGCCGTGGTCTGTTCGGTCATTCGGCCGTCCTCCTCCCTGCGAAAGCCCGCCCGAGCGTCACCTCGTCGGCGTACTCCAGGTCACCACCGACGGGGAGCCCGCTCGCCAGGCGGGTGATGCGGAGTCCCAGAGGTTTGAGCATACGGGTGAGGTAGGTGGCGGTCGCCTCGCCCTCGAGGTTGGGGTCGGTCGCGAGGATCACCTCGGTGATCGCGCCGTCGGCCAGCCGCTTGAACAGCTCGGCGATGTGGAGCTGGTCGGGACCGATGCCGTCGATCGGCGAGATCGCGCCTCCGAGGACGTGGTAGCGGCCGCGGAACTCCTTGGTGCGCTCGATCGCGACGACGTCCTTGTACTCCTCGACCACGCAGAGCACGGTCTGGTCGCGCCGAGGGTCACGGCAGATGCGGCACTGGTCTTCCTCGGAGACGTTGAAGCAGATCGAGCAGAACTTCACGCGCTGCTTCACCTCGAGCAGCACCTCGGCCAGCCGTCGTACGTCGGCGGGCTCGGCCTGGAGCAGGTGGAACGCGATCCGCTGGGCGCCCTTGGGACCGACGCCGGGCAGGCGACCGAGCTCGTCGATGAGGTCCTGGACGATGCCTTCGTACAACTCGTGTTCCCGCCGAAGCCGAGAGCGCCGGGCGCGTCGGGACCCGGGCCGCCGAGGCCGGGCATGCCACCGCCCGCGAGCGGACCGAGGGCGTTGGTCGCGAGGGCGTCGGCCTGGGCCTTGGCGTCGCGGTAGGCGGCGACGATCAGGTCGCCGAGGTCGCTCAGGTCGTCGTCGCTGGATCCGTCGAAGCCGCCGGCCTTGATGTTGACGGCCTCGAGCTCGCCGATGCCGTTGACGGTGACCGTGACCGCTCCGCCGCCGACGGTGCCGTCGATCCGCGCCTCGGCGAGCCGCTCCTGGGCGCTCTCGAGCTGCTGCTGCATCTGCTGGGCCTGCTGGAGGAGACCCTCCAGGTCGAAACCACCGGGCTCACCGCCGCCGCCGAGCGCCTCGAAGGGGTTCTGGGTCATGGCTTCACCTTGTCGTCTCTCACTGGTGGGGGATCTCTTCGATGACCTGGGCGCCCAGCGCCTGTTGCAGGAGCTGGGCGCCGTCGAGTCCGGAGGACTCGGCGTCGTCGTCGTCGGGGCGGGCACCGCCGTCGGAGTCGGTCGGCGCGCTCGGGGGCGGCCTCGTCGCGCTCGGCCGTGCGCGTCGCGGCGATCGCCTGCCGCGCCGTCGTCGAGGGGCTCTCGACGGGCGGCTCGGGGTCGGGGGGCATCTCGTCGGTGACCGCCGGGGCGCATCAGCGCCGGCTCGACGGCCGGCGCCGCGGCGACGGGCGCAGCCGGTGGCGGCGCCGCATCGGGCTCGGCCCCGGGGTCGACGATGGTCTCGACCCGCCAGTCGTGGCCGACGACGTCGATCGCGGCCTGCCGCACGATCTCGGCACTGCCGCCGTTGTCGAACGACTCTCGCGCACCGACGTTGCTGAAGCCCAGGGTCAGGATCTGAGCGTCGACCGCCACCACCTGGGCGTGCTGGGTCAGGTGGATCCAGGTCACCCGTCGGCGCTGCTTGGTGGCCTCGACGATGTCGGGCCAGAGGCGCCGTACGTCGACCAGGCTCAGCGGGGAGCCGGCCGCCGTCTCCGTGACCGGGCCCGTGGAACCGGGCAGCAGGTGGGGGCGTGGGCGCTTCCGCCGGAGCCTCAGCGGTCGGGGGCGGCTCGAGCTCGGGCTCCGCTTCCGGAACCGCCGCTGGGGTGGGTTCCGCGACCGACTCGGAGAACGACTCACTGGCCGGCTCGCTGGCCGGCTCACTGGCCGAGTGGCCGGCTCCGCGACCGGCTCCGCAGTCGGTGTGGTCGCCGCGACCGGCTCGTACGGAGCCGCAGGGGGCGTGGCTGGGGCCGGCCGCTCGACGCGGACGACGGGTCGCGACGGGCGCGGGAGCCGGTGCATCTCCACCGGCGATCGTCATCCGTCGCTCGAGCCGGTCGAGGCGGGCCTGCACCCCCTCGGTGGAGTGGTCGGCGCCCGGCAAGCAGGACCCGGGCGCAGATCAGCTCGAGGAGCAGGCGGGGGGCGGTGGCACCGCGCATCTCGGTGAGGCCGGTCGCGACCAGGTCGGCCGCGCGGCTGAGCTCGGCCGGACCGAACCGGGCGGCCTGTGCCACCAGCCGCTCGGCGGCGTCCTCGGCGATGTCGATCAACCCGGTGGCGGGCGCGTCGGGGACCGCCGAGACGATGACGAGGTCGCGCAGTCGGCGGAGGAGGTCCTCGGTGAAGCGGCGCGGGTCCTGACCGGTCTCGATCACCTTGTCGACGACGCCGAAGACCGCCGCGCCGTCACCGGCCGCGAAGGCGTCGACCACCTCGTCGAGCAGGGTGTCGGGCGTGTAGCCGAGCAGCCCGGCCGCCAGCGTGTAGGTGATGCCCTCCGGCCCGGCGCCGCCCATCAGCTGGTCGAGGACGGAGAGGGTGTCACGCGCGGACCCCGCCCCCGCGCGGACCACCAGCGGCAGCGCGGCGGGCTCGATCGTGACGGCCTCCTTCTCGCAGAGCTCCGAGAGGTACGACGAGAGCAGGCGCGGCGGGATCAGCCGGAAGGGGTAGTGGTGGGTGCGGGACCGGATGGTCGGCAGCACCTTCTCCGGCTCCGTCGTGGCGAAGATGAAGCGCAGATGGGGCGGCGGCTCCTCGACCAGCTTGAGCAGGGCGTTGAAGCCCTGGGTGCTGACCATGTGGGCCTCGTCGATGATGTAGACCTTGTAGCGGCTGCGGACCGGCGCGAAGAACGCCTTCTCGCGCAGGTCGCGGGCGTCGTCGACGCCGCCGTGGGAGGCCGCGTCGATCTCGATCACGTCGATCGAGCCGGGGCCGCGGCGGGCGAGGTCGCGGCACGAGTCGCACTCGCCGCACGGGTCGGCCACCGGCGCCTGCTCGCAGTTGAGCGTCCGGGCCAGGATGCGCGCCGAGGTGGTCTTGCCGCAGCCGCGAGGGCCGGAGAAGAGGTAGGCGTGGTTCACCCGGTTGCCCGCGAGAGCTGCGCGCAGCGGCTCGGTCACGTGGTCCTGCCCGATGACCTCGGCGAAGGTCTCGGGACGGTAGCGCCGGTAGAGCGCGAGGGGGGACTCCACTCCTGAACCCTAACCAGCCACGCCGACAACCGTTAGGGCGGCGCCGCGGCGGTGGTGGATCACGCCTGGACGGTCGGCGGAGGGGGGTCGGCGGGGGCGTGGCGCGACGTACGCGCGGCCAGCGAACCGCCCGCCACCGTGACCCCGAGGGTGACCAGCGCGCCCAGCACGATCGCCGCACCTTCTCCGGGTCTGAGCAGGTCCAGCTGGGCGCCGATGGCGGCGGCCGCGACGGGGACGCCGAGCTGGGCGGTCGCGAGCATGGCGTACGACGCGGGTTGGCGCAGCGGTACGGCGACCAGGTGCGCGAGCGCCGCACCCACGCCGAGCCCGAACCCGAGCGCGACCATCGAGGGGTGGTCGATCAGCTCGTCCAGCTGCAGGCCGGCGCCCGAGCCAGACGAAGAACACCGGCCCGAAGAACCCCTCGGTCACCGCGAACAGCTGCTTGGCGACCCGACGGGGCTCGCCCACCGCGGCCACCGCGATCCCGGCGACGAAGCCGGCCAGCATCAGGGAGACGTGCACGGCGATGGCCAGGGCCGCCATCGCGAACAGTGCGGCGAGACTGACGCGGAGCTCGACCGCGAACTGCCGGTCCTCCGAGACCGCGTGCACCCGGCCGCGGAGGCCGCTGCGCTCGACCGCGCGGAGGGCCAGGAAGAGGATGCCGCCGGCCAGCAGCACGACGACCGCGCCGAGGCCGGCTCGTGCGACGTGGTCCGGGTCGATCACCAGGGGGAGCAGCACGATGCAGGCCGCGTCGGCGACAGCGACCTGAGGGATCAGCTCCACGACGTGGTGTCCGCCCAGGCCGAGCGAGTCGACGATCGGGAGCACGAGCGCGGCCGAGGACGAGGCCATCAGCACGGCGTACAACGGGGCGTGAGGGATGCCGACGAGCTGTGCGGCGGCGTACCCGAGGACGCAGGCGGCCACGCCGACGACTGCAGCGCGCACCAGGCCGGTGCGCAACGCCGGGCGCAGGCGTGGGTCCCGGACGGGTACGTGGGTGCCGGCCACGAACATCACCAGCACGAAGCCTGCCTGCCCGAGGAAGGTGAACGTCGGGTCGCTCGCGTCGAGCACCCCGAAGCCGCTGACACCCAGCACGATGCCCGCCAGGAGCTCCCCGAGGACGACCGGCAGGTGCCAGCGGCGCGGGGTGGCGAGGAGGGGACCGGCCAGCGCGACCGCGCACACGATCGCCAGGTCGAGGAACGACACGACCGGATGCTAGACCCAGCTTCCCGCCGATCGAGCCTGTCGAGATCTGCCCGGCCGGAGACGAAGAGGCCCCCCACGCACCCGGCAGAGCTCGCCTGCCCTTGCTGCCTTCCGGCCCTGGGGGATTGAGCAAGATGCCGCCGCATGGGGGGTTGCCCCGGAGTCTAGGCGACCGTCGTACGGCGGACGAAGTCGAGGGGTGCGGAGCGATTTCGTGGGCCCGGCGAGTGCCCGGTAGCCTCCTCGGCGGAGGATTCGCCTAGTGGCCTATGGCGCTCGCTTGGAAAGCGGGTTGGGTTAACAGCCCTCAGGGGTTCGAATCCCCTATCCTCCGCCATGACTCGGGCCGTCACGTCGTCCCGCTGGAATCGCCGGACAGCGCAGCGATGTCGGACCATCCGTAGACGGTCACGGGGAGCAGGTAGCCCTCCTCGTCGTCGGTCCGGTGGCCGATCTCGCGTCCCCCCATCGCCTCGTAGAAGCCTCGGGCCGGGAGATTGGCGGTCAGGACGCCGAGCCGGACGGCCGAGAATCCAAGATCGGCCAGCTCCCCGGCCGCCGCCTGCAGGAGCGACCCGCCGAAACCTTGCCCACGCCGATCCGGCAGGACGTAGAGGGCACCGATCTCGGCGACCGATCCTGAGGGATCGTCGTCGGCCGCCGACCCCGACACCAGGCCGCTGACGGCGCCGGCGTCGTCCTCCGCGACCAGCAGGATGTCGCGCGCGGCCCTGCCTTCAGCCCGGTCGGTGAAGGTGCGGGCCCAGGCTCGGGCCGACACCTCGGGCGTCCACTCCTCGACCCGCCGCTGGTAGGCCGCGTCGGGGATCTGTCCGCGATGTGCCCACAGGAAGGAGTCGACCATCACGCGTCCCATGGCCGGCGCGTCCTCGGCAACGGCCGCACGGATCTTCATCGACGGCGCACACCTCCGCTCTCGTCGTCACGAGGCTAGTCGCGTGGCTGGGGTGTTGCTCCGGTCCGGACTCTCGTCCCGACCATCTCCGGAGGCCGGCTCCCTGTTGCAGCGACCGAACCCCGAGTACGTTGCTCAGCAGGCATCCGACCTCAACCCGAGGAGGCATGAGCCATGCCCGAATTCCCGTCGCTGGCGCACATCGCCGTGACCGTCACCGACCTCGATCGCAGCACGCAGTGGTACACAGCGTTGTTCGGCTCGGAGCCTGTGCTCGATGAAGACGAAGAGAGCGGCACGTTCCACCACACCGTCTATGCCCTCTCCGGCGGGCAGCTGTTCGGGATCCACACCCACACCCAGCCGGGCAGCGGGAGCTTCGACGAGCGCAACACCGGTCTCGACCACGTGGCCTTCACGTGCAGTGGCCGCGCTGAGCTTCAGCAATGGGCAGATCGCCTCCAGGACTTGGGCATCTCCCATGACGGGATCAAGGACGCCGCCTACGGTTCAGGCGTCTCGTTCCGCGACCCCGACGGAATCGCCCTCGAGTTCTTCGCACCACCCGGGGTCGACTGACTCCGCCGGTAGGGGGCAGGTCCACCTTCTCGGTCAGCGACCTCGCCGGTCCGGCCGTTGCCACGGCCACGCGTCGGCGAGCCAGGCCGCGACCGCCGCGGCCAGAGGTTCGTCGAGGTCGGACCGGTCGGCGCGCACCCACGACAGCACGATGACGTCGCCCTCACCCTCCGGGGGATAGAGGTAGACGCAGCCGATGACCTCGGCGTCAGCCGGGTCGAGAACGGTGAAGGTGAAACCCTTGCCGGAAGTGAAGTCAGCGGCATGGCGGGTCAGGTCGGCGAGGTTGGCCTCGAGCGACATCCCTTCCACCGGTGGCCAGCTGCCGTCCGGATAGCCGGGGGTGGCACGGATGTGCTCGATGCTCGAGGTCCACGCCCGATGATCGGCCTGATTGTGCTGCGGCCCCAGCGGCTCGAGCACGAACTGATCCGTGATCAGAGACCTGGGTGGCTCGAAGCCCGCCGGCACGAACGAGTCGGAGGTCATGCGTCGAGTCTAGGGAGGCCAGCGACGTGCCCAGCGGACCTCGCGATGGTTGCGGTAGGTGTCATCGCCCAGGATCCTGACGCCTATGACCAAGCCCTTCGTCGTTCAACCAGGGGAGGGCCGGCTTCTGGATCTCGGCAACTTCGAGGCAGTCGTCCTGGCCGACGCCGCTGCCACGTCAGGGGCGTTCAGCGTGCTCCAGACACAGGGAGAACCGTCGGGGTTCGGCCCGCCGCTGCACGTTCATCGCGACGCCGCGGAAGCCTTCTACGTCTTGGAGGGCACCTACCTCATGCACGTCGAGGATCGTCAGGACCTGTGTGTGCCGGGCAGCTTCGTGTACGTGCCCGCAGGTGTGGTCCACACCTTCAAGGTGGTGTCCGAGGAGCCAGGCAAGAAGCTGAACCTCTTCACCCCCGCTGCCATGGTCGGCTTCTTCGAGGAGCTCGCAGCAGCGGAGGCGAACGGCACGGCGACGCCCGAGCTGCTGGATGAGATCTCGGAGAGGAACCACATGGACGTCGTCGGTCCGGTGCCGGACACCTATCTCTGACCTCTCCTCGAGCCGGCCTCGAGCCGGCTCGGGCGGTTCACTCAGCCAGCGCACCCATGGGGTCCCAGGCGGGCAGCACGATCGGGTCGGTGTCGAGGACCGGCAGGAGCTCGGCGGGCAGCGCCGATCGGGGCACCGCGATCTCGAACACGTGCTCGGCGAACCAGCTGTCGTTCATGGTCCAGAAGCCCTTGTCGGCCTTCTCGGTGCCCCAGCTGTTCTCGACCCGCCAGCGCCGTGCCTGCGCGGCATCGCCTTCGCCGACGACGTCCACACCCGTGAGCAGCATCGCGTGAGTCATCGCGGTGCCGCCGTACAAAAGACGATCTGCCTTGTCGAACTCCGTGCGGATGTCGTAGACGGCGTCGTAGTCGAACAGTCGGGCGTCCCAGACACCCTCCTCCTTCTCCATCATCTGCCCGACGTCGCAGCCGAACCACACCGGAGTGCCACCCACGATGGACTCCCGGGCCAACCGCTTGATCAGGGACATCTCGACGTTGAGGTAGGTCACGGGCTTCCCGCTCACGACGTTGCCGAGGTGCTCGACGGTGAAGACGTGATTGCGAGGGCTGGAGGGTCGCGGGTCGTCGACCAGGCAGACGTAGGAGTCCAGGTCGAGGTCGATGTAACGCTGCGCGAACTCCTGCGGGGTGATCGTCTCGTCGCGGTGGAAGCCCTTGTCCTTGTCCATCCACTGCCACGAGACCGTCTCCGGCGGCGAGCCGAGATGCAGGGACAGCATCCGGTGGACCGTCCGCAGCGTGTCGTCCTTCCGGTCGCGCAGGTCATCGACGGACGCGCCGGCCGCGGCACCGTCCCGCAGGTCGCGAGCCGCCTGCCGGAGCACCGCCTTCAGATCGCGGTTGAGCTGCCGGGTCGAGGACGACGCCACGGTCTCCGGCATCCCGCTCTTGGGTACCAGCCCGTGCTTGCGGACGAGGTCGACGAACATGTTCCACTGCCCGCCGTCACCGATCGGGTCACTCATCAGGTGCGCGACCGTGCGGTCGTCGACGTCCCGGTCGGACGTCGCGATGACGCCCTCGAGCCAGAAGTTGGCCTTCTCCAGCTTGTCCCAGAAGAGCAGGTGGTTCTGGCTGAACTCGAACTCGGCGAGCTCCATCTTCCGCGCGGCGCCGGCGCGCAGCAGGTTGAGCCCCGCGAAGAGCCAGCATCGACCGCTCTGCTTCTGGTTGGTGGCCGCCCACTCATCGAGCTGGTGAGACATCGACCGCTCCGCCGAGACCGCCAGCGCACGGTCCATCGCGATCTCGTCGACCTCGTTGCGAGTCAGCGCGTTCTGTAGCAGTCGGTTCTTCGGGTCGACCGCGAACTCCTTGCTGAGCTGCTCCAGCTGGTCGGCGGTGAGCTCTCCGTGGGTAGTCATAGTCCGCCACATTAGCAACGGAAGTGCGCCGGCAAACCCCCGAGAAGTTCCTCCGCCGTCGGGCGTCCACGAGCACAGGGCAGGCCGACGTGCTGGGGGAGCTGGAACGACGGGTGGGGGTTTCGTACGGCGTCGCTCAGACGCCTCAGGATGCGACGGCGACACCCAGTGACTCGGCGGCCAAGGCCTTGGGCGCGCCCGATTCGTAGAACACGTCGACCTGCTCGACGCTGAAACCGGCGGTCTCCAGCAGGTCGAGGATCGGTCTCGTCAGGTGACAGCCTCCGGCCAGCCGTTTGTTGAGCGGCTCGAGCCGGCGCTGCCAACGCTGCACGCTCTCATCGGGGGCCAGGCCGTGCTCGATGAAGTGCAAGGCGCCACCCGGGCGCAGCACTCGGTGGACCTCGGTCAAGGCGAGCACCGGGTCCGGGATGGTGCACAGAGTCCACGTCGACAAGGCTGCGTCGAAGCTGTTGTCGGCCAGGGGCAGCGACTGCGCATCAGGCCCGGACTGCTCGATGGTGACCGTGGACGCCGAGACCCGGTCCTGGGCGAGCTTCCAGCTCTGTGCCGACGGCTCGATCGCCGCGACCCGCTGGACGCCGTCGGGATAGAACGGGACGTTGTGTCCGGATCCGAAACCGATCTCCACCACCTGGCCGTGCAGTCCGGCACATACACGTTCGCGCAACGGACGCGACTGCTTCGCCCCGCAGGTCACGTTCATGATCCTGGGCACCACGTGCTCGGCGTACACACCCACAGCGTCCCCTTGCTCGGTCTCGGTCACAGTGCACCCTGACCCGCACGGTTGTCACTCTGCCCGGGTGTCGCGCACGCTCGAAGGACGTTCCCGCAACGAGGAGTCCGATCGGCTCCCTACGATCAGGGGCATGAAGATCCTCGCCGGTGCTGGAACCTATGTGGCGACCAGCAACGCCCACTGGGAAGAACATCTCGAGGTGCCGGACCTCAGCTGCGGCACGTATTCGCTTCCGGCCGGCGGTTCCGATCCGCAGTCACCGCACACGGAGGACGAGCTCTACCTCGTCACGCGCGGAGAGGCCACGCTGTGGACCCCTACCGGATCTGCGCCGATGCGACGCGGTGACGTTGCCTTCGTGCCCGCCGGTGAGGAGCACCGCTTCGTCGACATCGTCGAGGACTTCGCGGTCGTCGTCGTGTTCGGACCAGCGGAGCTGTCACGTGCCCAGGACGGCGTGAGCCTCGACTGAGGGAGCCCCTCCGAAGCCGTGCCTCGAGCAGAGCCCTTCCGGGTCTCCTCACGTCGGCAGCCACCGGGCTGTGCGGCTGTGACAGGCTCGCTCCATGGCGCGGACGGATCGGATCGAACCCGACGCCGCGGTGGTCGCGAGGCTGGGTACGACCGCCCTGGCACTGCCCGAGGCCTACGAGGAGGACGCCTGGACCGGGGTCCGGTGGCGGATCCGCGCCAAGACCTTCGCGCACGTCATGGTCGCTCAGGCCGGCTTCGAGTCGTCCTTCCGCGATGTCACCGGCATCGTGGTCCCGACCACGCTCCTGACGTTCCGCGCCACCGGGGAGGAACTGCTCGCCCTGGCTCACGCCGGCATGCCGTTCTACAAACCGTCGTGGTCACCGACGATCGTCGGGATGGTGATCGACGTTGACACCGACTGGGCGGAGGTCGCCGATCTGGTCACGGAGAGCTACCGGGTCTGTGCCCCGCAGAAGCTGGCGAGACTGCTGGACGAGGCCGCGGACCATGCCCCGGGCACCGACTGATTCACCCCTCGACGGGTGGGCCGTCAACGCCGGCCTCACCCGATCCGATGACCTGGGCTACTCCGCTGGCCGACGCGTGACCGAAAGCGGGGCTCGAGCAGTACATTCGCAGTAACTGATCCCCACAGGGAGCGTCCGTGAGCAACTATTTCCAGACCCCCGGCAATGCGGCGTTCCGCGACTTTCCGCCAGGGCCGCACTCCGGGGTCGACACCGACCCCGACGCTCAGGTCGCCTCGGACTCGATCGACAGTCGCGCGCGGAACGCGCTCACCCTCGGCCTGTTCAGCCTTCTCTTCGGCGTCCTGACCGGCATCCCGGCCATCTGGATCGGACGGAAGGCTCTGATCCACATCGGCGCTGCCAACGGCACGCTGAAGGGCCGCTGGGCCGCCTGGACCGGGATCCTCCTCGGCTTGTTCAGCATCGCCCTCACCATCGCGGTCTGGACCTACCTCCACAACCGCTGACATCTGCCCGCCGATCCGCACGTCCGACGAGCTTTGCCACGTTCGAAGCGGACTCGAGGCCCGGCTGTCCGCGCTCGCCCAGCAGGTTGATGGATGCCGGTCCAGTCCGGGGGCTCTCAGGCTGCGGCCTGCTCGAGCACCTCGTCGGCGCGTTCCGGGCTGCCCTCGGCGAGGCCGCGGTCGATCGCGCGGACGGGACACGAGCCACATCACGACGCCGACGAGCGAGCACGGCGCCCTCGGTGACGGTCAGTGCCCAGATGATGCCGCTCAGCCCGAACCAGAGGTTGCCGACGAGCACGATCGGGATGAACAGGACGCCCTGCGTCACCGACATCACGGTCGCCGCCAGGGCGCGCCCGGTGGCCTGGAACAGTGAGGTGAGCAGGCCGGTGAACCCGTTCGCGACCATCGCGACGAGCTGCGCGGTGAGGATCGTGACGCCGATCGCCAGGACCGAGCGGTCGGCGGAGAACACGGAGATCACCTGCTCGCGGAACACGATCAGCGTCGTCGCCGAGATCAGCGTGATGCCGCCGACCGTGATGCGCGGAGCCGCGCAGCGCCGACATGAGACGGTCGCGGTCTCCCTTGCCGTAGGAGTAGGCGAGCAGCGGCAGCACGCCGAGCGTCACGCCCATCACCAGGAACTCCGGCACCTGCGCGATGCGGACCACGACGCCCATGGCCGCGAGCGGGCCGTCGCCGTACGCGGCCGCGAGGTTGTTGAGCACCAGCGAGGTGACGATCAGGAAGCCGGCCTGGAGCAGCTCGCCGACACCCACACCGAAGACGGGCTTCAGCACGGCGGGCGACAGCGTGAACCATCGCGGCGCGAGGCTCATGTGCTCGCTGTGCCGCTGCCAGCCAGACGGCGAAGTAGGCGACGACGACGAGGTTCGCGAGCCCGGTCGCCAGCGCCGCGCCGGCGACGCCCCAGTGCAGCACGAGGATGAACAGGACGTCGAACACGACGTTGGCGACGGTGGAGGCGATGAGCCCGACCATCACCTGGCGCGCGGCGCCCTCGGCCCGCACGAGCTGCTCGAGACAGAACGCCGCGGCGAGCACGGGGACGAAGGCGAGCATGACGGCGACGAAGGAGCGCGTCGCGGGCACCGCGGCGGCATCCGCACCGAGCAGCGACACGAGCGGGTGCAGCAGGAGCAGCCCGATGCCGCCGAGCACGGCCCCGACGATCACCGAGCCCCACACGGCGAACGACGAGACGTGCTTGATCTCGCCGGCCTTCGCGGGGTCGTGCTCTGCCGCGCCGAGCAGCCGCGAGATGAGCGCGCCGCCGCCGATGCCGAACACGCCGCCGACCGCCATGACCAGGCCGAGCAGCGGCGAGCCGAACGTGACCGCGGCGAGGAGCGCGGTGTCGTGCGAGCGAGCCGATGAAGCCGGCGTTGATGACGTTGTAGACGGCGCCGACGATCATCGCGGCGGCCATCGGCACGCACAGGTGCACGAGGGCGCGGACGATCGGCGCGGCCGAGAGGTACCAGCGGTTGGTGCCGACGGCGTCGGCCGACGCCGCGGACGGTTCGAGGATTCGTGGTGGTGCTCATGGGCTGCTCCTTTCTGCGGGCAGGTTCGAGCGCGCGCCGACGAGCGCCGGCGCGGCGAGGAGATGATCGGGATGCGCGGCTCGGGGCCGCGCTCGCGGACTTACGAGCGGGTCGGTTGCGGCAGCTCTGCGGTGATCTTGGTGAGCAGGGCGAGGAGGGCGGCCCGCTCGGCCTGGTCCAACGGGGCGAGGATCGTCTCGTCGACGGCGGCCATCGCGGTGTCGAAGCCGGCGATGAGCTCGATGCCGTCCGGCGTCGCGTAGACGCGCTTGCTGCGCTCGTCGCCGTCCTCCGTGCGGCGCTCGACGAGTCCGCGGCGCTCGAGCCCCTGCAGGAGGCTCGAGACGCTCGCCGCGCTCGTGCGGCTCACCTGGGCGATGTCGCGCTGGATCGCACCCGGGTGCTGGACCAGGTAGCCGAGGACGAAGCTCTGCGCGTGGCTGAGCTCGCGCTCGCGGATCCAGTCCTCGCCGGCCTTCATCTGGGCCCAGCCGATCCAACGGACCAGATCGAGCGGGTGTGTGGGGGTTTGCCGCGTGCTCATAGTCAGGACTCTAACAGTTAGAAGTTCATACTATCAAGTCTCTAAGACTCATCGGCTGCACTGGCGGTCCTAGGCTCGCGGCATGACGCTCGAAGTACGGCGGGCCGCCACGAGCGACGTCGACGCGATCCGTGAGATCGGTCGTGCCGCGTGGCCCGGAACCTACGCGTTCGCGGGGCAGGACTTCATCGAGCACGGCCTGGCCACCTGGTGGTCGACCACTGCGGTCGAGCGTGGCCTGGCCACGACCACGACCCTGGTCGCGGAATCCGACGGCCACGTCGTCGGCATGGGCAACGTCGACCTGCGCCCCGACGTACCCGTGATCTGGAAGCTGTACGTCCATCCCGACCATCAAGGCAAGGGCGTCGGGAGCAGCCTGCTCGACGGTCTGGTCGAGGCGGTCCCGGAAGGGCGTCGAGCCGTGGCCATCGAGTACGTCGAGGGCAACGACCGGGCCGCAGCCGTCTATGCACATCGCGGGTTCATCGAGGTACGGCGCGAGCCCGCCGACCGACCCGACTGGCCGCGGCAGGTCTGGGCCGAGTTGTTGCTGGCCGATCCCTGACGGGAGCACGTTCATCGGAACGTGATGGCTCGCGTGGCCCGGTCAGATCCCGCTGCTGAAGTCGACGAGAGTGGCGCCGGCGCGGAGCTCGAGGGCGTGGTCGTCGCAGAAGGGCAGCCAGAAGGTGTGGATGCTCTCGAGCCGAGTCGAGCCGGCGAGCGGTTCCACTCGCACCGTCACATGACCGATGACGTTGGCTCGATAGAGGCAGTCACCAGCGCTGCAGCCAAGACCCGGGTCGCTGTCCGCGGCGGTCATGAGGTGAGTCTCTCAAGGGTCACTGAGCCATGACTGAGCGGCGAGTGAGAAATGGTCAGGCTTTGCGCGCCTCCACCCACGACCGGGTGCTGGACCACAGGGGTGCCCTGCACTCCCCGACTCCGGGTGGACCCTTGACCTGAAGCGGTTCAGGTTCTCTGATACTGATCGCATGGACGAGGACGGACTCACGATCGCCGAGGCGGTCGCTCGGTGTGGTCTGCCGGAGAGCACGCTGCGGTACTGGGAGCGGATCGGTCTGGTGCGCCCGATCGAGCGGGACGCGTCCAGTCATCACCGTCGCTACAGCCGCGAGGATGTCGCGACGCTGGAGACGCTGGCCAACCTGCGCGCCGTCGGCTTGAGCATCGAGGACATGCGCACCTACCTCGCCGGCGCCCGACGTGGCGACGAGGCGGCCGGCGAGCAGCGGGCGCTGTTCGAGGCCCACGCCCGGCGGCTGGCCGACGAGCTGAACGCGCTCGAGCTCCGGCGCCGCTACCTCGATCTGAAGGTCCAGTACTGGAGCGCCCGCGAGGTCGGCGACCTCGACAAGGCCGCCGACGTCGCCGAGGAGCTCGGTCCCCTCATCCGCCGCATCAACCCGAAGGACACCGCATGACCACCACCCGCACCACTTCGCCGTTCGGCTTCTCCTCCACCGCCGCCGACGTCATCGCCGGCATCGACCTGCACGGCCGCCGCGCGCTGGTCACCGGCGCCGCCAGTGGGATCGGCGTCGAGACCGCTCGCGCCCTGGCCCGGGCGGGCGCCGAGACGCGTCATCGCCGCCCGCGACCTGGCTGCCGCCGAGCGCGTGGCCGCCGACATCCGCATCAGCACCGGCAACGAGGCGGTCACCGCGGTGCACCTCGACCTGCTCGACCGGGCCTCGATCGACCGGCTGGTCGACGGCTACTCCGGTCCGCTGCACATCCTGGTCAACAACGCCGGGGTGATGGCCGTCCCGGAGCTCCGGCTGAGCCCTGAGGGGCACGAGCTCCAGTTCGCCACCAACCACCTCGGCCACTTCCGGCTCGCCCTCGGTCTGCTGCCCGCCCTGCGCGCCGCCGACGGGGCGCGGGTGGTGTCGGTCAGCTCGCGGGCCCACCTGAACTCGCCGGTGGTCTTCGACGACATCGACTTCACCCAGCGCGCCTACGACCCGGCGCTGGCCTACGCCCAGTCCAAGACGGCCAACGTGCTGTTCGCGGTGGCCGCCGCCCGCCGCTGGGCCGACGACGGGATCGAGGTCAACGCCCTGCATCCCGGCGCCATCGCCGATTCCAATCTCTCCCGCCACTACGACCCCGCGGTGCTGCAGGAGCTGCGCACGTCGGGGCGCTACACCTTCAAGACCCTCGAGCAGGGCGCCGCCACCAGCGTCTTCGTCGCCACCTCGCCGTTGCTCGACGGCGTCGTCGGCCGCTACTTCGAGAACTGCCAGGAGGCCGACCCCGACGACCCGACCGCGGCCGGCACCGACGCTGCCGGCGTCGCGCCGCACGCTCTCGACCCCGACGCCGCCGAGCGACTCTGGACCGTCTCCGAGGAGATGAACCGGTGACCTGGCGCCCGCCGAGCGCGCTCGTTGCGAACCGGTCGGTTCGTCCAGGTAGCGGCGACCGACGTGCGACAGACTGGGTGCCGTGAGCTCCTCGATGTTCGACGACCTCCCCCTGGCCTGGCCGGACGTGGCAGCACGCTTCGCGACCGAACCTTGCTGGTGGATCGCAACCGTGGGCAGATCGGGGCCCCACGCGGTCCCGATCTGGGGCGTGGTGGTCTCAGACGTTCTCTACTTCTATGGCGAGCCGGACGCGCTTCGATCGCGCCACATCGTTGCGGACAACCGCATCGTCTTGCACCTGTCGGACCCGATGGACGTGGTGGTGGTGAAGGGAACGGCCACACCTGGACCACCCATGTGGGAGCGCACTGACCTGTGCGACGCCTATCGCCAGAAGTACAGCTCCGACGATGACCACCGGTGGCTCCCGGATGCTCCCGGCCTGGAGAACGCGCTCACGTTCACGGTCACGCCCCGACGAGCCATCGCCTTCCGGCCGGCTGATGCAGACGTGTGGAGCAGGGGGGTGTGGGTCGCAGCCGGAGAGTCGGGTGGCGACCGACCGGGCTCGGGGTGACGGCGGGGCCGAGTCTCCTACCGCACCCTCTCAACGCTTCCCACCGATGGCTCCGCATGCATGGCGGACAGTGCCGCATTGACGTCCGCAGAAGTTGCATCGGGAGTGCTGTAGATCCAGACGTGCTGGCCACCATCGCCGCGGGTGCCGGCGACGCCCTGGAGGTCGATGAACTTCTGCGCGAGACGAGCAGCGGTCCTGCCGGTGCTCCCGGGCTGCAGATCGGCCTGCAACACGACGCGAGCATCCCGTTCGACGTCGCCGGATGACGTCGACGAAGAACTGCCTCCACAACCGGACGTGGCCAGGAGCAATGCTGCGAGAGCGGCGCCCGTCCCTACCCGACCTGATACCAGCACGGGCACATCATGGCGCACGCTTCGGTGCCTGCATCTCGCAACGAAGTGAAAGGCCCATGAGCGGGCGTCCGACACTTTCAGCCGGGAGCGCTCGGCGTACCGAAACCGTCGTCGTTTCTCCATCGCCTGTGTGGGGGTGCGGGAGCCGGATGCGTACGACGACGTGCCCGTGATCGTCACCGTGAGGAGCACCAGGGCGACGGCGCCGAACGCCGAGATCACGAGACGGCGGCGAGGTGGCGGCGTTCCGGCCCTGTGATCTGGAGCCATCGCGTCCAGGAGCACGCAGAGACCTCCCCAAGCGATCAAGGCGCCGCCGACGACGCCGATCGCGACATGGAGCAGGCCCAGGTGCTGGCAGTGTTGCGCCAAAGGGTCGTGGGCAAGAACGACGAGCAGCCCGGCAAGCATCTGACGCCGCGCTCCACAACGACTGGACCGCGGCAGGTGAGCGGTTCGGAGCGTTGTGCCCGGCTACTCTTCCGGGCGTGAGCGCTGGTCGGGTCGCGCGCCCTGGCAGCGCGCTTACCGGACGTAGAACGTCCGCGATCCGGCGTACATTGCCGGCATGTCCGGCTTCACGATCACGTCGCTCACGCCTCAGACGTTCGACGACTTCGCCGCTCTCGTCGAGCGGAACAAGGGCATGTTCGCCAGCTGCTGGTGCACGTGGTTCCATCCCGACTGCGCCGAGAAGGGGCAGACCGCCGAGGGGAACCGGGCGCTCAAGCAACGACTGGTGGCCGACGGGATCGCGCACGCGGCGCTGGTCTACGACGGCGACCGGGCCGTCGCCTGGGCGGAGTACGGATCACCCCAGGAGCTGCCCGGCATCCATCACCTCAAGGAGTACGTCGCCACTGCCGAGCGACTGCCCGACTACCGGGTCACCTGCATCCTGGTCGAGCGCAGTTCTCGCGGTCAGGGCCTGGCGGCGATCGCCCTGCGCGGAGCCGTCGAGCTGATCGCTGAGGCCGGCGGCGGAGTGGTCGAGGGCTACCCGCACGACACCGGCGGGGTCCGGAAGAAGAACTCGTCGTTCCTCTACAACGGCACCCGCACGATGTATGAGCGCGAGGGCTTCACCTACGACCGCCCCAAGGGCCAGGGCAACTGCGTGATGGTGCGCGAGGTGGCCCCGAGCGCGCGCGACTGAACGTTCCAGCTCGTGGGACTTGCTGGCGTCTCCCGAGTGATCCGCGAACCGGAAGCCCATCGGCCCTCGAGACCCAGGTGCGGGCCGGGCTCGGTTCAGGAGCGTGTCGACGTCCTGGCTGGTAGCGGTACGGTCACCGGGTGCCGGGTCCCATCGACATACCGCCCGACCAGTTCGTCATCCTCGACGGCGTCCGCTTCCACTACCTGGACTGGGGCGGCGACGGAGACCCCCTGCTGCTCCTGGCCGGCCTGGGCTGCACCGCCCATGTCTTCGTGGAGCTGGCCCCGCACTTGAGCGACCGGTTCCGAGTGCTCGCGCTGACCCGGCGCGGGCACGGGCTGACCGACCAGGTCCAGAGCGGCTATGCGCTCGCCGACGCCGCCGAGGACGCGCGACGCCTGCTCGACGCCCTGGGCATCGAGCGTGCCCACGTCGTGGGGCACTCGATGGGAGGGGGTGAAGTCTCGGCCCTGGCCGCTCGCCATCCCGGACGGGTTGCCCGGATCGTCTACCTCGACGGGGCCTACGACTGGGCCGACAGCCCCACGCGCACGTGGCCGGAAGAGACAGCGAGCCCCCACCGGTTCGCGTCCTACGAGGACTATGTCGACTTCGTCCACTCCCTGCTCCCCGTCGAGATCCGGGGACCTGCCCTCGACGCGATGATGCGCACCTCCGTGGACACGCACGCGGACGGGTCGGTCGTGGACAAGTTCTCCGACGCGGCCGCTGCGCCGTTCGTTCAGGCCCTGAAGGCGTTCCGGCATCCCTACTCCGACATCACCGCACCCGCGCTGGCCGTCTTCGCCCTCGGGGACCAGTGGCAGGGGGCCGAGGCGGCGTGGCGGGTCGCCTGTCGTGACCGCTTCGCAGCTGAGACGGCGGATGCTCGCGTCCTCGAGCTCCGCGGCAGCCACTACCTGTTCATCGACCGTCGCGACGACGTTCTCGGGGCGATGCGGGCGTTCCTCCGGGTCGGCTCAGACCCCTCGCCCACCACGCAGGCGGGAGAAGATGAAGAGGGCGAGCGCGATGATCACCAGGACGATGAGAATGGTCCACAACAATGGAAGCTCCCTGAGGTAGTGCGTGGGGCGCCCACCTAGGCCCAAAGACAGCTGGACGCCCCTCCGCGCTGAAGATCATCCCCCAGCGCCGGCCCGTCTAAACCTGTGGCCGACGCGCTCACGTGCGCTGTCGGGTGTGCCGCCGTCCACGATGACTGACGGCCTCGCATGTCCCACCCCGTGGCCTTTCGGTACTAGGACGTATGTTCACTACCCCTTGTCCCGGCGGGCTTCCTAGACTCGGCCTGCCCGCGCGTCACCTACCCCCCGACTCCAGGCCGGACGCGCTTCTGGGTGCCTACTCGGTCGGCCTGACTTGAAGGAACACGTCATGAATCTCGCACGCATCCTCCGTGCTGCCATCGTGCCGGCAGCCGCCATCACCCTGCTCGCAGGGCAGGCCGCACTGGACGGCGCCACGGCTGCCGGCACGACCGCGGGCCCTCTCACCGTCAGCACCGCGTCCCTCAAGGGCGGTCAGCTGACGGTCGAGGGCTCCGGCGCGGCGACCGGCTTCATCAGCGCCAGCTCCACGACCTCGGCGGCCGGTGCCCGGGCGGGGTTGGACGGGAGGTTCAAGATCCGCGCCTCCGGCTTCACCGCACCGGACTGCCGGGTCGTGCTGCAGGACAACAAGTCGACGAGGCTCACCGTCACCCTCAGCGGCTGCACCCCCACGGTCAAGCCCGTCACTCCGCCGGCGACGCCCAGCGGCACGTGCGTGATCACGGCCCCGGCCGGTCCGACCACGCTCGCGATCAACAAGAGCGGCGTCGTCTGGTTCGCCACCACCGGCTGCAACACCACCGCGGGCGACCCGTTCGGTACGCCGGTCCACTGGTCCCTCGTCGCCGGGGCGGTCCCGACCGGGATGACCCCGCCGACCTTCCAGGGTCAGACCGGAGGCAACATCATCGGCACGCCGACCGTTGCCGGCACCTACCGGTTCACCCTCCAGGTGACCGACTCGGCCGGCCAGACGGATCAGGAGAGCTACACCGTCGTCGTCGGCTGACGACCGGGCGGCTCCGTTCCGGGCTCGGAACGGAGCCGTTGATCCCGGGTAGGGTCCCGAGATGAGCAGCGCACCCATGGCCGCGACCCTCACGTCGGCCCCTCGTCCGTTGCCCTACTGGGCCTTCGGCGTGATCGTCGTGGTGTATCTGGGCATCATCCAGGTGGGTGGCCTCGCTCTCGAGCACGTCGGTGACCATGACGACAACGTCACGACGGTCGGGGGTGTCGTCTGGAACATGTGGCTCCCCCTGGGAGCCGCGCTCGTGTTCACCTACGCGGTCATCGGAGTGCTGCGATGGTGGCGTCCGGTCTTCCACGATGACAAGCCGGTGCGTCGTTGGGTGTGGTTCGTGCCCGTCGTGTTCCTGGTTTGCAGCCTGGTCGCGATCGACTACGGCGCTCTCGGTGACAAGACCGTCGGATACGTGCTCGCCTTGTTCCTCGCCTGCCAGCTCGTCGGCTGGGGCGAGGAGGGCATGTTCCGAGGCATCGGTGTCATCACGCTGCGCTCCCAGGGCCTGACCGAGGGCAAGGTCGCGCTCTGGTCCAGCGTCGTGTTCGGCGCCGTCCACCTGACCAACGCCGTCGGCCATGGCGTGCAGGCCATCCCCCAGGCACTCGCCGTCAGCTTCGCCGGGTACTTCTTCTACCTGACACGTCGCGTCTCGAGGAGCAACGTCGTCAACTCGATCCTGCACGGCCTGTTCGACTTCTCGCTGCTCACGGGCACCGCCATCCTCGTCGACCAGGATCCGTACGTCGGCTCCGCCGCAGCGATCCTCGCCTACCTGATCGTGGGCGTCACCGTTGTCCTACGTCGCCATCGCATCGAACCCGCGGACCCCGCAACGGCCGGCTGACCCGCCAGATCAGGGGGTCTCGACGTACCAGACGTCGCGGATGCTCTGGCGCATGAGCGCGCGCTGCCTGGCCTGGACGACGATGCCGCCGATGGCGAGAACCACCAGGAGCAGGGACCAGCCGAAGCTGTTCGAGACGGTGTCGGTGAAGTCGCCTCGGCTGAAGTCGGCGGAGTTCAGTGAGCCGACCAGCAGCATCAGGCCACCGGTGACGCCGACTGCGCCGGCGATGGAGCCGATGACGACGAGCATGATCATCGGCACGTTCGCGAACACCGACACCAGGCCGACGGCGAGACCGACCGCCAAGCCCACCAGGGCGGCCACCCAGTTCCAGGAGATCCCGAGGGCCACGACGATGCCGGAGCCGATCGCGAAGCCCGCGGCGCCCATCGCAATCACGATGGCGACGTAGTAGTAGAGGTAGGCGAGGAGCGCGAAGATCACGGCGAAGACCAGGCCCAGCACCCAGCCGAGCACGGTGCCGAGGAAGTGCTCGTCGGCGAACTCGGCGACGATGCCGGCGCCGAAGGCGAACCCGGCGAAGAAGCCCCAGATCGGGATCACGAGACGAAGCACTACCTGCCCTGCGACGAGCAAGGCGCCCCCGGCGATGATCGCCAGGAGGCCCAGGATGATGTCGGCCATGGCAGCAATGTAGGGCTCACAGCGCCTCTGACCTGGGAGGACACGTCGTACGGCGGCACTAGTTGCGTGGGGTCAGAACTGCGCGGAGAACCCACCATCGGCCTGGAGGAGCTGGCCCGAGACCCATCGCCCCTCCTCCGACACCAGGAAGGCGACGACGCCGGCGATGTCGGCGGGGGTGCCCAGCCGGCCCAGTGGATGGTCCACGGTCAGTGCGTCTCGGGTCCCGTCGTCCATCCATCCGGTGTCGATCGGACCCGGGTTGAGGACATTGGCCGAGATGCCGCGCGGGCCGAGCTCGCGGGCCGCTGAGATCACGATCCGGTCCAGGGCTCCCTTCGATGCGCCGTACGGAAGGTTCCCGGTGGTGTGGTCGCTGGTGAGCGCGACGATGGCTCCTCCGCCGGAAGGGACCTGGCCGGCGAAGGCGGCGATCAGCAGGAGGCTGGCACGTGCGTTCACGGCGACGTGGAGGTCGAAGCTCTCCGACGTCGTGTCCAGGATCCCGGTCGGTTCGTCGTGCGCGTGGCTGAGGACCAGCGCGGTGATCGCGCCGCGGTCCCGGACGACCGCGTCGACCAGCTCCTGGGGGCCGGCGGGGGTCGCAAGATCACAGGGATAGTCGGCGTCCGCCAGGTCGCTGGTCGCGACATCCCACCCGTCGGCGGTCAGGCGCGGCGCGATACCTGCAGCGATGCTGTTGTCGCGAGCCGCACCGGTCAGCAGAGCAAGAGGCACTCCCGGACCCTAACGGCGATACCGACGGCGAGGGCCGACGACCGCCGCGTAGGTTGCGAGCATGGGCCTCCGATCCCGCTCGCTCGAGCTGCTGGTGTTCACGGTCGGCGCGGGCGCGCTGGGCGCGGAGATCGCGGCAGCGAGGCTGATGGCGCCGTGGTTCGGGGCGAGCACGATCGTCTGGGCGAACACGATCGCGATCGTGCTGCTCTCGCTGTCGGTGGGCTACGCCCTCGGTGGTCGGCTGGCCGACCGGGATCCTCGCCCGGTGGGCCTGGCGCGGATCGTGCTGACGGCGTCGGTGCTGCTGGCGACCGTGCCGTTCGTGAGCGGCCCCTTCCTGCGGATGGCCGCCAAGGCGGTGGACCAGCTCAGTGCCGCCATCTTCGTCGGGTCGCTCCTCGGGGTCGGCGTGCTGATCGCGATCCCGCTGCTGCTCCTCGGGATGGTCTCGCCCTACGCCCTCCGCCTGGCGGTGGACACCGTCGATGCCACTGGACGGACGGCAGGGCGGCTGTATGCGATCTCGACGGTGGGGTCACTGGTCGGCACGTTCCTGGCGGCGCTGCTGCTCATCCCGTTCGTCGGGACGCGACGTACGTTCCTGATCTTCGCGGGCGCCATGGCCCTGGCCGCGGTGCCGCAGCTGACGCGCGGGCGGGGGCGCGCTGCCGTCGTACCGGCGGCGATCCTGGCGCTCGTCGCACTGCCGACCGGCACGATCAAGTCCACCGACACCGGCGGCGACCGGGTGATCTGGGAGTCGGAGACCGACTACCAGTACGCGCGGGTCCTCCAGGCGCCCGACGGCGAACGCACGTTGGAGCTCGACGAGGGGTACGCCGTCCACTCGGTGTACCGCCCCGGCCGCTGGCTCACGGGCAACTACTGGGACGAGATGCTGGCCCTGTCGCTCGCGGGTGAGCACTCACCGCCGCGGTCGGTCGCGATCCTCGGTGACGCGGCCGGCACCTCCGCCCGCCAGCTCGGCCACTACTTCCCGCAGACCCGGATCGACGCCGTGGAGCTCGACGGCGAGCTGACGAAGGTCGGCCGTGAGCTCTTCGACCTGCGTGGGCCGGACCTCCACACCCACACCGCGGACGCCCGCCCCTGGCTCTACGGGACCTCGCGCCGGTTCGACGTCATCATGGTCGACGCGTATCGCCAGCCGTACATCCCCTTCTACCTCACCACCCAGGAGTTCTTCGCGCTCGTCCGCGACCGGCTCGAGCCAGGTGGGCTGGTCATCGTCAACGTCGCCCAGCCACCGGGGTCCACGACCCTGGAGAAGGTGCTGAGCGCAACGATGCGCTCGGAGTTCGGGTACGGCGCGGTCTGGCGCGACCCCTCCGAGGAGGTCAACACCATGCTCGTCGCCTCCACGGCAAGCGACCCCGCGGGGCGGCTCCGCGCAGCCGCGGCCGCGGCGCCCACCGACTTCGCTCCCGTGGTGTCGGCCGCCGCCGACCGGGTGGCACCGGCGCTGGCCGGGGGCCAGGTCTTCACCGACGACCGGGCACCGGTGGAGTGGCTGGTCGATCTGAGCCTGGCCGACCAGGCGAGATGAGATCCCACGGCAACGCGAGGTCCGCACCATCGATGAGTCGCCACCGGGCTGACACCTGAGGCGCGACCTCCCCGGCGCGACTACACGAACAGGGTGGTCCACAAGCCTTTCCCAAGGTCGCCGGCGGACCCTGAGGTGTTCGGACGATGGTGTGCGTTCGCGGGGGTGAGCGGTCGATGGCAGGTCAGGGCGTGCAGCGCTGGGCCCGTGCGCTGACGCTTGCCTCGGTGATGCTCTGCGCCGGCTACTCGGGTCACGTGGCCGCAGGCGGTGTGGTGCCGCCGGCTGCACTCGCGGGTCCGCTGCTCGTCGTCGTCACGGTGGCGGTCGCCCCGTTCCTGGAGCGGCCCGCGTCGGCATGGCGCGTCGTGGTGCTGATGCTCGCCGGGCAAGGGCTGCTGCACGTCGTCCTCGAGCTGGCCGGAAGAACGGCGCCCGCGCGGAGTGCTCCGATGATGGGCACCGCGACCGGCCACGGGATGGCCACCATGGCGCCGGGTGTCTCGTCCTCGTCGACGCTCTCGGCGTTGTGCCTCACCGGTACTCACCTGAACATGCTTCTCGCGCACTTCGCAGCGGCCCTCGTCGTGGCCCTCTGGCTCGCTGCCGGCGAGCGCGCGGCGTGGACCCTCGCCGGCGTCACCACGCTCACCGTGGCCAGGACGTGGTCGGCGATCTACGACGCGTGCGTGCTGACAGCAGCCGTCGTCGCGTGGGTGCGACCCCCGGCCTTGGTCGCCTGGGTTGATCAACGGCCGGTTCGGGCCTCGGTCTGGGACGGGTGTCGCGCACTCTCGCAGCGCGGTCCGCCGCGTGTGTGCGCCGCCTGAGCCACACCTGGTTGCCGCGTCCGTCGACCGCGACGTCGTAGGTCCAGCGTGGCCGGTGGCGACCACCCAGCACGCTTCGCCCACTCACACAGACTCTACGAATCGAGTTCCATCATGTTCTCCAGCACTATCTCTGCCCATCGTCCACGCAGCACCACTCGCCGCCTCGGGGTGGTCCTCGGTGCTGGCATCGCCACGAGCTTCGCCCTCACCGGAATCGCTCAGGCGCACGTCAGCGTGCAGCCTTCCAGCGCACCGGGCGGCGGATTCTCCGTGATCGCCTTCCGGGTCCCCAACGAGTCCGACGGCGCCCGTACCACCGGCCTGAAAGTGTTGCTGCCCAAGAACACGGCCATCGCGTCGGTGCAGACCACTGCCACTCCCGGATGGACGGTGATCACCAAGACCCGCAAGCTCGCACAACCGATCCAGAACGACGACGGTGAGCAGGTCACCGACGTGGTCTCCCAGGTCACCTGGCGGGCCACCGGCGGCGGCATCGTTCCCGGTCAGTACCAGGACTTCGACCTGAGCCTCGGCACCCTGCCCGACAAGGGGAAGATGGTCTTCAACGCCGTGCAGACCTACTCCGACGGGACCGTGGTCAACTGGAACGAGGTCTCCGCTGACAAGTCCGTGGAGCCCGAGCACCCGGCCCCGACGCTGACCCTGACCCCGGCAGCGGAAGACACGGCGGGCACGACGGACACGGCGGCCGGCTCGGCCCCGGACACCACTCAGACCGCCGCCGGCGACAACCAGGGTGACCAGGCCGCTCCGGCGACGACCACGACCGACAACGGCTCGGACTCCGCCTGGCCGCTGCTGCTGTCGGCCGCTGCCCTGGTGGTCTCGCTGTTGACGGCCCTCCTGGTCTGGCGGCGAGGGCGGACGACGCCGGTCGCCGCGGACGCGCGCGACCGTCAGCTCGAGGACAGCAAGGTCTGACGCTGGGCAGGGATGCCGCGACGCCTTGTCCGGCATCCCAGCTCCAGCCGGGAGTCGATGATGACAACCTGGATCACCCTGCTGCGGCGCGCGATCGTGTCCGCTCTGTTGGCCGTGGTGTGCGTGCTGCTGCTCGCCGCCCCGGGGTCGGCGCATGCCGAGCTCGTGTCGACCACTCCGGCCAACGGCCAACGGCTCGCCACCGCGCCGTCGCAGATCACGCTGAACTTCAGCGAGTCCGTCAACCTCTTGGACGACGGGATCAGTCTGCTGAACAGCGACGGGGCCGTCGTGTCGACCCCGGCCCCGACCGTCGACGGCCACACCGTCACCTGGCCGATGCCCTCGCACCTGCGCAACGGGCCCTACGTGGTGACGTGGCGGGTGATCTCCGCGGACGGCCACCCGGTCGATGGGGCGTTCTCCTTCGGGGTCGGCGCCGCTGCACGGGTCATCCCGGACGCGGTCTCCTCAGGCCAGAGCTCGGCCCAGACTGCTCCGTGGCAGGTGGTGGGGATCCGTCTGATCGGGTACCTCGCGTTCGCCGTGGTCGCCGGCGTCGTGGCGTTCCTGATCTGGTGTGCCCCGGAGAAGGCGACCGACGCCGGGCTGCAGCGGATGACCCGGTGGGCACTGTCCGTCGGTCTGGTGGCCACCCTGGTCGGGATCCTGGTGCAGGGGCCCTACACCGCCGGGGTGCCGATGACCCGGCTGCTCCAACCACACCTGCTGGGGACCACGCTGGGAACCCCGTGGGGCATCGCCATGGCCTGGCGCTTCGCGATGCTGCTGATGCTCACGGCGCTGATCTGGCGTCTCTACGCCCTGAGGGAGCGGACCATCCGATGGCTGGCCGCCTTCCTGCTCGTCGTCGCCGCGGCCGCGATCGCCGCCGCCGGGCACGGTGACGCCTCCGGCAGCCCACTCGACCTCGGCATCGTCACCCTGCACGTGCTGACCGCGGGGATCTGGGTGGGTGGGCTGGTCGTCCTGGTCGTGCTGGGGCGGACCGTGGAGCGGGGAGCGGTACGCCAGTTCTCCATCCTTGCGATGACGTCCGTGGTCATCCTGG
Source organism: uncultured Actinomycetota bacterium (assembly GCA_963761515.1). Lineage (GTDB taxonomy): Bacteria > Actinomycetota > Actinomycetes > Propionibacteriales > Nocardioidaceae > Nocardioides. The sequence goes on from CAVXHO010000025.1 coordinate 29,196, forward strand.
TGGGCACCGGCATCCTGAACTCGCTGCGCAACCTCCACTCCGTCGACCAGCTGTTCCTGACCCGGTACGGCGTGCTGCTGCTGGGCAAGGTCGCGTTGGTCGCGGCGACCCTGGGCGCGGCTGCCGTCTCCCGAGCCTGGGTCCGGCGCGACCGGCTACCCCGGGGATCGGTGCGACTCGAGGCCGGCCTGACCGTCGCCGTCCTCACGGTCACCGCCTTCTTGAGCATGACCAGTCCGCCACCCCAGATCGCGGCTGCGACCGCCGCCGGAACCACGGCGAGTGCCGACTCCGACTCCACGAACGGGCTCGCCCTCATGTCGTTGGGCCACCAAGGGACGGCCGGGATGGGCATCCTTCCGGCCACCACCAGCGGCAGCCGGCTCCACCTGCTGCTGACCGACGCCTCGGGACAACCGCTCCGCGCCACCGACGTCGAGCTCAAGGTCAGCAACCCCGCACGGAACGTCGGAGGCATCCCGGTACCGATGAGCCAGCGGAACGGGGTCTGGGTAGCCCGCTTCCGTTTCCCGTTCACCGGCGAATGGAAGGCCGTCCTGACCGTCCACGACGACAGCCCCACCGCGATCGTCACCGGCGGTGAGTTCACGATCACCCAGTGAGCATGCGACGTGACAGGGCCGCGTGGGACGGTGGACACTGGCGACCCCGGACCGCAGCGACGCGCATCCGCCATTCCATGCTGGAGGAGAGACTTCCGTGACCACGAAGAGCGACTTCCCCGAAGACGAGTGGACCCGGATCGTGCGGGCGCCGTTCGTGGCCGGCCTCGCGATATCGCTGGCCGACCCCGGCGGTCCGATCGAGGCTGCCAAGGAGTCCATGGCCACGATCAAGTCGGCCACCAACCCACCGAGTCGTGAGCAGCTGCTGGCCGAGGTCGCCCTGGAGCTCCAGGCCCTCACCCAGCAGCGGCACAACCCGCTCAAGGGGTACAAGCCCACGCGCGGCGAGGCCCCTGGCGAACAGGTCCTCGGGGAGCTGGTCGCCGTGCAGGCGATGGTTGCCGCGCGAGCCACGCCGGAGGAGGCGGCAGCTTTCGCGCGGTGGTTGGTCGCGACCGCGCAGGCCGCCGCCGACGCCGCCAAGGACGGCGGCTTCATGGGCTTCGGGGCGAAGCAGGTCAGCGACGGCGAACAGGCCATGCTGGACCGACTGCGGGACGCCCTGATCACCTGAGCATCCCTGTCGAGAGCACGGGAGCATGACATGAGCGTGGGTCCGGACGAAGGCGTCGGCGCCTCGCCCTCCGGAAACCGTCGCCTGATGCTCCTGCTGGCAGCGGCGATGTTCGTCCTCGTCGTCGACACGTCGTTGATGAACGTGTCGATCTCCGCGGTCATCACGGACCTGGACACCACCGCGAGCGGCGTGCAGTCGGCGATCGCTCTGGAGGCACTCGTCTCGGCGGCGTTCATCCTGATCAACAGCAAGGTGGGCGACCTGATCGGCCGGAAGCGGGCCTACGTCCTGGGGCTGCTGGCCTACGCCACCGGGGCTCTGGCCATGACGCTCGCCCAGAGCCTGACGGCGATCATCATCTTCTGGGCGATCATCGGCGGGCTCGGCGCCTCGCTCCTGCTGCCCGCCATGCAGTCGCTGATCCATGGCAACTTCGCGGGGGCGGCCCAGAAGCAGGCGTACGCCCTGGTCGGCGCCGCAGCCGCGGTCGCGGCCGCGATCGGTCCTCTGCTCGGCGGGTTCGTCACGACGTACCTGTCGTGGCGGGTCGGGTTCGCGATGGAGGTCGTGATCATCGCGGTCGTCCTCAGCCAGATCGGGTTGGTCCGCGACGTCCCGTACACCGGCTCCCGGCAGGTCGACGTGGTCGGTGCGGTCCTGTCCGTCATCGGGATGGGCGGCGTGGTCCTGGGGATCCTGGTCTGGCAGGAGGGCGGCGAGCTCGTCGGGCTGCTCCTGGCCGTCGGCGTCGTGGCCCTGGCCCTCTTGGCTCGATGGCTGATCAAGGGCAAGCGCGACGGCCGGGTGACCCTGCTCGACCCGGACCTGTTCCGGCATCCGAACTTCACCGCCGGGGTCTCGGGCCAGATGATGCAGCAGGTCGCATTGGGAGGGGCCATGATCGCCCTGCCGCTGTTCTTCCAGATGACGCTGGAGTACGACGCTCTCGAGGCGGGGCTGTCGCTGGCTCCCTTGTCGTTGACCATGTTCGCGACCGCACTCGTGGCCGGCAAGAGGGCCGGCGACCGGCGTCCGGCCTCGATCATCCGCGCCGGCTTCGTGCTGGTGAGCATCGGGATCGGGCTCATCATCCCCTTGGTCCCCCGAGCGGACACCGGCTGGTACTTCGTGATCCCGCTCGCGATCGCCGGCTGCGGACTGGGCCTGTTGGTGTCCCAGCTCAACAACTACACCCTCGCGCCCGTGGCGGAAGAGCGCGTCAGCGAGGCCGCCGGCGTGAACTCCGCCTCCGGCTCGTTCGGGCTGTCCTTCGGCCTGGCGATGGCGGGTGGCCTGATGCTCGCAGCGCTGTCGGTCAGCTTCACCCAGATGACCGAGAACAGTGAGGTCATCCCGGCAGCCCAGCAGCAGCAGATCGCCGCCGCGCTCGAGGACGATGCCGAGGTCATGAGCAACACCCAGCTCGACCAGCAGATCACCAGCGAGCCTCCTGCGGTGGAGGCAGAGGTCCTGGCCATCAACAACGACGCGCGCAACCTCTCGCTGCAGATCGCCCTGCTGGTGCCGCTCCTCGCGGGCCTGATCGGCATCGGCGTCTCCGTGCGCATGCTGCGGCTGCCCGACCAGAGGCCGTCGTCCACGTTGGACGGGATGGACTTCGGCTGACTCATCTCCGACGCCTGGTCACAGCCGCGGGCCCACCCGTCGTACGGGCGCGCTCGTCTGTGAGACTTTGCGCGGCAGGGACTCGGGCAGAGACACGCACCTCGTGAGATCGAGTGCTCGTGGGCGGGAGACCACACGATGAACCAACCGATGCATCCCGGCGGCCTCGCCTCCTTGATCGTGGCCGGGAAGGACCGCACCGGCATCGTGGCCACGGTCAGCGCGGTGCTGAGCGCCCACCGGGCCAACATCGTGTCGCTCGACCAGTACTCCGAGGACGCCAGTGGTGGAGCGTTCTTCCAGCGGACCGTCTTCACCCTCGACGGCGTCAGCGAAGCCCTCCCCCGTCTCCAGACGGATCTCGAGGCGGCACTCGACGACGGGTTCGAGCTGACCGTCACCCTGCGCGACCTGGCGGTGCCCAAGCGGGTCGGGATCCTGGCCTCGAAGTCCGACCACTGCCTGGTCGACCTGCTGTGGCGGCACCGCCGCGGGGAGCTGCACATCGACATCGCGATGGTGATCTCGAACCATCCGGACATGGCCGAGGAGGTCCGCGGGTTCGGCGTCCCCTACTTCTTCGTCCCCTCGTCCGGACCCGACAAGTCGGCCGCCGAGGCGGAGATCCTCCGTCTGCTGAAGGGGAACGTCGACTTCGTGGTGCTGGCCCGCTACATGCAGATCCTCTCCGGCGGCCTGATCGGCGAGCTCGGCGTCCCGATCATCAACATCCACCACTCCTTCCTGCCGGCCTTCATCGGGTCCGGCCCGTATGCGAAGGCCAAGGAGCGGGGCGTGAAGCTGATCGGCGCCACCGCGCACTACGTCACCGAGGACCTCGACGAAGGCCCGATCATCGAGCAGGACGTGATCCGCGTCAGCCACCAGGACACCGCCGCCGACCTCCAGCGCCGCGGCGCCGATGTCGAGCGCGCCGTGCTCTCCCGGGCCGTGGCCTGGCACAGCGAGGACCGTGTCGTGCGGCACGAGAACCACACCATCGTCTTCACCTGAGGGGCCTCCGACGGGTACCGGGGACCTCCTGCCTCGGCTCGTGTAACGCGATCGGGCGGTTGCCCGCTGTCTGGGGTGACACGCGCCCGTTCCGGGGCGCCCAGCGAGGAGGAACCCGCATGAGCATGACTGCCCTGCGACGTACGGCGGCCGGCGCTGCCGTGCTGGCGACGGCTGTGGCCGGCGCTGCCGCCGTCCCAGCGGCGTCCGCGTCCGCCGACACCGGCCCGGCCGCCACGTCCCTCACCATCCGCGCTCTGCACGGGGCGGTCCGCCCGGGCGGCACCGACACGATCACCGGCGCCTTGCTCGTCGCCGGCCCCGGTACGCCCGCCGGACGCACCGTCACGCTCGAGGCACGGCCGATGGGCACCGACACGTTCACTCCCGTCGGCGACGCCGTCGCCGCCGACCGCGGTGGACTCCGCGAGGCCGTGACGCCCGACGTGACCACCCGGTACCGCTGGCACTACGCCGGAGACACCGACGCCCGCCCGAGCCACAGCGGCGTCGTACGGGTCCGCGTCCGTACGCCGCAGCACCCCCCCATGCGGATCAACACCTCGCTCTCGATCCGCGCGGTGCACCACGTGGCGCGGCTCGACGGTGCGGACGTCGTGCGCGGCAGGCTCCGCGCCGGTCGGGTCCCGCTCCGGCACCGGCCGGTGATCCTGGTGTCGCGCACGAGTGACACCGGCGCCTGGACGTTCGAGGGCGTGCACCGGACCCGTCGTCATGGCGCGGTCGCGTTCCAGGTCGAGCCCACAACCCGGACGGCGTACCGCCTCGTCTTCCTCGGTACGCCGCTGCTGCAGCCTGCGAGGAGCGGCATCGTCCGCGTCGTCGCACGCCCGGCCCTGACCATCGCGGCTGCGCCGCAGCGGATCGACCGGGGCGACACCACCACCGTCTCCGGCACCGTGAGCGACGACGGCGCACCCGTCGCGGGTGGCACCGTGAAGCTGCTCGCGCGCCCCGTCGGGTCGAAGCACACCCACCTCGTCGGCACCTCGACGACGGCCGACGACGGCACCGTGAGCTTCACCGACACACCGCGACGCTCCACCGTCTACCGCCTGCGCCTGCTGCGTGCGACGGACCTGCCGGGAGCCCTCAGCGACCGCACCCGGGTCTGGGTCCGTACCCCGACGTCGCTGTCGATCCGCGGCAAGCAGACCGGCACCGACTTCACGGTCAGCGGCGTCCTCAAGGGCGGCGGCCACGCGCTCGCCCACCGCACGGTGGCGCTGCTCGAGCAGGCGCCCGGGTCAGCCGCATGGACCGAGGCCGGCACCGACCGGACCAACCGCTTCGGACTTGCGCGGTTCCGTGAGCCGCAGGTGCCCGGCACCGGTTACCGTCTCGCCTATGCGGGTGGCCCGCGGTTCGCGTCGAGCAGCAGCGGGACCGTCGTCTCCTGATCCCGGCACCGCACACCCGAAGGGAACGGCGCTGGACGCCTCGCATCCCCCTGACGCTGCCCGTCGGCCCGACTCCTCAGGAGACCAGGCCGGCGGGCGGCAGCCTGCCCGGACCGCGGGACCGGCCCACGGCACGAACGCACCTGATCTCGACCGGGCTCTCGACCAGGCCCTCGACCTCGCCCGCAGCGGCGACGAGGCCGGCTTCGCCGTCCTGTGGCGGACCCTGCATCCGCCGCTGCTGCGTTACCTGACCGTGCGCGGCAACGACGCACCGGAGGACATCGCCGCCGAGACCTGGCTCCAGGTGGTGCGCGACCTCGACGGGTTCCGCGGCGATGCCCAGTCCTTCCGGGCCTGGCTGTTCACCGTGGCCCGGCACCGGGCGGTCGACCAGGGCCGGGCCCGGGCGACGCGGCCCGTCGTACCGGTCGCCGAGCCGCACGCGGACCGCGCCGAGCACACCACGCCCAGCGCGGAGCAGGACGCGGCCGAGCGCGAGGCAACGGCGGCGGCCCTGCGGCTCGTGGCCACGCTGCCGCCCGACCAGGCCGAGATGGTGATGCTCCGCGTGGTGGCCGGTCTCGACGTCGCGGCGGTGGCCGACCTGGTCGGCAAGAAACCCGGGGCGGTGCGCGTCGCCGTGCACCGCGCCCTGAAGTCCCTGTCCCGCGACCCACGGGTCCGCTCGGCTAGAGAGGTGGTGTGAGATGAGCGAGCACGACGACGACCTGGCCCGCTGGGCCGACGACGACCTGGTCCGTGCCCTGCGCGCTCCCGGCACCGCCGCGGAGCTGGCCGATCAGGAGCAGTACGTCGCGGCGTTCCGCGAGGCGCGGGGCGCGACCCCGAAGGTCCGCTCGCTCCCACGGCGGGCGGCCGGCCGGCTCGGGGCGGGAGGCACGGCGGTCGTGGTGACCGTCGCCCTCACCAGCGGCGTGGCCGCTGCGTACACCGGACACCTCCCCGACCCGGTGCAGCAGATCGCGCACAGCGTGATCGGTGCGCCGGCACCCGACCGCGTGACGACCGGCACCGATGCCGGTCCGGCGAAGCCCGGGCAGGTCCTCGCCCCGCTCGCGTCCGGCTCGACCGCCACCGCGGACCCGTCGGCCGGTACGACGGCGCCGACCTCGTCGCCCACGTCGACGCCCACCTCGACGCCCACCTCGACGCCCGCGAGCGGGAGCGGCGTGCCCCACGCCGAGACCTCGACGCCGGGCCGGCCCGGTGCAACCTCCCGACCGAGCGAGGACCCCTCGTCCACCACCGCTCCGCCCACCGCGACCGCGGGTACGCCGGGCGGCCTGGCAGCGGCGGGTCCGTCCCACCGCGTCGGCGTCGGGGAGACGGTCACCCTGTCGAGCATCCTGACCGCCACCGACGGCACCGTGCTGGCCGACCACCCGGTCGTGCTCCAGGTCCGCGGACCGCGCCAGTGGCGCCGCGTCGCGGAGACCACCACCGATGCGGCCGGCACCGCCACCGCCGTGACACCCCCACTGACGCGCTCGGCCCGTTTCCGCTGGCACACCGACCACCACGTCCGCAGCACCCACTGGCTGGTCCGGGTGGTGCCGACCGTCTCGGCGACGGCCGACGTCGGTGGTGCGACCACGGTCGTCACGGGGACCACGCAGGGAGGCCGTCCCGGGGATCACGTGCAGCTGCTGCGCCGGGCCGACCACCACGTCTCGGTGGTACGACGCGGGGTCCTCGATGCGAGTGGGTCGGTGAGCTTCGCCATCGCCACGCCGGCGCGTCGCGGCGTCTTCGCCGTCCGACTGCTGTCGACACGCGCCCACACGGCGGCCCGGGCCAGCGTGCCGGTCGTCCCTCCGGCCGCGGCCTCGGTCGGCCTCGCCGTGCCGAGCCTTCGGGTCCCGGTCGGTGGCTCGCTGACCGTCTCGGGGGTGGTGCGCGCCGCAGACGGTTCGGCCCTGCCCGGGCGAAGGGTCCGGCTGCAGGTGCGTGGACCCAAGCGCTGGCTGGGGGTCGGGTCGGCGACGACCGACTCCGACGGCGCCGTCGCCCTCGCCACCCCGGCCGCCCGGCGTACCGTCCGCTACCGGCTACGGGTCGGCAACGGGGTCCACAGCACGCCGGTGCGACTCGTCATGGTCCCCGGCCTGAGTGCCACCACGCGCCCGGACGGTGCCGACGCCGACGTCGTCGCAACCGCGCTCGGCGGCCACACCGGCGACCGGGTCGTGCTTCTGCGGCGTGTCGGCGGACGGCTCGTCAAGGTCCGGCACGCACCGCTCGGCGACGACGGCACGGTCGGCTTCCCGGTGGTACGTCGAACCCGGAGCACGACCTATGTGGTCCGGCTCGTCGCGACCCGACGGCATGCCGCGGCGACGGCGAAGGCGACGGTGGCCGGCACCGGCTGAGGTCCGACATCGCGAGCCCCGAGGGCATGCCAACCGGCGGCCGCGCCCGCGGTCGCCGCGGACCACACTCGGTAGGCGACGAGCCCGACCCCGATCGAGACGACGGCTGCCAGGAGGCGATGCCCGGACGCCTCGATCGCCGGGTAGCACTGCCAGTGCGTCAGGTAGATCCAGAACGACGCCGTCGCGACGTGCTGCACGCCGGTGGCCAGCACGCGGGGCAGAGGCACGGCCCACGGCACCAGCAGGACGAGCAGGCCGGCCACCACGACCACCTGGCGTTGCACGTCACCGGGGAAGAAGCCGGCGACGCCCGCCACCGCGAGGGCGGCCACCAGGACCCGGTGGGCCGGGGTGCGGACCTCGGCCGCCGCCCACCCCACCGCGACGCACCAGAGCACGAAGGGCACGCCGTACTTCTGCAGACCGTCGGCGGTCGTGCCGGTGAGGGCGTAGCGGAGAGCGAGCGCTGCGAGAGCGGCGACGACCGCGGTGCCGAAGGGCCGGCGACGCTGGATCCGGTCCACGGCCGGCACCAGGAGCACGCCGGCGAGTGCGACGTTGGTCCAGACGATCACCTCGAGGAACCAGAACTGCCAGTCCGCCGACCACTGCGGGCTCCCGAGCACTTGGTTGAGGTAGAGCGCGGTCGGTACGTCGTACCCGCCGTTGATGCGACCCACCGCGAGGATCCACAGGGACGCGGGGACCGCGACGCTCGCGGTGGCCAGCAGGATGCGCCGCGCCCGCGCGACGCGACCCGGCACGGTGAGGCTGAAGCGCGCGAGGTTGAACCCCGCGACGCCGAGCAGGACGTGGGCGCCCCCCATCAGCACGTACAGGTCGACGTGCGAGACCACGATCATCGTGATCGCGAGGGCGCGAAGCAGGGCCGACGGCTCGACCGAGGTCCAACGCCTGCGACCCGGGCGGGCCGTGGCGGCCAGGGCGGCCGGGCCGAGGTGCTGCCAGCCGGAGGGCAGGTGGCCGAGCCGGCGGCCGAGCTGGGTGGAGACCTCGACGAACGAGAGTGAGTCACCGCCGAGGTCGACGAAGGAGTCGTGCTCGGTCGCGTGCGGGCGGCCGAGGACCGCGGCGTAGAGGTCGCGCAGAGCGGCCGGCGTCGCACCGGAGCCGCCCGCGCCGACGTCCGGCTCGGCGGCGAGGTCGAGGGCCGCCTGCGCCTGTCGCCTCAGGGCCGCATGGTCGGTCTTGCCGCGGTCGGTGGTCGGCATCGCGGCCACCTCGTGCACGTGCACGGCACCCGGGGGCAGACCGGAAGCGGCGACGACTGCCTCGCGGACCGCACCCCGGCAGCGCGCTCGGGTGACGAAGGCGTGCACCGTGTCGTCGAGGGCGACGAGGGACGCCGCGACCGGCACGGCCGCCTCCAGCCGACCCAGGTCGAGGCGGAGCCCGAAGACCTTGGCGTGCCGGTCCAGCCGGCCGCGGACCTCCCAGAGCCCGTCGTCGGCCTGGCACGCCAGGTCGCCGGTGTGCAGCTCGGTCAGCTCGGGACCGCGGGCCAGGTCGTCGGCGCGCTCGGCGTAGCCCATCATCACGTTGGGACCGGCGTACACGAGCTCGCCGACGCCGTCCTGGAGTGCGACGCCCTCGACCGGGGCCAGCCGGAAGTCACCGCCGGGCACCGGGATCCCGACCGCCTCCGGCCGCGAGGCAGCGAGATCGGGCGGCAGGTAGGCCATCCGGGCCGTGGCCTCGGTCTGGCCGTACATCACGAAGAGGTCCCACCCGCGGGCGGCACCGAGCGCGGCGCACCCGCCGCACCCGGTCGGGGTCCATCCGGCCGCCTGCCTGGGTGACGTACCGGAGGTCCGGCAGATGGCGCTCGGCGAAGCCGCTGCTCTCGAGCAGGTCGAAGGTGTAGGGGACACCCGGCGAAGCTCGGTCACCCGCTCCGCGCGGGCCAGGTCCCAGAAGCAGGCGTCGGCGACCGACAGGTCGGTGAGCACGACGCCGGCGCCACTGAGCAGGTGGCTGGTCAGGACCGAGAGCCCGTAGCAGTAGTGCAGCGGGAGCGAGGTGATCGCCCGGTCCTGCGGCGTCAGGTCGAGGTACGTCGCGATGCTCGCCGCGTTGGCGACGACGTTGGCGCGCGAGAGCCGGACCAGCTTGGGCGACCCGGTCGAGCCCGAGGTGGACAGCAGCAGCGCCAGGTCGGGGTGCAGGTCGGTCGGCGCCGGCGTACGTCGCGGCGATCTCGCCGTGCCGGGACTCCTCGTCGGGTCCGAGCAGCACCACCGGGCACCCGGCCGCGAACGCCCCGAGGAGCCGGATCACCGAGTCGAGGTCGGGGCGCATGCTCAGCAGCACCACGCGTCGGTCGGTGCCGAGGCGCTCGGCTTCGGCTGCGACCGCGGCCGCGAGCACGCCGTAGGTGACGCGACGGGTGCCGTCGACCAGCGCCACGGCCCCCGGGGCTCCACCGAGCAGGTCGTCGACGAGGCCGGGACGGCGTACCGAGATCGGGACGGCGGTCATCGTTGCTCCTCCGCGAAGACCACGACCGTCGCCGACGACCTGGAGCCGTACGGCGGTCCCGGGACGGGGCACGATCCCCGACGGCGTACGCGCGGCCACCCGGTCCTCGGACTCGAGCACGACGCGGATCGTGGCGTCGTGGCCGAAGAAGCTGACATCGGCGACCTCGGCGAGGATGCCCTCGGCGTCCTCGGGCAGCACCTGCACCTGCTCCCCACGGACGGCGACCAGGACCAGGCCGGGCTCGCAGGGTCCGCGCACGGGCAGCACGCCGAGCGAGCACTCGCACCGTGCCGTCGCGGCTCACCCAGCCCGTGAGCAGCGACGCGTGGCCGATGAAGGACGCGACGTCGGCATCGGCGGGCGAGAGGTAGACCGCCGTCGGGGAGTCGACCTGGAGGAAGCGACCCGCCACGCATCACCGCGACCTGGTCGGCCAGCGAGAGCGCCTCGCCCTGGTCGTGGGTGACGAGCACCGCGGTCGCCCCCGTCGCGCGGAGCGCACGGACCACCGCCCGACCGGTCTCCTCCCGCAGCCCGGCGTCCAGCGACGAGAACGGCTCGTCGAGCAGCACCAGCGCCGGCCCGGGGGCCAGGGCGCGGGCCAGGGCCACCCGCTGCTGCTGACCGCCCGACAGCTCGTGCGGCTGACGCTCGCCCAGCGACCTCGGGCAGCTCCACCAGGTCGAGCACCTCGGCGACCCGTGCTCCGGTGGCCGCGCCGCGACGCTGGGCCCGGGGCAGCCCGAAGGCGATGTTGGCCGCGACACTCAGGTGCGGGAAGAGCGCACCCTCCTGCGGCACGTAACCCAGGGCCCGCAGCCGGGGCGGCACCGTCCGGCCCTGCCCGACGACGGTCGTCCCCGCCACCGCGACGCTGCCGGCCGTCGGGGTCACGAAGCCGGCGACCACGCGCAGCAGGGTCGTCTTGCCGCAGCCGGACGGCCCGAGGATCGCGGTGACCCCGTCGTCGACGACCAGGTCGAGGTCGCGCAGCACCCGCTGGGAGCCGTACGCCGCTCCCAGCCCGCGGATCTCCAGCGCGGTCACGCCTCACGCCCCTTCGCGAGCCGGCTGAGCAGCCAGGTGGACGGCACGGAGAGCACCACCAGGGCCAGGGCGTACGGCGCGGCCGCGCCGTAGGCGACCGAGGACGCGTTGGACCAGAAGCTCGGTGGCGAGCGTCGAGGTGCCCAGCGGGGACAGGAGCAGCGTGGCGGTGAGCTCGGTGGAGACGGCGAGCGCGACGAGTGCCACCGAGGCGGCGAGGCCGGGCATGAGCAGCGGCAGGGTGACGCGCGCGGCAGCGGCCGGCCCGGTGCAGCCGAGGGTGCGGGCGACGTCCTCGAGGACCGGCGGCACCAGCTCGAGCGTGGCCCGGACGCTGACGACGGCCCGGGGCAGGAAGAGGATCGCGTAGCCGAGGACGAGCAGGCCGACGGTCTGGTAGAGCGCGGGCACCGACCGGATCGAGATCGTCACCAGGGCCAGCGCCACCACGATCCCGGGCATCGCGCTGGTCAGGTAGGTGCTGCGCTCGACCAGCGTCGTGACCGGGCCGCGGTGACGCACGGCCAGCCACACCACGGGAACCGCGGCGATCGTGGTGAGCACGCCCGCCTGCCACGGCGAGTCCCACGGTGGTGGCGGCCGCGCCGGCCAGGGCGTCGAGGTCGAGCCCGGTCGACGATCCACGGACCAGCCAGCGCAGCAGGCTGGCCAGCGGGACCCCGAGGGCGAGCACCGCGAGCGCGGTCAGCCCGGCGAGCACCGGCCAGCGTCGCCGGCCCAGCCGCACCCGCTCGGGCGGCCGGCTGACTCCCGCGCCGATCCGGGCCCGACGTCGGTTCCCCCGGAGGAGCGACTCGAGCAGCAGCAGCCCGAGGCAGAAGGTCACGAGCACGCCGGCCAGCAGGGTGGCCGCCGGGCCGTTGAAGACGGTGGCGTACTGCTGGAGGATCGCGGTGGTCAGCGTGGGGTAGTTGAGCAGCTGCAGGGCGCCGTACTCCGCCAGCAGATGGAGCCCGACGAGGAGCGCGCCGCCCAGCACCGCCGGGCCGATCGCGGGCAGCGTCACCCGCCAGAAGACCTGCCAGGGGCCTCGGCCGAGCGAGGCCGCGACCTCTTCGACACCGGGGTCGAGGCGCCGCAGCGCAGCCACGGTGGGGAGATAGACGAGCGGGTAGTAGGAGAGCGTCACCACGAGCACCGCGCCGGCATAGCTCTGGACGGCGTGCGTGGTCGAGACCCAGCCGTAGCCGTTGACGAACGACGGGACCGCGAGCGGCGCACACAGCAGTCCGTGCCACCAGCCGCGTCCGGGCAGGTCCGTGCGCTCGACGAGCCAGGCCCCGGTGACTCCCAGCACCACCGCGGCGACGACGCCCGCGACCAGGAGCCGCGTGGTGTTCCACAGCAGCTCGCCGATGCGCGGCCGCCACAGGAAGTGGATCGCCTCGGAGAACCCGAGCTCGGCCGTGGTCCACACGACGTAGCCCAGCGGCACGAGCGAGACGGCGGCGACCACGAGTCCGGCCACGAGGAGTGGGAGCGGCGCCCCGCCGGCGCCGCCACGGCGGGGCGTCGTACGGCGGGGTGCCGGAGCGGTGAGGCTGCTCAGAGGAAGCCGACCTGGGTCAACAGGTCGACGACCTTCTGCGAGTCCAGGTCCGAGACGTTGACCTTCGGCGGGTCGAGCTGGTCGAACGGCTTCACCGGCGGACCGAGGGTGACCGCGGGGTTCAGCGGGTACTCCAGCGCATAGCTGTCGGCCAGCGCCTGCTGCCCCTCCTCGTGGGTCAGGAACGAGACGAACTTCTCGGCCTCGGGCTTCATGTCGCTCGAGGCGAGCACACCGGCGCCGGAGACGCTGACGAAGGCACCGGGGTCCTTGTCACCGAAGAAGTAGAGCGCGCTGTCGTCGCAGTTGTCGCCCGACTCCGCCTGGTCGCGGTACCAGTAGTAGTGGTAGATCACGCCGACCTCGCACTCCCCGGAGTTGACCTCCTCGAGCACCACGTTGTTGCCGTCGTACGTCGTGCCGTTGGCCTTGATGCCCTCGAGCCACGCCTGCGTGGCGTCCTCGCCCTTGAGGTCGATCATCGCCGCCACGATCGCCTGGAAGTCGGCTCCGGTCGGCGAGAAGCAGATCTTGCCCTGCCACGTCGGGTCGGCGAGGTCCATCAGCGACGACGGGAGCTCGGAGGGGTCGATCGCCGCCTTGTTGTAGACCAGCACCGTCGACCGGGCGACGAAGCCGGTCCAGTCGTCGGACGTCGGGCGGTACTGCGCGGGGATGGGTGCCACGACGCTGGCCGGCAGCTTCGCGAACAGCCCGGCCGCGGCGACCTGCGACATGGCCGGTGAGTTCTCGGTGAGGAAGACGTCGGCCGGCGACTTGCTGCCCTCCTGGACCAGCTGGTTGGACATCTCGAGGTCGGAGCCGTTGCGCAGCTCGACCTCGATGCCGGTCTCCTTGGTGAACTTCGGCGCCAGGGCGTCGAGAAGCTGCTCGTGCTGAGCGTTGTAGATGACGAGCTTGGGCTCGTCGTTGCCGCAGCCGGCCAGGGCCAAGGTGCCGACGAGAGCGAGGGCGAGCAGGACGGGCGTGCGCTTCATCGTGACCCTTCGTGCGGAGTTAGGTGAGCCTAACCATACTGAGGGTCACTGGGAAGGCGAGCCCCCACCCTGCGGCGCCTGCGGGGCCGTCGCGGGCTGGACCGGACGAGCGGTGGGCGAGGAGTGGCCACGGTGGTCTTCCTCGGCGGGGCGCTGGCTCGCGAGGACTCCGCTCACCGCCGCACCGGCCGTCAGCAGGGCAGCGAGTACGAGGCCGCCGACGAGGGTGCGGCCCACCCGGGCGGGCTCGAGGGCGCGACCGCCCGGCGCCCCGGACAGGAACGCCGTGACCAACCGTCGACGGTTGAAGGACTGTGCCTCCACGAGGTCGCGCTGCGTGCCCACAGGCCGCCTCAGCCGGCGAGGGAGCCGAGGACACCCGCGGCGACGACGAGGGCCGGCAGCAGCGCGAGGAGGGCGACGGTCTCGACGGCGTCACCGAGTCGGCGTCGCCACACGGACGAGCCGGGCAGTCTGGTCAGGGCCGCGAGCAGGACGCCGGTCACGGCGAGCGCGGCAGTCGCGCTCGGCCGCCACGGTGGATGGAGCCACAGCACCGACAGGGCCGTGGAGGTCAGGCCGAGGACGCCGGAGACGAGGCCGACGTGGACCTCCGCACCGCTGAGGTGCTGGCGGGTGCGCAGCATCACGACCACACAGGCGAGGACGGCGACGAGCGTGCCGGCCGCGCCGAGGGAGACCGCCCACGGCGTGAGGAGCACCAGCAGCATCCCCACCGTCGCGCACAGCGCGACCAGGATCTCGTGCCCGGCGCGGGCGTCGCCGCCGAGGCGGCCGAGGTCGACCTCGGCGGGGTCGGCGGAGAGATCGGCGATGCTGACGAGTGGGCCGCTCGTCACGCCGGTCAGGCTCAGCGCGAGCCACGGGAAGAGCGCTGCCGGTGACGACCGCGAGCCAGAGCGCGGCCGTGAGGACGACCGCGGGGTCGACGGACCACGCCTGGGTCACCAGGCCGGCCGTGAGGAGGACGGCGCCGGTCACGACCGGGGGTAGCAGGAGGACGCGCCTTTCGACCAGGCCCAGCGCGGCGACGAGCCCGGCGGCCAGGGCTCCGCCGCCGGCCGCTGCGACCGGCGTACCGAAGGAGGGCGAGCCCCAGCCGAACGACAGCCCGGCCACCGCGGCGTACGCGCAGCCCGTGGAGGCAAGTGCCACGGCGGTATCCGTCTCGCCCTGGACCCGCGAGAGGGCGACCGCGCCGAGCACCAGGACGACAGCGACCACCGTCGCGACGACTGCTGCTCCGTCGGAGCCGTGTTGGAGCACGAGGCCGACGGATCCCACGAGCAGAGCCAGGACGGCCGCGCACAGCGCGGTACGACGACCGGCCTCTGCGTCCCACGGCTGCAGGTCGCTCTCGGCGACGTCGGCCATCGCCTCCACCACGTCGTCGTACACCCGTGGCGCCGGGTCGCTCCCCGGGCCGGTGGTCACGGTGATCACGTCACCGTCCTCGACCCCCTGGACCAGCAGACCCGCGTCCGCGACGAGGGCACTGCCGTCCCGGGTGAGCAGGTGGTAGCCGGCGTGGGCGGTGCCGGCGTCGAGCAGCCCGACCCTGCGGGCGAGCTCGGGCACCAGGTCGGCGACCGGGACCACGCCCGGCAGGACGAGGTCGACCCGGCGGGTCGTCGAGGTCACGCCGACCCGCACGAGTCCGGAGCCACCTGGCGGCAGGTACGCGCGATGGCGCGGCGGGGCGTCGACGGGCGAACGCTCAGCCACCGAAGGAACGGGCGCCGCGGGCATCGGCGGCGCGATAGTCGGCGTTCGCCTGCGTGACCTGTTGCGAGGTGACGCGGAGCAGGTCGCGCATCTCGTGGATCGCGCCGTCCCACCGCGCCTTCGCGACCGTGTAGGCCTGTTGGGCCTCCCCGACCCACTGCGACCGCAGGGGCGCCAGCTCCTCGTCGAGGTGGTGCATCCGGGCGTCGATCCTGTTGACGACCCCGATCAGGTCGTCGGCCACCTGGTCGAGGCCCGGGTGGTTGACCCTGAGTCCGTCGAGCTCCATGTCCGCCTCCTGTCCGGCTCAGCCGAGGCGCTGCAGGTTACGGGTGAACGCGCCCGACTGCGCCTCGTCGGTGGTGGTGTTGTCGGCCTCGGTCGAGCGCAACGCCGCCTCGAACCCGTCGAGCGCGCCGGTGATCATGCCCTGCTTCTCGGCCCATGCGTGGCCGAGCGTGGTGAACGCCGTACCGCCCTGGCCCGACCACGTCGCCCGGGCGGCTTCCAGGTGCTGGACCAGCTCACGGTTGAGGCGGTCGAAGTCGTGTCGGGCCTCGGCCACCCTCCCGGCGGCGAGCGACAGCGTCGCCCGGCCCTGGCCCATCTCGTTCGTCGAGGTCATGTGCTCGTCTCCTTGTCGGCTCTGGTCTCGCGCCGTCCGGGCGATCGACCTGTGACCACCGGACCTACCCGGCAGACCCACGGCCAAACCTCGGTCTCGGGCGGCGGTGGAGAGCCGCGCCCACCCTCTCCACAGGGCGGTCCCGACCGGCAGATCCACAGCGGGCGACGCCCCTAGCCTCAGCGCATCGTCAGCCACACGAGCGTTCCGGGAGGCGTGATGGCCAGCACCGCGGGCGGCCGTCGACCGACGGCGCCCGAACCGCCGACCGGCGAGATCGTGCTGCAGGCTCCTCCGGAGATCGAGGACGACGAGAGCTCGAGCGGCGTCCTGACCAGTGCCATCCCGATGCTGGGCAGCCTGGGTTCGGTCGCCGTGATGGCGACCATGGGGAGCCCGACGTCGGCAGGTCAGCAGCGCAGCCTGATGGCGGCCGGGATGTTCCTCGTCGCGACGGTTGCCTTCGTCCTCGTTCAGCTCGACCGACAACGCACGACACGGCTGAGGAGGGCGAACGCTGCGCGCACGGCGTACCTCCGCCACCTCGGGCACGGTCCGCACGAAGGCGCGTGACGCGGCCGCCGAGCAGCGTGTCGCGATGGTCTGGCGGCACCCCGACCCGGCGTCACTCCCGTCGCTGGCCGCGGAACGGACGCGGGTGTGGGAGCACACCGTCACCGACAGCGAGTTCCTGCAGGTGCGGTACGGCGTGTGCAGCCGGCCGCTCTCGCTCGATCTCGTGGCTCCCGACTTCGCGGCCGACGGGGTCGACCCGGCAGCAGCGGCCGCCCTGCGCCGGCTGCTCGCCGTACAACGCGTCCAGCCGACCCTTCCGGCCACCGTTGACCTGCGGGCGTTCGACCGGATCGAGATCTGCGGAACGGCCGAGGAGGCGCGCTCACTGGCGCGGGCGATGGTGTGCTCGGCCGCGGCGTTCCAGTCCCCCGGGCTCCTCGCCATCGCGGTGCTCGCCTCGGAGGACACGCTGGCCGAGTGGGACTGGGTGAAGTGGCTGCCCCACGCGCGCTCGCCGCGCCGGTCGGATGCTGTCGGCCCGCGCCGGATGGTCGCGACCGACTTCTCCGAGCTCGCATCGCTCCTGCCTGCCGACACCCACGTCCTGCTGGTGGTCGACGGCGGCACGCTGCCCCCGCGCCGCCTCCCGCGGCGCGACGGGCATGACGGCGTCACCGTGCTCGCGCTGCCCGACCGATGGGGGGAGGACGACGACCACACGCGCCTGCGGCTGCTTCTCGACGACCGGGCAGGACGCGCGGATGCCCACGTGTCGATGTGCGTGCAGGGCTCGCACGAGCCGCAGGTCCGTGCGGTGGCCGACCAGTGCGACCTGGCCACCGCCGAGGCTCTGGCCCGGCGGCTCGCGCCACTGGCCGACGTCGCCGGCGGGGAGATCGAGCCGACGAGAGCCGGCGGGACCATCGACGCCATGGGCCTGTGGGGGCTCCCCGACGTACGCCGGTACGACCCGGCCACCGGCTGGCGCTCCCGGCCCGCGCGGCACCGGCTGCGGGTGCCGATCGGGGTGGCCGACGGCGCCGAGCCGGTCCACCTCGACCTCAAAGAGGCCGCTCAGCAGGGGATGGGGCCGCACGGCCTCGTGATCGGTGCGACCGGCTCGGGCAAGTCGGAGCTCCTCCGCACCCTCGTGCTCGGCCTGGCGCTGACCCACTCGCCCGAGGAGCTGAACCTGGTGCTGGTCGACTTCAAGGGCGGCGCGACCTTCGCCGGGATGTCGGCCATGCCTCATGTCTCGGCCCTGATCACGAACCTCGCCGACGAGCTCACCCTGGTCGACCGCATGCAGGACGCGCTGTCCGGCGAGCTGGTGCGTCGCCAGGAAGTCCTGCGCGCAGCCGGGAACCACGCATCGGTGCGCGACTACGAACGGGCGCGCGCCGCCGGCGCGGACCTCGCCGCCTTGCCGTCGCTGCTCATCGTGGTCGACGAGTTCTCCGAGCTGCTGACGGCCAGACCCGAGTTCCTCGACCTGTTCGTCGCGATCGGCAGGCTCGGCCGGTCGCTCGGGCTGCACCTGCTGCTGGCGTCGCAGCGGCTGGATGAGGGGCGGCTGCGGGGCCTCGAGTCGCACCTGTCCTTCCGGATCGGGCTGCGCACCTTCTCCGCGCAGGAGTCGCGGACGGTGCTCGGCGTACCGGATGCCTACGAGCTGCCGCCGGAGCCTGGCCTGGGGTTCCTCAGGACGGACCCGTCGACGATGGTGCGGTTCACGGCGGCGTACGTCTCCGGGCCGGCCGCGGGCGTGCCGGACGCCGTCCATGAGGAGTGCAACGTCGTACCCGGGATCCTGCCCTGGACGACCGCCGAGGTGCTGGTGCCGGAACCGTCCCGACCGCAGCCGACCGGCCGGCCCGAGCCACACGCGGCTCCGTCGGCCGGAGAGGAGTCCCTGCTGACGGCCGCGGTACGACGGATGGAGGGCGGCGGCCCGAAGGCGCACCAGGTCTGGGTCCCGCCACTGGACGTGCCCGACACCCTCGACGCGCTGATGCCCGACCTGGCTCCCGACCCCGCGCTCGGGCTTGTCTCGAAGCACTGGCGGGCGCTCGGCGGACTGGCCGTGCCGGTCGGCACGGTCGACCGGCCACGCGAGCAGCGGCGCGACACCCTCACCGTCGACCTCTCCGGTGCCGGCGGCCACGTCGCCGTCGTCGGCGGTCCGCGCAGCGGGAAGAGCACGCTGCTGCGGACGTTGGTGACGGGCCTGACCTTGACCACGACCCCGGTGGAGTCGCAGTTCTTCGTCCTCGACCTCGGAGGCGGCGCGTTCTCCGCGCTCCAGCGGCTTGCCCCACCTCTCCGGCACCGGCGCGCGGTCCGAGCCCGACGTCGTACGCCGGATCGTCGGGGAGGTGAGCGGGATCCTCGACCGCCGGGAGGCGTACTTCCGTGCCCACGGCATCGACTCGGCCGAGACCTACCGCAGCAGGCGTGCACAGGGCCTCGCCGACGACGGGTACGGCGAGGTGTTCCTCGTCGTGGACGGGTGGAGCACGCTCCGGTCCGACTTCGACGACCTCGAGGCGGCGGTGCAACAGGTCGCTGCGCGCGGCCTCACCTTCGGCATCCACGTGCTCGCGGCGTCGTCACGCTGGTCCGACTTCCGCGCCGCGGCCCGCGACCTGTTCGGCACCCGTCTCGAGCTCAGGCTCGGCGACCCGATGGACTCCGAGATCGACCGGACCCTGGCGGCCGGAGTGCCACCTGGTCGGCCGGGTCGCGGCCTGATGCCGGGCAAGCTGCACTTCCTGGCAGCGCTGCCCCGGATCGACGGCGACCCCGACGTCGGCTCGCTCGCCGACGGTGTCGACCGGCTGGTGGCACGCGTCGGCGACGCGTGGCGCGGGCCGACCGGGCCGAAGCTGCGGCTGCTCCCGGCGAGGCTGACGGGCGCCGAGCTCCTGCGTGGGGCGAGCCGAGGAGGCGCTGGCGGGGCCGCGGCTGCTCCTCGGTGTGAACGAGAAGCAGCTCGCACCCGTCGGGCTCGACCCCGACCACGAGCCCCACTGGCTGGTCTTCGGCGACGGGCGGTCGGGCAAGAGCGCTGCGCTCCGCGCCTACGTCCACGAGGTGATGCGAACCCGCTCCTCACAGCAGGCGCAGCTCGTCGTCGTCGACTACCGCCGATCGCTGCTCGGCGAGGTCCCGGAGGACCGTCTCCTCGCCTACCTGACCTCCGCGTCGCAGGCCACGCCGACGCTGGCCGACCTGGCGAGCCGTCTCGAGCGCCGGCTCCCTGGCGCCCGACGTCACACCCGAGCAGCTGCGCGGCCGCTCGTGGTGGACGGGCGCCGAGGTGTTCGTCGTGGTCGACGACTACGACCTGGTGGCGACGCAGAGCAGCTCGCCGGTGCAGGTGCTGCAGCCGCTGCTCGCGCAGGCGCGCGACGTCGGGCTGCACCTCGTGGTCGCCCGACGGACCGGCGGCGCGTCGCGGGCGCTCTACGAGCCGGTGATCCAGTCGCTGCGCGAGCTCGGCTCGCCGGGGCTCGTGCTCGCGGGCAACCCCGACGAGGGAGCCCTGATCGGTCACGTCCGGCCGGTGCCGGCCCCGGCGGGACGCGGCCGCCTCGTCACCCGCGACGGCGGGGTCGAGGTCGTCCAGCTCGCGTGGCGCGACCCGTCACTGTGAGCGTCGTACCACCGGGTCAGCGCGACTCCAGGAACGCGACGACGGCGAGCACCCGCCGATGATCGGTGGCCTCCTCGGAGAGGTTGAGCTTCCCGAGGATGCTTCGCACGTGCTTCTCGACGGTCCCCTCTGCGACCCACAGCTCCTGTGCGATGCCGAGGTTCGAGCGTCCCTCCGCCATCAGCGCCAAGACCTCCAGCTCCCGAGGGCTGAGGGCGGCCAGTGGGTCGTTGCGGCGGCGCGCTGACACCAGCTCCTGCACGAGCGCCGGATCCACCACGGAACCCCCGTGCGCCACGCGGCCGACGCTGTCGATGAAGTCGTCGACGTCGATCACCCGACTCTTGAGCAGGTAGCCGATCCCGCGGCCACCGGCCAGCAACGTCATCGCGTGCTCGACCTCCACATGTGCGGACAGCACGAGGATGGCGACATCGGGGAGCTCCTCGCGGATCGTCTGGGCAGCGACGAGTCCCTCGACCCCTTGGGTGGGAGGCATCCGGATGTCGACGACCACCAGGTCCGGCACCAGCGCCCGGACCAGTCCGAGCAGCGTCTCGGCTTCACCCGCCTGTCCCACGACCGAGAACCCCGGACGGTCCAGGAGGCTGGCCAGACCCGAGCGCAGCAGCACGTCGTCGTCGGCCAGCACCACCCGCAGTGGTGCCTCCGCCTGGTGGTCCGTGTCCGAGGATCCGGGGGCCGTTCGGTGCTGGGCCATGACTCAGTATGGCGCCGTACGGCGAGCCGAACCTCCTCGCGCTACCGGCCAGCAGGTAACCGCGCAGTGAGGATGCCGGGGGCCGGATGTTCCGGCTGGCGTCGCAGACGCCGGCGCGTTCGGGAGCGAATCTGGGTACATGACGCGGCGCACACACTCACTCAAGGTCCCGGCCCTCGTGGCCACGACCATCGGCCTCATGGTCCTCACCTCCTGCGGGATCGGCTCGCGTTCTGCCTCACCGGACGCAGCGCCTGCCCTGCCCCACGTGGCCTCGCACGCGGTCGCGGGCCACTGCGACGGCCGCATCGGCGCCGACTCCGTCGACGACGACGTCACGGTTCCCGACGGCGCGACCTGCGAGCTCCTCGGCACCACCGTCGAGGGGAACGTCTCGATCGGGCACGGCGCCCGCCTGTACGCCCGCGGTGTCGACGTCGACGGAGACATCGAGGGCGAGGGGACCACGCTGGTGGAGCTGTCGGCCGACTCGAACGTGGGCGGCAACGTGCAGCTCGAGTCCGGAGCCACCGCGATCGTCCGCGACAGCCACATCGACGGCGACCTGAGCTGGGAGGACCAGCACGGGCACCTGCTCGCCGAGCACACCAGTGTGAGCGGCAACCTCGAGGCAGACGGCAACAGCGGTGGCCTCAGCCTGTCCGACAACAAGATCGGCGGTGACCTCTCGTGCCAGGAGAACTCCCCCGCCCCGCAGGGCGGCGGAAACAGCGTCTCCGGCGATCACGAAGACCAGTGCCGCGGACTGTGACGTCTCGCGGAGAGCACCGAAACCATCCCCAGGAAGAGCGGAGAAGACCCATGTACGACAGCGAGACCACCACCGTCACGACCACCACGAGCCGAGCCGGACTGCGGCGTCGCATGGCGACCGCCGCCCTCGGCTTCGCGACCGGCGTCGCGGTGCTGACCGCAACTCCGTCGTCCGCGGACGCGAGCACGGTCGCCAGCAGCTGTGTGGCCACGTCGCAGACGACAGACTTCACCTCAGCCATCACGCGGGCGAACGCCGCGATGAGCAAGGCCCTGGGAAACATCAGGACCGGGCACTACGTGAGGGCCACCCGGCACCTGCGGGTCGTGAAGCACCAGGCACTGACCGCGAACACCGCCGCCACCGGTCTCATCGGCAAGCCTCCGACCGACCCGGAGTCCGACGACGTGCCGGGTGTCGCGGCAGTGCTCGGCGCGGGTGCTCTCGACCACAGGATCACGATGACCCTGGTCCCCTTGCTCGGTGACCAGAAGGGGAAGCACGTCACCGCACCCCTGGCCACGGCGCTGAACAAGGCCGATGTGTGTCGCGACTCGATGCTGAGCAAGGTGATCGCTCTGCGGCCCGCCGCCCTCGACGACTACGTCGACGGCCTGTCCGACACGGTGCCCGGCTACCACCAGGAGCTGACCGCCTTCACCGCCGCACTCGCCGGCACCGGCCCGACGGCGACCGGCCGAGCAGCGCTGCAGCGGGTGCAGGGCGTGGTGTCGGCGACGACCGCCGACATGGACCGCGTGTTCGGCGGCGGCGAGCGCTCACCCGGACTGCCTCGCTAGGCCGCGCGTCGGGCCGCTCGGACCGACCCGACCGGAACCCCTCGGGCACGGCTCCACCACGGAGCTAGCCCGAGGGGTTCTTGCCGAAGCCGACCGCGCGGAGGATCGGACCGAGCTGGCGGCGGCGGGCGACGAGCAGGTCGACCGCGAAGGCCAGGAGCACGAAGCCGGCGGCGAACCGGGTGAACGGCGTGGGGTAGATCAGCTGGATCACGAACACCACGATGATCAGGATCGCGTCGACGCGCTCGGGACGGAGCGTGGCCAGGGCCGCGACGACGAAGAAGGTCACCGCGGTGGTGAACCCGAGCTCGACCTGTTCCCGCGCAGCGAGCGGTAGGGCTAGGCCGCCTCCTCCGGCGAGGTAGGCGAGCGGCAGCGATCCCATGCCGAGCGTCCACTGACTGACCGAGGCGGCCAGGAGCAGCGCCAGGCCTTGGGCGGGACGACGGTTGGCTACCAGGACCGCGACGACCACCAGCTCGGGGGCTTCGGTCGCGGCCGGCACGACCGACTGGATCAGCAGGTAGGGGTCCATCCCCCACGACGTCCCCGTCTGCAGGAGGGCGTGCGTGAACGGGTTCGCGATCAGCACGACGACGCCGGCCGCAACCAGGAGCAGGGCCGCGACCGCGGGGCGTTGGTAGCGCTGCGGCAGCGAGAGCAGACCTGCCGCCACCCCCACGACGGCGGGCTCCTCGCTCGGCGTTCCCTGCACGCGACGCGCATACACGACGTACAGCCCGAGCAGCACGACTCCGTCGAAGACCGTCAGGCTCCCCCGGACGACGACCTGCACGGCGAAGAGGGCGGACAGCAGCAGGATCCCGAGCTCGAGGCGCCGGGGTGCGGCGAGTCGGATCGGGTCGGCAGCGGCGGCGCCCACGCGACGGCGGAGAAGGACCAGCAGCAGCGGAAGGGCTACGGCACACGTCAGCAGGAGCCGCGTGGCGCCGGTCAGGTTGGCGGTCACCAGCGCTGCTTGCTGGGTGAACGCGAAGTGGACCTCGATGATGTACTCCGGGAGCACGCCGACGAGCGCGACCGCGGCCAGCACCAGGCCTCCTGAGAACACCGCCTCCCCGGCGTCCGCGGCCCACGCCAGCATGAAGGACGCCCCGAGCACCCCCAGGCCCAGGCCGATCGCCGCAAGCGGCACCGGGAGGAGCGGGCCGAGGGCGTGGACGACCACGCCGCCCAGGGCGAACCCGGCCGCGATCGCGACCTGCCGGTGCCACCCGGTGATCCGGGTCGGCCCGGGCCTCGTGCGGGCCGTCACCACGTCTCCGGACGTGAGACACGGAGGCGGAGGGTCCCGCGCGAGCTGCTCGGTGACGCACCAGCGGACGGCGCGGACGATGGGGCCGCCAAGGGGTCGGACGCGACGTCCAGGCGCACGCGTTGGCTCGCCGTGAGCCCGTGCGGTCCTCGCGCCTCTGCGGTGAGGAGGTAGCTGCCGGGCGCACCCGGGGTCCAGGCGAACGTCCCCCGTCGCACGGGGCAGGGGAAGCGGAACTCCGGTACGTCGTCGACCGGCCCGCTGATCCGGGCGACGGCGACCCGGCACCCGTCGGCCCGCAGGGCGAACGTGGCCGGCGTGCCGGTGACGAGGTCGCTCGGCACGCGCAACAGCTCGACGCTCGGAGAGGCGGCCGTCGTGTGCGGGCGCACCTGAAGGCGAAGGCTCGCGCTCGCGATCTGGCCCTGTCGGCCCCGTGCGCGGACCAGGACCACGGCGGGCCCGGCCACCTCAGGGGTCCACTTCACGACACCGCGGTGGTTGCGGAGCAGGTAGTCGCGGGTGAACACGATGCCGGACAGGGTCGACACCCTGACCGAGGCATGGCGTCCGTGTGCGACCGTGAACGAGACCCGGACCGGTCGACCGACGACTGCGCGCCCGGGCGTGGAGACCAACCGGATCACCGGAGGCCGGCTCAGCACGCGGAACGACGCTGCATCGCGGACCCTGGTGCCGTCGAGTCCCACCACCGTCACCCGCACCCGGGCCGTGCCGGAGGCTGTCGGCGTCCACCTGACGGTGCCGGTGCCGCTGGCAAGACTCATCCGCTCGACCTTGTGCTCGGTCCCCGACGTGATGGTGACGATCTCCCGCCGGGCGTTCTCCACCCGGAAGTGGAGCGCCACCGGCGTACCGACCGACGCCGGGCCGCCCGGCCGCCGTACGTCGACCAGCGGCGGTGCGTTGAGAGCCTGGCGGAGGGCGTCGGCCATGTCGGGGCCGAGACCGGCTCGACCGTTGACGAACACGGTCACTCCCAGCAGCCGCGCGGCGCCCGGCCCGCGCGAGCCCTCGAAGAGGCTCTGGACCTGCATCGGGCCTCCGGGCAGGAACAACAGGTGCGGGATCCCGAGGATGACCGAGTCGAGGGACGACCTGTCGAGGTCGCGGATCTCGAGGTTGCGAAGTCCGAGGAGGTTGCGCACCCGAGGGGTGGCGAAGACCAGACGGCTGACCTGAGCAGGGCCCAGCGTGACGGGGTCGCGCGGCAGGCTGCGCGAGACCAGTCGCGGCCGCCCCTGCGCGTCGACCCAGCCGGAGAGGGTCGCGACCAGGTTCTGACCCTGACGAGGCACGTAGTAGGTGGTGAGCAGGAGCTGGGGTTTGCTCCGACCGGGCGGGGGCGCGTACGCGTACGAGGGCTGCATGGTGAGGCGGAGGTCGTCCTCGTCCGACTCGTCGAAGTCGACGCCCCCCGCGACCTCGAGCGGTCCCGACAGGGCGATCGGGCGGGACCAGAGGTCCGAGCCGCTGGCGAGGACGTCGGGATCCTCGGTGTGGAAGCGCTGGTACGCCGCGGCCTGCGCGTCGAACAGCTGCTCGGGGTACCGCGCGCGCACCCGCAGCTCGGCGGGCATCTCGTCCGGCCTCGGAACAGGCTGGGAAAGGCGTCCGCCCAGGCGCGCACCAGCGGGTCGGTCGGATCGGTCAGGTAGAGGTTGACCCGGCCCGAGTACGCGTCCACGGTCGCCCGCACCGAGGCCCGCGCGTAGCTGACACGGCTCCCTCCCAGGTCGGTCAGCTCGGCGAACGGGTAGTCGGTGCTCGTGGTGTACCCGTCGACGACGAAGAGGATCCGGCCCCCCACCGTGAGCGGGACGGCACTCGAGTCCCAGTGGATGAACGGCGCGAGCGATCGCAGCCGTTCGTGCACGTCGCGATGGAGCAGGATGCGCGAACGGCTCGTGAGGTCGTCGGAGAGGAGCAGCTGCTTGCTGCCCAGCGCCAGCGCGAACACCGCACGCCGCTCCCAGCTCGACAGGCTGATTCCTGCAGGGCCGCGATAGTGGTACGCGCGGCGCGGTGAGCCCAGGGGTGCGGTGATGTCCACCTCGGGACGTCGGGTGTCCACCAGCACCCAGGGCGACTCGGCGATGCTCTTGACGACGGTCGGTGCGAAGAGCGTGGACGTCGCCTGCTGGTCGACGCCGGTGTCCCCGCTGGGGAAGTCCCCGAAGTAGATGCGGGGCTGCCGGACGCCGAGTCCCGAGTCCAGCACGCGGGGTTCGCGATCGGGACCCACGTCCGTGCCGGAGAACCGGATCAGCCCGAGTCCGTGGGTGTACGCGAGACGGTCGCTGCTCCAGCTCCGCGCCTGCTCCCCGTGAGGTCCCAGGTCGAGCTCACGAGCACTCACCACGGTCGGCTGCCGTCGCCCGTCGACAGGTACGACGTCGACGGCCGGCTGGTCCGGGCTGAAGTACGGGGTGTTGGTCACCAGCTGCCGCATCCGGACACCGAGCAGCGACGTGTCCCAGGTCGCGACGTGGGACAGCCGGCGGTTGACCGCCGCGAAGTCGCCGGGCGTGACCCGGCCCGACGCGGAGTACGGCTCGACCCTGATCCGGTCCAGGCCCAGAGCCTGTCGGGTGGCGGTCGTCGACTGCTCCAGGAACGGCTTCTCACTCAACAGCTGGTTGGGGTCGACGACGAACCGTTGCACGAGCGCGGGGACCACGGTCAGGGCGATGACCGCAGCCGCCCCCACCAGTGCACCCGTGACCACGAAGAGCCTGCGCGCCCGTCGCGGCCCGGCCCGCCGCACGACGTACGGCGTGACGACGCTGCCGACGGCCAGCGCTACGGCGACGCAGGCGAGGACCGTCAGAGCTGGAGTGCGGACGTGGACGTCGACGTATCCCTCGCCGGCGAAGGAACGGCTGCCGAGGAGGTCGGGCTGCTGCAGCTCGAGCAGGTAGCGCTCGAGCCACAGCCTCCACGCGACCGCGAGCAGGAACGCGGCTGCCAGTACGGCGAGGTGCAGCTGCGCCGGGAACGTCGCGCGAAGCGGTCGCAGGCCCACGGTGCCGCGTGCGGCGTGGACCACCACGACGCACGCCGCGGCCGCGACGACGAGCCACAGGAGGAGGTCCGAGACCAGGACCTCGAAGGGGAGCGTGAAGACGAAGAAGCCGACGTCCTTGCCGTGCACCGGGTCGAGCACGCCGAAGGGCTGGCGATGCCGCCACAGGAGATAGGTCTGCCAGTGCCGCGGCCACGGCCGAGGCGAAGAAGGTGCCGGCGACCAGCGCCGCGGCTCCCAGCGCCAGGAGACCTGCGCGGCGCCGTACCACCGAGGTGTCGGCGCACGCGACGAGGAGGTTGATCCAGATGAACACCGCGGCCACGCCGGCGACCAGGAGCCGGAACTCGATCTTCGCTTCGACGAATCCCCTGAAGACCTGCCCTTGCCCGAGCTCGTCGAACCACAGGGCGTCCGGGACGGTCCGCACGACGGCGTAGGCGAGCAGGAGCGGGAGGCCGAGCACCACCACGGCCACCGTGGCGCGCCCACGCGGACGGAGGACGAAGGGCCTCCGGTCGACGTGCTGCTCGGCGATCGGGTCGTCGTCCCGCCCTGGCGGAGGCTCGCCGAGCTCCTCCCGTGGCGGCGTGGGCGCCGGCGGCACAGGCTCGAGGGGGCCGACCGCGTCGGGCGTCGCGACGGGGACAGGTTGGGGCGACCGACGGTGCCCGTCCAGGCGCCCGTAGGTGGAAAGGAAGTCGTCGAGCCCTTCGGAACTGACTTCCCAGACGTACCGACTACCCCAGGGCCGCTGCTCGCCGAGCAGCTGACCCTTGCGTAACAACGCCCGCACCGTCTGGGGGCTGGTTCCGAGAGCCTCGGCCACTTGAGCAACGGTGAGGGGCCCCCTCATCCTGAGAAACTACTCCGGCGCCTTTCGCAGGCGCAACGAAAGCAGCGGTCGGCTTTCGCACAGCGCCCCTCGTGCGACCGACAATGGCGGCTACCTGCAATGCGTGCTGCGCGGATGACTGGAACGATCGAGACATGGCCTTGAGCATGGTGATCGTCGACGACAGCGAGACCTTCCTCGACTCGGCGCGGGCGCTGCTCGAGAGCCAGGGCGTGAGCGTTCTCGCCGTGGCATCGACCCCTGACGAAGCCGTCGCCCGCGTGCGTCAGCACCAACCGGACGTGGTCCTGCTCGATCTCCACTTCGGCTCCGTGAGTGGACTGGACGTGGCCGGAGACCTGACCGCGGCGAGCGCTACGCCGCCCGCGGTCGTGCTGGTCTCCACCGCCTCACGCGAGGACGTCGAACCGCTGCTGGCCGGCTCCGCGGTGCGTGGTTTCCTCCCCAAGGTCGAGCTGAGCGCATCGGCGGTCGCGACGATCGTCGGCTCCACCTGCGGACGCCCGTGACGGCGGCCGCTGACGCGTCGGTCAGGGCGCCCGTCAGGGGGATGCGGACCCGGAGGCGGGTGCCCTGGTCGACCGGGCTCCGGACCTCGATCGTGCCGCCCACGGCATGGAGCCGGTCGGTCAGCCCGGTCAGCCCGGAGCCGCCGCGGGTGTCCGCACCGCCCACGCCGTCGTCGCGCACCTCGAGGCGGACGGCGTTCTCGTCGGTCTCGAGGTCGACCACGACGTAGGTGGCCCGGGCGTGCTTGATGGCGTTGGTGAGCGCCTCCGAGGCGACGTAGTAGACACACACCTCCACCGGATCGGGCAGGCGACCCGTGTCCCGGACCTCGAGCTCCACGGGGACCGGAGACCGCCGGGCGAGCGTGGCGAGAGCGGGGCGCAGTCCGCCCTCCGTCAGGATCGCCGGGTGGATGCCGTGGGACACCTCGCGGAGCTCGTCGACCACACCGACCAGGCCGTCACGCAGGCTCGACAGCTCGTCGCGCAGGGTGGCCTGCTCGGGCTCGGCCAGCGCCTCGGCCCGGCGTACGTCGAGGGCCAGCGAGACCAGCCGCTGCTGCACGCCGTCGTGGAGATCGCGTTCGATGCGCTGCCGCGCCCGATCACCCGAGTCCACGATCCGGGCCCGCGATGCCGTCAGCTCGCCCCGCGACTCGGCGTTCGCGACGGCCGTGCCGGCCAGCTGGGTGAACTCGCCGAGGCGTAGCTCGACGCCCTCTTCGATGGGTTCGGACGCGTAGGACGCGCCGATCATGACTCCCCACAGCCGGCCCTCCACGATCACGGGGCTGCCGACGCTCGATCGCACGCCCGCATCCTGGAGCGCCTCCGTGAGAGCACCCCCGCTGCGGCGGTAGCTCTCCTGCCGATGCGGGCTACCCGTCGCGAGGACGACCGCGGCGACCGTGTCGCCTTCGACCGGCCAGCGCGAGCCGACGGGCAGGTGGCCGCCGTCTCGACTCCAGGCCGCGAGAATGGTGACCGTGCCGTCGGTCTCGTACCGCAGCAGCACGGCCTGGTCGAAGCCCAACAGGGTTCCGACCTCCTCGGTCACCGACCCGAACACCCCCTCCGGGGACGACTCGACGGCGACCAGCGTCGCCACCCTCCGCAGCGCCGCCTGCTCGTCGGCGAGCACGCGCACCTCGCCCTCCGACAGCTCGGCCCGTCGGCGCGCGGCCGCCGCGAGCTGACCCAGCAGTGAGCCGGTGACCAGGTAGGCGCCGAGCGCCAGGGCGTTCTCGGCGTCCGGCACGGCGGCGGCGTGGATCGGCGGGATGCAGTACCAGTCGAGAGCGACCACACCCGCCACGCCGACCGCCACCGCATAGCCGATGCCGAGGAAGTGCGCCAACGCCCAGACCACCGCCACGTCGAGGACGATGACGATGACCGCCAGGGGGACCCGGGAGGAGAACGACAGCCGGCTCACCAACAGCGAGCAGAGCGCGAACCATCCAGCACCGAAGACGAACGCCAACCCCGCCTCGGCCACCACTTGCGAACGCGGGATGGACACGCTCGGAGGCTAGCGCGATGCGGCGACGAGGGGACAGGACCGCAGTCGGCGCAGCAGCCAGACCAGTGCGAACACGAGAGCGGCGGCCGCCGACTGCTGCAGAATGCTGTTCAGCCCGTCGACGAGGTGAGCGAGGTCGACCCCCTGGTGCAGTGCACCGAGGTGCAGGACCGCCACCGCCGCCATGCGCAGCCGGAGGTCCGCGGCGACGAGCAGGCCCGAGCCGAGCAGCACCTGGAGGCCCGCGGCCATGAGGATCCAGGTCGTGGGGTGCGCGGGAGCGATCGCCCACGGGAGCGCCTGGACCGACGCGCCGCGCAGGACCTGCAACCGGATCTCGTGTCGTGCCTGGCTTCCCATGACGCCCACGATCCGCCGATCGCGACGCCGCGGCATCGCTGCCAGCCTGCCTCGCGACTACCCGCTAGCCGCCATCCGGCCCGCTGCAGCGCCCCACGCGGGTGGTCGGTCAGCGACGGCCGACCTTGAACATCCCGCGCACGGCCTCGCGGGCGGCGGTGGACACGGCGTACTGGAATGTCTTCGACTTCACGACCTTCTCGAACGTGCTGTCCTGGGGCTTGGCGGCCTTGGGCTTCGGCGCGGGTGCAGGCGTGCCGGACTTGGCTGCTTCTTCCTGGGCGGCCTTCTCCGCGCCGGCCGACATCCGCGCGGCGAGGGTCTCGCTCGCCGACTCGCGGTCGACCACCTCGGAGTACGTCGCCCACCCGGGGCTGGCCTTCACCGCGGCGTCCATCGCGGCCGCGTCGGCGGGCCCCATCAACGACTCGGGTGCCCGCAGCCGGGTCCAGGCCACGGGGGTCGGCGCACCGCGCTCGTTCATCACCGTCACGATCGCCTCGCCGATGCCGAGCGAGAGGATCACCTTGCCGAGGTCGTCGTAGGACGACGTGGGGTAGGTGTTGACGGTCTGCTTGAGCGCCTTGGCGTCGTTGGGGGTGGCGGCCCGCAGCTGGTGCTGGACCCGCGAGCCGAGCTGGCCGAGCACGGCGTCGGGGACGTCGGTCGGGCTCTGCGTGACGAAGAAGACGCCGACGCCCTTGGAGCGGATCAGCCGGACGGTCTGGGCGATCTGGTCGAGGAACGCCTTGGACGCATCGGAGAAGAGCAGGTGGGCCTCGTCGAAGAAGAAGACGAGCTTGGGCTTGTCGACGTCACCGACCTCGGGGAGGTCGTGGAAGAGATCGGCGAGCAGCCACATCAGGAAGGTGGAGAACAGCGCAGGCCGGTCCTGCAGGTTGGGCAGCTCGACCATCGAGACCACGCCGCGGCCGTCGGGCGCGACCTGCAGGAGATCGGAGGACTCGAACTCTGGCTCCCCGAAGAACGCGTCCGCTCCCTGGCTCTCGAAGGCGATCAGCTCGCGCAGGATCACGCCGGCGGTCGCGCTCGACAAGCCCCCGAGCTCCTTGAGGTCCGGCTTGCCCTCGTCGCTGTTGAGGTAGTGCACCACCGACCGCAGGTCCTTGAGGTCGAGCAGCGGCAGCCCCGCCTGGTCGGCGTAGTGGAAGACCAGGCCGAGGCTCGACTCCTGGGTCTCGTTGAGCCCGAGCACCTTGCTGAGCAACAGCGGACCGAACGACGTCATCGTCACCCGCAGCGGGATCCCGGTGCCCTCGCCGCCGAGCGCGTAGTAGGTCACGGGGAACCCGGTCGCCTGCCAGGTCTGACCGACCGACGCGGCGCGTGCCTTGATCTTGTCGTCCTCGACCCCCGGCGTACCCATGCCGGAGAGATCGCCCTTGATGTCGGCGGCGAAGACCGGCACGCCGGCCGCCGACAGCTGCTCGGCCAGCAGCTGAAGGGTCTTGGTCTTGCCGGTGCCGGTGGCACCGGCGACCAGCCCGTGCCGGTTGAGCATCCCCAACGGGATCCGGATCTGGACGTCGGAGAGCTGGGTCTCGTCGAGCATCAGCCCGCCCAGCTCGAGGGCCGGCCCTTCGAACTGGTACCCCGGAGCGACGGCGTCGGCCACAGCGTTGTCGGTCATGCCCAGGAAGCGTAGTCAGAGCCGCCCGGCACCACCGTCAGTAGACTCCGGCACGTGATCTTCAAGCGGGTGGGAGACGGTCGGCCGTACCCGCCGCACGACCTGACCTCGAGCGCCTGGGCCGCGCTCCCGCCGCGTCAGGTGCGCCTGGACGAGCTGATCACCACCAAGGACACCCTGCGGCTCGACGCGCTGCTCGACGAGGACTCCACCTTCTACGGCGACCTGTTCGCCCATGTGGTCCGCTGGCACGGTGAGCTGTACCTCGAGGACGGGCTCCACCGGGCGCTGCGTGCAGCCCTCCACCAGCGGCACGTGCTGCACGCCCGCGTCCACGAGATGCGCTGACGACATGAACGCCCACCTCAAGGCGCTCCTCACCTTCGGCGTCCTCGCGGTCCTGCTGATCCTCGGCGTCTCCTGGGGCTGGTCGTCGATGACGTCGCCGTTCCCCCACACCGCCAAGGACCCGGTCTGCGTGACGACCACGCTGCCGGCGGGGCGACCGCGTCGCCGCCCCGGACGTGACGGTGAGCGTGTTCAACGCCAGCGACCGGGTCGGCCTGGCCGAGCGCACGATGTCGGCGTTCGAGGACCAGGGCTTCGGCGCCGGCAAGATCGGCAACGCCCCCAAGGGCACCACCGTGTTCTACGCCCAGGTCTGGACCGACGACCCCCAGGACCCCGCGGTCCGACTGGTGCTCAGCCGCCTGGGACCCCACGCCACGACCACCCGACATGCCTCGAGGGGCCCCGGTGTCACGGTGATGGTCGGTGAGCAGTTCGCCAAGCTCGTGGCCGGGAAGTCCTCGGTCAAGGTCACCCAGTCGACACAGGTCTGCGCGCCGCCGACCCAGTGACCCCATGCCTCACGGCTCGTCGAACCAGCGGCCGAGCCGACCATGGGCCGAGACGGTGCGGAGGCGTTGGACCGTGGGCTCGCGCTGGCCGCGAGGAGTCACCACGAGCAGGTCGTCGCCCCGGCGCAGCACGGTACGACGTTCGGGCACGATCGCCTGCCCGTCTCGCACCACCATCGACACCGACGACCCGGGCGGTAGCCGCAGCTCCCCGACCTCGACCCCGTGCAGCCGCGAGACCGGGCTGATCGTCACCTGCAGCATGTCGGCCGCGACCCGCTCCAACGGCGCGACCTCGAGGTCGAGGCTCCGCGGCTCGGAGCGCCGGGTGACCCGCAGCCGCTTGGCGACGGACGGCAGCGTCGGGCCGGTGAGCAGCGTCGAGATCACGACGATCACGAAGACGATGTCGAAGAGGCGCTTGGAGTCGGTGACGTCCTCCGCGAGCGGGATGGTGGCGAGCACGATCGGCACCGCCCCACGCAGCCCGGCCCAGGACACGAAGGCGGTCTCGCGCCACGGCATCGGCTGGACGACCGAGCTGACCCAGACCGTGACGGGCCGGGCGACGAAGGTCAGCAGCAGGCTGCCCGCCACGGCGATCGCGATCACGCTCGGCGTGATCCGGCTCGGGGTGAGCAGCAGCCCCAGCATCACGAACAGGCCGATCTGCGCCAGCCACGCCACGCCCTCCGCGAACGACCGGGTCGCGGACCGGTGCGGCAGGTCGGAGTTGCCGAGGATCAGCGCGGCGACGTAGATCGCGGCGAACCCGGACGCGTGCACGGCCGCGGACGCGCCGTACGCCAGCAACGCGAGGCAGAGCACCGCGAGCGGGTACAGGCCCGAGGACGGGAGCGCGGCCCGCCGCATCAGCCACGCTCCGCCGAACCCCACGGCCAGCCCGACGAGCAGGCCGACCACGAGCTCGAAGAGGATGACCCCCAGGGCGTAGGGCACGCCGTGGTCGGCCACGGCGCCGGTCGAGATCAGGGTGACCAGGACGACGGTCGGGGCGTCGTTCAGCCCGGACTCCGCCTCGAGGACGCCGACGAGCCGCGGTCGAGAGTGGGAGCCCTCGCAGCACGGAGAACACGGCGGCGGCGTCCGTCGGGGAGGTCACCGCACCGAGGAGTACCGACAGCTGCCAGGACAGGCCCATCAGGTAGTGCGCGCCGAGGGCGACGATCGTCACCGACACCGCGACCCCGATGGTGGCCAACGACAGACCCAGTCGCATCGATGGCCGCACCTCGCGCCAGCTCGTCGACAGACCGCCGTCGGCGAGGATCACGGCGAGGGCCGCGAACCCGAGCGCGTGGGCGATCTCGGCGTTCTCGAAGTGGATGCCGATGCCGTTGTCGCCCAGCGCGACGCCGATCAGCAGGTAGACCAGCAGGCTCGGCAGGCCGGCGCGGGAGGACACCCGGACGGCGAGGATCGCCAGCAACGTGACCCCGGCCCCGACCAGCAGGAACGTGTCGAGCTGGTGGACGTCGAAGGTCATGGGGTGTCACCTCGCATCGGATGCAGGGGCGGCGATACCCAACCCTAGCGGCCGTCCACAGGTCGCCACGCGCGCGGTTTCCGGCCGGTGCCGGCCGGGCAGCGTGCCTCTGGTCGCGGCTCCTCCGGGGAGCCGCCGGGCGGAGGAGACGCCGATGTACGGCGACACGGCGGTGATCCGCGGCCTGGCCCGCGGGCTGCGGGAACAGGGCCAGGAGATCCTGGCCGAGGCCGACGCGCTGGCGGGCCGCGCCGAGGCGGTGCCCTGGACCGGGCTCGCCGCCGACGCGATGCGACGGCTGGCACGTGACCATGCCGGTGGCCTCCGCACGTGTGCCGTGCTCCACGAGGACGCGGCCGAGGCGCTCGAGCGCCACGCCCGCGAGGTCGACCAGCTCAAGGACCTGATCGCCGCCGTCGAGCGACGTGTCCTGCGGATCCTCGACGACGTGGGTGGCGTCGTGCACTCGCTCGTCTCACACGTGGTCCCCGACGCCGCCGATCACTGGCTCGACGGCTTCGAGCCACCGCCGCATGGCAGCAAGTACTGGCTCGACGTGCACGTGCCGAGGGCGCTGTGACGGCAGACGCCCTCACCACGAAGAGACACGCATCCACCGAGCGGGTGCGCGCGAGCGTGCTCGCCCCCGAGGTCGCCGCCGCGCTGTCCGAGCTCTCGGGCTCCGAGCTCATCGTCTCCCTCGACCTCGCGGTCCGCCGTGGACCCGGCCGGCGGGCCCGCCTCCGCGCGCGGCACGGCGTACGCGGGAATCGGGTGACAGCCGTGTCGACCGCCCTCAGCGGGGTCGTCGAGGTCGCCCGTCTCGACCTGCACGACTGGCAGGCCGAGCTCGCCCGAGCAGTGACGGTGACGGCGTCGGAGACGGGTCTGCCGCCGCCGGCTCCCGATCTCCTCCTGCCCTGGGAGCTCCTGGTCGGCACCGGAGCGGCCCGGGCACGCCACCGTCCGGAGGTGTACGACGTGCTGGTGGCGCGAGCGGTCGGGTCGTGCCGCGCCGGCGGTCGAGCCCTCGACCTGATCGGCTGCCACGACCAGCTACGGCGCCTGCACGCCGCCACCGGTCGGATGCGGGCGGTGGGCGTGGCGCCGGGTGGGACGCGGCCTCGCGTGGGATGGGTGAGCTGGCTGCTGGTCGCCGACGGCTGGCACGCGCTGAGCCCGACCGTGCGCGACCACCGGGCCATGGTCCGCGTGGAGCCGCGACGGCCGACCGACCTCGCGGTCGATGTAGCCGGCTGGCTGGCGGCGGTGCGATGACGCAGACGGTTCCGCCGATCACCGGAGTCGTCGGCGGAGTCGCCGGGATGACCGCCACCTACGACGCGGTCCGCGCGCTGGCCGACCGCTTCGACACGGCCGGCGACCGGATGCGCGGGTGGGCGGCGACCGGCGGACACGTCCTGACCGACCCCGACCTGGTGGAGTCGGCGCCTCTTGCGCCCCTCACCTTCGCGGAGGCGGAGGAGCACGTGCTCGCCGCCACCGCCGGCAGCCACGGGATCCTCACGTCGTCGGTGGTCTTCGAGGCCGACGCGCTGCTGGTCCGGGCGACCGTCGACGCGTTCGTGGGCTGTGACCGGCTGGTGGCGGCGTCCTTCGAGGCCGTGGACTACACCGCAGGGCGTGCGCTGGGCTGCGCGATCGCGTCGGCCGCGCCGTACGCCCTGGCGCTGGGGGTCGTGGCCGTCGGCGAGACGCGGCTCGCCTGGCCGCACGTCCCGGCCGAGACACGCGATCGCCTGCGGGACGACGCGCGCGGCGAGACCGAGGTCGCTCAGGAGTGGGCCGACGAGCACCCCGAGAAGGTGCAGCACCTGGTCGACGGCAGCGGCGGGCTGCTCGACGGGCTCCTGGCCGGGCTGCCCCTCGGCGTACCGGCTCTGGTGGGCCTTGCTGCCTTCCACCCGACGCTGGGCGACGCGGCCGCCGACCTGGCCGGCCTCTACGGACCCGACGGCGCGCCGCGGGTGCGACGCCGCCCCGACCTCACGGTCCGGCTCGGCCCCGTCCCGCCGGCCGACCTGACCGGGCTGATCCGTCACCTCGGCGAGACCGACGACCTGTCACCCCACGAACGACCCGGCGACCAGGGCACGATCGAGGTGCAGACCCTCACCGGGGCCGACGGGACATCGCGGCACATCGTCTACCTGCCGGGCACCGACGACCTGACCACCACCCCGTTCGACCAGGACGCCGACGTCCGCGACCTGGCCACCAACCTGCGGCTCATCGGCGGGCACGACACGACGTACGCCGCGGGCATCGTGCAGGCGATGACGGACGCCGGGATCGGTCCCGGAGACCCCGTCCTGCTGGTCGGTCACAGCCAGGGCGGCATGGAGGCAGCGGAGCTGCTCAGCCACGGCTCGCCGTTCCACGTCACGCATGTCGTGACCGCAGGCGCACCCACCGCACAGGTCAACGGCTTCCCGCCGGGCAGCCACGTGCTCTCGCTGGAGAACCGCGGCGACGTCGTCCCCCTGCTCGACGGCCACGACAACCCCGACAGCCGGCAGCAGGTGACCGTCCAGTTCGACGACCACGAGACCTCGATCACGGCGAACCACGCCATCCACCACTACGTCCACGGGGCGGCCGCGGCCGACGCGTCCACCGACCCGTCGGTCCGCGAGCAGCTCGTGAGCCTGCGCTCCCACGGCTTCCTCGGCAGTGGCGCTCGCGCCACCAGCCAGGTCCTCCAGATCACCCGCTGACCCCACCACCACCCTCCGTCGAGACACGTGGGACGCGCTCGTCGAGAGGAGCAGTTCCCGCCTTTCGCACAGCCATGTGGCGCGCCTCAACAGGTCCGAGGACGACGTTCAGCGGAGGGCGTGGACGAAGTCGGCGAGCTGGGCCAGGTTCCGACACTCGACCATCGGCACGACCGCGCCGTAGGGTCCGGCGGCGGAGTCTCCGGTGTCCCAGTGGCGGGGGTGCTCGGGGTTGAGCCAGTAGGCATGGCGCGTGCGACCGGTGAGGTCCTTCAGGACGCCGACGCCGAGGTCGGAGTAGTTCGACCGGGCGTCGCCCAGGATCAGCAGGGAGGTCCGCGGCCCCAGCGCGTCGGCGTACTCCTCGGCGAACGTCGCGAACGCGCGGCCGTAGTTGGTCCTCCCCCACTGCGCCGCGTGGGCGGTCCGGGTGGCGAGCTCGCCCATCACGTCGCCGAGGTCGGCGCCCGGGCGGAAGACGTCGGTCACCTCGTGCACCTGGTCGACGAAGGTGAAGGCGCGCACCTTCCCGAACTGCTCGTGCAACGCGTAGACCAGCATCAGCGTGAACTGCGCGAAGCTCGCCACCGATCCGCTCACGTCGCAGAGCACGACCAGCTCGGTGCGGTGCGGGCGCTTCGGCTTGTGGTGGGTCGTCAGCGGCACTCCGCCGGTCGAGACCGAGGCGCGGACGGTACGCCGGAAGTCGAGCGGGCCGCGTCGCCTCGCGTGGCGCTCGCGGGCCATCCGCGAGGCGAGCCGACGGGCCAACGGGTAGATCTCACGGCGCATCTCGGCGAGGTCGGTCTTGCGGGCGGAGGTGAAGTCGAGCCGGTCGATGCTCGGGCGCACCGCCACGCGCGCCACGTGGTCGGGTCCCTTCTCGGCGGCGATCCGGCGCCGTGCATCGGCCTCGACCAGCCCGACGAACGCCCCGACGCGCCCGTCCGCCGTACGACGCGCTTCGTCATCGACCCGGCCCTCGGCCAGGAGGGCCGCGACGACCTGGTCGACGAGGGTCTGGGGCGAGACCCGCTGCACCGTGGTGTACGCCGACCAGCTGGACAGGCCAGGCCCCCGCCCGCGCATCGCGCCGAACCGCCCGACCGCCTCCGCCGCCAGCTGCCGCAGTGCGTCCTGGTCGCCCTGGGCCAGCGCGTCGCCGAGCCGAGCCCGGACGCCCTCGAGCGCGGCCGCGTTGTCCCGCGGTGCCGCCTCCGTCTCGGCGCTCTCCGCGGCGGCGCCCTCACCGACCAGGCGCGGGAAGTACAGGTCGAAGAGCGTCTCGAACGTGGGCCGCTGCGCCTGCCTCTTCACCAGCGTGGCGGCGTACCCCTGCCGGATCGCCTCCCGGTCGCCCCAGTCGAGCACGCTGAACGCCGCGATCGCGTCGAGGTCCTCGGCCAGCGAGACCGGCACACCCGCGCCCCGCAACGCCTCGAGGAAGGCGATGTGCGTGGTGAGGAGACCGCTGCTCATCGCGGGAGCCGGAGCTCCTTGATCGCACGCTCCTGGTCGGAGGCGTGCTTGAGGACGACGCCGAGGGTCTCAGCGACGGCGCGCTCGTCGAGGTCGCCGATCTCCAGCGCCACCAGGGTGCGTGCCCAGTCGACCGACTCCGCGATCGAGGGCGCCTTCTTCAGCTCGAGGTCGCGCAGCCGGCCGACCGTGTCGACGACCTGGCGGGCGATCCGCTCGTCGAGGTCGGGCACCTGGCCGTGCACGATCTCACGCTCGCGCTCGGCGTCGGGATAGCCGAGGTGGAGATAGAGGCAGCGCCGCTTGAGCGCCTCCGACAGCTCGCGGCTGGCGTTGGACGTCAGGACCACGAACGGCCGGCGCACGGCGGCCAGCGTCCCGAGCTCGGGGATCGTGACCTGGAAGTCGCTGAGGATCTCCAGGAGCAGGCCCTCGACCTCGACGTCGGTCTTGTCCACCTCGTCGACGAGCAGCACGGTCGGCTCGGCGCGCCGGATCGCGGTCAGCAGCGGCCGGGTCAGCAGGAACTCATCGGTGAAGATGCCTTGGTCCCACTCGTCCTGTGGGAGCGGTTGGGCGCCAGGCAGCGCCGACGTCACGGCCGTCGCTTGGATCCGGAGGAGCTGCTTCTTGTAGTTCCACTCGTAGAGGGCGCGGGCCTCGTCGAGTCCCTCGTAGCACTGCAGTCGCACCAGGTCCGCGCCGGTCGCCCGGCTCACCGCCTTGGCCAGCTCGGTCTTCCCGACGCCCGCCGGACCCTCCACGAGCAGCGGCTTCTCGAGGGCACCGGCGAGGAACGTCGTCGTGGCGGTGGCGGAGTCCGCCAGGTAGCCGGCACCGGACAGGCGTTGCGTGGCGTCGGCCGGTGAGGCGAACCAGGTCATCTGGCGAGCATAGGAGCCCGGCGTCAGAACGCGCCGTGCCGACCCTCACCGCTGCGGAACCGCTCCACCCCCTGGTCTCCCGCCTGCAGCGACCACACGCCGTACGCCAGCTCGGTGTGCAGCGCCTCCTCCTCGTCGAGCCCGTCCTGGGCGAGGACCGAGAGGCGGTCGTTGCGCAGGCAGAGCTGGGGGTACGCCGCCAGCTCGGCCGCGAGGTCCTCGGCGTGCTCGCGAGAGCTGCCGGCCGGGACGACCCGGTTGACCAGTCCGATCCGCTCCGCCTCGTCGGCGGAGACCGGGCGGCCGGTCAGGATCAGGTCCATCGCGCGGCTGGTGCCGATCAGCCGTGGCAGCCGGACCGTGCCGCCGTCGATCAGCGGGACTCCCCAGCGGCGGCAGAACACGCCGAGGGTCGCGTCGTCGGCCGCCACCCGCAGGTCGCACCACAGGGCCAGCTCGAGTCCGCCGGCGACGGCGTACCCCTCGATCGCGGCGACCACCGGCTTGCCGAGGCGCAGCCGCGTCGGACCCATCGGGCCGTCTCCGTCGGGCTCGACCCGGTTGTCCATCGCCAGCCAGGTCTGCCCCGGCGCAGAAGGTGCCGCCCAGCGCCGGTGAGGACCGCGACCGCCTGGTCGTCGTCGGCGTCGAAGGCGCGGAACGCGTCGGCCAGCTCCTCGGCGGTCGCCCGGTCGACGGCGTTGCGGACCTCGGGCCGGTCGAGGACGACGGTGGTGACGGGACCGGACACCTCGACGCGCACGCTCATCCGGCCAGCGTAGGACCGCCCGTGGTCAGGTACGGCGGTAGCGCAGGAAGGCGACCAGGCCACCGGCGGCCAGCACGACGCCCACCACCACGAAGGGCCACGGCGACCATTCGTCGCTGCAGCTCGTCGTGGTCGCCGTCGACGTGCAGACCGAGCCCGGGCCGTCGCGGTTCAGCCACGCGACGTACAGGACGGGGAGCGCCGCACCCGACAGCAGCCCGAGCATCCCCCAGCCGAAGTCGATGCGCCACAGCAGCCAGGCACACAGGCCCAGCGTCACGAGCAGCACGAAGGGTCCGATGGTGAGGATCGAGAGCACGCCGAGGCACAGCCCAGCGCCGGCGAGGCACCAGAGCCAGTACGCCGCCCAGGAGTCGCTGCGGACGCTCATCCGGCATCGCCCCGCGCCGCCGCCGCGCGGGCCACGGCCTTGCGGGCGCGGCTCCGGACGGCCCGGACCGCCACCGGCGGCAGGGCGTCGAAGGCCGCCACCATCGCGCCGATCGCGTCCAGGGAGCCCAGTGCGCCGGCGGCGGCATCCGGGTCTACGCCGTCATAGAGCTCGAGCCCGATGAAGCCCGCCGCGACGGCTCGGGCGAGCCCCTGCGGGTCGACGATCCCGGCGAGGAGCGTCCCCGGGAGTACCCGGACGACGGCGGCCTCGACCTCGGCGCTCCACCGGTCCATGGCGTACCTCCCGGCGGAGGCCAGGGTCGGGCTGCGTCGCGCTCCGGCCATCACCTGGGCCATCTGCGCGACGTTGCCCCGCTGCTGCTCCGTGCGGTGCAGGTCGCGCCCCAGCGTCAGCAGGTCGCCGAGCGAGGTCACGTCGGCGAACCGGTCGCGGTACGTCGCCACTGCGAGGTCGACCGAGCGTCGTACGGCCGCCTCGAGCAGCTCGTCGACGGTGCCGAAGTGGTAGAAGACCAGCGCCTGGTTGACCTGGGCCCGGGCCGCCAGCGTGCGGGCGGACACGCCGGCCACGCCGTCCTCGGCCAGCGCGACGGCGGCGGCGTCGAGCAGCTTGTCGCGAGTGGTCACGCGGTAGCCCTCCTGGTGTCTTGAGCGGACGCTCAACTGGGAGGATAGACCTGTTTGAGCGATCGCTCAAGCACCCCGAAGCCCTGGGCTTGGGATGCGACAACGCGGTGGATGCGGACCGTCAGAAGGGTCCGGATCCACCGCGTCGTGAGCCTGGCGGTGGCGGTGGGATTTGAACCCACGGTGGGTTTGCACCCACACACGCTTTCGAGGCGTGCTCCTTAGGCCGCTCGGACACGCCACCGCGGGAGAGGCTACCCGAGGCGTTGGTGGGCGAAGAAATCGTCCAACACGCTCCGGCACTCGTCAGCGAGGACGCCGCCGACCACCTCGGGGCGGTGGTTGAGGCGGCGGTCGCGGACCACGTCCCAGAGGGATCCGACGGCGCCGGCCTTGTCGTCGTACGCGCCGAAGACGAGGCGGTCGAGACGGGAGAGCACGACCGCGCCCGCACACATCGTGCAGGGCTCGAGGGTCACCACGAGCGTGCAGCCGGTCAGCCGCCACTCGCCGAGCCGGGCGGCGGCTTCGCGGATCGCCACGAGCTCGGCGTGCCCGGTGGGGTCGGCGTCGCGCTCGCGGACGTTGCGCCCGCGGCCGATGACCGAGCCGTCAGGGCCGAGCACGACTGCTCCGATCGGGACGTCGTCGGAGACGAGGGCAGCGCGCGCCTCGACAAGGGCGGCGCGCATGGCCGCGTCGTGGTCCGGACAGGCTCGACCAGCGGCCGACGTCACGCGGAGGTGAGGCCGACGGCCTCGTCGAAGAGCGAGCCGAAGCCCAGCCGGCGGGCCACGTCGGAGAGCATCTCGTCGGGGTAGAGATCGAAGTCGTCGAGCAGGACGGCCATGTCCATCGCGTTCATGCCGAGGTCGCCGAGGATGTCGAGGTCGCCGGCGGGCACCTGGTCGTCGTCGTCCTCGGGCTCGGGCAGGCCGAGGTCCTCGACGGCCGAGCGGGCGATCTCCCACTCGTCGGCCGCGGTGAAGTCGGACAGCAGGATCCGGACGGCGGGGCCGGCGACCCGGACGATCAGGAAGAAGTCCTCGTCGATCGCGACCATGCCCATCGCACCGCCGTCTCCCGGGAAGCGCCGCAGGGCCGCCGCGAGGTGCTCGATGTCGTTGAGGACGTCGTGCACGAGCTCGACCACCTGCCACACGCCTTCCTCGCGGTAGGCCGCCACCGCGAAGTCGATCCCTTCGATCTGCTCGCTCATGGCTCCCTCCGATCCGATCAGGCCACTGCGCACGCCACCAGCGTGACAGAGGCCCTCAGCCCTGCCAACCCTCTTCGCCTGTCGCGAGGCGAACTCTCAGTAGCCACTAGGGTTCGCAGCATGCGCACGATCGTCGTCGACCACCCACTCGTCGCCCACAAGCTCACCGCGCTGCGCGACGAGAACACCGACTCCCCGACGTTCCGGCGGCTGGTCGACCAGCTGGTGACGCTGCTGGCCTACGAGGCCACGCGCGACGTCAGGGTCGAGCCGTTCGACATCACCACGCCGGTCGCGCCCACGACCGGCGTGCGCCTGTCCGCGCCGAAGCCGATGGTCGTGCCGATCCTGCGCGCCGGGCTGGGCATGCTCGAGGGGATGATGCGGCTGCTCCCCACGGCCGAGGTCGGATTCCTCGGGATGGTGCGCAACGAGGAGACGCTCGAGGCCTCGACGTACGCCGAGCGGCTGCCCGACGACCTCGCCGGTCGGCAGTGCTACGTGCTCGACCCGATGCTCGCCACCGGCGGCACCCTGGCCGCCGCGATCCGGTTCCTGACCGATCGCGGGGCCGACCACATCACCGCGATCTGCCTGCTCGCGGCCCCCGAGGGCTGCGCCCGGCTCGCCCAGGGCCTCGACGGGCTCGACGTACCGGTCACCGTCGTCACCGCCGCGATGGACGAGAAGCTGAACGAGAAGGGCTACATCGTCCCGGGCCTCGGCGACGCCGGCGACCGGCTCTACGGCCTGGCCGACTGACGGGTCAGCCGCCGGGGAAGATCGGGACGGTGCCGGTCGCGATCAGCACCGCCAGCCCGACCACCACGATCCCCAGGATCGCGTAGACGATCTCCTTGTTGACCGTGGCGTCTCGCGACTCCGGAGCGTCGTACCGGTGGCCGTCGGGCTTCAGCATCGGGTCGTTGTCGTCACTCATGCCCTGCTAACGACCGACCCCACCGATTGGTCACAAACGGCACGTCTGGGGGTCGGCTTGGCGCCGTTTGGTCCCAAACCGCACACCTGTGGGACCACCCGAGCGAGGGGTCAGAGGGCCTTGACGGCGTTGAGCAGCTTGCTCATGGTGTCCTTGGCGTCACCGAAGAGCAGCGAGGTCTTCTCCTCGAACAGCAGCTCGTTCTCGATACCGGCGAAACCAGGGCGCATCGAGCGCTTCATGAAGATGATCTGGCGGGCCTCGTCGGCGTTGAGGATCGGCATCCCGTAGATCGGCGCACCCGGCGAGGTCTTCGCCGCCGGGTTGACCACGTCGTTGGCGCCGACCACGAGGACCACGTCGGTGTCCTTGAAGTCGCCGTTGATCTCGTCCATCTCGCGCAGCTGCTCGTAGGGCACCTGCGCCTCGGCGAGCAGCACGTTCATGTGGCCGGGCATCCGGCCGGC
Source organism: uncultured Actinomycetota bacterium (assembly GCA_963761515.1). Classification (GTDB taxonomy): domain Bacteria; phylum Actinomycetota; class Actinomycetes; order Propionibacteriales; family Nocardioidaceae; genus Nocardioides. The sequence goes on from CAVXHO010000025.1 coordinate 72,938, forward strand.
GACCGGGTGGATGGCGTAGTCGACCTCGATGTCGCGCTCGCCGAGTACGTCGACCAGCTCGCGGAGCGTGTGCTGGGCCTGGGCCACCGCGAGGCCGTACCCGGGCACGATGATCACGCGGTCGGCGTACGCCAGCATGATCGCGGCGTCCTCGGGGGTGACGCTCCGGACCGGCCGGTCGCTGGCCTCGCCGCCGCCGAGGGTCGAGCCGCCCTTCAGGGCGCCGAAGAGGATGTTGGCGCACGGAGCGGCCCATGGCCCGGGCCATCAGCATGGTCAGGAACGTGCCGGACGAGCCGACCAGCGTTCCGGCGACCAGCAGCAGGACGTTGGAGAGCACGTAGCCGCTGGCGGCGACGGTGAGGCCGGTGAACGCGTTGAGCAGGGAGATCACGATCGGCACGTCGGCCCCGCCGACCGGCAGCACCAGGAGCGTGCCGACCAGCAGGCCGACCAGCGCCAGCACGATGCCGACCCAGATCCGCGGGTCGTCGACCAGCATCACGGAGAGGACGACCGCCCCGATCAGTGCGGCCCCGAAGATGATCGGCAGCCCCGGGAACACCACGGGGCGCGAGGTCATCAGGTCCTGGAGCTTGGCGAAGGTGACGATCGAGCCGGCGAACGACACCGCGCCGATCGCGATCGTGAACGCCGTGGCCGCGAGGTTGAACCACGAGTCGTGGCCGCCCGCGTCGACCACCTGCTGGAGCTCGAGCAGGGCCACGAGCGAGGCCGCACCGCCACCCACACCGTTGAAGAGCGCCACCATCTGGGGCATCTGGGTCATCTGCACGGTGCGCGCGCCGTACACGCCCCCGATGGTGCCGATCGCGATCGCGACCAGGATCAGGACCTGGTGGTGCAGGTGGAGCTCGGGCCAGAAGAAGGGCATCGCGCAGGCCACGACCGCCGCGGCGGCGCCGAGCAGGTTGCCGTTGCGGGCGGTCTTGGGGCCGGACAGGCCCTTGAGCGCCAGGATGAAGCAGACGCCGCAGGCCAGGAAGACCAGCTGGATCCACGTAGGCATCAGGCGACCCCGCCCTTGGTCGGGCTCTCGCCCGAGTCCACGGCCTTCGCGGGTTTCTTGCGCGTGAACATCTGGAGCATCCGGTCGGTGACCACGAAGCCGCCGATCATGTTCACCGCGGCGAGCACGATCGCGATCAGGCCCACCACGATCGCGGCGGTGTTGTCGGTGGTGCCGGTGACGATGATCGCACCGAGCAGGATGATCCCGTGGATCGCGTTGGCGCCCGACATCAGAGGCGTGTGAAGGGTCGAGGAGACCTTGGAGATCACCTCGATGCCGACGAACACGCTGAGGATGAAGATCGTCAGCCAGACGACACCCGTGTCGAGGGTCACTGGTCGGCCTCCTGGTCGTAGGGCAGATCCAGCTGCTCGTCCCTGGGAGCATCCGGGCCGGCGGGCCGGTCGGGCGGCATGGCGTCGTCGGCGGCCGTCTCTTGGTCGTACGACGCGGGGTCGCCGTCGGCCGTCGTCGGCACCTGCGCCTCGGGCGGGGCCTCCGCGGGTGGTCCCTCGATCGCCTGGCGCGTCGGCTCGTGGACGATCGCCCCGTCGCGGGTCACGCAGCTGCCGGAGACGATCTCGTCGGCGAAGTCGGGTGCGAACACACCGTTGCCGTCGTCGTCCTTGGCGGTCATCAGGGTGACCAGGTTGACGATGTTCTGGGCGTAGAGCTTGGACGCCGGGCCGGGCATCTGGCTCGGCACGTTGCGGCCGCCCCAGACCTGGGCGTTGCCGATCCGGACGACCTCGCCGGCCACCGACCCCTCGACGTTGCCGCCGCTCTCGGCGGCCAGGTCGACCACCACGGAGCCGGGCTTCATCTGCTCGACCATCTCGCGGGTGACCAGCATCGGGGCCTGGCGCCCCGGCACGGCGGCCGTCGTGATCAGTGCGTCGGCGGCGGCGATGAACGGCGTCAGCAGCTCGCGCTGGCGCGCGGCACGGTCCTCGGTCATCTCGCGGGCGTAGCCACCGGCACCCTCGAGGGTGTCGAGGTCGAGATCGATGGACTTGGCCCCCATCGACCGGATCTCCTCGGCGGCGGCCGCGCGGACGTCGTAGGCCCGGACGACGGCGCCGAGCCGCTTGGCGGTCGCGATCGCCTGCAGCCCCGCGACCCCGGCGCCGAGGACGACCACCTCGGCGGCCTTGACGGTGCCGGCCGCGGTCATGTTGAGCGGGAGGAAGCGGCGGAGCATCCCGGCGGCGACGATGGCGCAGCGGTAGCCGGAGACGAGCGCCTGCGAGCTGAGCGCGTCCATCGACTGCGCGCGCGAGATGCGCGGGATCAGCTCGACGGCGTGGGCGGTGATGCCCGCGTCGCGGAGCTCCACGACGGCGGCCTGCTCGGTGGTGGTCGGCAGGAACGAGATCGCGGACGCGCCGCGGCGCAGCCGGCGGATGGCTACCGGGTCGAGCGGCTGGACGGAGACGACGACGTCGGCCTCGACGAGGGCCTCCGGGTCGAGGGTCGCTCCCGACTCGGCGTACTCCTCGTCGGAGATCAGGGCGTGCAGCCCGGCCCCCGGCTCGACCGCGACGTCGTACCCGAGTCCGGTGAGCTTGCCGACCAGCTCGGGCACCATCGCCACGCGTGACTCGCCCTCACGGGTCTCCTTGGCCACTGCGATCTTCACCCGGCTGAACCTAGGACATATCCGCCGCCGCTCCCACCCATCTCGCCGTTCCCCGGGCGTGGCGTTCTCCACAGGCTTGGCCGGTAGTCCCCGGCGAGTTGGCTGCCCGGAAGGCGAATTCGCAACCATCTGGTCGGGGACTATCCCGACAGCGCGAACTCCTCCACAGGTTCGTAGCGGGGTCGGCCGCGGGGGCCCTCGCCGAGGTACGACGCGACGAGGGTGAGGCGGTCGACGGTCCAGGCGGGGCCGCGGTAGGCGTCCAGGAGCCGCACCCAGCTGGTCACGTCCTGGGGCTGGCCGACCCGCGCGACGGTGACGTGAGCGCGGAACCGCTGGCCGTCCACCGGAACACCGGCCCGGTTGGCCGCCGCGCGGGCACCGGTCGCGAGCCGGGTCAGCTCGGTGCGGCCCTGCTCGTCGAGATCCAGGCCCGCCCACACGACCCGGGCGCGGGCGGCGTTCGGGAAGGCGCCGCCACCCGCGACCGCCGTCTCGAAGGAGGTACGACGTGCCGCGGCGCGGGCGAGCCGCTCGACGAGGTCGTCCAGCTTCCGGTCGGGCACCTCCGCGAGGAACGCGACGGTCACGTGGAGCTGCTCCGACAGGACCCATCGGAACGCTCCGGCCGCACGTCGTACCTCCAGGAAGGCGTCGAGATGCTCGACCACCGCGGGGGGCGGCACCACCGCCGCGAACATGCGCATGACAGAGGTCAGACGTGGGTGCCGACGAGGCTCCCGACGAGGTAGGTCACGACCATCGCCAGGAGGCCGCCGGCGACGTTGCGGGCGACCGCCTTGCCCACCGGGCTGAACCCCAGCCGGGCCTGGATGACGCCGGCCGCCGCGAGTGCGATGACCACCGTGACGACGGTGGCCCACACCCGGAACGACACGGAGGTGAGGGTGATCGCGAGCAGCGGAAGCAGTCCCCCGATGGTGAAGGCCACCATCGACGCGAACGCGGCGTGCCACGGGTTGGTCAGCTGCTCGGGGTCGATGCCGAACTCGATGTCGGCGTGGGCCGCCAGCGCGTCGTGCTCGGTGAGCTCCTGGGCGACCTTCTTCGCGGTCTCGTGGCTGAGACCCTTGCCCTCGTAGAGCTTGACCAGCTCGCGGAGCTCGGTCTGCGGCATCTGCTCGAGCTCGGCGGCCTCCATCGCGAGCATCGCCTGCTCGGAGTCGCGCTGGGCGTTGACGGAGACGTACTCACCGGTCGCCATGCTCAGCGCACCGGCCACCAGCCCGGCGACCCCGGCCACGAACACGGGTGTCCGCTCCGACGTCGCGCCGGCGACACCCATCACGATGCCGGCGACCGAGACGATCCCGTCGTTGGCGCCCAGGACGCCGGCCCGCAGCCAGTTCAGACGGTTGCCGACGTCCTCGCCGATCTCCGAGTGCCAATGGTGCGGGTTCTCGTCGGTCCCGATCTCCGCGCTCACCTCTCGATCCTCCCCACCGGATGAACGGGTCGCAAGCAAGGCAAGCCTGCGCTCACAGGCCGAGGTCGCGGCCGATCAGCAGCTTCATGATCTCGTTGGACCCGGCCCAGATCTTGGTGACCCGGGCGTCGCGCCAGGCGCGGGCGACGCGGTACTCGTTCATGTAGCCGTAGCCGCCGTGCAGCTGGACGCAGTGGTCGAGTACGTCGTTCTGCACCTGGGCCGTCCACCACTTGGCCTTGGCGGCATCGATGGCGGTGAGCTTCCCCTCGGTGTGCGCGGCCACGCACTGGTCGACGTACGCCTGGGTCACCTCGACCTGCGTGACCAGCTCGGCGAGCAGGAACTGGTTGTGCTGGAAGGTGCCGATCGGCTTCCCGAAGGCCTGCCGCTCCTTGGCGTAGTCGAGCGTCTCGTCGAGGATCTGACGGGCGTGGGCGAGGTTGGTGACCGCCGAGCCGAGCCGCTCCTGCGGCAGCCAGGTCATCATGTGGATGAAGCCCTCGTCGAGCTCGCCGATGATGTCGTCGTCGGTGACCCGCACGTCCTCGAACGCCAGCTCGGCGGTGTCGGACTCGTCCTGGCCCACCTTGTCGAGCTTGCGGCCGCGCGAGAACCCGGCTGCGTCGGACCGGACCCCGAAGAGGGTGATGCCGCGCGCCTTCTTCTCCGGCGCGGTCCGGGCCGCGACCACCACCAGGTCGGCGGAGTAGCCGTTGGTGATGAACGTCTTGGACCCGTTGATCACCCAGTGCTCGCCGTCGCGCACGGCGTTGGTCCGGAGGGCTGCGAGGTCGGAGCCGCCGCTGGGCTCGGTCATGCCGATCGCGGTCAGCAGCTCACCGGAGCAGAAGTCGGGCAGCCAGCGCTTGCGTTGCTCGTCGGTCGTGAGGTGGACGAGGTACGGCGCCACGATGTCGGCGTGGATGCCGAGGCACGACGGCAGCGCCATGTTGACCTTCGCCAGCTCCTCGGTGAGGACGGTGTTGAATCGGTAGTCGCCGGCTCCGGTGCCGCCGTACTCCTCGGGAACCTCCAGCCCCAGCAGCCCCTGCTTGCCGGCCTCGAGCCAGAACTCGCGCGGAAGCGCGTGTGCCTCCTGGTAGTCCTCGAGGTGGGGACGCACCTGCCGGTCGAGGAACTCCTTGACCGACCCGCGGAAGGCCTCGTGGTCCTCGTCGTACAGGGTGCGCTCCATGGGCGCAGGTTACTCGGGAGTCACCCCGTCGACTGGTTCAGATCCACCACGTCGGAGGGGTCCGGCGCCTTGATCGTGACGTCGGAGTCGAAGTCGGAGAAGGTCACGGTCCCACCGCCGCTGCCGGCCACCTCGAGCTTGAGCAGGTAGTGGGGGTCATCGACCGCGACCCACCCGTCCGTCGTGTCGTCACCCTTGCCGGTGTCGCGGACCCGTACGGCGTCCTGGCCGGCGACGCTGTCGGTGCCGACCACGGTGGCTGGAGGCTGCTTGTCGTTACCGGGGTCCTTGATCTTGTCGAGGAAGTTGTCGAGGTCGCACACGCTGGTGAGGCCGGAGCCCGCAGGGATCGCGACCCACTTGTCACCGACGAGCTTCTCGATCTGCGAGGCCTGGCCGCCGGCCTGCCTGGTCCAGAACTCGTGGTCGGGCTTCATCCACGAGTCGCCACCCGCCGCGATGATCTGGGCCGAGCCGTGTCCCACCTTGAAGGTGCCCTGGCAGTCGCCCTGCGTCGTCAGCTCGAGGTCGAACCCGATCTGCTCGCCACCGGCCTCGATCCGTCCTGCCATCCGCACGGTCTTCAGGGCCTGCATGTCGGCCGCCGACGTCTTCAGGATGTCGGTGGCCGACTCCTTGCTGAAGTCCGAGCCACCGGTGTCGCCCCCTCCGCCGCAGCCGGCGAGCAGCACCGCGGCGCCGACCACCAGACCGGCCCTCCGCAGCGCAGGGCCTACAGCACGCATCGGATGTTCCTTCACGGTTCGCCCGGTCCAACGACCTCGAGGAGTGCTCCATGAGACCACGCGGCCCGCCTGCCCGACACACCCTTCCGGAACCGGGATGTCCCTACGCTGTAGCCGTGGGCAGCGGTGTGGACGGGCGAGTGGGCCGACGAGGCCTCGTGCTGGGCGGCGTGGCCGCGGTCGCCGTCGCCTGCACGCCCGAGGACGCCCAGCCCCCGCCGGACTCACCCGCACCGCCGGTGTCGCCCCACGCCCTCACCGCCTCCCAGAGCGCCGTCGCCCCGCGGAGCGCGCCGACGTCGGCGGACTGGCAGCAGCTCGCCCGGAGCGTGTCGGGGACGCTCGCACGACCGGGCTCCTCGACGTACAACACGGTGCGGCTCACCCAGAACCCTCGGTACGACGGGGCCAGGCCGCTCGCCGTGCTCTCGGTCGCCGGGGCGAAGGACGTCGCCACCGCGTTCACCTTCGCCCAGGACCACGGGGTCAAGGTGGCGATCCGGTCCGGAGGACACAGCTACCCCGGCTGGTCGGCCGGCGACGGGGCGCTGGTCGTCGACGTCCGCCCTCTGCACGGAGTCAGCCTCAACGGCACGACCGCGACGATCGGCGCCGGCGCCTCCCTCGTCCAGGTGTACGACGCGCTGGGCACGCGCGGCCGGGGGATCGCCGGTGGCTCCTGCCCGACCGTCGGCATCGCCGGCCTCACGCAGGGCGGAGGTGTCGGGGTCCTGACCCGAGCACACGGGCTGACCTGTGACGCGGTGACCTCGATGCGGGTGGTGCTCGCGGACGGACGGGTCGTCACCGCGAGCCCGAGCCACCAGCCCGACCTCTACTGGGCACTCCGCGGAGGCGGCGGCGGACACCTCGGCGTGGTGACGTCGTTCACGATGACCACGTTCGCCGCGCCCACGATCACCCGCGCCTTCCTGGCCTGGCCGTTCTCGGCCGCGGCGCACGTGGTCCCGGGTTTCCTCCACACCGTGCCGAAGGCGGACCGGAGGCTGTGGGGGACGCTGAAGCTGCTCGGCGGCAAGACCCACCCGAGCGGTCCCACGTTGTTCATGTCGGCGACGTGGACCGGCCCCGCGTCGCGGATGAGTGCGGCGCTCCAGCCCTTCCTGTCCCAGGTGCCGCACCCCACGACGGACTCACGCAGCACCGCGAGCTATCTCGACACGATGCTCACCTACGCGGGCTGCTCGTCGATCCCGGTCGGCCAGTGCCACACCGGACCGGGCGGCTCCCTGGACCGACAGGCGTTCGCCGCGACCTCCCACATCATCAACGCGCCGAAGGTCGACTCGAGCACCTTGCTGGCGCACGTGAACGCCGCGCAGGGCAGCGGGTTGCAGGAGGCCGGCATCTCGATCGACGCCCTGGGCGGAGCCGTGAAGGACATCGGCGGCGCCGACACGGCGTTCGGGCACCGGGGGGCGCTGGCGACGGTGCAGTACACCGCGACGTACGACGCGGGGCCGGCCACCAGGGCCACGAGCTACGTGCGCGGCTTCCGCACCGCGATGGCGCCGACCTGGGGGAACGGCGCCTACGTGAACTACGCCGACTCGTCCCTGACGAACTACCGCCATGACTACTTCGACGGCAACGCCGCCCGGCTCGCGCAGGTGCGGACGTCGTACGACCCTCACCACTTCTTCACCCAGCCGCAGGACTTCTGAGCACCCGCGTCCGCGACGTGCTGCCCAGGTCGCGGCCACCCCTTCGGTGCGCCCGGGTGGTGTGATGGGATCGGGGCGCCCGGGACGACGTACAGGGCACGACGAGTGACCAGGAGGGTCCGTGGAGGTCTGGCCGGGTACGGCGTACCCGCTGGGGGCGACGTTCGACGGGAGCGGCACCAACTTCGCGGTCTTCAGCGAGGTCGCCGAGCAGGTCGAGCTGTGCCTCTTCGACGACGAGCGCACCGAGACCCGGGTCACGATGACCGAGGTCGACGCGTTCGTGTGGCACTGCTACCTGCCGACGGTCCAGCCGGGACAGCGCTACGGCTACCGCGTGCACGGCCCGCACGATCCCGAGAAGGGGTTGCGGTGCAACCCCCACAAGCTGCTGCTCGACCCCTACGCCAAGGCGACGGTGGGCGACATCGACTGGGACCAGTCGCTCTTCGGCTACGACTTCGGCGACGAGGACTCCCGCAATGACGACGACTCCGGGCAGCACATGATGCTCGGCGTCGTCATCAACCCGTACTTCGACTGGGAGGGCGACCGCCACCTCGACATCCCCTACAACGAGTCCCTGATCTACGAGGCCCACGTCAAGGGCCTCACCGAGCTGCACCCCGACGTGCCGGAGGAGATCCGTGGCACGTACGCCGCGCTCGCCCACCCGTCGGTGATCAGCCACCTGACCCGGATCGGCGTCACCGCGGTCGAGCTGATGCCGGTCCACCAGTTCGTCCAGGACAGCACCCTGCTCGACAAGGGGCTGCGCAACTACTGGGGATACAACACCCTCGGCTTCCTCGCGCCGCAGGCCGACTACGCGTCGGCCGGACAGCTCGGCCAGCAGGTGCAGGAGTTCAAGTCGATGGTGCGGTCCCTGCACGAGGCCGGGATGGAGGTCATCCTCGACGTCGTCTACAACCACACCGCGGAGGGCAACCAGCTCGGCCCGACGCTCAGCTTCAAGGGCCTGGACAACGCGGCGTACTACCGACTCGTCGACGACGACCTGCGCTACTACATGGACTACACCGGCACGGGAAACTCCCTCAACGTCCGGCATCCCCACTCCCTGCAGCTGATCATGGACTCGCTGCGGTACTGGGTGACCGAGATGCACGTCGACGGCTTCCGCTTCGACCTCGCTGCCGCACTGGCCCGCGAGTTCTACGACGTGGACCGGCTCTCGACCTTCTTCGAGCTCGTGCAGCAGGACCCGGTGGTCAGCCAGGTGAAGCTGATCGCGGAGCCGTGGGACGTCGGTCCCGGTGGCTACCAGGTCGGAGGCTTCCCGCCGCAGTGGACGGAGTGGAACGGGAAGTACCGCGACACGGTCCGCGACTTCTGGCGCGGCGAGCCTTCCCTGGGTGAGTTCGCCAGCCGGCTGTCGGGCTCCTCCGACCTCTACGAGAACTCCGGGCGCCGGCCGGTGGCGAGCATCAACTTCGTCACCGCCCACGACGGCTTCACGCTGCGCGACCTCGTCTCCTACAACGACAAGCACAACGACGCGAACGGCGAGGACAACAAGGACGGCGAGAGCCACAACCGCTCGTGGAACCACGGCGTCGAAGGCCCGACCGACGACCCCGAGATCCTCGAGCTCCGCTCACGCCAACAGCGGAACTTCCTCACCACGCTGCTCCTCAGCCAGGGCGTCCCCATGCTGCTGCACGGTGACGAGGCCGGCCGCACGCAGCAGGGCAACAACAACACCTACGCCCAGGACTCCGAGATCTCCTGGATGCACTGGGACGACGTCGACGGGCCACTGGTCGAGTTCACGGCCTCGGTGGCGCGGCTGCGGCGCGACCACCCGGTGTTCCGTCGCAAGCGGTTCTTCACCGGTACGACGGTGCGCACCGGCGACGGCGAACGGCTCAACGACATCGTCTGGCTGCACCCCGGGGGCCGGCCGATGGAGGACGGCGACTGGACGGAGCCCGGCGCCCGCTCGATCGGGATGTACCTCAACGGCGACGGGATCCCGAGCCGGGACGACCGCGGTCGCCGGATCCTCGACGACAGCTTCCTGCTCTACTTCAACGCCTCGGGCGACGACGTACCGCTGACCCTCCCGCCCGAGGAGTACGCCGCGGCCTGGGACGTGGAGATCGACACGGCGGGCCGCGAGCCCGGCGCCCCGTTGGTGGCCGGTGCATCGTCGACGCTGGCTGGACGGAGCGTGCTCGTGCTCCGCGCCCACACCCCGGTCCCGGACGAGCCCGACTCGTCCGTCGCAGCCTCCGTCGCGGCCTCCCAGGCCTCCCGGGCCGGCAAGGCCGGATGAGCGGGTCCCCGAGAGCGACGACGACGGCGATGCGCACACCGGTCAGCACCTACCGCCTGCAGATCACCGCAGGCTTCGACCTGTCCGCCGCCGCCCGCACACTGACCTACCTGCACGACCTCGGCGTCGACTGGGTCTACCTCTCGCCGCTGCTCGAGGCCGAGCCCGGGAGCGACCACGGCTACGACGTGGTCGCCCACGACCGGGTCGACCCCGCGCGTGGCGGCGCCGAGGGCCTGGCGGAGCTGTCCGCCGAGGCCAGGCGGCTCGGGATGGGCGTGCTCGTCGACATCGTGCCCAACCACGTCGGCATCGCCACGCCACGACTCAACGCGTGGTGGTGGGACCTGCTGACGCACGGTCGGTCGTCGCGCCACGCCGCCGCGTTCGACGTGGACTGGGACCTCGGCGACGGCCGGGTCCGGATCCCCGTGGTCGGAGACGATGACGGCGCCGCGGTCGAGATCGACGCAACGGCGGGCGTCGTGCGCTACCACGACCACGCCTACCCGCTGGCTCCCGGCACGACCGGGCTCGAGGAGCAGCACTACGAGCTCGTCTCGTGGCGGCTCGCCGACCACGGGCTCAACTACCGGCGGTTCTTCGCCGTCAACACCCTGGCCGGGATCCGGGTCGAGGACCGGGCCGTCCTCGACGAGTCGCACGCCGAGATCAAGCGCTGGTTCGACGAGGGGCTGGCCGACGGGGTGCGGGTCGACCACCCGGACGGCCTCCGCGACCCCGCGTCGTACCTCGAGGACCTGGCGGACCTGACCGGCGGCGCCTACGTGCTGGTCGAGAAGATCCTCGAGCCGGGCGAGATCCTGGAGCCGGAGTGGGCGACCGCCGGCACCACCGGGTACGACGTCCTCGGACTGGTCGACCGGGTCCTCACCGACCCCGCCGGGCAGGGCCCGCTGACCGCCCTCGACGCGCGCCTGCGCGGAGGACCGGTCGACTGGCACGAGCTGATCCACGACACCAAGCGCGCCGTCGCCGACGGGATCCTCGGTTCCGAGGTACGGCGGGTGGTGCGGGACGTGCTCGGGGGTGGTGGTTTCGAGACAGGCGCCAGGGCGCCTTCCTCAACCACCGAAGGTTCCCCGCCGGTTGAGGAGGTTGCGCAGCAACCGTCTCGAAGGGCTCGACCGAAGGAAACGACCTCGTGGACGCGGTGGCGGAGCTGGCGGCGTGCTTCCCGGTTTACCGCTCCTACCTCCCGGCCGGCCGCGAGCACCTCGATGCGGCGTTCACGGACTCCCGGCGACGCCGGCCCGACCTCGCCGAGGCCCTCGACCTCCTCGCCCCGGTCCTGGGCGACCCGGAGCATCCCGCGGCCCTGCGCTTCCAGCAGACCAGCGGGGCGGTGATGGCCAAGGGCGTCGAGGACTGCGCGTTCTACCGCACCTCACGGCTGACCTCGCTGACCGAGGTCGGCGGTGATCCCAGCGAGTTCTCGCTGTCGGTGGACGAGTTCCACGTGGCGATGGCCGGTCGTCAGCGCGACCGGCCGCTGGCGATGACGACGACCTCGACCCACGACACCAAGCGCGGCGAGGACGTACGCGCGCGGATCGCCGTGCTGGCGGAGCTGCCCGAGGTCTGGGCCGATGCGCTGGACCGGCTGCTGGCGCTCGCCCCGCTTCCCGACCCCGGGTTCGGCAGCCTGCTGTGGCAGGCGGTCGTCGGCGCCTGGCCGGCGTCGCGAGAGCGACTGCATGCGTACGCCGAGAAGGCGATGCGCGAGGCCGGAGACCGCACGACGTGGACCGAGCCGGACGCGACGTACGAGCAGGCCGTGCATGCGGCCGTCGACGCGGCGTTCGACGACGACGACCTGCGAACGGTGCTGGGCGACCTGGTGGCGCTCGTCGCCGGTCCCGGATGGACCAACGCGGTCTCGGCGAAGCTCGTGGCCCTGACCATGCCCGGCGTCCCGGACGTCTACCAGGGCAGTGAGCTCTGGGAGCAGAGCCTGGTCGACCCCGACAACCGGCGACCGGTCGACTTCGAGGCGCGTCGCGAGGTGCTCACCCGGGTGCTCGCAGGCGAGCGTCCGGTGCTCACGCCGGCCGTCGAAGACCTCGGCCACGCCAAGCTGCTCGTCACGCAGGCAGCGCTGACGCTGCGGCGGAACCAGCCGCACCGGTTCACGACGTACGCCCCGGTGACGGCCAGCGGCGAGGCGGCCGCACACCTGATCGGCTTCGACCGCGGCGGCGCCGTCACCGTCGCCACCCGACTGCCCGTCGGCCTGGCCGCGCGTGGCTGGGGCGACACCGTGCTGCACCTGCCGGACGGTCGCTGGGCCGACCTGCTCACCGGCCGGGAGTACGCCGGCTCCCCGCCGGCACAGCACCTGCTGGCGGACTCCCCGGTCGCCCTCATGATCCGGGAGGACCCGTGACCGAGCACGGGACCTTCTCGGTCTGGGCTCCGGGGCGCGGCCGGGTGCGGCTCGTCGTCGACGGCGACGGCGGTGGCGTGGTCGACATGCGACGGGGGATCGACGGTTGGTGGTCACCGCTCGAGCTGCCGCCGCGCGCGCTCGAGCCCGGCGCCGACTACGGATTCGCCTTCGACGACGACCTGCACCCCTACCCCGACCCGCGTTCTCGCCGCCAACCGCGCGGCGTGCACGAGATGTCGCGCAGCTACGACGCAGCGTCCTACGAGTGGCACGATCAGGGCTGGACCGGGCGCCAGCTGCCCGGATCGGTGATCTACGAGCTCCATGTCGGTGCCTTCGCTGGCGACCTCGACGGCGCCATCGAGAAGCTCGACCATCTGCGCTCGATCGGCGTCGACCTGGTCGAGGTGATGCCGGTCAACGCGTTCAACGGCACCCACAACTGGGGCTACGACGGGGTCGACTGGTTCGCCATCACCGAGGAGTACGGCGGCCCACCGGCGTACCAGCGCTTCGTCGACGCCTGCCACGCCGCCGGGTTGGGCGTCGTGCAGGACGTGGTCTACAACCATCTCGGCCCGTCGGGGAACTACCTGCCGCTGTTCGGGCCGTACCTCAAGGAGGGTCGCAACACCTGGGGCGACCTGGTCAACCTCGACGGCGAGGGTTCTGCCGAGGTCCGGCGGTTCATCCTCGACAACGTCCGGATGTGGTTCGAGGACTACCACGTCGACGCACTCCGGCTCGACGCCGTGCACGCCCTGGTCGACACCCCGTCGGCGCACATCCTCGAGGAGATGGCGATCGAGACGCAGGCCCTGTCGGCCCACCTGCGCAGGCCGCTGACCCTGATCGCGGAGTCCGACCTCAACGACGCGCGTCTGGTCACGCCGCGCGAGGGCGGCGGGTACGGCCTCGACGCCCAGTGGAGCGACGACTTCCACCACGCCCTGCACGTGGCGCTGACCGGCGAGACGTCCGGCTACTACGCGGACTTCGAGCCGCTGTCCGCCCTGGCCAAGGTCTGCGAGAAGGGCTTCTTCCACGACGGCACCTGGTCGTCGTTCCGTGAGAGCGACCACGGTGTTCCCGTCGACACCGACCACCTGCCGACCTGGCGGCTGGTCGTGTGCAACCAGAACCACGACCAGATCGGCAACCGCGCACAGGGCGACCGGCTCTCGGAACCGTCGCCGGGTCACCTCGACGACGACCAGCTCGCATGCGCGGCGCTGCTGACCCTGTGCGGTCCGTTCACCCCGATGCTCTTCATGGGCGAGGAGTGGGCGGCGTCGACGCCGTTCCAGTTCTTCACCTCGCACCCGGAGCCGGACCTCGGGAAGGTGACCGCCGAGGGCCGGCTCGCGGAGTTCGCGCGGATGGGCTGGGACCCGTCGGTGGTCCCCGACCCGCAGGACCCGGATACTTTCGCGCGGTCGCAGCTGGACTGGTCCGAGCTCGAGACCGGGCGGCACGCCGTACTCCTCGACGTCTACCGGCGGCTGGCCGCGCTGCGCCGCGCGCTCCCGGAGCTGACAGACCCCGCCTTCGGCCACCTGTCCGCGGCTGCTGACGAGACGACGAGGGTCTTCCTGTTGCGCCGGTCGGATCTGTTGCTGGCGGTGAACTTCGGCGACACCAGGGCGTCCGTGGCGGCCTCCGGCGGGCTCCTGTTCACGACGCCGACTCGCGCGTCCGTCACCGCAGCGGGACTCGTGCTGCCGCCACACGCCGGCGCGCTCCTCCGTCTCGACGCGGGGTCGACCTAGGTCATCACCGGGCGGTCTCCTCCCGCCCAACTGGCGCAATTGCGCGGTTGTGACGTCTTTTCCCGCGATCCGGACGTCAAGGCGGCGCAATTGCGCTGTGTGGGCGGCGCGTCGGAGACCGAGGCCCTGCCTAGGCTGGCTCCGTGGAGCTGGAGCTGACCACCCCCGACCTGCTGATCCGGGCGCCGATGCCCGAGGACGCGCAGCGGGCGTTCGAGATGCTGAACGACCCGGCCGTCAGGCGGTGGAACCCGACCCGCGTGTGCCCCGACCTCGCGACCGCCGAGGCCTGGCTGCGCGACGGTGCCGACTGGTCCGACGGCACCCACGCCACCTGGAGCGCCCTCGACCGAGAGACCGGGAGCCTGGTCGGCGGCGTCAGCCTCTTCGCGATCGACGCCGATGACGCTGTCGCCGAGATCGGCTACCGGGTCCACCCCTACGCACGTGGTCGGGGCGTGGCCCGCCAGATGGTCGACGCGGTGACCCGGTGGGCGTTCACCGAGCGGGGCCTTGCCCGGGTCCAGCTCGAGCACGCCGTGGCGAACCTCGCCTCCTGCAGGGTCGCGGCCGCGGCCGGCTTCGTGCTCGAGGGCACCGCGCGATCGGCGTACGCCGTGCCCGGCGGCGGTCGCGAGGACAGCCACCTCCACGGGCGTCTCCCCACCGACCCGGGGCTGTGAACCTCAGGCTCCGGTCGAGAGGTCGGTGAGGATCTCGGCCGCAGGGCGCTCGGTGATCTCGCGGTAGCCGGTACCGGCCCAGACGTTGACCTGCTCAGGATCGCCGTGGGCGACCGACGCCCGCCGGATCGGGCTGGTGAGGTGGTGCAGGGCCGGATAGCCGAGCGGGGCGGTGTCGTCGTACCGCGTCATGAAGTCGTTCGGTACGCCGCGCGCCGGCCGGCCCGTGAACGCTCGGGTCAGGGTGGTGTCACCCCGCCAGGTCTGGGTCAGGGCGGAGCGGTGGGTGGGCGACGTACCGGCCTCGGGGGCGAGGAGCAGGGCCGTGCCCACGGCGACTGCAGCCGCACCCGCCGCCAGCGCCGCCGCGACGTGCTCCGGCCGGACCACGCCCCCGCCGGCCAGGATGGGCAGCGGGGTCGCGGCGCGGATCTCGGCCAGCAGGTCGGGCAGCGAGCGGTCGACCAGGGGCCGCTCGGGGGTGAAGGTCCCGGAGTGTCCGCCGGCCGCTGGCGCCTGTACGACGAGCGCGTCCATGCCCGCCTCGGCTCCTTGGCGCGCCTCGTCGGCGCTGGTCACGGTCTGCGCGAGGAGGCTGCCGGCCCGGTGGAGCGCCACGACCGTGGCAGGGTCCGGGAGCCCGAACGTGAACGAGACGACTCGCGGCGCCGCCGCGACCAGCACGTCGACCTTCTCGTGCCAGTAGTCGTCGTCCTCGACCGGGTGCTCGGGCAGGTCCACCCCCAGGCGAGCCGCCAGCGGACTCAGCGCGTCGCGGTAGGCGGCGTACGCCCGCGGGTCGACCGGCACCGGATGGGGCGCGAAGAGGTTCACGCCGTACGCATCGGTCTCGGCGGCGACCCCAGCGACCTGGACTGCCAGCGTCTGAGCCTGCTGGTACCCGGCGGCCAGGAAGCCGAGGCTCCCCGCGCCGGCGGCCGCCAGCACGAGGGCCGGGGTGGTGGGTCCGCCCGCCATCGGGGCGGCGAGGACGGGCAGGCTCACCCCGAGCCGCTCCAGGAAACGTGTCCCGCTCACCACCCCATCCTCCTCCTGCTGTCACTTGTAACGCGGAGTTACTAGCGCGCATGCGGCGTTGTAACGCCGCATGCGTGACGCTAACTCCGCGTTACAAGGGGTCGGGCGTGAGAGGGCGGCGAACCATTCGGGTGCTCCGCCCGTACACCCCTGAAAGGACACGGCACCTGCTCGGGCCTGCCCTGCCGCGTCCGGACCTGTACCCCAAACAGGAGGTTCCGCATGACGTACTCGAAGTTGGCCCTAGGGATGATGGGTGGGGCGGCCGCGCTCGTGCTCGCCCTGAGTCCCTCGGCAGCTCTCGCCCAGCACAGCCACCACCACGGACACAACCTGCTCCGTGGAGACCTCACCCCGAGCATGCCCACCGACCCGGCGATCAACGGAGTGGCCGCAGGTGGCCTGCCGTGGGTCCTGTCGCGCGGCGAGGTCCGCGTCCGCGAGAGCGGTCGGATGGACGTCCGGATCGAGGGTCTGCAGATCCCGTTCCCCGCCCCCGACGTGACGAGAAACCCGGTCGGAACCATCGACGCCGTCCTGTACTGCAGTGGCGTCATGGCGGCGCACAGCGGCCCGCAGTCCTTGTCCATCCCGGGCGGCGACGCCAGGTTCCGTGCCCACCTCATGGTCCCGAAGACCTGTGACGACGCCACGGTGCTGATCCAGCCCGCGCCCACCGTCTACATCGCGAGCGTGATGGCAACCGACGACAACGACTGAGCCAGCGCACGACTGAGCCCACAGAGCCCAGGAAGGGTCCCCCACCCTTCCTGGGCTCTTGTGACGGTGCCGAGACTTGGGCTGGTGGTGGCCGACCGAACGGGTAGAGGATGCCCGGGAGGACCTCCTTCGGAGGGTGGCAGATGGACATTCTCGGCACCGAACGAAACTTCGCCAGTCTCGGCCTCGCCGATCTGGTGACAGCCCGCGACCTCTACCACTGGCACCTCACCCATCAGCGCAACGTCGTCGGCACCGCCGTCGGCCTCTACTACATCCGCACGAGCGACCCCTGGCCGTCGTCGCGTCGTTCGTCGCGTACGACGTCCGCGCCGCCAGGCCCCAAGCCGCCCAGGACGTTCCAGAACTCGGGGATCCGGGACTACTCGTGGCCGTGCGTGCTCGTCCTCGTCGAGCGCTGGCTGCAGCCGGAGGACTTCGGAACCGGACCCGGTCAGGTGTCGGTCGACGAGAAGGTGCCGACGACCCTCTACCTGCCGGACGGCCGGACCGTGCCGGTCTGCGTGGTGCAGGTCGACCCGGCCGAGCCCGCCCGCGACCCGGTGCCGGCCTGGGTGTGGCCCGAGCGGGTGATCGGAGGCGGGCTCCCGGTCATCACGCGTAGCCAGGGCGAGGAGCACGTGGCCAGTGTCGGCACCCTGGTGACCGACGGCCACACGGTGTACGCCCTCACCGCTCGCCACGTCTGCGGCCCCGCGGGCACCCCGGTCAGCACCCGGCTCCGGCAGCACGAGGTCGAGGTCGGCCAGGCCAGCGAGCACCAGCTCATGCGGGTGCCGTTCGATGTCGCCTACCCCGACCTGGTCTGCCACCGCACCTACCTGACCCTCGACGCCGGACTGGTCGAGGTCGACGAGCTCGCCGACTGGACCTCCCAGACCTACGGGCTGCCACCCGCCGGACCCTTCGCCGACCTCAGCGAGCACAACCTCACCACCCGGCTCGTCAACGCCGAGGTCGTCGCCTTCGGCGCGGCCTCGGGCTACCTGCGCGGCCGGATCGCGGCGCTGCTGTTCCGCTACCGCTCGATCGGGGGGTACGACGACATCACCGACTTCCTGATCGCCCCCGGGCCGGGTCAGCACGGCTCACAGCCGGGTGACTCCGGCACCATCTGGCACCTCAGCCAGACCGCCGACGACGGCTCGGTCCAGCTCCTGCCGATCGCCCTGCAGTGGGGTGGGGAGAACCTCGTCGGAGCGACACCGGGACGCGGCTTCAACGTCGCTCTCGCCTCGAGCCTGACCACCATCCTGCGCCTGCTCGACGTCAGTCTCGTGGTCGACCACAACACGCAGGCCCAGCCCTTCTGGGGACGGACCGGCCACTACACGATCGCGAGCCTCGCCTGCGAGCACCTCCGCACGTCGCGGCTGAAGACGCTGATGCGCAACAACCTGGACCGGATCGGCTTCCAGCTGTCGGCGCTCGACCCCGACGACATCGACGCGGCGACCACGAAGCTGAGCCAGAACCCGAGGTTCGTCCCGCTCGCCGACGTCCCCGACCTGGTCTGGAAGAACCTCCCGACCAAGGTCGTCGGCGGCCGCGACACGTCGTTCAACCGTGGGCCGGAGCACCCCACGCACTACGCCGACATCGACGAGCCGCGTCCCACCGACGGCAAGACCCTGCGCCAGCTCTGCATGGCAGATCCCACACTGGTCGACGTCGAGGCCTGGCAGGAGTTCTACAGCTCGCTCGGTCACAGCGACCCGGCGGACCGGGGGCTGCTGCCGTTCCGGGTCTGGCAGTTCTACGACGAGATGGTCGACGCCGCCGCGGCCGGCGACGCGGCCCGGTTCGTCTGTGCGGCGGGGCTGGTCTCCCACTACGTCGGGGACGCCTCGCAGCCGCTGCACGGGTCCTACCTCGCGGACGGCGTTCCGGCCACACCGACCGCGCCGGCCCAGGGGCAGGGTGTGCACTCCGCCTACGAGTCGTCGATGGTCGACGCCTTCTCGACCGAGATCCTGGCCGGGCTGCAGGCCACGCTCACCCATCGGGGAGCCGAGCAGGGGAAGATCCTCAGCGGTCGCGACGCCGCGGTGGCCGTCGTACGGCTGATGGACCGCACGGCCAAGACGCTCCAGCCGACCACCCTGATCTCGGTCTTCGCCCAGACCCAGATCGGGAGGACGACGCTGGGACCGACGGTCACCCAGGCCGTCCTCGCCACGCTCTGGGACCAGGTCGGCAGCGCGACCGTGAAGGTGATGGCCGACGGCACGCGCACCCTGGCGGCGATCTGGGAGGCCGCGTTCGCGCAGGGCAAGGGCACGAGCACGATCCCCACGACCAGCACCAAGGCCGTCGACCCGGCCGCCCTCCAGGCGCTCTACCAGGATCCCGGCTTCGTGCGCTCCCTCGACCTCGACCACATCGGGGCGGTGCTGAAGCAGCCGCCCGCCTAGGTTGAGGGCCCGGTCACTGCTCCCGTACTGGTGCCGTTCAGGCCCAGCCGTGCCGGGCGGCGTGCCAGCCCAGCTGCATCCGGGACTTCGCTCCGGACAGGTCCTGGAGGTACCGCAAGCGACGCTGGACCGTACGCAGGGAGAGGTCGAGCTGGGTCGCGACGGCCTGGTCGGTCAGCCCGGCGAGCATCAGCGACAGGATCTGCCGGTCGAGGGGCGTGAGCCCGTCATCCGGACCGCCGACAGCGGGCTCGTAGCCGGCGTCCAGGTGGGCGAGCTCCAGCGGGTACGCCTGGTTCCACACGCTCTCGAAGAGGACGTCGAGCGCGGCCAGGAGCCCACTGCGCTGCAGCATGACCGCACCGGGCTCGGCCTCCGCGTCCGCCGGGTCGACCAGCAGTGGCACCAGGGCCAGGTCGGCGTCGGCGAGCACGAGCTTGAGCGGAAGCCGATCGACGACTCTCAGCTCGAGCCCGCGTCGTAGCGAGTCGACGGTCTCGTGGGTGGCCGTGGGCTCGTCGAAGACGGCCTGCTCGAGGACCGCCCGGATGCGGATGCCCCGGTTCGCGGCGGAGGACTCGGCAGTGTTCTCGCCCGGTGGTACGGCCACGAACGGCGCGGTGACGAACATCCGCAGCTCGCTCGTGGCGGCCTGCTGCACCTGTTGGTAGCGGTGGCGGATGGCGTCGACGCCGGTGACGACCTCGATCAGCTCGCTGATGCTGCGGCCCGCGGTCGCCGCACGATGTTCCTCGGCGAGGCTCGCCAGGGCCTGCTCCGCCAGCCGGAGCCCGTCGCGGCGCTCGGTGATCAGGGCACCCAGGGCGACCGTCGGAGGGGCTACGACGTACGTCGCGTCGCCGGCGCGAAGTGCCAGGCCGGCGGCGACCAGGGTGGCGAGGTCCTCCTCGACGCCCGCGACCGGCCGGTCCAGGGTCTCCGCGAGCGAGGCCGCGGCCGTGCCGGGGCGGCCGAGCAGGGTCCGGTAGACGTGCTCGGCGCGAGGCTCGACGCCCAGGGACTCCAGCATCGGCACTCCTTTCCACGTCTGACGACGTGGCGAGGAGAATATCCGTCCGGGCAAGTCCAGGACCGAGGACGACCGAGCGATGGAGAGCTCCGCCTCCCGATGCCCGAGCATCGGGAGGTCATCCGAGGACGGCCGGGGGGACCCCGTCCTCATCGCAGGCCGTAGGCCCTGATGATCTCCTGCTTGAAGCCGTACCGGGTGTTGGTGGCGGCGTGCGACCGGAGCGAGATGAACCCGTGCTTCTTGTGAGGGACGTCGAGGTGACCGGTCCACCAGCCGCCGGCGCCTCGGTGCAGCGTCACGTTCTGCCACGTTCTCCCACCGTTGTAGGAGACCTGGAGACCGAGGTCGGTGACCCGACCCGGCACCCGCAGCCCGTCCAAGGAGTCGGGTCGCACCGAGATCCGGTGCCGGGCACCCGCCTTCACGTCGCCGCTGAGGTCGGTCTCCAGCCGGTAGTCGAGGTTCAGCACGGCGAACCTCTTCATCTCGTCGCCCGGCACGGTGTCGGACATGAACCGCCACTCGGTGTGCGTCCGGGTGGAGAGCCGGAACACGTCAGCCGGCCGGCTCGCGTCGGCGACCACCCGGTAGGGCCTGTTGCCCGGGGGCACCTGCCCGAACTGCATGTCGAGGCTGAACTTGTTCTCGTCGATCAGGCGCTTGCCCTGGTACACCTTCAGGTGGAGCGGCGTCGCGCCGAACGGCTCCTGCAGGAACCCACCCATGTCCAGCTGGGTGCTGGAGGAGCTCCAGGGCTGGACGTTCCAGGTCATGAAGTCCTGACCGCGGGAGTTGTAGACCCCGAAGGAGTCGCTGTCGCCCGGACGGATCGCCGGGGCGAACCAGTCCAGCCGCGTCGGCTTGCCGAGGTGGTAGGTCCTCTCCGAGGAGACCATCGGCCAGGGCAGGGCACCGAAGATGTTCTGCGCGTGCGACTCGACCCACTTCTGGCCCGGGGTCACCCACTCGACGCGGGTGTCCGGGTGGTGCTCGAGCTCGTCGAAGCCGAGCGCCGGGGTGAAGTCCGTGGCGTAGCGGTAACCCGACGCGGCCGTTCCGTGCACGGCGTAGTAGCGGGCGTTGATCCGCGCGAGGTCACTCTTCGAGGGGTGGTAGGCCAGCGGCTGGTCCGGCACCTGGCCGGGGTAACGCCGCGTGAGGTCGTAGACGAACGGTGTGTACTTCTCCTCGGTGAGCGTCAGCTTGCCACCGCTCTGGGCCAGCGCGATCAGGTCGGCGCCGGCGTCTCGGTGCACCGAGGCGACCGGGATCGGCGCCGAGCCGACGTCCTCAGCCAGACCGCCGACACCGTCGTTGACCACGATCAGCGCCTTCGCGCCGGACGTCGCCGCCGCCAGCGCCCGCGCCACCGGCGTGACCGCAGCGCTGTGGTCGACCACGACGATCTTCCCGAGCGCGTCGAGGCTCCGGTAGTCCGACATCGCACCGTTGCCGGCGTAGACGGTCCCGGCGGTGATGGTCCCGGAGCCCACCTTGCTACCCCGCTGGGTGATGGTGTCGAAGCGCTGGTCGCCCGAGGGGGTGGCCAGGCCCAGCATCGGCGCTCCCTTGCGCCAGCGCGTGGTGAGCAGGAAGGACCCGTCCGCGACCGGATGCGTCGGCGACACGTAGATGTCGTCGACCGTCGGCGGGACGTCGTAGCCGCTGCGGAACTCGAGCCCCGTCGCGTTGTCGACGATGTGGAAGTCCACCGTGCGCTGCCGGTCCTCGGTGCGCTGGGGGGCCGTGGTCTGGAGCAGGTGCGCGTCGCGCGCGTCGAGCACCACGTCGGTCGACTGGTGGAGCTGGGTCTCCGGGTCGACCAGGACGGCGAGGCCGGACCGGTCAGCGCTCTCGCCCGCGGTGTCGAGGTAGGTGGTCACCGAGTAGTCGCCCGGCGGCAGCCGCAGGGTCTTCTGCCCGGTCACGAACACGGGGAAGGTCCCGAAGGGGTCCCCGGCGAGGTTGACCGTGACCCAGGCCGCCGCGGGGTTGCCGTCGCGGCCCACCAGCGAGACGTTCAGGTCGTAGCGCTCGTCCTCCTTGACCAGGGCGACCGACGTGCGGGTGACCGCCTTGCCGGTGGCCTCGTCGGTGCCCACGATCCAGCCGGCGTCGCGCCCGATCGCAGCCGCCTGCGGGTCACCGGTCACGGGCACCGTGGCCTGGCCGCCGGCCGGCACGGTGACCGTGGACGCACCGAGGGTGATCGCATCGCCCGTCGCATTGTTGGTGAGGTCGAGCGTGACGTCGCTGTCGCCGTCGTTGGTGAAGGTGAGGTCGTGGGTGACCGGAGGGTCGCTCGGGTCGTGCGGCCAGGTGTAGTTGCCGAGGAACAGCGAGCCGGTCGCGCGCACGGTGTCGTTGACCGCGGCGGCCACGTCGACCCGGCCGGTGCCGAGCTCGAACGGCGAGTAGCCCTGGTCGTCGAGACCCTTGGCACTGCTCATCAGCTGCTCTTTGATCTGCTCACCGGTCCAGACGGGGTGCTGCTGGGCCACGATCGCCGCCGAGCCCGCGACGTGCGGGGTGGCCATCGACGTACCGGTGAGGGTGCGGTACAGACCGGTCCCGCCGTCCGTCATCTCCTCCGAGCGCGCGGCAGTGATGTCGACGCCGGGCGCGACCAGGTCGGGCTTCATGGCGCCGGTCCCGGTCAGCGGGCCCGAGCTGGAGAACGACGCGTAGCTGTCGTTCTTGTCGACCGCCCCGACGGTCAGTGCCGCGGCCGCGGCACCGGGGGTCGAGATGCTCTCGGGACCCGCGTTGCCGGCGGCGATCACGAACAGGGTGCCGTACTGCGCGGAGAGCGTGTCGACGGCCTGCGAGAGGGGGTCGCTGCCGTCCGACGGATCGGTGTCACCCAAGCTCATGTTGACGACCTTCGCCCCCGACTGGGCGGCCCATTCCATCCCGGCCAGGACCCAGGAGTCCTGCCCGGTGCCGGTGTTGTCCAGCACCTTGCCGACCTCGAGCTTGGCGCCGGGCGCGACGCCCTTGTAGAAGCCGCCCTGTGCGGCGCCGGTGCCCAGGATCGTGGACGCGACGTGCGTGCCGTGGCCGTCGACGTCGGAGATGTCCTCGTCGGGCACGAAGCTCTTGGTGCCGGAGATCTGCGTGGACAGGTCGGGGTGGTTCACGTCGACGCCGGTGTCGAGCATGGCCACCGTGACGCCGGTGCCGTCGTACCCGGCGGCCCAGGCCTCGGGGGCACCGATCTGGGGCACGCTCTCGTGGAGGTCGGCCTGCACGCGGCCGTCGAGCCACAGCTTCGAGATGCCGTCCTGCAGCGTCGGCGAGGGGTCGCTCAGGCTCTGGGTGAGGCTCTCGTGCGGTGCGATGGAGTTCCAGAACGTGCGCACGTCGGGCTTGGGCGACGTGAGCGCCGCGCCGCGCACGGACGGGAGACGACGCTCGAGGGTGCTGCCCTCGGGAGCGCTCAGGGCGCCCGGGGCGCGGACGGCGGCGCGCGTGTACGTCGCGATGGTGGGCACCTGACGGCTGCCGGCGTCGTCGTAGCCGTCGGCGACGAGCTCGGTGACGTCGAACAGCCGCTGGTCGAGCCGGTCGGCGCCGAGCAGGCTGACGGCCTCGTCCGGGATGACGTAGAGGTCGGGGTCAGTGGTACCAGGGGAAGCGCGGCACGCTCAGCGGCTGCCCACGGTCATGATTGGCATTGTGAGGCTGACCTGCGCAAACGCGTTGGTGACGGTTGGTCGCGAACGGTCGCCAGCGAACCTCCTGCCACGCATTTGCCACGCACCGACCCCGTCACCGCCTCGAGCGCAACCTGGCTGCATCCTGCGGCGAGTCAGGCCCGGCAGGCGTCCCTGCCGGGTACGGCGCACATGCCAGCGGCAACCCTGCGCTCGCTCCCTTGAATCACTGAGACGTTCCTGAACCCGCGCGTCCGGAGTAGACGTTGTCTTGGATTCAGTACGTCGAACCGGCTCCCAGTTTGACGCCTCGATCCCCACGCCCTGGAGCTCGCACTCGAGGTGGGTCCCTCATCGAGCGATCGAACTGGCTTCTACGGCGTGTGCCCGCGGCGACCTAAACGAACGCGAGCGCTAGATGAACAGCAGCTGCGCCCCTGCGGTCATCTCGATGAAGTCCGAGGCGTTGATGATGTCCTCGACGCCGTCGTAGAGGTCGTCGAGCGTCCACGTGGTTTCATGTCGGCGCTTCATCCGGCACGCGTGCAGGTGGCCCCCGCTGGGCGACGATGTGCCCGAGGAACTCGGGGACCTCGGGGACGCCGAGGTCGGCGGTCTGCCTCTTGAGCATCTTGGTCGCCATCGGCTGCATGCCCGGCATCGGGGCGAGCGCCTGAGGGATGCGGACGTCGCCCATCGGCATGCGCATCGCGGTGTTGCCGCTCGGGGCTGAACTTCAGCTCCTCCATCCGACCCGGGATGATCATGTCCATCCCCCAGAAGGTGAAGAACAGGTGCAGCTCGACGCCCTCGCCCAGGGCGGCGTTGCCGAGGATCAGGCCGGGGTAGGCCATGTCCAGGTTGCCCTTGGAGCAGATGATCGCGAGCTTGCGACCACCCTCGACCTCCTCGTCGTCGTCGAACCTGGGGATGATCGCGTCCTGCGTCGTCGTCATGACGTCACGTCCTAGTGAGTGGGGATGAGGCTCGGGGCGGCGTGGGCTCTGCAGACGCAGCCGGCGGGCTTGGGCAGCCCGGCGATGTAGGCCATCTTCTTGGCCGGCTTCTTCGGGGAACAGCGTGAAGGAGCCGCTTGGTGGTCGAAGCCGCCGACGGTCGAGACCCTCCGCAGGGGTCGGCGTGTGGCCGCCTTCGGCCTTGAAGTCCTCGCGCAGGAACCGGATCGGGCCCCAGCACTCGTCAGTCATCTCGACGCCGATCGCGGTGGCGAGGGACGCTGGCGAGCGTCCTCGGTCCCACTCGTCGTACTCGGTCAGGAAGCCTTCGGCGTTGACGTGGATCTCGTGGCCGTCGATGGTCGTGACAGGCATGGTGTGCTCCTCGGTGTGTGCTGACGTCGTGGGGTGCCGCGCTCAGGCGACGGGGACGTAGCTGCCCGGACATGGACATCGCGGCGCCGGATGGGCATCGGGCCGACCGGGCATGCAGCACGTTCCAGTAGACCCAGCGGAACGCGAGCTTGCCCAGGTGGTTGACCTTCGTCTCCTTGAGCAGGCTCCATCGGCCCGACGCCGGGCACCGGGAACCTGCCGGGCAGCGGCTCGGTGTCGTAGTTGAAGTCGATAGAGCATCGCCTTGCCGTAGCCGGTCTCGACGAAGCAGTTCGCGTGGCCGTCGAACGAGCCGGTGAGCGGCTTTCCGGCCACGTGCTCGAGGAAGTTGTCGACGAACACCTCGATCTCGAAGTGCGCGACTGATCCTGCCTTCGACGCCGGGATGTCGTTCGCGTCGCCGAGGGCCCAGATGTTCGTCGTAGGTGCGGCGACAGCAGGCGTGTGCTTGTCGACCGGCACGAGGTTGAGCTCGTTGCCGAGCCCGGGCGACATAGTCGGCGCCCATGTTGAGCGGGACGGTCACCAGCAGGTCGTAGGGCACCTCGCGCTCGTCGTAGGACACGAGCAGCTTCGCCTCGCTGGTCGATCCGCTCGACCATGTAGTCGGACTCGAGCGCGATCTTTCCGCTCGACGAGCAGGTGGCCCATGTGCTCGGAGCAGATCGGCTTGGTGAACGCCGACGGCAGAGGCGTGACGTAGGTGATCTCCACCTGGTCGCGCATGCCCCGCTCGGTGAAGAACGACTCCGCGAGGAAGACAAACTGAGCGGCGCCACCGGGCACTTGATCGGCATCTCGACCACCTGCACGACGAGCTTGCCGCCCGGCCAGGTCTCGAGCTTCTTCGCCAGCGCCGTCGCACCCTCGCGGGTGTAGAAGTCGAAGACGTCGACGTACCGCAGCCCTCGTCGTCCATGCCCGGCGTCTGGTCCGGCCGAGGCGTGACGCCGGTGGCGATGACGAGCTGGTCGTAGGGCAGGACGGTTGCCCTGCGCCGACGTCCACGGTCCTGGCCCCGGGATCGACGCGGGTCGATCTCGCCGTAGGACGATGTCGGGATGTCGTCGGCGACGTACGTGCGCCGCGACCTTCGTGACCTCCGTCCGGCGCGTAGGTCCCGAACGGGATGAACAGGTAGCCGGGCTGGTCGTCGTGCTCGTCGTGGCGGTCGACCACGGTGATCGTCCACTCGCCCTTGGTCCAGGGCCTTGCGCAGCTTGTTCGCCGCCATGGTTCCGGCGGTGCCCCCGCCGAGGACGACCAGGTTCTTCATGCTGGCTCCCTGCCTCTCGCTACACCTCGAAGCTAACCCCGAGGGGCATCCGCCAACACTGGCGAAAGTCCCCCACCGGTGTGACCAACGTGGTGGTCGTCTCGGGCGTGGGCACGATGCCAGCCGGCCGTGGAGCCGCTGCTGGCAATGCGCGGCTGGCCGGTGCGGGCTTGTTCCGGATGACCTCGAGTCGGAAGCAGGACTGACTCGGCTCAGTCTCATGCGAGAGAGAGGAAGAGGCTTCTCCATCTTCTTCAGGTCGATGCCGTCAATGCCGTCGCCTGTGGTGAGGCACTGCTGGAGGCCGCTGGCGACGTCGAAGCTCAGCCCCCGGGACTTCGCGCGCCACTTATGTGGGGAACGAAGCCCGAGAGACGAACGGGGCTCGCAGACCGCTTCTGAACGATCGCAATGGTCCTCAGCCTCAGGGACTTGGCGAATCCGATCCCGCCCCGGCACAACTTGCGGAGTAGGTTCGAGCAGTCAATCCATGACGCATGCCTGTCGAGGCCCGGTCGATGCGGACGACCCAGCACCTCACGCGGTCGGCTACGCCGGCCTTGGAAGTCGCGGCAGTCGGCGTGCCTTCGAGGCCATCCCGAACTGCGTAGACGGAATGTCGCGGCGGACCATATGCCACGACTACGGCGGCATCTTCACCGCAGGCGCCCCCGACACCCGGGTCGCGCCAACGATCTCCGTTGTCGGCACGGAATGGGCGGCCTGGGTGGGAAGGTCGACGGGGGCGTGGTCGGGGAGCCAGGAGAGCCAGCCCGGGTAAGCCACCAGGTGCGGTCGTCCAAGGACGGCCAAGCACCGACGGCAGGAGGACGCCGCGTCAGCGACGGATCGCGTCGAGCAGGATCGCGACCGCGAGGCCGACGCCGAGCTGCTTGAAGGTCGTCATCGACAAGGTGGCGAAGACCGCGAACACCGCCTGGGATCAACGTGATGGTCCGGCGCCGGCATCACCGACGAGAGGGCCCACGACCGCGGTGGAAGCACTACGACGTAGGTCTTCGAGAGTTGGCATGTCCCGAGCGTGCGATGGCGTCCTGTGTGCAACCTGTGATTCGGCACCTAGAACCTGACTGCCGACTGACTATCCGGCCAGGAAGCATTCTTGGAAGCACCAGCGTCGGGTCATGGCGGTGCTCGTCGCCACCACGTCTCAGGAGAAGCGCCATGAGGTGCGGAGACCGAGACGACCTCACCTCGGGCCCCCGAGCACCCAGGACGGCGGACAATGCCGGGATCGCCTCGGATGTCGCAGAGCGTTGCACCGTGCCCGCGGGACCTCGGCTCATGGTCAATCGTCCCTGGGCACCACGGAGGACACGTCGAGATGGGGAGTGCCGTCCACCCACCGCGCGGATACGGTGACGAACCGGTTCTCTCCGGCGCGTTTGTAGCGGACCCGAACCGCGCTCGGTCCTCGTGACTCGATCCCGTATCCCCAGCCCGGGTTGGGGTAGGCGGAGACCAGCGAGCCGACCTGGCCGCGGCACTGCGCGACCAGATGTCCGGCGATACCGCTCCACGACTCACGTCGGACCGACACCGTCGGCGGCCGGATCTGGTCCTGCTCGACCTCGGCCTCCCGGACCTCGACGGCATCGAGCTGCTCCGGATGCTCCGGGCGTGAGCTCGGTCCCCGTCATCGTCGCGACCGCTCGCGACGACGACGCATCCGTCGTGCACGCCCTGGACTCAGGAGCCGACGACTACGTCGTCAAGCCGTTCACCGCGGCCACTCTCGACGCTCGGATCAGGGCAGTGCTCCGCCGTGCGCTGACACCGGACGCCGACCCCGTCCTCGTCGTGGCCGGGCTCGCGATCGACACGCGCTCCCGGACCGTGACCCTGGACGCGGCTCCGGTCGAGCTCTCTCCCCGTGAGTTCGACCTGCTGGCCTACCTCGCTGCCCGCCCGGGCCAGGTGGTCACCAAGCGAGAGCTGCTCACCGAGGTCTGGCGCCTGCCTTTCGGAGGCGCGGACAAGACGGTCGACGTGCATCTCTCGTGGTTGCGCCG
>CAVXHO010000026.1:0-33171 GCA_963761515.1 uncultured Actinomycetota bacterium
AAGGGCTCGGCGGTAGCCGGGTTGATGGGGTGGTGGTTGATCGAGTCACATCCGCTCGAATCCGCGGGCCAGCTCCCAGTCGGTCACGGCCGCACCGAAGGCCGCCAGCTCGACGTCGGCCATGTTCGTGTAGTGGTCGACGACCTCGTCACCGAAGACCCCGCGGGCGAGCTTCGAGTCGGGAACGCGTCGCGTGCGCCTGCAGGGTGTGCGGCACCTGGCTTGTCGGAGTTGTAGGCGTTGCCGATCCTCGTCCTCCAGCTCGAGTCGTGCTCGATGCCGTGGAGCCCGCCGGCCAGCATCGCAGCCAGCGCGAGGTAGGGGTTGACGTCGCCGCCGGGAAGGCGGTTCTCCATCCGCGCGCACGGCCCGTGCCCGACCAGGCGCACCGCGCAGGTCCGGTTGTCGAGCCCCCACGCGATCGTGGTCGGGGCGAACGAACCGTCGGCGAAGCGCTTGTAGGAGTTGATGTTCGGCGCGTAGAGCAGCGTGAAGTCGGCATCGTCGCGAGCACACCGGCGACGAAGTGGTCGTAGAGCGGCGATCGCGTCGGCACCGTCGTCCCAGAAGACCGACTTTCCCGTCGTCGCCGCGCAGCGACAGGTGGATGTGGCAGGAGTTGCCCTCGCGCTCGTTGAACTTCGCCATGAACGTGATCGCCTTGCCGTGCTGCGGCGGCGATCTCCTTGGCCGACGGTCTTGTAGACGCTGTGGTTGTCGGCGGTGACCAGCGCGTCGGCGTAGAGGAAGCCGATCTCGTGCTGGCCGAAGTTGCACTCGCCCTTGGCGCCCTCGACGTCGAGGCCCGCGGCGTACATCGTGTTGCGGATGTCGCGCAGCAGCGGCTCCACCCGCGTCGTGCCGAGGATCGAGTAGTCGACGTTGTACTGGTTGACCGGCGTCAGGTCGCGGTAGCGCCGCGTCGTGCGCCTCCTCGTACGCGTGTCGAAGGCGATGAACTCGAGCTCGGTGCCGGCGAGCGCGACGCAGCCCGCGCTCGGCGACGCGCTCCAGCTGGTGCTTGAGGATCGTGCGCGGCGACTGGTCGACGGGGGCGTGGTCGAGCCACACCAGGTCGCACTGCACCATCACGCGTCGCCGGGCAGGTGGGGCAGCCGCCGGATCGTGTCGTAGTCGAGGACGAACTCCATGTCGCCGTAGCCCTTCTCCCACGAGGAGATCGCGTAGCCGTCGACGGTGTTCATGTCGACGTCGACCGCCGAGCAGGTAGTTGCAGCCCTCGGTGCCGTGCTCCACGACGACGTCGGCGAAGTACCGGCCGTGCAGCCGCTTGCCCTGCAGCCGGCCCTGCATGTCGGTGAAGGCGACGACGACGGTGTCGATCTCGCCGGCAGGCTCGATCCAGCTCGGCGAGCTGCTCGAGGCTGAGGAGTCGGGGGTTGCGTCGGGAAGGCTGCATCGGACGTCCATCGTCGGCTCGATCTAGCCCAGCAGGCCGCGCAGCAGCGCGGCCGTGTCGTCGCAGTGCTCCTCCATCACCCGGCGGGCCCAGGTCGGGATCGCCGTCGCAGGCACGCATCGCAGCAGCTGCGTGCTGGCGGTCGAGTGGGCGATGTTCGTCTCCAGCACCGGGATCGCGCTCGAGCATCTCGTGCAGCGTCGCCTGCACCGAGGTGACGGCCTCGACCGAGCGACGGCGATCCGTGCAGCGACGCGACCGTGAGGTGGAAGCGCGAGTCCGCCTGCCGGTGCCCGGCCCGGCTGGGCGCCCGCGACCGACGGCGTGTGCGCTCTCGAGCGGGCCCGAGCCGCGTCGTCGGAGGGTCGGCGCCGGCCGCCTGCGGCCGCCGCACCGGGCTCCACGATCCGGCGGAAGTCGAGGGCGTCCAGCCAGTCGGCACGTTGCGCCGGGGTTGCGCGTTCCGGAGCCACGGGCGACGGCCGCGACGCGGCTTCATCGTGACGATCGTGCCGCCGCCTCGCCCGCGCTTGGTCTCCACGAGCCCGGCCGCGCGGAGCGCGGCGATCGCCTCCCGCAGCGTGGCTCGCGACACCTCCAGACGCTCGGCCAGCTCACGTTCGGGCGGCAGCACGGTGGCCAGCGGGTAGACGCCCAGCCGGATGGCGGTGGCCAGCTGCTCGACACACGGCCTCGAAGGCGTGGTGACCGCGGACCGGGCGCAGCACGACCTCGTCGAGGTCGTGGCAAGGGAGCGGCGATCACGCCGGTCAGTCTCGGCACCCGGTTCCGAACTGTCAATGGTCTGGCTTCATACCAATTTCCGCGTGGCTATGGACGACGCAATCACGACGGGTCTAGCCTCCCGGCAACCGGTTCCGTTCCTGAAGGGGTACACGATGCCCGATTCACACGACTCTGCGCCCGTCGTCGAGCTCACCGACGACGAGCAGCAGCTGGCGAAACTCGGGTACAGCCAGGACCTCCACCGCAGCTGGTCGGGGTTCTCCAACTTCGCGATCTCGTTCTCGATCATCTCCATCCTGGCTGGCTGCTTCACCAACTTCGGGGCCGGCTTCGAACAACGGCGGCCCGATCTCGATCTCGTGGTCGTGGCCGATCCTCGGCGCCTTCATCCTGTTGATCGGCTTCACCATGTCGCGAGCTGGTGTCGGCGTACCCGACGTCCGGCGGCATCTACTGGTGGGCCTCCAAGCTCGGTGGTCCCCGCGCCGGCTTCTTCACCGGCTGGCTGAACCTGATCGGGCTGGTCGCGGTGACGGCGGGTGTGGCCTATGGCTGCGCCACGTTCATCGACCTCACCGTCAGCACGTGGTCGCAAGTCGTACGCCGGCAACTACTCGCTCACTCGGGTGTTCATCATCTTCGTCGTGGTCCTGGCGCTGGCGGCCGGGCTCAACATCTTCAGCGGACACCTGATGGCGATCATGAACAACATCTCGGTGTGGTGGCACGTGATCGGCGCGGCCGCGATCGTGCTGATCCTGATCTTCGTGCCCGACCAGCACCAGTCGTTCAAGTACGTCTTCACCGAGCGATTCAACAACTCCGGGTACGGCGGAGGCAGCACGAGTGGTTTCCACTTCTTCTTCGTCATCATCCCGTTCGGCTTCCTGCTGACGCAGTACACGATCACCGGGTTCGACGCGTCGGCACACCTGTCGGAGGAGACCGGCTCGGCCGCGAAGGCTGCGGCCAAGGGGATCTGGCGCTCGATCTTCTACTCCGTCATCGGCGGCTACATCCTGTTGCTGTGCGTCGTGTTCGCCATCCCGAACAACGCCCAGGGCCAGCCGGACAACGCACTGGCCGGCGGTGGCGTCGCGCCGATCTTCAACGCTGCGCTCGGCTCGAACTGGGCGGGCACGGTCTTGTTCGTGTCGGCGGTCGGTCAGATCTTCTGCACGGTCTCGTGCATGACGTCGGCGTCGCGCATGACCTACGCCTTCAGCCGGGACGGTGCGATCCCCGGCTCGAAGCGCTGGTCCGCTGCTCACCGGCGAACAGGGTGCCGGCGAACGGCGTGATGCTGGTCGCGGTCTGCGCGGCGATCCTCACCCTGCCGGCGCTGATCAAGGTGGACGTCAATGGCACACCGGTCCCGCTGGCGTTCTACGCGGTCACCTCGATCGCGGTCATCGGGCTCTACCTGGCCTTCGCGATCCCGATCTACCTCCGGTGGCGGTACGGCGACAAGTTCGAGGTCGGCTCCTGGAACAACGGCAACAAGTACAAGTGGATGAACCCGATCGCGGTCGCCGAGATCGTCATCGTGTCCCTCTACCTGATGCTGCCCTCCACGCCGGCGGCCAACCCGTTCCGTAGCGAGTTCGAATGGAAGTTCGTCAACTACGCACCGATCGTGACCCTCGGGGCGCTGCTCCTCCTCACCATCTGGTGGCAGGTCTCTGCCAAGAACTGGTTCAAGGGTCCGAAGCACACGATCGACGAGGCCGTGGTCGAAGCGTTCGACGGCTGACGCCCCGGGTGATCGACTCGGCTACGACGGCCGCGTTGGACCAGCTCCTGGCCCTCCGCGGCCGTCCGCGCGAGGTCGTCGAGCTGGCCGGCGGCTTGACCAACCTCAACCTGCACGTCGTCATGGACGACGAGGAGGTCGTCGTACGCAAGGTGCGCAGCGACGCGGGGCTGCTCGGCCATCGACCGCGACGGCCGAGCACGCCAACACGCTGGCGGCTGCCACCGCCGGGGTGGGGGCGCAGGTGCTGGAGCACCGGCCGGAGCTCGGGATCACCGTGCTGGAGTTCCTCGCGGGGAAGACCCTCGGCGACGACGACTTCCAGGACCCCGAGGTGCTCGTCCGCGCCGCCGACGCCGTACGCCGGCTCCACGCGGGGCCGCGGTTCGTCAACGACTTCGACATGTTCGCGCGGCAGGCGGTGGTACCGCGAGGTCATCGGCGAGCACGGCTTCCCGCTGCCGCCGTCGTACGACGAGCACGCCGCCGCGTGGGAGGACGTACGACGCGTGCTGACCGCGACCGCCGGCCCCACCGTCCCGTGCAACAACGACCTCCTGGCCGGAAACTTCATCGACGACGGCGAACGCGTCTGGCTGATCGACTACGACTACTCCGGCAACAACGACGCCGTGCTTCGAGCTCGGCAACACCTCGACCGAGTGCGAGTTCGACCTGGACCTGACCCGCGCCTGGGTGGCGGCGTACGTCGGGCGCGACGACCCAACCGTGCTCGCGCGGGTCCGGCTGCAGGCGCTGTGCAGCGAGTACGGCTGGTCGCTGTGGGGGTTCATCCAGGCCGGTTCGAGCGAGCTCGACTTCGACTTCCACGCCTGGGGGATGCACCGCTTCGAGAAGGCCGCTCGCACCTTCACCTCGCCGGACTTCCCGCGCCTGCTGGCCGAGGTGGCTGCCGGTGGTTGAGGAGCGGGCGCCGGTGGTGTCCGGTGGTTGAGGAGCGAGCGCCGGTGGTGTCCGGTGGTTGAGGAGCGAGCGCCGGTGGTGTCCGGTGGTTGAGGAGCGAGCGCCAGCGAGCGTCTCGAAACCACCCCTTCCGAGCAGAGCCGCGGTCGTCGTCATCGGCGGGGGAGTGGTCGGCTGCTCCACGGCCTACCACCTGACGAAGCTGGGCGTCACCGACGTGCTGCTGCTCGAGCAGGGCCACCTCTCGGGAGGGACGACCTGGCACGCGGCCGGGCTGGTCGGGCCGCTGCGTGCGACCGAGGCCGGGACGCGGCTGGTGCAGTACTCCGCCGAGCTCTACGCCGCGCTCGAGGCGGAGACCGGGCTGGCCACCGGCTATCGCAACGTCGGCGGCCTGATCGTGGCCCGTACCGAGGAGCGGATGGTGCAGCTGCGGCGCACCGCCGCGAATGCCGTGGCCTACGAGCTCGACTGCCGGATGCTCACCGCCGACGAGGCCGGCGAGCTCTGGCCGCCGATGCGCACCGACGACCTGCTCGGTGCGATCTGGTTGCCGGGTGACGGCAAGGTCAACCCGACGGACCTGACCCAGTCGCTGGCCAAGGGCGCGCGCCAGGGTGGTGCCCGGGTGGCCGAGGGCGTGCGGGTGACGGACTTCGTGATCGAGGAGGGCCCGACCGGGCGTCGGGTGACCGGCGTCCGCACCGACCACGGCGACGTCGAGGCCGAGACCGTCGTGATCTGCGCCGGGCAGTGGTCCAAGGCGCTCGGCGACCTCGCCGGCGTGACCGTCCCGCTGCACTCTGCCGAGCACTTCTACGTCGTGACCGACGCGGTCGAGGGCACTCATCCCGACCTGGCCGTGATGCGCGACCCCGACGGCTGGACCTACTTCAAGGAGGAGGTCGGCGGCCTCGTCGTCGGGGGCTTCGAGCCCGAGGCCAAGCCCTGGGTTGCGCCGGACGAGATCCCGCACCCGTTCGAGTTCGCGCTGCTCGAGGAGGACTGGGAGCACTTCTCGGTGCTGATGGACGAGGCTGTACGCCGCGTCCCGGCGCTCGAGCACACCGGGATCCGGAAGTTCTACAACGGCCCCGAGAGCTTCACGCCCGACAACCAGTTCCTGATGGGGGAGGCGCCCGGTCTGCGCGGCTTCTTCGTGGGCGCGGGCTTCAACTCGGTCGGCATCGCCTCGGCCGGCGGCGCCGGCCGGGCTCTGGCCGAGTGGGTCGTCGCCGGCGAGCCCACCAGCGACATGGTCGCGGTCGACCTGCGCCGGTTCGCGTCGTACGCCGGCGACCACGCGTGGCTGCGCGAGCGGGTGGTCGAGACGCTCGGCATCCACTACGCCGTGCCGTGGCCGGACCGCGAGCCCGAGACCGGCCGCGACGTACGGCTGTCGCCGCTGCACGACCGGCTGGCCGCGAAGGGCGCCGTGTTCGGCACGAAGATGGGGTGGGAACGGGTCAACGTCCTCGGCGCCGAACCCGGGGCGTCGTCGTGGGGCAGGCCCTGGTGGCTGGACGCCTCGGCCGCCGAGCAGGTCGCGTGCCGCACCGCGGTCGCCGTCTTCGACCAGACGTCGTTCTCGAAGTACGCCGTCTCCGGTCCCGACGCGTTGGCCGGGCTGCAGTGGGTGTGCGCGGCCGACGTCGACGTACCGGTCGGGCACTGCGTCTACACGCCGTTGCTCAACGCGCGCGGCACCTACGAGGCCGATCTCACCGTCACCCGCACCGGTCCGGACACCTTCGTGATGGTCAGCAGCTCGGCGACCACCGTGCGCGACCTCGACTGGATCCGGAGGCACGTCGCCGACCGGGACGTCACCGTCGAGGACATCACGGACGACCATGCCGTGCTCGGCGTGATGGGGCCACGCGCTCGCGACCTGATGGCGCGACTCGACAGCGTGAGCGACTGGTCGGACGAAGGGTTCCCGTTCGCCACCAGCCGCGAGGTCGTGCTCGCCGGCTGCTTCGCCCGCGCCACCCGGATGACGTACGTCGGTGAGCTGGGCTGGGAGCTGATGATCCCGATGGCCGGTGCTGGCCTGGTGTACGACGCGCTGCAGGACGCCGGCGTCGGCCTCGGCCTCACCGACGCGGGCTACCACGCCATCGAGTCCCTCCGCCTGGAGAAGGGCTATCGCGCGTTCCCGCGCGAGCTCAACCCGGACCTCACACCGGTCGAGGCCGGGCTGCTCTTCGCGACCGCCCTCGGCGCTCGGGCCGGGAGTGACAAGGACTTCCTCGGCCGCTCGGCGCTGCACGCCCATCGCGATCACCTCGCCGCCGGTGGCCCGCGCCGTCGGGTCGTGTCGTTCGTGCTGGAGGACGCGCAGCCGATGCTCTGGGGCGGCGAGCTGGTGCTGCGTGAGGGCGAGCCGGTGGGCCAGGTCACCAGCGCGGCGTACGGCGCGACGGTCGGCGCGCCTCTGGGCCTCGCGCTGCTCCGCTCGGACGGTCCCGTGCGTCAGGACGACCTCGACGCGGCCGCCTTCGAGATCGACCTCGCCGGCGAGCGCTACGCCGCGCGGGTCACCCTGGCCGCGCCCCTGAGGTGACCGGGCGGACGGAGTGCGGCCTACTGGACGGTGACGTCGTGACCGGCACCTCCGAGCAGCAGGTCGATGCCGGTGCCGCCCACCAGTCGGTCGTTCCCAGCGCCCCCCGCGAGCCGGTCGTCGCCGCTCTGACCCCTGAGACCGTCCGCGCCGGCGCCACCGGCGAGCGAGTCGTTCTCGGTGCCGCCGGCGAGCTCGTCGCTGCCGGGGCCACCGGCCAGGGAGTCCCGCTCGGACTGGCCCGACAACCGGTCCGCTCCGGCGCCGCCCTGCAGCACGTCACGGCCGTCGCCACCGCGGAGGACGTCGTTCCCGCTGCCGCCGACCAGGACGTCGTTCCCACCGCCACCGAGCAGCTGGTCATCGCCGCCCCGGGCGCAGATGACGTCACGGCCCGGCGTTCCGTGCAGCACGTCGGGTCCGGACGTACCCACGATCGTGCAGTCTCCCGGGAGGGGCGCGGGGTCGTCGTCGGTGATGGTGACCGTCGTCTGGGACGGGCCGCCGAGAACGGCGCCACCGCCTGGCTGCGAGATCGTGACGGTCAGGTTCTCGGTCGGCTCGTGAACGGCATCGTCCACGATCGGGACGGTGATGGTCCCGGTGGTGACCCCGTCGTCGAAGGTCAGCGTCCCGCTCGTCGTGGTGTAGTCGTCGGGGGCTGTCGCGGAGCCGTCGGCTGTCGTGTAGTCGACGGTGACAACCCCGGTCGATCCATCGACGCGCTCGACGGTCAGGACGGCGGACCCGTCTGCCTCGCTCACCTGGTCTGCGGCAGCGGTCAGCCGCAGGGTGCCCCGGTGGAGGACCGCTCCACGCTCGAAGCCGCCGGGGTCGCAGGCGGCGGTGCCGTCGTCGTCCCCGTCGACGGGACGCGTCGAGCCGCGCTGGTCCGTGGTCACGGTGGTCCCACAGCCGACCTGCCCGACGGGAACGCGGTCGATCGCCGCCGAGCCGTCTGCCAGCGCGATCGTCGGCGTCGGGCCGCCGTTGTCGACGGGACCGCCGGCGACGAGTCCCGGATCGGTCGTGGCCGCGGAGGTGGCAGCGGTGGCACAGGTCGTGTCGCTGGAGACCGTGTACCCGAGGTCCGAGACAGGGTCGGTGGGAGAGCAGTTGCCGTCGGTGGCCGGGTTGGCCGAGAACACATCGGCCTCGATACGGGCACCACCGAAGATCGCTCCGCCGAAGAACGAGGAGTTCTGGCTGAACGTGCTGTAGGAGACCGTGGTGGTGTTCCCCACGTCGGGCCTCTGGTTCGTGGAGATGGCCCCGCCGCTGTTGTCGGCGACGTTGCTGTCGAACGTCGAGTTCGTGATCGTCGTCTGCGAGCTGGTGATGATGATGGCGCCCCCGGCGACGGAGCTGTTGCCTTGGAAGGTGGAGCCGCTCACGTCCAGGGACCCGCCGACGGAGTAGATGGCGCCGCCCAGGCCCTGGTCGCCGGCCGCGTGGTTGTCGCTGATGAGCGAGTCCCGGATGACGAGCTGACCGTCCCGGTTCGCGATCGCGCCGCCGGCGAGCGAGCCCAGCCCGAAGTCGAACCCGCTGCCCTGCGTGAGGGTGAGCCCCTCGAGGGTGAGGCGCGCGAGGTTCAGCTCGAAGATCTGCGTCGCGTCACCCCCGCTGACGGTGACCTTCCCGGCACCGTCGATGACCAGACCGTCGTTGTCGGTGACCTGAAGCCGGCCGAGGCCGGGATCGAGGGTGATCGTCGCCGGATCCGGGCCGAGGTCGAAGAGGATGGTGTCGGTGATGTTGCCCGCCGCGCAATCGGGGTTCGTCGCCGAGTCCGCATTGGCGTTGCCCACCGCTTCGCGCAGCGAGCACTGGCCGTTGGTCGTGGTCTCGTCGGCGGTCGTGGTCACGTTGATGGTCGCAGCCGCCGAGGCCGCCGGCGTGGTCACCTCCAGCCAGGGGGCCAGGATCACGACTGCGCCCAGCGCGGCGAAGCAGACCCGACGAACGCGTGCTCCCGAGAGCGTGACGGCCATGTGCATTTCCTCGCCGAGTCCCTCACCGAGCGAGTTCTCCCATCCGGATCTCACTCTAAAAGCGCGATCGAGGATTGCGGAACCCCCTCGATCCGCGTACGGGACGACGTACGTCGGTGAGCCGGACTAGCGGCAGTCGGCGGCCATCTGTTGGATCCGACCCTGGACCGTCGGGTCGTTCGCGCCGAAGGTCGGATCGTTGAGCTGGGACAGCGTGTAGGTCTCGACCAGGCGGCCGGCCAGGCACCGGGCCTGCGTGTGCGAGGCACCCGAGCGCATGACCGCGTCGCCGATCTGGGTGCGCGTGCTGACCAGGCCGATGGCTTCCTGCGAGTCGTCGGTTCCCACCTGCGCGGCCGCGCCCGGGTCGCAGGACTGGAAGCGCACCTCGTTGCCGACCCGGTCCACGGAGGCGACCGAGCCCGGACCCGCCGCGACCCAGGCCTGCAATGCGCTGTCCATCCGGGCGGTGTCCGCGGGAGAGCGGCCGGCGTAGGTCATCCGGGCACAGGTGTCGCCGGCGTGCGTGTACGCGACGTACGCGTCGCCGCCCCAGCCATCGGCCGCCGCGAGTGCCTGCTGCAGCGGCAGTCGCTGGGCGAGCATGAGGTACCAGGTCAGCACCCCGAGCTCGCCGGAGTCGAACTTCTTCTCGGCCGCCAGCAGCTTCGGCCGGGCCACGTGCGCAGAGCCGGTGTCGCCGTTCAGCACACGGAAGGGGTCGAGCAGGGCCGTCTCGTGGGTCGGGCTCTTGCGCAGGAGCCTGTCGACAGCGGCGTTCCCGCCGTTCGCCGCGACGGTCTGCACGAGTCCCTCGCCCAGGGTGTACGGCGAGGTCTGCATCGCGATCACGACCTTCGGCACCTGCTGGAGCCGCTTGTCGGCCTCGGTTGCCTCGCTCTGCTGTGACCGGTCCAGCGCGTCGCGCTGCTTCGTCGACAGCGAGTCGCGGTACAGGCCTTGCACGCGCTCGGCGTCGCCCTCGACGATCGCGTCGAGGACAGACGAAGCGGAGTCGGTCGAACCGTCCTTGGCCTGCTTCTGGAGCTGCTTCAACCGGGCGCCGACGTGGAAGTGCTGGTCCTGGAGGGCGTGGGTCAGCTCGTGGACCAGCGTGGAGCGAACGGCCGGCGTCACCTCGTGTCCGCGGACCGTGACGCGCTTGTCCTTGAAGGAGTAGTAGGCCAGGATCGCGCCGCCACTGAAGTCGTTGAACGCCTTGAACAGGTCGACGTTGCCGCTGATCAGCCCGAAGGCCCGCATCAGTCCGGTGAAGTGCTCGAGGTCGACGTGGTCCTTCCGGGTGAGCTTGTCCTGGTCGGAGGTGACGCTCTTCTCGAACCGGGCGGGAGGCAGGAAGCGCACCGCGACCGGGTGCAGGAAGCGCAGCCCTCGCTCGTGCTCCGCGATCTTGGCGTACGGCGCGATCCTGCGGTCCCAGGTCGCCGGGTAGGACCGCTTCGGGGCCGTCGCCTCGTGGCCGCCGGTGGTGCGGACCTGCGACACGATCGCGAAGCCGAGGGCGCCCGCGAGCCCCAGGGCCACCAGGACGGCCACGCCCACCATCCACATCGGGATGTCGGAGGAGCCCCGGGCCGGTGGCGGCGGGGGGCTCGGAGGCGCGGGGGAGTACCCGAGATCGCTCATGGGCGGGAGGCTATAACCGTCTCCGCGCCAGGTTCGTGGAATGACACAAGTCGCTCGCGCTGCGAGCTTCGCACTGGGGCTCGGCTCATGGGTGGGGCAACCTTCCGGTGAAGCGCGGAACGAGGCACGCCTATGGGAGGCGTGGTCGATATCGGATCCACTCGGGTGTGTTTCCGAGTGTGGGTGGTGGCAGGAATTCGGGTCTTCGATCGGTGGGGTTGAGGCGTATTTCCCAGGGCGAATGGTGGATGACCCGGTGGTGGTGGCCACACAGGAGTGCGAGATTATCGAGCTTCGTTTCGCCGCCCGATGTCCAGTGGGTGAGGTGGTGGGCGTGACACATCAGTGGTGGCCGGCTGCAACCGGGGAAGGTGCAGTGCCGGTCGCGGATCACCAGGGCGGTCCAGATGGGGGCGGTGACCAGGCGGCGGGTTCGGCCGACGTCGAGGACCTCGCCCTGGCCGCCGAGGACGGCGGGGATGATCTCGGCATCACAGGCAAGGCGACGCAGGGTGTCGGGAGGTAGTTCGGTGCCGTCCGCGGTGGTCCCGACCCCTGCTGTGTCGAGATCGTCCTTGAGGGTGTCGTGGTCGAGGGTGATCAGCAGTCGGGCGGGAGTGCCGTGGGTCTCCGGCGGTAGGTCGGTGTCCAACGAGTGCTGGGCGGTGACGACCAGCGCGTCCCACAGCCGGGCGCCGTGGTCGCGGGGGTCGAGGTGCTGCTCCCCGGTCTCGGGGTCGGTGGTCGGGTTCGGGACAGGTCAGCGGCAGCAGCGCGGCGAGGAGGAGTGCTCCGTCCTCGACGGTCCCGTGGCCCCGGACCCGGACTCCGCCGGCCCGGTCCTCGCTGATGGACAGGTAGCGGTTCAGGTGCGCGGCACGCTCCTCACGCTCCAGCTGCGCTTCGAGTCTGCGGTCGACGGCGTCGGGGTCGACCACCTCGGCCAGATGACGCCCGGCCCGGGCCAGCTCGGAGGCATCCAGGCTCCTGGCCTGACGCAGCAGCACCTTCTCCCCGCGCCGGC
This sequence comes from uncultured Actinomycetota bacterium, assembly GCA_963761515.1. Classification (GTDB taxonomy): domain Bacteria; phylum Actinomycetota; class Actinomycetes; order Propionibacteriales; family Nocardioidaceae; genus Nocardioides. The sequence goes on from CAVXHO010000026.1 coordinate 12,076, forward strand.
GGACCAGGTCACCGGACGGCAGGTCGCCGACGGACCGGACGATGACGTCGGCCTGGTCCGGTGACACGGTCCCGGCGACGAGTCCGTCGCGGGTGCGGGTGAGTGGGCCGGTCAGCGCCCTGGCCCGCACCACCCGGCGCTTGCCCTCACCACGACGTAGCCCGCCGGCGTGGGTGAGCCAGTCCCCGGTCGAGCCGTAGTGCAGCCGCTGCTTGGCCAGATCCCGGGCGTCGGCCTCCGCGACCGCATCGGCCTCGACCGCGGCCAGGACTGAGGTGAGCTGCTGGACCTGGCCGACCACCTCGACCAGCTCGTCATCCGACCTCGCCGACCACAGACACCTCGGCCAGCCCACGCACCGCCGCGACCGCCTCGGCCAGCACCCCAGCGGGTGACGTGGCCGGGGGTCTCGGCGGTGATCGACATACGTATATGAAATCAGTGGCCACCGACATTCCAGGCGATATCCACAGGGTTTATCCCAGGATCCGAGATAATCCACAGAAAATACTTTCAGCGGAACCTGATCAACGCGGATAGAGAAAAGACCGCAACCACAAGGAGCACCTCCAACAGCGCCGCACCCAAGGGAAAACGTCCGGAGGTACCGCAACAAAGGCAGACCGCCACCACACTCTTCGTTCTTCAAACCGCGACCACAAGACCACCGCAACGACGTCCACGGTCCGCGTGGTTTCGAGACGGTCGCAGAGCGACCTCCTCAACCAGCGGCACGGCCGCGCGACCTCCTCAACCAGCGGAGGCCGCAACGACGTCCACGGTCCGGTGGTTTCGAGACGGCCGCAGAGCGACCTCCTCAACCAGCGGCGACGCCCGCGACCTCCTCAACCAGCGGGGGTGCTTGCCCAACCCGTGGTCGGGTACAGATCGGCGCGCCGATCGGCGTGGATGTCGCTGAGCCCGCCGATCCTCTTGTCGTCGGCGTCGGTGGGGGCGATCTCGGCCATCATGATCGTCTCGGCGTCGCTGCTCCAGCCGCCGGCGACCACCCAGCCGTCGGCGTCGGCGATCACCGTGCCACCGACCCACGCGACGCCCCGCTCGTCTGCGATCCGGTCGCAGGCCACGATGGGGAGGCGGTTCACGGCGGCGTTGGCCTGGACGCGCACCACCTCGGCCGGTCGTTCGCCCTCGGGCCGGGGCGTGGCTGGCCAGTTCACGGGAGCGACGAGGAGCTGGGCGCCGGCGAGAGCGGGGATGCGCACCCACTCCGGGAACTCGAGGTCGTAGCAGATCATCGTGCTGACGCGGCCGGCCGACGTCTCGACGACGGGCGGAGCCGCATCGCCGGCCGCGAAGATCAACCGCTCGCGGTCCCACAGATGCGTCTTGCGGTAGACGGCCCGCAGTCCCGACGGGTCCACGACCGCCGCGGAGTTGAAGATGTGCTCACCCGACCGTTCGCAGAAGCCGCCGATGAGGACGATCCCGTGGTCGGCGGCGAGCTGTCGCCAGGCTGACAGGGTCGGGCCGTCGGCTTCCTCCGCCGACTCCCACGCCTCGGCCCGGTCCTCGAAGGCGTACCCGCTCGACACGAGCTCGGGGAGCGCCACCAGCTCCGCACCCCGCGCGGCGGCCTGCCCGACGACGGCAGCGACCTTATCGCGGTTGGCAGCCGGGTCGCCGAGCGTGGGGGCCAGCTGACAGGCCGCGACCACGGTCATCGGATCTCCTTGCGGTGGGTCAGCCGATGCTCTCATGTGCGATGCGCAGGAAACGCGACGAAAGCCTCGATTCCCGGCGCACCAGAGGTCATGAGCCGGCGTAGATCTGCCGGATCACGTCCTCGATGTCGGGCTCCTGGATGGAGAGGTCGGCAACGGCGTACGACGCGGCGACGGCGGCCACGATCGGCGCGGCGCTCGCGTCGGCGGGGAACGACAGCCACTGCCGCGGCCCCTCGACCCGTCGCGTCACGGCTCCGTCGACCTGGATCGGGGGCGCCTCGTCGACCAGGTCGACGACCAGCGTCCGGGTGGAGCCGCCGCGCAGGTGGAGGTCGGAGAGCGCGCCGTCGAAGACCGCGGTGCCGTGGTCGATCACGATCACCCGGCGACACAGGGCCTCGATGTCCTGCAGGTCGTGGGTGGTGAGCAGCAGCGTGGTGCCGCGCTCGGCGTTGAGGGTGCGCAGGAAGTCGCGGAGCCGGCCCTTGCTGACCACGTCCAGACCGATGGTCGGCTCGTCGAGATAGAGGATCTCCGGGTCGTGCAGCAGCGCGGCGGTGATGTCGCCGCGCATCCGCTGGCCCAGGCTGAGCTGCCGGACCGGGGTGTCGAGCAGGTCGCCGAGGTCGAGCAGCTCGATGTACTCCTCGAGGTTGCGCCGGTGCCGCGCCGGGTCGACGCGGTAGAGCTTCTGGAGCAGCTCGAAGGAGTCACGCAGGGGGAGGTCCCACCACAGCGTGGTGCGCTGCCCGAAGACGACGCCGATCCGCATGGCGAGCTCGGTGCGCTGCCGGCTCGGTTCGAGCCCGGCCACGCTGAGCCGTCCCGCGGTCGGGACCAGGATGCCCGTGAGCATCTTGATGGTCGTCGACTTCCCGGCGCCGTTCGGCCCGATGTAGCCGACCATCTCGCCCGCCTCGATCCCGAAGCTGAGGTCGTGCACGGCCGGTACGACGATCGCCGTACGACGCCGCCCGCCGGAGCGCTTGCGCACCACGAAGGTCCGCTCGAGCCCCGCCACCTCGATCAGTGCCACGGCTCAGCTCCCCGTCGAGGTGTAGTGGCGTACGCCGGTCCGCCAGGCGAGCAGGGCACCGACCAGGACGACGGCCGCGGCGATCGGCGAGCAGAACTGCAGCCACGACGGCAGGCCGAACGGGTCCTCGATGCCGAGGAGGTAGAGGCACGGGTACCAGTTCACGAAGGCGATCGGGAGCAGGAAGGTGAGGCCCTTCGTGAGCTCCTTGGGGTAGATGGAGAGGGGGTACTGCGTGATGGTGTTACCTCCGTAGGTGAACGCGTTGGCGAACTCGGTGGAGTCGGTGGTCCAGAACTGCACGCACGAGAAGGCGACGAAGAGCCCGAAGAAGATCACGCCCGAGCTGACGAGCATCAGGACCGCGACCAGCACCCGTGGCGGCGTCCAGTCGACGGCGAAGCAGCCCCAGGCGAAGACGATCACCGCCTGGCTGATCTGGCCGAAGCGGCGCAGCGAGAAGTTGTCGGCGCACACCTGCACCAGCAGAGGGACCGGCTTGGTGAGCATCTGGTCGAGCCGGCCCGTGCGCACATGTGCGCCGATCTGCTCGACGCTGCCGATCAGCAGGTCGGCCACCCGCAGCCCGACGCTGCTGGCGCCGTAGAGGAGCGCGATCTGGATCAGCGTGAAGCCGCCGAGGTTGCTCAGGTGGGCGAACATCAGCCACAGCGCGACGAAGTCGAGGCCGGTGATCAGGAAGCCGCTGACCGTCATCAGCGCGAACGACGTGGGGTAGGCCAACGACGCGCGCACCCAGAGCCGCGCGATGTCGGAGTAGCTCCGCACCGCGAAGGTCCCGCGTGCTCGCCGCGTCGCGCTCTGGGTCTCAGCCACCCTGGACCACCACCTTGCGGGTCGCCGCGCGCAGCACGACCTGGCACAGCCCGAGCAGCACCACCACCCAGAGCACCTGGAAGCCGAGCGCGCCGAGCAGCGACCACCCGTCGTACTGGCCCAGCCAGATGTCGTTGGGCACCTGGATGATCGCCGACCACGGCAGCGCCTGCGCGAGGGTGCCGAGCCAGCCCGGGAAGAGCACGAGCGGCAGCATCATCCCGCTGAAGAAGATCGCGAAGGCGCCGCTCAGGAAGCGCGCCCCGCTCGCGTCGAGCAGCCAGAACGCCGACGACGACACGATGAAGCGCAGCCCGAAGCTGACCACGACGGCCAGCACCAGGCTCACGACGAACGCGGCGGCATCCAGCGGGCTGGACGGTAGCCGGATGTGGAAGAAGATCAGCCCGATGAACGTCGGGCCGAGGCCTCGCGTCACCAGGTGGTACGTCGCTCGGCCGAGGTCACCGGCGAGGTACCAGCCGACCAGACCGGTCGGCCGATAGAGGTCGATCGCGACGTCGCCGGTCTTGATCCGCTCGGCGAGGTCGTCGGTGGTGCCGCCACCCCACAGGGCCACCGTCATCAGGAGCGCCTGTCCGAGCCACACGAAGGTGACCGCGTCGATCGTGTTGTAGCCGCCCGCGTCGGGCGCCTCGTCCCACAGCGCTTGATAGGCGAACGTGTAGATCAGCCCGAACACCGAGTTGGTGAAGATCCCGGCCAGGGTGGCTGCGGTGTAGGTGCTGTAGCGCCGGAAGGAGCGCTCGGCGACCGCGGCGTACAGCGACAGCACGGCTCCTCCTTCCTGGCGGCCCGGAGTCGACCCCGGCCTCGGACCACGAGGCGGGCACGCCGAGCGACCCCGCTTCACGATGAGGCGGGGGTGCTGGTGGCGTGCTGCTCTGTGGTTGTCGGCCGCCCAGTCTCGCCCAGACCTGGCGGCCAGGCAACTGCCGCCTAGTGCTGGTAGGTGCCCGTGACGATGGCCCGGCCGGCGGTCTTGAAGGCCAGGTTGAAGCTCAGCACCGCGAACGACGCGTCCGCGTCGACGCCGACGTTGTCCTCGGTCACGGCGTGCACGACGAAGTAGTAGCGGTGCACCTGGTCGCCCTCCGGCGGCGCGGCACCCATGAAGCCGACGACTCCGCCGTCGTTCTTGAGCATGAACGCGTTCCCCGGGAGGCTCGCACCTTCGGCGCCGGCACCGGCAGCGAGTGAGGTGACGTCGGCCGGCAGGTCGACCACGGCCCAGTGGAAGAACCCGTTCGGCGTGGGGGCGTCGGGGTCGTAGCAGGTGACCGTGTAGCTCTTCGTGCCCTCCGGCGCCCCGCTCCACGAGAGCTGGGGGGAGGCGTTGCCCGCGTCGGCCACCTGGTCGTCCTTGAGGGGCTGGCCGTCGGTCACGTCGTCGCTGGTGACGCTGAACGACGGGACCGGGGGGAGGAGGTCGTAGGGGTCGGGCTTCACGGGACGGTCGAGGCTCATCGGCTCTCCTTGGCTGAGAAGTGGTTGCACGCTCAACGTACCCACTGCGCCCGGGTCCGAGTCGTGGGCGTCGGTACGACGTCGGGGCGGGCGCGCGGAGGATGGTGCGGTGACCGACCACCCGCCGTACCCCTCGGGCCTGCGGCTCTCCGGACGGCGCGTGCTCGTCGTCGGCGGTGGCCAGGTCGCACAGCGCCGCATCCCCGGCCTGCTGGCGGCCGGGGCCGAGGTCGTGGTGGTCTCGCCGCAGGTCACCCCGGCGATCGAGGGTCAGGTGCTGGCGGGCGAGGTGGCCTGGCTCGAGCGTGGCTTCGCCGGCCCGGACCTCGACGACACCTGGTACGTCATCGCCGCCACCGACGACCGGACCGTCAACGAGCAGGTGTCCAAGGCGTGCGAGGCCGCCCGGGTCTTCTGCGTACGCTCCGACGACGCCACGACGGCGACCGCCTGGACCCCTGCCGTCGGACGGTACGACGGGCTGACGCTGGCCGTCCTCGGGCGCCGCGAGCCACGCCGTACGGCCGCCGTCCGCGACGCGATCGTGACCGGTCTGCACGAAGGGACGATCGCCGCCAGCGAGCGCCGTCCGTCGGTCCCGGGAGTCACCCTGGTCGGCGGTGGGCCGGGCGACCCCGAGCTGATCTCGGTCGCCGGGCGCCGCGCGCTGATGGAGGCCGACGTCGTCGTCGCCGACCGCCTCGCTCCCCGCGAGCTGCTGGGCGACCTGCCGGCGACCACGGAGGTGGTCGACGTGGCGAAGCTGCCGCGCGGTCGATCGGCACGCCAGGAGGAGATCAACCGGCTGATCGTGGAGCGCGCGCTCGCGGGGCAGCGGGTGGCTCGGTTCAAGGGCGGAGACAGCTTCGTGTTCGGCCGCGGCTTCGAGGAGATCGAGGCCTGTCGTGAGGCCGGCGTGCCGGTGCACGTGATCCCCGGCCTCTCCAGTCCGCTCGCCGTGCCGGCCGCGGCGGGCATCCCGGTCACCCATCGTGCGGTTGCGCACGAGTTCACCGTGGTCTCCGGCCACCTGCCGCCGGGCCACGCCGATTCCCTCGTCGACTGGGAGGCGCTCGGCCGGCTGCGCGGCACCTTGCTGCTGATGATGGCCGTCGAGAACGCGCCCCACATCGCCGCCGCGCTGCTCACCGCCGGACGCCCCGCGGCGACGCCCGTCGCGGTCGTCTGCGACGGGTCGATGCCGGGGGAGCGCACCGTGCTCTCCACCCTCGGCGAGCTCGACGCCGACCTCGACCGGCACGCCGTACGCCCGCCGGCGATCATCGTGGTGGGAGACGTCGTCGCGGTGGCGCATCCGCAACACTTCTCCGCATGGCAGAGCTGATCGAGGTCACCGACCCGGACGACCCGCGGCTCGCCGACTACCGCGACCTGCGCGACGTACAGCTCCGCACGCATCTCGAGGCCGAGCACGGGCTGTTCCTGGCCGAGGGCGAGAAGGTCGTACGCCGTGCCGTCGAGGCGGGCTTCACGCCGCGGTCGTTCCTGATGGCGCCGCGCTGGCTCGGCGGACTCGCCGACGTCCTCGAGCCGACCGACGCGCCCTGCTACGTCGTCAGCGAGGCGCTCGCCGAGCAGGTCACCGGCTTCCACGTCCATCGCGGCGCGCTCGCCTCGCTCGAGCGACGACCCTTGCCGACGCTCGACGAGGTGCTGGACGGTGCCCGGCAGGTGCTGGTGCTCGAGGACGTCGTCGACCACACCAACGTCGGCGCGATCTTCCGATGCGGCGCCGCCTTCGGCTTCGACGCCGTGCTGCTCGCGCCGCGCTGCGCCGACCCGCTCTACCGCCGTTCGATCAAGGTCGGCATGGGTGCGGTCTTCACGACTCCGTGGACCCGCCTGCCGGACTGGTACGACGCACTCCCGGACCTCACCTCCCGCGGGTTCACGACCGTGGCACTCACCCTCGCGGACGACGCGGTCGCGATCGAGGACGCCGTCGCCGGAGTGGACCGGGTGGCGTTGGTGCTGGGGTCCGAGGGGCACGGACTGTCGGCTCGTTGGGAGCACAGCGCCGAGCGCCGGGCGGTGATCGCGATGCGCGAGGGCATCGACTCCCTCAACGTCGCCGCCGCCACCGCGGTGGCGTGTTACGTCACCGCCCGTCGCTGACCGACCCGAGCTGGGGCGTGGCGGGCCAGTCGACGGGGTAGTGGTCGGCCGTCTTGTCATGGGCCTTCTGGAGCTTCTTGCGCCAGCGCGTGGACAGCCGGTCGCCGAAGACGGTCCCGCGGGTGTGGTCGGTCTCGTGCTGCAAGGCGCGGGCGAGAAGACCGTCGCCGCTGAAGGCCACGGGCTCGCCGTCGAGGCCGAAGCCCTCGACCGTGGCGACGTCGGGACGGGCCAGCGGCACGTAGGCGCCCGGCAGCGACAGGCAGCCCTCGTCGTCCTCGTCGAGCTTCCGGTCGCGCCCCTCCGGCAGCTTCACGACCGGGTTGCAGACGACGCCGACGGTCCGCTCGCCCGACGCGTCGTGGCAGTCGAAGACGAACATCGCGAGGTCGACGCCGACCTGGCACGCGGCCAGGCCGACGCCGTCGGCGGCGTACATCGTGGCGACCATGTCGGCCGCCAGGCTGCGCAGGTCGTCGTCGTACGCCGTGACCGGCCGGTTGGCGCGGTGCATGACATCGGTGCCCCAGCGCACGATCGGCCGGACGCTGCCACCGTCGGGGAGCTGGCCGTACGGCGCGTGGTCGGGAGCGGTCGGCTCGAGCGGCATGCGAACGATGGTAGGGATCTGCACGCCGCGGCGTGTGACCGGGAGCACCCGCGTGCCGGGTGGCCCGAAAATGTAACTCAGAGTTACATTATGGCCATGTCCCTGACCAAGAACCTCCGTCCCGGAGGTCGCAACGGCGTCGCCAGCCACGAGTCGCGCGACCCGATCGGGTACGCGGTCGCCGCCCTCAACAAGCTGGCCCGCAGCGAGCTCCTCGACCGGGTCGGGCTGCGCAAGCAGGCCGAGCAGACCGTCTTCACGGTGACCCGCGGCGGCTTTCGCACCGCCACGACAGCCGGGCGCGCCTTCGCCCACGCGGGCCGGCGGGGCCGGTCGGGCGCCCGTGCCGCGGACGCGCCGACGACCGGCGTCTTCGACCTCACCCCGACCGACGACGAGCAGATGCTGGTCGACGTCGTCACCGAGCTCGCCGCCGAGGTGCTGCGCCCGGCCGCCGCCGAGGCGGACACCGCCTGTGCCGCGCCTGCCGAGGTGCTCGCCGCGAGCATCGAGGTCGGACTGCCGATCCTCGGCGTGCCCGAGTCGCTCGGCGGCATCTCCGAGGAGCGGGCGGTGATGGCGGGCACGCTGGTCGCCGAGGCGCTCGCGAAGGGCGACCTCGGGCTCGCCGTCGCGACGCTCGCGCCCGGCGCGGTCGCCACCGCGGTCGCGACCTGGGGCACCGACGAGCAGCAGCAGACCTACCTCCCGGCCTTCACCGGCAACGCGGTGCCGGCCGCGGCGCTCGCGCTGACCGAGCCGCGGCCGCTCTTCGATGCACTCGAGCCGGCCACGACGGCCAGGCGCACCGACGACGGGTTCGTCCTCGACGGCGTGAAGTCGATGGTGCCCCGCGGGGCCGAGGCCGAGCTCTTCGTCGTGGGTGCCCGCCTCGACGACGCGAACGTGCTGTTCGTGGTCGAGTCCGGCGCCGACGGTCTCGCCGTCGAGGCGGACCCGTCGATGGGCGTGCGGGCGGCCTCCCTGACCACGCTCACCCTCGACGGCGTCCGCGTGCCGGAGAACGCCGTGCTCGGGTCCACCGACGGTACGACGTACGCCGAGTGCGTGCGGCTGTCGCGCCTCGCCTGGTGCGCGTTGGCCGTCGGGGTAGGGCAGGCCGTGCTCGACTACGTCACGCCGTACGTCAAGGAGCGCACGGCATTCGGCGAGCCGATCGCCCACCGGCAGTCCGTCGCGTTCATGGTCGCCGACATCGCCATCGAGCTCCAGGCGATGCGGCTGCTCACCTGGAAGGCCGCCTCGCGTGCGGCTGCCGGCAAGGACTTCGCCCGCGAGGTCGCGCTTGCTCGCACCCTGTGCGCCGACAAGGGGATGCGGATCGGGCTCGACGGCGTGCAGCTCCTCGGCGGCCACGGCTTCGTCAAGGAGCACCCGGTCGAGCGGTGGTACCGCGACCTCCGGGCCATCTCGGTGATGGAAGGCGGGGTGCTCGTCTGATGATCTCTCTGGACGACCCGAGGAAGCTGCGACAGCTGCGAGACCAGGCACACCAGGTCGCGATGAACATGCTGCGGCCGATCAGCCGCACCTACGACCGTGCCGAGCACGCCTACCCCAAGGAGCTCGACCTGCTCGCCGCGATGATCGACGGCCTGTCGGAGTCCGGCGCCAGCTCGGGTGCCGGTGCCTCCGGCGTGAAGCGCGACGAGTCGGCCGACGACGCGAAGGGCGGCGTCAGGAACGGCACCAACCTCGCGTCGGTGATGTCCATCGCCGAGATGTGCTGGGGCGACGTGGCTCTCCTGCTCTCGTTGCCTCGCCAGGGACTCGGCAACTCCGCGATCGCCTCGGTCGGGGACGCCGAGCAGCAGGAGCGCTTCGGCCGGCTGTGGGCCTCGATGGCGATCACCGAGCCCGACACCGGCTCGGACTCCGCCAGCATCCGCACCACCGCCGTCCTCGATGGCGACGAGTACGTGCTGAACGGCGAGAAGATCTTCGTCACCTCGGGCGAGCGCTCGGATGCCGTCGTCGTCTGGGCCACCCTCGACGCATCGCTCGGCCGCGCGGCGATCAAGTCCTTCGTCGTACCGAAGGGCACGCCGGGCATGACCGTCGAGCGGCTCGAGCACAAGCTCGGGATCAGGGCCTCCGACACGGCCACGATCCGGTTCGACGACTGCCGCGTGCCGGCAGGCAACCTGCTCGGTTCGCCCGGCATCGACACCAGCCAGGGCTTCGCGGGTGCGATGGCCACCTTCGACAACACCCGGCCCCTGGTGGCGGCGATGGCAGTGGGCTGCGCGAAGGCGGCGCTCGACCTGACCCGCGACCTGCTCGCCCAGGCCGGAGTGGCGGTCGACTACGACCGCCCGGCGCTCGTCCAGAGCGCGGCGGCCGCGAAGCTCCTGCAGATGGAGGCCGACTGGGAGGGCGCCCGGCTGCTGATGCTCCAAGCGGCGTGGATGGCCGACAACCGCCGGGCCAACGCGATGGAGGCGTCGATGGCCAAGGCGAAGGCCGGTCGCGTCGCCTCCGACATCACGCTGTCGTGCGTGGAGCTGTGTGGCTCGGTCGGCTACAGCGAGGGCGAGCTGCTCGAGAAGTGGGCGCGCGACTCCAAGATCCTCGACATCTTCGAGGGCACCCAGCAGATCCAGCAGCTGATCGTCGCGCGTCGCGTGCTCGGTCTCTCCAGCGCCGAGCTCAAGTAGCCGTCAGGCGTTGAGCCCGGCGAGCGCGAGCACGTCGTCCGGACCGGCGAGCCCGCGGACGCCGACGAAGACCGTGCTCACTCCGAGCTCCTGGAGGTCGGCGTACCGCCGCCGGTGCTCGGCCGTCGTGCCCGCGTTGGAACGTCGCGCGAACGCCGACGCCGACGTCCGCCCGCGCAGCCGCTCCACCTGTGCCCAGGCATCGTCGCGATCGCGACCCACGATGGGCAGGTCGAGCACGGTGACGGCGACGTCGTTGCGCGTGCGCCCCGCTTCCTCGAGGTGCCGATCGAGGACGGCGAGCTTGTGTCGCAGCACCTCGGGATCCGAGGGCAGGTTGCAGGCGTCGCCGAGCCGGGCCGCGATCGCGAGGGTACGGCGCTCGCCACCGCCGCCGACCACCACCGGGATGTCGTGCGCGGGGCGTGGGTACGCCGTGGTCTCGGGCAGCGACACCCGTTCGCCGTCGTGGGCCTTGGTGCCCGGTGCCCACAGGGCACGGCAGGTCTCGATCGTGGTCTCGAGGAGGTCGAGGCGTTCGCCGGCGGGCGGGAAGGGGATCCCGTACGCCGCGTGCTCGCGGTCCCACCAGCCGGCGCCGACCCCGAGGAACGCGCGCCCGCCCGAGAGGGCGTCGAGGGTGGCCGCTGCCTTGGCAGTGATCCCGGCCGGGCGGAAGGTGACCGGCGTGCACAGCGTGCCGAGGGTCAGGTCGGTGTCGAGGCCGGCGACCAGCCCCAGCGTCACCCACGGCTCGGGGATCGGCTGCCAGGCGGTGTCGACCTGGGGGATCTGGATCAGATGGTCCATCAGGGCGATCCCGGCGAAGCCGGCCTCGTCCGCCGCAAGCGCGGTCTCCCGGAGCCAGGCGCCCGGGTCCTCGCCCCAGGGGAAGCGGGAGACCTGGAGCACCACGCGCACGCCGTGGGCCGCCGAGGGTGATGTCGTTTGGTCCCCAACGGCAGACCTGGGCCCCGTTTCGTTGCGGTTTGGGACCAAACCGCGAGGTAAGGAGGCGCCCCACGGGACGATCTCGACCGCATCCCACCCCTCGCCGACCAGGTCGTCGCGGACCCGGGCCGCGCGGCGTACCTGGTCGGACAGGGTGGTCGCAGGGACGGGGCGGTCGCGCAGGGCGTTGCGTCGCCGGCACTCTGCGCCCGGCGTGTCCAGGACGACCGCGACAGCCGGGAGGCCGGCGCCCCGGGCTGCCGTCAGCCAGGCACGTACGGCGGTCGGCGTCGAGGCCGAGGGTGTCGATGACCGTGGTGAGGCCACGCCCGATCCGAGCGGCGACGATGCGCTCGAGGAGGTCGAAGGCGTCTGTGGAGGCATCGAGGTCGGCGGGGCCGGAGCCGACGATGCCGCGCAGGTCGTCGGAGGAGACGATCTCGGCGCGGCGGTAGCGGTCGGCCGCCCACATGGACTTGCCCGATCCCGCTGCGCCGATGAGGACGACGACTGCGGGATCGGGCAAGGGCACGATCGGATTGTGGCAGGCGGTTCAGCCCGCGTTCTTGAACGGGTCGTGGCTGGCGAGGGCTCGGTCGAGGCGGGCCTGGTCGAGACGCCGGACGACCATCTGGTCCTCCTGGGCGTCACGGACGCACTTGGCGAGGGTGAAGGTCGAGGTGGTCAGGAACATGGTGCCGAGGGCGAGGAAGGCCTTCACCCACGGGTCGGCGGGCAGGTAGTAGATGGCGACCACCATCGCGAAGAGGGACACGCCGAACGCGGCGGCGGCCTGCAGGAAGAAGGCGCTGGTGTTCTTCTGGGTGCTGTCAGCAGTAGTCATGCGTAGATCGTCGCCGCGCCGTACCTACCCCGGGATCCGCCTCGGCACCTAGATGCGGCTGAGTACGGACACTCGACCTCCGACCCCCGTGCTGGTCGGATGGGCGCCATGAAGCTCTACGCCGACGCCCCCACCCGTCGTTCCCGCCAGCTCCTCGCCGACGTGCTGTTCGTGCTCTGGATCGTGGGCTGGGTCTGGCTCGGCCACGTCGTCCAGCACGGGACGATGCAGCTGGCCGGCGTCGGCCGGCAGACGGACGCATCCGCGACGTCGCTGGCCGAGGGCCTGAGCAGCGCCGGTGACACGCTCGGCGGCATCCCGGTCGTGGGCGGCGGAGTGTCGGCGCCGTTCGACCAGATGTCGTCGGCCTCGCAGGCGCTCGCCCAGGCCGGCCGGGACCAGGTGACCGCCGTACACCGGCTGTCCTGGGCGTTGGGCATCTCGATCGCGATCATCCCCATCCTGTGTGTCGGGGTCTTCTTCGTACCGCTGCGCTGGCGGTTCGTGCGCGAGGCGACGGCCGGGGCGCGGTTCATCGACGCGGCGGAGGACCTCGACCTGTTCGCGCTGCGGGCGCTGACCCGGCAACCGATGTACGTCTTGGCGAAGATCAGCGACGACCCGGCCGGCGCCTGGCGGGCTCGCGACCCGGAGATCGTGACGGCGCTGGCGCGGCTGGAGCTCCGCGACGCGGGACTGGCCGTCCCGGCCCACCTCAGCTGAGCCGGTCGATCCGGGCGGCGTCGCTCGGCGTCGCGACCAGGTACGCCGGCGCGGTCGCGTGCGCGGCCGCGAAGGCTTCGGTGACGGCAGCCTGGATCCGGTCGAGCGCGTCGGCGGGGGCCAGGGCGATCGCGGAGCCGCCGAAGCCGCCACCGGTCATCCGGGCACCGAGGGCTCCGGCGGCCCGCGCGGACTCGACCGCGAGGTCGAGCTCGCGGCAGGAGATCTCGAAGTCGTCGCGCATCGACGCGTGAGAGGCGTCGAGGGTCGCCGACAGGGACGCCCAGTCACGGGCGTCGAGAGCCGCGACGGCGTCGAGGACCCGGTGGTTCTCGGTGACGACGTGGCGGGCACGGCCGCGGAGGACCGGGTCGTGCATCCGCTCGACGCTGGCGAGATCGGTGTCCCGGAGCGAGGTGACGCCGAGGACGTCGGCGGCCTTCGCGCACTCGGAGCGCCGGTCGCCGTACGAACCCTCCGTGAGGCTGTGGCTGACGCGCGTGTCGATGACGAGCAGTGCGAGCCCGGCGTCGTCGAAGGGCAGCGCCACGGGGGTGACGCTGCTGTCTGCGAAGTCGAGGAGGAGCCCGTAGCCCGGCCGACCGAGCATCGCCACGGTCTGGTCCATCCCGCCGGTCGGGGCGCCGACGTAGTCGTTCTCGGCCCGGATGCAGGCGTCCGCGAGGGCCCGCCGCGTGGCCGCGTCGAGATCGAGGTCGAGCAGGCCGGCGACCGCGACGGCGGTCGCGCACTCGAGCGCGGCGGAGCTCGACAGTCCGGCGCCGACCGGCACCTCGGAGTCGAACCGCGCGTCGAAGCCCGGTACGTCGTGCCCGTCGGCCCGGAGCATGGCGACGACTCCCGCGACGTACGCCGCCCAGCCGCTGGGCTGGTCCTCGACCCGGCCCTCCCAGGTGTCGTCCTCCTGTGCGCTGGAGAGGCTCAGCAGGCTGTCGTCGCGCGGGGTGAGGGTGACCGTGGTGCGCTGGGGGAGAGCGAGCGGGAGGCAGAGGCCGCGGTTGTAGTCGGTGTGCTCGCCGATCAGGTTGACCCGGCCGGGGGCCGAGGCGACGAGCTCGGGCATGCGGGCCAGCCTAGGCTCAGCCGCGCGAGGTGTTCGCGGTGCGCCCCTTCACGACACCGACGAACGCCTGGGTGGTGTCGTCGTCCCGCTCACGGCGCCACACCAGGGCGACCGTGGTGGGTGGCAGGTCGGTCACCACGCTGTGCACGACGTCCTTGCGCTGGTGGAGACGGGCCACCGACATCGGCACCAGCACGATCCCGCTGCCGGCGGCCACGGTCTCGATCGCCTCCTGCTCGGTCATCGGCGGCCAGTCCAGCTGGGAGGCGGTCGGTTGCCAGCCGGACGCGTGCGGCCGGACCAGCTGCTCGTCGACGAGGTCCGCGAGGGTCACCTCGGGAGCGGCCGAGACCAGGTGGTCACGCCCGGCCACGACGACCGGCACCTCGTCGTACAGCCGGACGCAGTGGAGGTCCGCGGTGTCGACCGGCAGCCGGACCAGCGCCAGGTCGACCTCGCCGCGGCGGACGACGCCCTCCTGCTCGTCCTCGGTCACGGGGACGCAGCTCCAGCCGCCCGCGCCGCTGGTCGCGCCAGGCGCGCGCCCACTTGTCGGGCGTCGTCCCGGTCACGAACGCCACGCGCAGCGGCTCGGCCATGCTGACAACGTAGACGCTGCGCCGGCCTGGGCTGTCAGGACCTCGGCAGCGTGATCGTGACCCGGCGGTTCTGCTTCCGGCCGTCGGCCGTGGCGTTGCTGACGACGGGGTCGGCCTCGCCATGTCCGACCGACACGATGGAGACCGGTGCGCCGACGAGCTGGGACTGGAGGTACGACGAGACCGCATCGGCCCGGCGTTGCGACAGGTCGCGGCCGTACGCCGCGGACCCGATGTCGTCGGTGTAGCCGTCGACGTAGATCCTCCCGGTGAGCCCGGCCCGGCGTACCTGGTGGGCGACCTGGGCGATGGCGCCCTTGGCGGCCGGCGACAGCGTGGAGCTGTTGAAGCCGAACGCCAGGTCGGACCTCAGGGTCACATTGGGCACTCGGGTCGGCGCGACCGTGGACTCGCTCCGCGTCACCGTCGGG
The DNA here is from genome assembly GCA_963761515.1 of uncultured Actinomycetota bacterium. Classification (GTDB taxonomy): domain Bacteria; phylum Actinomycetota; class Actinomycetes; order Propionibacteriales; family Nocardioidaceae; genus Nocardioides. The sequence continues at coordinate 27,181 of CAVXHO010000026.1, forward strand.
GCCTGCGACGACGACGGCTTCGCGGCTGTCTGCTGGGCCGCGTGCGCGGACGGCACGACGGTCGGCGCCGTGGCCCCGGAGTCCTGCTGGCCCTGGACGAACCACCATCCGGCCGCGGCGACGAGTGCCAGCACGACCATGACGAGTGGGACGAGCAGCCGGCGACGGCGCCGAGGTGTCGTCGCGACGACCGTCCCGGGCGGCAGACGCCGCCGGGGCCGGCTCGGGACCGGTCAGGCTGTGGGTCCTGAGCCCGGCGCCGACCGGCGCGATGAACGCCGACTGCACCTCGCCCAGCGACATCTCGAGCGGGTCGACGTACTCTCCCAGAGCGCGCCTCAGCAGCGGCGCAGGGAAGCTGAGCCGTACGTCGTACACCTGCACGTCGTCGTGCCGGACCGTCACCCGGACCGGCAGGTTGAGCGGGATGGGCGGCGGGGCGACCGGACCGGGCAGCGCCACCTCACCCGGCTTGCCCCACAGCACCAGCTCCGCTGTGGGTGGTCGGGTGGCGGGCTGGTCCCACATCGGGTGGGTGTCGTCGCCTCCCTCGCCACGCTGTGCGGCGGCCTCGGCCTCTGCCGCTTCGATCTCCGCCTCCACGTCGCGGACCCGGGCCTCCTCGATCACGACGCCGAACCCGACGTGGCGGGCGCTCGACTCGAAGGTCAGGCCGGGGAAACGCTCGCGCGCCTCGCGCAGCATCGTCTCCACCTCGTCGGGGCCGCGACAGGCCCACGGCAGGTTCTCGGCCGTGACCGTGGTGGACTGGCCGATCGCCGCCACCACCGCGCGGTCGTCTCCGGCCCGCATGGCATCGAGCAGTTGGATGGCCGGACTCCCGGGACGCTCAGCGTCCAGGTCCCCTGCGTCGGCGCTTGCCGGCGCAGGCGTCAGCGCACGTTCGGTCATAGACATGTTCGCCCCCCAGCGACGGGGGTCGCGTCCGCACCCCCCGTGCGAAAGACCCCCGCGCACAGGGTGACTCGGCGCGCGGCCGAACACAACGCATGGCGGGCAAAATCTCCGGCGATGCCGATATGGAGCAGCCCGTCACCGGTGTACACGCGCTCGGAGACGTGCCGATCATGGGGACCTTCGGCCCTGGGTCGGCGCGCGGAGCACGACCCTAGGGTGCCGGACATGCACACAACCTCGGCCGAGGTGGGGACCGAGGGCAGGCGCCGCGTTCTGCGCGCCTGCGTCGTCGACGCCAACGACGCCGTGCGCCAGTGGCTGACCGGCAAGCTGGGCGGGCTCGGTATCGAGGTGTGCGCGTCGTCGGAGACCGTCGTGGACGGCGTCGCGGCGATCCTGACGCACCACCCCGACCTGGTCGTCGTCGACAACCGGTTGCCGGACGGACGCGGGGTCGACCTGTGCCGGCAGGTCACCGACGCCCATCCGGAGGTGGTGCTCATCCTGCACACGGGGGTGATCGGCCCGGTGGAGGAGATCCAGGCCTACCAGGCGGGCGTGTCCCGAGTGGCGTTGAAGAGCATCAGCGGGGACGACCTGATGGCTGCCCTGGAGGAGTTCGCCTCGCGCTGTCGCGAGGCGCAGGACTGACCCGATGCGTGCCTCCGCGTCGCGGTGCGGAGGGTCAGTCGGGGATCGTCACGACGTCCACGATCGTGACCCCCATGGAGCTCAGGAAGTTGAGCACGCCCTGCAGCTCCTCCTGGTCCACGACGTCGCCACGCAGCGTGGTCTGGGTGCGCTGGACCGTGGGTGTCAGCTGCGGGAACGCCGACATCATCTCGTCGGTGAGCTCGTCGTCGAGCCGGATCAGCACCCTGGTCACGTGCGCCACCCCTTCGGTCCGCGCCCCATCCTGGTGGTCAGGCTAGGAGTCGACGCGCGACGCACCCTCACCGGATTCGGGCGAAGCGGTACGACGCTCACGCGATCGGCCGGTCACCTGTAACGGGGGACGTCGCCGCGCGCGGCGGTGATTACGTTGTCGGCCAGCCGGCCGCGCGTCCCGGCCGGGCGAGGAGGGAGGTCGGGCACGTGTCGCGCCTGCTCCTGCGGTCCTTCGACGGCTACCGCACCACGTGGGTCCGCGGCGACGTCGTGGCCGGCCTGACGGTGTGGGCGGTCCTGGTCCCGGAGTCGCTGGCCTACGCGACGATCGCCGGCGTACCGCCCGTCGTCGGCCTGTACGCCGCGGTCCCGGCGCTGGTGCTGTACGCCCTGCTCGGGCAGCTCCCGGCACCTCATCGTGTCCCCGATGTCGGCCACGGCGGCGCTCTCCGCCGCCACGGTGGCGACCTTCGCGCACGGGACGAGCGACTACATCGCGCTCACCACGGCGCTGGCACTCGTCACCGGTGTGGTGGCGCTCGTGGCCGGGCTGATGCGGCTCGGCTTCCTGGCGTCGCTGATCTCGGAGCCGGTGCTCAAGGGCTTCATCATCGGGCTGGCGCTCACCATCCTGGTCGGCCAGCTCCCCGCGCTGTTCGGCGTACCGAAGGGCGAGGGCGACTTCTTCGAGAAGTCGTGGGACCTGATCACCGAGCTCGGCGAACACCGATCCCCTCACCCTGGCGATGGGCCTGGGCAGCCTGGCCCTGCTGCTGGGGCTTGCGGCGCTGGCTGCCGAAGGTCCCCGGGTCGCTGGTCGTCGTGCTGCTCGCGATCGCGGTGACCTCCGTCCTCGACCTCGGGGACCACGGTCTCGACCTGGTCGGGTCCATCACCTCGGGCCTGCCGTCCCTCGGGCTGCCCGACATCAGCGGGCACAGCTACCTCGACCTGTTCGGGCCCGCGGCGGCGTCATGCTGTCGGCTTCGCCGAGGGCCTCGGCGCCGCCAAGACCTACGCCGCCAAGGCGGGCTACGACATCGACAGCAACCGCGAGCTCGTCGGCGCTGGGTGTCGTCCAACCTCGGCGTCGGGGCTGTCCAGCGGGATGGTCGTGAACGGGAGCCTGTCGAAGACGGCGGTCAACGGCGGCGCCGGCGCCCGGTCGCAGCTGTCGGGCGTCACGGCCGCCGTGCTCACGGTGGTGACGCTGCTGTTCCTGACCGGGACTGTTCGAGAAGCTGCCGGAGGCGACGCTGGCCGCGGTCGTGATCGGCGCGGTGATCGAGCTCGTCGACATCGCGTCGCTCAAGCGGCTCTACCGGGTCCAGACCGGGCGGCTGGGCGACGATCTACCGCTACGCGAGCCGCGCCGACTTCATGGCAGCGATGGCCGCCCTGTTCGGGGTCCTGCTCTTCGACACGCTGCCCGGCCTGGTCATCGGGATCGTCGTCTCGCTCGTGCTCCTGGTGGCGCGCACGTCGCGACCCCACGTGGCGGTGCTCGGCCGGGTGCCGGACGGCGCACGAGCTGTGGGTGGACGTCGAGGCCGCATCCCGACGCCGAGGCGCCGGCCGGCGTCCTCGTGCTGCGCGTCGAGGGCCAGCTGTTCTTCGGCAACGCCGACTACGTGCGCGACCGGGTCCGCGCGTCTGGTCTACCGACGGGGACCAGGCGGTGGTGATCGACGGCCAGACCTCTCCCTCGCTCGACGTCTCCGCGGTCGAGATGCTGGTGCGAGCTGACGACCGACCTGCAGCGCGACGGGGTCAGCCTGGCGCTCGCCCACCCCATCGGTCAGGTGCGCGACGTGCTGGCGCAAGGCCCGGGAGCAGGGCGAGCCGGATCTGTACGCCATCGCTCGACGAGGCGGTGGCGGCTGCGCGGACGTGAGGGCGGCGCCCGCGACGGCGTCCGCCTCGGGTCTCTCACCTCGACGGGGGGAGGCCTCCGTCGAGCGGAGAGCCCTAGAGTCGACCTGACGTGAGGTCGTCGGCGAGGGAGAGCAGCCGGTTGTGCGGCTGCTCCCGACGTGTCCACGTACGAGGGAGCAGGCGTGGCCACACAACGGGGAGCTCGACCGGACGGCGAGAGCGCGGCGGCGCCGGGCGCCGTACCGCGGCCGGCCGTCGGCACCCCGACACGTCCCGGTGCCGGGCTCACCCTGGTTGCCGCGCAGCTACCTGGAACGCCCGGCGCTGTGGGCGATGCTCGACGGCGGCACCGACCTCGGAGTCACGATGCTGGTGGCGCCGGCCGGGGCCGGGAAGACCCTCGGAGTGGCAGGTTGGCTCCAGCACCGGACATCGGAGCCCACGCACTGGTTGGACGGGCACCAGCAGAGCGCCCCCAAGCTCGACCGCCTCCTGGAGGAGGCCGGCGCCCGCGAGGGCCCACCCGCCCTCGTCGTCGTGGACGACGCCCACCTGCTGCCGGCGACCGCGGTCCGGGTCCTGGACGCCCGTCTCGCTGCAACGCCCGACCGGCTGCGCGTGGTCCTGCTGGCGCGCTGGGACCTCGCGCTGAGCAAGCTCGTCCCGCAGCTCCTCGGCCACCTGACGGTGATCCGTGGCGACGCGCTCCGGCTGACGGACGAGGAGACCGGCGCGCTGGTCCGCGTGCACGTCCCGGATGCGGACGACGCACTCGTCGACGCGATCCGGTCGAAGGCCCAGGGGTGGTGCGCCGCGGTGGTCCTCGCCTCCCGGGCCGGCGCCGCGTCGCCGAGCAGCGCCGACGTCGTACGCCGGCTCCGTGCGCCCGGTCCCGGCGTAGCGGACCTCGTCGCCGGCGAGGTGTTCGCGGGGATGCACCCCCGCGAGCGACACCTGTTGCTGTGCTGCGCCGCCGAGCCGGTGCTGACCGCAGCGCTCGCCGACCGGCTCACGGGTGACCCCGGCGCGGGCGACGTCCTGGCGACGCTGGAGCAGACCGGGCTGCTGGTGAACCGCGTCGCTGCCGACGAGGACGCGGACCCCTCCGGCGTGCGCTACACGATCCACCCGCTGCTGCGTGAGGTCGCCCGCCGGCGGCTGGTCGCGGGTGGCGTCGACGCCGAGCGGGCTCGGGAGGCGGTGCTCCGGGAGACCCGGCTCGATCTCGCCCAGGGCCACATCGCGGTCGCGTTCCCGCGGCTGATGGCCTTCGGTGAGTACGACGAGGCCGTGCAGGTCGCCGCCACCCAGGGCCTGTGGATGACGTCCCAGGGACACGGCGCCGGACTCGACGGGCTGGTCCGTGTCGCCGGCGCCACCGTCGAAGAACGGCCCGACGTGTGGCCGGCCATCGCGTGGAACGCGTGGGTCCGAGGCGCGACCGAGCGGGCCGAGCACTGGGCCCAGCGGGTGGAAGCGCTGGCACCGACCGACGTGGACCCCGTCCGGGCGGCCGCGGTGGCGCTCCGCCGGACGAGGTACGCGCGGGAGCTGCCCGGCACCGCCCTGGCCGACGGCGTGGCGTGTCTCGACACCGCCGCCCGTCAGAGCCAGGACCCGTGGTTCGCCGCGCTACTCCTCGAGCTGGGCGTCGCCGAGAACTGGCTCGGGCTCCTCGCCGAGGCGGAGGAGCACCTCGGCGAGGCGATCGTGATCGGCGGGGCCACCGGACTCGACGGACTGGTCGCCGAGGCGTTCAGCCACCTCGCGCTCACCCAGTTCATGCTGGGCCGCGGCGCCGCCTGCCTCGACGTGGCCGGGCATGTCCTTGCCGCCGACGAGGGTGCGGTGGCGTCGGCTGATGCCGTGGCTCGGGCCGCGGTCGCCCGCGAGCTGGTAGAGCTCGGCGCCCTTCCCTTCGGCGAGGTCTCGGCGGTCCCGGGCGCCGCGACCGCTGCTCCCGACGACCCCACTGCCCGCTTCTGGCAGCGGGTGGCCGACGCCGGCCGCGCGCTCCAGGCGGGGAGCCTCGCCGAGGCCGAGCGTGCGCTCGACGTCCGCCGGCCCGGCACCCGCCTGCCGGCCCACCTGCTCGCCGTCCTGCTGGTCCAGCGCGCGGCGGTCGGTGTGGCCGCGGGCGACCGCCAGTCGCTGCGGAGCGTGGCGGCCGACCTCGAGCGACTGGACGCGGCCGGTGAGCTGGCCTGGGTCCGAGGGGCACTGGCGGACCTCGACGGCGACGTCCGGAATGCCGCCCTTCTCTACGACGACGCGAGCCGGTACGCCGTCGAGCGCCACAGCGATACGTTG
>CAVXHO010000027.1:0-41837 GCA_963761515.1 uncultured Actinomycetota bacterium
GACCGATGAGCGTGCCGCGATCCATCGGCATCGGGTGCTCGGCGATGTAGGCGATGGACGCGGGCGTGAGTCCCGTCGACTTGATCACCTCGTAGATGCCGTCGCGCAGGAGGTAGAGAAGGGCGGTGTCCGACCGGCACAGGCGGCGGGCGCTCTCCACGACGGTGGTGAGCACGGCCTCGGGGTCAGCGCCCGAGCGGCCCAGAGCCGACAGGACCTCGTCGGCGGCCTCGAACTGGTCCCTCAACGCGTCGAGGTCACGCCGTACCTGCTCGTGCTCCTCGACGCTGACGTTGTCTCGCTCGGGGCGAGATGCTCCTCCGCCCATCGCCTCCCTCCCCCGTCACCCGATGCACCCGGGCGTCGTGGCGACACGTCTGAGTGTCCTCACGATCGGGTCCGACGGCAATCGTTGTTTCGTGAGGTCAGCCCGACGTGCGGTCGGCGTAGGACTGTGCCGCGTCGTAGACGGAGCGGACGTAGGTATCGGAGTGGTTGTAGGAGAAGACCGCCGCCGACCAGCCCGGCCCCGAGGCGAGGTCGTCCCCCGACGCGCAGAGGTAGCGCGCCGCGGCGTAGGCCGCGTCGTCGAGGTCCTGCGGGTCCGCCACGCCGTCACCGTCCCCGTCCGAGCCCCAACGCGCCCAGGTCGAGGGGATGAACTGGAGGGGGCCGGTGGCGCGCTGCCAGGTGCCGTCGCCGCCGGGCACCGCGGCGACGTCGCCCGACCCGTCCAGCACCGGGCCGTCGATCTGGCTGCTCGGCCGGCCGTCCTGGCCGAGGCTGAGACCTCCGAGCGTGCCGTGCTGGGACTCGACCCAGCCGACGCCGGCGAGGGTGGTCCATGCCAGGTGGCAGGCGGGGTCGGCGCCCTGCTCCCGCAGGGTCGCCACGCCGTACGCCCGGACGGCGGGCTCGGGGATCCCGGCCGCCAGGGCCGTGCGCGCGACCCACGCCGGGCTGACCACGGGCACGCCCCCGTCACGGGCCGCCCCTCTCGAGGGCGCGGTCGCCGGCCGGGTCGTGCCGGTCGGTGCCGCGACGAGCACGCCCTGGGACCCGACCAGGAGCACCGGGTCGGGACCCGAGACGGCGTAGGTGGCGACTGTTGCCAGGCCGAGACCAACAGCCCCTGCGACGACCCCGACCAGGAGGCGCGCCCGCCCGCTCAGCGAGACCGCCTGGCGTTCCGCGAGATCAGGAAGGGCGGCACCAGCACCGTGAGCGCCAGCATCGCCGCGACGAGCCAGCCGATCAGGTGCGTCTGACCCGTGCGTGCGGCCGCGAGCGCCACCGGAGTGCCGGCGGCGGCCGCGGTCGACGGCGAGCCGTCCGCCGACGTCACCGTGTCGCCGGCGGGTGCCCCGGTCAGCGGGTCGACGGTGCCTCCTCCAGGATCGGATCCCGCGGCGGGTGAGCCGTTGCCCGAGCCACCGGTCGTCCCGGAGGTCGGGTTCGTTCCTCCGCTCGGGCTGGTGCCGGGCGCGTTCGTCGTACCGCCGGAGGTGCTGGTCGTGGTTCCGGTCGTGCTCGAGACCGTGCAGGTCGAGCCGAGCTTCATGCACTTGTCGGGCTGCGGTGCCGACTGGAGGATGTTGAGCGCGGGGTTGTTGCACTTGCTGATCGAGGGTGACGGCACCGCGCCCGGGATGCGTGCCACCTGTTTGAACCCCGCCTCCACGAGGTTCTTGGGCAGTGGTGAGTAGCCGAGGATGCCCGCCTTCTGCTGCCCGGCGCACAGGAAGTAGTTGACGAACGTCGACAGGGTCTTCCCCTTGTCGGTGTTGAACGGCTCCGCGGTCGAGGTCGGCACGACCATGTAGCTGTAGCTCGACATCGGGTAGGCGCGCTTGTCGCGGTTGGTGTAGACCGACTGGAGGTTCTGCGTGAGGTTCGGGTTGATCTGCGCCTGGGTCAGGGCGACGGCGACGTTGCCGGGGGTCGGCTGGGAGAAGTAGCCGCCCTGGTTGAGCAGGCTGACGACCGGGAAGTTGATCCGCTTCGCGTAGGCGTACTCGACGTACCCGATCGCGCCCGCGCCGTAGGAGGCCGACACGTAGTTGGCGACGCCGTTCGAGCCGTTCTGCGCCTTGGAGCTGCCGAACGCCGGGTAGAACGAGACGCTGGGGCAGGAGCTGCCGCTCAGATGGAGCTTGCTGCGGATGAACGGGCAGTAGATCGACGGGGTCTGGCTCTGCATGTAGAGCGAGAACTGCGCCGAGGCGCCGGCGCCGTCGGAGCGCACCACCGGGATGATCGGGATGGCCGGGAGCGTCTTGCCGTAGTCGTGGGTGATCGCCGGGTCGTTCCAGCGGGTGATCTGACCGGTGAAGATCTTGGCCAGCGTGGGGCCGGACAGCCGCAGGTCGGTGACGCGCTGGCCCCCGACCGTGAGGTTGTACATGAACGACGTGCCGCCGGCCACGATCGGGAGGTAGGCGTACGGGCGGCTCGGGATCTCCGCCTGCTGTCCGGGCTCGGGCGGGTTCTGGAAGGGGATCTCGGTGTTGGCGAAGTCGACGGTGCCCTGGATGTACTGCGACCGGCCATCGGTCGAGCCGCTGCCGGTGTAGTTGACCACGACTCCGCTGGCACGGACGTCGGCGCGCCAGGCGTCGACCGCGACCTGGCTCCAGGTGGAGCCGGCGCCGGTGATCGGCACGTAGCTCGTGGCGTGGGCCGGCGCCGGGACCAGGACGAGGCCGGCCAGGCAGGCCGTGACCATGGCCAGGACCATCCGGGTCGGGAGGGAGTGCTTCATCGAGCTGACTCACTTTCGGTACGACGGGCGCGCGCGGCCGCGAGGCGGCGCTGCTTGCGGGGCGAGATGTGTCCCGGTGGCCGACCGCCGAGGATCCGGGCCAGGCCGAACAGGACGACCACGAGGACGAGGAGCACGACACAGGACCCGAACGCGCGGGCGATCGCGGTGTCGAGGGGCATCTTCATCTGGGTGAAGGCGAACAGCGGCAGCGAGAGCATCGGGCCGTGCATGGGGTCGGCGTTGAGCTCGTTGGTCGAGCCCGCGACGAGCAGGACGGGTGAGGTCTCGCCGATCACGCGGGCCACGCCGAGCAGGACGGCGGTGAGGAGCCCGGGCCGCGCCGTCGGCAGGACGACCCGCCGTACGGTCTGCCACTGGGTGGTGCCGAGAGCCAGGGAAGCCTCTCGCAGCCCGTTCGGCACCAGGCGCAGCACGACCTCGGCGGTGGTGCAGACCACCGGGATCATGCTGATGCACAGCGCGAGCGAGGCGGCGAAGCCGCTGCGGTCCTGGCCGAACTTGAGGATCAGCATGGAGTAGATGAAGAGGCCGGCCACGATGGTCGGGACGGCGCTCATCGCCTCCACCACGGTCCGCACCATGCGGGCCAGGCCCCCGCGCACCTCGCTGAGGTAGACGGCGGTCGCGATGGCCAGCGGCACGCTGAGCACCACCGAGAGGGCGACCTGCTCGAGCGTGCCCACCATGGCCGCGACCACGCCGCCCTGGTCGAGCGGTGCCTCGGGCCCGATGTACGCCGTCGTCTTCGTGTAGAAGTTCCAGTGCGACAGCGCTTCCTTGCCGCGGACGAAGGTGAAGACCACGATCCCCACCAGGCAGGCGACCATGATGATGCCCGCCGTGGTGACCAGGGCACCGACCATGCGGTCGACGACGCCGACCCGGTCGAGGGTGGTGGCGCTCATCGCGGCGAACAACATCAGGAACGCGACGTACCAGCAGAGCCAGAAGCCGATCACGCCGGTCATCGGGATCAGTCGTTCGTAGATCATCCAGGTGAGTCCGAGCGCGCCCAGGACCGCGCCGACCACGTGGGTGACCAGCTCGGGGTCGGCCCCGCCGATGCGCACGCGTCGAGGGGTACGGCGTACCTCCTGCGGGCTGCGGTCGGAGGTCGCGGTGTCGGGAGCCAGAAGAGTCGTCATCAGATCTCCGTGGCTGCGCCGGAGCGCGATCGGCCGACCACCACACCCGCGAAGGTGTTGATGACCAGCGTGAACAGGAACAGCACCAGCCCGGCCCCGAGCAGGCCCGACAGCGCGAGCCCGTTGGACTCGGAGTAGCGCGAGGCGATGTGCGAGGCGATGGTGTTGGTACCGCTCTGCAGCGGCCGGGTCGTGATGCCGAAGGCGGGCGAGATGATCGCGTAGACGACGATCGTCTCTCCCAGTGCCCGGCCCAACCCGAGCATGATCGCGCCCACGATGCCCGCTCGTCCGAACGGGATCACGACGGCGCGGATCATGCCCCACCGCGTCGCGCCGAGCGCGATCGCGCCCTCGCGTTCGCCCACCGGTGCCTGGGCGAACACCTCGCGCATGATCGAGGTGACCGTCGGCATCACGACGACTCCCACCGCGATCCCGGCGATGAACGCCGACGAGGTGTACGACGACGGCGAGTCCGGCGTCTGCACCCGGAGGAACGGCAGCACCGAGCCGAAGTGGACCGAGAGCCACTGGGCGACCGTGAGGAGGTGGGCCTGCAGGAAGAACAGGGCCCACATCGCGTAGACGATCGACGGCACCGCGGCCATCAGGTCGACCAGCGTCACGAGCGGCCGCTTGAGCGAGCGGGGTGCGTACTCGCTGATGAACAGGGCGGCCCCGAAGCCCACAGGGACGGCGACCGCGAGGGCGATCAGCCCGACCAGGATGGTGCCCCACAGCAGCGAGGCGATGCCGAAGGTGCCGGTCTCGGGCAGCCAGTCGGTCCGGGTCAGGAACTGCCAACCCTGGCTGTGCAGCGCCGGCCACGCACCGATCAGCAGGAACACCCCGATCAGCCCCATGATCACCAGCGTCGAGACCGCGGCCGAGCGGGCGGCGGCCACGAAGCTGCGGTCCTGGGGGGTCGGCTTGTAGTCCAGGTTGCGGCGTACGCCGGTGAGCCGGGCAGCCGTCTCCAGGCTCATCCGAAGCGTCCGTTCACGTAGTCGGCGGTCCGGCTGTCCTGCGGCCGCTCGAAGAGGGCCTCGGTGTCGCCCTGCTCGACGATGTAGCCGGGCTGGCCCTCGGCGGCCAGGAAGAAGGCGCACCGGTCGGAGACCCGCTGGGCCTGCTGCATGTTGTGGGTCACGATGACGACGGTGACCTGATCGGCGATCGTCCGGATGGTCTCCTCCACGCGCCGCGTCGAGGTCGGGTCGAGGGCCGAGCAGGGCTCGTCCATCAAGATCACGTCCGGCCGTACGGCGAGCGCCCGGGCGATGCAGAGCCGTTGCTGCTGGCCACCCGAGAGGGAGGCGCCGGGGGCGTCGAGGCGGGTCCGGACCTCGTCCCAGAGCCCGGCACTGCGCAGGCTGCCCTCGACCACCGCATCGGCCTCTCGGCCGCGGAGTCGCCGGCCGGTGAGCGCCAGTCCGGCCAGGACGTTGTCGTGGATCGACATCGTGGGGAACGGGTTGGCCTTCTGGAACACCATCCCGATCCGTCGACGGCTCTCGATCGGCCGGCGCGAGGCGTCGTAGATGTCGTGGCCGTCGAGCCGCACCTCGCCGGCCAGGCTGGCCCCCGGGATCAGCTCGTGCATCCGGTTGAGGATCCGCAGGAAGGTGGACTTGCCGCAGCCGGACGGGCCGATCAGGGCGGTGACCCGGCCGGCAGGCATGGTCAGGTTGACGTCGTCGAGCACCTGGTGGTCGCCGAACCACGCACTCACGCTCTGCGCGACCAAGGTCGCGGGGGTGCCCGGGGCGGGACCGTCCGGGGTGACGGACAGGGTCAGGGTGTGGTCCTGGGAGTCGTCGAGCAGAGTCATGTCGGCCTTGTCATCTCGGTCAGAGGGTGTTGGGGAGGAGGACGGCGAGGTTCTCGAAGACCTGCCACAGGATCGCCAGCAGCACCGGGGTGGCCCCGATCCAGAGCCCGCGTCGCGGCATCCGGAGCGCGGCCCAGGTGACGACGAGGGTGATCACGAGCAGTAGCTGGGACCACAGCAGCAGCGGGACCAGGCGTGCCGTGCTGCCGTGACCCGGCTGGTCCGAGGGCGGCGCCGTCGTACCGGTGCTGGCGGGCAGCGCCTTGCCCTGGAGCCGCGCGGAGACCATCAGCGTGCGGTCGGGGGTGTACGCCGGGTCGGAGGTGACCATGGTCAGCCTCGACGGGACGACCCGGACCTGGGTGCCGGCAGCGTCACTGGTGCGCACGAGGTCGACGACGTAGACGAACCGTCCCTGCCCGGTGGCGACCTCGATCCGGTCGCCGGGACGAAGCTGGTCGAGGTGGGCGAAGGCTCCACCGGACGTGGACCGGTGGCCGACCAGCACCGAGATGCCGGCCTGGCCGGGGAGCACCGAGTCGGTCTTGAGCCCAGGTCCGGTGCGGGTCTGCTCCGACGAGCTCCCCTCGACGAACACCTGGTCGAGCCCGATCTCGGGGATCCTCACCACGCCCAGGGACGTGCCCGGTGCGATCGGGCCCGACACCGGCACGGTGGCCAGGGCGAGGTCGGTCCGCAGCTTGTTGTACATCACGTCCTGGGCCCGGTTCGCGACCAGGCTGGACCCGATCACGAGGTAAGCGGCGAAGGCGAACACCAGTCCGGTGACCAGGAACAGCCCACCCGCCACGACCCGCGCGGTGGTGACCGGCCGAGCCGGCCGCGCCGGCTCCGGGGAGGCGGTCGGGGACGGGGTCGGCTCGGCGCGGCGTACGCCCACCAGGCGCAGCACCCGTCTCGGCGTACGACGACCGGACGAGCCGTCGTCCGCGTCCGGGCTGAGCGGCGTCAGCGTCGCAGCCACTGCGGCCCCCGTCCGGTGCGCTCGAGCCACAGCACGAGCGGTCCGGCGAGCAGTCCCACCAGCGCCAGCACGAGCAGGCCGGGCAGCGTCATCAGCCGATGGCCCGCCGACTGGGACGAGACGGACATCAGCTGCGGGGCTGCGTCCGCCTGGTCGCTGGTCGGGTCCGACGGGTCGGCGGCCGGGTCGGCGCCGTTGCTCGGCGCTGCGAGCGGCGGAGCGACCGGCAGGCCGTCGGGCCCGGTGGAGGGCAGACCCGGGACGGGAGGGGTGCCGCCGCCCGGCTGGTCGGTCGGAGCGTCGGTGGGTTCGTGGATCGGGTCGTCGGTGGGCTGATCGGTGGGTCCGGCCAGGACGGCGGCCCGAGCCTTGCGCACCTGCGCGCGCTGGGCCGAGGTCAGGGGTGCGTGCCCGTCGGGGAGGCGCCCGACCTCGTCGCCGGGAACCTGCCCCGGACCGTCGACGTAGTCGAGGAAGTCGGCCATCTGCCCGCGGGTCGCCTTGTCTGCCTCGGTCGAGAGGGCGGCGGAGACCTGCAGCGTGAGCGGGTAGACCGCCTTGTCCTTCGACGCGAGGTCGACCCTGCGGGTGACGCCGTCGGCGTTCACCTTCGAGTGCTTGATGCCGGCCAGGAAGGATGCCGTCGAGGGCTTCACGAAGGCGCCCGACGCGTTCTGGAGGGATGCCGTGGGCATCAGGAAGCGGGACGCATCGGCGGCGTCGATGATCCCGATCACCTCGCGGGCCCCGGGGTTCTGGCGAGGGGGCTTGATGGTGACGTTCTGTCCGTTCTCCTGCGTCACGAAGGCACCGGGGAACTGAGCGATCGAGAGCTGCCGGGCGACCGCATCCATGCCCTGGATGGGGGCGAAGAAGGAGGACGCCTCCTGGTCGAGGAGCGGGAACGTCGAGAACGGCAACGGGATCTTCTTGTAGTTGGCGTTGACCGTCATCCCCCAGGGGTCGGGCCTGCCCTGGACGAAGGCCCGAGCGGCGGGGTTGCTCGCGATCCAGCGGGTCAGCGCCCCCGTGGTGTCGGACAGGTCGCCGAGCAGCAACACGTGGTTGCCGGGCGCACCGTCGGGCCAGTCGACGCCCGGGTTCAGCTTGAGGAACTCGGGGTCGTGGAAGATGTTGGAGGGGTTGTCGGCCACCGCCGGGTCACCCCCCGTGCGGTACGACGCCGTGATCAGCTTGGCGACGAGCCGCGCGTTCAGCTTCAACGAGGTGACCGGTCGCCCCTCGTGCGTCGTCGATCTGGAAGGCCACCACGAGCCCGGTCACGCTCACCGGGCTGTAGACGACACCGGCCGTCGCGGCGGCGTCCGCATCGAGCGGGTCGATGACCAGGCCGACGTCGGTGACCGCGGAGGCGACGTCGCCGCGCGTCTGCTCCTCGCCGATCGAGGTGTAGTCGAGGGCGACGGGGTTGGTGGGCAGGGTGCACGTGCTCGCGCGCCAGGACGCGAGGAGGTCGGCGGCCATCGGGCTGCCCTCGACTCCGAGAGCGCTCCCGCCGATCCCGCAGGCGTCGGCCACCGACTGGAAGGTCAGCGGGACCACGGTGCGGCGCGCCCAGGCCCAGGGCGCGTCCAGCAGATCCTCGGTGGCGCCCTGGGGCCGGCCGTAGTTCGGGACCACGACGATCGAGCAGGGGGAGTCGATGTCGCAGCCGAGACCGGCCGACTCCCGCTTGGTGAACACCTGGATCGTCACCTCACCCGAGCCGTCGGCGTGGGTGATGTTGTCCTGCCAGTTGGCCGGCCCGTCCGGCGTGGCGTCGAACGGGTTGGTCTGGCCGAGATAGGTGAACGCCGGCACCGCCGGGATCGCGGGGCTGGTTCCGCTGGCGGGGATGCCGCGGAAGCCGGGCGAGCCGTAGCAGTCGCTGGAGCTCGCAGGGTCGGTGCCGCGGCACTCGTAGACGCGCACCGGGAACTGCGTGCTCCCGTCGAGCGAGTCGCCCGAGTTCTGCAGACGGTCCGCCGAGCTCGGCCGGAAGCCGGTCCAGGACACCCTCACGGCCTGGTTCACCAGGTTGGTGGACTTGCTGACGGTGACGCTCGCCTGGTCACCCGCGCCCGGAGACGGCACGGTGACCGAGCCCGTCGCGGCGCGAGCGACGGTCTGGGCGGAGGCCCCGGCCGGGGTGGCCAGGGCGAGCATGCCCAGGGCCGCCACCACGAGGGCGGCGGCACCTAGGCGTCGGCTGAGGCGCCGTTGCTGCATCGGTGACTCCAGTGGGCGAGGTGGGTGATGGTGGTGGCGGGCTCACCCGAACCCGCCACCACGCTGGGGGGCGTCAGAACGCCTGGCCGCAGACGGTGCCCTGCGCCGGGTCGTTCCCGAGTGGCGTGTTCCCGTAGGGGATCAGCAGCTCGTCCGCGTGGGTGCACACGAAGCCGTCCGGTCCGAAGATCGCCTGCAGATCCGCCGGCGCGGTGTTCCGGGTGACGTTGAAGAAGAGCCGGCCGAACGACGCGCTGACACCGCCCGGGGCGGCGTAGGCCGGGTTCAGCACCTGGTAGTGCACGCCGTTGAACAACGTGTCCTTCGTCGGGGCGGTGGTCTGGTTGACGAACCCGACGTGGGTGCCGCCGCGGTTGTCGGAGATGCCCACCACGGCCGTGGGACCGAGGTCCGCGTTGCTCTGCGCCGCCCACTTGCTGACGGTGTACGGGGCGATGCCCAGCGGGTCGCCGTTCATCGTGGTCCCGTCGTTCTGCTGCGAGTTGGCGGCACTCCCGGCAGCTCCGCAACCTGCCGTGACGGTCGTGACGTCGGTGTGGATCGCGGTCAGGAAGAACGTGTACGTCGCGGCGGTCGTCGGCGGCCGGTAGACATGGATGGCGACCCGGCTGCCCGCCGACCTGGCTCCAGTCGGTGATCTGTGCAGTCGAAGATGTCCTTGAGCTGCTGCGTGCTCAACGGGGTGGTCGGCGCGTAGGCGTTGCCGATCGACGGCGTAGCCGACGGCGTCGCCGCTCTGCGCGTAGAACGTGAGCGGGCCGTCGGTGGGCGCCGTGCCCTTCGACCGGCTCGACCGCACCCAGTCGATGCAGAAGGCATTCGGGTCGACGGTGCTCTTCTGGTTCGCCGCGATCGCGTTGATGCCGGCGTTGGCACCGTTGGGCCGTGGGATCCCCGAGCAGCCGGGCTTGGTCTCGATGTTCTCCCCGATGCCGGTGGCGCCGGTGACCGGGTTCACCGCGTCGTAGGACTCGAGCAGCTTCGAAGGTGCCGGGCTCTGCGCGTTGTACTGGCTGACGAAGTTGTTCGACAGCTCAGCGAACGCGTCGGCACCGACACCCGCGTACAGGTCAAGTGGTGCCTTGCCTGCGATCGGCGTACCGACGTCGGGGTTGGGGTTCGGGTCGGCGCTGGCCGCCACACCGATCAGGGTGAGTGCGGCCGCGAGGCCGACGGCCAGGCCGGCACGGAGGGTACGACGAGACATGGGGATTCCTGTTCTGGTCTGGGTGGTCGACGGGGTGGTCATCAGGCCTTCACCTTCAGTGCGGCCAGGAAGACAGCGGTGCCCTTGCTGGCTGCGGCCTTGGTGCCGAGCACCGTGACCACCACCGTGTGGCTCTTGAGGCCTCCCTTGAACGTCCAGCTCGCCGCGAGCGGCTTGCCGGCCTTCTGGAACAGGTTCAACGTCGTGGCCTTGCCGTCCACGGTGACCTTGACCTTGCCCGCCTTGGCCGATCGGTCGAAGGTCAGCACGAGGCCGTGCCCGAAGACCTTGGCGGTCGCGGTCGACTTCTTCTTCGCCGAGGTCCGGCCCTTGCCGGACGGCGAGTGCTTGGTCTTGTACGTGCTCCACGTGCCCTTGACCTTCACCTGCTTGGCGGTCCACGGGTAGGTGCCGGCGGCGAGGTTGCCGGCCGGGACGACGGTCTTGCCGGTGAGCGTGACCGACCGGGTCACCGACGTGGTGCCGGTGGGGTCGGTGGCCTGAGCGGTCAGCGTGCTGTTGCCCGCAGCCAGGCCGGTGGTCGGGACCTGGGCGGTCCAGACGTGGCCGACCTTGGTGGCTGCGACGAGTGCGCCCGTGCTGATCTTGACAGTCACCGCGGAGACGTTGTCCGTGGCACCGGCCGAGGCGGCGTACACGGTCACCGGGGCGGTGGTGCCGAGCGTGATGCTCGAGCCGACGCCGGGCGTGCGGATGAAGGCCGACGGCCCGTCCGTGGCGGTGGTGGGTGCCAGCGCCACGCCGCGGAACTCGGTGTTCGCCGGTGCGGTCGCGAGAACGGTCGGCGTGCCCGGGGTGAACGTCGCGGCGGAGCCGTTGGAGTCGGTCAGGGAGAGCAGCTGGGTCGGGGTGGTGATGGCGAGGCTCACGGAGTTGCCCGTGGCGTTGGCGACGATGCCGAGGGCACCGGGCGCGTCGACGAAGCCCGCGGAGGTCCAGGTGGAGCCGCTCAGGCGGTACTTGTCGATCGTGCCGGCCCGCGCGGAACCGTCCGCGATGTAGAGGGTGTCCAGACCCGTGCTGCCGACGCCGACTCCGGGAACGAGGTCCGCGAACGCGTAGCCGTAGGTGAGCAGGTTGTCGGGAAGACCGGTGAGGTTGTTCAGCGCGCCCGAGGTGGGCGTGCCGGTGCCGACGGCCGCGAGGCGGTTCGTCAGGATGCCGGAGCTGAAGAGCTGGCCGCCCTGGACCGTCAGTGCGTTGAGGTTGCTCGTGGCGCTGCCGGCCACCGTGCTACTGGTGGCGGAGCCGCGGGTGGCGGTGACGATGCCGCCGTTACCGCCCGTGGCCCAGAGCCGCTCGCCGTTGGTGGTCGTGGCGGAACGGATGATCTTGGCGCTGGTGGCGTCCGCGAGGGTCGTCGTGGTGTCCACGTTGCCGTTGGCGTCGACGAGGCCGAGGACGCGGGGCACCGAGGTCGGCGACGTGGTCGTCAGGGAGAGCTGGCCGCCGGGGACGTTCGCGTCGGGGGCGCCCGTCGCGCCGACCGCGGCGTCGTACCCGGTGACGGCGATGAAGCGGCCGTCGGAGGAGCGGTCGATGAGACCCTCCGACCGGGACTGGCCGGAGGCGGTCAGCCGGGTGTTGCCCTCGGTGCTGGTGGTGGGGAGTGCCACCGACTGGATCTTGGTTCCGGTCGGGCTGTACTCGTCGAGGAAGACCGGGGCGGCGGCGTTGCTCAGTGCGGCCCCCGCTCCGACCCGGTAGATGACGACGTTGCCGCCGGTGAACCGCGCCGCGTTGGCCTCCGACGACGTCACCAGGGGGACGACGACGGCTGTGGTGGCGATGGCGGTGGCGACACCCAGAACGCGCAGGCGTGTGCGCATGAGCACCTCTTTCGAACGAGTTTCGGCCGGAGCCGTAGTGGTCGAGTGACCCGAGAACATCAGTATGTCTACTAACTTAGTCGTATTTAGGGACCAAGAAGGCCCACTGGTCAAGTCGTGGGCACGTCGTGTCGGATCGCGAATCGCGTGGCTGCGCCTGCTCGGGCGCGCGGAAATGGCCCGATCGGACTACGGCGACCTGGGGTCGAGGCTCACTCCCACTCGATGGTGCCGGGAGGCTTGCAGGTGATGTCGAGGGTGACCCGGTTGACCTCGGCGACCTCGTTGGTGATGCGGGTGGAGATCTTCTCCAGGAGGTCGTACGGCAGGCGTGCCCAGTCGGCCGTCATCGCGTCCTCGGAGGTGACCGGACGCAGGACGACGGGGTGGCCGTAGGTGCGGCCGTCGCCCTGGACGCCGACCGAGCGGACGTCGGCGAGGAGGACCACCGGGAACTGCCAGATGTCGCGGTCGAGGCCGGCGGCGGTCAGCTCCTCGCGAGCGATCGCATCGGCCTGGCGCAGGATGTCGAGCCGCTCGCGGGTGACCTCGCCGATGATCCGGATCCCCAGGCCGGGACCGGGGAACGGCTGGCGCCAGACCATGGTGGGCGGCAGGCCGAGCTGCTCGCCGACCATCCGCACCTCGTCCTTGAAGAGGGTCCGCAGCGGCTCGACGAGCGCGAAGTTCAGGTCGTCGGGCAGACCGCCGACGTTGTGGTGGGACTTGATGTTGGAGGTGCCCGCTCCCCCGCCCGACTCGACGACGTCGGGGTAGAGCGTCCCTTGCACGAGGTACGCCGTGCTGCCGGACGCGGCGTCCCCGAAGACCCGGGCCTCGGCGGCCTCGAAGACCCGGATGAACTCGCGGCCGATGATCTTGCGCTTCTCCTCCGGGTCGACGATCCCCTCCAGAGCACCGAGGAACTGGTCGGAGGCGTCGACCACGTCGAGGGTGTCGAAGACGGCCTCGAAGTCGCGGCGTACCTGCTCGGTCTCGCCCTGGCGCATCATCCCGTGGTCGACGTACACGCAGGTGAGCCGGTCACCGATCGCGCGCTGCACGATGGCCGCGGCGACCGCGGAGTCGACGCCGCCGGAGAGTGCGCAGATCGCGCGCGCGTCACCGATCTGACGGCGGATGTGCTCGACCTGCTCGTCGACGATGTTGAGCATGGTCCAGGTCGGGCGGCAGCCGGCGATGTCGCGGAGGAAGTGCTCGAGGACCTGCTGGCCGTGCTCGGTGTGGAGCACCTCGGGGTGCCACTGCACGCCGGCGAGTCGCCGGTCGGTGTCCTCGAACGCCGCGACCGGGGTGACCCGGGTGGAGGCGAGGACGTCGAAGCCCGGCGGTGCCGCGACCACGGAGTCGCCGTGGGACATCCACACGGTGTGGTCGAGGGGGAGGTCGGCGAGCAGGGTGCCACCGCGGTCGACCTTGACCGGCGTCCGGCCGTACTCGCGGGCGCCGGTCGGCGAGACCGCGCCGCCGAGCCCCTGGGCCATCAGCTGGAAGCCGTAGCACATCCCGAAGACCGGGACGTCGGCCGAGAAGATCGAGGGATCCACGGCCGGAGCGCCGGCGGCGTACACCGACGACGGGCCGCCGGAGAGGATCAGCGCGGCCGGCTT
Source organism: uncultured Actinomycetota bacterium (assembly GCA_963761515.1). GTDB lineage: Bacteria > Actinomycetota > Actinomycetes > Propionibacteriales > Nocardioidaceae > Nocardioides. The sequence continues at coordinate 13,688 of CAVXHO010000027.1, forward strand.
GCGGGCGAGCATCTCGGCCACCGGCATGGTGTGGGGCACGATCTCGGAGTAGACGCGGGCCTCGCGTACGCGCCGGGCGATCAGCTGGGCGTACTGCGCCCCGAAGTCGACCACGAGGACCAGGTCGTGGTCCGCCTCGCCCGTAGCTCGCGACATGACCGCAGCCTATCGGCGTGCCAACGCCGCCCCTGCCCCGGACGCGCCCCAGGGCCCGGCCGAACAGGGAGCAAGGCCGGGCCCTGGGTCCGGACTGCAGGAGCAGCGCCGGTGGATGGGCCACGCCAAGGGAGGGAGTTCGACGACGCGACCCGACCCCTCAACGACACCCCGCGCGGCGGGTTACGTGCCCAGCGGGGATTCTCCGCGACCCTCCGCCACGACCTCCTCGACGATGGCCACGAAGGCGTCGCGGGTCGAGGTCGGCGAGCCCGCGAAGCCAGGCCAGCGCGCTGGACGAGGCGGGCAGGTCGCTCACGGGGACGATCGCGATGCCCGGGTGGCGGAAGTGCTCAGCGAACGGGGCCACGGTCGGGTGGACGAGCCGGCCCTGGGCGATCAGCAGCACCAGCTCGGAGATGTCGTTGATCTCGAGGTCGGAGTGGACGATGCGACGACCGCTCGGCGTCCGGCTCGGGCAGCTGGCCTCCGCCAGCTCCTCGGGTACGTCGTCCGGTCGCCGCATCGGGTAGTCCGCGAAGTCCTCCACCGAGACCTCCGACAGACGGGCGAACGGGTGGTCGGTTGCGACCATCACGACGCGGAGGTCGCCCTCGGACAGCAGCGGGCCGATCACGATGTCGGGCTGGTCGAGGGGCAGCCGCGTCACCGACAGCTGCACCTCGCGCCGTCGAAGGGGCCCGAGCCGGTCGTCGAACGGCGTCGTCGCGAGCCGCACCGAGGCCCCGTCGTACGCCGCCTCGAAGCGCTTGATCGCCGCGTTCAGGACCGCACTTCCGGAAGCGGCGTTGAGGACGCCCACGCGGATCAGGCCTGGCCCGGCTCCGCGAGCCTGTGCGCGTTCGAGGGTGTCGTCCAGACCCGCCACGGCGACGCCGAGCTCGTCGCGCAGGGTCGCGCCGGCGTGCGTCAGCGTCACCACGCGGCTCGTGCGGTCGAGGAGGCGACGGCCGCCGAGCTTGCGCTCCAGGGCGCGCAGCATCTGACTCACCCGCGACGTGGTGAGCCCGAGCCGGTCCGCGGTGCGGCCGAAGTGGAGCTCCTCGGCCAGCACCAGGAAGAGGCGGATCTCGCGCAGCTCGATCTCGGCCATCGTGCAATCTTGCTACACGCTGCGTGCAGCGGACAGGCGTTGATGCTGGCCGCGCCGGCTGGCACGGTCGAAGGCATGAGCCCTGACACTCGGAAGAAGAGCCCGCACACCCTCGCCGCCCTCGGCGATGCACCCACCGGGAGCTGGGTGATCGATCCCGCCCACAGCGCGGTGACCTTCTCGGTCCGGCACCTGATGAGCAGGGTGCGTGGCCGGTTCACCGACCTCGAAGGACGGATCGACATCGCAGAGACCCTGGGCGGCTGCTCGGCGGAGGTGTTCGTCGCGACGTCGTCCGTGGACACGGGCACCGCGATGAGGGACGACGACCTCCGGTCGGAGCGGTTCTTCGACGCCGGCGTCCACCCCAGCCTGACCTTCACCAGCGCTGCCGTCACCGAGCAGCGGCGGCCGGCTCACCGTGGTCGGCGACCTGACCATCCGCGACGTCACCCGCGAGGTCAGCCTCGACACCGAGTTCCTCGGCCTCGACGAGACCGGACTCCAGGGCGAGCCGCGGATCGGCTTCTCGGGGCGTATCCGCGTACGTCGCTCCGACTTCGGGGTCGGCCTCGCACCGGAGGGCGGCGGCAAGGTCGTCATCGGCGACGCGGTCGACATCGAGGTGGACATCCAGGCCGCGCTCGACGACGGGAGCAGCGCATGAGGGACCTCGTGCTCCAGATGGGCATCTCGATCGACGGCTACGTCTCCGGAGGGCCCGAGGGAGACATCGGCGGCGGAGAGCCGGAGCATCCGGACGTCGTGGCACGGAAGCTGGCGTGGGTCAGCGGGGCCGGAGCACACGCCATGGGCCGGGTGACCTACGAGCAGATGGCCGGGTTCTGGCCGACCGCGACCGGCGCGTACGCCGAGCCGATGAACGACGATCCCGAAGGTGGTGTTCTCCAGGACGCTCTCGCGCGCGGACTGGCCGACCACGACGATCGCCGCCGGCGACCTCGCCGAGGAGGTCGCCGAGCTCAAGGACCAAGCGGGCGGCGAGATCGTCACCTACGGCGGCTTCACGCTCGCCCAGGCCCTCACCCGGGCCGACCTGGTGGACGAGTACCGACTGGTCACGCGGCCCGTGGCGCTCGGCAGCGGAGAGCCGATGTTCAAGGACCTGCCGGTCGAGCGCCGACTCGCGTTGGTCGAGGCCACGGCGTACCCGGACGGGACGGTCATCTCGGTCTACCGAAGGCCCCGCTGAACCATCGACCGGAGGATCGAGGGAGGCTGACTGAGATGAGCGGGCAAAGCGCGAAGGCGGTCGTCGAGGAGATGTTCCGACGACAACAGGCGGGTGACGCGGCCGCACTCGACCTGGTCGCGGAGGACATGGTCAACCACGCCGCCGGCCCCCAGGGCCGCGCCGGCCTCGCCCTCATCCTGCGCACCATCGACGATGATCTCGGGCCGATCACCGTCGAGCAGCACCACCTGGTCGCTGAAGGCGATCTGGTGACGCAGCACCTGACGCTCCACGGAACCCACCGCGCCTCGACGATGCCGCTGCTCGCCGGCGCGACCGTCTCCGGCCGCCCGATCACCTGGACGTTCATCCACATCTGGCGGGTGGCCGACGGGATGGTCGTCGAGCACTGGGCCTGCCGCGACGACATGGGGCTGCTCGAGCAGCTCCGGGACTGACAGCGAGGTGTGATGAGAACTCTGCACATGGGACTTCGCGTGGCGGACCTGGAGCGTTCGCTGGCGTTCTACACCGGGCTCGGCTACGAGGTGCTGGGCAGCGTGCCGGAGACCGCGTTCGGCAGCCTGACGATGCTGAAGCTTCCCCGCGACCCGTACGTGACCATCGAGCTGGTCCACGACCAAGGGCGAGGCGAGACTGGCGCAGGCGGTCTCCAGCACGTCGTGATCCAGGTCGAGTCCATGCACGAGACGGTCAGCGAGCTCGCCGGCCGAGGGATCGAGGTCGAGCCACCTGCGTCACCCGACGGCTCGGCCGACTTCTGGACGGCGTGGCTCACCGACCCCGACGGAAACCGCATCGAACTGGTCCAGTGGCCGGCCGGGCACCCGGACGGCATGACCGCCGCCGACCTCGGCGGCTAGGTCACCAGCGGCTGGTCAGCTGACCGCCACGATCGGGAGCCGCAGGGCACCGGGTGCCGAGTCCGGCACCACCGGATGGGCCGGCGCCACGGCCCCGACGGGTCGGTACGTCGTCCCGAGCGCGGGGCGCGGGTCGGCGTCGCCCCGGTTGGGCCAGAACGCCATCGCCCGTTCGGCCTGGGCGGTGATCGTCAACGACGGGTTCACCCCGAGGTTCGCCGAGACGGCCGAGCCGTCGGCGACGTGGAGCCCGGGATGGCCGTAGACGCGTTGGTAGCCGTCGATCACGCCGGTCTCCGGCGAGTCGCCGATGGCGCAGCCACCGAGGAAGTGCGCGGTCAGCGGCCGGTTGAACGGCTCGCCGATCGAGCCACCTGGAGTGCCGCCCATCACCTGGGCCATCAACCGCACGGCCCGGTTGCCGGCAGGGATCCACGTCGGGTTGGGCACGCCGTGCCCCTGCTTGCTGGTCAGGTAGCGCCGCTTCGTCCCCGGCACCGGCTTGGTGTAGGTGGTGATCGAGTTGTCGAGGCTCTGCATCACCAGCGCGATCACCGTCCGCTCCGACCAGTGCTTGAGGTCGTAGAGGTCGCGGACGTGGGTGCGCTGGGTCCACATCTCGCGCAGCCACGTGCGCCAGCGTGGTGACGGGCCTTCGTCGTCGGTGAGAACGGTCTGCATCAGGGACATGAAGTTGCTGCCCTTGCCGTAGCGCACCGGCTCGACGTGGGTGTTCTCGTCCGGGTGGAAGCTCGAGGTGATCGCGACGCCCTGGCTGTAGTCGACGGAGGTGTCGGGCGCGATGGAGCCGACGATCGACTCGGAGTTGGTCCGCGAGAGATGGCCCAGCCGCTCGGACAGCCCGGGCAGGTGGCCCTCGTCCTTCATCCGGTGCAGCAGGCGCTGGGTCCCGAGGGAGGAGGCCGCGAAGACGACCTGCTCGGCGGTGAGCACCTTGCGCGCCGTACGTCGTCCGAGCTTGTCCTTGGTGAACCTGACGTGCACGTCGTACCCGCCGCCGGGCCGCGGCACGACGCGGGTGACGGTGGTCAGCGGCAGCACGCGGGCGCCGTTCTCCTCGGCGAGGTAGAGGTAGTTCTTCACCAGCGTGTTCTTGGCGTTGTGGCGGCAGCCGCTCATGCACTCGCCGCAGCCGATGCAGGTACGACGTTCCGGCCCGGCCCCGCCGAAGTAGGGGTCGGCGACAGCGGCGCCCTGATCGTCCTCCGGGCCACCGAAGAAGACCCCGACCGGGGTCGGGTGGAAGGTCTCGCTCACGCCCATCTCGGTGGCGACCTTCTCCATCACCTCGTCCGCAGGTGTGTAGAGCGGGTTCTCCACCACGCCGAGCATCCGCTTGGCCTGGTCGTAGTACGGCGCTAGCTCGGCCCGCCAGTCGGTCATGTGGGCCCACTGGCGATCGGTGAAGAACGCCGGGAGCGGCTCGTAGAGCGTGTTCGCGTAGACCAGGGAGCCACCGCCGACCCCGGCGCCGGACACGATCACGCAGTCCTTCAGGGCGTCGATCCGCTGGATCCCGTAGCAGCCGACCTCGGGCCGGAAGAGGAACCTCTTCACGTCCCACGAGGTGTCGGCGAAGTCGGCGTCGGTGAACCGGGCACCGGCCTCGACCACGCCGACCCGGTAGCCCTTCTCGGTCAGGCGGAGCGCGGTCACCGAGCCGCCGAAGCCGGACCCGACGACGAGCACGTCGAAGTCGAGGCGCTCGGCTGCCGGCTCGGTCATGCTCGCCCGAGCTTCTTCAGCAGGCGCAGGTTGGCCGTCATCACCTTGCCGTAGGTCTCGTCGGAGAGCCCGAAGGCCGGAGCGATCCGCATCAGGCGCTGGGTGGCGACCGACTGCGCCTCGGTGTAGCGGAGGATCCCCTCGCTGCCCTGACGCCGCCCGAGGCCGGACTCGCGCATGCCGCCCATCGGCGCCTCCAGACTGCCGAAGGTCGCGGCGAAGGCCTCGTTGATGTTCACCGTGCCGCACCGGATCTCTCGCGCCATGGCGCGGGCGCGCGGGCCGTCCTGGCTGTAGATGGAGGCGTTCAGGCCGTACTCGCCCTCGTTGGCACGGGAGACCGCGTCGGCCTCGTCGTGGAAGCGGTACGCCGCGATCACGGGGCCGAAGGTCTCGTTCCCGAAGCAGGTCATCTCGGGCGTGACGCCCTCGAGGATCGTCGGCTCGTAGAAGAACGGGCCCAGATCGGGCCGGGCCCGCCCTCCGGTCAGGACCCGCGCACCCTTGGCGACGGCGTCGTCCACGTGAGCGACGACGGTGTCGAGCTGGGCCCGGCTGACCAGGGAGCCCATGTCGTTGCCCCAGTCGAGGGTGGCGCCGAGAGTCATCGCCTGCGTGCGGGCGACGTACCGCTCGAGGAACCGGTCGTAGACCTGGTCGGCGACGAACAGCCGTTCCATCGAGACGCAGAGCTGGCCCGCGTTCGAGAACGCGGCGCGGACCGCACCCTCGGCGGCCTTCTCGAGGTCGGCGTCGCGCAGCACCAGGATCGGGTTCTTGCCGCCGAGCTCGAGCGAGCAGCCGATCAGCCGGTCGGCGCAGCCCTTCGCGACGAGCTTGCCGGTGGCGGTCGAGCCGGTGAAGCAGATGTAGTCGGCACGCGCGACCAGCGCGGGTCCGATCTCGGGGCCCGGCCCGGCGACGACCTGCCAGAGATCCTCCGGGAAGCCGGCCTGCTCGAGCAGCTCGGCGGCGAGCAGCGCCGACAGCATGGTCTGGGCATCGGGCTTGGCGACGACGGCGTTACCGGCCAGCAGCGCGGGAAGACCGTCGCAGAGCGCCATCGTGAACGGGTAGTTCCACGGCGAGATGATGCCGACGACGCCCTTGGGGACACGGTTGATCTCGACCCGCGTCAGGGCCGGGACGAGGCCGCGGATGCGGCGGGTGTCGAGGTGCTGGTGGGCGGTGCGCCCGTAGTAGCGGGCGGTCAGCGCGATGTGGAGCGGCTCGTCGAACGCGTGCTTGCGGGCCTTGCCCGACTCCCAGACGATCAGGTCGATGATCTCCTGCTGACGGTCGAGCACGAGGTCGTGCAGCCGCAGGAGCATCGCCGCCCGCACGTCGATCGGCGTACGCGCCCACTGCTCCTGGGCGCGTCGTGCCCGGCGGAACGCCTCGTCCACGTCCGCCTCGGTCGACTGCGGGATGTGCGCCAGCGGCTGGTCGCCGAGCGGCGATCGGACCTCGACGGTCCGGCCGGAGGAGGCGACCACGCGGCGGGTGAGGGCCGCGACGTAGGTGCGGTCGAGGGCGTAGGACGCGGTGGGGTCGTGCTCGGGGTCGTGGGGACCCTCGACGACCGGCCCGGTGGAGGGGTGCTGGGCGCTCATGGGGCGAGCGTATGTCGGCTCCCCTCGCCTTGCTACCCCTCGGTAACCCTGCGGACCCCGGAGGCGTCGGCGGCCGCGAAGTGCTGGTAGTCCTTCCCCGACGACCAGGTCCCGCCCCAGACCCAGCCGATCCTGGCGAAGGCTCGGACCACCGGCCCGCCGGCGGTGACCACCCCGGGCGGAGGGTGTCCCTCCGCGGAACGGTCGACGGAGACGAAGCGGGCTCCGGCGCGCGGGGCGACCGACGTGCCGCTCAGGTCGGGGTTCCGCACGGGGTTGATGTCGACAGCGGCCCCGAACGCGTGCGCGGACCAGGCCCGGCTACCGGCGACCCGACGGCAGTTGTAGCCGGACGTGTTGTCCGCCGCCATCGAGCGCCGGTCGTTGCCTCCGTAGTCGTCGACGAGGCGCATCCGGTGGATCGGCCACCTCGCGACGTACAGGCGCCGGAACACCCGCGCCACGGGCGCTGCGAAGTCCTCGTGGACCACCAGCTCGCCGGTGTGCGCGCTGCCGTCGAACCCGACGTACGTCATCCGGAGGTAGCGCAGGTCCGCGAGCGGGACGGGGCACCCGGGACGGTGGCTGAACCGCATCCGGCGGGCCAGGGCGTCCCCGATCGGCCGGGCCGACCACGAGTACGACGGTCGTGGCACGGGCTCGGGCCGGGGCGCGAGGTCGGTGCACCAGCGCAGTCGACGCCAGGACCGGATCGCGTCGTCACGGTCCTCGCCGTGCAGCGGCAGCGGACGCCCGAAGGTCTGGATCCGCGCGGGGTCCCACGCGTCGCCGACCACGTCCCCGTCACGGACGGTGAGCCGGAGCACGCCGGTCTCGGGTTGGCCGTCGTGGTACCAGAGGAAGTTCCCGAGGCCGTAGTCGACGTAGGTGTCGCCGAGCCAACCAGCGCCGAGCAGCACATGGGCATGGCTGCCGACGACGACGTCGGCACCTGCCTTGGCGAGCAGCCTCGCGAGCTCCGGCTGCCGGGGGTCGGGGCAGGAGCGCCCCTCGGCTCCCCAGTGCAGGTAGACGACCACGACGTCGGAGGTGCGAGCGGCATCGCGGACCGCGCGGAGCAGGGCGTGTGGCCTCGGCGCGTGCGCGCCCGCGAGCCCAGCGGTGGTGGGGCCGGCGGCCCACGTCGAGGTCCTCCCCTCGCGGGGCGACGCGTCGCCCGCGAGCACGGCGATGTCGGTGCCACGGATCGTCGCGCGGTACGGCGTGAACGCGTCGCGCTGGTTCCGGCCGGCGCCGACGACGGCGACCGGGCCGTCTCGGCGGGCTCGGAGCGTCTCGGCCAGACCGGCGGGGCCGTAGTCGGCACCGTGGTTGTTGGCCACCGTGACCACGTCGACACCGGCTGCCGCCAGCACGTCGAGCGCGCGGGGCGACGTGCGGTACCAGTAACGCTGGGACGGCACCTCTCGCTCCTTGGGATCGGGGGTGCCGCCCACGGCGATGGCGGTCTCGAGATTGACCATGGTGAGGTCTGCCGACCCCAGCGACCGGGCGATGGGGCCGAGTGCTCCACGAGGATGGTCGAGCAGCGCCGCGAGGTTGAGCTGGAAGTGCGTGTCGCCCGCGAAGGCCAGGGTGACCGTGCCTCGCGGACCCGACGGGCCGGCCGATCCGGCGTCGTCGGCTTCGTCCTGGGCTTCGACGGCCGACACGTCTGGCGCCGCCGGGTGCCGGCCGTCGGAACCGCCACATGCCACGGTCGAGGCGGCGAGGAGGGCCGCGACCGCCCCGGCGAGCATGCCCGGCCGGGCACGACGTGCAGAGGCGTGCGACATGGCCGACCTCCTACGACGCGACGAAGTGGGCCGACCGGACCATGCGGGTCATCTCCCGCAGCTGCGCCTGCGTGACACCGGGCACCGCCACCCACGCCAGGACGACGCGATCGCCGTCGACGTCGAGGATCCAGATGGCGGCCCGCTCACGTGTCGCCTCGAGCCACCAGGAACCGGGGCCGGTGCTGAAGATGTCGAACGCGCGCGCCTGGCAGGACAGGACGTCGATGCCCTTCGCGACCCGGTAGGTCAGGTAGAGCCCGTCGTGACCGCCGACGGTGACCGGGACGGGCTCCGACGTCTCCGCGCCCTTCTGTGCGACCAGGGCCCGGGCGAGGTCCCTCACCGACGGTCCGGGGTCCACTGCCGCGTCGAACTTGTCGGGCCCGTCGGGGACGCACGGATCCGGCGGCACACGCGTGGCTGTCAGGAACCCCATGGCATGGAACGGCGCGCCCGTGACGAACGTCCATCCGCCGAGGCCCTGGTAGCCCTCGGGTGCCCGGACCACCGCCACATGATGGGACACCCCGTTGGCGGTCAGCCCGTAGGCCCCGGCGGCGAGCGAAGCGCCGTCCGGCTCGTCCTCGAGGGGCTTCCACCGCGAGGCCGAGGGGCTGCTGCTCGTGAAGTCCCCCAGCCCGATCCTTTGGCCGGTCGGGCCGGGCGAGGCTGCTCCGGGTGCATCCTCGCCGCACGCGGTGAGCTGGAGCGACACTGCCGCGACCAGGGGGAGCAGGTATCGGACTGCGTGACGGGTCATGGTGACCTCCGGTGTCGTGAGCGGATGGGTATCTCCCGTTGTGCTCCCGGCCGGTTCCGGTGGGCCTCCGGAGCGGTATCGATCCGGTATCGGGCCCGTTGACGCCTGCCCTCTCCGGGTCGACAGTCGAAGCATGGGTATTGCCGTGCTCGGCCCCCTCCAGGTGGACGGCCGCGCGAACGGACTCAGCCCCCGCGACCGGGTCGTCCTGTCGGCGCTGGTCGTGCGCGCCGGCGAGGGCGTCACCACGGACGCGCTGGCCGATGCCCTCTGGGGCGAGGAGCTCCCGGCCTCGTGGGCCAAGGTGCTGCAAGGCTGTGTCGTCCGCCTGCGCAAACAGCTGGGGAGCGCGGCCATCGAGTCGGTGCCCAACGGCTACCGGTTGAGGCTCACCGAGGAGGAGCTGGACCACCTTCTCTTCGAGCGGCTGCTCGAGCGAGCCCGCGAGTCGCTCGCTGCCGGCGACCCGGCACGAGCGTCGTACCTCGCGCAGGACTCCCTGCAGCTGTGGCGGGGACCGGCCCTGCCCGATCTGGAGGAATGGGGGCCGGGGCGCGTGGAGACCACCCGGCTCGAGGGTCTGCGCATGGAGGCGGAGGAGCTCCTGGTCGAGGCCGAGATCGACGCCGGACGTGCCCAGGAGGTCCTCGAGCGCGCGCGGGCGCTGGTCGCGCAGGCTCCGTCCCGCGAACGACGGTGGGCGCTGGTGGCCCGTGCGCTGCACCAGTCGGGCAGGCAGCCCGAGGCGCTCGGCGCCATCAACCGGGCACGGACCCGGTTGGTCGAGGAGTTCGGTCTCGATCCGGGCCGGGAGCTGGTCGAGCTCGAAACCCTCCTGTTGCGCCACGACGCCTCGCTGACGCCCGCTCCATCGGTCGTGAGCCCGAGCTGTCCCTACCGGGGTCTGTTCCCGTACGACGCGGGCGACGCCGAGACCTTCTTCGGTCGCGAGGATGACGTCGCCGCCTGCCTACGGAGGCTGCGTGACGCCCGCGTGCTGGCCGTGACCGGACCGTCCGGGGTCGGCAAGTCGTCCCTCCTGCGGGCCGGGGTGGTGGCCTCGCTGGCTCGTAGCGGGACGGCGGTGCTCGTCACCACGCCGGGCGCGCATCCGATGGACTCGCTGGTCGGCCTGAAGCCCCGTGGCCGCCAGACCCTGATCGTGGACCAGGCCGAGGAAGCGGTCACCCTCTGCACCGATCCGGTCGAGCGCTCCCGGTACGCCGCCGCACTGGCCGTGCACCTCGGGTCCGGCGGCTCGTTGGCCCTGTCGCTCCGGGCCGACCACCTCGGCGACTTCGCGCCGTACCCGGAGATCGCCCGGGTCCTGGAGGACGGTCTGTACCTGCTCGGTCCGATGAGCGAGACGGGCCTGCTCAGCGCCATCGAGGGGCCGGCCCGCCGCGCCGGTCTACGCCTGGAGCCCGGCCTGGTCGACCTGCTGGTCCGCGAGGTCGAGGGTGAGCCGGCGGCGCTGCCCCTGCTCTCGCACGCACTGCGTGAGACCTGGGAACGCCGCGAGGGACCGACCCTGACCGTTGGCGGCTACCGGGCCACCGGCGGGATCCGGCAGGCGGTCGCACGTTCGGCCGAGTCGGTCTACGACGCCATGGACGCCACCCAGCAGAGTCAGCTGCGCACGCTGCTGCTCCGGCTGGTGATGCCCACCGAGGACGGCGACGCCGTGCGAGCTCGGGTGCCTCGAGCGAAGGTCGCGGTCGATGCGGCGCACGAACGGGTCGTGGAGCGCCTCGTGGAGGCGCGGCTGGTCAGCATCGACGGGGACTCCGTCCAGATCGCCCATGAGGCGCTGGTCCGCGTGTGGCCGCGACTGCGCGGCTGGCTCGACGACGACGTCGACGGCCAACGGCTGTTCCGACACCTGGCGGGGGCCGCCGACGCCTGGCAGTCCATGGGCCGGCCGGACAGCGAGCTCTACCGGGGCAGCCGGCTCAGCCGCACGGTGGACTGGCGTGACCGGACGAACCCGGGCCTGAGCGACACCGAGTCGGCGTTCCTCACGCTCTCGGTCGCCCTGGCCGAAGCGGAGGAACAGGCTGCGCGCGCTCGGGTCACACACGAGCGACGGGCCAGGCGTCGGTTCCGCACCGCCCTGGCGGGAGTGGCCACGCTTCTCGTGCTCGCCGTCGTCGCCGGAGTCGTCGCCCTCCGTGCCGACGACCGGGCCCGCCTCGACCGGGAGCGGCGTGAGACCGCGGCCCTCGTCACGGAGGCGCGGCGCGCCGGCTCGCAGGCGGCGACCCAGGCCGACGTCCCCGCCGGACTGCTGCTGGCGGTCGAGGCCCAACGCATCGACCATTCCCCTCAGGCCACCGACAACCTCGCCGCGGCGCTCGTCCGCGCGGGACCGTTGGTCGGGGTCCGCGATGCCGGTGGTCTTGCCGTCTCCATGTCACTGAGCCCCGACGGAGCGCTCCTCGCCGTCAGTCCCGCGCCGGACGCTGCCGAGCCGTGGGTCCACCTCTACGAGACCCCGTCGCTGAGACCCGTCGCGTTCGCGGACCGCACTCCGCCGCCCAGCATCATCCAGTTCTCACCCGACGGGAGGCAGCTCGCGGTCGCGGTCAACCAGTGGGTCGAGGACCGGCAGATCCAGGTGCCACGGATCGACCAGCTACCGCTACGCCTCTACGACATGCCCACCGGCAGCTTGGCCCAGCACCAGCTCGGTGGTCTCCGCCCGGGCAGCAGCATCGAGTACGCCCTGGACTACAGCAGCGACGGACGCAGGGTCGCCGCGGTGGTCCAGCACTTCGACCGGAGCACCAGGAGGTTCACCCCGTTCGGAGAGGCGACCGTCTGGGCGCTCGCGCACCCGGAGCGACCGCTCCTCCGGGTGCCGGTGCGGGAGTACGCACAGATCGCGCTCGACGGCGACGGAAGCAGGCTCTTCGCGGCCGTGAGGAGCGCGAAGCCTCTGCGCGTGTACGACGTCGACACGGGCCGGCTCGTCAGGTCCGCGGCGCAGCCTCTCGTCCGGCGCACCCAGCCCGAAGATCTCGAGCTGAGCCCCGACGGGACGACGTTGGCGGTCTCCGTCGAGGACCGGGTGCTGCGGTTCGACAGCCGGACCCTCCAGCGGCGGTCACCCGCGATGCATGGCCAGTTCGCGGGTGCCGGTGAGCTGGACTACTCCGATGACGGCCGGTTCGTGGCCGCCGTCACCGACTACGGCGGCACTGTGGTGTGGGACGCCGAGTCCGGCGACCTCCTGCACCGGCTCGGTTCGGCCGGCTGGGCCACCGAGTGGTCTCCCCGTGGCGACCTCCTCTACGTCCAGGCGAGCCGCGACCAGATCGTCGCCTACCGGGTCCACCGCACCGGGAGCTTCCTGACCCTTGGCGAGGACGTCCCGGACGTCACGGGGGAGAACCTCGACTTCTCGCTCCCCGGACCGGGCGGGCGCATCCTGGCGAGGATGCGTTCGGGTCGGCTGTGGTTCGACGACACCCGCACCGGAGAGCGCACGCGCCCTACCCGGCCTCTGGACGTCTGGGGCTCGAGCTGGTCGCCCGACTCCAGCAGGTTCCTGACGTTCGGTGGCGACGAGATGCTGCGGGTCTGGGACGCGACGTCGGGGCGGCTGGTGGCGCGGCGGTCACACTTCACCGAGTCCCTGCCGGTCGCCTTCAGCCCCGACGGGACCAGGCTCTATGTGCCGGACGGCACCGGGCAGCTCGAGACCTTGGACACCGACACGCTGAGCACGGTGCACGCCGTCCCGGTGGGCACCGGGATCGGCAGCCTGCAGGCCAACCCGCGCGACGGGTCCGTGCTGCTGCTCCGGGTCGACGGGTCGGTGACCCGCGTGGACCCCGCAACCGGGAACGTCGCCGAAGAGGCACGAGCGGGGACCGTGTCACCCCGACTGCTCACCGGCGTCTTCTCGCCGGACGGCGACGTCCTGGCCACCGCGGACCCGGCCGGCACCATGCGACTTCTGGACTCGACGTCCCTCCGCTGGGTCGGCCCGGGCGCCGGCGCCGACTGGGGGGACGAGCGGGACTACGCACCCGACGGCAGCCAGATCGCGGCGGTGCGATCGAACCGCATCACCCTCTGGGACGGTCACACGGGCGCCTACCTGGCCAGCCTGCCGCTGCCCGCCGACTCCGGCTCTGTCTCCATCGCCTATCTCGCGGACAGCTCGGGCCTCGTGATCGCGTCCCCGAACGGTTCGACCTGGACCGTGGACACCCGGACGGACACCTGGACCGACCGAGCCTGCCGGATGGCCGGTCGCAACCTCACGGGCGACGAGTGGGCACAGTTCTTCCCCAGCCGGCCCTACCGGGTGACCTGCCCCCAGTGGCCGACGGGAGCCTGACCGGCGAGAACCGCGAACCGCGACCGTCAGACGATCTCGGGAGCGCTGACACGGGCCTCGTCGGCCTCCTGGTCGGTCGGCTTCTGCTGCGACTGGCGTTCGGCCTCGACCCGCCGGAGGTAGTGGTCGACCTCGTCGTCGCGCCGGGCTCGGTCCCAGCCGAGCTCGGCGGCCATCAGGTCGGCGGCGGCGCCGACAGCGACGGTGCCGCGGTCGAAGGTCTCGATGGAGATCCGGGTACGACGGGCCAGGACGTCGTCGAGGTGGCGGGCGCCCTCGTGGGTGACGGCGTAGACGATCTCTGCGGCCAGGTAGTCCTCGGTGCCGGGCAGCGGTACGGCGAGCTCGGGCCGCGACTCCACCAGCTCGAGCAGCTCGTCGACGAGGCCGCCGTACCGGCCCAGCAGATGGTCGATCTGCCCCACCTCGAGCCCGGACCGCCGTGCCAGCGCGACCCGCTGGTTGGTCCGGGTCAGGAAGGTGTCGGCCCCGAGCAGAGGCACCCGCTCGGTGTGGGACGCCGCGACGCCTGGCCAGCCGTCCACGGCGAGGTCGACGGCGTCGCGCGCCATGATCCGGTACGTCGTCAGCTTGCCGCCGGCGATCAGGACCAGCCCCGGCACGGGGCTGGTGACCGTGTGCTCGCGCGAGACCTTCGTGGTGACCGACCGGGCCTCGCCCTCGCCCGCGGAACCGACCCCGCGACCGGCCTTCCCGGCCAGCAGCGGGCGCAGCCCGGCGTACACGCCCTCGACGTCGTCGTGGTCGAGCGGCACCCGGAGCAGGAGGTTCACGTGGTGGAGGAGGTAGTCGATGTCGGCCCGCGAGGCCGCCGGGTGGGCGAGGTCGAGGTCCCACGCCGTGTCGGTGGTGCCGATGATCCAGTGCCGCCCCCACGGGATCACGAAGAGCACCGACTTCTCGGTCTTGGTGATGAAGCCGCACTCGGAGCGGATCCGGTCGCGCGGCACGACCAGGTGGATGCCCTTGCTGGCCTCGACGTCGAGGGTCAGCTCGCCGCCGAGCAGGCGCTGCACCTCGTCGGTCCACACGCCCGCCGCGTTGACCACGACCCGCGCGCGCACCTCGAGGTCGGAACCGGTCTCGAGGTCCGTGGCCCGCACGCCGACCACCCGGTCCCCCTCGCGCAGGAAGCCGGTGACGCGGGTGCGGGTGGCGATCATGGCCCCGTGGTGGGCGGCGGTCCGGGCGAGGGTGACCACCAGCCGTGCGTCGTCGACCTGGCAGTCGTAGTAGCGGACCGCCCCGGTGAGCTGGTCGGTGCGCAGGTCGGGTGCGATCCGGGCGACCTGCTTGCGGAACAGGTGCTTGTGCTTGGGCACGCCCATCTCGTACTTGCCGGCCATCGCCAGCGCGTCGTACAGGGCGAGACCGGCTCCGACGTACGGTCGCTCGACGGTGCGGCGCAGGGGGTAGAGGAACGGCACCGGCTTGACCAGGTGGGGCGCAAGCCGGGTCAGCAGAAGGCCGCGCTCCTCCAACGCCTCGCGGACCAGCGCGAAGTCGAACATCTCCAGGTAGCGGAGGCCGCCGTGGATCAGCTTGCTCGACCGCGAGGACGTGCCACTGGCCAGGTCCCGCTGCTCGAGCAACCCGACGGTCAGGCCACGCGACACGGCGTCGAGCGTCGCGCCGGTGCCGACCACGCCGCCTCCGACGACCAGGACGTCGAGGGGAGGGGCCGCGCGCTCGCCGGTCGTCGCCGCCATCGCCGCCAGCGCGCCTGCGCGGGACGACGGGTCGAGGGCACTTGACTGGGCCACGGCACGATCCTCTCAACACCGAAGAAACGTGCGTCGACCGGACGGGGCGTCGTGTCGTCCGGCCCGCCGCGACACGCCTCCCGGACAACGCCAGCGGAGAGGCGGTTTAACCGCTTTGATTGAGCCCGTGGACGAAGAGGTCGTCGCGCTCTACGACGACGGGGGACGTCCGGCAGGGAGCGCCCCTCGTTCGGTGATGCGCGCGCAGAACCTCCGGCACGCGGCCACCGGGATCCTCGTCCGCGACCCGTGGGGCCGCGTCTACGTGCACCGCCGGACCCCCACCAAGGACGTCTATCCCGCCCACTGGGACTTCACCGCCGGTGGGGTCCTGCTCGACGGCGAGGACCCGCTGGAGGGTGCCCGGCGGGAGCTGGCCGAGGAGCTCGGCGTCACCAGTGAGCTCGAGCCCCTCGGCGAGGCCGACTACGCGGACGCGAACACGACGTACCGGGCCTTCCGCTACCTGACCACCTGGGACGGGCCGATCACGCCGCAGCCCTCCGAGGTCGCGTACGGCGCGTGGCTGAGCATCGAGCGGCTGCTCGAGCGGCTCGGTGACCCCGAGATCGCGTTCATGCCCGACACCGTGGCGCTCTTCTCCGACTGGCTCCGCGAGCGGGCGGGCGACACCTCGCCGCCGATCCAGGGCTGGGACTCCGTCGCGACCATCGTCGAGGGACGCTGGCTCGACCGCGTCCCGGTCTACGCCGACGCGGCGACGCAGCTGGCGAACGAGACACGGCTGATGCCACGGCTCGCTCCCCTGCTGCCGCTGGAGGTACCGGTCCCGATCCTGCTCGACGACAAGCCCCTCCGCGTGCGGCACCAGCTGGTCGACGGCGAGCCCGCGACGGAGCGCACCCTCACCGCCGACGACGGACGACGGATGGGCGAGTTCCTCCGGGCGCTGCACGACATGCCGGTCAGCATCTACGTCGAGGCCGGGATCCCCGACCGCGTCGCGGCGCGTTCCGAGCTGCTGGCGACCCTCGACCGGATGCTGCATCGGGTGCTGCCGCTGACTCCTGAGGAGCTGCACGAGCCGGGTCGGGCCCTGCTCCGACGGGTGGCACTGGGTACGCCGACCACGATCATCCACGGCGACCTCGGCGCCCACCACGTGCTCATCCGCGACGACCGGGTGGTCGGTGTCATCGACTGGTCCGACGCCCGGGTCGCCGACCCTGCGGTCGACCTCGGGTGGGCGCTGTTCGCGACGCCGGAGCCGTTCGCCGCCGCGGTCGCGGTCGCGTACGGCGTGGACGACGACGAGCTCGCCCGCGCCCTCGACTGGTACCGCCTGGTCCCGTGGTACGACGTGCTGTGGGGCCAGGCGGCCGGCGGGCCGGCGTTCGTCGAGTCCGGGCTCGCCGCCATCGCCGCGCGACTCACCACCTGAGACCGCCCCCGAGCGGGACTCAGTGCGGGACGACGAGCCGCGACTCGTAGGCCACGATCACGGCCTGGACCCGGTCGCGCACCCCGAGCTTGGAGAGGATCCTCGCCACGTGCGTCTTGACCGTGGCGATCGAGACGTACAGCTCCGCCGCGATCTCCGCGTTGCTGGCGCCCCTGGCCATCGCCCGCAGGACCGTGACCTCGCGGTCGGTCAGCCGGGTGAGCTGGTAGGACATGGGCCATGCCGTCGTGATGGTCATCTGGTCAGTTCTCCCTGGTGTGCGAGCGCGGCCTCGACCCTCGGCCGCACTACCCAGGAGCACGAGATCTCGTCGTACGGACGCCCGCGGGCGACTTTTCGCGTCAGGAGACGACGATCTCGATCCGCTGGAACTCCTTGAGCTCGGTGTAGCCGGTCGTCGCCATCGCTCGCTTGAGGGCGCCGATGAGGTTCATCGTGCCGTCGGCGACCCGGGACGGACCGAAGAGGATCTCCTGGAGGGTGCCGACGGTGCCGATCTCGACGCGCTCGCCGCGCGGCAGCTCGGCGTGGTGGGCCTCGGCGCCCCAGTGGAAGCCCTGCCCCGGCGCGTCGCTGGCGCGCGCGAAGGGCGAGCCGATCATCACGGCGTCGGCACCGCAGGCGATCGCCTTGGCGATGTCGCCGCTCCGGCCGATCGAGCCGTCGGCGATCACGTGGACGTAGCGGCCGCCGGACTCGTCCATGTAGTCACGGCGCGCACCGGCCACGTCGGCCACCGCGCTCGCCATCGGGACCGAGACACCGAGCACGGTGCGGGTCGTGTGGGCCGCGCCGCCGCCGAAGCCGACGAGCACCCCCGCGGCGCCGGTCCGCATCAGGTGCAGCGCCGCCTGGTACGTCGCGCAGCCGCCGACGATCACCGGTACGTCGAGCTCGTAGATGAACTCCTTGAGGTTCAGCGGCTCGGCCTGGGCGCTGACGTGCTCGGCGCTGACGGTCGTGCCGCGGATGACGAACATGTCGACCCCGGCGTCGACCACGGTCTTGGCGAACTCCTTGGTGCGCTGCGGGCTCAGCGCGCCGGCCACGGTCACGCCGGCGTCGCGCATCTGGCGCAGCCGCGCGGAGATCAGCTCGGCCTTGACCGGCTCGGCGTACATCTCCTGCATCCGGCGGACGGCGGTCGGCCCGTCGAGCTCCGCGATCTCGGCGAGCAGGTCGGAGGGGTCGTCGTACCGGGTCCAGAGGCCCTCGAGGTTGAGCACGCCGAGGCCGCCGTACCGGCCGAGCGCGATCGCGGTGTCGGGCGACATCACGGAGTCCATCGGGGCGGCGACGATCGGCAGCTCGAAACGGTAGGCGTCTATCTGCCAGGCGATCGCGACCTCCTCGGGGTCGCGGGTACGCCGGCTCGGGACGATCGCGATGTCGTCGAAGGAGTAGGCCCGGCGCCCGCGCTTGGCGCGGCCGATCTCGATCTCGCTCACGCCGTCAGGGTATCGACGTCCGCCGGTGTCCCCGGACTCACACCTCGCCGAGTAAAGGATCGGGCGTTCCGCCGCGAACAGACCCGGATGCCTGCGACCGTTCTCGTGCCACTGTGAACGGAGCCCGAATGCCTTTCCCCCCGAGGCGGCGCGGCAGCCGGCTCATCGGGGGCATCCTTGGGATGGCCACCGCTGTGAGCCTGGTTGGCCTGGCCGCGCCGTCGTACGCCGACGACGACTACCCCTACCGGGGCCTGGGCCAGTGCCCCCTCGTGCCGCTGCCCCCGCACGCGCACACCAAGCCCGGCAAGCCCGACAAACCCGTCGAAGCCCGGCAAGCCCTCGAAGCCCGGGCCGCACACCACGTCGAACCAGCCCGGCTCGACCGGCACCCCCAACGCTCCGAGCCAAACGCCCCCGGATCCGCCGCGCGTCTGTGCCAAGCACATCTGGTACTACAACGGCACCTACGGCGACCCGTGGGGCTTCGCGCTGCGCAACTGCACGAGCTTCGTGGCCTGGCGGCTGCGGAACACCAACGGGTTCACCGACTTCTCGAACTACCTCGACGGCGGCGCCTTCGGCAACGCCGACCAGTGGGACGACAACGCGGAGGCGCTCGGCTACCTCGTCGACGACATCCCGGCCGTCGGCGCCGTCGCCCAGACCGACGACGGTCGGGTCGGGCACGTCGCCTGGGTCTCCGCGGTCGGTGCCGGCACCGTCACCGTCGAGGAGTACAACTACTACGTCGCCGGCGGCTACGACATCCGCACCGTGCCGACCTCGGACTTCCGCTACCTGCACCTCGCCGACGTCTCCCCTGACCCGAGTCTCGGATCCACCCGAGCCGCAGCGACGACGGCGGCGGCCGGCGGCGGCACCTGGACCGCGCGGACCACGCCGCAGGGCGACCTGACCGTGCGCCCCGCCTCAGGGCGCGCCGTACACCTCGGGGCTCGGGGCGCCTGGTCGACGCGCGCCGCACCGTCCGTGGCCCCGGACACCCTCGGGCGCACCTGGGTCGCCGCGGTGACGACGAACGGACGGGTGCTCACCTCGCACACGCGTGGCGGCTCGTCCGCGTGGACGCATCCGCATGCTGTCCAGGGCGGTCCCTGGTCGACCACCTCGACCCCGACCCTCGCCCTGGACGGACAGGGCCGCGTACGACTCCTGAGCGTCTCGGCCTCCGGTGACCTGGTCGAGCGGCACACGGTCGGAGTGCAGACCGACCGCTGGAGCCGCGGCGACCGGATGGGGATGCCCGGCTCGTGGTCGACCTCCACCGCACCAGTCGCCGCCACCGACGCACGCGGCCGGCTGTGGGTCGCCGTCCGTCACCCGAGGGGGCACTCTCGACCTCACGCACACGCAGCCCAACGGCCGCGGGTGGAGCCACTTCCGGGCCGTCGACGCCCGCACCTGGTCGGAGACCTCGACCCCGGCGCTCACCCTCGCCAACGACGGCCGGCTCTGGCTGACCTCGGTGACCGCGCGTGGGGAGCTCTTCTCGCGCCACACCGACGCAGGCGGGTCGCGATGGCACGCCGCACGACAGGAAGCCGGCGTCTGGTCCCCGTACTCCTCGCCGGCGACCACCGTCGACCGCGCGGGCCGGCTCTGGCTCGCCGCGGTGCGGACCGACGGCTCCGTGCCCGTCAGCTCGATGCCGCCCGGCTCGGCGCGCTGGCACCTCGAGGGCGAGAGGACCGGCTCCCCGGTCACGGCGAGTCCGGCGTTCCTCGCGGGCGCCCGCGGTGTCCGCGTCGGGACGGTCACCGCCCTCGGGCGGCCGGTGTGGCGACGGACGGGGTCGGCGCAGGTCGTCGTGCCGGCGGACACCGTCGCGCGCTCGGGCGGCTTCGGTTCGGTGCTGACGATGATCCTGCACCTGTGAGCGCCAGCCTCAACCGCTGAGCCGCACCGCATCGCCGACCCGCAGCACGCCGGGTGCCTCGACGTCGAGGTAGACGGCGAGGCACAGGTCGCGGGTGTCGCCCAGCGCCTTGAGCCAGGACCCCTCGGGCGGCAGGCCCTCCTGGGCGATGTCGATCATCCGGCACCGCTCGATCCGCGGCGGACCACGCGCAGGCGGGCGGTCCCGACGCTCAGCACACCGGTCCAGGTCTCCTCGACGAACGGCTCGCTGGTGTCGACGACGAGGTTCGGACGGATCCGGCGCCGGTCGGCGTCGACGCCGAGGTGCTCGCGGCACCAGTCGAGGGACGCCGTGCCGACCAGGGAGACCTCGCCGGCGTCCTGGTAGGGCGTGGTGCTCTCGGCCAGGACGCGGACGGGGTCGCCCATGGCCTCGGCTCAGCGCGTGGTCGAGGTCGGGATCGCCGACCCGCCAGTCACCGCCGCGGCCGGCGACGCGGACGCCCTCGGGCGTCGTACGCGAGGTGAAGTCGAAGACCGCGTCGCGACGCCGGAAGCGGGTGCTGTGCTTGCCGGAGGCGAGCTTGCCGTCGCCGTCGACCACGGCGTACCAGCGGTCACCGACCAGGCCCCGGGCGTCGATCTCGACCGACGGCAGTGACTCGCCGGCCATCGACTTCACCGGGTAGCGGCGGATCTCGTGGATCGTCGGGACGGCGGTCACGTCGCATCCTGGTCGGCGAGCACCGGCTCGCCACAGACGCTGCAGAGCAGGGTGTCGGGATCCTCGCCCGCCGGGACCTCGCCCGTCGACCCGCACGAGTCACAGACCCAACGCCGCATGGGGCGAAGTGTGTCAGGCTGGAGCGGTGATCAAGCCCTGGCTCGCCGAGTCCCTGCGCGACGCGGGACTGGCGTGGGCGCCGGCCAACGGCGACCGGTTCGTCGTCCCCGACCGCGACCTCGACGACCGGGTCTTCGTGATCAGCGACATGGTGATCGAGACCCTGCGGCTGCCGCGCGGCCATCAGGTGCTCGCCTTCCACGGCACCACCGAGTGGGCGCTCGACAACCTCGAGGCGTCGGAGGCGGTCTGGCTCCCGCGGGAGGACCAGCTGCGCGAGGCGCTCGGCGAGGCCTTCATGTCGCTCGAGCTGCTCCCCGGCGCGACGTCGGGCTTCGCCGTCACGCTCCTGGTCGGCGACTCCGAGCAGCGGTTCGTCGACGTGGACGTCGAGGCGGCGTACGCCCGCGCCCTGCTGGCGCTGCTGGCGTCGTCGCGCTAGCGACCGGTGTAGTTGGGGGCCTCGACGGTCATCTGGACGTCGTGGGGGTGGCTCTCGGCGAGCGACGCCTGCGTGATCCGCACGAAGCGGCCCTTCTCCTGCAGCTCGGCGATGGTGCGCGCACCGACGTAGAACATCGACTGGTTGAGGCCCGCCGAGGAGCTGGTGGGCGACCGCGCCGAGCGGGCCGCGGTAGGCGACCTGGCCCTCGATGCCCTCGGGGACGATCTTGTCGTCGCTGGTGACCTCGGCCTGGAAGTAGCGGTCCTTGGAGTAGGACTTCTTGCCGCGGCTCGACATCGCCCCGAGGGAGCCCATCCCGCGGAACGTCTTGAACTGCTTGCCGTTGACGAAGATCAGCTCGCCGGGCGCCTCCTCGCAGCCCGCCAGGAGGGCAGCCGACCATCACCGAGCTCGCGCCGGCGACGATGGCCTTGGCGATGTCTCCGGAGTGCTTGAGGCCGCCGTCGGCGATCACGGGGACGCCGGCCGGCCGGGCGGCGAGCGCGGCCTCGTGGACGGCGGTGATCTGGGGTACGCCGACGCCGGTGACCACGCGCGTCGTACAGATGGCGCCGGGGCCGACCCCGACCTTGACCGCGTCGGCACCGGCGTCGATGAACGCCTGGGCGCCGGCCGTGGTGGCGACGTTGCCGCCGATCACCTGCACGTGCTTGGTCTTCGGGTCGGTCTTGAGCCGCTCGACCATCTCGAGCAGGAGCCGGACGTGGCCGTGGGCGGTGTCGGCGACGAGCACGTCGACCCCGGCCTCGATGAGGGTCGTGGCGCGCTGCCAGGCGTCGCCGAAGTAGCCGATCGCCGCACCGACGAGCAGCCGGCCGTCGCCGTCGTACGACGCCTGGGGGAACTGCTCGCCCTTCACGAAGTCCTTGACCGTGATCAGGCCGCCGAGACGCCCCTCGTCGTCGACGAGGGGGAGCCGCTCGCGCTTGTGCTTGCGCAGCAGCAGGGTGGCCTCGTCGCGGGAGATGCCGAGCCGGCCGGTGATCAGCGGCATCGGCGTCATGATCTCGTCGACCTTGGTGGTCGCCCACTCCGCGACCGGGGTGAAGCGCAGGTCGCGGTTGGTGATGATCCCGAGGAGCTGCTGGTCGAGGTCGACGACGGGGAGGCCGGAGACGCGGTACTCGCCGCAGATCCGGTCGAGGTCCTCCAGGGTGGCGTCGGGGCCGATGGTGACGGGGTTGGAGATGATCCCGGTCTGGGTCCGCTTGACGAGGTCGACCTGGTAGGCCTGGTCCTCGATCGAGAGGTTGCGGTGGAGGACGCCGATGCCGCCCTCGCGGGCCATCGCGATCGCCATCCGGCTCTCGGTGACGGTGTCCATCGCCGCGCTGACCAGCGGCGCCTGGAGCGTGATCTCGCGGGTCAGCCGGGTCGAGGTGTCGATGTCGGCCGGCGCGATCTCGGAGTAACCGGGGAGCAGCAGCACGTCGTCGTAGGTGAGGCCCATCGGGGCGAACTTCTCCGGCAGCTCCTGGGGTGGCTCCACTCCCCCATCCTACCGGCGCACCGATCCGCCCCGACGCGAACCCCTGCGCGCCGCGTTGCGTCGTACGGGTAGCAACCGAGCTCACACGGGAGGAAGCCAGATGAGAAAGCTCGTAGCGGCCGTCTCGGTCGTCGTCGCGGGAGCCCTGGCACCCGTGGTCGGTCGACCTCGCGCCCGCCTCGGCGCAGACGCGGGTGATGCACGACCCCGTCGGGCGACGACAGGACCGGCAACGGCAACGGCGACATCGCGTGGATGCGGGTCCACTACGACGCGCACCGGGTCAGGATCAAGATCAAGTCGCCCGCCGTCGGGCAACGTGGAGCACACCCAGGACATCTACGTCGACGTACGGCGCAAGGACTCGACGCCCGACCTGCTGGTCAGCACCAACGGGGACGGTGGAGGGCTGGGCCGTCGGCTTCGTCGACGACTGGAAGCTCGGCGGGTACCGGTCGAGGTGCTTCGGCGGCGTCCACAGCTCGACGTACGACTTCGCCCAGCGGCTTCGTCCGCTTCAGCTTCCCGGTCCGCTGCCTGATGCGGAAGGGCGCCGAGCAGCCGCAGCGCATCCGGCTGTCACTGGTGACCCGGACCGAGTTCGAGGCGGAGTACGACTGGGTCCCCGACCGCCACACGTTCGGCCCCTGGATCGCCTGGACGTGACGCCGACCCGGCGTCTGTACGACGCTGGATCGCGCCGACCCGGCGTCTGTACGACGCCGGAACGCACTGACCCGGCGCTCGAGCGACGGGGAAATGCAGCGACCCGGCGACTCCGTCGTACGGAATCGCCGGGTCGACGAGCTCAGACGTCGCGCAAACGCCAGGTCGGCGTGCTCAGACGTCGCGCAAACGCCAGTGACCGTGGCCGTGGCCGTGACCGGCCGCGGGCTGGAGCGTCTTCGTCTTCGGGCTTCTCGACGATCAGCGTCTCGGTCGTCAGCAGCATGCCGGCGATCGAGGTCGCGTTGACCAGCGCGGAGCGGGTCACCTTGACCGGGTCGAGGACGCCCTGGGCGACCAGGTCGCCGTACTCACCGGTGGCGGCGTTGTAGCCCTCACCGACCTTGCCCTCGCGGACCTTGGTGACGATGACGTAGCCGTTCTCGCCACCGTTCTCGGCGATCCAGCGCAGGGGCTCGTCGGCGGCCGTGCGCACGATGCGGACACCCATGGCCTCGTCACCGGTGAGGCCGAGGTCGCCGTCGAGCACCGAGACCGCGTGGATGAGCGCGGAGCCACCGCCGGGGACGATGCCCTCCTCGATCGCGGCGCGCGTCGCGGAGACGGCGTCCTCGATGCGGTGCTTCTTCTCCTTCAGCTCCACCTCGGTGGCGGCGCCGACCTTGATCACGCACACGCCGCCGGCCAGCTTGGCGAGACGCTCCTGGAGCTTCTCGCGGTCCCAGTCGGAGTCGGTGTTCTCGATCTCGGCCTTGACCTGGTTGACCCGGCCCTCGACCTCGGAGGCGTCGCCGCCGCCGTCGATGATCGTGGTGTTGTCCTTGGTGATGACCACGCGGCGGGCGGTGCCGAGCACGTCGAGACCGACCTGGTCGAGCTTGAGGCCGACCTCGGGCGCGATGACCTGGCCGCCGGTGAGCACCGCGATGTCCTGCATCATCGCCTTGCGACGGTCACCGAAGGCGGGGCTCTTCACCGCGACGGCGTTGAAGGTGCCGCGGATCTTGTTGACCACCAGCGTCGACAGGGCCTCGCCCTCGACGTCCTCGGCCAGGATGAACAGCGGCTTGCCGGCGGCGATGACCTTCTCGAGCAGCGGGAGCAGCTCGGCGATCGCGGAGATCTTGCCCTGGTGCAGCAGGATGTAGGGGTCGTCGAGCACGGCCTCCATGCGCTCCGGGTCGGAGACGAAGTACGCCGAGATGTAGCCCTTGTCGAACTGCATCCCCTCGGTGAACTCCAGCTCGGTGCCCATGGTGTTGGACTCCTCGACGGTGATCACGCCGTCCTTGCCGACCTTGTCGAAGGACTCGGCGAGCAGCTCGCCGATCAGGGCGTCGCGGCTGGAGATCGTGGCGACCGACGCCATGTCCTCCTTGGAGTCGACCTCGCGGGCCGCGTCGCGCAGCGCGTCGCCGACGGCCTCGGCCGCGGCGTCCATGCCGCGCTTGAGGCTCATCGGGTTGGCGCCGGCGGTCACGGCGCGCAGGCCCTCGTGGACCATCGCCTGGGCGAGCACCGTCGCGGTCGTCGTACCGTCACCGGCGACGTCGTTGGTCTTGGTGGCGACCTCTTTGGTCAGCTGGGCGCCGAGGTTCTCGAACGGGTCGTCGAGCTCGACGTCACGTGCGACGGTCACGCCGTCGTTGGTGATCGTGGGGGCACCCCACTTCTTGTCGAGGACGACGTAGCGGCCCTTGGGGCCGAGGGTCACCTTGACCGTGTTGGCGAGCGCGTCGACGCCGCGCTCCAGGGAGCGGCGTGCGCTCTCGTCGAACTCAAGAATCTTGGGCATCTGTTGCTTCCTTCGTGAAACGGGATGGTCTCGACCACCGAAGCGGACGGGTCGTGTGCCCAGGGACGCGCCTCAGCACGACCAGGGGCACACGACCCGGTGAATCAGGAGACGACCGCGAGGACGTCGCGCGCCGAGAGGATGAGGTACTCGTCGCCGCCGTACTTCACCTCGGTGCCGCCGTACTTGCTGTAGATGACCTTGTCGCCCACGGCCACGTCGAGCGGGACGCGGTTGCCGTTGTCGTCGATGCGCCCCGGGCCGATCGCCTGGACCTCGCCCTCCTGGGGCTTCTCCTTGGCGGTGTCGGGGATGACCAGGCCGGAAGCCGTGGTCTGCTCTGCCTCGAGCGGCTTGACGACGATCCGGTCCTCGAGGGGCTTGATGTTGACCGACACGATGTCGACCTCCACTTTCTCCACGTATTTCGGACTCGGGAGCCGGGGCTCCCGGACGTTGGAGCCTGCTGTGACGCACGCCGTCGCGGGGGTCGTACGTCGTGGCAAGCGCTGGCATTCTCGGGTTGAGAGTGCCAAGGCCGAAACTAGCACTCACCGCCAGCGAGTGCCAACGTGCCCCTGTCGGTCCCTCCCGTGCCGGGCCGCGGCGGCGTAGCGTGCCCAGCGCATCCGACCCGACCCCGCGCCCCACCGAGGAGCACCCATGTCCGTCCTGTCCGACCTGACCGACGCCCTCACCTCCGGACGCGTCGAGATCGTGGACCTGACCGCCCGCCTCTCCGCCGAGACGCCGATCATCGCGCTGCCGCCGGAGTTCGGGCAGACGCAGCGCTTCGAGCTCGACGAGATCAGCCGGTACGACGACCGCGGACCTGCGTGGTACTGGAACAACTTCCGCAGCGGCGAGCACACCGGCACCCACCTCGACGCCCCCAACCACTGGGTCACCGGGCGCGACGGCAGCGACGTCGCCGACATCCCGATGTCGCGGCTGATCCGGCCCGTCGTGGTGCTCGACTTCAGCGCCGAGTGCGCCGCCGACGCCGACTTCCTGCTCGAGGTCGACCACATCCGGGCCTGGGAGGCCGAGCACGGCCCGCTGCCCGACGGCGGCTGGATGATCTACCGCACCGGCTGGGACGCCAGGTCCGACAGCCAGGAGCGCTTCATCAACGCCGACGAGACCGGCCCCCACACGCCCGGCATGAGCATCGAGTGCGCCCGGTGGGTCGCCGAGGAGGCTCCCGTGGTCGGGGTCGGCGTCGAGACCGTCGGCACCGACGCCGGGGCCGCGCACTCCTTCGACCCGCCCTTCCCCTGCCACTCCTACCTGATGGGCAGCGGCAAGTACGGCCTGACCCAGCTGCAGAACGTCGCGCTCCTCCCCGCCACCGGCGCCGTCCTGGTGGTCGGGCCACTGCCGATCGTGACCGGCTCCGGGTCCCCCGCCCGCGCCGTCGCCCTGGTCGAGCGCTGAGCCGAGGTCGGCCGTGAGGGTCTCCGACGCGGTCGGGCAGGCGCTGGTCCGGGCCGGCGTCGACCACGTCTTCGGCGTCGTCGGCTCCGGCAACTTCCACGTCACCAACGCGATGGTGGCCGAGGGTGCCCGGTTCGTCGCGGCCCGGCACGAGGCCGGCGCCACGACGATGGCCGACGCCTACGCCCGCGTCTCGGGCCGGGTCGCTGCGGTCACCGTCCACCAGGGCTGCGGGCTGACGAACACCATGACCGGTCTCGCCGAGGCCGCCAAGAGCCGCACGCCGCTGGTGGTCGTGGCGGCCGAGGCGACCGAGCCGCGGTCCAACTTCTACGTCGACCAGCCGGCCCTGGCTCGGGCCGTCGGCGCCCTGTCGGTGCGCGTGGACAGTGCCGAGGAGGCGGTACGGCGCGCGGTCGAGGCCGTCGAGCTGGCGGTGACCACGCGTCGTACGGTCCTGCTCAACCTGCCGCTCTCCGTGCAGGGCGAGGAGTGCGCCGAGAGCCGGGCCCGGTCGCGCGGGTGACGACACCCGAGGGCTCCGCCCCGGACCCGTCAGACGTGGAGCGCCTCGCCGACGCGGTGCGCGCGGCGGAGCGGCCGGTCTTCGTCGCCGGACGCGGCGGACGCCCGTTCGGCGCCGAGCTGCGGGAGGTCGCCGCCCGCTCCGGCGCGCTGCTGGCCGAGTCGGCCGTCGCCAAGGACCTGTTCCGGACGGGGGAGCCGTGGTCGGTGGGCGTCTCGGGCGGCTTCGCCTCGCCGCTGGCCGCCGAGCTGATCGGCGGCGCCGACCTGATCGTCGGCTGGGGCTGCGCCCTCAACATGTGGACGATGCGCCACGGGAAGCTGATCGCTCCCGGCGCCACGGTCGTGCAGGTCGACGACACCGCGGACGCACTGGGCGCCCATCGCGCGCTCACCTTCGGCGTCCTCGGCGACGTCGGTCTCACCGCCCGCGCCCTGGTCGAGCGGCTGCCCTCGGCGCGGACCGGTTACCGCACCGACGAGGTCCACCGACGTCTCGCCGGCGGCGTGCGCTGGCGGCACACGTCGTACGACGACCTCACCGGCCACGGGCTCATCGACCCGCGCACGCTCACCACCGTCCTGGACGACCTGCTCCCCCTCGAGCGGATCGTGGCGGTCGACTCGGGCAACTTCATGGGCTACCCGGCGATGTTCCTCGACACCCCCGACGAGCAGGGCTTCTGCTTCACCCAGGCCTTCCAGTCGATCGGGCTGGGCCTGGCCACCGCCGTCGGCGCGGCGCTCGCACGCCCG
>CAVXHO010000028.1:0-14248 GCA_963761515.1 uncultured Actinomycetota bacterium
CCCCACGACGTACCTCCAGCACATCCGCGACGAGTCCCAGCGGTTCCGCGACGTGCTCGCGGCCTGCGACCCGGCCGCCGACGTGCCGACGTGTCCCGAGTGGCGCGCCGACGACCTGCTGTGGCACCTCGGCGAGGTGCAGCACTGGTGGACGTGGATGGTCACCAACCGGCCGAAGGGCCCCGACGGCTACCCCGAGCCCGAGCGTCCCGCTGACCACGCGGGGCTGCTGGCCTTCTTCGACGAGCACTACGGCGCACTGGTCGACGCCCTCGCGGTGGCGGACCCGACCGACGATGCCTGGACCTGGCACCCCGAGCACAAGAACGTCGCCTTCATCCTGCGCCGTCAGGCCCACGAGGCGCTGATCCACCGTCGCGACGCCGAGCTGGCGGCCCACACGGTCTCGCCGTTCCCCGTCGACCTCGCCTCCGACGGCGTCGACGAGGTGCTCGACGTGATGTACGGCGGGTGCCCGCCCTGGGGCGAGTTCTCGCCGCTCCCCCACTACCTCCGGATCGACATCACCGACACCGACGACCGGGTGTGGGTGCAGCTGGGGCACTTCCACGGCACCGACCCCGACGGCATCGAGCGCGACGAGGACGATCTCCACGTCGTCGAGGATCCCGGGGTCGAGCCGGACGCCGTGATCAGCGGTTCGGCCGAGGAGCTCGACGCCAGGCTCTGGCGGCGCGGCGACGGCGCCGAGACCCACCTGGCCGGCGACCTGAAGATCGTCGATCGGTTCCGCGCGATCGTCCACCAGCCGATCAACTGACGGCGCTTCCGCTGAGCTTGCGAAGCGGAAGACCCACGCCGGAAGGTTGAGGAGCGTCCGGCTCGACCCCGAACGAAGAGAGGGGCCGAGCGGCGCGTCTCGAAACCCAGCGACGGTGCCTGGGGCCGAGACCGGAGACACAGTCACAGGTCTCGAGACGGTCGCGGAGCGACCTCCTCGACCATCGGCGGCGCAGAGCCGGCGCTCCTCAACCAGTGACCGCGACCGGGGACCTCGCGAGCTCGGTCCCCGCGGTCACTCCTCCAGCCAGGTCGCGAACGACTCGAACCCGAACGGCCGGCCGAGGAAGTCCTCGACCAGGTCCGCCGCGTCGTGCCGGCCGCCCTGCGCCAGGATCCGGTCGCGGTAGCGGCCAGCGATCTCGGCGTCGTAGAGGTTCTCCCGGTCGAAGGCCGAGAACAGGTCCTTGGCGATCACCAGCGACCACATGTAGGTGTAGTAGCCCGAGGAGTAGCCGTCGAGGTGCCCGAACGCCGCGTGGAAGTGGGTGTCGGGCAGCGGCGACATCATCGAGTACGCCGCCTGCAGCTGCTGCGAGAGGCCACTGATCGCGGCGCCGTCGGCGGGCGGCTGCTGGTGGATCCGGTAGGAGAGCGCGGCGTAGAACATCTGGGTGCGTGCCTGCAGCCCCTTGCCGAACTCCTCGGCCGCGCGCATCCGCTCCACGAGGTCGGCGGGGATCGGCGTCCCGGCCTCGTCGGTGGCGAACCCCTCGAGGACGGTCGCGTCCCAGGCCCATTCCTCCAGCAGCTGTGAGGGCGCCTCGACGAAGTCCCACTCCGTGGCGACGCCCGAGAACCGCGACCAGCGCTGGTGGCCGCCGAGGACGTGGTGGACGAGGTGGCCGAACTCGTGGAACAGGGTCACGACGTCGTCGTGCTCCATCAGCCCGCGTGGGAAGTTGCAGACCAGGACGCCCTCGGGCAGCTGACGCCCGGTGACACCGTCGGCCAGCGTGAACTGTGCGGCGTGGTTGAACTTGTTGGGGCGCGGGTGCAGGTCGAGGTGGATCCGGCCGATCCGCTCGCCGCCCAGGGACACGTCGTACGACGCGACGTCCTCGTGCCAGGTCGGGACGTCGACCCGCTCGTACCCGAGCCCGAACAGCCGGCCGGTCACATCGAGCAGGCCCTGGCGGACCTGGTCGAAGGCGAAGTAGCGCCGCACCTCCTGGGCGTCCACGCTGTGCTGCTCGCGCTTGATGGTCTCGGTGTAGAAACGGCTGTCCGCGGCGTCGAGCGACTCGGCGTCGGGGCGGTCCTGGCGGACGCGCGCGAGGAGGATGTCGCGGTCGCGGATCGCGGACGACTCCGCGGCCTTGCTGATCTTGTCGACGAACATCGCGATCGCGTCGCCGGTCTCGATCATCTTGACCTCGGCGTCGTACGTCGGCCACCCGTCGTACCCCAGCAGGGAGGCGTGCTCCTGGCGCAGCGCCATCAGCTCGACGAGCACGTCGTCGTTGGCCGGCCAGGCGCGGTTGTTGAACGCGGTGGCGAGGGTGACGCGGGCTTCGCGGTCGGTGGCGAAGGTCAGCATCGGGACGACGTCGGGGTACTCCAGGGTGAGCTCGACCAGTCCGTCGTCGCCGACCGGGTGTGACTCGACCCAGTCCTGCGGGAGCCCGGCGAGCTGGTCGGGGCGGAGCTTCACGGTGGTGTTGTCGTCGCGGATGTTGCGCTCGAAGGTCTGGCTGAGCTCGGTCTCGCGCTCGTTGATCGCGCGGACCCGGTCACGCGTCGCCTCGTCGCGGTCGACGCCGGAGCGTCGGAAGTCGCGGAGCGCGAAGTTGCGCACCCGCTCGGCGTCGTCGTCGAGGCCGGAGGTCCGCTGGTCGGCGTCGTCGACGACGAGGAGGTCGTACACCTCACGGTCGAGCGACAGATCGGTCAGCAGGCGGTGTGCCTCGACCTCGGCCGCCTCGCCCTGCTCGCGGAGCGCGGCGTCGGGGTGCACCTGCTGCAGCAGGCTGCCGGCCGCGAAGGCGTTGCTGAGGGCCAGGGCGATGTCGTTCCAGCGCTCGAGCAGCACGTTCGCCTCGCGTGGCCGCTCGGCCTTCAGCGCGGCGATCAGCTCGCGCGCCGAGGCCAGCTGGTCGGTGGTCCGGGTCGTCAGCCAGGCGGACCAGGCGTCGGTCCCGGCATCGGCGGCGGGCAGGGTCAACGGGGCGAGATCGGTCACTCCCCGAAACTACCCGCCTCGACGCCGAGACGTCAGGTGCCGGGTCGGCGTTCTACGGCGTCGACGTGCTGCCAGGTCGGCTTTCCGGGTTGTCGACGTGCTGCCAGGTCGGCGTTCTACGGCGTCGACGTGTTGCCAGGTCAGCGTTGGACGGCGCCCACGGCGGCTGCGGCGGCGGCCACGGCGGCGTCGCGGGCGGTGCCGGCCTCGCTCTCGGTCAGGGTCCGGTCGGCGGCGCGGAACCGCAGGGCGAAGGCGAGCGACTTGTGGCCCTCGCCGACCTGGGGACCGGCGTAGACGTCGAACAGCCGCACCGACTCCAGGAGGTCTCCCGCCCCTGCCCGGAGCGCCGCCTCGACCTCAGCGGCCGGGACGGACTCGGCCACGACGAGCGCGACGTCCTCCTTGGCGACGGGCTGGTTGGAGTACGACGGCGCCCGCGGCACGTCCACCGCGAGGCTCATCAGGAAGTCGAGGTCGATCTCCAGAGCCGCGGTGCCTCGGGGAAGACCGAACGCCGTACACACCCGCGGATGCAGCTCGCCGGCGTGACCGAACTCCTGCTCACCGACGAACACGCGCGCGCACCGGCTCGGGTGCCACGGCATCCGCTCGGCGGCCTCGACCCGGATCTCCACGGCGAGCTCGGCGGCCACGGCGCGGACGACCTCGAGCGCGTCCGACCAGTCGGCCGTCCGACCGGAGCCCCACCACCCTCGCGCGTCGCGCTCGCCGCTGAGCACCCCCGCCAGGAACAGCGGTTGGACCGGCAGGGCCTCGAAGAGCTTGTCCAGCTCGGCCTCGCTGGGCCGCCACTCGACGCCGTACACGGGCGCCGGGCCGCGATCGACCGGGAACGCGACGGTGCCGGTCTCGAAGAGCGCAACGCCGGCGGCGCCGCGCCCGAGGTTGCGCGCGGCGGAGTCGAGCAGGCCGGGCAGCAGGGTCGTGGTGTAGAGCGGCTTCTCGGCCGACAGCGGGTTCGACAGGCGTACGGCGTGGCGCAGCACGTCGTCGTCCGGGAGCCCGAGGGCGTCGAAGGTGTCGTCGGCGACGAACGGGAAGCTGACCACCTCGACGCAGCCGACGCTCGCGAGGGTCCGCCCGATCCGACGGCGGAGCCGCTGCTCGCGGGTCAGGCCGCGACCGGCCGGCGCCTGAGGCAGCACCGACGGCACCTGGTCGTAGCCGACGATCCGGATGACCTCCTCGACGAGGTCGTACGGGTCGTGCAGGTCCGGCCGCCACGGCGGCGGGACCACGGAGAGAAGCGCGTCGCCGCTCACCTCGGCCCCGATAGCGCGGAGGTTCGCCACGACGCTGTCGCCGTCGATCGGCAGGCCCGCCACCTGGCCGGGCAGCTCGCGGGCGAGCTCGATGGGCGCAGGCGCGGGCGGCGTGCCGACCACCGTGACCCCGGGTGAGACCGACCCACCGCCGTACGTCGTCAACAGCTCGGCCACCCGGTCGGCGGCGGCCTCGCAGATCGTCGGGTCGACGCCGCGCTCGTTGCGCTTGCCCGCCTCGGAGGTGAGGCGGTGCCGCTTGCCGGTGCGGAACATCGCGACCGGCTCCCAGTGGGCGGCCTCGATCACGACCGTCGTCGTCCCGGCGGACATCTCGGTGGCCTCGCCGCCCATCACGCCGCCGAGCCCGATCACGCCGGAGTCGTCGGTGACCACGAGGTCCTCGGTCGACAGCGCCCGGTCGGCACCGTCGAGCGTCGTCAGCCGCTCGCCCTCGCGGGCACGTCGTACGACGAGGGGTCCCTGCAGCCGGTCGCCGTCGTAGCCGTGGATCGGCCGGCCGAGCTCGAGCATCACGTAGTTGGTGACGTCGACGGCCAGCGAGATCGGCCGCATCCCGGCCAGTCGGACGCGCGTCGCGAGCCAGTCGGGGGTCGGGGCAGACGGGTCGAAGCCGGTCACCGTGCGGGCCACGAACACCGGGCAGCCCGTGGGGTCCTCGACCCGGACGGGGTAACCGTCGGCGTTGGCGGCCGGTACGTCGCGCAACGCCGGGTCGGTGTAGGCGGTGTCGAAGCCCAGGGCCGCCTCGCGGGCGACACCGCGCAGCGACAGCGCGTACGCGCGGTCGGGGTTGATCTCGAACTCGATGACCTCCTCGTGGAGGCCGAGCAGGGGTCGGGCGTCGTCGCCGGGGTCACCGGCATCGGCCGGCAGCACGATGATGCCTTCGTGGTCGTCGCCGAGGCCGAGCTCGGCGGCCGAGCAGATCATCCCGGCCGAGACGTGCCCGTAGGTCTTGCGCGCCGAGATCTCGAAGCCACCGGGCAGCACTCCCCCGGGCAGCACGACGACCACGAGGTCGCCGGCCGCGAAGTTGTGGGCTCCGCACACGATGCCCTGCGGGTCACCGCTGCCGTTGGCGTCGCCGACGTCGACGGAGCACCAGTTGATGGTCTTGCCGTTCTTCTGCGGCTCCGGCTCGACGGTGAGGACCCGGCCGACCACGAGCGGTCCGCTGATCTGGGCACCCGGGCGCTCGAGCGCCTCGAGCTTGAGGCCGAGCGCGGTCAGTCGACGGGCGAGGTCCTCGCTCGACAGCTCCGGCGGCAGGTCGGCGAACTCGCGGATCCAGGAGACGGGAGTCCTCATCTCACCACTCCGTCCCGAAGGCGGCGCTGAAGCGCACGTCGCCGTCGAACAGGGCACGCAGGTCCTCCGCGCCGGTGCGGAACATCAGCGAGCGGTCGATGCCCATCCCGAAGGCGAAGCCGCGGAAGCGCTCGGAGTCGATCCCGCAGGCAGCCAGCACCCGCGGGTTGACCACGCCACAGCCGCCCCACTCGATCCAGCCCTCGCCCCTGCAGGTGCGGCATTGCTCGACCTGACCGGGTACGCCGCGGCAGACGAAGCAGACCAGGTCGACCTCGGCGGACGGCTCGGTGAACGGGAAGTACGACGGGCGGAACCGGGTGACGATCCCCTCGCCGAACATCTGCTGAGCGAAGTGGTCGAGGGTGCCCTTGAGGTGGGCCATCGTGATGCCCTCGTCGACGACGAGCCCCTCGACCTGGTGGAACATCGGCGAGTGCGTCGCGTCGTACGGATCGGTGCGGAAGACGCGGCCCGGGCAGATCACGTAGATCGGCGGCGTCCGGCTCAGCATGGTGCGGGCCTGCACCGGCGACGTGTGGGTGCGCAGCACGAGATGGTCGGACGCCGGGTCGGTCCAGAACGTGTCCTGCATGGTGCGGGCCGGGTGGTCGGGACCCAGGTTGAGTGCGTCGAAGTTGAGCCACTCGGCCTCGAGCACCGGGCCTTCCGCGACTTCCCAGCCCATGGCCACGAACAGGTCGGCGATGTAGTCCGACATCAGGGTGATCGGGTGGCGGGCGCCGCGCGGGCGGCGGTCGGTCGGCAGCGTGACGTCGACCGTCTCGTCGACGAGCATCCGTTCCTCGGCCTCGGCCTCGAGCACCACCGCGCGCTCCGCGAGCGCCTGGTTCACCGCCCCGCGGGCCTGACCGACCCGTTGACCGGCCTCCTTCTTCGCCTGGGGCGGGAGGGCGCCGATCTCGCGGTTGGCCAGCGCCAGCGGCGAGCGGTCGCCGGCGTGGTCGAGCCGAGCCTGCTTGAGCGCGTCGAGGTCGTTCGCGGCAGCAATGGCCGCCAGCGCCTCGTCGCGCATGGCCGCGACCTGCTCCGCCTGCAGCGGGGTCACCTCGACCGGGTCGTACTGGGTGTTCGGGCCCGACATGGGTGCCTCTCGCGGTGGTCGTGGGGTGCGGCTGCGCGGCACCAGTCTAGGAAGGGTCGTCCGGCCGCTGCGACGGGGTTTCGGCGGTGGACTCGCGACCCACCTCGCCCGCAAGCGGGCAGCGGCGCTCCCTCGGTCTTTCCGCCCGGTCGGAACGACCTCAGTCGGGATCGGTGCCGAACGCGGGCCAGGTCATCACGATGCGCGCGCCCCCTGCCGGGGAGTCGTCGATGGTGACCGTGCCGCCGTGCGCACGGACCAGGCCGTTGACCAGGTAGAGCCCCAGACCCGACCCGCCGCGCTGCCCCGTGGTCCAGAACTTGGTGAACGCCCGCTGCCGGATGTCGGGGGCTATGCCGTCGCCGCAGTCGTCGACCTGAACGGCGACCAGCTCGCCCTCGAGCGACGCGGTCACCGACACCGGGTCGGCGCCGTGGCGGATCGCGTTCTCGAGCACGTTGGTCATCACCTGCGTGAACTTGTCGGGGTCGGCCCAGATCCCCGGCAGGTCGTCGGGTGCGTCGTACTCGATCTGGTGGGGGGCTCCGGCACGGACGCTGTCGATCACGCGATGGGTGAGCTGCGCGACGTCGCACGGTCGCTGGTGCATCGACAGCCGTCCAGTGTCGAGCCGGGCCACGTCGAGGAGCTCGGTGATCAGCCTGCTGAGTCGGTCGGAGTCGGCGTGGACCGTGGTCAGCATGAGCTTCTTCTGCTCGTCGTTGAGCCGGTCCCACCGGTTCAGGAGCGCCTGCACGAATCCCTTGACGCCGGTCAGCGGAGATCGAAGCTCATGGGCGACGGTCGCCACCAGGTCGGACCGCTCGCGGTCGAGCCGGGCACGGGCGCGCCCCGAGCGCAGGCTCACGGCCACCTCGGTGATCGGTCCCCGGTTCGTGCGGTGGATCCGCGCGGCGACCAGCACTTCGTCGCCGGTCGGCAGCACCCAGGACTGCTCCGGGATGCCGGTGCGGATGACCAGCCCGTCGTACGGACGGACGCAGGCGCACCAGCCCGCGCCCTCCTGGTTGGTGACCCCGAGGACGTCGTCGAGAGGCTTGCCCGCGGCAGCGTCGGGGCTGATGCCGAGCATGAGGGCGGCGCGATGGTTGAGCAGGCGCACGAGCCCGTCGCCGTCCGCGACGACGACACCGTCCGGCAGCAGATCCACGGCGCCCTGTGCGGTCAGAGCACCCTCGGGCACGTCCACGCGCGGCAGCCTAGTCAGAAGAGACACGTTGGCGGGGCGGCCCCTCCCCCCGGTGGGGCCGGCCCGCAACGTGTGGTGGGCGGCCCCTCCCCCGTGGGACCCGCCCGATGTTCGCCTCTCGGGAATGCGAACGAGTAGTAAGATAGTGGCGCTATCCTCGGGACCGCAACTGATTTCGCAGAGTTTTCACGAATTTTGCCATGGATCACACGAATCGAGAGTCAAATGCTGGTGTCCGAGCTCGCGGAGCGTGCCGACGTACCGGTGGCGACCGTGAAGTACTACCTCCGTGAGGGTCTGCTTCCCCCCGGTGACGTGACCGGGCCGCGGCGCGCGGAGTACGACGAGGCGCACGTGCGACGGCTGCGCATCCTGCGAGCGCTGCGCGAGGTGGGCGGGGCCCCCGTGTCGGCCCTGCAGATCATCGTCGACGCCGTCGAGGACGACTCGCGACCCATGCACGACGTCCTGTGCCAGGTCTCCGACGCGCTGAGCCCGCCACTGCCGGTGGACGGCCCCGATCAGGTGGCCGCCCCCCAGGTGAACGAGGTCATCGCCGGCGTGGGCTGGACCGGCATCCGGAAGGACGGCGCCGCGCGGCTGCGCCTGGCCGAGCTGGTCCAGCTGGTCAGCGAGGAGCTGCTCACCGTCGACACGGAGATCCTCGCCTACTACGCGCGTCTGGCCGACGAGCTGTGCCGCACCGAGATCGCCCTCATCGACACGACCAAGGACCGCCAGGGCACCTTGGAGGACATGGTCGTCGGTGAGGCGGTCTTCGGGGAGATCCTCACCCTGCTGCGCCGGTTGGGGCACGAGCACTATCAGGAGCAGCGGCGCCTCGAAGGCGGGAGCTGAGCCCTCGTCAGCGCGTCCGCGAGCTCTCGTGGAGGCAGATCGCGGCGGCGGTCGCCAGGTTGAGACTCTCGGCCCGTCCGCGGATCGGGATACGCACCCGGTGGTCGGCCACCGCTGCGAGCTCGGCGGGGAGGCCCCATGCCTCGTTGCCGAACAACCAGGCGACGGGTCCGGCCAGCAGCTCGGCGGCATCGCCGAGGGCGAGCTCACCGTCGCCATCGGCAGCGACCACGACCAGGCCGCTGCCCTGGGCGGCGCGCACGGCCTGCACGGGATCCGGCTCGAGGGCGAGCGGCAGGTGGAAGATGCTGCCGACACTCGCCCGGACGGTCTTCGGGTTGTAGGCGTCGACGGAGTGGCCGGCCAGGACGACGGCGTCGGCCCCCAGCGCGTCCGCGGTCCGGACGAGGGTGCCCGCGTTGCCGGGGTCGCGGACGTCGGCACAGATCGCGACCAGCGAGGAGCCCTGCCGCGCAGATGCGAGCGCGGACTCCAGGGGTACGTCGAGGAACGAGCAGACGGCGACGATCCCCGCCGGCGTCACGCTGTCGCTGAGGGTGGCCAGCGCCCGGTCCTCGACCAGCCACGTCGTGTCCGCGGCCGCCACCAGCGCGGCGTACCGCTCGGAGGCTGCCGCGGTCGCGAAGACCTCGACGACGCACCCGGCTCCGAGCGCCCCTTCGACGGCCTTCGGGCCGTCGGCAAGGAACAGCCGCCGCTCGGTACGCACGGAGCGGCGGCTGAGCCTGCGTGCCTCCTTGACGCGGGAGTTGCCCGTCGTCAGGGGCACCTGGTCAGGCACCTGGTCTCGAGACACTCGCGGACGCTCGCTCCTCGACACCGGTGTCGGTCGCTCAGGACGCCTTGGGTGCGTTGACGTCCTCGGGCAGGGCGGCCTTGGCGGTCTCGACGAGCGCGGCGAACGCGGGCGCGTCGTTGACGGCGAGGTCGGCCAGGATCTTGCGGTCGACCTCGACCCCGGCCAGGTTGAGGCCCTGGATGAAGCGGTTGTAGGTCATCCCGTTGGCGCGGGCAGCAGCGTTGATCCGCTGGATCCAGAGCCGACGGAAGTCGCCCTTGCGCGCCTTGCGGTCACGGTAGCTGTAGACCAGCGAGTGGGTGACCTGCTCCTTGGCCTTGCGGTAGAGGCGCGAGCGCTGGCCGCGGTAGCCGCTGGCGCGCTCGAGAGTGGTACGACGCTTCTTGTGGGCGTTCACTGCCCGCTTGACGCGTGCCATGGTGGTACTCCTTGCGGTTCGGATCGATCGATCTACGTGTGGTGAGGCTCGCGCGCAAGCGCGCGGCGCTCTCAGCGGCCGAGCAGCTTCTTGATGCGCGGGACGTCGTTCTTGGAAACCTCGGCATCGCCGGTCAGGCGACGCGTCACCTTGGAGGGCTTGGCCTCCAGGTGGTGACGCTTGCCGGCCTTCGCGCGCATCAGCTTGCCCGAGCCGGTCACCTTGAACCGCTTGCTCGCGCCGGAGTGCGTCTTGTTCTTCGGCATCGTTCTCTCTTCCTCACTTGGTACGTCGTGTGGCCGGGTCTGCCCGGCCTCACGCGTGCTGGTGGTGGATCAGTGCGCTCTGTGTTGCGTTGCCTGCGCCACCCAAACTCGGTGTGACTTCGTTTCTGCGAGCTCGAGTCGTGACTTCGTCACGCCTCGATCTCGGGATCAAGGTTCTCGGAGCGTCCGTGGGCCTTCTTCTGCGCCACGGCCTGCCCCGCGTTGTGGGCGGTGCGCTCGGCGCGCTCCTCGGCCTCCTCGGCGGCGCGGGCGGCCATGCGGTCGGCCTTCGCCGCCTCCATCTCCACCTTGGCCTCGGCCTTCTTCTTGTGCGGCCCGAGCACCATGATCATGTTGCGGCCGTCCTGCTTGGGCGCCGACTCCACGAAGCCCAGCTCCGTGACGTCCTCGGCGAGCCGCTGCAGCAGCCGGAACCCCAGCTCGGGGCGGTGCTGCTCGCGACCGCGGAACATGATGGTGATCTTGACCTTGTCGCCGGCCTTCAGGAACCGCACGACGTGACCCTTCTTGGTCTCGTAGTCGTGGGCGTCGATCTTCGGACGAAGCTTCATCTCCTTGATGATCACGTTCGTCTGGTTCCGGCGCGCCTCACGGGCCTTCTGGGCGTTCTCGTACTTGAACTTCCCGTAGTCCATGAGCTTGCAGACCGGGGGCTTGCCCATCGGGGCGATCTCGACGAGGTCGAGGTCGGCTTCCTGGGCGAGCTTGAGGGCCTCGCCCGTGGGGACGATGCCGACGGTCTCGCCGTTGGGTCCGACGAGCCGGACCTCGGGTACCCGGATCCGGTCGTTGATGCGTAGCTCGGTGCTGATGTGTCCTCCATGGGTCGAACGGTTGGGGACCGCCACGGAGGCCTCGGAAATGACGAGAGCCCCCGCGCGACGCGCGGAGGCTCAGGGTGCTCCGCGGGTATGACGACATGCGTCACACCTACGGTGCGGACCGGACCCGACGACCTGGTGCGGTCGATGCGGGTGGGAGTGAGCCTCCACTTGTCTGACCGGACCCGCCTGACGACGAACCCGATCGGTCGGTGACAAGGGTAACAACTCCGGTGGTCCGGTGCCTATTCCGAAACCTCGTCCTCGTCGACCTCCTCGACGAAGGCGAGTCCCTGGCCCGTGTCCGCGAGGGCCCATCCGTGGGCCAGGCCCTCGAGCAGGTCGCCCTGGACGACGTACGTCGTGGGCCCGGCGAGGTCGACCACCAGCGCAGCCGCCCCCTCCTGCAGCGCCGACCGGGCGACCAGTGGGGCCGCGGCCGGCACCGGACGCGCGTCTGTCCGCCACGCGGCCAGCCTCTCGACGCTGGTGAAGCCCAGCATCGCCTGGCGGCCGTCGCGGCCTGTGACGAGGACGGTGGCCATCTCGACGTCGCTCGATGCAGGCTGGTCGTCGGTGGTCGCGCGGGGCTGTCCCGCTGCGTCGACCTCGGCGTCACCGGGCCGGGCGAGCACGGGCACGAGCAGGCGGGCGCGCTGGAGGGCGAGGAACACCTCGAGGTGGCGCCTCGGATCGGCGGCGTACGCCGCGAGCGCGGCAGCCAGGCCCGGGTCGGCCGAGCCGTCGTCGCCGGCGAACCCGGGGTCGGGGATCGACCGGTGCCCTGCGCCGGGAGCGGGATCGGACGGCATGCGGCGGATCTTGCCACGCGGCCCCCTTCGGACCTGCCCCGGGACGGCCTACTCTGGAGGAGTGGATGACGTCTCCTGGGGAGCGCTGGCCCTGTCGCTGTCGGTGGTGGGTGGGATCTACACGTGGTGGGCCCTCCGGCATCGGGGGGTGGTGTCCGCTGTCCGCGGGGCGGGTCTGACCCTTCTCCCTCTCGCCGCCTGGATGACCGGACTGCTCCAGGTCTTCGGCGACATCACCGACACCCTGAGCAACTGGCTCGCCCACCTCGTCTTCAGTCCGAAGACCTGGCTCGGGATGATCATCGGCTTCGTGGCGATCGTCCTGATCGGTGGCGCCAACGCGATCGCGCGTCGCGGCAAGCCCGACCAGCCCGCCAAGACGCAACGCAGCAGCGAGCCCAAGGCGGTCCGTGCCACCAAGTCCCCCGACCCGTTGATCGACGACGAGATGGCCGAGATCCAGGCGATCCTGAAGAAGCGCGGCATCTCCTGATGCGCAGCACCACGCCGGGCGACTCCCACGTCGCCCGCAACCGGCTGTGGGCACGGCTGAACGCCGCCGTCGACGCGCTCGCGACCCCACCCGCGACGCCGCTGATGGTCGTCGACCTCGACGCCTTCGACGCCAACGCGGCCGACCTGGCCCGCCGTGCCGGCGGCAAGCCGATCCGGGTCGCCTCCAAGTCGCTCCGGGTGCCCGCTCTGATCGAGCGGGCCCTGGCCACTCCCCGGCTTCCACGGCGTGCTCGGCTACACCCTGCGCGAGGCCCTGTGGCTGGAGCGGCAGCGGATCACCGACGACATCGTGATCGCCTACCCCACCGTCGACCGCGCCGCGCTCGCGGACCTGGTGGCGTCGCCGGAGTCGGCGAGCCGGATCACGCTGATGGTCGACGACGTCGCCCAGCTCGACGTGGTCGACTCCGTCCGCTCGTCCCGCGCCGTCCAGGTGCGGGTGGCCCTCGACATCGACGCCGGGCTGCGGATGGGCGGCCAGCACGTCGGGCCGAAGCGCTCACCGCTGCACGACGTGC
Source organism: uncultured Actinomycetota bacterium (assembly GCA_963761515.1). GTDB lineage: Bacteria > Actinomycetota > Actinomycetes > Propionibacteriales > Nocardioidaceae > Nocardioides. Next base: position 12,967 of record CAVXHO010000028.1, read on the forward strand.
AGGACGTGCTGCGGCTGGCTCGCCACGTCACCGAGCGCGCCGGCTTCGCGCTGGTCGGGGTGATGACCTACGAGGGCCAGGTCGCAGGGGTGCCCGACGACGTACCGTCGCAGCGCGCCAAGTCGCTCGTCGTACGCCGCCTCAAGGCCGCGTCGATGGCACAGCTCGGCGAGCGCCGTCGGGTGATCGCCGACCGCCTGGCCGAGCTGGTGACCCTGGAGTTCTGGAACGGCGGCGGCTCCGGCTCCGTCGAGGCGACCGCCGCCGACGGCGCCGTCACCGAGATCGCGGCCGGGTCGGGCCTGTTCGTGCCCGGGCTGTTCGACCACTACCAGTCGTTCGCACCGCGTCCCGCCGCGTTCTACGGCCTGCCGGTGACGCGGCGCCCGTCGCCCACGATGGCGACGGTCCACGGCGGCGGTCTCATCGCGTCGGGCCCGACCGGGAGCGACCGGGCGCCCGTGCCGTGGGCGCCCCCGGGGCTCCACCTGACAGGGCTCGAAGGGGCCGGTGAGGTGCAGACCCCGCTGACCGGTCACCCGGCGGCGATGCTGCGGATCGGAGACCTGGTGTGGTTCCGCCACGCGAAGTCCGGTGAGCTCTTCGAGCACACCAACACCGTGCGGCTGCTGGCCGGGGACTCCTTCGTGGACGAGGTTCCGACGTACCGGGGTTGCGGGAACGCCTGGTGAGCAACGCCGTCGAGGTGCTGGCTCTGGCGCGCTCGCGCCCGCCGACGCTCGGGACGGGCCGGCTGATCTGCGTGGACGGGCCGGCGGGGTCGGGCAAGACGACCCTGGCCGAGGAGATCGCCTCCCTCTCGGGGGCTCCGGTGGTCCACATGGACGACCTCTTCGAGGGCTGGAGCGGGCTGGCGCGGGTCAGTGACCAGCTCGGCACGGTGCTGAGGCCTCTCGCCGAGGGCCGACCGGGCAGCTATCGACGATGGGACTGGCCGGGAGACGCCTGGGCGGAGACGGTCGACGTGCCGACCGCACCTCTGCTCCTGCTCGAGGGGGTCGGGTCCGGCGCGTTCGCGTATGCCGACCTGGTCACGGTGCTCGCCTGGGTGGAGGTGCCCTACGACCTGCGGATGGCGCGCGGGCTGGAACGTGGCGGCGTCGGTGTCGCGGACAACTGGAAGCAGTGGGCCGTCGACGAGCAGGACGTCTTCGCCCGTGAACGCACCCGCGAACGAGCCGACGTCGTCCTCGACGGCCGGGTCGGGTCGCTCGGCGCCTGACCCTCGTCGGGACCGCCAAGGCCGGAAAACGCGGAACAG
>CAVXHO010000029.1:0-14240 GCA_963761515.1 uncultured Actinomycetota bacterium
CCAACCCGTTGCTTCGCAACATCGTCGGTGGCTTCGCCCGCATCGACAGGGCCAACCTGCCGGGCAGGACGCTCGAGGGTGACTACTACCAGCTCGAGGCGGCGTATCCGAGCCACTACGGGCACGTGATGACCGAGGTCCTGTCGCGGTTGTGGGGCTGGGACGAGGCCAAGCGCCGCAACCCCGAGCTCAAGGTGGTCTTCCGGCCCCGTCCCGACAAGGACCCCGGCATGGAGCGCGCCGTGTTCTCGGCCTACGGCATCGCCGAGGACGACGTCGTCGCGGTGGCGGAGCCGGTCTGGGTCGACTCCGTGGTGTCCGCGTCGCCGATGTGGCACAACGCCGAGCCCTACTTCGCTCACCCCGACCTGACCGACACCTGGGAGCGGCTCAGCGAAGGACTGCTGCGGGACGGGACGGCGGTCGAGACGGGGCCCCGTCTGTTCGTGTCACGCAGCGACCTGCTGGTCCACCGCCAGTGTCGCAACGCCCGCGAGGTCGAGGAGCACTTCGCCGCCCACGGGTTCTCCGTGGTCTATCCCGAGCGCCACTCCCTTCGCCGACCAGGTGGCCATGTTCCGAGAGGCTCGCGTGGTGGCCGGGTTCGGAGGCTCGGCGATGTTCAACATCATGCACACGCGCCACCTCGAGACGCTGATCGTGCTCAACCACACGTCGTACGTCGCCCGCAACGAGCACCTCTTCGCCTCGCTGAAGGGCGGCGACTCCCACTACTTCTGGTCCGCGGCCGACCTCGAGCAACCCGACGACGGCGACCTGTCGTTCGACGCGATGCACTCGAGCTGGGAGTTCGACTTCGCGACCCTGGGCGACGATCTGGAGCGGCTGCTGCGCGGTCTCTGACGGGCTCAGGTCTCCGACGGCCGACGGCGAGCGCCTCGGGCGCCACGGTCCGGACGTCGAGGCCGGGCACGTCGAGACGGACGCCGCCGCGGCCGTCGGGCACCCGCGCGACCCGTACGCCGTTCAGAGCGCGCAGGTGGCGGATCACGGTGTCGGCGTCGTCCCGCCGGTCCTGCTCGACCAGCCAGCCGGTCAGCCGGTGCACCGGCGGCAGCACGCTGAGGGTCAGCGAGTGCCCGCCCCACAGCTCGCGGACGCCCGCGACGAGCAGCCGCCACCACTCGTCGTCGGCCTCGGGCACCAGCTCGAAGTAGCGCCACAGGTCAGCGGGCAGGACGCGCTCGAGGAGCGCGGTGGTGAGCGGCTCCGAGCCGTGGTGCCGCACGGAGGCCAGGGTCATCCGCTTCGTGGTCCACCGGTCGGCCAGGTCGGGCACCGTCGCGCGTTGCTGGGTGATCGACGTCCCCTCCGAGCGGATCCGCCAGTGGTAGACGACCTGTGAGGTGACCGCGATCCGGCTCGCCCGGAGGAAGGCCTCCGTCGTGGTCGGCTGGTCCTCGTAGCGGACGCCCTCGGGCCAGGTGAGCCCCTGCTGCTCCCAGAAGTCGCGCCGGAACAGCTTGTTGCACGCGAACACGTCACCCAGCAGGTCCGGTGCGTCGTCGATGGTGAGCGTGCGGTCACCGGGGTGCAGCCGGGTCAGCCACGGCACCGGCCTGACCACGCCGTCCTCGAGTCGCGCCATGTCGCCGGTCGCCAGGTCGGCGCGGGAGCGGAGGATCCGCTGGACCAGTGCCGGCGTACGCGTCCGGAGGTACGACGTCGTCGGAGTCGACGAAGCCGAGCAGGTCGCCGGTGGCATGACGGAGTCCCTCGTTGCGGGCCGCGCCGAGACCCTGGTTGGAGGTGTGGACGACCCGGACGCGCTCGTCGCGGGCCGCCACGGACTCGGCCAGGTCGCCCGATCGGTCGTGCGAGCCGTCGTCGACGACGATGACCTCCAGCCGGTCGTGCCGCTGCGCCAGGAGGCTGTCGAGGCACTCCACGACGTACCGCTCGACGTCGTGGACCGGGACGATGACGCTGACCAGGGGGGAGGCCCGAGAAGAGCTCCGACGCCACACCGTGCGTACTGTACCCACGCCGGACGGGCGTCCCCGTCTCGCTAGGATGAGCGACGCTCGAGACGCCCGGTCCAGGGCAAGGAGGACCTTCCCTGATGCGTGGTGGGGTGCGGCTCAAGCGCAGCGTCCACCGGCTCGGGCTCGCGGCCGCACGGCGTGCGCCCGGCACCGTACGCATCCCGCGGCTGCTCAGCATCGTCGTTCCGGTGCGCGACGCCGAGGCCGAGCTCGACGAGTGCCTGACCTCGCTGCGCGAGCAGGACTACTGGGCCTGCGAGATCGTCGTGGTCGACCTGGGGCTGCCTGCGGCCGGCGCCGCGGTAGCGGCCCGGCACGCCCGCGACGACTTCCGGGTGCGGGTGGTCAGCAGCGCAGGTGGCCTGGCGACCGGCCGCAACCGCGGCGCCGAGACGGTCGTCGGTGAGTTCCTCGCCTTCGTCGACGCCGACGACGCGGTGACACGACACGGCTTCGCGATGACGATCGCCGCCCTGCGCGACTCGGGCTCCGACCTCGCGGTGTTCGCCTACGCGCCGACCCGCCGCGGACACGCGTTCCCTGTCTCCGAGCGTGTGCAGGCGCTGCACAGCACCCGCCGCCTGGGCGCCTCCGTCGACACCTTCCCCGATCTGCTGGCCAACACGACGTCGGGTGCCCGCGTCTTCCGCCGCCGCGCCTACGACGACCGCGGCTGGGCCTTTCCCGAGCTCGCGTGCCCCGATGACGCCCACAGCGTCGCCGCCTACTGCTTCGGCGTCCGGCGTCGACGTCCTCACCCACGTGGGACTCCTGCGGCGGGAGGAGTCCGACCGCTCGCCGCTCACCCGTCGTACGACGGACCCCGAGGGGCTGCGCTCCTTCGGCGCGGGCGTCGACGCGGCCGCCGCCTTGCTGCCGGACCGGCTGTCCGCGGTGTACGCCGCCGAGGTGCTGGCCGGTCCGGCGGAGCCGTTCCTCGACCGGGCCTGGCGTTGCACCGACGAGTACTGGACCACCCTGCGCGAGGCCGTCGTCCGCCTCCGCGCCACCGCCGCCGACGAGTCGCGTCGGCGGGTGCCGGCGTACCGCAAGGTCCTGACCGGGCTGGTCACCGCCGACGACCGCGAGCGGGCGCGGGCCTTCCTGACCGACGTCCGACCGTCCGCTCGTCGCTACGCCACCACTGTCGAGAGCAGCGGCGACCACGACGTCGTGGTCGTCGACTTCGGCCCCGACTGGGCTGACCTGCCCTTCGAAGATCGCGTCCTCGGCGACCGGGAGGTCGACGTGCGGGCCGAGATCACCGGGGTCCGGCTGGTCGACGGGGACACGGTCGAGCTCACCGGCTGGGCCTTCCTCGACAACGTCGACCTGACGCACCGGGTCCCGTCCCTCCGCCTCGCGCTGCGTTCGGAGTCCGCGGAGGTGGAGCTCGCGGTCACGCCGGTCCCGAGTCCCGAGGCCGACGTGGCCAGCGACCTCTGGTTCGGCGACGTCAGTGCCGGCGGCTTTGCCGCCCGACTCGACACGGGCCGCCTCCCGGCGGGTCAGGGCCTGTGGCATCTCACCGCCGAGGTGGCGGTCGACGGGCTGGTGGGTCGGGCGCGGGTCGGCATCCTGCCCTGGACCATGGCCGGCGTCCCCGCCTGGTCGGACGAGACCGGGCGGGTGCTGGCCGTCGACCACGACGACGCCGGACGGTTCGAGCTGCTCGCTCACGCAGCCCGTCGGTCGGTGGTCGACGTCCACGTGGCCGGCGACACCCTGGTCCTGCGGCTGCCGGACGGAGTGCGTGAGGTCGCGCTCGAGCCGTTGGCCGGCGGGTCTCCGGTCGCCACCGCGGCGGTCGAGGGCGGTCGCGCCGAGCTGTCCTTGGCCGGGCTGCGCTCGACCCGCTATGCCGTCGTCGGGCGCGACGGGTCAGGGCGACGTGAACGCCTGCTGCAACCGTCCAGTGCACAGGGGCAGGACCCCCGGGTCCGGCCGGACCGCCGCGGTGAGCTCCGCATCACGCCGTACCCGCAGGCGGCGGAGGTCGTCGCGGTCGAGCTCCGCGACGAGACGCTGGCGGCCCGGCTCTCGCTGCCGCCCGTGGTGGCCGGCTGGGAGACCGCGCTGGTGGTCGGCGACACCGTGGTCCCCGGGGTCCTCACCGCCGCGGACGACGGCCAGGTGGAGGCGCGCTACCCGCTCGTGCGCGCGACCTGGGGACGACCTGCGTTGCCGCTTCCCTCCGGTCGGTACGCCGTCTCGGTGCGCAACGCGGAGCACTCGGCCTGGGTGAACGCGCGTCCGGCGCCGGGCCTGGCGCCGACGCTCCCGGTCGAGCAGCTCCAGGAGCGGATGCGCCTGCGCGTCGAGGCGTTCGCCCCCGACGACCCCGGCGTCCGGCTCGTGGTCGCCCCGCCCCTGGCCGACGACGAGCTCGGCCAGCGTCACCAGCGGCTGCTCCGCGCGGCCGCCCGGGTCGACGTCGCCGACCGCGACGCCGTCTTCCTCCGCGCGATGTTCTCCGAGTTCGCCAACGGCAACGGCCTCGGGCTCCACGAGGAGCTCGTCCGCCGCGGCTCGTCGTTGGACCTGCTGTGGTCGGTCGCCGACCGGTCCGTGCCGGTCCCGCCGGGCGGCACCGGCGTGGTCGAACGCAGCCGCGCCTGGCACGAGGCGGTGGCCCGTGCGCGCTACCACATGGTCGACGTGCACCAGGTCGAGTGGTTCGTGCGCCCTGAGGAACAAGTGCTGATCCAGACCTTCCACGGCTATCCCTACAAGGTGATGGGGCACGACTGGTGGGAGAAGATGGGCAACAGCGTCCAGGAGATCGGCAGCCTCGACCGCCGGACCCGTGAGTGGACCGCCCTCGTCAGCCCGGCGCCGTACGCCACCCCGCTGCTCCGGGCGGCGTTCCTCGAGCCCGCGGGCGCCGCCGACGTCCCGGTCCTGGAGACCGGGTACCCCCGCAACGACGCGCTGGTCCGGCCGGAGGCCGTCGAGACCCGCACCCGTGCTCGCGCGGCGCTCGGGCTCGCCGACGACGCGGTCGCGGTCCTCTACGCCCCCACGTTCCGTGACTACCTCTCGGCCGAGGACCGCACTGCCCGGACCGTCAGCTTCTTCGACGCCGACGAGGCGCTCGCGCTCCTGCCGTCGACCTACGTGCTGTTGATGCGCGGCCACGCGTTCAACGCCCGGATCCGGTCCGACCGGGTGCGCTCGAGCGACCGGATCCTGGACGTCACCGATCACCCCGACGTCAACGAGCTGATCCTCGCCTCCGACGCGGCCGTCCTCGACTACTCCTCGCTCCGCTTCGACTACGTCCTCTCCGGCCACCCGATGGTGTTCCTCGTGCCCGACCTCGAGGAGTACGACCGCGCCCGCGGCGGGGTCATCCCCTTCGCGCCGACGGCGCCGGGTCCCCAGACGGTCAGCACCCGCGAGACGGTGACCTGGCTGCGTGACCTCGGTCGCCTGAGCGAGGAGTACGCCGACGCGCGCGACCGCTTCCGTGCCGACTTCGTGGGGCTCGAGGACGGCCGGTCGGCCGCCCGCCTCGTGGACGCGTTGTTCACCCCGCGCGGGGACGGCTGACCCCGCCGCGCCCTTCCGGGGTTCACCATGTGAAGGTGTCGAGCCTCCACTTCCCACGGTGAGCTCACCAGGTGAAGCGGAGGTTCACCTGCTTCACATGATGACACCGTGCTGTCGCCGCAGACCAGCCGCTGACCCGGCGCTCAGGCGTCGCCGCGCGGCACGAACACGGCGTCGACCAGCCGCGCGGAGGCGTGGCCGTCGTCGAGGTCGGTGTAGCTGCGCCGGAAGGTGTCGCGCTCGGCCTCGGTACGCCGCGCGAGGCCGTCGAGGTCGCGGAGCAGCGCCACGACCTCGCGGGTCGTGGTGACCTGCGGCCCGGGGGCCGTCGGCGCGAAGGGGATCACGCCGCCGCGCACCGCGTCGTACTTCTCGAGGTCGGGGACCAGGAAGATCATCGGCTTGTCGGTCAGCGCGTAGTCGAAGCGGAGCGAGGAGTAGTCGAGGATGGCCGCGTCGGAGGCGAGGATCAGGTCGTTGATGTCGGGGTGACCGGTGACGTCGAGGACGAGACCGCCGCCCTCGTGACGACCGCCGGCCCGGGCGTTGAACGCGTGACCGCGGACCAGCAGCGTGTAGCCGGGCCCGAGGTCGCGCGAGGCACGCTCGACGTCGAAGAAGTCGATCCGCTCGGCGGCCATGTCGTCGGCGGACAGGTAGTCGCGGAACGTCGGGGCGTACATCACGACCTGCTGGCCGTCGGCGATGCCGAGGGCCTTGCGGACCCGCTCGCGGATCTCCGGCGCCTCGTCGGACTGCAGGACGTCGTTGCGCGGGTAGCCGATCTCGAGCACCTCGGCGGTCGCGCCGGCAGGCTCCAGGAACGCCTTCTGGAGCAGCGGTGTCGCGTACGTCGCGGGCGACACGAAGTAGTCCCAGTCGCGCGCCCGCTTGTCGAAGCTGTTGATCTGGCCGGACGGGAAGCCGCCCTTCTCCCACCACTCGTGGCCCATGACCTTGTAGGGATAGCCGTGCATGGTCTCGATGAACACCTGGCCGCGCGGCTTGGCGTACCACTCCGGCTGGTGGACGTTGACCATCACGTAGCGCGACGTGGCGAACGCCTCGTGCCACTCCGGGGTGCCCTCGACCAGCCCCACGCCCCCGTCCGGGACCGGGACGGAGTGGTCGCGCACCGACCAGTACCGGGTCAGCCTGGTGCCGCGACGGCCGAGCTCGTGGTGGACGCCGAGCATGTTGCAGTTGGCGACCTCGCTGTAGAGGGCGCGGAAGAACACGCTGTCCCGGGTCGCCTCCTCGACCTGCGCCGCCGTTCGGAGCAGGTACTGGTTGCGTTGACCGCGTACGTCGTCGGCCAGGGGCTCCTGGACGTTGAGGGTGAGCACGGGCGGCCAGTTCGGCACCACCTCCACGAGCGCCCGGAAGCGCTCCTGCGGCTCGTCCACCGGCAGCAGGTCGAGCAGGCCCGGGGCCGGGGTCACGGGGAGGTCCTCCTCGCGGTCGTGGCCCGCCGCGCGCATGGTCACGGCGTACTTGTTGCAGGGCAACGTCAGCCCGTCGTACCCCCAGCGGGAGCCGACCAGCGGGAAGGCGAGCGTGTACCCGCCGTCGGGCTTGTGGGTCAGCGTGCCCGGGACGTCCAGGTCGACGCTGGACAGCTGCGGGGTGAAGTTCGCGAGCGGCAGGCTCGAGTTGACGTGGACGACGAACGCCTCCTCGTCGAGGGTGTACGACGTAGCGGCCGGCACGCGGTCCAGCAGCTCCAGCTCGCCGCCCTTGCTCTGTGTCAGCCTCCGCCGCAGCGCCGGGTCGTCGATCACGCCGGGTGACGCCGTGGTGCCGGGTGGCGCGAGGATCGGGGTGAACGCACCGTCGCGATGGCGCAGCCGCACGCGCAGCGGCCGGGTGACCGTCCCGTACGACGTGTTGTTCGAGGTCGGCATCGGCAGCGAGGCGAGGTCGAGGCGCACCTGCCACGTGTCGGCCTCGCCCGTGGCCTCGGGGATCGCGGTGAGCAGCTCCTTGCGCTCCGCGTCGATGTGGTTGACCACGACCCGGTCGGGCTGCTCGGCCCGGAAGACCACGGTGGCGACGCCCGTGGGGTCGACCTCCTGGGTGATCGCGTACGCCGGGTAGCGGGTGACGCGCACGACGACCTGGCGCTCGTGGCCGCGGAGCACGGTCCGGGCGACGCCGTCGCCACCGACGTGGGTCTGGGGCACCGAGGACGAGCCGGCCATCGACACCTCGCGCAGTCGCGACGTACGGCGCACCCCGGCCGCGCAGACAGTGAGCTCGAAGGACCACTCACGGTCGGCATCGGCGGGGATCTGGTCCGCGCGTCACCCAGGCCCGCCAGCCGCCGGGGCGGTAGTCGCAGTGCCAGTGGCCGCCGAAGACGTCGAGCCGCGGCTCGTCGAACCTCTCGAGCTCGAGGGGGATCCGGGTCGCGCCGTCAGGGGAGACCAGCTCGAGACCGATCTCCGGTGGGTTGGCGGCCAGGTCGATGTTGCGGATGAAACCCCACCCGGTGACCGTGAGCCGGTCGCCGTCCCACACCGTGCGCATCAGACGGCTGATCAGCTCCAGCTGCCCGTCGGACATCAGGTGGACGTCGTCGGGCAGGCCCTCGGTGAGTGGCAGGTCGACGCGGATCCCCTCCGGCGTGGCGTGCGTCGCGAAGCGGCGGGCGTCGTTGCCCCAGTTCTCGATGTAGGCCACCGCCGCGTCGCGGCGGTCGTTGGCGATCAGCTCGACCAGCACCTTGTCCTGGGCGCCGACGCTGCGCACGAACTCCTCGCGCGAGACCCGGTGCACCAGGTCGAGGATCGCCTCGCGCAGGAGCGTCCAGAACTCCGGGCCGCCCTTGGCCAGGTGACGGGTGAAGAACGGCATGTTGAACGAGATCAGCTGGAGCGCGCGGATCTCGATGGCGCGCTCCTTGCCCGCGGCTGCCAGCGCCGCGAACGACGCGGCCACGGCTTCGTTGTGCGCCGCGAGGTTGCGGGTCGACCAGGAGCTCTGCGAGATCGAGGAACGGTCGTTGCGGATGCGCCACGACACGGAGATGTCGGGGATGACGTCGAAGGCAGCCGCCTGCGCGAACGCGGCAGCGCTGACCTGCTGGTCCTCGTAGAGCTTGCCCTCGGGGAAGCGCAGCCCGGCCCGGTCCCAGAACTCACGTCGGTAGGTCTTGCTCCAGGCGACGGCGTTCACCATGGCATCGGGGAAGGAGTCGAGGTCGACCCCCAGCCGGCGACGGGCATGGGCCGCGCGGATCCAGGCCCCGGCCGGGACCCGGGTCTTGTTCTCGAGCCGGTCGTAGCAGCTGAGCACGAAGTCCGAGCCGGACTCGAGGAGCGCCTCCATCGCGGTTCGGTAGGCCTCGGGCGTCACCGTGTCGTCGGAGTCGACGAAGGTGAGGAACTCGCCACGGGCGTGCTCGATCCCGGTGTTGCGGGCCGCGCTCAACCCGCCGTTCTCGCGGGTCACGACCCGGACCCGGAGGTCGCGGCGGGCATGGTGCCGAGCGATCTCGCCGCTCCGGTCGGGGCTGCCGTCGTCGACGACGATGATCTCCACCTCGCGGTACTGCTGGAAGCGCAGCGAGATCAGGCACTCGTCGAGGAAGTCCTCGACCCGGTAGCAGGGCACCACGATCGAGAGCAGCCCGGGCACGTAGCCGCGGCGGTGGATCGCGCGACGGGCCCGGATGCGTGCTCCGTCGGTCGCGCGTCGCGCTCGATCGGGGGCGCTCCGGACCAGCCTCTTGGCTCGCGCCAACGGCGCGTTCGTCAGTGGGGCGGGTGCCTTCCAGCGGTTCTGCATCGGTCCCTTGGGTCGGGTCGGGATGGGCGCGGCGCTCGGCTGTCCCGTGCCCACCGGGCGCGGCCTCATGCTAGGACACCGACGCCGGGCCGACCGACTCGGCGAGGTGGCGTGGACGGGCCGCTAGCCGAGGTCCTCGGCGTCCACGGGGTCGGCCAGCGGGTCCAGCTTGCGCAGGTCGAGGACGTGGCCGGTGCCGTCGGAGAGCAGCACGTCGAGCGAGGCCTTCGCGACCGACAGGGAGTCCAGCAACGAGTCCGCCGGCTCCTCGCCGAACGCCTTGGTCCGCATCGGGGTGCCGGTGCGCTCGGGGTTCACGCAGTTGACCCGTACGCCGCTCTCGCCCCACTCGTCGGCCAGCGCCTGGGTCAGGTTGACCACGGCGGCCTTCGCCGAGGAGTAGAGGCTGTAGCCGCTGCGGCCGCGGGTGTAGCTGCTGGAGGTGAACAGCAACAGGCTGCCGCCGGTGCGCTGCAGGTGGGGGAAGAACACCTGGGCGATGAACACCGGGGCGAGGTAGTTGACCTCGGTGGCGGCGTAGATGGTCTCCTCGGTGGTCTCGAGCAGCGAGCCGCGCGGCAGGATCCCGGCCGTGGCGACGACGAAGTCGATCCGGCCGTGCTCGGCGATCACCTGCTGGGCGACCGCGACCAGGTCGGAGCGCCGCTCGACGTGGGTGTTGGTGCTGGAGCGGCTGAACGTCTCCACCGTCGCGCCGTGCTCGCGGGCCACCGTGGCGATGTCGGCGCCGATGCCGTAGCTGCCCCCGAGCACCACGATCACCTTGCCGGCCAGGGTGGCGCGGAGCTCCTCGGCACTGTGCCCTTCGGGCACGTAGCTGCTGGTGAGCTGGAAGAGCTTGTCGGCCAGGAACACGTCGATCGGGTCGGTGACCTTCATGTTGCGCTCCTCGCCCGCGACCACCCAGATCGGGACGTCGGGGAGGTACTTCAGCACCACCCCGCAGTCGTCGGTGGCGGTGAAACCGGGGTCCCGCGCTGCCAGGTCGTACGCCGCCCGGAGGACGGAGGCCCGGAAGGCCTGCGGGGTCTGGCCGCGGCGCAGGTTGGCGCGCGGCGGGATGGCCCGGATCGTGTTGTCGTCGGGCGAGACCTCGATGATCGTGTCGGCCGACACGATCGCCACGTCGACGGCGTCGTACCTCTCGAGCGCCTCGAAGCACTCGGTGATGATCCGTTCGCTGACCATCGGCCGTACGGCGTCGTGGAACAGCACCGGACAGTCCTCGGGCAGGTGCTCGAGAGCCTTGAGCGTGGTCCCGTTGCGGGTGTCGGCGCCTTCGTGGACCTGGGTGACCTTGTCGTACCCGCCCGTGCGCACCATCGCGCGCACCGCGTCGAGATGACCCTCGGCCATCATCACCACGATCTCGTCGACCATCGGGTGAGCCTGGAAGGCCGCAAGCGTGTGCTCGAGGATCGTCCTGCCGGCGATCTTGATCAGCTGCTTGGGGATGTCGAGACCGACCCGGGTGCCGACTCCGCCGGCCAGGAGCACCGCGACCCGCGGCGCACTGTCCTCGCTCACGGGCTTCTCCGCAGCTTGCTCCGCACCATCCGGCGGAGCGCGGCGAGGCGGCTCTCCGGCTCGGCCGCCCGCATCTCCTCGCGGACGCGGCGCGCCGCCTTCCGCTTCTCGCGGCGCACGTTGGCGCCGGTGCGGGCGCGGGCCACGTCGAAGGACTCGTCGTAGTACGCCGTGAGCTCCGCCTGGATCGCGTCGAGCTCGGCGCGCGTCTCGCCCTGCTCGGCCGCTGGTACGCCGACCAGCCGGCCGTAGGTGTCGTAGGTACGGGTCGCCAGGTCGAGCAGCCGTGCCGGGAGCTCGAGCTCGGCCCACTCCGCGGTGGATCGGTGCAGCTTCGGGTCGACGAGGTCGCCCGCGTCGGCGATCTGCTCGGCGGTCGCCCGGTCGAACAGTCCCATCCGGATCGTCTCGTCGGCCTGCGTCATCGCCGAGCGCCAGTCGGCGAGGAGGTCGTCGTACCGCACGGTGGCGCGGGGCAGGCCGCGGCTGCGCAGCTCGGTGCCCAGCATCATCGTCATCCAGCCGACGACGCGGGTGGTGTTGCTGGTCCGGGTGCCGTAGGCGATCTCGCGCGAGCGCATCACCTCGGCGGGGTGTCGCAGCATGGTCGCGACGTGCACCTCGGCGCCGAGCCGTTCGGCCGCGGCCCGGTGGAGTGCGAAGAACCAGGCGAGACGAGGGTCCTTCACCACGATCCGGTCGCTCTCCCCGAACTGCATCTCGAGCCACCTCGCCAGCCCGTCGAGGACCTCGGGTTGTTCGGCGACCTTGTCGGTCAGCTCCCAGGCCTCGGGACGGCCGTCCTCGATGGCGACGTCGACCATCGACAGGAGCTCGTTGTGGTAGTCGACCAGCCAGCGCGGCTCTCCGAAGCCGCGCGGGTTGGAGCGGTTGGCACTGACCTCCGGCTTGGGGATGTGGACACCGAGCCGTCCGGTGAGTCCCGTGAACAGGCTGGTGCCGCTGCGGCCGGAGCCGGCGACGACCAGCATCTGCCGGCCACCGGACGCCGGCACAGCGGGTTCGTGCATGGGGGAACTGTGTCATATGCGGTGCCGTCGGCCGACGACGGCGGCGACGGTGTGACGTCGGGGTCTGGCTAGACTGGCGCGGGCCCGAGGCGAGTGGAGGAGTGGTGATGTCGGCGGAGGCACAGCTGCTCCCGGTCGATGCGGTCCTCGTGCACATCGGGCCCTACAAGACCGGCACCACCGCGATCCAGAGCAGTCTCCACGCCCATCGCGCGGAGCTCGCCGAGCACGGGATCACCTACCCCGGCACCTACCACCGGCAGATGCGCCCCAGCTGGGCGCTGCTCGGTCGCAGCCGCGTGGGGGAGGCCGACGTACCCGCGGGCGAGTGGGACGCCATGGTCGAGGAGGTTCGGGGCGCCACGGGCCGCGTGGTCATCAGCAGCGAGGACTTCTCGTCGGCCCGACCGCAACACATCGACCGGCTCGTCTCCGATCTCGGCCCGGAGCGGGTGCACATCCTGATCGTCGCCCGGCGCCTGGACCGGCTGCTGCCGTCCGGCTGGCAGGAGCGGGTCAAGTCGGTCAACGAGACGCGGACGTACGACGCGTGGCTGCGCGAGGTGCTCAGCCCTGCGCGCGACAGCGACGTCGCGCGCACCTTCTGGTACCACCACGGGCTGCAGGACCTGATCGCCCGCTGGCGAGAGGCACTGCCACCCGAGCGGGTGCTGGTGCTGGTCAGCGACGAGTCCGACCACGGGACTCAGCCGCGGGCGTTCGAGCACCTGCTGGGGCTGCCCGAGGGGCAGCTGACCCCGGGCCGTCACACCAACACCTCCTTCTCGATGGAGCGGATCGAGCTCTGCCGCCAGGTGAACCTCGCCGTCGAGGACCACGGCTGGATCGGCAACCGTCGCCTGAACGGTCCGCGCCGGGCGATGCTGGCCGGGATGCGCGCGGTGCCGATCCAGGACTACGAGACGACCATCCCGCCGTTGCCGGGGTGGACGGCCCCGCGGCTCGCGGAGCTCAGCGACGAGCGGGCCCGCGCCGTGCGCGAGTCCGGCGTGACCGTGCTCGGCGACCCCGACCTGCTCTGCTACGTCGGCGACGAGACCGCGCCCGGCCTGGCCGACCCGCCCGCGACGATGCCGGTCTCCGCCGCCGCCGGGGCGATGGAGAAGGCGTTGGCCGGCATGCTCAAGCAGATGCGCCAGCAGCCGAAGCCTCCGCCACGGCCGGCGCCTCCGCCGTCGGGCCCCACGGTCGACCAGGTGTCCAGCCGCGACCTGCTGCGCGAGGTGGCCCGTCGTCAGGCCGGCCGGCTCCGCCGGGTCGGCCGATGACCTCCGGCGTGGAAGCTCTGCCACCCGGCGCGGTCCTGCTCCACATCGGGCCGTACAAGACCGGCACGACCGCGATCCAGGTCTCCCTCCACCAGCACCGCGCCGACCTGGCCGCCCACGGCGTCCTCTATCCGGGGTCGAGCACGCGGCAGCGTCGGGCGAGCTGGGCCGCCGTCGGGCGGATACCGCGGGGCGCCAAGCCGGTCGGCATGGGGGCCTGGCGCCGGATGCTGCGAGAGGTCGAGGAGGCGAACGCCCAGCGCGTCGTGGTGAGCTCGGAGGACTTCACCAGCGCCCCGCCCGACCGCGTTCGAGCGATCGTCGACGACCTCGGCCGCGACCGCGTCCACGTGCTGATGGTGATCCGACCGCTCGAGAAGCTGCTCCCGTCCGCCTGGCAGCAGCGGATCAAGTCGGCGTCCGAGACGCTCACCCTGGATGAGTGGCTGCTGGAGGTGCTCGAACGTCCGGACGGCCGGAAGAGCCGCATCTTCTGGAGCAACGAGGGAGTCGACGCCCTGGTCGAGCGGTACGCGGCCGAGGTGCCGCGCGACCGCATCAGCATCATCGTGTCCGACGAGTCGGACCGCACGCAGCAGATGCGCACCTTCGAAGCTCTGCTCGGACTTCCCACGGGGCTGCTCACTCCCGGTCCCCACGCCAACACCTCGCTGTCCCTCGACCGCACCGAGCTGCTGCGCCGCATGAACGAGCTGGCCGCAGAGCGCGGCTGGAGCGACTCGACTGCGCGATCCCTGATCCACGGCGGGATGCTGGTGGACCTGCGGTCCCAGCCGGACGAGCCGAAGGAGCGCCCGATCCCGGGCATCCCCACCTGGGCCGTCGACCGCGTGGCCGAGCTGAACCGCGAACGAGCCGAGGCGGTGCGCGCGTCCGGATGCCGGGTGATCGGCGACCCCGACAGCCTGGTGGCGCCGCTCGAGGCCGGTGAGCAGGAAACCCCACCGGACCAGGTCTCGCTGGCCCTCGCGGCAGCCTCGGTCGCCGGCGTGGTCGACGCCGCC
>CAVXHO010000030.1:0-115782 GCA_963761515.1 uncultured Actinomycetota bacterium
CTGGTGGACTGACGATCGGTCGGCCGGCACCGCCCCCGCTGGGGAGGGTGCGCCTCAGACCTCCAGCTCGAACCAGACCGTGGTGCCCTCGGTGTCCAGCTCGTAGCCCCACCGGGTCGCCAGGGCCTCGACGACCAGCAGGCCCCGGCCATGGACCCGCAGGGGATCCTCGAACGGCACGTGCGACACCGCGCCGGCGGTGCCGTGGTCGCGCACCGTGGTGCGGAGCACCGCGTCCTCGAGGCGGACCCGGACGATGCAGCCGGCGTGGGAGTGGATGACGGCGTTGGTGACCAGCTCGGACAGACACAAAACGGCGGTGTCGGCGATCTCCTCGTCGACGTCCCAGCCGTCGAGCGTCCGCCGCAGGAACTTCCGAGCGCCGGCGACTGCTGCGGCCTCAGGCGTGACGTCGTGGGCCGCCGTGATGCCGACGGCGGACGGCATGTCGTCAGCTGGGGCTGCGGCCGCGGCCGGCCGTGGTTCGCCCTGACGAGCGCGACCCAGAGCCTCGCCGAGCTCCCGGCCGAGGCGCTCCAGCTCCTGCCGTTGACGGTCGTCGAAGGACTGGTGGCGGTCGAAGAACAGCACGTACCCGCCGACCGGACGCCCGGCCGCCTCCACGGGGACGGCCGCGAGCGCGCGGCTGCTGGTCCCTCGCTGACGCGCGACGAAGTCGGCGAACCGGGTGGAGAGCTCTTCCAGGCTGCCGACGATCATGGCGCGGCTCCGGAGTGCGGCGTTCAGGGGCACGTCGTCGTAGGCGTCGACGTCACACCATTCCACGCTGGGAGCCTCGTCGCGGTCACTCGCGGTGAACAGCAGCCGGCGTCCGCCGCCCTCGACGAGGGCGAGCCCTACCCGGCGCACCCCTGGGCGCGCCGAGAGCTGCGCGAGCGCGTCCTGCGCCCACGTGTCGATGCTCAGCACCGTCCCCGGCGACGGGCCCCATGCCCTGTGCACCCCGACAGAGTAGGCCGACTCGGCGCCGTACGGGGGAGACCGGCGAGATTTTGGGATCGCGCTCCTGCCTCGGCGCGTCCCGAGCCGGCTCAGGGACCGGTCGCGACGGGGCGGGAGGGGTCGGTGATCCAGCCGCTCCAGCTGCCGGGGTAGAGCGCGGCGTCGAGGCCGGCGAGGCGCAGCGCGAGGATCGTCTGGCAGGCGGTGACGCCGGAGCCGCAGTACGCCGCGACCGGCACGTCGGTGCCGACCCCGAGCGCCTCGAACCGGGAGCGGAGCTCGGCGGCCGGCAGGAAGCGGCCCATCTCGTCGGTGTTGCCGGTGAGCGGGGCGTTGACCGCGCCGGGGACGTGGCCGGCGACCGGGTCGAGCGGTTCTGCTTCGCCGCGGAAGCGCTCGGCGGCGCGGACGTCGATCAGCAGGCCGCGGGCGGGTAGCGCCGCGGCCTCGTCGTCGCCGACGGCGGTGAGGTGGCCGGGCACCCCGATCCAGTCCCCGGGCGGCGGCGAGACCGCCTCGGTCGAGACGGGCAGCCCGGCAGCGGTCCAGGCCGCCAGGCCGCCGTCCAGGACCAGCACGTCGTCGTGGCCGTAGTCGTGCAGGAGCCACCAGAGCCGTCCCGCCGCGGTCGCCGGCCCGGCGTCGTAGACGACCACGGTCGAGTCGCGGTGTACGCCGGCCCGCCGCATCGCGGCGACGAACCGCTCGGGCTCCGGCAGCGGGTGACGCCCACCTGCTCCGGGCGCCTCCGCCAGGTCGGCATCCAGGTCGACGTAGACGGCGCCGGGCAGGTGCCCCGCGTCGTACTGCTCACGCCCCGTCGGCCCGGTCGTGGTGATGCGGGTGTCGAGGACCACCGCGTCGAGCGAGGCGAGGTCGGGGATGTCGACGAGGAGCCCTGGCCGGATCACGAGAGGGCGCTCAGGATCCGAACGGGAGCGGCTCGGGTGAGAGCGCGACGGCCTGGGCGCGGGCGGAGGTGAGCCGGCGCCGGTGGTGCTGGCGGCAGAGCACCTCGTAGGCCACCTCGGCGGGTGGGCCGTCGACGGTCTCGACGTCACCCACCACGATCACCTCGCCCTCGACCACCATCACGCCGTCCTCGGTGCGGGCATTGTGGGTGGCGCGTTTGCCGCACCAGCACAGCGCCTCGACCTGGAGCACGTGCATCCGGTCGGCGAGCTCGACCAGCCGGCCGCTGCCCGGGAAGAGGCGCGTCCGGAAGTCGCTGAGGATCCCGAAGGCGAACACGTCGATCTGGAGCTCGTCGACGATCTTGGCGAGCTGGTCGATCTGGGCGGCGGAGTAGAACTGGGCCTCGTCGCAGATCAGGTAGTCGATCCGGGCGCCGGCGGTCAGCGAGTCGACGACGTAGCGCCAGAAGTCGAAGCCGTCCTCGACCTCGAGCGCTTCGTGGGCCAGCCCCAGCCGGCTGGACAAGATGGCCTCGCCGGCGCGGTCGTGGGTGGTGAAGATGCGCCCCACCCGGCCCCGGGCGGCGTGGTTGTGGTTGGTCTGGAGGGCGAGAGTGCTCTTGCCCGAGTCCATGGTCCCGGTGAAGAAGTGCAGTTCAGCCATTTGCGCGGATTCTGCCATCTCCTTCCCCCACCGAACTTCTCAGGCCCCCTGAGCGTCGGACGGGACAGCGGCGCCGGACGCCGGAGCGAAATCGAGGATCCAGATGAAGCTCGGTCGAACCACTGCCGCACTCCTGCTCGCCGTGCCCGTCCCTCTCGCTCTGGCGCCGGCGGCTCACGCCGCGGCGATCCGGTGCCACGGTGAGCTGGCCACGATCGTGGGCGGCGTCGCCAACGACACCTTGTTCGGCACCTCGGGTTCAGACGTGATCGCGGGTCGAGGTGGCAAGGACCAGATCCACGGTGGCGGAGGCGACGACGTGATCTGTGGCGGCCCGCACGCAGACGTCATCGACGGCGGCGCAGGGGACGACATCCTGAACGGCAACAGGGGCAAGGACCAGCTGAGCGACGGGGAGGGGGACGACCGAGTGAGTGGCGGACGGGGTCTGACGACGAAGTTCTTCCCCGGCGGCGGCGACGACCTCCTCGACGCGGGATCCACAGCTCCGACGTTCGAGTTCGGCGCAGCGCCTGGGCCCGTGACGGTGGACCTGGTCGCTGGGACGGCGACCGGGTGGGGGAGCGACACGATCCACGTGGCGGCCGGGACGGGCGCGACAATCCAGGGTTCCCCGTTCGGGGACACCCTCCTGGGCACGCCGGCAGCCGACACGCTCGTCGGTGAGGGTGGGGTGGACACCCTGGACGGACGTGGCGGTGTGGACAGGGTCATCGCCCAGGACGGCGACCTTTCCGGTGGCGACGGCGCGGACACGGTGGTGCTGTTCCACGCGGGCACGATGGACGGCGGAGCCGGTGCCGACCTGCTCGTGGCGTCGGGGGAGGCCTTCGGGGTCGCCGGCGGGGCGGGTGACGACCGGACCGAGATCACCACCGTGGTCACCGGCGCACCTCTCCCCGACCTGTTCGGTGGGGAGGGCCACGACCTGCTGCAGCTCTTCGTGAGGCTGCCCGTGCCGTGGGTCCCGTTCGTCTATGACCTGGGCTCCGGGTCGCTGGGGTACGGCGACTACTCGACCACGGCCCCGGGCTTCGAGGACCTGCTGCTGTCGGGAGATGCATCGTCGTTCGACATCACCGGCACCGAAGGCCCGAACCACATCGAGCTCTTCGCGAGCAATCTCGCCGCGGCGACGCTGCGAGGACTCGGGGGCGACGACGACCTCGTCGGGAGCGGTGGTGACGACACCATCGACGGCGGCCCGGGCGGAGCGGACGTCGCGGACGGCCGCGACGGCAGTGACTCGTGCACCGGAGTGGAGAGTCCCACCAGCTGCGAGACGGTGGCGCCCTGACCGGAGCCAGGCTCTGAGCGGACCCCCCGAAGGGCTCGGCCTCCCCCTGTGGTCGAGCCCCTCGGTGTCCGGGGACCTCCGCACACCCCTCGGCGCGGAGATACTGAATGAGACGTTAAGGGGTGAGGAAGACCCCCCGTGGTGGTTCGTCGGCAAACCGACCGAACGGCCGGGCGCGCGTAGCCGGGAGGGACCACGTGGGGCGCCGGACGTCTACCAGTGCACGCCCTTGAACACCTTGGCGAGCATGATCTGCTCCGACTCGCGGGTGCCGCCCGATCCCTCGCCCCTGGCGGCGGCCGAGTCGGGGAACACGTGGTAGGCCAGGTTCAGGACGCGGAACGCGAACTTCGGCGCGACGGTGTGCGCCACGGCCCCGACGTTGCCCAGCACGGTGTTGATCTCGTGGGGTCGCTCGACCATCGCCTCGATCACGAGGTCGGCGGCCTGGGCCGGCGAGATCGTGGGGAACTTGTCGTAGATCCTGGTCGGCGCGATCATCGGCGTCCGCACCAGGGGCATGTGGATGCTGGTGAAGGTGATCCCGTCGCCGACCAGCTCCGAGGAGACGACGTTGCTCCACGCGTCGAGCGCGGCCTTCGACGCGACGTACGCCGAGAAGCGAGGCGGGCTGGTCTGGACGCCGATCGAGGAGATGTTCACGATGTGGCCGTGGTGGGCCTCGCGCATCGTCGGGATCAGCCCCATGACCAGCCGGATCGCGCCGAAGTAGTTCAGCTGCATGGTGCGCTCGAAGTCGTGGAAGCGGTCGTGGGAGAGCCGCAGCGAGCGCCGGATCGAGCGACCAGCATTGTTGACCACGAAGTCGATGCTCGGCAGGTCGGCGGTCAGCTGTGCACACAGCGCGTCGATGGCCTCGAGGTCGGAGAGGTCGCAGGCATAGACGTACGCCGTACCGCCGCGGTTCTCGATCGTCGCCCGGGTCGCCTCCAGCTTGTCCTTCCCGCGCGCGATCAGCACGGGGATGCCGCCGGCCTGGGCGACCTTGAGCGCCGTGACCTGCCCGATGCCGGACGAGGCGCCGGTGATGACGACGTACTTCCCGGTCAGGGCCTCACGGGCGGCGGCGTCCCGCCCGGTCGACTGGTCGAGGTGGTCCTCCCAGTAGCCCCACAGGGTGCGGGCGTAGGACTCGAGGTCGGGGACCGCGATCCCCGAGCCGGCCAGTGCCTTCTCGGTCCGCCGGGAGTCGAAGACCGGTCGGAACGACGTGTGGGCCAGGACCTCGGCCGGGATGCCGATCCGGCCGAGCGTCTGGTCGAGCAGCGCCTGGACCGGTCCGGTACGGACCACGGTGGTGGCGATCCGCAGTGGGCGCAGCTGGGCGGGCAGGAGCCCGAGCAGGCCGTCGGCCGTGCTGCGGTCGACCGGCGTCGCGAACTGCGGGGCGCCCGCGGCCCCGCAGAAGGCGTTGAGCATCTCCATGACGGGCTGGGGTTCGGGGTTGACGAGGTGGAAGGCCTCGCCGTCGTGCCCGTCGAGGTGGGCGAGGTGGTCGAGCGCGGCGGCGACGTAGTCGACAGGTACGACGTTGGTGTCGCCGAGGTCGACGCCGACGAGCGGCAGCCAGGCGGGCAGGGCGTCGCGCAGCGCCTTGATCGCGGGGAAGACGTAGTAGGGACCGTCGGCCTTGTCCATCGCGCCGGTCTCGCTGTGGCCGACCACGATCGCGGGCCGGTAGACGCGCCACGGCACGGTGGCCTCGTCGCGGACCAGCTTCTCGGACTCGTACTTCGTGCGGTGGTACGGCGAGGTGAGGGTCTGGTCCTCCTCGAACATGGTCTCGTCGAACGGCCCGTCGTACTCCCCGGCGACGGCGACCGAGCTGACCTGGTGGAAGCAGCCGACTCCCAACGCCTCGGCGAGCTCGAGAGCGTGTCGGGTGCCTCCGAGGTTCATCGCCTCGTTGGCCTCGTCGCCGGCCGTCAGGTCGTAGATCGCGGCGAGGTGGAAGAAGTGGTCGATGCCGCCGCGGTGCTCGTCGACCCACGCTTCGTCCACGCCGAGCCGGTCGGCTCCGAGGTCGCCGATCACGGGCACGACCCGGTCGGTGTCCCAGACCTCGATCATCGTCTGGAGGCGGGGGAGCGACCCTGCGCGGACCAGGGCGAAGATCGCGCCGTCACGATGGTCGAGCAGCTCCTCGACGAGATGTCGTCCGATGAAACCGGTGGCGCCCGTCACGAAGTACGACATGGCGCGACCCTACCCGCGGCCGCGGGCGTCGTACCGCTCGTCACACCTGCCTCAGGGCGTCGGCCACGACCCGCCGTCGAGACCTCGAAGGCTCGGTCGCAGGCTCGCTCGACCTCCTCATCGAACGAGGGTCTCGGTTACGCGCGCCCCTCGTCGCTCGGACCCCCGAACATGATCTCGTCCCAGCTCGGGACCGAGGCGCGACCGCGGGTCTTCTTGACCGGCTTGCGGGAGGGCGGCTCGTGGGGGTGGTCGTGGTCGACCGGGTCGGCGGCCTCGTCTGCGTCGGAGTCGGTGACGGCGGGGGTGGTGCTCGTGTCGTCGGCGCGCGGCTCGTCGAGGAAGGCCTCGAGCGGCACCTCGGCGCCGAGGGCGGCGTTCTCATCCGGCCGGGCGGGCGGTGCCTCGTCGTGGGGTGCCTCGCTGACGAGCTCGAGGGCGTCCTCGCCGAGCGGCAGCTCCTCGGGAGGTACGGCGGACAGCCGGCGTCGGCGCGCCGTCGACAGGTCGTCGCGGGTGGCCTCGGGGCCGGCGGTCTCGGCCGGGTCGACCTCGGCTGCGTCGGACACCTCGCCGAGGAGCCAGTGCGCGTCGTCGTCATCGGCGACGACGTAGTTGCCGGGGGCGTCGAAGGAGAAGTGGGCCGCGCCGACCCGGTCGCCGGTCGTGTAGGAGCCGGTCAGGGTCCACCGGCCGTCCTCCCGCCGCCAGGCGTCCCACGCGACGGTGTCGGGGTCGACGTTGCGGCCGCGCAGGTGGCTGCCGACGACCTCGCCGAGGGTCCGCGCACCGGCGCCACCGCCCTCGGCGGGACGGCGACGGAGCGAGGCGCGCTGCGCCCGCTGCGCCACGTGGGCGCGCTCGGCCAGCACCGGAGCGGCGTACGGCATCACCTTGTCGACGGACGTGCCCGCGACCTGGGCGACCGACTCCGGGGTCTCCCCGGAGCGGATCCGCGACTGGATGTCGCGCGGGCGAAGCGTTGAGTCCATCTGCATCTCCAACTGGGCGAGCCGTGCCTGGTCGCCGCCCGAACTGATGGCGGCCCGGAGCCGGTCGTCGACGTCGACGGTGAACTCCACCCCGGCGTCGCTGGCGAACGACAACGTCCGGCCGTCCTGGCTCACCCCGGTGAGCCTGAGGTGCACCATGGCCGATCCGCTCCCGTTTCCGCTCCTGCCCGTTCCTGCTCCGGTGCGGCCGAGCCTACGCCAGCGCGACCGTCCGGCCCGGCTCCCGCCACGGCGCGCCCCGTACCTGAAACGGCGCCGTCGAGAGCACGGAAGAGGGGTCCGGCGTCAGGCGCCCAGCACCCGTTCGAGGTAGCCGTTGGCGAAGACCCGATCGGGGTCGAGCCGGTCGCGCAGCGCGAGGAAGTCGTCGAAGCGCGGGTACGCCGGCGCCAGGTCGGCCGCCGTCCGGGAGTGCAGCTTGCCCCAGTGGGGCCGGCCGTCGTGGTCGCGCATCACCCGTTCCATCGCCGCGGTGTACTCGGCGTGCGTGCGCCAGTCGGAGCGGTGGTGGGTGTGGAAGGCGAGGTAGAAGGAGTCCCGTCCGTACGCCGTGGACAGCGGGACGTCGTCGGCCGGGGCGACCCGGATCTCGACCGGGAAGCTGATCCTCCAGTCGGAGGCGTCGATGACGCGGCGTGCCTCGCGCAGAGCGTCGAGCCCCGCCTCGCGCGGGACGGCGTACTCCATCTCGCGGAAGACCACCCGCCGTGGCGAGGTGAAGACCTGGTGGGCGACGTCGCTGTAGGTGCGCGGTGAGAGCACCCGCGCCGACACCTGGTTCATCCGCGGGATCACGCCGGGCACCCGGTTCGCGCCCGCGGTCAGGACCCCGAAGACGGTGTTCGACAGCAGCTCGTCGTCGACCCAGCCGCGGATCCGTGAGACCGGCTCGGCCTCGGACACGTCGGCTGTGAGCCGGGTGTTGCGCTTGGTGAGCAGCCGGTCGGTGTGGGGGAACCAGTACATGTCGCAGTGGTCGCTCTCCGCGACCATGTCGTCGAAGGACCCGAGGGCCTCGTCCCACGACATCGGCTGCTCCACGGCCCGAAGGAGGAAGAGCGGCTCGACCGCGAAGGTCACCGTGGTCAGGATGCCCAACGCGCCGAGACCCACGCGGGCGATCTCGAAGACGTCGGGGTTCTGCTCCCGCGTCGCATCGACGACCTCGCCGGTGCCGGTCACCAGCTGGAGCCCGGCGAGCTGCGCCGCGAGCCCGGCGGCGACGCCACCCGTGCCGTGGGTGCCGGTCGAGACGGCCCCGGCCAAGGTCTGCTCGGCGATGTCGCCCATGTTGTGCAGCGAGAGGCCGAGCCGTTCCAGCTCGGCGTTGAGCACCTTCAGCTGCGTGCCGGCGTACGCCGTGACGGTCATCGCGTCGCGGTCGACCCCGACGATCCCGCTCATGCCCTGGGGCTTCAGCATCGCGTCGCGAGGGGCGGAGATGGCGGTGAAGCTGTGGCCGCTGCCGACCATCTTCACCGTCGACCCGTCGCTCCGGGCGGCCGACACGGCCTCGACGACGGCGTCCACCGATGCGGGAGTGACGACCGTGCGGGGTTCCGCCGACTCGAGGCCGGCCCAGTTCTGCCAGTGCACGCGACGAGCCTAGGGCCAGCCGCCGCTAGGGGATCACGCTGCCGGTGGAGGTGTTGATCGACTCGTGGTGGGCGACCGGTGGCGAGCCGAGGGTCAGTCCGGCGAGGGCGGCGACGACTCCTGCGGCGAAGGCGACGAGGTACGCCGCACTGGCTCCGTGGGCGTCGATCACGACGCCGGCGAGGGCGGCGCCCGGCGCGAGCCCCGCGGCGATGCCGGTGTGCATGATCGCGATGCCCTCCGTGAGGCGGGAGCCGGGCACCATCTGCTCGGTGGCGGACATCGACGCGATCAGCGTCGGGGCGATGGCGAGGCCGGCGACGAAGAGCGCCAGGCCCATCACGACCATCGAGCCCACCAGCGTGATCGGCAGCATCACCAGGGCCAGGATGAAGCTGCCCACCTGGACCCGGAACACCGGCGGCCTTCTCCACTGGAGGGTGCCGGTCACGAGTCCGGCGAGCATGCTGCCGAGGGCCCAGCAGGCGAGCAGCACCCCGGCGTAGCTCTTCGCGCCCTGCTCACCGGAGAAGGCGACCGTGGCCACCTCGGCGGACGCGAACATCGCGCCGAGCGCGAAGCAGACCACGGCCAGGGGCACCACCCACCGCCACGGCATCGGCGGCCGGGCTGCCGCCGCCCGGCCTCGCGGCTGCGGGTCCGGCTGGGTGCCCCGCTGGGCCGCGAGGTAGAACGACCCGCCGACGCCCGTGACCAGCGCGAGCCCGAGACCGGCCCAGGCGTGCCAGGTGGTGGCGAGCACGGTGGCCACGGTCGGGCCGATGATGAAGATCGCCTCGTCGATCACCGACTCCAGGGCGTAGGCGGTCTGGATGTCGTTCGCCTCACCGGCGAGCACGTAGGACCAGCGGGCGCGCACGCACGAGCCGATCGGTGGGTACGCCGCCCCGGCCAGCGCGGCGGCCACGAACGCCACCGGTTCCGGCCACCCCGACTCCAGGCTGGCCACGAGCACCACGATCGCGACCCCGAAGACCGACGCGACCACGGGGAGGACCCGCGCCTGCCCCAACCGGTCGAGCAATCGACCCTGCACGATGGCCATCAGGCCGTTGGCGATGGTGTACGCCGCGGTCAGTGCCCCGGCCAGGGCGTAGGACCGACCGAGGCCCGTGACGAGCAGCACGATGCCGAGGGTGTCGATCGAGATCGGGAGCCGCGCGAGCATCGCGCTGGCGCTGAACCGTAGGGCGCCGGGGCGGGCCAGCACGGCGCCATAGCGGGTGAACATATGCCTGTGAGCGTAGGGCACCATGGGCTCATGAGCGGAGCCGAGGTCGCGCCGTACGACGCCCTGCTGCTGGTCTCGTTCGGAGGTCCGGAGCGCCCGGAGGACGTGGTGCCGTTCCTCGAGAACGTGACCCGCGGACGCGGTATCCCGCGCGACCGGCTCGCGGAGGTGGGGGAGCACTACTCCCTCTTCGGCGGGAGATCGCCGATCAACGACCTGAACCGCACTCTGCTCGCCGCGATCCGCGACGACCTGTCCGCGCACGGGATCGACCTGCCGGTCTACTGGGGCAACCGGAACTGGGATCCCTATCTCAGCGACGCCGTCGCCGAGATGCGGGCCGACGGCGTGAGCCGGGTGGCCTGCTTCACGACCAGCGCGTACTCGTCGTACTCCTCGTGCCGGCAGTACCGCGAGGACCTCGCGGCCGCCGCGGTCGACGAGGGCCCCCGGCTGGACAAGCTCCGGCTCTACTTCAACCACCCCGGCTTCCTCGCCCCGGTCGTCGACGCCGTCGTCGCAGCCCTGACCGAGCCCGGGGCCGACCGTCAGGACGCACGCCTCGTCTTCGTCACCCACTCGGTGCCGATGTCGATGAACGACGGCAGCGGGCCGCTCGGGGGTGCCTACCTCGACCAGCACCTGGACGCCGCGGCGTACGTCACCGGACGGGTCGCCGAGCTCACCGGACGTCGGCACGACCACCACCTGGTCTTCTGCTCGCGATCCGGACCACCCCAGGTGCCGTGGCTGGCGCCCGACGTCAACGACTACCTCGAGCGGTCGGCGACCGAGGGGGTGCGCTCGGTCGTGCTGGTCCCGATCGGCTTCGTCTCCGACCACATGGAGGTCGTCTACGACCTCGACACCGAGGCGATGGCGACCGCCGAGCGGCTGGGCATCGACGCGGTGCGCGTCGCGACGTCAGGCAGCGACGCGCGGTTCGTCGCGATGGTGCGCGACCTGCTCGTCGAGCGGGCCGCCGTCGAGCGTGGCGAGACCACTGAGCGGGCCGCCGTCGGCGGCACCCCGGCGGCGTGGGACCGGTGCGCCGCGGACTGCTGCCCCAACCCGCGCGCTCCACTGCCGGCCCTCAGCCAGCTGCCACCGGGTGAGCTGCCCCCGGGTCTCTCCGGTGTCGGCGCGTGACGGCTCCGGCAGCGGGGGAGCTGCTCGACCTCGCCCTCACCACGGCACGCGAAGCGGGCGACCTGATCGTCCGGCTGCGCAGCGAAGGTGTCGAGGTGGCGGGCACGAAGTCCAGCCCGATCGACATCGTCACCGAGGCCGACCGAGCCAGTGAGGTGCTGGTCCTCGACCGGCTGCTGGGCGCGCGGCCGGACGACGGCATCGTCGGCGAGGAGGGCAGCGAGCGTGCCGGCACCAGCGGGGTGATCTGGATCGTCGACCCGATCGACGGCACCGTGAACTACCTCTACGGGCTGCCCCACTTCGCGGTCAGCATCGCCGCCGAGGTCGACGGCGAGGTCGTCGCGGGCGTCGTGCTGGCTCCCGTCCTCGGCCTCGAGTACGCCGCGACTCGCGGTGGCGGGGCGACCTGCAACGGAGAGCCGGTGCGGCCCCGTCCCGCCGTACCCCTGGGGGAGCGGCTCGTCGGCACCGGGTTCAGCTACGAGCAGCCGGCGCGCACCCGCCAGGCCGGCTACCTGGCCCGGATGCTGCCCCGGATCCGCGACATCCGGCGGCTCGGCTCGTGTGCCCTCGACATCTGCGCGGTGGCGGCCGGGCACCTCGACGCCTACGTCGAGGAGGGCGCCCACATCTGGGACCACGCCGCCGCCGGACTGCTCGTTGCTGAGGCCGGTGGGACCCTCGAGGTGACCCGGTCACCGGGCGGGAAGCGCCTCCTGATCTGCGCTCCTGACGACGGATTCGCGGAGTTCCGGGCGGTGGTCGCCGACGCCGGTTTCGTGGAGGGCGAAGGCCCGAACCAGGCGCCGGGAGCAGGGGCCGACGCAGGGGAATAGCCACCCCTCACCTTCTGTTCATGAGACACGGCGTTCCAGGGGGTGCAGTCCGGACGGGCATAGTGCACAATCTGCGGCGCTGACGGAACGGCGCCACGACCTCACCACGGGGGTCACCGGGGCGCGGATGGGGAGAGAGAAAACACAGCATGGCCACCGACTACGACGCCCCTCGCAAGAACGAGGAAGACCAGTCCGAAGAGAGCATCGAAGAGCTCAAGGCGCGTCGGCACGACAAGAACTCCGGCAAGGTCGACGAGGACGAGGCCGAGGCCGCAGAGTCCTTCGAGCTGCCGGGTGCCGACCTGTCCCACGAGGAGCTCGCCGTTGAGGTGATGCCCCGCCAGGAGGACGAGTTCACCTGCATGAGCTGTTTCCTGGTGCATCACCGCAGCCAGCTCGCCGACGCCAAGCGGCTGATCTGCCGCGACTGCGCCTGAGCCCACGAGCGCGCGCCCGCGCTCGACCTGAGATCACCCAGAGCCCGCCCGGGAAACCGGGCGGGCTCTCTCGTATGCCGGCCCGTGCCGTCGGTCGAGCCTGTCGGAGACCACAGGGAAGGTTCGCAGGCCTGTCACCGGGTTTCGAGACGGTCGCAGAGCGACCTCCTCAACCAGCGGTATCCCCTTCGGTCGACCCCTGGCCGGCGGTCGAGCTTGTCGAGACCACGGCGACGAGGACTCCCCGCTTAGTCCTTCTGCAGCTGGGGTGGCAGGTGCCCGGCGGAGCGGGCGTAGTAGTCCGCCGCCCGCCGCTGGGCGAGCATCCGGGCCAGGGCCACGAACGTGCCGCTGACCACGGCCCACGCAACCGCCTCGCCCATCGCGACGTCGGGGTCGGCGGGGTTCTCCGGGGGCTTCTTGCCGGTCGCGGCCTTCCAGCCCGTGTCGAGCGCCTTCTTGGCCACGGCCGCGCCGATCAGGGCGGAGACGAGCGAGAAGACGGTCCAGAGCCTGCTGGAGGAGCCGGAGTCAGCCATGGGGGCAGGTTATCGCGAGGCCGGGCGCTCCAGCCCACCCGGAGGGGCCAGCGTCAGCGGGCCGTCGAGATCGCGGTGACGGCGGCCGCGAGCTGCTCGGGGCGACGGCTGCTGACCAGCCAGTACGGCGCGGGGTCGCGGTCGTCGCACACGGTCACCCGCACGGTGCGCTTGAGATAGGGGCGGAGCAGCAGGTAGGCGCGGGCGTCGGCCTCGGGACCAGCCACCCGGCGGGTCGCCGACGGGTCCAGCGGCTCCGCGCCGCCGAGGAACTCACCGGGGATCCGGGCCCGGCCCGCGCGCAGCCAGCCGTCCTCGACCTCGACCCGCGGCGAACCATAGACAAGGAAGAGCAGCGTCATGCCCAGCAGCAGCACCACGGTCGCTGTCCACGCGACCGCTGCCGGGGTCGCCACCACGAACGCCAGCCAGAAGGTCGCCACCAACATCGTGCCCTGGACCCACCACCGCAGCGGCACGCTCAACCGCTCGTGGAAGCTCGGGGGCGTGGGGCTCTGTGACACGGGCACAGCCAACCATCCCGGGTCCCGAGACCCGTCACCCGGCTCGACTGCGCTCCGACCCGGATCGCTCGCGCAGCGGTAGGGTCCGGCCCGTGCCAGATCCCGCACCCGAGGCCAGCACCGGGCTCGGCCTGCCCGTCGCCGTCGTCCGGCTCGACCCCGGCCTGCCGCTCCCGTCGTACGCCCATCCCGGCGACGCCGGTGCCGACCTGATGTCGACGGTCGACCTCACCCTCGCCCCCGGAGAGCGAGCGCTCGTCCCGACCGGGATCGCCCTCGCCCTCCCCGTGGGACACGTCGCGCTGGTCCATCCGCGCTCGGGCCTGGCAGCGCGCCACGGTCTGTCCATCGTGAACACCCCGGGCACCATCGACGCCGGGTACCGCGGCGAGATCAAGGTGCTGCTGGTCAACCACGACCGCACCCAGCCGGTCGAGCTCCGGCGTGGTGACCGGATCGCGCAGCTGGTGGTGCAGCGCTTCGAGCGTGCGGTCTTCACCGAGGTCGACGCCCTGCCGGAGTCGGTTCGGGGCGCCGGGGGTTACGGTTCAACCGGAGTCGAGAGCCCAGCTCCCGGCGCGTGAGCAGGATTCCTGCCGTCCGCGCCGTCGCTCGTTCACAGGAGACGTACTGATGTTCCGCCGCAGGTCCCGCTCGGAGTCGGTCGAGCCCGACGCGCTCGACGACGACCAGGTCGACGACGCGGCCGAGGAGGCCGCTGCCGACGGTCCCGTCCAAGGACCCTGGGACGCCGACGACGTCGACGACGACGGGGTCGAGCGGATCGACCTCGGGTCGCTCCGCGTGGCTCCGACCGAGGGCACGGAGCTGCGCCTCCAGGTCGACGAGCAGACCGGCGAGGTGCAGTCCGCGATGCTCACCGGCGACGAGGGGGCCCTCGAGCTCCGTGCCTTCGCGGCACCTCGTGGCGGCGACCTCTGGAGCGAGGTCCGGCCCCAGATCGCGGCCGACGTCTCTCAGCACGGCGGCACGGCCACGGAGCGCGAGGGTCGCTGGGGCGTCGAGCTGGTCTGCCAGATGCAGGTCGTGATGCCCGACGGCAGCACGGCGATGCAGCCGTCGCGGATCGTGGGTGTCAACGGTGCTCGCTGGCTCCTGCGCGCGACGTTCCTCGGCCTCCCCGCGGTCCAGCCCGACGACGCCGCGTTCTGGGAGGACGCCCTCGCCGCCGTCGTCGTCCACCGCGGCAGCCACGCGATGCCGGTCGGTGACGCGTTGCCGCTCACCCTCCCCGACGACGCACAGCGCGTGTAGCCCTGCGGCCGGCCTCGTCGAGTAAGGGCATGACGAGGTCACGACGTACGCTGGAGGCATGGGCGAGAAGAGCAAGCTGCGCCGCACCATCAGCAAGTGGGCGAACGCCGACGACATGCACGCGCGCGAGCTGCGTGAGACGACGCGCAAGGGTGACTGCAACCTCATCGCCGACTGCCAGGACCGGTCGCCGGTGCGCCTGCGTGGCACGCTGAAGACGGTCACGCTCCGGCCGCGGGGCGGCGTCCCTGCGCTCGAGGCCGAGCTGTTCGACGGCTCCGACTCGCTGATGCTGGTCTGGCTCGGGCGGCGCGAGATCGCCGCCATCTCGCCCGGCCGTTCGCTGGAGGTCGAGGGACGGATCGGCCGGCACGGCGGCGACCGGGTCATCTACAACCCGCGCTACCAGCTGCTGCCCTGACCGCCTGATGACTCCCGATCCCACGACGCCCCCTTCCCAGGCGACCACCGAGGCAACCACGCACACGGTGGAGTCGCTGGTGCGTCAGCAGCTCGGCCAGGCACTCGGTGGCCGTCGCGGGATGGTCGAGGCGGCCGTGCCGACCCTCGTCTTCACCGCGCTCTGGCTGACGACCCGCAACCTGACCGTCGCCCTCGGGGCCAGCGTCGTGGTCGCCGTGGCCGAGCTCGTGGTGCGGCTCGTCCAGCGCTCGACGATCAAGTTCGTGGTGAACGCCATGGTGGGCATCGGGATCGGCTGGTTCTTCGTCCACCTCTCGGCGAGCCGCGGAGGCAGTGCGGACGACCAGGCGCTGGCCTACTTCCTGCCCGGACTCCTCTACAACGCGGGGTACGCCGTCGTCTTCGGGCTGACCTGCCTGATCGGCTGGCCCCTCGTGGGCTTCATGATCGGCAGCGTGACCGGCGACCCGACGGCGTGGCACAAGGACCGTCAGATCGTCAGGCTCTGCTCCCAGCTGACCTGGCTGCTGGTGCTGCCGTGCGCGATCCGGGCGATCGTGCAGGGTCCGATCTGGCTGGGCGGCCACTCCGGCAGCATCTCGGCCGACACCGCCGTGGCGACCCTCGGCGTGCTGAAGGTGGCCATGGGCTGGCCGCTCCAGCTGGCTGCGTTGGGGGCCATGTCGTGGCTGCTCGGGCGCAACCACACGCCGCTCGAGAGCGGCGTGGTCACTCCCGCTGTCGATCCGGGCTGAGCAGCTCCTCCAGCTCCGACTCGACGTCGGCACCCGCCACGAAGAGCAGCTCGTCGCCGGCCTCGATCGGCTGTTCGCCGTCGGGCGGGTAGACCTGGCCGTCGCGCAGGATCGTCACCAGCGCGGCGTTCTCGGGGAAGGGGATCAGGCCCGACGGCTTCCCGACGTACGGCGAGTCCTCGGGCAGGGTGAGCTCGACCAGGTTGGCCTGGCCCTGGCGGAAGGTGAAGAGCCGCACCAGGTCGCCGACCGTGACGGCCTCCTCGACCAGGGCGGACATGATCCGTGGGGTCGACACGTTGACGTCGACCCCCCACGCCTCGGTGAACAGCCACTCGTTGTTGGGGTGGTTGACCCGGCCGACGGTGCGGGGCACGGCGAACTCGGTCTTGGCCAGCAGCGAGGTCACGAGGTTGGCCTTGTCGTCGCCCGTCGCCGCGATCACCACGTCGCACTGGTCGAGATGGGCCTCCTCCAGCGACGAGAGCTCGCACGAGTCGGCCAGCAGCCACTCCGCGTCGGGCACCCGCTCGGGCTTGATCGAGCCGGGGTCCTTGTCGATGAGCAGGACCTGGTGGCCGTTGGTGATCAGCTCGCGGGCGATCGACCGCCCGACCGCCCCGGCCCCTGCGATGGCAACCCTCATCAGCCTTCCTCCGGCCCGTCGTGGATCACCTGGTAGGCCTCGGCCGCGCTCTCCTCGCGCATCACGAGGTGCAGGAGGTCGCCCTCCTGGATCACGCTGTCCTTGGTGGTGAGCATGCCCTCGCCGAGACGGTCGATCCACGCGATGCGGGAGCGGGTCGCCATCTGGAAGTCGACGGTGCGTTGGCCGACCCACGCCGTGGGTGCGGGCACCTGGTCGACCCGGATCGTGCCGGACGGGTCACGGAAGTCGGGCTCGGCGCCGGCCGGCAGCAGACGACGGAGCACCTGGTCGGCGGTCCACTTCACCGTCGCCACGGTGGTGATGCCGAGTCGCTGGTAGACCTCGGCCCGGCCGGGGTCGTAGATGCGCGCCACGACGTGGTCGATCCCGAACGTCTCGCGCGCGACACGCGCGGCGATGATGTTGGAGTTGTCGCCACTCGAGACGGCCGCGAAGGCGTCCGCCCGACGGATGCCGGCCTTCTCCAGGACCTCCTGGTCGAAGCCGTATCCGGTGACTTTGTCCCCGTTGAACCCGGGCCCCAGCCTCCGGAAGCTGTCGGGCTCGCTGTCGATCACGGAGACCGTGTGGTTGCGCTCCTCGAGACTGCGCGCGAGGGTCGATCCGACCCGGCCACATCCCATGATCACCACGTGCACGGGCAAACCGTATCCTGTTCGCTCGTGGGTGCAGGTGACGTCTCCAAGCGGATCCTCCTGGGCCGGAAGCTCAGAAGCTCCCAGCTCGGGGAGACCCTGTTGCCCAAGCGGATCGCGCTGCCGGTCTTCGCCAGTGACGCGCTCTCCTCGGTGGCCTACGCACCCGATGAGATCTTCCTGACCTTGTCGCTCGCCGGCGCCTCGGCGTACGTCTGGTCGTGGAAGATCGGCATCGCCGTCGCCGTCGTGATGCTCACCGTCGTCGCGTCGTACCGGCAGACCGTCCATGCCTATCCCAGCGGGGGCGGGGACTACGAGGTCGCCTCGGTCAACCTCGGTGCCAACGCCGGGGTCACGGTGGCCGCGGCGCTCCTCGTCGACTACGTGCTCACCGTCGCGGTCTCGATCTCCTCCGGCGTCCAGAATGCCGGATCGGCGATCCCCTGGGTGTCCAGGCACGAGGCGCCCGTGGCCGTCGTACTCGTGGTGCTGCTCGCCGCCCTCAACCTGCGAGGAGTGCGGGAGTCCGGCGCGTTCTTCGCGCTGCCGACGTACGGGTTCATGATCGGCGTGATCGGGATGGCGCTCTTCGGCGCCGTCCGCGGCGCTCTCGGCACCCTCCCGCAGGTGGAGAGCGCCCACGACACGATCATCCCGGCCCCGGGCTATCCGGCGGACGGCAACCTCACCGGGCTGGCGCTGGTCTTCCTGCTGGCGCGCGCCTTCTCGTCCGGCAGCGCGGCTCTCACCGGGGTCGAGGCCATCTCGAACGGCGTGCCGGCGTTCCGCAAGCCGAAGAGCAAGAACGCCGCGACCACCCTGCTCCTGCTGGGGACCATCGCGATCACCATGCTGCTGAGCATCATCGTGCTGGCCAACAGGATGGGCCTGAAGTACGTCGACAACGTCGACCGCCTGCTGGGGCCGGACGGCAAACCGATGGCTCCGGGGTACGACCAGCCGACGGTGATGGCGCAGCTGTCCAAGGCGGTGTTCGACAACTTCACGCCCGGCTACTACTTCGTGCTCGCGATGACGGGGATCATCCTGGTCCTGGCCGCGAACACGGCCTTCAACGGGTTCCCGGTGCTCGGCTCGATCCTGGCCCGCGACGGCTTCATGCCCCGGGCCCTCGGCTCGCGCGGCGACCGGCTCGCCTACAGCAACGGGATCATCGTGCTGGCCGGCTTCGCGGTGGTCCTGATCGTGGCCTTCGATGCCCAGACGACGCGGCTGATCCAGCTCTACATCGTGGGCGTGTTCGTCTCCTTCAACCTGAGCCAGCTCGGGATGATCCGGCACTGGACCCGACTTCTGAAGACCGAGACCGATCCGGCCGTCCGCCGGCACATGATGCGCTCCCGCGGGATCAACACCTTCGGTCTCGGGCTGACCGCGATCGTGTTCGTGATCGTGCTGCTCACCAAGTTCCTCGCCGGCGCCTGGATCGCGATCCTCGCGATGTGCGTCTTCTTCGTGCTGATGAAGAGCATCCGCCGCCACTACGACAACGTGACCCGCGAGCTCGCCGCGGACGAAGAGGACCGGGTGCTCCCGACCAAGGTGCACGCGATCGTGCTGGTCTCGAAGCTCCACAAGCCGACGCTGCGCGCACTGGCCTACGCCAAGGCCTCGCGGCCCAACGTCCTCGAGGCGGTGTACGTCGGCTCCGACGACAAGTCGACCAAGGCACTGGTCCGCGAGTGGGACGAGCGCAACCTCGGCGTACCCCTCAAGGTCCTCTACTCGCCGTACCGCGAGATCGTGCGGCCGATCATCGACTACGCCACCCAGATCCGGACCGCGAACCCGCGTGGCGTTGTCGCGGTCTACATCCCGGAGTACGTCGTCGGGCGTTGGTGGGAGCAGCTGCTCCACAACCAGACCGCCCTGCGGCTCAAGGGTCGCCTGCTCTTCACGCCCGGCGTCATGGTCACCTCGGTGCCCTACCAGCTCCAGTCGTCGCAGATCGCCCGCGCTCGTGAGGAGCGCGAGCTGGCGCGCGTGAAGGCCGGCGACCTGCGGCGCGGGGCGATCCGCCGCCCGCCCGACGACGACCGCCAGGTGCCCCGATGAGCGTGTGCCCGTGAGTCGTGGCCGCTCACGCACCTCACGACGCCCGCGCGAGCGCGCCGCCCGTGGCGCCTCGCGGGTCGGGGAGCGGTACGAGGTCGAGGTCGGCCCGATCGCCCACGGCGGTCACTGCGTCGCCCGCGTCCCCACCGACGAGCCCGGCCGTGACCGCGTCGTCTTCGTGCGCCACGCCCTGCCGGGGGAGCGGGTCGTCGTGGAGATCACCGAGGGCAGCGACGGCGACAGCTTCTGGCGCGGCGACGCCGTCACGGTGCTGGCCGCATCGGCCGACCGGGTGCCGGCGCCGTGCCCCTACGCCGGTCCGGGCGCGTGCGGAGGCTGCGACCTCCAGCACGTCGAGGTGGGCGCCCAGCGCGCGTGGAAGGCGACCGTCGTCCGCGAGCAGCTGCAGCGCCTCGCGGGGCTCGACCTGCCGATCGTCGTCGAGGAGGTGCCGCCGACACTGCGCTGGCGCACCCGGATGCAGTACGTCGCCCTGCCGGACGGGGGCCGCGGACTGCACGCCCACCGGTCGGACGAGGTGGTGCTCGTCGAGGACTGCCTGATCGACGCGTCTCCTCCGGTGGTCGAGGAGCGAGTGTCGGCGAGCGTCTCGCAGCCACCCCACGAGACCGTGGCGACGGCGTACGGCAGCCACGACTTCGCCGTCGCGCCCGACGGCTTCTGGCAGTCCCACGTCGAGGCGCCGCGGGTGCTGGTCGAGACCGTCCTCGGGATGCTGCGTCCGGAGGCGGGGGAGCGCGTGCTGGACCTGTACGCAGGTGTGGGGCTGTTCACCGCGTTCCTCGCCGACGCGGTCGGTTCCGAGGGGCGGGTGGTCGCCGTCGAGGGGTCGCGCGTGGCCTGCCAGGACGCCCGGACGAACCTGCCCACGGGCGTCCGCGTCGAGCACGGACCGGTGGAGCGGGTGCTGCGCTCGGCGTACGACGAGCCGTTCGACCTCGTCGTCCTCGACCCTCCCCGGGAGGGTGCCCGCCGAGCCGTCGTGGAGCAGATCGTCGACCGCGCCCCGCGGGCCGTCGCCTACGTCGCGTGCGACCCCGCCTCCCTCGCCCGCGACCTCGCGATCTTCGCCGAGCTCGGCTACACCCTGCGAGAGCTCCGCGCCTTCGACCTGTTCCCGATGACCCACCACATCGAGTGCGTCGCGCTGCTGGAGAAAACCGGCTCTGACCTGCGGTGATGTGGCCTCCGCCAATCCTGCAGTGGCTGGACGACGGTCTTGACACTCGGGGTGACCACCGATCTCGGAGATCAGGGAGGTGGCCTCAGAGGGCAGGCGGACCCTGCCCATGAGCGCGACCCGAGCGCTACGGCGCGGGCGGCTGCTCGTTGTCCGAGTTCGGCGACAACCCGTTGAGCATGGAGTCGATCCCCACTTCTGCCACTCGGGCGCTCGGCGTGTAGCCGAGCACCACTGGCAGGAAGTGGTCCGAACGCAGCGCCTTCAGCCGGAGATCGCTGACGGCTCGCACAGTGGCCCGTCGGCCGGTGCGCCGGAGCAGGGCGATCTCTCCGAAGCCTTTCCCGCGCAGGAGGGTGGCCACGATCCTTCCATCCCTGACCACCTCGGCCTCGCCCGACTCGATCACGTAATAGCGGTCACCGGCCTCGCCCTGCGTGAAGACGACTTGACCTGCCGAGACGTCGACCGGTTCGAGTCCGCGGGCAAGCTGCTCTATGGAGGGCAGGGGCAGCGGATGCAGCATCGCAACCATTCGCAACAGTGTGATGTCGCGGTCGCGCACACCGATGGACCGGTCCATCCGACGAAGCCGCCGCCAGCACACGACTGCGCTCACCGGACACAGCAGACCCACCACGACGAGGGTTGGACGTATGCCGATCCAGTCAACGGTCAGCGAGGCAGCCAACGCACCGAGCCCGATGGACAGGGCCACCATGCTCTCGAGCACCCCGAAGACCCGCGCCAGCACCGCATCCGAGGCCAGACGGGCCAGCAGCGTGAAGCCACTGAGATCGATCAGCGCGTTCCCGACCCCCACGCAGGCGAGCAAGCCCACAGCAGCGAGCCGGTATGGAACGACCCCCATCAGAGTGACCGGCAGACCCCACAGCACCACCCCGACGGCGAACCACGTTCCCAGGCGCTGGGTCCCCACCAGCAACGATGCCCCGAGCGATCCCAAGACGGCCCCTGCTCCGATCGCCGCGGTCAGGACACCTACGCCGGGTTCGCCGGTGCCGAGCAGGTCGATGGCGACCACCACCGTGAGAACAGTGAGGGCTCCCCGCGTGAGTGACTGTGCGGCCGCCAAGGCAATGATCAGAGCGAGATCGGCGTCCCGACTGACGGCACGGATCCCCTCGACCGCATCGTCAACGAGGTTGCTCTCCTTCGGGGCCGAGGGCCGCGGCGGGGCGTCGTACCGCAGCCGGACCAGGAGAACCGCAGCCATCAACGAGGCGCCCGCTGCTGCGGCGAACACCACGCTCACGCCGGTGAGCTCTAGGAGGACCGCTGCGATCAGTGGACCCGCGAGGGTGGCAGCGGAATCCAGCAACCCCCGGACCACGTTGGCGCTGGCGAGCTCGTAGCCACTGCGGCACAGTGACGGGAGAAGAGCCGAGTGGGCGGGGCGGAAGAGAGTGGCAGCGATGGTCGACACAACCGCCAGGCCATAGACGACCGACGTCGGTCCACCCACACCAACCACCACCGCCGCTGCGCCCGTGACCAGGCCCCGCAGCAGCGAGACCAGGATCAACACCCGCTCCCGGCGTCCGCGGTCGGCCATGGGAGACAGGAGCGGCGCCAGGACGGCCGACGGCACCATGCGAAGAAAGCCGACCAGTCCCACGGCAGTGGCGCCGCCGTCGCGGAACGCCACGATCCCGAGTCCGACGGTGAAGGCCCACTCGGCCGTCCACGCGGCCAGGAAGCTGAGTTGAGCGCGTCGGAGGTCGGGATTGCGGGCATTGCTCGTGAACGCGCCCACCGCATCGCTCCACCTGCCAGGCGCCCGGCCAGCCTTCACCCGGCGACGGTATCGCCCCCGGCCTCGCAGCTGTCCCTTCGACGAGCTTGAGAGGGCATGGCCGACCCGGTCCTCCCGTAGCTCGGCGTCGACGAAGCGGTAGGGTGCGGCCTCGAACAGATGGCTGAGGCACATGTGGCCGGACGGGGAGCGATGAGTTGGACTCGGTGTTGCACGACGTGCCACTGAGCCCTCCCAGCCGGCGACCCCCGCGTGTGCTGGCAGTCTTCGCCCACCCGGACGACGAAACTCTCTGTGCCGGCGGGACGCTGGCAAAGTACGCGAGTGCCGGGGCCGAGGTGCGGGTCGTCTCGCTCACCAAAGGGGGAGCCGGCCAGATCCGCGACGCCGGCGCAGCGACCC
The DNA here is from genome assembly GCA_963761515.1 of uncultured Actinomycetota bacterium. Classification (GTDB taxonomy): domain Bacteria; phylum Actinomycetota; class Actinomycetes; order Propionibacteriales; family Nocardioidaceae; genus Nocardioides. Next base: position 22,646 of record CAVXHO010000030.1, read on the forward strand.
GCGCGACGTTGGCAGCGGCCAGGGAGAGCGAGTTCCACGTTGCGGGCACGCATCTCGGGCTGACCGAGACCAGATGCCTCGACTATCCAGACGGTGAGCTGTCAGACATCGACGCTCGGGTTCTGGTCGAGTTGGTGTCTCAGTTGCTCGGCGAGCTCGATCCCGACGTGGTGATCACGTTCGGGCCGGACGGATTCTCCGGCCATCCTGATCACGTCGCCGTAGGGGCAGCGGTCACCGCAGCCTGCTACTCGAGGCGATCCTCCTCCTCGACCCGCCTGTTCCACTGCCACCGGCCACACAGCAGGATGTTGCTGCGCGATCGCCTGGCCGGCTGGGTCGTCGAGATGACGACCCGCTTCAAGGGGACGAAGGACTTCGTCCATGCCATGTCGGTCTTCTCGAGAGAGACGACGGCGCTCGGGTACGCGGCCGACTTCGTCAACGTCGAGTGGTTCCCGTCCGGCACCTACCTCATCGAGCAGGGAGAGGCCGCGACGACGATGTACCTCATCCTGTCGGGTCAGGTCGAGATCCGCCGGGAGGACGTGGACGGCAACGTGAGACGGGTGAACGTCCTGAGAGCGGGACAGTTCGTCGGAGAAGAGGGGATTGCCACGGGTCGGGCCCGCAACGCTCACGTGGTCGCCACCGACGACGTCACGACCTTGACGTTCTCGACACCCGCGCCCATCACCGTCGACGAGTCCCGGGTGCAGGCACAGCTGCTGCACACCAGATCTCTTCCGACAGGGGATCGCGTCGACGCCAGGGTGGACACATGTATCGACGTCTCCGACTTCGTCGACCACAAGATCCGAGCGACCGCAGCGCATCGCACGCAGTACCCGATCGATCCCACCTTGTTCCCGCGACACATCCTCCAGGAGATGTTCGGTGTCGAGTACTTCATCCGGGTCCTGCCGGAGCGAGAGCTCCGCACGTCGCTCCTCGATGACGAGGGCGGGGACGTTTAGCTCCAGAGTCCGCGAGCGCGCTAGAGCTCCGCGGCCAGGTCGTCGAACAGCGCGGTGGAGAAGTACCTCTCCATCCGGTCCGGCAGGATCGTGCCGACATGGTGGCCGGGGCCGAGGCGCTCGGCGAGCCTTCGCGCTGCGGCGATGTTGAGCCCGCTCGACGGGCCGATGGCCAGGCCGCGACGGGCGAACTCGCGCGCGGTGGCCATTGCCTCAGGCTCCGGGACCCTGACGGGGTCATCGAGTCCGACCGCCACGGGATCGAGGAGCCGGCTCATGCCCTCGACGACACCCGGTATCCCACCGACGACCACGGGTTCACCCTCCGCAGTGACGGTGGCCGTCGGGAGCGCTTGTGCGATCACGGTGTCGTGGCCGAGCTCCCGGAGCGCCTGCGCTACTCCCATCAGGGTGCCGCCGGTGCCCACACCGGCGACAAAGCCGTCGAGCCGCAGGCCGACCTGCTCGATGAGCTGAGGTCCGGTGGTGCCTTGATGGGCGAGCACGTTGCGCTGGTTCTCGAACTGCCGAATGGGGTACACATCGGTTGCTGTCGTCGAGTGTCGGACCAGCGCCGCGACTGCTCCGTCCATGCCCTGCTCGGCAGGGGTGAGAACCACCTCGCCACCGAGCCGACGGATCATCAAGACTCGTTCGCCACTGACGGTCTTCGGCATGTACGCCCGGAACCGGACGCCGACGGTGGCGCAGACCATGCTCAACGCGATCGACGTCGACCCGCTCGACGCCTCGACGACGACGGTGGAGGCACCCACCTCACCGGACTCGATGGCATGCGCGACGATGTCGGTCGCCATCCGGTCCTTCGTGCATCCGCTCGGCAGAAGGTACTCGAGCTTCAACCACAGCGTGCACCCGGTCCGGTGATCATGGACCGGGATGGTGGGAGTGTGGAGTGGAAGCCGCAGCAGCCATGACGCTCTCTCGACCAGCTCCGCTTCTCGATCCACGAGCCGCCAGCATGCCACGGTCCGCGGTTGGCGCGGTGCCTGATCACCTGCCATCGTGACCGGATGCGGTCAGCAGCGATCCGAGCGGTGTGCCCTTTCCGGCTCGTCTTGGACGAGGACATGGCACAGCTCGACCGAGAGATCGCCATGGTCGATGCCGGTGCGGGGTCGACATTGTTCGAGGAGGGCGACGCAGCGGACGGCGTCGCCTCGATCGTCGAGGGGAATGTCGAGATCCTGAAGCGGGGCCGTGTCCTGGCGACGCTCGGCCCCGGGACGGTTGTCGGGGAGCTTTCGATGTTCGTGCCGTCCGCAACCCGCAACGCGACCGCCAGGGCGAGCACACCGGTGCGGATGATCAAGTGGCGCGCGGAAGACCTCCAGGACCGTCTCGCCCGGCATGAACGTCTGGCCACTGCGATCGTGGCCGATGTCGCGTTCGTGCTGGCGGAGCGGCTCAGTCGGACCACCAACGATCTCATGTCGGTGCTCGACGCCGTGGGGACGCGCCTGCCGGTGTCAGAGCTGGAGCGTTTCCGCAGTCGAGCCGTGCAGTAGGCATGCCGCACGCGGCGCGTGCTGTACGTTCACAGCATGCCGACGCGCCGCGAGGTGATGCTGATCGCCGACATCGGCGGTTACACGGACTACATGCAGTTCCATCGCAGCATTCTCGGTCATGCGGAGGCCGCGACGACTCGCATGCTCGACAAGGTCGTCGACGCCGCCCGGGGGTTCGACCTGATCGACATCGAAGGCGACGCCGCATTCCTCTCGCGTGACGCCGCTGGCCTGAACGGCCCTGAGACGCTGAACGTCGTCACCGACGCGGTGGTCGCCTTGCACGGCGCCTTTCACGCGGAGCGTCGGCTCATCGAGCTCAACATGTGCCCGTGCGGAAGCTGCAAGAGGACCAGCGACTTGACGTTCAAGTTCGTCGCGCACGTCGGGGAGGTCGCCACCCAGTCGATCAGGCATCGCAAGAGCATCGTGGGCCTCGACGTCATCCACGTTCACCGACTCCTCAAGAACCCGGTCGAGGTGCCGGAGTACCTGCTCGTCTCCGACGAGCTCTACCGCGATGGTGGCGCTGCGGCTTCCAAGCTCGCGATGCACGAGATCCCCTTGGACCTCGAGGGCATCGGACAGGTGCTGTCACACTACGTCGACGTCCGCGACCTGGCCGCTCCAATTGCCGAGCCCTCGTGGCCGCAGCGCATCGGCGCCACGTTCGCCATGGTCGGCCGGGGGATCCCCTACGCCATCGGGTGGCAGCGCCCGGGCGCCGTGAGCTCAGCCGGCTGACGGCAAACGCCGCAGACGAAGAGACCCGTGCCATGCGCCCAATCTGGGCGAAATGCCGCACCCCATCAGCCATGGTGTTGCGCCGCCAGCACGCCTGGATCGGGTTGTGCGCTCCGGGATCTCAAGGGGCGCAGCCTGCCCATCCCGTTCGTTCCACGGATGACCACTTGAGCGGTGGGGGAGTGGGCATCCTGACGTCGCGTCTCGTCCGTCCGTGCCTCCTCGGCATCGTCGGTTGGCGGCGTCTGATGCCCGAACACGGCGTCAACGGTGGGTTTGGTGCGCTCGGCGATGTCCTCGACCGTTCCCGGGCGACCGCTCGGGCGTTGTCCACAGTGCTGCCGTGTCGCGGTGCGGATCGAACAGAGGTTCGATACCATACCTGTATGAGTAACGCTCTCCTCGACCACGCGCCGGTGGCTCCGGCGCTGCCCGATCGAGTGGCCGATCTGGTGGCCGAGGCGGCCGGGCTCCTGACGCGGGCGGGGCAGGTGTCGACGGAGTGCCTGGACGACGACGCCCTGGGCGAGGCGATCACCGAGCTGGCTCGGGTGGAGTCACGAGCCGGTGCGTTGCGGCTCGCGTTGTCGGCGGAGGCCGACCGTCGCCGCGTGGCGGACGAGACCGCGGAGACGGGCACCGACGCGTGGCTGGCCAGGCTGACCGGAAGTACCCGCGAGCAGACGGCGGGCGGGCTGCGGCTCGCGCAGCTGCTGCGAAACACGTACGCCGTGACCCGCGAGGCGTTCGCGGCCGGCGATCTCCGCTGGGAACAGGTCCGCGTGATCGTCCATGCCGCCGAGCAGGCGCCCGTCGAGGCGACCCGGGAACAGCTGGTGGCGGCGGAGCAGTGGTTGGTGGACAAGGCGCGGGGTGCCCATTCCCCCTCCGGGCGACCGGTGGACGCCAAGCGACTGCGTCAGGCGGCACGACGCATGTTCGCCCATCTCGACCACGACCTGGCGGACCGTCACGAAGCCATCCTGCTCGGGCGTGAGACCCGCACCGCCGAGGCGGAGACCTTCCTCGCTCTCCACGACAACGGCGACGGGTCGTTCAGCGGGAGGTTCCGGATCCCCGAGCTCCACGGCGTGCTGCTCACCCAGGCTCTCGACCGGCTCGCCGCGCCGCGTCGGCTCTCCCGCGACCGAGGGGGCGACCCCGTGGTGGACGACTCCGCCGCTCGGGCACGACTGGGGCGCTCACATCACCCAGACGCAGGGAGCGGCGTGGTGTGAGCTGATCGAGCACCTCCCGACCCGAGAGCATGGGGGCACCGCCTGCGAGGTGCTCGTCACGATCGACCTCGACGACCTGCTCAGTGGTCTCGGCTCGGCCCGACTCGACACCGGCGTGGCGATCACGGCCGGTGAGGCTCGACGGCTGGCCTGCAACGCCGGGCTGGTGCCCGTGGTTCTCGACGGAGACTCGATGCCCGTCGACCTCGGTCGATCCCGGCGACTCCACTCGCGCAGCCAACGACGCGCACTCGCCCTGGTGCACGACACCTGTGCGGTGTCCGGCTGCCAACGGCCCTTCGCCTGGTGCGAGATCCATCATCACCGACTCTCGTGGGCCGCCGGCGGTCCCACGGACCTCGACAACGGCCTTCCGTTGTGCGGCCACCACCATCGCCGAGCCCACGACACCCGCTTCGACCTCCGAAGGCGGCGGGACGGCGAGTACGCCTTCCACCGACGAACGTGACGTCGGTGGGGTGTGGCACGCTCGGCGTATGCCTTGCGACATCGGCGACGCTCGCGAGCTCGTGAGCCAGCTGGACGATGCCACCATGGTCGAGCTCGCTCCGCTACACCAAGCTGGAGGTCGAGGGCCGGACCTTCGGCTACCTGTGGGAGCCGACCTGCACCATCGGCCTGCGAGCAGACGATCGCCGAGCAGAGGGCTCTGGTCGCCGAGCGGCCCGAGGTCTTCGAGATCCAGTTCACCGCCTACGGCTACGGCTGGGTGGTCGTCCACCTCGACGGGGTCGAGCGCGACGAGCTGGCCGAGCTCGTCTTCGAGGCCTGGCGGTTGTCGGCGCCCGCCTGGTTGCTCGAGTCCCGCGGCGAGCGCCTGCCGGTCTAGGGCCCGGGCTGGACCGGAGCACCCTCGGGGTGAGGCGGGTTTCGGACCGGCCCCTAGCGTGGAGGCATGACACAGAAGACCTGGTTCATCACCGGCACCTCCCGCGGCTTCGGTCGCGAGTGGACGATCGCAGCCCTCGAGCGCGGCGACCGGGTGGCAGCGACCGCACGCGACGTCTCGACCCTCGACGACCTCGTCGGAGAAGTACGGCGACGCGCTGCTGCCGCTCACGCTCGACGTGACCGATCGCGAGGCGGACTTCGCGGCGGTGCGGCAGGCGCACGAGCACTTCGGTCGCCTCGACGTCGTGGTCAACAACGCGGGCTACGGCCACTTCGGCTTCGTCGAGGAGCTGAGCGAGAAGGAGTTCCGCGACCAGCTGGAGACCAACGTCTTCGGGGCGATGTGGGTGACCCAGGCGGCCCTGCCGTTCCTGCGCGCAGCAGGGCTCGGGCCACATCCTCCAGGTGTCATCGATCGGCGGGATCACGGCCTTCCCCGGGATCGGGGCCTACCACGCGTCGAAGTGGGCGCTCGAGGGCTTCTCCCAGGCGCTGGCGCAGGAGGTCGCCGAGCTTCGGCATCCACGTCACGCTCATCGAGCCGGGCGGCTTCGCCACCGACTGGGCGGGCGACTCCGCCAAGCGGTCCGCACCGATCGCGGCGTACGACGACTTCCGCGCAGCGGAGCGAGCAGGACCGCAAGTCGCGCAACTCCGCCGGCCCCGGCGACCCGACCGCCTCGTCGGCCGCGGTGCTGAAGGTCGTCGACGCCGACGAGCCCCCGCTGCGGATCTTCCTCGGAGCCGCCCCGCTCGGCATCGCGACGGCCGACTACGCCTCGCGCATCAAGACGTGGGAGCAGTGGGACGACGTCTCGAAGGCGGCCCAGGGCTGATCCCTCCGCCTGGCCGGAAACCACCCCCACGGTTGGCGTCGGCCGCGGTGCCAATGTATCTTGACGTCAAGAGATCTACCCACCTACCCGCCCGGCGACGTACGGCGGCAAGATGGGTGGGAGACGTCGACGTATCGAGGAGATGTGGCGGATGGCCAGTCAGGACAGCTTCAATGCCTTGGGGACGCTCGAGGTCGGCGACGAGAGCTACCAGATCTACCGGCTCTCCGCCGTCACCGGTGACGGCCTCGACGTCGAGAGCCTGCCCTACTCGCTGAAGATCCTGCTGGAGAACCTGCTCCGCACCGAGGACGGCGCCGACATCACCGCCGACGACATCCGCGCGCTGGCCGGGTGGGACGCCGAGGCCGAGCCCGACAAGGAGATCCAGTTCACGCCGGCGCGCGTGATCATGCAGGACTTCACGGGCGTGCCGTGCATCGTCGACCTGGCCACCATGCGCGAGGCGATGGCCGACCTCGGCGGCGACGCCACCAAGATCAACCCGCTCGCGCCGGCCGAGCTGGTCATCGACCACTCGGTGATCGCCGACGTCTTCGGTACGCCGGAGGCCTTCGAGCGCAACGTCGAGATCGAGTACCAGCGCAACGAGGAGCGCTACCAGTTCCTGCGTTGGGGCCAGGACGCCTTCGACGACTTCAAGGTCGTCCCGCCCGGCACCGGCATCGTCCACCAGGTCAACATCGAGCACCTCGCTCGCGTGGCGTTCACGCGCGAGATCGACGGTGAGCTCACGGCCTACCCCGACACCTGCGTCGGCACCGACTCCCACACCACGATGGTCAACGGCATCGGCGTGGTCGGCTGGGGCGTCGGCGGCATCGAGGCCGAGGCCGCGATGCTCGGCCAGCCGGTCAGCATGCTGATCCCGCGTGTGGTCGGCTTCAAGCTCTCCGGCGAGCTGCCCGAGGGCTCGACCGCCACGGACCTCGTCCTCACGATCACCGAGATGCTGCGCCAGCACGGCGTCGTCGGGAAGTTCGTGGAGTTCTACGGCGACGGCGTCGGCGCGCTGCCGGTCGCCAACCGCGCCACCATCGGCAACATGAGCCCGGAGTTCGGCTCGACGATCGCGGTGTTCCCCGTCGACGACCAGACCATCAGCTACCTCCGGCTGACCGGCCGCCCCGACGACCAGCTGGCGCTGGTCGAGGCGTACGCCAAGGAGCAGGGCCTCTGGCACGACCCGAGCGCCGAGAGCTACGTCGAGCCCCGCTACAGCGAGCGGCTCGAGCTCGACCTCGGCACCGTCGTACCGTCCCTGGCCGGACCCGAAGCGACCCCAGGACCGGGTCGAGGTCACCAAGGCGGGAGAGTCCTTCGCCAAGGCGCTCGAGGACTACACCGACCACGCCGACGCCACCGCAACGGCCAGTCTCGACGGTCAGGAGGTCGAGATCGGGCACGGGGCGGTGGCCATCGCCGCGATCACGTCGTGCACCAACACCTCCAACCCGAGCGTGATGATCGGGGCGGCGTTGCTGGCCAAGAACGCCGTCGAGAAGGGCCTCGAGCGCAAACCGTGGGTCAAGACCTCGCTCGCACCCGGCTCCAAGGTGGTCAGTGACTACTACGAGCGGTCCGGCCTCACGCCGTACCTCGACAAGCTCGGGTTCAACCTCGTCGGCTACGGCTGTACGACGTGCATCGGCAACTCCGGCCCGCTGATCCCCGAGGTCAGCCAGGCCGTCAACGAGGCGGACCTCGCGGTCGTCAGCGTGCTCTCGGGCAACCGCAACTTCGAGGGCCGGATCAACCCCGACGTGAAGATGAACTACCTCGCGTCGCCGCCGCTGGTGGTCGCCTACGCGCTCGCCGGCTCGATGACCGTCGACCTCTTCAACGACCCGCTGGGTCAGGACACCGACGGCAACGACGTGTTCCTCAAGGACATCTGGCCGTCGCCGCAGGAGATCGAGCGGGTGATCGGTGAGTCGATCACCTCGAGCATGTTCACCGACGGGTACGCCGACGTCTTCGCCGGTGACCAGCGCTGGCAGGAGCTCTCGACCCCCGAGGGCGACACGTTCGCCTGGGACGACGAGCTCGACGTACGTGCGCAAGCCCCCGTACTTCGACGGCATGCCCGACGAGCCCGAGCCGGTCACCGACATCGAGGGCGCCCGGGTGCTGCTCAAGCTCGGCGACTCGGTCACCACCGACCACATCAGCCCGGCCGGTGCGATCAAGAAGGACAGCCCTGCGGGCAAGTACCTCGGTGAGCACGGCGTGGAGCAGCGCGACTTCAACTCCTACGGCTCGCGCCGTGGCAACCACGAGGTCATGATCCGCGGCACCTTCGCCAACATCCGGCTGCGCAACCAGCTCGCGCAGGGCACCGAGGGCGGCTTCACCCGCGACTTCACCGACGAACGGCGAGGTGACCACCGTCTTCGAGGCGAGCGAGCACTACCAGGCGGCCGGCATCCCGCTGGTCGTCCTGGCGGGCAAGGAGTACGGCTCCGGGTCGTCGCGCGACTGGGCCGCCAAGGGCACCGCGCTGCTGGGCGTGAAGGCCGTGATCGCCGAGTCCTACGAGCGGATCCACCGGTCCAACCTGATCGGCATGGGCGTGCTGCCCCTGCAGTTCCCGGGCGGCAAGACGGCCGACGACATGGGCCTGACGGGTGACGAGACGATCTCGATCGCCGGCATCACCGAGCTCAACGACGGCACCACCCCGCGCACGGTCACCGTGAAGATCGAGTCGGCCGACGGAGAGCGGTCCGACGAGTTCGAGGCGACGGTCCGCATCGACACCCCTGGCGAGGCGCACTACTACCGCAACGGCGGGATCATGCAGTACGTGCTCCGAAACCTGCTGAAGGGCTGAGCGAGAAACTCCCGCGTCCGACCCCTCCAAAGTGCACCGCGACGACGTGGTGTCGGGTGTGATGGTCGCATGCACGGGAGGTCTCGGTGACGACACAGCTGCCTGAACGGCTGCGCGCGCTGGCGGACGACGCCCCGGCGGCGTTGTCTGCCGGTGACCTGTGGCAGACCGGCGTGCGTCGACACCGGCGTCGGGTGCTCACCTCCGTCACCCTGGCCGGCTGTCTCGTCCTGGCGTTGGCTCTGGTCGGGCTCGGCGACTGGCAGAGCCGTCGCCCGGTGCCGGCCGCGCCGCCGTCGACGCGCGCGGCCCCGATGGCGATTCCCGAACGGTTCTTCCACCCCAGTCCCTGGCTGCCTGGCACCTCGAGTCCCGGACGACTCGTCGCGGTCCTCGGCACGACGCGGAGCCACTTCCCGTTCGGCTCCGACCTGGATGCGCTGGTCGGCGTCTCCGCCGGATCACAGGCCTACCACTTCCTCGACCTGCCCGGAGAGGGTCCGGACTACGGCGAGCCCCTGTCGCCGGACGGTCGCCATCTGGCGTACTACGTGGACGGTCAGCCGCGCGGGGACGCGAAGCTGGGTGACCGCTCGATCATCGGCGTGGCGATCCTCGACCTGACGACAGGAGAGGTCGAGCGGCACGTCGTCCCGACGGAGCACGGTCTGTTCCCATCACTGCTCTCGTGGGTCGACGACCGGACCTTGGCCATGGCCTCGGACCATCTCACCTCGGCTGCGGTCGAGTCGTACTCCGGCCGGACCGTGGTCAGGCTCTTCACGCTGGGCCGCGCGGAACCGATGGTGCTCCCGCACAGCAACGTGCTACCGGTGCCCGTGGTGACCACGACGGGCTTCGCAGGCAGCGTGCACCCGCGGGTCCTCCGCACCTACGACGCCGCCGGGCGGGTGACCGGCGACGTGAGGATGTCCACGTTCCTCGTGAACGCGGCGTACGACGCACCGTCGGGGCGGCTGGCCGGCATCAGGGGAGATCCCAAGCAGGGCGGGTCGGGTCCGGGTCGGCTGATGGCCGGCCGCGTCGTCGACGGACGGGCGCAGCTGTCCACCGTGCCGGGCCACCATCGGCCCTCGACCGTGCTCGGCTGGTCGGACGCGCATCATGTCGTCGTCGATCAGGGCGGGCACCTCAGCCGGCTGGTCCTGGCCGTCGACGTCCGCACCGGTGCCGAGCAGCGCCTGACCTGGACCGGCCCCCAGACACCCGGGGGCCAGTGGTACGGCATCGGGCTCGCCACGGACGCGTTGCACCATCCCGTGACCGTGCCTGCGGTCGAGCCACCGCAGCCGTGGAACCCGCGTTGGGTGGCTGGCGGCGCACTGGCCGCCGTACTGCTGGTCGGCTCCGGGTGCGTGGTGTTGGTGCTGAGGGGCCGACGTGGCCGAGGCTGAGGAGTTCGCCGAGTTCGTGGCCGCTCGGTCCGGGGCGTTGCTGCGCACGGCGTACCTGCTGACCGGTGACCACCACGAGGCGGAGGACCTCGTGCAGACGGCGCTGATCAAGGTGGTGCCGCGGTGGGGGAGGCTGCGCGAGCCGGAGCCCTACGTACGCCGGGTCCTCGTCAACGAGTCGATCTCCCGGTGGCGGCGCCGGCGGTGGCGCGAGACGACCGTGCCGGAGGTGCACGACGTGGTGGTGCCCGGGCACGACGTCGACCAGCAGCTGGTGCTGCGGCAGGCGCTCGGGCGGCTCGCACCACGGCAGCGGGCGGTGATCGTGCTGCGCTACTTCGACGACCTCACCGAGGCCCAAGCGGCCGAGACGCTCGGAATCTCGGTCGGAACCGTGAAGTCGCAGACCCGCGACGCACTCGCCCGGCTCCGGGCACTGGTCCCGGACCTGGGCGACCCGGCGTTCACAGAGCCGAGCGCTGGAGCTCCCACGCTGCCGTGACGGCGGCGAGTGCGACGGCCTCGTCGCCACGCACCAGGTCGACCATCACCTTCTGGTGGCTCTCCAGCCGCGGCGGCACCGAGAACGTCTCGGGGTGCGACACCAGCAGGCCCTCGCGGATGTCGAAGGCGCACCGGACGACCACAGACTCCTCGTCCTCCTGCCGGGCGACGAGCCGCCCGCTCCAGTACCACCCGCGGCGGCCACCACTGTCCCGCTCGTGGACGCCGTCCAGCGAGAGGGCGTGGCGTGCCAGGTGCTCGAGATCGATCACGGTCTGCGCTACGTGCCGGTCGGGAAGCCGAACTGGACGGAGTACCAGGCGGCCGAGGTGAGGACGGCGGTCAGGGTGAGCCAGGTCTTCATCTGGATCACCGACTGGAAGCCGAGCGTCACCAGGTGCGCACTGTCCGGATGGCGGCGGTCGTTCACCCCCAGCAGGCCCGCGACGGCGGCGCCGAGGACGAGGGCCAGCAGTGGGATACGGCTCGTGCGAGCCGGCGCACCGGGTGCGTGGGCCATCCGACGATGATGCCCGACGGGTGAGCCGCCGCCTAGTGGCCGACCCCGCACGCTCCGGCCGGTCTCGACCTCACTGGGTTCGCAATGCCTCGACGGGCGTGACCCGTACGGCGCGCCGGGCCGGTGGTCGGGCCGCCACCAGCACCAGTGCGAGGGCTCCGACCACGGTCCCGGCCAGCACGACCCACGGCAGTCCCCACCCGAAGCCGGAGGTCTGGCTCCCGACGAGGGACTGGGCCCCCGCCGATCCGAAGACGATCCCCAGGGCGATCCCGAGGGCGATGGCGGTGGCCGAGAGCGTCGCGGATTCCAAGGTGATCATCCGACTCACCTGGCGTCGGGTGAGCCCCAGCGCACGGAGCAGCCCGATCTCGCGGCGCCGCTGGATCACGGTCAGCGACATGGTGCTGACGAACCCCACGGCCGAGATCAGTGAGGAGATCACGACCACGGCCACGAGCACCTGGGTCGTCGTCGTCAGCGAGGTCTCGGCCCGGGTCTCCTGCGCCGCAGTGAGCCCCGACCAGGAGTGCACGGAGTTCCGCAGCGCGGTCAGTCCCGAGGCGAAGGTCGTCACCAGGGTCACCCCGATGACCAGACCCATCGTCGAGCGGGTGGTGCGCAGCGGGTCCTTGACGGCGTTGCGACCGGCGATGCGGGCTTCCGGACTACGCCCGAGGAGACGGCTCGAGAGGCCGACCAGTCCCGGAATCACCAGTCGCGCGCCGACGAGGAGCCCGGTCGACGCCGTCGCCGACCCGGCGAAGGCGACCAGGAAGCCGGCGACAGGCCCGCTCTCGCCCAGGAGCATCGCGACGATGAGCAGGACCGCACCCCCCGCGACGAGGAGCAGCGAGACGACGGCACGGGTCGTGGACAGGCGACGCGGATCGAACGCGGCTGCCGCGGGGCCACCCATGGCGGCGGCAGGGGAGACGGTGAGGACCTGGTGTGATCCGATCCGCCCGGCGACGGCCGATGCCGCACCGATCGTGACGATCGGGACGACCAGCCACCCGCTCGTCACCGGGTAGGAGACGTCGGCCAGGTGACCCTGGTGGACGAGGACGACCCTGAAGAGGTCGGTCACGGCCGTGCCGACCGCGGCGCCGGCGACGGCGCTCAGGGTGGCCACCGTCGCGACCCCCCGCATCACGGCGCCACGCAACGTCGCCGCCCGTGCGCCGAGCAGACGGAGCAGCGCGATCTGGGGGAGTCGGCCGGCCAGCACGGTGTCGACGGCGTTCACGATCACGACGGCAGCGACGTACACCGCGATCAAGATGAAGACGCTGGCGACCACCTGGAGCATCGCTCCCGCACCGCCGCCGCGACGGCTGCTCACCGCGAGGAAGCTGCTGGTGGTGACCAGGACCCCGGCGTAGCAGCCGCTCAGACCCGCCACCAGGCCCACGGTGCCGAGCTCGCGGCCACTGCCCAGCACGAGGTCGCGTCTCATGCCGCACCGACCTCGAGCGAGATCAGCAGGTCGGAGATCTGCCGCGGGGTGAGCGCGCCGTGGTCGCCCACGATCCGGCCGTCGGCGATCACCAGGATGCGATCGGCGTAGGACGCGGCCACGGGGTCGTGGGTGACCATCGCGATCGTCTGCTGGTGCTCGCGTGAGGCGGTGCGCAGCAGCGCCAGCACCTCGCGGGAGGAATGGCTGTCGAGGTTGCCGGTGGGCTCGTCGGCGACCACGATCCGCGGGCGCGAGGCCAGGGCCCGAGCGATCGCGACGCGCTGCTGCTGACCGCCGGACAGCTCGCCGGGTCGGTGCCGCGCGCGGTGAGCCAGGCCCAGCGCCGTGACCAGGCCGTCGACCCGAGCGAGCTCGTCGGGACCGATCCGGCGCCCGGCGAGCTCGAAGGGGAGCATCACGTTCTCCACGACGGTCAGGGTCGGCACCAGGTTGAAGGCCTGGAACACGAAGCCGACGTGCTCGCGTCGAAGCATCGTCCGGGCGTCGTCGTCCATCCGGTGCAGCGGGTGGCCCGCCACCCAGACCTCACCGGAGGTCGGGTCGTCGAGCCCGGCGGCGAGGTTCATGAAGGTCGACTTGCCCGAGCCGGAAGGCCCCATGACGGCCGTGAGCTCGCCGGGCCGGATGTCGATGCTGACGTCGCTGAGCGCTGCCACGCGGGCCGTCCCGGTTCCGTAGGTCTTGGAGACGGAGTGGAACGCGACGATGGGTTCGGGGTGTTCGCTCATGTCCGCCACGCTAGGAGCCGGCGTGCTCCCGGGCATCTGGCTGAGGTGGTGTTCCGACGTACCTCTCGAGAGGTATGCCGGGTGGCGGCGCGGTGAGCGGGTGCGCCGGGTGGACCGGCTCAGACGAGGCCGTGCTCGTAGGCGTAGACGACCAGCTGGACCCGGTCGCGCAGACCGAGCTTGCCCAGGATGCGGGAGACGTGAGTCTTCACCGTGCCCTCGGACAGCACCTCGAGCTGGGCGATCTCGGAGTTGGAGAGCCCGGCCGCCGCGCGGAGGAGGATCTCGCGCTCGCGCTCGGTCAGCGCGTCGTACTCAGGTCCCGGGGAGCGGGTCGGCCGGGCCCGGAAACGCTCCCAGAGGCGACGGGTGGCACCGGCCGCCACGACGTTGCTCCCGGAGGCGACGGCGCGGATCGAGGCCAGCAGGAGCTCGGGGTCCGCCGACTTCAGCAGGAACCCGCTGGCGCCGGCCTCGATCGCCGACGCGGCAGCCTCGTCGAGGTCGAACGTGGTGAGCACCAGGACGTTCGGTGCCCGGTCGCCGTACCGCTCGACGATGGCACGGGTCGCCTCGACGCCGCCGGTGCCCGGCATCTCGAGGTCCATCAGCACGACGTCGGGGGAGGTGGAGCCGACCTGCTCGAGCGCCTCGGCTCCGTCGCCGGCCTCGCCGACGACGGCCAGGTCCGGCTGGGACCCCAGCACCATCGCGATGCCGGCCCGGAACATCGCCTGGTCGTCGACCAGCAGGACACGGACGGTCACGACGCCTGGCCCGGGATCGTGACCTCGGTGACCCAACGGCCGGAGCGTCTCCCGGCTCGGACCCGGCCCCCGACCTGCCGTACCCGCTCGGTCATCCCGAGGAGCCCGTGGCCGTCGGTCGGCTCCTGGTCGGCTGGAGCCCGCTCGGGTACGTCGTTCACGACGCGGAGGTGATAGCCGTCCGTCCAGTCCTCCTGCACCGCGACCGGTCGGGTCAGGTCACCGTGCTTGAGGGCGTTGGTGAGCGACTCCGCGAGGGCGAAGCGGGCGGTCACCAGGACGGCGTCGTCCGGCTCCGGGGCCGGCTCGCCCCGCAGCTCCACGTCGAGCGCCATCCCGGAGGCCCGCATCCGGGCCATCACGTGCTCGGTCCGTTCGACGACGAGGGCGCCCTCCACCTCGTGGCCCTCGCGCAACCGGGTGAGCAGGGCACGGACGTCGCCCATCGCCGATCGGGCGGTCCGTCCGATGACCTCGAGCGCCTCCTCGGCGCGAGCCGGGTCGGTGCGGATCTGGTAGCGGGCGCCGTCGGCCTGGGCGGCCACAACGGCCCACGAGTGGGCCACGATGTCGTGCATGTCGGCCGCAATGCGTGCCCGCTCCTGCTCCTCCTCGACGAGCTGCTCGAGCCGGCGGCGCTCGACCGCCGCGACGGTCGCGTCGACCCGGGCCTGGACTCCCTGCCGCCGCTGCCAGCGCAGAAAGCCCGTGACCCAGCCACCGCCGGTGACGACGGCCGTCAACGCTGCGGTCGTCAGGGCGGCATAGCCCCCGGACGTCGTTCCGACCAGGCCGTGCGAGGCGGACCAGGCCGCGGCCACGGCCACCGCCACCACCACGGCGCCCAGGCCGAACCGGCGCACGGTCCGCGACCGGTGGGCGCCCAGGGTCAGGAAGAGCGGGAAGTAGGCGAGGTCGGCGACCAGGGCCAGCTGGGAGGTCAGCAGCTGCGTCACGGAGGCGGCGACGGCCGCGGCGACCATGAGCGGGACCGAGATCCTGCGTACCGCCAGCGCGACGCCGAGCAGCAGCGCGGCGACCGCACTGACGGGGGAGATGGTGAGCTGGATGGCACCGACGGCGAGGACGAACAGGCACGCCGCGCCCACGTCGAACATCACCCGCCGGCGCTGCGCCTGCCGCGTCGGGTCGTCCCACACGTCGTCCGCGAGGGCCGGGAGGTCTGCGGCGGTCATGGTCCCAGTATCCCGAGCGGTCCCCTCACGCCGCGACGGGACGTCATACGTTCCGAGGCCTCATGGCGCTCGGTTCGTATGACGTCCCGCAGGGGGCAGGGCGGCTACTTCACCTCGGCGCGCATCACGCGCCAGAGGCCGAAGGACAGCGGCAGTACCAGCCAGACCGCCCCCGTGACGGCGAGCTGGGTCCAGTCCTGCCCGGTGAAGGCACCGTCGTACAGCCGGTTCTGGTTGAACGAGAAGTCCACCCAGGGCTGGGCCTTCTCGAACCACGCCTGGTTGGCGGCGAGCACCATCGTGAGCGTCGGGACGACGAACCAGTAGGTGAAGTAGCCGACGATCGCAGCGGCGGAGTTCCGCATCAGGACGCCGAGCATGAAGCCGACCATCATCCCGATCAGGTCCGCACCGACGATGTAGGCGATCGCCGAGGGTGACAGGTTCCAGACGGTGTCCTGGCCCATCAGCGCGGTGCCGACGATGTTGCCGATCGCGCCGACACTCAGGGCGAGCGCCATCGACGCCAGGCCGACCATCACGGTGACGACCATCTTGGCCCGGATCACGCGACCCCGGTGCGGCACCAGCGTGAACGTGGTCAGACCGGCCCGCTGGCTCCACTCCCCGGTGACGGACAGGACCGCCAGCACCGGCAGCAGGATCGTCATCGGTACGCCGATGGCGCCGGCGAAGCTGTCGTAGGTGAGGTCGTCGCTCCCGGCGAAGGCGATGACCGCCGCGGTCGCGAGCACGCCCGCGGCCGCGATGCCGATCATCAGCCAGAAGCCGGACCTGGTGTCGAACATCTTGCGGAGCTCGACCCCGACGACGGTGCGGAACGGTATCGGCTCGTGCTCCACCCGCGGGCGGGCGGGAGCGTGGTCGAGCGCGGTGGTGGTGTCGATGACTGCTGTGTGGCTCATGCCGCCACGTCCTCTCGTGCGTTGTCTGCGGTGAGCTCGAGGAACATCTCCTCGAGTCCGGCCCCGTCCGCGGGGCGAAGCTCGGTCAGGGGTACGCCGGCGGCGAGCGCGACGCGCCCGACCTCGGCGGTGTCGGCGTCGGTCCGGACCCCGCCCAGCGAGTGCTGGGCCGAGTGGCCGGCCGAGGTGAGGGCCGTGGCGAGCGCCACGACGTCCGCGGCGCCGGCGTAGGTCCCGGCGGAGGCGAGCAGGTCGCCCTTGGTGCCGGCGGCGACGATCCGCCCGTTGCCGATCACGACCAGGTCGTCGGCGACGACCTCGATCTCGTGCAGCAGGTGCGACGAGAGCAGGACGGTCCCGCCCTGGTCGGCGTACCCGCGCAGCAGGTCGCGCATCCACCGGATGCCGGCCGGGTCGAGCCCGTTGGCGGGCTCGTCGAGGACGAGCACCTCCGGGTCGCCGACCAGCGCGGTGGCGATGCCGAGCCGCTGGCGCATGCCGAGCGAGTAGTCGCGCACCCGGCGCCCGGACTCCTCGGGAGTCAGGCTGACCAGGTCGAGCATCTCGTCGACCCGCTCCTTCGGCATCCGCGTGGTGCGCTGCGCCAGGGTCAGGATCTCGCGGCCGGTGCGGCCGGCGTGCTGCGCCGACGCGTCGAGGAGTACGCCGATCTCGCGGCCGGGGTTGGGGAGGTCGGCGTACCGGCGGCCGAGCACGGTCGCGGTTCCGGAGGACGCCGGCGTCAGGCCCACCAGGATGCGCATGGTGGTCGACTTGCCGGCGCCGTTGGGGCCGAGGAAGCCGGTCACCCGGCCGGTCTCGGCGCTGAACGTCACGTGGTCGACGGCGGTGAAGCCGCCGTAGGTCTTGGTCAGTGTGTCGATCTGGATCATGTCGAGGACTGTGCCGTCGGAGGGCACCCGGCCACATCGGGGAGCCTGCTGATCTCACACCTGGCACCTACCCCGAGACCCCTAGGGGGTCGACGCCGTCTGACTCAGGGTGCGGCTAGCGTGGAGCCATGCTCGTGGCGATCAGCATCAGTCCCTCCGGAGGAGACGAGTCCGGGGGAGTCAGCGAGTCGGTGGCCGAGGCGGTGCGCGTGATCCGCGAGTCCGGGCTGCCGACCGAGACCAACGCGATGTTCACCAACATCGAGGGCGAGTGGGACGAGGTGATGGCGGTCGTGAAGCGGGCCGTGATGATCGTCGCCGAGACCTCGCCGCGCGTCGGTCTGGTGCTCAAGGCCGACCTGCGCGCCGGCCACGACACCGGGCAGATGACGCGCAAGGTCGAGCGGGTCGAGCAGCGGCTGGCCGGCGGCGCCGATGCGCAGTGACACCTTCCACGTCCACACCGGCTCCGAGGACACCGTCCACGACATCACCCGCGAGTGCGCCGACTTCGTGCGGCCGTACGACGACGGCCTGCTGCACGTCTTCGTCCCACATGCGACCGCGGGCCTGGCGATCCTGGAGACCGGCGCCGGCTCCGACGACGACCTGATCGCCGCCCTGGCCGACCTCCTGCCGGCCGACGACCGGTGGCGGCACCGGCACGGATCGGCCGGCCACGGCCGGTCGCACGTGATGCCGGCGCTGGTGCCGCCGTACGCCACGGTGCCGGTCGCGGGCGGGCGTCTGCTGCTCGGCACCTGGCAGAGCATCTGCCTCGTCGACCTCAACGTCGACAACCCCGACCGCGAGGTCCGGCTGTCGTTCCTGGAAGGCTGATCCCATGAGCGAGCACCCGACCACGACGCCCCGCGAGCAACCCTGGTCCGACGACCGCCCGGAGCACGGCCGGATCCTGGTCCTCAGCGCCAACCCGATCTCGGCCGCGATCGACGCCATCGCGACGACCGCCGGCCGCGAGGTCGTGGTGCTGGCCGAGGACGACGGTGGTCCCGGGCTCGCGTCCCTGAGCCCCGTCGAGGGGGACGCGGTCGTGCTCTGCGACCACGACGCCCCGGACGCACCGCAGTTCCTGCGGGACGCGCTCGCCTCGCCCGCGTCGTACGTCGCGATGATGGCCAGTCGCCGCCGCGCGGAACGGATGATGGCCGACCTGGCCGGCGCGCCGGGCCTCGAGAAGCTGCACGTGCCGGCCGGCCACAACCTCGGCGGCAAGGGACCCGGCGAGATCGCGCTGTCGGTGGTGGCCGAGATCGTCGCCGAGTCCTACGGGCGGCCCGGTGGGCCGATGCGCGGCTGACCTTGGCCGATCTCTCGTGGCAGGTCCTGGTGGTGCTGGGTCTGGCTGCCGTGATGGGCGCCTTCGTGCAGGCCGTCGTCGGGCTCGGCATGGGTCTGGTGGCCGCGCCCGTGGTCGGGCTGGTGGCCCCGTCGCTGGTGCCGGCGCTCCCGCTCTGGCTGGCGCTCCTCATCTCCGGGCTGATGCTCGCCGGCGAGCGCGCCCACACCGACTGGCACGCCCTGGTCTGGGCGCTGCCGGCGCGGGTGCCGGGGACACTGGTCGGTGCGTGGCTGGTGCTGCAGTTCACCGAGGAGCAGATCGGGGTCGCCCTGGCCGTGATGACGCTGGTCGCTGTGTTCGTGGCCGTCCGGGCCGCGCACATCCCGGTCACGCCGCGGACGCTGGTGGCTGCGGGGTTCGGGGCGGGAGTCACCGGTACGGCGACCTCCATCGGCGGCCCGGCGATCGCGCTGCTCTTCCAACGCGAGCCGCCGGCGGTGATGCGCTCGACGCTGTCGGTGTTCTTCTTCGTGGGCGTGCTGCTCAGCCTGGCCGGCCTCGGGATCTCCGGCTCGATCAGTGCCGAGTCGTGGCAGGTCGCGCTGGTCCTCGCCCCCGGTGTCGTGATCGGCATGCTGGTGGGCCGCGCCGTACGTGACCGCATCCATCGCGACGCCTTCCGGGCCGGCGTCCTCGTGGTCTGCACGGCCTCCGCGGTCACCCTCCTGATCCGCTCCCTCGCCTGACCCCTCCGAACTCCCACCTCGAGGCGTAGGAGTGGGTGAGGATGTCGCCCGAAGGAGGACACGTTGACCAGCGACCTGCGCGACCGGCTGCACGACCTGGCCGACCGCACGCCATCCGCGGCAGGGCCGCCCGACCTGTGGTCGCGCGGTGTCCGCCGACGCCGTGCGAGCCAGGCGACCACGGCCGCCATGATCGTGGTCCTGGTTCTCGTGATCGGCGCCGGCGGACTGGCCTGGAGGGACGATCGCGCCGTCCAGCCCGCTGCGCCCCACGGACAGGCCGAGTTCCCCGACCACTTCTACGCGCCCAGCCCCTGGCTCCGCACCTTCAGCCGCCCGCCCGGCCCGCTCCTCGCGATCCTCCCCGCCGAGCAGAAGTCGCTTCTGCACACCCACGAGGGGGTCGTGGGCATCACGGCGCACGGCAACGTCTACGGCTTCCTCGACCTGCCGAGCTCGGCGATCGCTTCATCGGGAGCCGACATCGGGCTCGCCCTCTGCCCCGACGGCAACCGAGTGGCGTTCTGGGTCACGGGCACGACGACCGGACGGCCCAACACCGAGATGAACGGCGGCGTCACGGTCACCGGGGTGGGTGTCTACGACACGGTCACGGGTCAGACCCGCGTGCACCAGTTCCCGAGTCAACACGGGCTGCAACCGAGTCTGCTCACCTGGACCGACAGCTCGACGCTGATGTTCGGCTACGGCCGCATCCACAACGACGGCAGTAGCGGCAGTAGCCACGCGACGTACGCCGGAACCTACGTCTGGAGGGCCGACGCGCCTGAGCCCTCCGAGCTCCCCTCGGGCACGGTCCCGCCCTACCCCGACTCCTGGTCGAGCGGTGCCGCTCGCGGCATGTTGCTGACAGCGGGCTTCCAGCGCCATTGGCGGCTTGTCGACCCCCGGACGCCGCCGTCGGTACGCCGCTTCGGGGTCCAACGACCTGCCCGGATGCCGGTGCTGAGCCCCGACCTCCGCGAGATCGGCGGTGTCGAGCAACCGTCCTTGGACGAGGGCTACTACTCGCTCCTGCTCGCCAGGATGCCCATCGGGACACCGGAGCGTGCTGCAGTCTTCCGTCGGATCCCGGCGGGGAAGCAGTGGTATGCAACGGTCGGCTGGGATGGCAACGACGACCTGGTGGCGCTCCGTCGCCTAACGGGCGTCCAGCAGGTCGGCAACGGCGACGTCATGGCGGAGCTGGACCGGGTCCAGGTCCGGACCGGGACCTACACCAAGCTCGCCGAGGTCGAGGCGGGGGCGAACGTTGCGGACCCCTTCAGTGAGCTGCTCGCCA
Source organism: uncultured Actinomycetota bacterium (assembly GCA_963761515.1). Lineage (GTDB taxonomy): Bacteria > Actinomycetota > Actinomycetes > Propionibacteriales > Nocardioidaceae > Nocardioides. The sequence goes on from CAVXHO010000030.1 coordinate 43,523, forward strand.
CGTCCTACCTCGACGCGCCGGTCGTCCGCGCGGAACCACCAGACAGCCCGTGGAGCCAGCGCTGGCTCGCCCTCCTCGGTGTACTGGGTGCTGCGGTGGCCTTCTGTCTCTGGGTGCGCCGTGGCCGACGTGCGTGAGGACTTCGAGGCCTTCGTCGCCGCGCGGTACGACGCGCTGTTGCGGACGGCGTACCTGCTCACCGGCGACCATCACGACGCCGAGGACCTGGTGCAGCAGGCGCTGGTGAAGGCGGTCGGCGCCTGGGGACGGATCACCGGCGACCCCGAGCCGTACGTCCGCACGATCCTGGTGCGCCAGAACGTCTCACGCTGGCGCGGCCGGCGCTGGCGCGAGCTCCACACCGCCGAGCCGCCGGAGGTCGGTGTCAGCGACGACGGCGCCGACGACCGGATCGCCCTGCACCGTGCCCTCGGCTCGCTGGCCCCGCGCCAGCGGGCGGTGATCGTGCTGCGCTACTACGAGGACCTCACCGAGGCGCAGACGGCAGAGGCGCTCGGGATCGCCGTGGGCACGGTGAAGTCGCAGACCCGGGACGCGCTGGCGCGGCTGCGCGCCGTACTTCCCGGACTTGCCGACGCTCTCGTTTCGCCCTGATCGCGCCCGTCGGTTGGTTACGCTTCCGGGGTGCCGACCGCCACGAAGCAACCGCAAGCCGCGAGCCCCGCCACCAAGCGCATCATCCTGGCCGTCGGGGTGGTCGTGGTGGTGCTCGCCGCGTTCTTCGTGCTCAAGCCGATCATCTCGCCGAGCGACCACAAGGGCGGCGACCCGAGCAACAACATCCCGGCGCTCGCGGCGACGAAGACCTTCGACTATGTCGGTGCCGAGCACACGACCGACCCGGTGACCTACGAGCAGACGCCGCCCGCCGGCGGCAAGCACGACCCGCAGTGGGACGACTGCGGCGTCTACACCGAGCAGCCGCGCAACGAGAACGTCGTCCACGACCTCGAGCACGGCACGGTCTGGGTCACCTACCGTCCGGGTCTCGACCCGGCGGGCATCCAGCAGCTCGAGACGGCCCTCGGCTCGGTCAAGAGCGGGAAGACGATCCTCTCGCCCTACCCGGACCTGCCCGCCCCGGTCGTGGTGACGGTGTGGAACGCCCAGCTCGACCTGAAGGGTCCCGACGACCCGCGGCTGGCGACGTTCCTGGGCTTCTACGGCGACGGCCACACGGCCCCGGAGGCGGCGATCGCCTCGTGCAAGGGCGGCGCGCAGATCATGGCGTCGCCCGACGCCCCCTGAGCTGCCCTACGTCACGACGACGAAGGCTTCAGCACGACCTGCAGCTGCCGCTCGGTGTCGGCGAACCCGACCGAGCGGTAGATCCTGATCGCCAGGTAGTCGGGGTCCGCGACCATCACGAGCGTTCGGGCACCGAGCTCCTCGAAGCCGTAGCGGCTGACCCGGTGGACCAGCGAGCCGGCGAGCCCGCGGCCGCGGGCGTCCGGATGGGTCTTCACCGACTGGAAGCGGGCCAGCCCCTCCGAGGCGGTGAACAACCCCATCGACGCCAGGAGCTGGTCGCCCTCGAAGGCGCCCCACCACGCGCCGTACCCCGCCTCGACCAGACGCCGCTCGGCGCGCGTCTTCGCGGTCACGAACGGCAGCTCGTAGCCGACGTCCTCGCCGACCCGGGCGACCTCGATCTGCTGCGCCCAGTCGTCGTCCGAGACCAGCTTGCGGTACGTCGCCTCGGTGTTGGGCCGCGGTGGCTCGTGCACCGTCTGTGCCGTCATCACGCTCGACTCCTCGGCCTCCAGGCCGAGCGCGGTGAAGGGGGCGAGGTCCGCGACGCTGCCGTCGGTCCCGTCCACGGCGATGGCGCGGTGCCGGGCCTGCGGGAACTCCCGTTCGAACGCGCGCAGCCACGTCGCGGCTGCCTCCTCGTCCGTCGGCGCATGGGCGAGCAGCAGGAAGTTGCCCCACCAGAAGGTCGGGTTGTCGGGCGTGCGGACCACCAGGTACGTGCCCCGGTCGGCGATCACGCTGCCCGACCGTTCGAGCATGGCGAGGTCGGTGCGGTTGCCCAGCGAGGAAATCTCCATGGCGGCACCGTACAAAGCCGTGACAGCCTCCGCTCATGAGTTTCGAGGTGCGCCCCGAGCAGCCCGCCGACCGCGAGGCCGTACGCCGGGTGGTGACCGCCGCCTTCGGCGCGGACGACCCGGACCACGGAGCCGACGTCGCGCAGATCTGGGAGAGCCTCGGGCGCCACCGGCGCGCCGGTCTGGTCGCCGAGGAGCGCGGCGTCGTGGTCGGCCACGTCGGGCTCAGCCAGGGGTGGGTCGACGCCCGTCGCGACCTGGTCGCCGTCTGGGTGCTGAGCCCGCTGTCCGTCGTACCGGATCGGCAGCGCGAGGGGTTCGGCACCGCCCTGGTCGCCGCCGCCGTGGAGACCGCGCGGGGGAGCGGGACGCCGGCCATGTTCCTCGAGGGCAGCCCGCTGTACTACGGCGCGCGCGGCTTCGAGCGGGCCGACCGGCACGGCTTCCTGCCCCCAGCCCTGGCGCGGACGCCCCCGGCGGCCTTCCAGGTGGTGCTCTTCGACGAGCACGAGCCGTGGATGACCGGCCAGCTGATCTACCCGTCGGTCTGGTGGGAGCACGGTGCGGCCGGGCTGCGCGACCCGCGCCTGGCCGAGCTGGAGGAGAGGTTCGCCTCCCTCGATTGACTCGAACACCTGTTCGACCCACAATGGCGGCATGCTCGTCGCCCCACCCGGCTGGCCCCGTGAGGTCCGGCCCCCCGACGCCCCCGACTGGGAGCGCTCGGCCTGCAACTGGCTGCTCGACCAGTGCCCGCCCGACTACCGCGCCTATCCCGCCCTGCGCAAGCACCCCGTCGTGCTCGCCCGCTTCGCGGTGCTCCACCTCGAGGCCAACCAGGCGGCGTGCAAGCGCGGCCTGAGCGAGGCGCGGTCGGAGCTCCGGGAGGTCGCGGACGTCGACGTCGTGGAGGCGGCGATCATCACCTGGCAGGCCGAGGAGGCCCGGTTGCTCGGCGTACGACGTGGGGCCGGCCTGGTCGAGGAGGCGCTGCGCGGACGGCGCTACGTCGCGCGTCTCTGACCGCCGATCCCGACATCCCACGGCGCGACGTCGCGCGCTGCCATGCTGAGCCGTGCTCTCCGCCGTCGGCTTCGCTCTGCTGGTCGCGATCGAACCGCTCGGCCTCATCGCGTACATCGCGATCCTCACGCGCGGCGGCCGCCGCAACACCTGGGGCTTCATCGCCGGCTGGATGCTGTGCGCCGCTGTCGTCGCCCTCATCACGGTGGTCTTCGCCGGCGGCACTCACCAGCACGACTCGTCCCAGGCCATCAGCTCGGCCGGTCTGCTCCAGATCGTCCTGGGTGTCGCCGCGCTGGGTCTCCTGGTCCTCCGGCGGGCGCGCCGTGGTCGCCTCGCCCCGGGGGAGCCGGAGGTTCCGGAGATCCCGGAACCGGAGAAGACCGTGGGGCCGGTCGGTGCCGCGATCATCGCGGCTCTGGTCCAGGGCTGGCCGCTGGTCGCCGCCGCGGTGGCGGCCGTGCTCGGGGCCACCGACTCCAGCCCCGGGCGCGTGCTCGGGATCGCCGTGGTGATCGTGGTGTCGACCTCGACGTACCTCGCCGCCCAGATCCTCTCCGGGATCTACCCCGCACGCACCGCCGCCTGGCTCGACGCCCTTCGTCGGGGGATCGAGAGGCATCGCGACCGCGTGATCGACTGGTTGCTGCTCGGAGTCGGGGTCTGGCTCGTGCTGCACGGGGTGGTCGTCCAGCTCGCGAAGTGACCGACGGACACACGTTGCCCACCCATCAGCCCCTACGTGGGCGTCTCGGCCGAGCAACGTGTGTCGCGAGGACCAGCACGACGGGGGACTCACGCGTCACCTCGAAGCCGCAGCCTCGTTGAGCAGGGGTCCGACCCGCGACCGGAAGGCCCAGCCATGCACCGTCGTACTCTCGCGTCCCTGCTCGCCGGTGGCGCCAGTGTCGCCGCCCTCGCCGCCTCCGCGCCGTCCCAGGCCGCACCGGGCCCGCTGCGCTACGTCGCGCTCGGCGACTCCTACAGCGCCGCCTCCGGTGTGCTTCCGCCCGACCCCACGAGCCCGCTGTGCGCGAGGTCGACGAGCAACTACCCCCACGTGATCGCCCAGAAGACGGGCGCCCGGCTGACCGACGTGACCTGCGGCGCCGCCGAGACCAAGGACTTCTCCACCAGCCAGTATCCCGGCGTCGCCCCGCAGCTGGACGCGCTGCACAGGCGCACGCAGCTGGTGACCATGACGATCGGCGGCAACGACAACAACACCTTCATCGGCGCCATCGCCGAGTGCGGCGCGGCCGGGCTCTCGACGCTCGGCCAGGGCAGCCCGTGCCAGGACAGGTACGGCGACTCCTTCGCCACCGACATCCGACACAAGACCCTCCCCGCGCTGAAGCGCTCGCTCCGTGCCGTGATGACCAAGGCGCCGCACGCGCGGGTCGCGATCCTCGGCTACCCCTGGATCCTGCCCCGGACCACGGGCTGTTTCGACAAGATGCCGGTGGCGAAGGGTGACGTGCCGTACCTCCGGCGGGTCGAGGCCACCCTCAACCACGCCGTACGCCGCGCGGCCGCCGCCACCGGCGCGACGTACATCAGCTTCGCGAAGGTCTCGGAGGGCCACGACGCGTGCCAGGCCGCAGGGGTGCGCTGGATCGAGCCGGTCCTCCAGGGCACCAACCCGGTCGTCGTCCACCCGAACGCTCTCGGTGAGAAGCGGATGGCGAAGCGAACCATGAAGGTGCTCCGGCTGGGTTGAGGGTCGGATGCCCCGGCCCGTGGTAGAACCCCGTCTCGTGACCATCACCTTCTCGGGCGGCTCCGTCAGCCGACGGTCGCGCCTCACCCTTGCCGTGGCAACGGGTTGTGCCACCTGGATCGCGGTCGCCGGCTGCGTCAGCCAGGACACGGCCGACACGGTCAACCGGCGGCTCCACAACGGGATGTCGACGTCCGAGATGAAGATCGCCTACGGCGCCGCGCTCCGCCAGGCACGGAAGGAAGACGCCCGGGTGACGGCGAGGGCAACCGTCAGCGAGGCCGAGGCCTCCGCCTCCCCGAACAGCCCTCCACCGCCCTGCACCTCCGGCCGCCTCCTGCACATCACACTCGCGGGACAGTTCCCGCACGCGCCGGACCCGGGCGACCCCGGCTCGCCGCCCGTGCGTGGTCAGGAGCTGACGGTGGACGCGACAACCGGCCGTGTCTGTGATGCCCACTACCTGACCGGGGTGATCATGACCGACCCCACGTCCGTGCTGTTGTTCACGATCTGACGCGCCCGCGGAGTGAGCTCGACGGCCGTGGCGCGCCTGCACGACCGGGCCTCATTCGACGCAGAACTCGTTGCCCTCCGGGTCGGCCAGGACGGTCAGCTCTCCGTCATCGCGTACGACGGTGGCACCCAGCGTGACCAGGCGGCCGACCTCCTCGGCGTGCGATCCCACGGGTCGCAGGTCGAAGTGCTGACGGTTCTTCGCGACCTTGGGTTCGGGCACGCGGACGAACCAGAGGCTCGGACCACCCCACCCGGCCGGCTCGACCCACGCCCGGTCCGGAGTGCTGTCCTCGTCCACGTTCGACCCCAGCGCGTGTGCCCAGAAGGCCGCGACGACCAGGGGTTCGTGGCAGTCGAAGGTCGCGGACTTGATGAAGGAGACCATGGCGTCGAGCGTAGGAGGGTGCGCGACCTGTGCACCCCGACGCCGGCATCCGTCGGCGGCACACCAGCGCGTCTGCCGCGCACCCGCTCCGGAACCGTCCACGCCGACGGAACGTCAGACCCCCATGACGAGGCACCTGGTCCCGATCCTGGTGGGCGCAGCGGTCCTGGTCGCCGGCTGCGGCCCGGCCGGCGACGTGGCCACCGACGGCGCGGGTGGCACATCCGCGCCGCACCCGACCGCGGCGCCGTGGCCGACGTACGACGTGGACGACTACACCTACACCTTGCGCACGATGTGCTTCTGCGGAGACCGCGGTGTTCCGGTCGTCGTCACCGTCCGCGACGGGAGGGCGATCTCGGCCGTCTATGCGCACGGAGGCTGGGGCCATGCAGCGGGCGACCTCGCCGGAGCCTGGATGCGGCTGACGATCAACGACATCATCGGCGCCGTCAACAACACGCGGGCGGCGCAGGTGCGCGTGGACTGGCCGAAGGGCCAGGACCATCCCGTATCGGTGTGGGTCGACCGGTACCCGAACGCCGCCGATGACGAGATCGGCTACTCGATCCACCACCTCGAGCGGGACTGACAGACCCGGCGGGAGGAGCCACCCCGAGCCCCGCTCTCGACGCGAATGACGCTCGGTAGTCTGCGGGCGGTGCGGCGCCGAGCAGTGGTGCGGCGAGTAGTTGTCGGCTCGAACGTCGAAGTGGGCGCGCCCCGGACGTCACCCCGGTGTCGCAGCCACCACCGAAAGGAGACGTCATGACCGAGTACATCGTCATGTTCCCCGCCGACAACGAGGGAGAGTGGGAGGCCGGCCAGGAGGTCGACCACCAGCACACGTTCGACACCGACTACGAGTTCGGCCAGCTGCTCGAGGCGCGGGGCGGCGCCGTGACCGGTGGCGCCGGACTGACCCACAGCAGCCAGGCGCGGACGATCAAGCGCGGACCGAACTCGAACGTTCTGGTCACCGAGGGCCCCTTCGCGGAGTCTGTCGAACAGCTGTCGGGGTTCTTCATCGTCACCTGTGACGACTACGACTCGCTCGTGGAGGCCGCCCAGATCCTCACCCGGGCTCACCCGGTCGTGGAGATCCGCCCGGTCAAGGAGTTCTGACCGGGTCGACGCGGTGTCGGCGCCCTCCGACGACGTACAGACCGGTGGGCGTGGGCCGGCGTGCTCAGCCGTCCTCGCCCGTCTGGCCGTCGATGAGCTCGCGGGCGATGTCGAGGTGACCGACGTGGCGGGCGTACTCCTGCACGAGGTGCAGCAGGATCCACTGCAGCTGCGGCGCCGTCGCTGCGTCGCGGAACCGCCCGGTGACCGCCGAGACGTCGGTCAGCTCGTGCGTCTCGACGATCGAGCGGGTGTGCGCACCGGCGTCGTCCAGCATCGTGCGCAGCTCGGCGTCGGAGAGCTCGAGGGACGCCCAGCCACCGTCCGCGGACGCATCGCGCCACGGTTCCTCGACCTGCTCCCCGAGGAAGCCCCACTCGAGCCACCGCCGCTCGACGTTCACCAGATGGTGCACGAGCCCGGACGGGGTCCAACCCGAGGGCACCACCGAGCCGGACAGCTCGTCTGCGGACAGGCCCGCGAGCTTGGCGGCGACCACGCCACGGTAGAAGTCGAGGTAGTCCAGCAGCACGCCCCGGAGGTCGTCGGTCTGCGCCGGCTCCGGGTACGGCGTCCGCGCAGACGTCACGCGAGCACCCGTCGGGCCAGGTCGACGTGGAACCGCGTGGACAGCAGCAGGTCGTCGACGTGGATCCTCTCGTTGGCGTTGTGGTAGCCGGCGTCGAGGACCTCGATCGGGGTGGCCCGGGTGGGGCTGAAGCCGTACGCCGCGGTGCCGGCCGCGGCGCGGAGGTAGTTGCTGTCGGTGAAGCCCGTGCACATCGTCGGCAGCACCGAGGCCGGGTCGCCCTCCGCGGCCAGGAACGCGGCGATCGCGGCCGGCACGACGCCGTCGACGGGTGAGCTCGACGCCTCGACGATCGCCTCGGGCCACTCCAGGCCGTAGGGGAGGTCGTCTCCGAGGAGCGACCGCACCAGGGCCTCCACCTCGGCCTGGGTCGTCCCGGGCAGGATCCGGCAGTCGACGTCGACCGTCGCGCGTGCGGGCATCACGTTGCGCTTGTTGGAGCCCCACAGCATGGTCGGCGCGAGCGTCGAGCCGGCCAGCGCCGTGATCGAGCCTGCCAGGCTCGGGTGCAGGGCCTCGGCCTCCGCGATCGCGCGGTGCAGATCGGGCTCGTCGCGCCCGAGCAGGCTGGCGAGCATGGCGCTCACCATCGGGTTCGCCGCCGGCTCGGGCATCCCGCTGCCGAGCCGGGTGACGAGCCGCGCGAGCAGCGGTACGGCGTTGTTCCCCAGCGTGGGGATGGACGCGTGCCCCGCCTCGCCCAAGGCCGTCACCTGCACCGGCATGGTGCCCTTCTCGCCGACCGACACGGCCACCACCTCGCGGCCGTCCGAGAGCGGCATCCGCTCCCCACCGCCCTCGTTGATGCTGTGGGTGGGCTTGATGTCGGTGCGCTCCTCGAGCAGCCAGCGCATGCCGACGTCGGCGAACCCGTCCTCCTCGTCGGCGACCGCGATCAGCCACAGGTCACCGCTCGGCCGGAAGCCGGTCCGGGCCAGCTCGGCCATCGCGACGGCGCGGGCCGCGACCTCGTTCTTCATGTCGACCGCGCCGCGGCCCCAGAGCCAGCCGTCGTCGTCGACCACGGCCGCGAACGGCGGGTGCGTCCAGTCGCGCGGGTCGCACGGCACCACGTCGGTGTGTCCGACGAAGGCCAGCGAGTCGGCGCGCCTCGGCGCCGAGCCCGGGGATCCGCGCCACCAGGTTGGCCCGGTGGGCCTCGCGCGCCACCAGCTCGCACTCGACGCCGTACCCGCTGAGGTAGTCGCTCAGGTACTCCGCGCACAGCGTCTCGTTGCCGAGCCCCGGCTCCCGGGCATTGGTGGTGTCGAGGCGGATCAGGTCGCGCGCGACCCGGATCACCTCGTCGTGCAGCGACTCACTCATGCGGGACTCCCAACCGGTCCAGGACCCAGGCGTAGACCTCGGCCTCGTAGCCGAGGTGCCCGGTGCGACCCGACGGCCCGACGTGGGCGCCGGCCCCGGTCTCGCACCGGAAGAGACAGCGCGGCGACCACTCCGGGTCCGACTCGCGCAGCGCGGCCACCCACTTCGCCGGCTCGCGCACCATCACCCGCGGGTCGTGGACCGCGCCGGTCACCAGCAGGTCGGGGCGTCCACCGGCCGGCGGCAGGTGGTCGTACGGCGAGTAGGCGAGCATCCAGTCGAAGTCCTCGCGCACCCGCGGGTCGCCCCACTCCTCCCACTCGTTGATCGTCAGCGGCACCGACGCGTCGAACATCGTGGTCACCACGTCCACGAACGGCACCTCGGCCACCACGGCGCGCCACCGGTCCGGGCGCTGGCTGAAGAGGGCGCCCTGGAGCAGGCCGCCGGCGCTCAGTCCGCGGGTCGCGATCCGGGCCCCGTCGACCAGGCCGTCCCGGTCGAGGCCGTCGGCGACAGCGGCGACGTCGTCGAAGGTGTGCTGCTTGTGGCGCAGGCTGCCGTCGAGCCACCAGTGCCGGCCCAGCTCACCGCCGCCGCGCGGGTGGGCATGCACCCACACGACGCCGCGGTCGAGCAGCGCGGGCAGGGCGTCGTCCCACTCGGGCTCGTCGACCGCCTCGTAGGAGCCGTAGGCGTAGATCAGGCACGGTGCCGTGCCGTCGAGCGGCGTGTCGTGACGGCGTACCAGGACCGCAGGCACCTCGGTGCCGTCCGGTGACGGGAAGGTACGGCGCTCGACGGCGTACGCGTCGGGGTCGAAGCCCCGTGCCTCACCACGGTGCACGTCGACCGTCTCACCCGTGCGCAGGTCGACCGTCGACCAGACCGGCGGCCGCAGGTAGCTCTCGTCGGCGACCGTCACCGTCGGTGCGTCGTACGTCGTGTTGCGGGCGAGGTCGAGACAGCCGACGTCGTAGCGGCTGCTGAGGACGCGTCCCTCGGCGGCGAGGTCGTCGTGGCCGACGATCCGCAGGCGATGCTGCCCGCCGGACCGGTAGGAGAGCACGATCCCGTCGGCGAACGCGTCCGCCTGCCAGAGCCGCTCGTCGGCATGCTCGGGCCGCGCCTCGACCCACGCCGACGGGTCCTGGTCGTGGTCGCGCGGCACCGGGGCCGTCATCAGGCGGAACTCGACGGCCCCGTCGTTGGTGACCACCAGCAGCCGGTCGCCGGCAGGCGAGGGGGCGTGCTCGACGCGGTAGAGCACGCCGTGCCGCCTGCCCCCGACCGAGCGCGGCGTCGACTCGGGCGCCGCGGCATCGACCACCCACGCCTCGCTGGTCGAGCGGCTCTCGCTCCAGATCGCGATCAGCGCGCCGCTGCGGGTCGACCGCAGGCTCAGCTCGAAACGCTGGTCGTGCTCCTCGAGCACGACCACATCGTCGGCGGGGTCGGTGCCGAGCCGGTGCCGGAGCACCTGCCAGGGGCGGTAGGCCTCGTCGTGGACGGTGTAGAAGTACCACTGCGAGTCCGCGCTCCAGGCGCCGCCGTAGTAGCTCCGGGCTATGGTGTCGGGAAGGTCGACGCCGGTCCGGAGGTCCCGGAAACGGAGCTCGAAGACCTCGTCGCCCTCGGTGTCGACGCTGTAGGCGAGTCGGTCCTCGTCGGGGCTGACGAGCGTCACGCCGACGTCCAGATAGCCGGTGCTGACATCTTGCTGAGAGATGTCGAAAAACAAGGATGACGATTCGGATTCGGTTGTTGATTCTCCCTCTGAATCATGGTTCAGTCGCCACAGTTCGGCATAGTCGCTGTTCACGGGGTGGCGGGTCCAGTAGGTGTAGCGCCTGCGCGACCAGCGGGCGGATTCGTCGGCGCTCGGTAACCGAGACAGCATCTCCGCCCTGAGGGCGGACCTGAGGGAGTCCAGATGAAGACACGACGCGTCGTAGAAACCACGTTCGGAGACGAGGTGGTCCAGGACGCGGGGCTCGTCGGAGCCCAGCCAGTGGTAGGGGTCGGATCGAAGAACGCCGTGCTCCCGATGGGTGTACGGCGTGCGGGGCGCGGTGGGCGGAGTCGGCACGGCGGCCACCGTACCGCCGCCGCGGTGCTCACGGTGCTCGGCCTGCTCGTGGCGTCCCTGCTCTCCGGGCTGGCCGCGGGCAGCCCTGCTGCGGCCAAGGACAAGGTGGTCTTCCACGTCGGGATGCTCGGTGAGGGCGTGGACTCGCTGAACCCGTTCCTCGGCTTCCAGGCGCCGTCGTACGAGATGTGGGGCCTGACCTACGACTACCTCACCGGCTACACGATGAAGGACATGTCACCCGCCCCGGGCCTGGCCACCAAGTGGACGACGTCGGCCGACGGGAAGACCTGGACCTTCACGGTCCGCAGCGGCGTGAAGTTCTCCGACGGCGTGCCGCTGACCGCGGCCGACGTGGCCTACACCTACAACCGGATCCTGCACGGGACGGTCGAGCAGTCGAACTGGCTGTCCTACCTCAACGGAGTCAAGAAGGTCACCGCACCGGACGCGACCACTCTCGTGCTGTCGCTGAAGCAGCCCGTGGCGACCCTGCCGCTGCTCCCGATCCCGATCGTGCCCGAGCACATCTGGAAGAACGTCAGCGAGAAGGAGATCAAGAGCTACCCGGCCGAGCCGACCGACGGCAAGCCGGTCGTGGGCTCCGGGCCCTTCCGCCTGGTCCAGGGCACCGCGGACGGCTCGACGTTCAAGTTCGAGGCCAACCCCGACTACTGGGGCGGCACGCCCCACATCGACGAGGTCGTCTTCCAGTTCTACAAGAACGACGACTCCGCCGTGCAGGCCCTGATCAAGGGCGAGATCGACTTCGTCGACAACATCACCGCGCTCGAGGTGAAGAGCCTGCAGAGCCACTCCAACATCACCGCCCACAACGGCAACTCCCCGGGCTTCGACGAGATCGCCTTCAACACCGGCTCGGTGTCGGCCGCGACGGGCGGGCATCCGATCGGCAACCCGAACCCGGCGGTGCTCGACCCGAAGTTCCGGCACGCCCTGGGCTACGCGCTCAACCTGCCGCAGCTGATCCAGAAGGCCTACCAGGGCGCCGGGCTGCCCGGCACCACGATCGTCCCGCCGGTCTACGACCGGTACCACTGGGAGCCACCGGCCGACCAGAAGTTCACCTTCGACCTGGCGAAGGCCGGTGCGCTCCTCGACGCGGCCGGCTACACGAAGGGCTCGGACGGCACCCGCAACCTGCCGAACGGCCAGCCGATCGGGACCCTCCGGCTCGCGGCGCGCTCTGACTCGCCCACGTCGCTCGACACCATGGACTTCTTCAAGCAGTGGCTCGGCGACCTCGGGATCAAGAGCGAGGTCTCGACGTACAGCTCCAGCCAGCTGACCGACGAGATCTACCAGGGCAACTTCGACGCCTTCCAGTGGGGCTGGTTCGTCGAGCCGGACCCCGACTCGATGCTCAGCTACATGACGTGCGGCCAGCGGCAGGGGTCCTCGGACTCGTTCTACTGCAACAAGCAGTACGACAAGCTCTACAACCAGCAGCACGTGGCGACCGACCAGGCGAAGCGCGAGGCCGAGGTCAAGCAGATGCAGGCGAACCTGTACCAGAACTCGCCGTACCTGGTGACGGCGTACTCCTCGATCGGCGAGGCCGTGCGCAGCGACCGGTTCGCGTGCTTCGTGCCGCAGCCGAACCCGGGTGGCATCTGGATCGAGCAGTACGGCGTCTACAACTACATCCACGCCAAGCCCGCGGCCGAGGCCGGGACCTGCGACACCGCCACCACCACGGCGGGCGACACCCTGACCGGCGCGGTGCAGGCGACGGCGGCGGACGACTCCTCCTCCTCGGCCGGCACCGGGGTGCTGATCGGCGCCGGGGTCGTCATCCTCGTGCTGCTTCTCGGCGGCGGCGTGTTCGCGGTACGCCGGCGGGCCACCGCGGGGGACCGCGAGTGACGCCACGGGCCCGCGTGATCGGCCGGGCGGCGGCATGACCCTTGTCGCCGAACCGGCGCTGGTCTCGGCCGAGGCCGAGCCCCAGCCGCGACGGCGCGGGTACGCGTCGTACGTCGGTCGCAAGGTGCTCGGCTCGATCGGGAGCCTCCTGTTCATGCTCCTGGTCAACTTCTTCCTGTTCCGCGTGCTGCCCGGCGACCCGGCCCGCAGCCTCGGCCGGGGCCGGCTGACCACGGACGCCCAGCGGGAGGCCTTCAACAAGACCTACGGGCTGACCGAGCCGCTCCCGCAGCAGTTCCTGACGTTTCTGAAGAACACGTTCACCGGGAACCTCGGGATCTCGCTCCAGTACCGGATCCCGGTCTCGCGGCTGATCCAGGACCGGCTCTGGCCGACGCTCCTCCTGGTCGGTACGTCGACGATCTTCGCCACCGTGATCGGCGTCTACCTGGGCATCAAGGGCGCCTGGAACCGGGGCTCGAAGTTCGACAACTTCTCGACCGGTGGGTCGCTGATCCTCTACTCGATGCCCGAGTGGTTCCTCGGGCTGCTGTTCATCGCCACGCTCGGGGTGGGCTTCTGGATCTTCCCCGGCATCTTCCCGACCGGCGGTCTCCACTCGCCCGACGTCGATCCGAACTCCGTCAAGGGCGTCCTCGACACCATGTGGCACCTGGTGCTCCCGGTGACGACGCTGACGCTGGCCTACCTGGCGGACTACCTGCTGATCATGCGGAGCTCGCTGCTCGACGAGCTCGGTGAGGACTACCTCCAGACCGCGCGGGCCAAGGGCCTGCGCGACGTGCAGGTGCGCAACGGGCACGCCGTCCGCAACGCGATGCTGCCGACGACCACGATCATCGCCCTCAGCCTCGGTTACGTGGTCTCCGGCGCGATCACCATCGAGACCGTCTTCTCGATCCCGGGGCTCGGGCTCCTGACGGTCCAAGCGACCGAGGTGCCGGACTTCTGGGTGCTCCAGGGCACGTTCCTGATCGCGGCGACGGGCGTGATCCTCGCCAACCTGGCCGCCAACCTGGTCTACGGCCTGCTCGACCCCCGGGTGCGCACATGAACATCACCCCACGACGTTCTTCGTCTCCTCCGCTGCGCTCCTCCGCCGAACAACGCCGCGGGGACCCCGCATGAGCGCCGAGTCCGCGACCGCCGGGCCGTCGGCCCGCCGACTCACCCGCCAACGTCGGGTGGCGGCGTGGCGGCGCGGCTGGACGCAGTTCCGGTCACATCGCAGCGGCCTGATCGGGCTCGGCATCCTGTGCTTCTTCGTGGCGGCGGCCGTGGCCGCACCGATCCTGGCCGACAAGAGCGGGCTCGACGTGACCTCCGCGAACGGGCCCGTGCTCGGGCCGCCGTCGTCGGAGTACTGGCTCGGCACCGACGAGAACGGCCGCTCCGTGCTGACCCTGCTGATCTGGGGCGCCCGGGTGTCGCTGTTCGTGGGCCTGCTGGCGACCCTGATCTCGATGGTGATCGGCACCGTGATGGGCCTGGTGTCCGGCTACTTCGGGGGCTGGATCGGGGCGATCACGTTCCGGGTCACCGAGTGGTTCCTGGTGATCCCGTTCCTGCCGCTGGCGATCGTGCTGTCGACCGTCCTCGGACGAGGGCTCTTCAACATCGTGCTGGTCATCGGCGTCACCTCCTGGCCCGGCACGGCCCTGCTGATCCGCAGTCAGACGCTGTCGATCAAGGAACGACCCTATGTCGAGCGCGCCCAGGCGATCGGAGCCGGGCGAAGACACCAGATCACCAAGCACGTCCTGCCCAACGTGATGCCGATGGTGTTCGCGAACACCACGCTCACCGTGGCCATCGCGATCCTGACCGAGACCACCCTGAGCTTCCTCGGCCTCGGGGACCCGACCCGTACCTCGTGGGGGACCATGCTCGACGACGCGTTCCAGGTCGGTGCGATCACGACGGGCAGCTGGTGGTACATCCTGCCGCCCGGCATCTGCGTGGTCCTGGTCGTGCTGTCGTTCACCCTGATCGGCCGGGCCCTCGAGGAAGTCCTCAACCCACGGCTGAAGGCTCGCCAATGAACACCACCAGCCGGGAAGCCGCATGAGCGCGGCGGTCGCGAGCGAGCTGCCGAAGCCGCGCACCGGCGCGCCGTTGCTGGAGATCCGCGACCTCCACGTCACCTACGCAACCGGCGAGGGTGGCCTGCCCGCCGTCCGGGGCGTCGACCTGACCGTCGAGCGCGGCCAGATCGTCGGCGTGGCGGGGGAGTCCGGCTGCGGCAAGTCGACCCTCGCCAGCACCATCCTGCGGCTGCAGCCGCCGAGCGCGACGGTGACCGGGGAGGTGCTCTTCGAGGGCAACGACATCCTCACCATGCGCTGGGGCGACCTGCGGGCCGTGCGCTGGGCCGGTGCGTCCATCGTGTTCCAGGGCGCACTCCACTCGCTCAACCCGGTGTACCGGATCGGTCGGCAGATCGCCGAGCCGATCGAGGTGCACACCCCGGGGCTGAGCGAGGAGAAGGTGACCGCTCGCATCGGCGAGCTGCTCGACCAGGTCGGGCTCGACCCCGACCGCGCCCGCAGCTACCCCCACCAGCTGTCCGGCGGTCAGAAGCAGCGGGTGATGATCGCGATGGCACTGGCGTGCGACCCCGACCTCGTGGTCGCGGACGAGCCGACCACCGCCCTCGACGTGATGGTGCAGGCCCAGGTGCTCAACGTCCTCTCGACGCTGGTCCGCGAACGCGGGGTCGGGATGATGATGATCAGCCACGACCTCTCGGTGCTCGCCGACCTGTGCGACCGGATCACGGTGATGTACGCCGGACGCGTGGTCGAGTCCGGCCCGGCGGAGCAGATCTTCGCCGCACCCCTGCATCCGTACGCCGGCGCCCTCTCGGCGGCCTTCCCCCGCGTCGGCGACCCGGCGGCGCGGTTCGCTCCGGCCGGTCTCCCGGGCGATCCACCGGACCCCCGCAACCTCACCCAGGGCTGCTCCTTCGCGCCCCGCTGCTCGCGGGCTGCCGAGGAGTGCCTCCCGGCCGAGCCGGTCCTCACGACGTACGCCGAGGGCCGCCAGGCCGCCTGCGTCAGGATCGGCCAGTGACCGCCGTCGACGACGCGGCCGCGCCCGCGGCCGAGCTGTCGGCCGAAGGCGTCCGGGTCGAGTTCAACACCCGCAGCGGGCGAGTCGCACGTGCTCTCGACGGTGCCGATCTGGTGGTCCGGGCCGGCGAGGTCGTGGCGCTGGTCGGCGAGTCGGGGTCGGGCAAGACCACGCTCGCCCGCACGCTCGTCGGTCTGACCCAGCCCGTCGCCGGTGAGGTCCGTTGGCAGGGCGAGACCCTCGGCCGCTCCGGCCGTTCGCTCAAGGCCCTGCGGCGCCATGTCCAGCTCGTGCTCCAGGACCCGCTCGGCGCGCTCAACCCGCGGCACACCGTCTACGACTCGGTCGCGGAGGGCCTGCGGATCCATCGCCTGGTGACCAAGACGGGGCCGAGCGAGACGGAAAGGGTGGCGGCCGCCCTGTCGTCGGCGGGGCTGCGGCCGCCGGAGGCGTTGTTCCTGCGCTACCCCCACGAGCTCTCCGGTGGGCAACGGCAGCGCGTACTGATCGCGGGCGCACTCGCCCTCCAGCCGCGGCTCCTGATCGCCGACGAGCCGGTCTCCAGCCTCGACGCGTCGATCCGAGGCGAGATCCTCGCCCTCCTGCTCAAGCTGCGCAAGGAGCTCGGTCTCGGCGTGCTCGTGGTCACCCACGACCTCGGCCTGGCCTGGAACATCGCCGACCGGATCGCGGTGATGTACCTCGGCCGGGTGGTCGAGGCCGGTCCGACGGAGGAGGTGCTGACCGCGCCCCAGCACCCCTACACGCAGGCGCTGCTGTCCGTCGTACCGGAGATGGACCGGATCGAGCCGATCGTGCTGCGCGGCGAGATCCCCGACCCGACCCGGATCCCACCGGGCTGCCGCTTCCACCCGCGGTGCCCGGCTCTCGCCTCTGGTGAGGCGGCCGAGGTCGCCGACCTGTGCCGCACCACGCCACTGGCGATCCTCCCGTCCGATCCCGCCGGGCACCGGAGCGCGTGCCACCTGGTCGCGTCGCGGGTCTCGACTCCGCTCGACGAACGAGGCGAGGCCCGGCCATGACGCTGCAGGCGGCGCTGCCGCGCGAGCTGTACGTCGACCACGCGTCGTTCGCCCGCGAGCGGGAGCTGGTGCTGATGCGCGAGTGGACCTGCGTCGGCCGGGTCGCGGACCTCGGACTCCACCAGCCCGAGCAGGTGGCGGTGGTCGAGGTGCTCGGCGAGTCGGTGGTGCTCACCACCGATGCCGCCGGCGTCCTGCACGCGGCGTACAACGTGTGCCGCCACCGCGGCTCCCAGCTCTTCCCGACCGAGCCGGGAAGCGGACCGCAGCTGTGCGGCGCGAAGGCGATCCGCTGCCCCTACCACTCGTGGACCTACGCCCTCGACGGGTCGCTCCTCCGAGCCCCGCACACCGAGGACGGCGACGTCGAGCTCGCGGACTTCTCGCTGCACCCGCTCGGCGTCGAGGCCTGGGGCGGGTTCGTCTTCGTCCACCCGACGCCGGACGCGGCTGCGCCGCTGGGCGAGAGCGTCGGGCGCGCGACCCGGACACTGGCCAACTACGACCTCGCCTCGCTCGTCACCGGCCAGACCTACACCTACGAGGTCGCGGCCAACTGGAAGGTCGTCGCCGAGAACTACAACGAGTGCTACCACTGCGGCCCCGTGCACCCCGAGCTGTCGCGGCTCGTCCCCTCGTTCGCTGGTGGGGGTCAGGGTCTGGACTGGGACGAAGGCATCCCGCACCGCGAGGGCGCCTGGACCTTCACCATGTCGGGCACCACGACCCGGTCGCCGCTGCCCGGCCTCAACGAGGCCGAGAAGGTGCGCCACAAGGGCGAGCTGGTCTATCCCAACCTGATGCTGTCGTGCTCGGCCGACCACGTCGCGGCGTTCGTGCTGATCCCGCTCGCGGTCGACCGCACCGCGATCGAGTGCCGCCTGCTCTTCGCGGCCGACGAGGTCGCGTCGCCCGGCTTCGACCCGTCCGACGCCGGCGACTTCTGGGACATGGTCAACCTGCAGGACTGGGCGATCTGCGAGTCGGTGCAGCGCGGGATG
Source organism: uncultured Actinomycetota bacterium (assembly GCA_963761515.1). GTDB lineage: Bacteria > Actinomycetota > Actinomycetes > Propionibacteriales > Nocardioidaceae > Nocardioides. Next base: position 61,395 of record CAVXHO010000030.1, read on the forward strand.
TCGTCGCGCGCCTACACCCACGGGTGGTTCGCGCCGATGGAGGACGACTCCGCCGACATCCGTCGCTGGCTCCTCCCACGCCTGGGCCACCCCGATGGTTGAGGAGGTCGCTCTGCGACCGTCTCGAGACCACCGTCACCAGATCTCGCGACGTCGTCGGCCGAGTATCTCCTCGTCGGTCGAGCCGGGCCCGTCGGTCGAGCGTGTCGAGACCACGGATGACTGACGGGACCGCGGCTGACGAGACCTCCGAGATCGTCGACTACGTCGTCGTCGGGCTCGGCGCTCTCGGCTCCGGCGCGGCCTGGCACCTCGCGTCGCGCGGCCACTCGGTGCTGGGGCTCGAGCAGTTCGAGCTCGGACACAGCCGCGGCGCCTCCCACGACACCTCGCGGATCCTTCGCCACAGCTACCACACGCCCGAATACGTGCAGCTCACGCAGGAGGCGTACGACGACTGGGCGCTGCTCGAGAAGGAGTCGGGGGAGTCGCTGGTCACCGTCGTCGGCGGGCTCGACCTGTTCCCGCCCGACTGCGTGATCGCCCCGGACGACTACGTCGCCTCGATGAGCGAGGTGGGGATCGACTTCGAGTCGTTGACAGCGGACGAGATCGCGGCGCGCTTCCCGGTGTTCTCCGTGCCCGACGGCACGCGTGGGCTCTTCCAGGAGCGCGGGGCGATCGTGCCGGCCGCCCGCGGCACGGCCGCCATGCAACGGCTCGCCACGGAGGCCGGCGCGAGGTTGCTCGGATCGACGCCCGTCACCTCGGTCACCGACCACGGCTCGCACCTGACGGTCGAGGCCGGCGGCACGTCGTACACCTGCCGCGGCGTGGTCGTCGCCGCCGACGCGTGGACGAACCAGGTGCTGGCCGGGCTCGGGGTGGAGGTCCCGCTCACGGTGACCCTGGAGCAGGTGACCTACTTCGCTCCGCCCGACCCCACGCCGTACTCCTCGATGCCGCTGTGGATCTGGATGGACGAGCCGAGCTACTACGGCTTCCCCTGCTACGGCGAGGCGACCGTCAAGGCGGCCCAGGACTGCGGTGGCCCGCCGGTCGACCCGGACGCCCGGACCTCCGACCCCGATCCGGAGATGCGCGAGCGGTTGGCGTCGTTCATGGGGTCGCTGCTGCCCGGCTCGGGCGAGCCGGTGCGCTCGCTGCGCTGCCAGTACACGCTGACTCCCGACCGCGACTTCGTGCTCGCCCCGGTCCCCAGTCACCCGTCGGTCGTGGTGGGGCTCGGGTCCGCCCACGGCTTCAAGTTCGCGCCCACCTTCGGCCGGATCCTGGCCGACCTCGCCACCACCGGGACCACCACGTCCGACGTGTCGGCGTTCGGCTTCGACCGGCCCGGCCTCACCGACCCGGACTTCGAGCCGAACTGGATGGTCTGAGACCTCAGCCCACAGGACACACCGTCCCGGATGCCCCGGGGGAGGTCGGGTGGGCGACTGGTGCCTCGCACGCGTGCCGGGCAGACTCGTCGGATGGCCCTCGACCTACGCGAGAACTGGTTCCGGAACCTCGCCGAGCTCCGCTACGCCACCACCCCGAAGCGGATCCGCGCCGACCTCCACGGCGAGACGGTGCTCGACACCCGTGACGCCCTGCTCGTGTGGGAGCCGCGCCGCGTCGTGCCCTGGTACGCCGTTCCCGAGGGCGACCTGCACCTGACGATGACCGAGCACGAGCCCGGCTCGCCGCCCGGGTCCACCAGGCCGGTGCTCGGGCCGCAGCACCCCGGTCACACGACCCCCGGTGTCGCGCTGCATGCCGACGGCCTCGGCGAGGTCGGCTTCCGCCCCGACGACCCGGCCCTGGGCGGCCGGGTGATCGTGACGTGGGCCCCGTTCTCCTGGCGGGAGGAGGACGAGACGGTGATCGGTCATCCGCATGACCCGTTCGCGCGGATCGACGTCCTGCCCAGCGACCGGCACGTCCGGGTGAGCCTCGGCGAGACGGTCGTCGCCGAGTCCGACCGGCCGGTCGCGCTGATCGAGACCAGCCTCCCCGTGCGGTGGTACCTGCCGGCCGATGACGTCCGGATGGACCTCCTCACGCCGTCCGAGACCCGCAGCAGGTGCGCGTACAAGGGCACCGCGTCGTACGTGAGCGCCGAGGGCGCCCCCGACGTCGCGTGGTTCTACCCCGACCCGCTGCACGACGCCTTGCCGGTCAAGGACCTGCTCTGCTTCTGGCGCGCTGCGACCGTCGAGGTCGACGGCGAGCCGGTGTCCACCGGGATGCCGGGCGACTAGGGAGGTCGCACCGTCGGTGCGACCGGTCAGGTCGGCGATCGGGCTCGGGAGCAGGATCGGCGTACTGTCGAGGGATGCAGTATCTGCGAGCACCGTGATCCGCCTGGCGATCGTCAACGACTACGAGCTCGTGGTCGCGGGCGTCGCCGCGATGTTGTCGGAGGACCGGCACCGGATCTGGGTGACCGCACTCGACGTGTCCGCGCCCGACCTGGACAGGGTCGACGTCGTCCTCTACGACACCTTCGGGCCTGTGCAGAACTCGATGGACTGTCTCGAAGAGCTGATCCGCAGGAGCGGGGTCCCGGTCATCGTCTACTCCTGGAAGCTCCGCCACGACGTGGCGCGCGAGGCCCTCGGCCGCGGCGCGGCCGGCTACCTGTCGAAGGCGCTGACGGGCAAGCAGATCGCCGACGCCGTGCAGGCGGTCATGCGGGGGGAGGTCGTGGTCAGCCCCGAGGTCCACCCGGCGGCCGCACTGGTCGGCGGGAACTGGCCCGGGCGCGACACCGTCGACCTCACCGCGCGTGAAGCCGAGGTCCTCACCATGATCGCGACCGGGATGACCAACCAGCAGATCGCCGAGCGCAGCTACATCAGCATCAACACCGTGAAGTCCTACGTGCGCAAGGCGTACCGCAAGATCGGGGCCGAACGCCGGTCCCAGGCGGTCCGCTGGGCCATCGACAACGGGTTCGTCGCGACGCCCGACACGACGGCGGCCACCGAGCTCGCGTACCGGTGAGCCGCCGCCGAAGTCGTGCGGGGTAGGTCGGAGCCGGAGGCTACGACTGCAGCGTGGCCGAGGCCGAGCCGCCGAAGTTGCTGCGCACGCTGATCCTGACCGGGTTGAAGACGAATCCCCGCTGGTCCGCGAAGCGCCCGCCACCCTTGTTGGTGAGGTCGAACAGGGGAGTGCCGTCGGACGAGAACACCGTGAGGATGGCGTTCGGGTTGGTGCTGGTCGCCTCGATCGTGAGCAGCCCCCTCTTCCAGGTGGCCTTCGTGATCCTCACGACGTCGGCCGCGGGCGCCTGACCCGGCGTGACCGTGATCGTCGTGGACCGGGTGACCCCGAACCAGGTGGCGGTGATCGTGACGGGTGTGGGGCTGCTGACGGCCGAGGTGGCGAGGTTGAACGTGCTGGTCGACGTGTTGGCGCTGACCACGGTCTCCTGCGGGACGCGGGCGATGGCGGGGTTGCTGCTCGACAGCTGGACCACGGCGCCTTGCGTCATCGACGCGGTGAACCGGACGGTGCCGGTGGCGTTCTGACCCCCGACGATCGAGGTGGGGACGAACGAGATCGCGGAGAGTGACGGCCCTGCCGGCGTAGCGGCGTTGACGGAGAGGGTGTGGCTCCGCGAGCCGTTGTCCGGGGTCGCGCCGGTGATCGTCACGTTCTCCGGCGGGGCCGCTGCGTTGGAGGTGATGGTGAAGGTGCCGACGGTCTGGCCGGCCGGGATGGTGATCGACACCGGCACCTGCGCCGCCGCGGGGTCGCTGGAGAACAAGCGCACCACCGTCGCCTGCGGGTCGGCGAACGGCAGCTCGACGGTGCCCGTGGTCGACTGGCCGTTCCGCACGGAGTCGGGGTTGATCGAGAGCGCGCCGATGGTCCCGGAGGCCATCGCGGGCGCCGGCAGCAGGGCCAGTGCGCCGAGGACCAGCATGCTCATCAGGAGCCCGATCCCCAGTGTCACCTTCGTCCGAGGTGCCGGTACGCCGTGTCTGCGCGCGCTCAAGTGGTCCATGCCCCATCACGTCCTGTTCCCTGGTAGTTGCCGAATCACTCACATTCCACCTCGTGGCCCGTCCGGACTAGATGTACGAAGGTCCTAGGACCAGCCTCGGTGCCCGGACGGTCAGGGTCGTGCTGAAGCCGGGACCGCCGGCCGGGGCGCCGCGTACTCTGACGGAGCCGAGGATCTCCGCACGAAGAGTCATTGCTCCGTCGTTTTCGGCGTACGTCGATCATCCGGTCCTGTGGGCCGGGGACGGGCCGAAGCGTGACGGCACTACAAGTAGCCCCCCTGGCTCCGGCCCTGGCCGATCAACCGGCTCCACCGCACCTCCGCGAGATCGTCAAGCGCGTGGCGGTGAGCCTCGCGACCGCGCTGATCGCGCCGGCCGTGCTCTTCGCCACGACCCTGGTGCTCTTCAACGTCGGCGCCGCGATGATCGCCGGGCTCACCTGGATGGTGGCTGCGATCTCGTGGCGAGCGGCGACCGGGCGACCCGTGTCGGGGCTGCTCGTGCTGACGGTCGCGATCATGACCGTCAAGACCAGCATCGCGTTCGCCACGGGGAACACGTTCATCTACTTCGTGCAACCGGTCTTCGTCGACGCCGCCGTCGCCTCCGTCTTCCTGGGGTCGCTGTTGACGACGAGGCCCGTCGTCGCCCGCCTCGCCCCGGACTTCTACCCGATGGACGCCGCGATCGCCGAGCGGCCCCGGATCCGCCGGCTGTTCCGGCATCTCACACTGATGTGGGGCCTGGTCATCCTGGCCAAGGGCAGCATCACGCTGTGGCTGCTGGTGTCGCTGTCCACGGTCGACTTCGTCCTGATCAAGGGCGGGATCATCATCAGCCTGACCTTGGCCACGGCCGCCGCCACCGTTGTGTGGTCGGTCCTGGTGGGCCGACGCGAGGGCCTGCTCAGGCCGGCACGACTCGCGGGCGACTGACGCACCCGAGGAGGGCTACGGTCGTCGCTGTGCCCGACGACGATGCCGACCTCAGCCAGCGTCTCCGCGAGGGGAACGCGATCGCGGCGACCCTGCCCGGGCTGACCGTGGCCGAGGCATCCGATCGGGTCGAGGACCAGGGCTTCGTCGCCCAGGTGATCCCGCCCGGGTACCTGGTCACCGCCGACCTGGCGCTCCACCGGATCCGCCTGGCGGTCGACGAGTCCGGGGTCGTGACCCGCGCCTGGTGCGGCTGACCGGGGTTCCGGCGTCAGCGGGGGATCGACTCCTTCCAGGTGCGGTGGCTGATCTCATCGCCGTTGTACACCGCCATCACCCAGATCGACACGTCGTAGGTGGCCGGGGTGACGGTGACCGTCATACCCGAGCGCACGGTGGCTTCGATGCCGGGCCAGGTGAGGTCGAACACCGTGTGCGCGTCGGCGCTCTGGCCGAAGGTCCGGGTGTCGACGGACACCTCGCCGAGGTACAGCTCGTGCGCGGTCCCGTCGTACGGCGTGGGGTAGCGGCTGTCCGACCGGGTGAGCGCCGTGGTGGTGCGGTGGAGCACGTCGTGGTTGATCTGCCAGCCGACACCTTCGGTCGTCTCCGACGAGTGCTCGGCCCCGGCCCCGAAGACGGGCGTGGGGTAGTCGGCCTCGTCGAGCAGCGGCAGCGTCAGGGAGGCGGTGCGCAGGGTGATCGACACCGGCTCCGGGGGAGCGATCGTGTTCGGCCAGTCGGACCCGGCCACGGAGACCCGGAGCGTCTGCCCCGGCGTCCACTGGTAGGCGCAGGCGTCGAGGACGATCTCGACGTCGTACTCCCGGCCGGGCACCAGCGGCGACGGTGACCCGTGGACGCCGTCGCGGTAGGCGAGGTCGAGGCTGCCGCGAGCGACCAGGGCGGACGTGCCGTCGGGGAAGACGTCGCAGACCTTGACCGAGAGGGTCGCGGCAGGCTTGGTCGCCCAGACCTTCGCCCGCAGCACCGGGTGCCCGACGATCGGCCCGGGGGGCGGGTCGATCTCCCAGGTGAGCGAGCGCTCGTCGTCGAGCCGCTGGTCGCCGGACAACCCCCAGGGCAGGTGGCCGGCGCAGTCGATCCAGGCAGCCGTGCCGACGTCGGGGACCACGTCGAGCGACACCGGCGCGGTCAGGTCGAGCGTCGCGTCGGTCACCGGCGGCACGGTCGGCAGGGTGACCCACCAGCCCTCGTGCAGGTCGAGGTCGATCTCCGGCCGGGTCGACGTACGGATGAAGACGTCGCAGCGGTCCTCATGGGTGCCTGCGCCGCGTAGCCAGTGGTCGAACCAGCCGGCCAGCTCGGCGTCGAAGTCGATCCGTGGTCCGGGCATCGCGGTGGACGGGTCGGCATGTGCCCACGGGCCGACCAGCAGGCGATGCGGTACGCCGTGCCGGCCGAGCTCGGCGACGGTGCGGAAGGAGTTGTTGCGGTAGCCGTCGGCCCACCCGGCGACGATCAGCACCGGGCACTCGATCCGCTCGTAGCCGCGCGTCGTGCCCCCGAGCCGCACGGACCCGTGGTCCCAGTAGGCGCCGTGCCGGTTCTCCCGCAGCCAGGTCAGCACCCACGGCTCGCAGGTCTCCAGGCGCCGCAGCCACTCGTCGTACCACCCCTCGCCCCAGACCGCCGGCACCGGCGGAAGGACGCACATCGGGGTCATGTAGTGGTCGTAGTCGACGAGGTCGACCAGCCGCAGGGCGCCTCCGCGCCAGTGGACGTCGTCGGTCCACCGGTCGTCGGTGGCGAAGATCGCGCAGATCGCCTTCAGCGCCGGCGGCCTCTCGCAGGCGAGCTGGAGGGAGTTGAAGCCGGAGTACGACGTGCCCCACATCCCCACCTGGCCGTCGCACCACTCCTGCCCGGCGATCCAGGCGATCGCGTCGGCCAGGTCGGTCTGCTCGGCGGCCTGGTACTCGTCGAGCGGGTCGCCCGGCGAGGACCCGGTGCCTCGCACGTCGATCCGGCACACGGCGTACGCGTGGTCCTCGCAGAGCGCGCGGTAGCTCGCGGCGTACGACGAGGTGAGGTCGTCCTTGCGATAGGGCAGCGCCTCGATCAGGCACGGCTGCGGCCCGACGGACGCGTCCGGGAGGTAGAGGGTCGCGGCCAGGTGGCTCCCGTCGCGGACCGGGATCCGCACCTCCTCGACCCTCATGCGAGCAGACCCATGATCCCCGGGGTGTGGATGGTCTCGCTGGTGTTGCCGTCGCGACCGGTCACCGTCGGGGCGGAGAACATCGAGTTGAGCACCGACTCCTCCGACGCCTCGACCACGGCCGCGAACAGCGGGTCGAGCGCGCGGCCGGTGACCACCGGTGTCCCGTCGGGCCTGCCGTCCCGGTCGAGTCGCATCCCGGTGCCGAACCCCATGAAGATCTCGCCGCTGCCGTGGTGTGCGACCGAGCCGGCGCGCGCGAGCCCGAGCCCGATCCGTCGCGCGAGCCGGGAGCAGGACGCTCCGTCGACGGCCGCGTCGGTGACCACGATCCCGATGCAGGAGCCCGCGGGCTTCGCCGGGCCGGCCTCGGAACCGGCCAGGCGACGCCCGAGCGGTACGCCGTTCACGATGCTCTCCTCGCGCGAGCCGAAGTTGGTCATCAGCAGGACGGCGACCGTGTGGTCGAGGCCGTTGCTCGACACGACCCGCGACGCCGTACCGATCCCGCCCTTGAAGTCGAAGCACGACATCCCGGTGCCGGACCCGACGGCACCCTCGGCCGGCGGGGTCGTCGCGCCGCGGGACTCTCGCGCTGCCTCCCATGCCTCGAGCACGTCCTCGTGCTCGACCTGCATCCGCCGGGCGTCGTTGAGCCACGAGTCGTCGCACTCGGCGACCACCGGGATGATGAAGTCGGTGGCCGACGCGGGGTTCTGCTCCAGCTCGATCCGGCAGGCCGAGTCGTAGACGCGTCCGAGCTGGAGGGTCGAGGTCAGGTAGACCGGGGTCTCCGCCGAGCCCCACTCGGCCGCGGTGATGAAGCCCGTGCACTCGCCCGCGCCGTTGAGGACCGCGCCGCCGGCCGGCAGTGGTCGGGAGAACGCGTCCTCGGCGAGCATGAGCACGCTCACCCCGGTGCGCGCGAGCCCGCGGCCCTCCGGTGGTGGCGGCTCGTCGCGGTGGATCGTGGCGTGCCCGAGGCCGACCCCGGCGACGTCGAGCACGGAGTTGGTGGGACCGGTGGGCAGGGTCCCGATCACGATGCCCAGGTCGCGTGCGCGCGGCATGTGCTCATCCAACCAGTTCCGCGACGGGTGGTTCGTTCGGTGGTTGAGGAGGTCGCGCAGCGACCGTCTCGAAACCACGCCGACCCGCCCTCGTTCGGTGGTTGAGGAGCGAGCCCCTGGGCGAGCGTCTCGAAACCACGCCGACCCGCCTCCTTCGGTGGTTGAGGAGGTCGCGCAGCGACCGTCTCGAAACCACCTGTCCGGTTCGTTCCGGTGGTTGAGGAGGTCGCGCAGCGACCGTCTCGAAACCACCTGTCCGGTTCGTTCCGGTGGTTGAGGAGCGAGCCCCTGGCGAGCGTCTCGAAACCACGCCGACCGTCCTGACATGCTGCGGGCATGACGATCCCCGTGGTGTGGTCGCCCGAGACGCGGCGCCACGAGCCGATGCGCGAGGTGTGGGTCGGCGTACCGACCGACGGCACGGAGGTGCCGGCGCGGGTCGACCGGATCCGCGAGGCGCTGGCGGCGCACGACCTGGTCGCAGCCACTCCCCACGACGACGACGTCCTGCTGCGCGTGCACGACCCGGCGTACGTCGCTCACCTCCGCACCATCCACGCCGAGTGGAGCCGCGGGCCGTACGGCGACCTGGTCGGCCAGGACCGCGTCGTGCCGTACGTCTTCCCGACACCCGCGATGACCCAGGGCATGCCACCGACACCGGCCGCCGCGACGCACGGCCGGGCCGGGCAGTACTGCTACGACACGATGACCCTGGTCGGGCCCGGCACCTGGGAGGCGGCCCGCGCCGCGGTCGACTGCGCGCTGACCGCCGTGGACCTCGTGACGGGCTCTCGTGGGTCGCGCGGAGTCGCGACCGCGGCGTACGCGCTCTGCCGACCGCCCGGTCACCACGCCACCCGTCAGGGGTACGGCGGTTCCTGCTACCTCAACAACGCTGCCGTCGCCGCCCAGGCCCTGCTCGACGCCGGCTACAGCCGGGTCGCGGTCGTGGATCTCGACGCCCACCACGGCAACGGCACCCAGGCGATCTTCTGGGACCGCGCCGATGTGCTGTACGCCTCGACCCACGTCGACCCCGGCGCCGGTTGGTTCCCCCACTTCTTCGGCCACGCCGACGAGATCGGCAGCGGCGCAGGGGTGGGCGCGACCGTCAACCTGCCGCTCCCCGAAGGCACCCGTGACGACGACTGGCTCGAGGCCGTCGCGCGGCTGTCGGAGCACGCCGGCAGCAGCGACGCCCTGGTCGTGTCCCTCGGCGTCGACGCCGCGGCCGACGACCCCGAGAGCCCGTTGCTCGTCACTGCGGACGGCTACCACGCCGCCGGCCGTCGGCTCGGGTCGCTCGGGCTGCCGACGGTGGTCGTCCAGGAGGGCGGCTACCACCTGCCCAGCCTCGGCGGCCTCGTCACGGCCTACCTCGACGGACACGCGGACGGCTGACGGTTCCCGTCCGAGGCTTCGTGAGGGATGCTGACCGCCATGCGCCCACTGATCCACACGTCGCTCGCGCTCGCAGCGGCGTCGGCCCTCCTCCTCGGGGTCACCGCCACGGCGACCGCGGGCGGGGGACGGCCCGTCCCGCTCGACCACCGCACCGGTCCCGCCCGCACCGCGAGCGCCGCCGGCGTGCCGGTGACGGTCGGGTCCCTGCGCCTGCATCCCTGCGGCGTCGTACGACGGGCCCTGTGCGGCCACCTGAACCGCCCGTGGGAGCCGGCCCGACCCGGTGCCGGGACGATCCGGGTCGGCTTCGCCTTCGTGCCGGCTCGTGACCACAGGCGTCCCGCCATCGGCACGCTCGTCCCGCACGAGGGCGGTCCCGGCTACTCGACGACGGGCTCCGGGGCGTCGTACGCCGCCATGTACGGGCCGATGCTCCAGCGCCGCAACCTGCTCCTGGTCGACCAGCGCGGCACCGGTCGATCGGCGCCGATCGACTGCCCGGACCTGCAGAACCTCAAGATCGGCTACTCCGTGGCTGCCCGGCGCTGCTCCCGGATCCTCGGGCCGCGGCGCGACGACTACACCAGTGCCCGGTCGGCGGACGATCTCGCGGCCGTCGTGCGGGCGCTGGGCGTCGGCCCGATCGACCTGTACGGCGACTCCTACGGCACCTTCTTCGCCCAGGTCTTCGCCGGCCGGCACGGCGGACTGCTGCGCAGCGTGGTGCTCGACAGCGCCTACCCGACGTACGGCGAGACCGCGTGGTACCCCACCCAGACACCGGCGATGCGGACCTCCTTCGAGAAGGTCTGCCGGCGTGCGGCCGCGTGCCGCAGCGGCGGCGCCGGCTTCGACAACGTGATCGGGCGGGTCCTAGCGCAGGTCCGCCGTCACCCGTGGCACGGCGTCTCCCACGACGGCGACGGCCGCCGGATGCGGGTCACCGTGAACGGCGCGAACCTCACCACCCTCGCCTTCGGCGCGACGTACGGCCCCTACACCTACCGGGAGATGACTGCCGCTCTCCGCTCCGCGCTGCGGGGCGACCGCGTCCCGCTGCTGCGGCTGGTCGCCCAGGCGACCGGTGGTGGCACCAACGCCGGCCCGGTCGGCGCCTACAGCGAGGGCGCGGACGCGGCGGTCATCTGTCAGGACTACCCGCAGCTCTACGACATGACCGCGTCCCCGCAGGTACGCCTGCGCCAGTACCACGCCGCTCTTGCCCGACGTACCCGTGAGCTCCCGGGCACCTACGGGCCGTTCCGCGTGCGCGAGTACGCCCGGTCGGACTGGCAGGAGCTCGACTGGTGCTCCCGCTGGCGGTCCGCGCCTGCCGACAACCCGGCGCGTACGCCGCGTCCCCGCCACGGCTACCCGCGGGTGCCCACACTCGTGCTCAGCGGTGAGCTCGACTCGATCACGACGCCCGCCGAGGGCGCGATCGTGGCCCGCCACTTCCCGCGCTCGCGACAGATCCGGGTGGCCAACAGCTTCCACGTCACCGCCGACGGCGACACCGACGACTGCGCGGTCCGCATCCTGCGTCGTTTCGTGCGTACGCCGTCCCACTGGCCACGGCACGCATGCGCCGCGGCCGTGCCCCCGGTGCGCGCGATGGGGATCTTCCCGCGTCACCTGAGGGACGTCGCGCCGGCCGGTGGTCGAGGCTCGGTCACGGCGCGTCGCGTCGCGCCGACGGCGGCTGCCACCGTGGCCGACCTGGTCGACCAGTGGTGGAACAACTACACCGGACACTCCGTCGGCCTGCGGGGAGGGACCTGGCGCTACACCGGGGACCGCACCACCGTGTTCCATCTCCGCGGTGTTCGTCTCACCTCCGACGTGGCCGTCTCCGGCACGGCCACCTGGCGGCGATACGCCAACCGGATGTCCGTGCGCCTGACGGTGAGCGCAGGGGGTCGGCACGGGCGTCTGGACGGTTCCTGGGCGATGCGCACGCGAGGCGCCGATGCCACCCTCCGCGGCAGCTTCGGCGGGCGCCCGGTGGCCGCTGTCTTCCCGGCGCCGTGAGCGGGGTCTGATGCGCCGTACCGCAGCCGTCGCCCTGGTGGACGCGGCCGGTCGGCTGCTGCTCCAGGAGCGGGACGAGCGCGCCCCCGGCGACCCCGAGAAGTGGTCGCTGGTCGGCGGTGGCGTCGAGGCGGGTGAGTCGGACGCCGAGGCGGCTCACCGCGAGCTCGAGGAGGAGACCGGCCTGACCGGGATCGACCTCGACCCCCTGGGCGTCCTCACGTTCTACTGCGACGGGTGCCACGAGACCCACGACTTCGCGCTCTTCACCGCCTTCACCGACCTCACCGACGCCGAGGTCGAGTGTCACGAGGGGCGGCAGATCGTCTTCGTCGACCCGACCACCATCCACACGCTCGACTGGAACCGGGCCCTGGCGGTGGCGCTCCCGCACGTCGTCGGCAACCCGGCGTACGGCGAGCGGTTCGGGATTCGCGAACCTCACGGGTTCGGCTGCGTGCTGCTCGTCGACGCCGAGGGCGGCGTGCTGCTCCAGGAGCGTGACGACGGCGCCCCGATCGACCCCGACCGCTGGGGCCTCGTCGGTGGTCACCTGGAGCCCGGCGAGGATCCCGAGCAGGGTGCCTACCGGGAGCTCGAGGAGGAGACAGGGCTCCGGCTCGAGCCGGGCACGCTCGAGCACCTCGAGACGCTCCGGGTCTTCCACCCGCACTACGGCTCGGTCGACCGGGTCCACGTCTTCGCCGCGCGGGTCGACCTCACCGACGCCGACGTCGAGTGCCACGAGGGTCGTCAGATCGTGTTCGTGCCGCCGGCTCGTGCCCGTGACCTCGACCTGACCATGACCGGCGTCCTCGCCGTTCCGGCGTTCCTCGACTCCGACACCTACCGCAGGATGTGAAGCAGTGGCTGCGCCTCACGGGTAGTCGATCACCGTCACCGGCACGTCCGGGTTGGCGATCGTCGACGAGCCGCCGGTGTCGTTGACGACGTGGCGGATGCCACCCTTGCCGTTGGTGGCGTCGAGGAAGATCGTCAGCAGGTCGTGGAGGTGCACACCCGGCGTCGTCGGCACCTCGTAGGCGTGGTCGGCGAAGATGTCGAGCCCCTGGTTGAAGAAGCTGTAGGTGCCCATCCCGACGCCGGTGAAGTGCCGGACGTCGTCGGCCACCTTCACCGCAGCGAAGCCGTCGGTGGTCGGTGAGGACCGCCAGGCGTCCTGTGACGGGACGTCGTAGGGCATCTCGCTCTGGAAGAAGATGTCCGAGCCGCGCTCGCCGTTCCAGATCACCTGGAACCGCTGGTAGTGCTCGACGAAGAGGCCGGTGGCGCTGACGTCGTCGCCGTTGACGACCAGGCCGGTGTCCGCGGTGTTCTGCGTCCATCCGACGCCCGCGCCGTGGTCGGCGCGCCAGGCCCAGATGTCGTCGAGCAGTACGTGGTCGCTGTTGACCTCGAGACTCACCCGGGCGCGACCGGCGTGTGGCCCGCCGACGCGGAAGAAGACGTCCTGGAGGGCGGTCGGGTCGGCCGGGTCGGAGCTGTGGTTGTTCCCGTGCTCCTTGCCGATCCGGACCAGCACCGGTGAGCTGACGGGTCCGGCATCGACGGTGAGACCGGCCAGGTCGACGCCCGGCACGTCGGCGACCGAGAGCGCCACCTGACCGTGCTGCGGGGCGAGCGTGGCCAGGCCGAGGCCGAGCACGACGGTGTCGGCGCGCTTGACGTCGATCGTGCGGTCCACGTCGTACACCCCGGGAGTGAGCAGGAGGTCGCGTCCCTGGGACAGCGCCCGGTTGAGGTCGGAGATGCGCTCGCCCGGGTGGGCGACGTAGAAGTCCGACAGCGGCACCGAGCGGCCGGGCGTCGAGCGCACGGTCCAGGTCGGGCCGGCGGTGTCGTGCGCGGCCGCCGGTACGAAGACCCGCCACCGGCCGGAGCCGTCGACGTAGAGGTAGGGCCGCTCCCGGGTCGCCGGCGTCGTGGCCACGGTGGTGTACGGGCCGCAGGCCGTGGTGAAGCACTCGGCCGGGGCGCCGGTGTCGCCCGAGAACACCTGGTTCCACACGCCGTTGCTCCAGGCGTCGATCCCCGAGTTGCGGACGTAGAACTGCTGCTGCGACCCGTTGATGATCTGGCTGCCGTCGAACTGCGAGTCGGCGATGAAGCCGCCGCTGGCGAACTGCGGTCCGGCGCTGCAGAAGTCCATCAGGCTGGTCGTGCCGTTGACGTGGACGCGACGCATGGGTGCGGCCTGCGAGACGGCCCAGAACTCGGTGTCGGTCTGGCAACCGGCGGCGGGCCGCGTGGCGTTGATCGTGAGGTTGGACAGCGAGCGCCAGAAGTTGGTGAGCGCGACGCAGCCGCCGGCGTCGCACTGGTTGAACACGTCGATCGTGCCGTTGATGGTCACGTCGCCCGGGTCACGGCCCAGGCCCGCGACCTCGGTGTAGTACCCGACCTGGACGTTGAGCGGTTGGGAGGCCGAGCCGTAGGTGCCCGGCTTGAAGAGCAGGGCGAACCGCTCGGTCCCGAACTGGTTGCCGACCTGTTGTGCCGCGACTGCGTCGAAGGTCGCCTGGATGTCGCTGACCGACATCGAAGGGTCGAAGACGTAGACGTTGGGCCCGAGGTCGGGGTCACCGGGTGCCGCGACCGCCGGTGCGAGGGTCGCGCCGCCGGCGGCGGCCGGCGGGGGTGCGGAGAGGTACCCGGTGAGGGTCGCGAGCACCGCGACGAGCAGGGTGAAGCGGGTCCGGCGTACGACGTGCCGCCCGAGAGAGGTGGTCATAGCGTGACCTTCCATCCAGGCGACCCTGGACACAAGGGGCGGATTCGTCCCGGAGCCGGACGAACTCCGCGACCGGGGCAACGGTCTGGGCCGGTGCACCCGTCGTACCAGTGAGGACAGGAGGAGCGGATGCGGGATCGAGCCCGGGACGCGGAGTTCAGCGAGTACGTCCTCGCCCACCGCGTGCGGCTGGTGCGGGCCGCGCGGTTGCTGACGGCCGGCGATGACGCGGCGGCCGAGGACCTCGTGCAGACCACGCTGACCCGGCTGTACGTCCACTGGTCTCGGGTGAGTGGTGCCGACGACCCGGTCGCGTACGGGTTCCGGGCTCTCACCAACGTCTTCCTCGACGAGCGGCGGCGCGCTCACCGGCATCGGGAGATCGTCACCGGAGCTACGCCCGAGCAGGTCGGGACGACGGCCGATCCGGACACCCGCCGCCTGGTCCTGGACGCCCTGGCCGCGCTCGCCCCACGACAACGCGCCGTGGTCGTGCTCCGGCACTTCCTGCAGTACGACGTGGCCGCCACCGCCGAAGCCCTCGGCTGCAGCGAGGGCACGGTGAAGTCCCAGAATGCCAAGGCGCTCGTGCACCTTCGCCAGCTCCTCGGCACCGCGCTGAACACAGAAGGAGCCTCATGATGACTGACCTGCAGGCGCTGCTCGAGCGAAGCGTCGACCATCCTGCCGCCCTCGACCCCGCCGCCGACGTACGTCGCGGTGGTGCGGCTCTGAGCCGTCGCCGCCGGCGGACCGTGGCGGTGGCGGTGGCCGCGGTGCTCCTCGTCGGGGTCGCGGCGACGGCGTACGACCGTTCGTCGGAGGCGCCGACCACGATCCTGCCCGCCGATACAGGAACGGTCCGCGCGGGAGGCTTCCAGCTGCCCCCACCACCCGACGGTTGGTCGGTCCAGGCGGCAGACGACTCCAGGGTCGTGATCGCCCCCGACGGGTTGCCCAAGGCGGACTTCGACGATCCTGACCTGCAGCTGCAGGTCATGGGCAAGCTTCTGGTGCACCTCCAGCGCTCGGGGCTGCCGCTCCGTGCGAGCAACCACGTGGAGCGCGACGGCCGGGCGTTCTACAGCTATCAGGGGGGCGGAGCGGCCACACAGGTGGGCGTTCGCGAGCCGTCAGGTGCCTGGTTGATCCTGCAGGAGGCGCCGCGCTTGCACTGGACGACCCACCAGATGGTCGACTACCTCGACGAGGTCGTCGTCCTCGCCGGCGCCGTTCCCGACTCCGACTGACCCTCCCGGCCGAGTCGCGGGCTCGGTCACCCGAGCGACCACGTCTACACTCGACGCGATCGGTCGGTCGGACGAGAGGGCGTTGATGGGACTGCTGGAGCAGGTCACCGGGCCCGACGACCTCCGCGACCTCACCGACGACCAGCTGACCACGCTGGCCAGCGAGATCCGGGACGAGCTGGTGCGCACCTGCGCCCCCCGCGGCGGCCACCTCGGCCCCAACCTCGGCGTCGTCGAGCTGACCCTCGCCATCCACCGCGTCTTCGACTCGCCCCGCGACCGCGTGGTCTTCGACACGGGCCATCAGGCCTACGTCCACAAGATGCTCACCGGCCGGGCCCGCCAGTTCGACTCCCTGCGCACCGAGGGCGGCCTCTCCGGCTACCCCAACCGGGACGAGTCCGACCACGACGTGGTCGAGAACTCCCACGCCTCCACCTCGCTGTCGTACGCCGACGGGCTGGCCAAGGCCTTCACGCTCCGCGGTGAGGACCGCCACGTGGTCGCGGTGATCGGCGACGGCGCGCTCACCGGCGGCATGGCCTGGGAGGCCCTCAACAACATCGCGGTCGGCAAGGACCGCAAGCTCGTGATGGTCGTCAACGACAACGGCCGGTCCTACATGCCGACGGTCGGCGGCCTCGCCACACACCTCGCCTCGCTCCGCACCAACCCGCGCTACGAGGAGGTGCTCGACGCCGTCAAGAGCCGCCTCAACAAGGTGCCGGGCGTGGGGCCCGCCGTCTACGACGCCCTCCACGCGATGAAGAAGGGCATGAAGGACGCCCTGGCTCCGCAGGGGATGTTCGAGGACCTCGGGCTGAAGTACGTCGGTCCGATCGACGGTCACGACCGCCAGGCCGTCGAGCTGGCCCTCGGCCAGGCCAAGCGGTTCGGCGGCCCGGTGATCGTCCACGTGATGACCCGCAAGGGCTTCGGCTACGACCCGGCCGAGCGCAACGAGGCCGACCAGTTCCACCAGATCGGCGCGTTCGACGTCGAGACCGGCGAGGCGCGGCCCGCCGGGCGGATCTGGACCGACTACTTCGCCGAGGAGATGGTCGCGCTCGGCGCCGAGCGTCAGGACATCGTCGGGATCACCGCGGCGATGCTCTACCCGGTCGGGCTCGACCGCTTCGCGGCGGCGTACCCCGAGCGGATCTTCGACGTCGGCATCGCCGAGCAGCACGCCGTGACCAGCGCCGCCGGGCTCGCGATGGGCGGGATGCATCCCGTCGTCGCGATCTACGCGACGTTCCTCAACCGGGCCTTCGACCAGGTGCTGATGGACGTCGCGCTGCACCGCTGCGGCGTCACCTTCGTCCTGGACCGCGCCGGGGTCACCGGCACCGACGGTGCGAGCCACAACGGGATGTGGGACCTGTCCATCCTCCAGGTCGTGCCCGGGCTGCGGATCGCCGCGCCACGAGACGGTGCCCGGGTGCGCGAGCTGCTGCGTGAGGCCGTCGCCGTCGACGACGCACCGACCGTCGTCCGTCTCCCCAAGGGCGCTCCGCCGGCCGACCTCGAGGCGGTCGACCGGATCGGGGGCTGCGACGTGCTCCTCCGCCGCAGCGGCAAGGACGTGCTCGTGGTCGGCGTCGGCTCGATGGCCTCGGTCGCGATCGAGGTGGGCGAGCGCCTCGCTGCCCAGGGCATCGGTGTGACCGTCGTCGACCCCCGGTGGGTCAAGCCCCTCGACCCTGCGCTCGTGGGTCTGGCCCGCGACCACCGCCTGGTGGTCAGCATCGAGGACAACGGCCGCGTCGGCGGGGTCGGCTCGGCGCTGCTCCAGCTCCTCAGCGACGAGGGCGTCTCCACGCCGTTCTCGCTGCACGGCATCCCGCAGGAGTTCCTGCACCATGCCGAGCGCCAGGCGATCCTCGACCGGATCGGCCTCAACGCGCAGACCATCGCCCGCGGCATCGTCGAGCGGCTCGCCGCCGAGGTCCACGAGCCGGTCTCCGCGGAGCAGGTCCAGCGTCTGCACTGACGCCCGACGCCCGGCGGTGCCATCCTGGGGGCAGTCCCTGGAGGTGACCGCCGTGAGCGAGGACCCCGTCGTCGACGTGATGTGGATGATCCGGGGCGCCTGGGTCACGATGTCGATCCGTGCCGGCTGCCGGCTCGACGTCTTCGACCACCTCGTCGAGCCGCGATCGGTGACCTGGCTGGCCAGGGCGACGTCATCCGATCCCGGTGCGCTACGCCGGCTGCTCCGCGTGCTGGCCGAGATCGGGCTGCTCGAGGAGGGCGCCGGCGACACCTTCGTCGACACCGACCGCGGGTCGACCCTGACCCGGGACGATCCGCGCAGCCTGCGGAGCCTGGTCCTCATGCAGAGCTGGTTGCCCAACGTCGCCACCTGGAACCATCTCGACGACGCCGTACGCAGCGGCGCGGGCGTCTACGAGCGCGTCAACGGCGCCCCACCCTGGGAGCACCTCAGTGCCCACCCCGACCAGGAGGTCGAGTTCAACCGCTCCATGGCCCGGCGGGCCGACGGTCAGGTGGCCGCCATCGTCGCCGGCATCGACCTGTCCGACGCCGAGACGGTGGTGGACGTCGGTGGCGGGCGCGGCGCGATGCTGGCCGGCGTCCTCCGGGCCTGGCCGCGCCTGACCGGTGTGGTCGCCGACCGTCCCGACGTGGCGACCGAGGCCGACGCCGCGTTCGCCGAGGCCGGCCTGAGCGACCGGGCGCACGGGGTCGGCTCCGACTTCTTCGACGCC
Source organism: uncultured Actinomycetota bacterium (assembly GCA_963761515.1). Classification (GTDB taxonomy): domain Bacteria; phylum Actinomycetota; class Actinomycetes; order Propionibacteriales; family Nocardioidaceae; genus Nocardioides. Next base: position 79,773 of record CAVXHO010000030.1, read on the forward strand.
GTGCCATCAGGCGCGGACGTCTACTTCCTGTCGAACGTCCTGCACGACTGGGACGACGAGTCCTGCCGGCGGATCCTGCGGACGCTGCGCCGTGCGATGGACGCCGGCAGCCGCGTCGTGGTCGTCGAGCGGCTGCTCGGCATCGCCGGACGCTCACCCACCGAAGCGCGTGACCTGGCCTTCGTGGACCTGCACATGCTCGTGATGTTCGGGGCCTGCGAACGCACCAAGGAGGAGTACGACGTGCTGCTCGCGGAGGCGGGCTTCGGACCCGGGGAGCTGATCGGTCCCGGGATGTCGTGGAACCTGATCGTGGCCCACCCGGCGCCCCACGTCTGACGCACCCGCGCCGCGCGGCCGGCGGGTGCCGACGGAATAGGCTGGGTCGCAGGAGCGCTACCCGCTGGTAGCCCCGCGACAGAGAGGTCCCCGTGCCAGAACCCGACCGCCTGGTCCACATCGTCGACGACGTACCCGAGCTCGACGGCCTGACCGAGCTCGCGATGGTGCTCGTCCTCGACGGGTTCCTCGACGCCGGCAACGCAGCAGCGATCGCGGCCCGCCACCTGGTCGAGCAGTCCGGGGGAGGCCGCGTCGTCGCCACCTTCGAGGTCGACGAGTTCCACGACTACCGCGCCCGGCGGCCGGCGATGTCCTTCGTCCGCGACCACTACGAGCAGTACGACGCGCCCCGGTTGGTGGTGCGCCTTCTCGGCGACGCCAGCGGTGCGCCGTACCTCCTCCTCCACGGCCCCGAGCCCGACAACCGCTGGGAAGCCTTCGCGGGCGCCGTCCGGCAGGTGGTCGAGCGCTTCGGCGTCCACCGCGTGATCGGGATGGGCGCGGTGCCGATGGCGGTGCCCCACACCCGGCCGATCGCGATCACCCGTCATGCCAACAACCCCGACCTGCTGTCGGGCGACAGTCCGTGGCGCGGCGAGCTGCGCATCCCGTCCAGCGCCCAGGCGCTGGTGGAGCTGAGGCTGGGGGAGTGGTCGCACGACTCCATGGGCTTCGTGGCGCACATCCCCCACTACCTCGCCCAGCTCGACTACCCGCAGGCGTCGGTGTCGCTCCTCGAGCACGTCGAGCGCGCCGCGATGGTGGCCGTCGACCTGACGGACCTCCGCGAGACGGCGCGGGCCCGCGAGGAGGAGGTCACGACGTACCTCGCGAACAACACCGAGGTGGCCGAGGTCGTGCAGGCCCTGGAGCAGCAGTACGACGCGTTCGCCCGCTCCGAGCAGGAGAACAACAGCCTGCTCGCCGACGACGAGCCGATCCCGACCGGTGAGGAGATCGGGCGCCAGTTCGAGCAGTTCCTGGCCGGCCTCGACACCCCCGAGGGCGACGTCTGATGCCCTCGTCCGCCGCGGAGCTCGTCGAGCTCCTCGACATCGAGACCCTCGACACCGACCTGTTCCGCGGTCGCAGCCCCGACACCGACCGGCAGCGGGTCTTCGGCGGGCAGGTCGCGGCGCAGGCGCTGATCGCGGCGAACCGGACCGCCGAGCCGGGTCTCGACGTGCACTCGATGCACGCCTACTTCCTGCGCCCGGGCGACACGACCATCCCGATCATCTACGACGCCGAGCGGATCCGCGACGGTCGCTCCTTCGAGACCCGGCGGGTGGTGGCGCGCCAGCACGGCCACCCGATCTTCTACCTGACCGCGAACTTCCAGCGGCCCGAGGAGGGCTTCGAGCACCAGGACGTGATGCCCGAGGTGCCGGGGCCCGACGGTGGGCTGACCTTCGCCCAGATCGCCACGCTCCGCACCGGCGACGACAAGGCGGCAGCCGACTTCGCCAGGGAGTGGGCGGCGCTCGACACCCGCTACCTCGGCAACACCGAGCACCCCGGCCACACCCACCTCGGCGAGGACCACGAGCGCCCCGCGCGCGCCCAGCTCTGGATCCGCGTCGACGGCGACCTCGGCGACGACCCCGACCTGCACGTCGCGGCGTTCACCTACGCCAGCGACCTGACCCTGCTCGGAGCAGCCCTGGTGCCCCACGACGTCGAGATCGGCTCGCCGGAGCTGATGCCGGCGTCCCTCGACCACACGATCTGGTTCCACCGCCCGTTCCGCGCCGACCAGTGGTGGCTCTACGACCAGTGGTCGCCGTCGGCGAGCGGTGCCCGGGGGCTGTCCCTGGCCCGCGTCTTCACCGAGGACGGGCGCCTCGTCGCCACCGTGGCCCAGGAAGGCCTGATCCGCCGGCGCACGCGCTGACCCTCGCAACGTCATACGTTCCGAGCCCTCTAGGGCTCTCTCCGTATGACGTCCGGGCCGGTCAGAGGTCGGCGGTGAGGAACAGCAGCCGGGTGGTCCAGGGTCAGCCGGCCCGCTGGGTGCGGCCGACGAGGTGCGGTGCGCCGCTCTTCGGTGAGGTGAGCGCGAACGCCAGCCCGTCGTCGTACCCCTCGTCGTCGTGCCGTGAGACGCCGAAGGCGACCGAGCCGGGCAGGAAGATCGGCTTCTTGAACGCCGCGTCGACCGTGACCGCGTCGGGCAGCCGGTTCTCGAGCGACGCCACGCACCGGGCCAGGCTCCACATGCCGTGGGCGATCTGGCGCTTGAAGCCGAGTGCCTTGGCGGTGAGCGGGTAGAGGTGGATCGGGTTGTGATCGCCCGACACCGCGGCATACCGACGCCCGAGGTCGCCGGACAGGCGCCAGGTCACCTTGCCCGGTGGGATCTCGCTCGGCCCGCTGTCGACCTGGGCGTCGGGGTCGCCGTGACCGCGGTGGAGGTACGTCGACGTGCTCTCCCACACGACCTGGCCGCCGGCGTCGACACTCGTCACGACGTCGACGGTCCGGCCCTTCGGGTGCGGTCGCACCTCCTCGGCGCGGGTGGTCACGGTGACCGTCTCGCCCACGGCGACCGGGCGGTGGCCCGTGATCGAGTTGGTCACGTGGACCGCGCCGACCGCGGGGAAGGGGAAGCTCGGGTCGGTCAGGATCGCCAGGTGCAGCGGGAACGCCAGGAGGTGCAGGTAGGTGAGCGGCACGGTGTCCTTGACCGGGAACCCGCAGACCTCGGCGTACGCCGTGACGGGTGGCCGGTCGATGGTCACCGCCGGCCGCTTGAACGCGAGCCCCTCGAAGTCACCCGACTTGCGGATCCCGGGCAGCTGGTTGACGACCGGGATCGAGGGGAGTGCTGCCCTCAGCAGGGTCGCGACGCCGCCGGGCTCCCCGTGCACGATGGTGGTCTCCATCCCTCAGGCCCCCAGCATCATCTGGCCGCAGACCCGGACCACGTTGCCGTTGACCGCCGTCGACGCGGGGTTCGCGAACCAGGCGATGGTCTCCGCGACGTCGACCGGCAGACCGCCCTGGCTCATCGAGTTGAGCCGGCGGCCGACCTCGCGGGTCGCGAACGGCACGGCGGCGGTCATCTTGGTCTCGATGAAGCCCGGGGCCACGGCGTTGACCGTGACGCCCTTCGTCAGGCCGTCGCGCAGCGAGTCGACGAGGCCGATCACGCCCGCCTTGGAGGCGGCGTAGTTGGTCTGCCCGACGTTGCCGGCGATGCCGGCGATCGAGGCGACGCCGATGATCCGGCCGTTGTCGTGGACGATCCCCTGCGCGAGCAGCTCGGCGGTGATCCGCTGGGGGGCGACCAGGTTGACGTTCAGTACCGACGTCCAGCGGTCGTCGTCCATGTTGGCGAGGCGCTTGTCGCGGGTGATGCCGGCGTTGTGCACCACGATGTCGACGCCGCCGTGGGCGGTGGTGAGGTGCTGGGCGATCCGCTGCGGGGCGTCCTTGGCGGTGATGTCGAGGGTGAGGTAGTCGCCGTCGAGCTCCTTGGTGAGCGTGATCAGGTCGCTCGCGGCCTGCGGTACGTCGACCCCGACCACGGTGGCGCCGTCGCGGGCGAGCACCCGCGCGATCTGCTCGCCGATCCCGCGGGCCGCTCCGGTGACGAGGGCGACCTTGCCGGCGAGCGGACGCTGCCAGTCGGTCGTCTCCGCCGCCTCCGTGGCCGAGGTGCCGATCCGCACCACCTGGCCCGAGACGTACGCCGACTTCGGCGACAGCAGGAAGCCGAGGGTCGAGGCGACCGCGCCCTCGGCCCCGGCGGCGACGTAGACCAGCTGGGCGGTGCCGCCGCGGCCGACCTCCTTGCCGAGGCTGCGGGTGAAGCCCTCGAGGGCGCGCTGGGCGATCCGCTCGTCGCCCGCCACCAGCTCGGGCGGCGTACCGATCACGACCAGCCGGGAGCAGCGCTCGAGGCTGCGCATCAGCGGGGTGAAGAACTCGCGGAGCGCAACCAGCCGGGTCGGGTCGGTGAGGCCCGTCGCGTCGAACACGAGACCCTGGTAGCGGGTGTCCGCCTCCGTGGTCGTGACCGTGTCGATGTCGAGGGTCTCGAGGATGCCGGGCAGGTGCTCGACCAGTCGGCCGGTGCCGCCGACCACGACGGTCCCGTCCACCAGCGGCGACCCCGCGACGTACCGGTCGAGGGTGACCGGGTCGGGCAGTCCGAGGTTCTTCACCAGCAGCCGGCCGAGCGAGGAGGACACGAAGTCCTGGTAGCGGTCCGTCATCGTGTCCTTCCGGTGGTCCAGCCGGTCGCGGTGGTCGAGCCTGTCGAGACCATGTAACTCGCTGTGTAACTGGGAGTCCACATTTCGTGACGTGGCGCTCATTGCATTGGTCGGCGAGGCCGGAACGGCCAGGATATGGGTATGAACCCGAACACACGTCGCGTCGCCGTGCTCGGCGGCAACCGCCTCCCGTTCGCCCGGTCCAACAGCGTGTACGCCGATGCCTCCAACCAGGAGATGCTCACCGCGGCGATCGACGGCCTCGCCGCGCGGTTCGGCATCGAGGGTGAGCGGATGGGGGAGGTCGTCGCCGGTGCGGTGCTCAAGCACTCCCGCGACTTCAACCTGGTCCGCGAGTGCGTGCTGGGCTCCAAGCTGGCGCCCGAGACCCCGGCCACCGACGTCCAGCAGGCCTGTGGCACCGGGCTCCAGGCCGCCGCGATCGTCGCGGACAAGATCGCGCTCGGCACGATCGAGGTCGGCATCGCCGGCGGCACCGACACCACCTCCGACGCCCCGGTCGCCATCAGCGACAAGCTGCGCAAGAAGCTGATGAAGGTCAACGCCGCCCGCGACACGGTGGGGAGGCTGACCGCCCTGGCCCAGATCCGGCCGGGCGACATCGGGCTGTCGATCCCGCAGAACGGCGAGCCCCGCACCCGACTGTCGATGGGGGAGCACGCGGCGCTGACGGCCCTGGAGTGGCGGGTCACCCGTGAGGAGCAGGACGAGCTGGCGGCGGCCTCCCACCAGCACCTCGCCGCGGCGTACGACGCCGGGTTCCTCGACGACCAGGTCACGCCGTTCCGGGGGCTGGAGCGCGACCAGAACCTCCGCCCCGACTCCACGGTCGAGTCGCTGGCCAAGCTCAAGCCGGTCTTCGGCAAGGGCGAGGGCGCGACGATGACGGCCGGCAACTCCACGCCGCTCACCGACGGCGCCTCCGCCGTGCTGCTCTCCTCCGAGGACTGGGCGGCCGAGCACGGCCTCGAGCCGCTCGCCTTCCTGGTCGACCACGAGACGGCGGCGGTCGACTTCGTGCACGGCAACGAGGGCCTGCTGATGGCTCCGGCGTACGCCGTCCCCCGACTGCTCGCGCGCAACGGCCTGACCCTGCAGGACTTCGACTTCTACGAGATCCACGAGGCCTTCGCCTCGCAGGTGCTCGCAACGCTGAAGGCGTGGGACGACCCGGTCTTCTGCAAGGAGCGGCTCGGTCTCGACTCCGTCCTCGGCGAGATCGACCGGTCCCGGCTGAACGTCAACGGCTCGTCGCTCGCCGCCGGCCACCCGTTCGCCGCGACCGGCGGCCGGATCCTCAACGTCGCCGCCAAGCTGCTCGCCCAGCAGGGCTCGGGCCGGGCCCTGATCTCGATCTGCGCCGCGGGCGGTCAGGGCGTCACGGCGATCCTGGAGCGCTGAACCGCTCCTCGGCCCGCGCGCCTGCTGCGAGAAAACGCGGAACAAACCGCCTGCCGGCGCCGCTCGGCGCCGCATTGTTCCGCGTTTTCCGTCGTGTCGGCCCCGCTGGATCAACCCTTCGCCATCGCCAGGGCCGAGGTGAGGAGCAATGACTTCACCTGCTCGGCCTCGATCCGCCCCACCCTGGGTACGCCGGGCGACGCCTCGTCGATCACCAGCCCGACGCGGGCGAGCTGGAGGCCGCCCAGCCCGGTGGCGTAGAGCGTGTTGGCGAGCAGCACCGGGTCGTCGACGGTGAACGCGCCGGCCTTCGCGCCGGCTTCGAGCGTCGCCCGCAGGGTCGCCAGGCACGACGCGATGGCCCGGCCGAGCCGCAGCATCGCGCCCTCGGAGATCTCGTCGAAGAGCTCGGTGCCGGTCCGCCGCATCAGGCTGTGCGCGCAGTCGACGAACGCCGGGTGCGCGACGCCGTAGTCGACGAACGTCGACACCAGCGTCGCGAGCCGGGCCTGAGGCGCCTCGCTCTCCGCGGTTGCGGCGGCCAGCGTCGCCGTGAGCTCGTCGAGGTAGCCGACGAGGGCCAGCGCGAAGAGCTCCTCCTTGCCGGTGAAGTGCCGGTAGACGATCGCCCGGTTGATGCCCACGGCCCGGGCGATGTCCTCGATCTGCGCCTCGGCCACACCGCGCTCGTCGAAGAGCGTCCGCGTGGCGGCCAGGATCGCCGACTCGCGGGCACGCCGTCGCGCCGCGGTGCTGCTCCGGCGTACTTCCGGCTGCTTCGTGCTCGGCATGCGCGCATCGTACGACCGTGCAACTCGCAGTTGCACACCTGTCACGACGCGCCGGAGCCACCCCCTACCGGCCCCGGGGAGCGCCTGCAGTCGAGACTGAGGGCATGAGACTGGTGCGTTACGGCGTCGTCGCGGTGCTCGCCCTCGGGCTGCTGGTCACCAGCGTCGGCTGGTACCTCGCCGCCCACCCCGGTGGCGTGCGTTTCGAGTCGTGCCACTGGGAAGGGTCGCAGCTGGTCCTGGGATACACCTACGGCTCCGGCGACACCGTCAGCACCATGGTCCACCCCGCAGGCGACCACGTCGTGGCCCAGCTCCGCATCGACGAAGGGGGAGGCAACCACACGTTGCAGGTGCTGACCGGGCAGGCCGAGTACCCGATCTCCGGAGGCCCGCTGCCGGTGAAGTACCCCAACGGCAAGGACCTCAACTGCCCGGTGCGCTGAGCGCCCGTCAGAGGAAGCGCGTCAGCTGGTCGATCGAGTCGGTCGGCACGGTCACCGCGACGCCCTGGCCGATGGCCCGGAGCCGCCAGTGCTCGCCCTCGCGGAACAGCTTCGCCATCACCAGCCCGGTGCGCGGGACTCCCTCGGTGAGGGTGAGGCGCGCCAGCTCGACGTCCTGGTCGTCGACCAGCCGGCAGTAGGCGTTGTCGATCCAGTCGAGGGTGTGGCCCTGGTAGCTGCTGACCAGGAAGAGGATCGTCTCGACCCGCGGGTAGACCAGGCTCAGGTCGACGGTGAGCTGCTCGTCGTCGCCCTCACCGCGCCCGCTGATGTTGTCACCGAGGTGCACGACGGACCCGTCGCGGGTCTCGAGGTGGTTGTAGAAGGCGATGTCGAACAGCTGGGTGCCGGCGAACTGGACCGCGGTCGCGTCGAGGTCGACGTCCGCCTGGCCGCTCCCGATGAAACCCGCGCCGGGCTCCTTGTCCCAGCCCAGCCCCATCCGCAGCCGCGTCAACGGCTGCCCGTCGGCGGTCTCCAGCGCCATCTCCTGGCCCCTGGTCAGCTCGATCACGCGATCCTCCCGTCGGTGGTGTGGGTCGAAACCTACCGGGCGGCCGGGTCGCCCAGCACGCAGGCGTTGAACGCGTGGTAGACGTCGGGCTTGCCGCGCCAGGTGGTCTCCGACGGGAGCAGGTCCGGTGAGAGCTCGTGCCACCACGAGCCGCGCGCGTGGTCGACGAAGTGCCGGTCGGCGAACTGCCACCAGGCGTCGTCGTACGCCGCGAACCGCGGGTCGTCGGGTACGGCGCGGCTCAGGGCGGCAGCGGCCAGGATCGCCTCGCAGGCGACCCAGTGGAACCGCTCCGCCACGACGGGGCGTCCGGTCCAGTCCGTGGTGTAGCAGAACCCCTGGACGCCTTCGTCGGTGTCCGCGAGCGCCCGGTCGACGAGGGCCACCGCGCTGGAGACCAGCGCCGGGTCGGGTGCCCGCGCGCTGGTGGCGTCGTACACCTCGGTGAGCAGCCGCGCCCACTCGAAGGCGTGGCCGGGGGTGGCGCCGAAGGGCCGGAACGGGTCGCGCGGCCGGTCGCGGTTGTACGACGGGAGCGGGGTCCATGCGGCGTCGAAGTGCTCCACGATCCGCCAGCCGTGCTGCTGCGCCACGTCGACCACCGCACGCGAGATCGAGGCCGCGCGGTCGACCCAGACGTCGTCCCCGGTCACGGCGCCGGCGGCGAGGTAGGCCTCGACGGTGTGCATGTTGCTGTTGGCGCCGCGGTAGTCGGCCACCGTTCCCCAGTCGCGCGACCGCTCCTCGAGGCAGCGACCCGAGGCCTCGTCCCAGAAGTAGCGTCCGTGGACCTCGAGGGCCTGGGTGAGCAGGTCCTCGCCGCCCTCGATGCCTGCACGGGCGGCCGCGCTGCCCGCCAGGACCACGAAGGCGTGCTCGTAGCAGGCCTTGGTGTCGTCGACGGGTCCGCCGTCGCCGACGGTGCGGTACCAGCCGCCGTGGACCGGGTCGCGGAAGTCCGTCAGCAGGGCGCGGACCCCGTGGCCCGCCAGGTCGGCGGCTCCGGGGAAGCCGCGGCGGTGTGCCTCGGAGAAGACGTAGGTCATCCGGGCGTTGATCCACAGCTCGCGTGGGTCGGTGGTGAGCAGGGTCCCGTCGTCGTCGAGCCAACCGAACCCGCGGCCCTCGATCGCCGCACCCGCCGCGAAGCCGAGCAGGCGCTCGGCCTCGGCTCGTCGCCACGCCGTGGAGCCTGCGCGGTCGCTCACGGCGCCTCCCCGCTCACAGGAAGGACCGCACGGTGTCGAGGGTGTCGGCCTCGTCGGCGCCCTTGTCGTCGCGGTAGCGGACGACCCGGGCGAAGCGGAGGGCGAGGCCGCCGGGGTAGCGGGTGGAGCGCTGCAACCCGTCGAAGGCGATCTCGACGACCTGCTCGGGGCGCACCTGTACGACGTAGTGGGCGCGGATCTCGCTCGGCTCGAGGGCCAGGTCGGTGAAGCGCTCGGTCTGCCAGGCGAGCATCTCGTCGGTCATCCCCTTGAACGTCTTGCCGAGCATGGTGAAGGTGCCGTCGGGGTTGCGCGCACCGAGGTGGATGTTGGACAGCTTGCCCTCGCGGCGACCGCTGCCCCACTCGACGGCCAGCACGACCAGGTCGAGGGTGTGGACCGGCTTCACCTTGACCCACCCGCTGCCGCGACGGCCGGCGGCGTACCCGATCGAGAGGCTCTTGACCACGACCCCCTCGTGACCCTGCGAGAGCGCCGCCTGGGCGAACTGCTCGGCTGCGGCGGCGGAGTCGGTGACCAGGCGCGGGACGCGGTGCTCCTCGGGCACGAGCGCGTCGAGAGCGGCCAGGCGCTCGGAGCCGGGTGCGTCGAGCAGGTCGTGGCCGTCGACGTGGAGCACGTCGAAGAAGTACGGCGTGACCGCGACGCCGGCGGACTGGGCGGTGCGCGACGCTGTCTCCTGGAACGGCCGTGGCCGGCCGTCGTCGCCCAGCGCGAGCGCCTCCCCGTCGAGCACGAACTCGTGGGCCGGCAGCGACCGGGCGACCGCGACCACCTCGGGCAGCCGCTCGGTGATGTCGTCGAGGCTGCGGGTCGCGACCTGTACGACGTCTCCGCGCCGGTGGACCTGGATCCGGATGCCGTCGAGCTTCACGTCCACGGCGACCTCACCGCCGCCCGCCTTCTCCATCGCGGCCGGCACGTCGGGGGCGCTGGACGCGAGCATCGGCAGGACGGGTCGCCCGACCTCGAGCCCGACCTCGGCGAGCGCGTCGGCACCCTCGGTCATGGCGGCGACCACGATCGGCACCGTGCCGCCCGCGAGCATCGCGGCCCGACGTACGACGGTCAGCTTCACACCGGAGGCCGCGGCGATGGCCTCCTGCACGAGGGCGTCGAGCGCGCCTTGGCGGACGTTGCCGGTCAGGACGCCGCGCAGCCAGCGCTGCTCGTCGGCGGTCGCGCGGGCGAACAGGGCACGGACCCCGGACGCCCGGGCCTCCTGCGACCCCGGCCCGGCGAGGGCCGCGAGGTGGTCGAGCGTCTCGTGGACGTCGAGGGCGGTCAGGGTCGGCCGCTCGGCCGGCTCGGGCAGGGAGCTGACCCCGCGCCAGCCGACGCCGGTGCGGCGCTGGAGCACCGTGCCTCCGAGGTACGCCGTCACGACGGGCAGCTCGGCGACCTCCGCCTGCGCCAGCCGCTCCGCGATCGCGGCGACCTTGGCCTTGCGCGACCGGGTGGCCGCGACCACGCCGGAGGTCTCGACCAGGTCGCGCAGCAGCATGCACTCATCCTGCCCGAGACCGCCGACGGCCCGCGGACGTCATACGGTCAGAGCCCTCTATGGCTCCGTCCGTATGACGTCGCGGTCACTCGCCGATGCGGGTGCGGACGGTGTAGAGCTCGGGGAAGAAGGTCAGGTCGAGGGCGCGGCGCAGGAAGTCGACGCCGGAGGAGCCGCCGGTGCCGCTCTTGTGGCCGATCGTCCGCTGCACGACCTGGAGGTGACGGAACCTCCACAGCTGGAAGTTGTCCTCGAGGTCGACGAGCTCCTCGCAGGTCTCGTAGATGCCCCAGTGCTGCTCGGGCGCGGCGTAGACGCCCGCGAACATCTCGACCAGGCCGGCGTTGACGACGTAGGGCTGCGACCAGTCGCGGTCCAGGCACTCCGGGGGTACGGCGTACCCCTGGCGCGCGAGGTGGGCCAGGAACTCGTCGTACAACGACGGCTGGAACAGCAGCGTGGTCAGTGCCTGGTGTGCGTCGGGGTCGTGGGCGAAGACCTTGACCATGTCGTGGTTCTTGTTGCCGAGGAGGAACTCGACCTCGCGGTACTGCGCCGACTGGAACCCCGACGAGGTGGCCAGGAAGGGCCGGATCAGCGCGTACTCCGACGGCGTCAGGGTCGCGAGCACCGACCACTGGTCGGTGATCGTGTGCTGGATGTGCTTGACCCGGGCCAAGCGCTTCAGGGCTGGAGAGAGGTCGTCGGTGGCGAGCAGGGCGCGTGCCGAGCGCAGCTCGTGGACGAGCAGCTTGAGCCAGAGCTCGGTGGTCTGGTGCTGGATGATGAAGAGGAGCTCGTCGTGCTGCGGCGGGTCGCTGAGCGGCCGCTGGGCCGACAGCAGCCGGTCCAGCATGAGGTAGTCGCCGTAGGACATCTGGCCGCTGAAGTCCCGCTCGATGCCGTCCTCGAGGTCACGCATGCCAACACCGTAGTCGTGCGTTACCGCTACAGTCTGCGCCGTGTCGGACACCTCCGAGTCCCGAGCGAGGCTACGCCGGCCAGAGCGGTGGCACCTCCGCCGCGTCGACCACGCGGGATGGTTCACCACCGGCGTCACCTGGGACCTCCCCGACGGGATGTCGGCCCGATGGAGCTCCCGTCTCGCGCGGCGCCGCGGACGGGTGGAGCTCCGCGACGCGTCCGGGGCATCCACCGGAGTAGCGCGGGCCGAGCCGGTCACCGCCCGGCGCCTCGGCCGGATCAACCTCGTGGCCGCGGTGTCGTTCGCGATCGGGGGGTCGCTGTTCGCCCTCGGCGCGCTGTTCGCGCAGCTCGGGGTCGGTGCGGCCCGGGACATCGACCTCGTCTACCTCGTCGGCGGCGTCTTCTTCAGCCTGGGCGGCTACGCCTCGGTGCTGCAGGCGGCCAACGCCCCCACCGAGATCGGCCAGGACGGCTCGCTGACCTCGGCGCGCTGGCGCTGGTGGGAGTTCCGGCCCCACAACCTGGGCTGGCTGAGCGCTGCGGTGCTCTTCCTCGGGACCCTGCTGTTCGCGGTCAGCCTCGTCGCGGCGTTCGCGGAGAACCTCACGGTCCGGCAGTCCAACACCTGGATCTGGATCCCCGACATGCTCGGCTGTGTCTGCTTCCTGGTGTCGGGACACCTGGCCATGCTCGAGGTCTGTCACGGTCGGATCGGGGTGCGCACCCACGAGATCGGCTGGTGGATCGTGGCGGTCAACCAGGTCGGGTCGGTGCTGTTCTTCCTGGCCGGTCTGGCGGCGTACACCCGACCGGCCACCTCCACGGCGCTCGACCTCGACATGGCCAACTGGGGAACCTGCCTCGGCGCCGTCTGCTTCGTCATCGGCGGCGTGGTGCAGGCCTTCGACAAGCCCGACGAGGAATGACCCGTCCGTGCGTCACCCGGGTGATAACCCGGTCCGGGTGATGCCGCAGCAGTGACCCGGTGTTTGCATCGAGGACATGACGACGGAGAGCCGCGCACCGGACAGTCCCGCCCAATCCCTCTTCGGCAACCGCTTCCTCACGGAGGCGGCGCCCTCGACCCACTTCCCCGACGGCGGCATGCGCGCGGTGGACGCGATGCGCCTGGTCGGTGAGGACCTGGCGATGGAGGGCGACCCGCAGCGCAACCTCGCCACCTTCGTCACCACCTGGATGGAGCCCGAGGCGCAGCGGATCATCGCGGAGAACCTCCACACCAACTTCATCGACCACGCGGAGTACCCGATCTGCGCCGAGATCGAGCAGCGCTGCGTGCGGATGCTCGCCGACCTCTTCCATGCGCCGGGCGAGACCACCGGCTGCCGCACCCAGGGCTCGTCGGAGGCGATCATGCTGGGGGCCCTGTCGCTGAAGTGGAAGTGGAAGGAGCGCCGCGAGGCCGCGAAGCTCCCCGTGGACAAGCCCAACCTGGTCTTCGGTGGCGACGTGCACGTGGTCTGGGAGAAGTTCTGCCGCTACTTCGACGTCGAGCCGCGCATCATCCCGCTGGCCGAGAACAAGTACACGATCGGGCCCGACGATGTCGCACCTCACCTCGACGAGAACACCATCGGCGTGGTCGGCGTCCTCGGTACGACGTTCACCGGCCACATGGACGACATCGTCGGCATCAACCAGCTCCTGCTCGACCTGAAGGCCGAGAAAGGGCTCGACATCCCGATGCACGTCGACGGTGCCAGCGGCGCATTCGTCTGGCCGTTCCTCTACCCCCACTCGAAGTGGGACTTCCAGCTCGAGCAGGTGCGGTCGATCAACGTGTCGGGCCACAAGTACGGGCTGGTCTACCCCGGCATCGGCTGGCTCGTCTTCCGCGAGAAGACCGACCTCGCCGAGGACCTCGTGTTCTACGAGAACTACCTCGGCAAGACCGATGCGACGTTCACCCTGAACTTCTCGACCGGCGCCTCGATGGTCCTCGCGCAGTACTACAACTTCGTCCGGCTCGGGCGGGCCGGCTACACCTACGTGATGGAGCAGATGCAGCAGAACGCACGGGCCCTCGCGGACGGTCTGCGTGCCAACGGGCGCTTCGAGGTGATCGGCGACGAGCTCGAGCAGCTGCCGCTGGTCGCCTTCCGGCTCAAGCCCGACCACGACAAGAGCTTCGACGAGTCGGACATCGCCTGGCAGCTGTCGGCCGAGCGGGGCTGGATGGTGCCGGCGTACACCCTCCCGCCGAAGGCCGGGAACGTGAAGATCATGCGTGCCCTCGTCAAGGAGACGATGAGCCGCGAGCAGGTCGACCGACTCCTCGAGGACATCGAGGACGCCTGCAAGACGCTCGACGAGAAGGGCGGCACGACCGAGAAGGAGCGGGCCAAGGTGAAGCAGGGCTCCGGGTACTGAGCCCGGCGCCGTCCGACCTACAGCCGTAGTCTCCCGGCATGGACACCGATGTCATCGTCGTGGGCCACGGCCTGGCCGGGCTGGCCGCCGCGGCGGAGGTCGCGGACGCCGGACGGCGCGTGGTCCTCGTCGACCAGGAGGGTGAGCAGTCACTGGGCGGCCAGGCCTTCTGGAGCCTCGGTGGCCTCTTCCTCGTCGACACCCCCGAGCAGCGTCGGATGGGGGTCAAGGACAGTCACGACCTGGCCCTCTCCGACTGGATGGGAAGCGCGCAGTTCGACCGTGCGGAGGACCTGTGGCCCCAGCTCTGGGCGGAGGCGTACGTCGCGTTCGCGGCCGGCGAGAAGCGTGCCTGGCTGCGGTCGATGGGGCTCCGGATCTTCCCGGTGGTCGGCTGGGCCGAACGCGGCGACGGGCGAGCCGACGGTCACGGCAACTCCGTGCCCCGCTTCCACCTGACCTGGGGGACCGGTCCGGGCGTGGTCGCGCCGTTCGAGGCGCGGGTGCGCGAGCACGCGGAGACCGGGCAGCTCCGCTTCGCCTTCCGGCACCGGGTCGACGAGCTGATCTCGTCCGGCTCCACGGTGACCGGCGTACGGGGGAAGGTGCTCGCGCCGGACGACGCGGACCGCGGTCGCGCGACGAACCGCGACGAGGTCCGGGACTTCGAGCTCACCGCCCAGGCCGTGATCGTGTCGAGCGGCGGGATCGGCGGTAACCACGACCTGGTCCGGAAGTCCTGGCCTGCCCGCCTCGGCACGCCGCCTCGCTTCATGGTCGCCGGGGTGCCGGCGCACGTCGACGGCCGGATGCTCGGGATCACCCACGAGGCCGGCGCCGAGATCATCAACGAGGACCGGATGTGGCACTACGTCGAGGGCCTCCGCAACTGGGACCCGATCTGGGACAACCACGGCATCCGGATCCTGCCCGGCCCTTCGTCGATGTGGTTCGACGCGGCCGGGCGGCGCCTGCCCGCGCCGTACCTGCCCGGTTTCGACACCCTCGGCACCCTGCGGCACCTGCGCGCGACCGGCTACGACTACTCGTGGTTCGTGCTCACGCAGAAGATCATCGAGAAGGAGTTCGCGCTGTCGGGGTCGGAGCAGAACCCCGACCTCACGGGCAAGGACGTGAAGCTGCTCTTGGGACGCGTCGTCGGCGACGGGGCTCCGGGACCGGTCGAGGCCTTCAAGGAGCACGGTGCGGACTTCGTCGTCGCCGAGAGCCTGACCGAGCTGGTCGCGGGCATGAACCGGGTCGGTGGTCCCGACCAGGGTGGCGCGGTCATCGACGAGACCGACCTGCGCCGACAGATCGAGGCCCGGGACCGGCAGATCGACAACGCCTTCTCCAAGGACACCCAGGTCACGTTCATCCGTCAGCACCGCTCGTACCGCGGCGACAAGCTGGTGCGCGTCGCCTATCCCCACCAGATCCTGGACCCGGCGAACGGCCCGCTGATCGCCGTGCGCCTCAACATCCTGACCCGGAAGACGCTCGGTGGACTGGTCACCGACCTGTCCGGGCGCTGCCTCACGTCGACCGGCGAGCCGCTGCCCGGTCTGTACGCCGCGGGCGAGGTCAACGGGTTCGGCGGCGGCGGGATGATGGGCTACAACGCGCTCGAGGGCACGTTCCTCGGGGGCTGCCTCTTCTCGGGTCGTACGGCGGGGCGCGCGGCCGCCGCGGCCGTCGGCTGAACCCCGGCCCACCTCGTCGGCACCTCCGGATAGCGTGGGCACCGTGGCGTCGGAGGAGCGGGTGTGGCGACCCACGTGGCCGTGCTCGGTGCACGGGATCCTCGGGCAGCAGCGCCACGGGGGCGGGGACCCGACGTACCGGCTCGAGGGTGACGCGGTCTGGCGCGGCATCCGTACGCCGGTCGGTCCCGCGACCCTGCAGGTCAGGGCCGCCACGCCCGACGGTGAGGTCCGTGCCGAGGCCTGGGGTCCGGGCGCCGGCTGGGCCGCTCGACCACGTCCCCGCGATGCTCGGCGCCGACGACGACCCCGACGGCTTCCGGTTCGACCTCCATCCCCTCGTCGCCGAGGCGCATCGCCGCCGTCCGCACGTCCGCTTCGGCGCGAGCCACCGCCTCTGGGAGGCGCTGGTCCCGGCGGTCATCGAGCAGAAGGTGACCGGCCAGGAGGCGTTCGCCGGGTTCCGACGCCTGGTCCACCGCTACGGCGAGCGCGCGCCCGGCCCGGGCGTCGGGCTGAAGCTGTGGTTGCAGCCGAGCGCCGACACCGTGCGTCTGATCCCGTCGTGGGAGTGGCTGCGGATGCACATCGACCCCGCCCGCTCGCGCACCCTCGTGCGCGCGGCCACGGTCGCCGACAGCCTCGAGCGGCTGACGATCGGGGACGCCGACCCCAGGCTCCGCTCCCTGCCCGGGGTCGGGGAGTGGACCTCCGCCGAGGTGCGCTCGAAGGTCTTCGGCGACCCCGACGCGGTCAGCTTCGGCGACTACCACATCGCCCAGGACGTCGGCTGGGCCCTGACCGGCACGCCGTACGACGACGAGGAGCTGCGCGCGTTCCTCGAGCCGTGGCGCCCCCAGCGCAACCGGGCGGTCGTCCTGATCCACGGCCTGGCCGGTGGTCGGCCACGCCGCGGACCACGGATGGCACCGCGCACCCACCTCCCGGTCCGCTAGGGCGCTAGGGTCGGTCATCCCGAGTGGCTGGAGGTGCCGTGGCCGGCCTGTCCCCGCTCCGTGACGCCGATCCGGCGGGTGCCCGCGCCTACCTCCTGGCCATCCCGGCCGAGGACCTGGTGGCGGCGATCCGTGCGTCGTCCGACGACGACCTCGTGTCCCTGGTCGGGCGCGACGAGATCCGCCCGGTCGCCGTCGAGGTGATCCTCGCCCGGCTCCACGAGTACGCCGTCCCCGAGCGGCTCGCGCTCCTGCACGGCGTCGTCCGCTTCGACCTCCAGCTCCGCGACCGGCTCCTGGAGCGGCACGGGCTCGAGCTCCGGGGCGGCGAGATCGTGGCCCGCCCCCACCTCGGCGTCGACGAACCGGTCGACGTGGTGCTGACCACCGACGTCCTCCGCTTCCTCCGCCTCGTCAGCGGGGAGCGCAACGCCGGCCTGGAGTACCTCGCCGGCACCCTCGACATCGAGGGCGACTCGGCTCTGGCGATCGGCGTCGGCGGCATCTTCCGGGTGCCGGGCACCGGCCAGGTGGCCGTGGACCCGACCCAGCTCGACCCCGTCGACGTCGCCACCGCGCTGCGCACGGTCCCGCTCGGCCACCTGCGCCGGGTGATGGCGTCCGGCTTCCGGCCGGTCGTGCTGCGCGAGATCTTCCGTCGGCTGCCGGAGTTCCTCAACGAGCGCAAGGCCAAGAACGTCGACCTGACCGTCGGCTTCCGCCTGCTCGGCAACCCGAACGGCGAGATCGAGCGGTACGTCGTACGGGTGCGCGACGGCGTCGCGACGGTGGCTGCGGGTGACGCGGGGGAGCGGCGCGACGCGACCGTGACCTGCCAGGGCTACGACTACCTGCGCCTGGCGACCGGACACCTGAGCCCGGTGATGGGTGTGCTCAAGGGCCAGCTGAAGGTCCGCGGCGACAAGGGCAAGGCGCTCCAGCTGAGCTCGATCCTCGACATCCCGAGCGCCCGCTAGTCGGGTCGTGTGCCTGAGCCCGCGCCAGAGCGCGGCCTCAGGCACACGACCCGTTACAGCAGCGGCCGCAGCGGGTTGAGCACGAACTCGGTGAACCGCCGGTAGACGTCGCGCGCCTCCCACTCGGCGCTGGACAGCTCCAGCGAGTTGCTCTGGTCGAGCCGGAAGATCTCCTCCAGCGAGGCGGCCAGCCCGGGGTCGATGATCTCGACGTTGATCTCGTAGTTGCCCGAGAGGCTGAGCCGGTCGACGTTCGCGGTGCCGACGGTCGACCAGGTGCCGTCGATGGTGCAGGTCTTCGCGTGGACCATCGCGTCCCGGTAGCGCAGCAGGGTCACCCCGGAGTCGAGGAGCTGGGAGAAGTAGCCGCGCGAGATCCAGTCGACGACGACGTGGTTGGACTTGGCCGGGATCAGGATGCGTACGTCGACCCCGCGGCGGGAAGCGGTGGTCAACGCGTCCACGAAGTCCTGGTCGGGGATGAAGTAGGCGCAGGTCATCCAGATGTTGCGGCTGGCCCGGTTGATCGCCTCGAGGTACATCGCCCGGATCGGGAACATCCACAGGCGCGGCACGTTGCGGTGGAACCGGATCGTCGGCTCCCAGGTCGAGGCGGTCTCCAGCAGCAGCGGCCGTTCGCTGGACCGGATCCGGTGGCGCCGGTTGAGGTTCCAGAAGTCGGCGAAGGCGCGCTTGAGGTCCCACACGCCCGGCCCGGTGATCCGGACGTGGGTGTCGCGCCACTCGGTCGCGTACGCGTCGCCGATGTTGTAGCCGCCGACGAAGCCCACGGTCTCGTCGACCACCAGGATCTTGCGGTGGTCGCGGCCGTAGCGCCGCAGGTCGAAGGGCCGCCACCCCGCGCCGTACACCGGGTAGCGGAGCACCTTCACCGACGGCGGGAAGCGCTTGAACGTCGGCGGGACGACGAGGTTCGCGAAGGCGTCGAAGATGCAGTAGACCTCGACGCCGCGCTCCGCCGCCGCGGTGAGTGCGGTCTTGAAACGCTGACCGACCTCGTCGCCCTTCCAGATGTAGGTCTCGAACAGGATCTGCCGCTGCGCGCCCTCGATGGCCGCGATCATGGCGTCGTAGAGGTCCGTCCCGAAGGTGTACGTCGTGACCTCGCCGTCGCCCACCGGCACGGTCGCGGGCGGCTCGGTGGGGAACGAGACGGCGCGGCGCTTGCCGCGCCGGCGGTAGGAGTCCACCAGCGTCATCGCGATCGCGACCACGAACGGCGCGGAGACCACACCCAGCAGGGTGCGGCGCACGACGGTGATCCACCGGTCGGCGGACGGGGACGAGGACACGCCGCCACGCTACCCAGCGGTCGCGTCCGCCGCAGGGCGCGGGGCTCATGGGAGCATCAGCCCGTGAGTGCGCAGCGGGTCGCTGGTCGACGGCGTCGCCACACCCCGGCGCGGGCGTGGGACTGGTGGCGCACCCTGCTGGCCGTACGCCGCCGCTACTCCGAGGTGTTCGGCAGGCGGCCACGCGTGCTCCTGCCCCGTCGGCACAGCGAGCGGATCGTCCACAGCAAGCTCTTCGGCCGCGACCCACGGATGCCTGAGCTGGCCGACAAGATCGCGGTCAAGGGCTTCGTCGCGGGCCGGATCGGCCCACGCTTCGTCGTCCCGACCCTGTGGTCGGGTGACGCCGTCCCGTCCCGGCGCGTGATGCGGTCCTGGCCGCGACCGTTCGTGCTCAAGGGCGCCCACGGGAGCGGGTGGACGATCCTCGTGCCCGCCGAGGGGCCGGTGAACTGGGCCCGGATCCAGCGCCGTGCGCAGGTGTGGCTCGACACGACGTACGGCGTTCATGCGGGCGAGTGGCTCTACTCGCAGATCCCGCACCGGCTGCTCGTGGAGCCCCATCTGGGCGACCCCTCCGGCCGCCCCGACGACTACAAGCTGTGGGTCTTCCAGGGGCGGGTCCACCACGTGAACTGGGTCCGGGGCCGCGGCTCGGAGGCGTACGGCGGCCGGGTCATGGACCGCGACTGGAACGAGGTGTTCACCAACGGCTCGATGCCGCTCGCGCCCGACCTGCCCCCTCGCCCGGAGTCGCTCGACACGATGATCTGGATGGCCGAGCGCCTGGCGCTGGACTTCGACTTCGTGCGGGTCGACCTCTACGAGATCGACGGACGCCCGCTCGTCGGCGAGCTCACCTTCTACCCGATGTCGGGCAACCTCCCGCTGCATCCGACGGACGCGGACCTGGAGCTCGGTCGCCTCTGGCGCCGCCCCCGCCGTCCGCGCTTCCCGGCGGCTCCGGTGCCCGACCTGGTCGCGGGTGCCACGGACGAGACGGTCGCGGACGCCGCGACCCCCGTGGCTGTCGGTGGTCGCCCGTAGGCTGGTCGCATGCGACCTGTCACCGACCTGGAGCGCCGGGTGGCGCCGTTCGAGGTGATCTCCGACTACCACCCGTCCGGCGACCAGCCGGCCGCGATCGAGGAGATCGTGCACCGGATCAAGGGCGGGGTGCAGGACGTCGTGCTGCTCGGTGCCACCGGCACCGGCAAGACCGCGACGGTCGCCTGGGTGGCCGAGCAGGTCCAGCGGCCGATCCTGGTGATGCAGCCCAACAAGACGCTCGCCGCCCAGTTCGCCAACGAGCTGCGGCAGCTCTTCCCCAAC
Organism: uncultured Actinomycetota bacterium; assembly: GCA_963761515.1. Classification (GTDB taxonomy): domain Bacteria; phylum Actinomycetota; class Actinomycetes; order Propionibacteriales; family Nocardioidaceae; genus Nocardioides. The sequence goes on from CAVXHO010000030.1 coordinate 99,900, forward strand.
AACGCGATCGAGTACTTCGTCTCCTACTACGACTACTACCAGCCCGAGGCCTACGTCCCGCAGACCGACACCTACATCGAGAAGGACTCCTCGATCAACGAGGAGGTCGAGCGGCTGCGCCACTCCGCGACCAACTCCCTGCTGACGCGGCGCGACGTGATCGTGGTGTCGACCGTCTCGTGCATCTACGGCCTCGGTACCCCCCAGGAGTACGTCGACCGGATGCTCAAGCTGAAGGTCGGCGACGAGCGCGACCGCGACTCCATCCTGCGGCGGCTCGTCGAGATCCAGTACACCCGCAACGACATGACCTTCACCCGCGGCACCTTCCGGGTCCGCGGCGACACCCTCGAGATCTTCCCGGTCTACGAGGAGCACGCCGTGCGGGTGGAGTTCTTCGGCGACGAGGTCGAGCGGCTGATGACGCTCCACCCGGTCACCGGCGAGGTGATCAGCGAGGACGACGAGCTCTACGTCTTCCCCGCCACCCACTACGTCGCCGGCCCCGAGCGGATGGAGCGCGCCATCGCCGGCATCGAGTCCGAGCTGGAGGACCGCCTCGAGACCTTCGAGCGCCAGGGCAAGCTGCTCGAGGCCCAGCGCCTCCGGATGCGCACGACGTACGACGTGGAGATGATGCGGCAGGTCGGCTCCTGCGCCGGCATCGAGAACTACTCGATGCACATCGACGGCCGCGGCCACGGCACGCCGCCCAACTGCCTGCTCGACTACTTCCCCGAGGACTTCCTCCTCGTCGTCGACGAGTCCCACGTCGCGGTCCCGCAGATCGGGGGGATGTACGAGGGCGACATGTCGCGCAAGCGCAACCTCGTCGACCACGGCTTCCGGTTGCCGAGCGCGATGGACAACCGACCGCTGCGCTGGGAGGAGTTCCTCGAGCGGATCGGGCAGACCATCTACCTCTCCGCCACCCCGGGCAACTACGAGCTCGACAAGGTGGAGGGCGACGTCGTCGAGCAGATCATCCGGCCGACCGGCCTGATCGACCCCGAGGTCGTGGTGAAGCCGACGAAGGGCCAGATCGACGACCTGATCCACGAGATCAACACCCGGGTGGCGAAGAACGAGCGGATCCTGGTCACCACGCTGACCAAGAAGATGTCCGAGGACCTCACCGACTACCTCCTCGACGCCGGCGTGCGCACCCGCTACCTCCACTCCGAGGTCGACACCCTCAAGCGGATCGAGCTGCTGCGCGACCTGCGCCTCGGCGACTACGACGTGCTGGTCGGCATCAACCTCCTGCGCGAGGGTCTCGACCTGCCCGAGGTGTCGCTGGTCTCGATCCTCGACGCCGACAAGGAGGGCTTCCTGCGCTCCGACAAGTCGCTGATCCAGACCATCGGCCGCGCCGCGCGCAACGTGTCCGGCCAGGTGCACATGTACGCCGACAAGATCACGCCCTCGATGGAGTCCGCCATCGACGAGACCAACCGGCGACGTGCCAAGCAGGTGGCCTACAACAAGGAGCGCGGCGTCGACCCGCAGCCGTTGCGGAAGAAGATCGCCGACATCACCGAGATGCTCGCGCGCGAGGACGAGAACACCCAGGAGCTGCTCGCGACCTGGGCCGGCACCGAGGCCAAGGGCCGCGCCGGCGGTGTGAAGGCGCGCCAGCCGGTGCCCGCGCTCGGCCAGCTCAACGCCGGGCAGCACGCCAAGGACCTCGCCGGCCTGCCGAGCTCGGAGCTGGCTGCCCTGATCCAGGAGCTGACCGACCAGATGAAGGCGGCCGCCGGCGAGCTGCAGTTCGAGCTCGCCGCCCGGCTCCGCGACGAGATCAGCGACCTGAAGAAGGAGCTCCGCCAGATGATGGAGGCGACGAAGTGAGTCCGCCTGACCCGTCCCCGGCGGGCGGGCCGGTCGCGACTACCGCGCGCTGACCGCCGTCCCCAGCCCGGGGGTCGTGGAGGCACGCCGTTTGGGACCAAACGGCAGGTTTCTGGCCCCGAAGTGCGCCGTTTGGGACCAATCGGCGCACTTCAGCGCCCCGGACCGGGGCCTCGACCGGCGCCCCGTGGCGCTGGTAGACGTGGAGCATGGACGCCAAGCGCATGCAGGCCCACTGCGCCGGCAAGCCGGGCGCCTGGGCCGACAACCCGTGGGACCACGAGCATCCGGTCTTCAAGGTCGGTCCGGGGGAGCGGGGCAAGATCTTCGCGTTCCTCGGTCGTGACGGCGTCGGGGTGAAGGCCGCCACCACGCGTGAGGTCGCCGACGAGTGGCTGCACCGCTACCCCGACAGCGCGACCGTGATGGCCTACATCGGCCGCTCCGGGTGGAACAACCTCGCCTTCGGCGGGGAGATCCCCGACGACGAGCTGCGCGAGGCCGTCGACGAGTCCTACCGCCTGGTGGTCGAGAAGCTGCCCAAGAAGCTGCGGCCCGACGGCTGGGACGCCTAGCGCCGGCCGACGACGCCTCAGCGGTCCGTGGGCTCGTCGTCGGGCTCCTCGGCGGCCGGGTCGCCGGGCTTGGTCTTCCCGCTCGTGGGGCCCTCGAGCTCCTTGGCCTGGCGGCGCTGGAGCTTCTCGACCCGGGCGTCGATGATCGAGCGCCGGCTGGCCACGACCCGGGCCAGGTTCGCCCCGGTGGGGATCAGCACGAAGATCGGCCAGACGAAGCCGTCGTGACCCGCCATGAACCAGATCGCCCAGACGATCAGGTTCGGGATCAGGAACCCGAAGAAGGCCTCGCGCAGCTTCTCGTTGAAGTAGAGCCGGGCCTGACGCTCGAGGTCGCCCGACGGCAGAGGGGTGAAGCGGGCCGGCACTGCGTCGGCGGCGAGGTCGCGGATGGGCGGCAACAGCTCGGCGTAGGTCTTGGCGGCAGTGACCGTCGCCGTGCGCTCGTCGAGCTCCTCGCGGTCGAGGCGTCCCTCGGCGTACGCCGAGGCCAGCACCTCGTGGACCACCGCCCGGTCGCGGTCGGAGGCCCGGATGCCGGCGTACTGAGGGTCGCGCGGGTCGTGCTCGAACTCGCGCCAGACGCTCCCCGTGGTCACCGGGTCATGGTAGAGCCGGTCCCTCGGCGGCCAAGACCGCCCAGGTTGCCCGGGCGATCCGGGCGATGCCCGCTTCGCGTTCGCCCGGGGTGCCGGGCGCCGTGACCAGGACGGCGATCCCCACCGGCGGCAGGCCCGGCGAACGGACCAGGGCGACGTCGTGGTTGACCCCGTCGATCCACCCGGTCTTGTTGCCGACGGCCGCCTCGGTGGGCAGGCCCGCGGGGATGCCGTCGCGGAAGGTCTGGGCGAGCAGGGTGCGTTCGCAGGCGGCCGTCGCCCCCGGTCCGGCGAGCCGGCCCTCGGCGAGCGCGACCATCAGCCGGGCCAGGTCGTCGGCCGTGACCAGGTTGTCGCTGCCGGCGTCGCGGGCGGCGTAGTCCTCGATGCCGCGCACCACCTGGGTGCGGTCCGAGCACCCGGCGTCGGCGAGCACGGCTGCGACCTCGGACAGGCCGACGCCCTCCAGGACGAGGTTGGTCGCCAGGTTGCCCGACACCGTGACCATCCGCTCGACCAGCTCGCGCAGCGGTACGTCGTGCCCGACGGCCGCCCAGGTCTCGGGGTCGGAGTCCTCGGCCTCGTCCACCCGGAACCGCACGCCGGGAACCACCGAGTCGACCTCGTCGTGCACGGTCACCGGCCGGTCCAGGTCGAGCTCGCCGCGCTCGGCCCGGCGGTGAGCCGCCACCAGGATCGGCAGCTTCATGATGCTGGCCGAGTAGTGCTGGGCGTTCGGGTCGACGGCGACGCGCGCCGATGCCTCGCCGGCCACCCGCGCCACCACCGAGACCGTCCCCGAACCACCGCCGACGGCGGCCACCGCGGTCGACAGGTCCTCGGTCACGACCCCTCCGGGCGACGCCGGAGAACGGTCAGTGCGACCATCCGCGCCACCACGAACGCGATGTAGAAGACGCCGGTCACCTGCTCGACCATCGAGAGCGACCGGGCGTTCGGGAGCACCGGGGTGATGTCGGACAGGCCGGTGCTGGTGAGCGTGGTGAACGAGAGGAAGAGCAGCTCGAACCAGGTCTGGTGACCGGGCCCGCCCGCGTCGGCGAACGACCCGGGCCAGATCACCTGGGCCGCCGAGTACACGTAGGCGAAACCCCAGGCCACGACCGTGAAGGCAGCGCCCACGGCGTAGACCTCGTCGGAGGTCACGTGCTCGTCGCTGAAGACGTAGCGCACCATCCCGTACGAGACGTAGAGATAGAGGGGCGCGTGGAAGAGGGCCGAGACCAGCACGATCCAGTCCTGGCTGGGAGAGACCGCCTCGAGCACCGTGAACACCATCGCCGGCACCCCGACGAGCAGTGCCACCCAGGTCAGCGCCGGGGTACGTCGTACGGCCCAGAGCGCCGAGGCGAGCACCAGGAGTCCGACCACGCCGACGCCGGCTCGACCCAGCGCCGAGTCGTCGAGGAACGGGTAGGCGAGCACGGAGAGCAGCTGCACGGCGAGCAGCAGGGCACAGGGGTTGCGGCGCAGGGTGCCGATCATCGAGCCGGCCGACCGGGAGGTTGAGACGTCGCTGAGTGCCACATGGGCATCGTAGGGAACACGCCTCCGCCGACGAAGGCGCGCGCGGTCCCGCGCCCCGTACGATGCGCGAGCGGGGATCGGTCGAGCCTGGGAGGGACACCGTGATGGTCGCGGCGCGCGGTTCCGGCGGGATGTCGTGACCGCCGGACACCGGTGGCTGACCCTCCTGGTCGCCCTGCTCCTCCTGCTCGCCGTGCTGGGTGCCACGCTCGTCGTACGCACCCACGGCGACCGGGCCGACGCGCGCGTCCGCCAGGAGAGGTACGGCGCGGTGCTGGCCGCCGCGGACGCCGAGGCCAATGCGTTCGTCAACCTGCGCTACGACCGGGCCGCCCAGGGCATACGGGCGGTGGCCGCCGGTGCCACCGGCGACTTCAAGAAGCACTACGTGCGCTCGTCCCGCGCCCTCGCCGCGACCATGCGGAGCCAGCAGTCGACCCTGACCGGTCACGTCGTCTCGTCCGGCGTCACGGAGGTGGCTCCCGACCGCGCGACCGTGATCGTGGCGACGAGCGGGACCGTCGCCAACCGGCGTACCGGCGGCCGGGAGGTTCCGCGCCACTACCGGCTCCGCCTCACCCTGCTCCGCGAGGGCGGCCAGTGGCGCACCTCCGACATCGCCTTCGTCGGGGACACACCATGACCAGCCGCACGACTGCCGTGCTCGCGGCCTCCTCGCTGGTCCTCGCCACCCTGGTGGCGGGGGAGGCGTGGTACCTGTGGGGGATCTCGGAGCCGACACCGTCGGCGACCCGTCCGGTGGTGATCGGCGACATCGAGGCGCGGAGCGTGGTCGAGACCGCCGCCCAGGACGCGGCCGCGATCTTCAGCGCGTCGTGGCAGGACTACGACGGGCACCTCGACCGGGCGACGGCCCTGATGACCGACGACTTCGCCGCCGCCTACCGCACCACCGCGGCGCCGGTGCGGGCCCAGGTCGTCTCGTCGCGGACGCGGACGACGACGCGGGTCGCGTCGTCGGGCGTGGTGCGGGCCTCGCCCGATCAGGTGCAGGCGCTGCTCTTCCTCGACCAGCGGGTCGTCGCCGGCACCGGCCCGCCGTCGTACAACGCCCGGCGTGCGCTGGTGACCATGGTGCGCACCGACCGCGGCTGGCTCGTCGGCAACGTGCAGACTGGGTGATCCACTCCGGAAAGGGAGCGACGTGGCACAGCTCGAGACAGACCTGGCGATCATCGGGGCCGGACCCACCGGCCTCTACGCCGCCTACTACGCCGGGTTCCGCGGGATGCGCGTCGCGGTGATCGACTCCCTGCCGGAGCTCGGCGGGCAGATCACCGCGATGTACCCCGAGAAGCAGATCCTCGACGTCGCCGGCTTCCCGACGATCAAGGGCCGCGACCTCGTCGAGGGTCTGGTCGAGCAGGCCAACACGGCCGAGCCGGACTACCTCCTCGACCGCACCGCCATCGGTCTCGCCCACACCGACGACGACGTCCGGGTCACGCTCGACGACGGCACGGAGGTGTGCGCGAAGGCCCTCCTCATCACCGCCGGCATCGGCAAGTTCAGCCCGCGTCCCCTTCCGGCGGGCGACGGCTGGCTCGGCCGCGGCATGGAGTTCTTCGTGCCCACCTTCGCGCCGTACGCCGGCAAGGACGTCGTGATCGTCGGCGGCGGAGACTCGGCGTTCGACTGGGCGATCCACCTCGAGCCCGTCGCCACCTCGATCACCCTCGTCCACCGCCGCGACGCGTTCCGCGCCCACGAGCGCACCGTGCAGGCGGTGCGCGACTCCAGCGTCGAGATCGTCACCAAGGCCCAGGTCACCGGGCTGTTCGGCGAGCCGACGGTGGCCGAGGTGGAGATCACCGTCGACGGACAGGAGCCGGCACGCCGACCGGCACAGGCCGTGGTCGCCGCACTCGGCTTCATCGCCGACCTCGGCCCGCTCCAGCACTGGGGGATCGAGGTCGAGAAGCGCCACGTCGTCGTGAACGCCGCCATGCGGACCAACCTGGAGCGGGTCTTCGCGGCCGGCGACATCACCGAGTACCCCGGCAAGGTCCGCCTGATCGCGGTCGGCTTCGGCGAGGCCGCCACCGCGGTCAACAACGCCGCCGTCGTCATCGACCCCTCCGCCCACGTCTTCCCCGGCCACTCCAGCGAAGGCACCTAGACCGCTGGTGAGGTCAGCGGTGGTTTCGAGACGGGCGCCAGGGCGCCCTCCTCAACCACCGGGCCACCGCTGGTCGAGGAGCGAGCGGCCGACGTCTTTCCGCTGGTCGAGGAGCGAGCGCAGCGAGCGTCTCGAGACCCGGTGACCTGGTAGCGGTGGTTTCGAGACGGGCGCCAGGGCGCCCTCCTCAACCACCGGGCGACCGCTGGTCGAGGAGCGAGCGGCCGACGTCTTCCGCTGGTCGAGGAGCGAGCGCAGCGAGCGTCTCGAGACCACCGGACGACGGGCGCCTAGGGCGCCCTCCTCAACCACCAGACGACGGGCGCCCAGGGCGCCCTCCTCAACCACCAGACGACGGGCGCCCAGGGCGCCCTCCTCAACCACCGGGCAACCGCTGGTCGAGGAGCGAGCGCAGCGAGCGTCTCGAGACCCGGTGAGGTCGGAGGGGCTCCCCTCGGCGACCGGTGCTGCCGGGGTGAGTGGGGCCCGGTTAGGGTCGGCGCACCGGTCGGTAGCATCGCGCGCCGTCCGATCCGGACCGGAAGGCGGAGCCCGTGCGCGTCGCACTGCTGTCGTACCGCAGCAAGCCGCACTGCGGTGGCCAGGGGGTCTACGTCCGCCACCTGAGCCGCGAGCTGGTGCGCCTCGGCCACGAGGTCGAGGTGTTCTCCGGACAGCCGTACCCCGACCTCGACGAGGGCGTCCGGCTGACCATGGTGCCCAGCCTCGACCTGTACCGCGAGCCCGACCCCTTCCGGACCCCGCGTCCCTCCGAGCTCCGCGACCTCGTCGACGTCGAGGAGGTCGTGACCATGTGGACGGCGGGCTTCCCCGAGCCTCGCACCTTCAGCCGGCGCGTCCTCCGCCTGCTGCGCGAGCGCGCCGACGACTTCGACATCGTGCACGACAACCAGACCCTCGGCTCGCCCCTGCTCGGGGTGGAGCAGGCGACCGGGCTACCGCTGGTGGCGTCGGTGCACCACCCGATCAGCATCGACCGCCGGATCGACCTGGCGTCCGCGCCCGGGTGGAAGAAGCGGCTCGCGCTGCGCCGCTGGTACGGCTTCGTCCGGATGCAGGCACGCGTGGCGCGGGGGATGCGCCTGGTGCTGACACCGTCGGAGTCGTCGCGCACCGACGTGGTCCGGGAGTTCGGGGTGGACCCGCAGCGAGCCCGCGTGGTGCTGCTGGGAGTCGACGACGGATTCGTGCCGCCGACCGAGCCCCGCGTCCCCGGCCGGATCCTCGCCATGGCCAGCGCGGACGCGCCGTTGAAGGGGATTGCGACCCTGCTCGAGGCCTTCGCCAAGCTCCGTACGGAGCGACCCGAGCTCGAGCTCCTGCTGGTGACCAAGCCCGTGGCCGGCGGGCGCACCGAGCAGCTCCTCGACGAGCTGGCCATCCGAGACCACGTGGGCTTCGTGCACGGCCTCAGTGACGCCGAGCTGGTGGCCCTGATGGGCTCCGCCGAGCTCGCCTGCGTGCCCAGCCTGTACGAGGGGTTCTCACTGCCGACGGCCGAGCTGATGGCCACCGCCACGCCCCTCGTCGTGTCGCGGGCGGGGGCCATCCCCGAGGTGGTGGGTCCCGACGGGCTCTGTGCCGACCTCGTCACGCCCGGCGACGTGGCAGAGCTCGTCGACGCCGTCGCTGCCCTGCTCGACGACCCCGTACGCCGGGCGCGGTACGGCGCCGCCGGCCGCCGCCGCGTCGAGGAGCTGTTCAGCTGGCGGGCCGTCGCGGCCGCCACCGCCGCGGCGTACGAGGATGCGATCGCCGATTTCACGAGGGGGAGCAGTGCTGACCGTTGACTTCGACCGGCTCGGGCTGCGCCCGGGGGACCGCGTCCTCGACCTCGGGTGCGGGGCCGGGCGCCACGCCTTCGAGATGTACCGGCGCGGTGCCGACGTGGTCGCCTTCGACCAGGACGCCGACGAGCTGTCCAGCGTGCGCGACATGTTCGTCGCGATGGCCGACGCCGGCGAGGTCCCGGACGGTGCCGAGGCCGACGTGAAGGAGGGTGACGCGCTCTCGCTGCCCTTCGCCGACGAGGAGTTCGACCGGGTCGTCGCCGCGGAGATCCTCGAGCACGTCCCCGCCGACCTCCAGGCCCTGGCCGAGCTCGTCCGGGTGCTGCGACCCGGCGGCACGATCGCGCTGACGGTGCCGCGCTGGCTGCCCGAGATGGTCTGCTGGAAGCTCTCGGACGACTACCACGACACGCCCGGCGGCCACATCCGCATCTACTCCGACGCCGAGCTGATCACCAAGGCCGTCAACGCCGGCCTGGTGTACGACGGTCGCCACTACGCCCACGCCCTGCACTCGCCGTACTGGTGGCTCAAGTGCGCGGTGGGCGTCGAGAACGACGGGCACCCGGCCGTCAAGGCGTACCACCGCCTGCTGGTCTGGGACATCATGAAGGCGCCGCGCGCGACGCGCTGGGCCGAGAGGGCGCTCGACCCCCTGATCGGAAAGAGCCTCGTGGTCTACCTCCACAAGCCTCTGCCCACGCCCGGGGTCACCGATGGCTCCTGAGCTCCTCACCCGCGGGCAGGTCGCCAAGTCGGGTGCCGCGATCGAGGCCGTCCAGGAGCGCGACGGGGCGATCCCGTGGAGCGTCGGCGGCCACACCGACGTCTGGAACCACGTCGAGGCCGCGATGGCCCTGCTCGTGGCCGGGCGTCACGACGCGGTCCACCGCGCCTGGTCCTGGGTACGACGTACCCAACGGCGCGACGGCTCCTGGCCGCTGAAGACGGTGGGTGGGGTCGTCGAGGACGCCAGCGGCGAGACCAACATGGCGGCGTACGTCGCGGTCGGCGTCTGGCACCACTGGCTGGTACGCCGCGACGAGCGCTTCGTCACCGCCCTCTGGCCGACGATCCGCAGGGCCCTCGACTTCGCCTGCGCGATGCAGCTGCCCTTCGGCGGCATCGCCTGGTCGCAGGAGTGGTCGGCCGACGGCCCCGCCCGGGTCAACCCCGACGGCCTGCTTGCCGGGTCGTCGAGCATCCACCACGCGCTCCGCGCGGGTCTGACCCTCGCCGAGCTGCTCGACGACCCGCAGCCGGAGTGGGAGCTCGCGGCCGGTCGTCTCGGCCACGCCCTGCGCGAGCACCGCGACCGCTTCCTGGACAAGTCGACGTTCTCGATGGACTGGTACTACCCGGTCCTGGGCGGCGCAGTCCGCGGCGAGGCGGGACGCGAGCTCATCGACAGCCGCTGGCACGACTTCGTGGTGCCCGGGCTCGGAGTGCGTTGCGTCGACACCAACCCGTGGGTGACCGGCGCCGAGTCCTGCGAGCTCGTGCTCGCCCTCGACGCGCTCGGCGACCGCGACCGGGCGGTGCGGCTGTTCGCCGACGTCCAGCACCTGCGCAGCGACGACGGCGGCTACTGGACCGGCTACGTCTACCCCGACGAGGTGCACTGGCCGGCCGAGCAGACGACGTTCACCACCGCGGCCGTCCTGCTCGCCCACGACGCCCTCTCCGGCCGCACGCCGGGCGCCGACGTGGTCCGGGGCGCGGGGCTGGTACCCGACCCGGAGCCGCTCGCCCTGGAGTGTGGCTGTGCGTCAGCGGACGCCCTCGCCGGCCATGCCTGACACGCGCCTCAGCACCCGCAGCGAGCCCGCGACGTCGACCTCGGCGAACGCCCCGGAGTCCAGCGCCCGCAGGTAGATGTCGTACGGCGGGCGGCCGCCGTCGGCGGGGTCGGGGAACACGTCGTGGATGGCGAGCAGCCCGTCGGGCATCACCCAGCGTGCCCAGCCGTGGTAGTCGGCGTGGGCGGGCTCGTTGCCGTGCCCGCCGTCGATGAAGAGCAGCGAGACCGGCGTGCGCCAGTGGGCGGCCACCGTGGCGGAGGCACCGACGACGCCGACGACGACGTCCTCGAGACCGGCCTCCTCGATGGTCCGGCGGAAGAACGGCAGCGTGTCGATGCGTCCGGTGGCCGGGTCGACCAGCGTCGGGTCGTGGTGCTCCCAGCCGGCCTGGTTCTCCTCCGAGCCGTGGTGGTGGTCGACGGTGAACACCACGCCGCCGACCTCGCGCGCGGCGAGGCCGAGGTAGACCGCGGACTTGCCGCAGTAGGTCCCGATCTCGACGACCGGGCCGTGCGGCAGCCGCTCGCGGGCGAAGCGGTGCAGCGCCAGTCCCTCGGCGTCGGGCATGAAGCCTCGCGCGGCACGTGCGACGGCGAGGAGGTTGGCGGGATCGGCGGCGTGGGTCATCGCGAGCGCGAGGCTACTCGACGGCACGGGGCGAGGACCGCGGCGTGAGGGGACGAGGTGTGCCCGCACCGGGGCCTCTCGTGAGGCCGATGTGGAACGGGGTGTTCCACAACAACCGATCCGCCTGCCCCGTTGTGGGCTCGGCCTGTTCCACCACGATCAAGACGCCCACCCCGTTGAGGGCTCGCGGTGTGCCACCAAACCGGGCGTGCGCGTCACTGTCGTGCGCGGTGCCACTCGAGGTAGCGCTCGACGGCCCGTACGACGTGCTCGGAGCGGATCGACGGGAAGACGTCGAAGGCGTGCTGGGTGCCGGGGAACTCGGCGTAGGCGACGCTGTTCTTGGAGGTCTCCCGGAGCGCGGCGACGAAGAGGCGGGCCTGCTCGACGGCCACCAGCGAGTCGTGGTCGCCGTGCATCACGAAGAAGTCGGGGGCGTCGGAGGTGATCTGGAGGATCGGCGACCCGTGCTCGAAGACCTCGGGGTCGTCGTCCCAGGTGCGCTGGACGATCTTCGGCGCGAGGTAGCGGTCGCGCATCACCAGCGCGTTGGTCAGGCCGGTGGCGCCCGCGAAGTCGTAGACGCCGTAGAACGGCACGGCGGCCTGGACCCGGGTGTCGGCACCCTCGAAGCCGGGTTGGTACTCCGGGTCGTTCGGCGTGAGGGCCGCCAGGGCGGTCAGGTGGCCGCCCGCGGAGCCGCCGGTGATCACGACGTACGACGGGTCGCCGCCGTACTCCTCGATGTGCTCCTTGACCCAGGCGATCGCCTTCTTCACGTCGATGATCTGGGCGGGAAATGCGTCGCGTGGCGCGAGCCGGTAGTTGATGGCGACGCACACCCAGCCGCGCTCGGCCATCCGCTGCATGAGCGGAATGCCTTGCTGGTCCTTGGAGCCGAACGTCCAGCCACCTCCGTGCACCTGGAGCAGCACCGGGGCGCCGACGACCTCGCGATCGACCGGCCGGTAGACATCGAGCAGGCCGCGCTTGCCGGCGTCGCTGTAGCGGAGGTTGCGGTCGACGCGGACCCGGGGGTTGCGCCGGCTGAACGGGTTGAGCAGCTTGCGCCACGGCGTTGCCAGGTCGACCGTGGTCGGCCGCTCGCCGGGGCGGTCGGCGTACTCCTCGCCCAGGCTGTCGACCAGCGACTGCTCGGCGAGCACCTGCACCTGGCGGCTCTGCCGCACGAGGTGGGTCAGTCCGATCGCAGTCGCACCGGCGAGCAGCAGGCCGAGGCGGCTGCGCTTCCCCCGAGCCACGTGGGCCGCGGTGTCGGCGGCGGTCAGCGCGAGCAGCTGCGGCGCGAGCTCGCCGGTCGGCCAGCCGAGCGCGAACGACCACAGGCCGACGCGCAGGTTGCTCGTGGGTGGTGGCCGCAGAGCGTTGGCGGTGAGGGCGGCGGTGACCAGCTGGCGTCGGAGGTAGGACACGCGGCGATGCTACTGAGCGGTCGTCGGCGCTTGGGAGGGTCTTCCTTCCCGAGATCCCGGGCCGCCGGAGCGGAGACCGAGGGCCCTAGCAGAAAGAGATGACACGCCGGTGACGATTTGGTGACGGTCTCTAGCCCCCGACAGGTTTTGCCGATATGTTCGCGCACGAAACATAAACCGGTACGGCGGCATCGTCGACGTACCGCCGGACTGGAAGGCGCAGCCGAATGCGCAGGACCACAGCTTCGTTCGCAACCCTTGGTGTCGTGGCGGCACTCAGCCTGTCCGCCTGCGGCTCCAACGACAGCAGCACCCCCGCGGCAGGAGGATCGAGCGGGGCCGCCGGCATCAAGGCGGCCTGCAGCCTCTCGGACCCGCCCACGAGCGGGGCGAAGGTACCCGCCGCCGTCGACCTCGGGAAGGCCAGCGGCAAGGTCGGGGTCATCCTCCCCGACACGACGTCGTCGACCCGCTACACGCAGTACGACGCACCGCTGCTCACCAAGGCGCTCTCGGCCGCCGGGATCACCCCCGACGTCCAGAACGCCCAGGGCGACAAGAACAAGTTCGCCTCGATCGCCCAGAGCATGATCGGTGAGGGCGTCAAGGTCCTCATCATCGACTCGATCGACGCCGCCTCGGGTGCCGGTGTCGAGCAGCAGGCCGACAAGGCCGGCGTCAAGGTCATCGACTACGACCGCGTGAACCTCGGTGGCACCGCGCCGTACTACGTGTCCTTCGACAACGAGGACGTCGGCAAGCTCCAGGCGCAGACCATGATCGACTGCCTGAACCAGCAGGGCGTCACCAACCCGAAGATCATCATGATGGACGGCGGTACGGACGTCGACAACAACGCCGTGCTGTTCGCCAAGGGTGCGCACGAGGTGCTCGACCCGCTGAAGTCGCAGGGCAAGCTCACCATCGAGCAGGAGGCCACCGTCAAGGGTTGGCTCGTCGCCAACGCTGCTCCGGCCTTCCAGCAGGCGCTCCAGGCGTCGGGTGGTCAGGTCGACGGTGTGCTCGCTGCCAACGACGACATCGCCAACGCGGTGATCGGTGTTCTGAAGACCAGTGGTCTCGACGGCAAGGTCGTCGTCACCGGACAGGACTCCGGCACCGAGGGTCTGCAGAACATCGTGAAGGGCCTGCAGAGCATGACGGTGTTCAAGAACGTCAAGCTCGAGGCCAACGCGGCCGCGCAGCTGGCGATCGCGCTGATCGAGAACAAGGACCCGGCGTCCGCAGGCATGCAGCTGCAGGACTTCGCCGACCCGGAGTCCGCGAACCACCAGATCAAGGCGCTGCTCCTGCCCGCTCAGGTGATCACGCAGGCCAACGTCGATGACGTGGTCAAGGCCGGGGCGCTGACCCAGGCCGACATCTGCAAGGGTCTCACCACGGAGTGTGCGGCCATCGGGCTGCAGTAAGTCCGTCAGTACTGCGACAACTCCTTCGTTGGCGGCCGGGCGCGAGCCCGGCCGCCAACGAATCCATGTGACCGTCCAGGGGTGATCCGCGTGACCGAACCGATTCTCCAGGCCCGCAACCTCAACAAGAGCTTCGGGCCTGTGCACGTCCTCCACGACGTCAACTTCGACGTCTATCCCGGCGAGGTCACCGCGCTCGTCGGCGACAACGGTGCCGGCAAGTCGACGCTCGTGAAGTGCTTCGCGGGCATCAACAACATCGACAGCGGCGAGGTGATCTACGAGGGCAACCACGTGACGATCTCCGACCCGCGTGCGGCCACCGCCCTGGGCATCGAGTTCGTCTACCAGGACCTCGCTCTGGCCGACAACCTCGACATCACCCAGAACATGTTCCTGGGCCGCGAGCTCACCACGGTGGGCTCGATCCTCTCCGACGGGCAGATGGAGAAGCAGGCCCGCGAGACCCTCGCCAGCCTCTCGGTCCGCACGGTGTCCTCGGTGCGCCAGATGGTCTCCAACCTCTCGGGTGGCCAGCGGCAGACCGTCGCCATCGCCAAGGCCGTGCTGTGGAACAGCAAGGTCGTCTTCCTCGACGAGCCCACGGCCGCCCTCGGCGTGGCCCAGACCCGCCAGGTGCTCGACCTCGTACGTCGACTGGCCGACCAGGGCCGGGGCGTCGTGCTCATCTCCCACAACATGAACGACGTGATGGAGGTCGCCGACCGCGTGGTCGCCCTCTTCCTCGGTCGGGTCGCCGCCGAGGTGAAGAAGGAAGACACCAACACCACCCAGATCGTCGAGCTGATCACGTCCGGCCGTAGCGGTGGCATCGGCCTCGAGTCCGCCACCGTCAACGAGAGCATCTGAGGGGCAGCGCCATGTCGACCAACAACCCCGAGGCAGAGCCCACCACCAAGCGCCCGGCCGGTGATCGTTCGGAGGCCTTCTCCCTCGACATCGAGGAACGCTCGATCGGCGATGCGTTCAGCGGCTGGATCACCAAGCTGCGCACCGGTGACCCGGGCGCCCTCCCGTCGATCCTCGGCCTGATCATCCTGGCCATCGTCTTCCAGCAGGTCAGCAGCCACTTCCTGTCGTCGGCCAACATCGGCAACATCCCGGGCCAGGGCGCCTACATCGCCGTGATCGGCCTCGGACTCGTGTTCGTCCTGTTGCTCGGCGAGATCGACCTCTCGGCCGGCACCGCCGGAGGCGTCTGCGCCGCGATCGCGGCGGTCGCCATCTCCAAGGGCAACCTGCACGACTCGCTGCCCACGTTCCTGTTCTGGAGCCTCATCGTGGGGCTGGCCATCTGCGCCGCCCTCGCGGTCCGGACCAAGGCCTGGTCGGCAACGGTCGCCATCCTGATCGGCATCGTGCTCATCCTCACCAACCTGACCGACCACCTGGCGTTCGGCCTGATCGCGGCCGTCTGCATCGGCGTGGCCATCGGTGTCTTCAACGGCTACATGGTGGCCGTGGTCGGCATCCCCAGCTTCGTGGTCACCCTGGCCCTGTTCCTGGCGTGGCAGGGCGTGCTGCAGTTCGTGGTGAGCGGCGTACCGATCAACACCTCGAACTACAAGCTGTGGTTCGACATGGCCTACGGCACCCTCACGGTGACGTGGAGCTGGGTCTTCACCATCATCGTGGTCGGAGGGTACGTCGCCTACTCGTTCTACCAGGCCATCACCACGAAGCGACGGGACCTCGCGCACGACGCGATCAGCCTGGTCGTGCTGCGCAGCGCCGCCATCATCATCGGTGGCGTCCTGATCACGTACCTCGCGTGCCGAGACCGCGCCCTGCCCAACGCCACTCCCAAGCAGGGCATCCCCGTCCCCGCGGCGATCGCGATCACGCTGATGATCGTGTGCACGATCGCGCTGATGAAGACCACCTGGGGTCGTCACCTCTACGCCACCGGCGGCAACGCCGAGGCCGCTCGTCGTGCCGGCATCGACGTGGTCCACATGAGGGTCACCGCGTTCGCCCTCTGTACGGCGTTCGGCGCCATGGGCGGCATCCTGCTCGCGTCCTCGCAGTCGTCGGCCTCGCTCGACC
>CAVXHO010000031.1:0-114108 GCA_963761515.1 uncultured Actinomycetota bacterium
GCGGCTCGCGGGGCGCGTAGCGGGCGGACTCGGGGTCGGTGTCGATCGCGAACGGGACGCCGGGGGGCAGGTCGTCGGGGATCTCGGCGGCGACCGGCTCGAGCTCACCGGTGTCGCCCGCGCGGTGGCCGCGGAAGAACGACGTACCGCCGCGGGGCTTGCGCTTGAGCTCGGCCGCGGAGCCGACGACCATCGGGACCGCGGGCTCGTCGTCGTCCGTGGCTGGGACGACGTCCGCGACGATGCACGTGACGTTGTCGGTGCTGCCGGCCTCGAGGCTGGCGCGCACGAGCTCGACCGCGGCGAAGTCGGGTGAACCCGTCGAGAGGATGTCGGCGAGGCGGCCGTTGTCGAGCGATCCGGAGGCGCCGTCGCTGCAGAGCAGGATCCGGTCGCGCTCGGTGAGCTGGACGGTGAACAGGTCGGGGTCGACCTCGTGGACGCCGTCGAGGGCCTTGAGGATCAGGTTGCGATGCGGGTGGGTGCGGGCGTCGGTCTCGGAGATCCTCCCCTCGTCGATCAGGCTCTGCACGAACGTGTGGTCGCTGGTGAGCTGGCTGATCTCGTGGTCGCGGAACAGGTAGGCACGACTGTCGCCGACGTGGCCCATCGCGAGCCGGACGCCGTCGAAGAGCGCCACGGTGGCCGTGGTGCTGGTGCCGCTCAGCGCGGGTTCCTCGTCGACGAGGTCGCCGATCCGGTCGGAGGCCCGATGGAGCGCGCTGGCGACGAGGTCGAGCCGGGCCTGCTCGTTGACGGTCTCATCGGGCGGCTCGTCGAGGCGACGGAGCTGACCGATGGCGGTGCTGGAGGCGAGGTCGCCGCGTGCGGCACCGCCGACACCGTCGCAGACGGTGAGGAGCCAGGGCCCGGCGTAGCCGGAGTCCTGGTTGTCCTTGCGTACCCGCCCGACATCGGAGATCGCGGCGTACTGGAGTCGGAACGTCACTTCCGTAGCTCCAGGATGGTCTTGCCGATCCGGACCTGGGTGCCGAGTGCCAGCGTCGTCGGCTGGGTGATCCGGGCGCTGCCGATGTAGGTGCCGTTGGTGGAGCCGAGGTCCTCGACGAACCACTGGTCGCCACTGGCGGCGATCCGGGCGTGGCGCGTGGAGACGTAGTCGTCGTCGAGCCGGATGGCGGCGTCGTTGCCACGGCCGATCAGGATCGGGGCCGCGGCGAGATCGGCGCGGTCACCCTGGTTGGCGCCGTCGACGACCAGGACGTGGGTCGGGGCCCCCTTCCGGGCGCGCTGCTTCGGCTGGCGGCGCGGCTTGGGCGCGGCGGCCTCACGTGCGGTCTGGGGCACGCGGGCGCCGAACATGTCGGACCGGACCACCGAGATCGCCGAGAGCACGAAGATCCAGAGGATCGCCAGGTAGGAGATCTTGATCAGGAAGAGGGTGAGCTCAGACATCGGCGTCCTCCTCGACCACGCGCACCGTGAGGGTGGACCGTCCGACGCGGACCTCCGAGCCGTCCTTGAGCGGGGTGGTGGTGATCCGGTGGCCGTCGACGAGCATGCCGTTGGTCGAGCCGAGGTCGTGCACGGCGATGGCCACGCCGCCGTCGGGGGACTCGTCGACGGTGAACTCGATGTGGCGGCGGCTCACCCCGGGGTCGTTGATGCGGAGGTCGGCCTCGGTGCCGCGGCCGACGACGAGGCCCGGCGGTTGCAGCGGGTGGCGGGTGCCGTTGACCTCGACGTAGGCCCGGGCACGGCGTACCTGGGTATGGGTGGCGTTGCTGGTCACCGACGCGTGCGCCTGGCTCCGGACCCGGAATCGGCCGATGGTGAGGTCCTCGGCGGACTCGAAGCCGATGGTGACCGGCCCCGAGAACACGTAGCTCTGCTTCTCGGCGTGCTCGGTCAGCTGCTCGGTGAGCTCCTTGACCAGGGCCGAGTCGTACGGCGCGAGCCTCTCGAGGTCGGCCTGCGACAGCTCGACGTGGAAGTCGTTGGGCACCATCCGGCGTTGGCGGGACAGGATCTGCGCGTTGTTGTCGCACTCGCGCTGGAGCGCCGCGGAGATCTCGACCGGCTGGACCGCGCTGCGGAAAGCCCGGGCGAAGGCTCCGGAGACGAACTGCTCGAGGCGCTGCTCGAACCTTTGCAGGCCACTCACGCCGCGCGTCCTCCCCTCATGTCTCGGCCCCGTTGCGTCGTCCTGCTCCTCCCGCCCCTGTGGGACGCGGCCCGAGTGTGCTCGGGTTGCGCCGATGGTATCCGGGGCGAGCGAGGACCAGCCGCACCGGCGCAGCCGGGGCGGCTGGCCGCAGCGAGCGGCGCAGCGCGCTTGCGCGCAAGCCGACCGTCGTGGGGCGGCTGGCCGTAGCGAGCGGCGCAGCGCGCTTGCGCGCAAGCCGACCGTCGTGGGGCGGCTGGCCGTAGCGAGCGGCGCAGCGCGCTTGCGCGCAAGCCGACACTGGCGACTTACGCCGGTTTGGGGGCCGTGTCAGGGCTGGGATAGCCTTGGCCCGCTTCTGGCGCGAGTGGCGGAATAGGCAGACGCGCACGGTTCAGGTCCGTGTGTCCGAAAGGACGTGGGGGTTCAACTCCCCCCTCGCGCACCAGGTGTGAACCGGCACGTCGACGAGCGCCGCGCGTTGGCGCCGTACTCAGATCTCCCGACACCTCGTGGTCGAGGATCGGGAATCTTCCCGATGTGGACGCGCCGTCTTACGGCGAGCGTGAGTGGTCATCGGGTCGGGCGAGTCCGGCCCCTGGACCAGGAGACATCGCCGTGAGTACTTCATCGATCATGCACAACCCCACCACCCCGTACGCCGCTGGCGCAGCCGTCGTCGTGGCAGCCGTGGCAGTCCTGTCGTTCGGCTCGCTGTCGCTGCCGGGGTCCGACCAGCCGAGCACGGACATCGCCCCGCCGTCGTCCCACTCCGTCGGGAGCCAGTTCGGTCAGCTCCCCGTCGGTGGTGGCCACCTCACCGGTGGGTGAGCAGGGCGGCGCGTGCCCCGGCCGACGTCGCGGACAGACGCCGTACGGCCCGAAATGTGAGGCGCCCCCGCTGGTAGCTACAGCGGGGGCAGCGGCGCCGCGCCCTCGTCCCCCCGGTCGATGGGCAACACCCCTCGGTCAGCCTGTGTCGTCCCCCCGACCGACTGCCGACCTGCTCGGAGCGATCCCTTGGACCGCGACCTCACGGAGAAGAAACGACCGAAATCGCGGAACATGACGCGGTTTCACGAGAATTTCTTCGGCAGACGACGGGGATCGCGCTCGAATCCCCCGTGTCAGACCCCGGACAGGCCCTCCACCAGTCGTACGGCGCCCTCCCGGCGCGGGTCCGCGGCCGCGACCAGGTGCCCGTCGGCGTCGACCAGGGTGGCGCCGACCCCGCCGTAGTACATGGTCAGGTCGGTCTCCCGCTTCACGATCTCGTCGGGCCGCCCCGGCCGGTGCACGTGCACGCGCGGCCGGTTCACGGCCTCGTGCAGCGAGAGACCGGACAGGTAGCCGGCGAGCACCTGGGCGATCGCGGTCGTGATCCGGTCCGCGCCCGGTGAGCCGATCGCCAGCGTCGAGCCGTCGTCACGACGGGCGACCGTCGGGGCCATGTTGGAGAGCAGTCGGGTGCCCGGGACCGCGGCGTGCAGCCCGGCCGGGTTGAGCTCCTGCTCGCCGAGGCAGTTGTTGAGCCAGATGCCGGTGCCGGCCGCGATCATCCCGGAGCCGTAGCCGGACGAGAACGTGACGGCGCAGGCCGTACCGGAGCGGTCGGTCGCCGAGACGTGGGCGGTCGAGCCCGACTCGAGCACGGCGAGGTGGTCGTGGTCGACGCGCTCGAGGAACTCCCCGGCTGCCGCGACCAGATCGGGGGCCTGGTCCAGTACGGCGAGCCGGTGTCCGAGCACGGCCCGCTGGACCTGGACGACGTGGTCGGGATCGAGCGGGTTCTCGCCCGGATGGCCGAGCAGGAGGCGGAGCATCGCGGTCAGGCAGATGCCGCCCACCGACGGCGGCGGCGTCGTGGACAGCACCCAGCCGCCCGCCCGAGACACCAGTGCCGGCCGGACGACGGGCTCGTACGCCGCGAGGTCGGCGTGGCTGAGCAGGCCGCCGCGCTCGGTCACGTCGCGGCTGATCAGCTCGGCGAGCTCGCCGCGGTGGAGCGCGTCGGGCCCGACGGCGGCGATCAGCTCGAGCGAGGCGATCAGGTCGGGCATCACGATCCTGCCCGTCGTGAGCCCTCCGTCAGCGTCGTGGAGGGCCGCTCGGCTCTCCGTGTCCCAGCCGAAGATGTCGTCGTGGGTGTAGTCGAGGTAGTACCGAGCCGCCGAGGTCAGCCGGTAGCCGCCGCGGGCGACCTCGACCGCGGGCGTGACGATCTCGTGCCACGGCAGCCGTCCGTCGCGCCGGTGGGCCTCACCGAACGCCGCCAACGAGCCGTGCACCGCGACCGAGCCCGGGCCGATGGTGATGTCGACGCCGCCGCCGTACGCCGTCGACACGTCCCATGTGGAACCGGAGTCCTCGGTCGATGCGCGGCCGCGACCGGGCATGTTCATCCACCCGTCCACGGCGTACGCCGGCCGGCCGTCGCCCGGCTGCACGGTGACGAAGCCTCCGGAGCTGAGCGAGACCACCCCGACCTCGTTGACCATGGCGACGAGCGCGGCGGCCAGGGCCGCGTCCACCGCGTTGCCACCGGCGAGTGCAACCTGCTCCGCCGCGTCTGCGGCGGCCTCGTTCGGCGCGGCGACGGCGAGACCGGACATGACCGCACGCTACCCACCGAGGAACCGGTCGGACGACCGTGTCAGGACCTGGCGTGGTCCGGGAGGAGGGGTCAGGGGCGGGGAGCCCGGAACCCGGTCGGGTAGGCCCAGGCCAGCCGGGTCAGGACCAGCGCGGCCAGCATCAGCC
Organism: uncultured Actinomycetota bacterium; assembly: GCA_963761515.1. Classification (GTDB taxonomy): domain Bacteria; phylum Actinomycetota; class Actinomycetes; order Propionibacteriales; family Nocardioidaceae; genus Nocardioides. The sequence goes on from CAVXHO010000031.1 coordinate 4,886, forward strand.
CGAAGTCACGCAACGCGACGTCGCCGTACCCCCCGACCATCAGCAGGTTGACGATGATCCCGGCGAGCCAGACCGCGACCAGCGGAGCGCCGAAGCGAGGGATCACGAGGACGGCGATCCCGGCCACGATCTCGATCACGCCGACCATGTGCATCGCCGTCGCGGCGCTGCCTGGGGTGATGTCGTTGATCTGCGACGCCAGGTAGCGGGTCCAGTCGTCGGTGAGCACCTGGGCGAACTTGTCGATCCCGAACAGGATGGGCAGCGCGGTGAAGCCGAGCCGCAGGGCCCAGAAGGCCTGGTAGCCGGGGTCGGTGGTCAGGGTCGTGACCTGCTCCGCGTCGTGGGTGTGGGTGGTCATCGTGTGTGCCTTTCGATCTGGGCGTCGTGCTGGGTGGGTGTGCCGGTGAGGGCAGGTCTTAGCCGCGAGGACGGATCCGGCGAACGTGGCTAAGACGGGACGGGTGGGGCGACACTGACCCGTATGACCTGTGTCCAGCCGGCGCGTGACGCCCCGGTAGCGAGGAGCGTTGCCGTGTTCCCGGACGAGGAGTGGGTCACTCGGTTGTCGGTGCCGGGACCGGAGCGGGACGACACCATCCGGCTGCTGCACGACCTCTTGATCCGGGCGGCGTGGCACCAGGTGAACCGGATGCCCGACGCCGCCTCCTGGGGTGCCACCCGACGCGCCGAGATCGTGCACGCGGCTGCGGACGAGGCCACGGTGTCGGTGCTCGCTCGGCTCGACAGCTTCGCCGGGCGCAGCCGCTTCACCACGTGGGCGTACAAGTTCGGCATCCTGCAGGCAGGCGTCGAGGTACGACGTACCGCCTGGAAGCACCGGGAGATCGACCTCGACTCGATCCCCGAACCATCGACCGATGGCGGCGGTCCTGAGTCGTACGTCGAGGTCCGCGACCTCGCCGACGCCACCCGGCAGGGCATGTATGAAGTGCTCACGCCTCACCAGCGCCGGGTCGCCGTGGCTCTCCTCGTGGAGGAGATCCCGATCGACGTGCTCGCCGAACGGCTCGCCACCAACCGCAACGCGCTCTACCAGACGCTGCACGAGGTGCGGAAACGACTCAGGGCGTATCTCTCGGCCGAGGGGTACCTCGGCACGGATCGAGCACAGGAGGCGAGCCGATGACCACGGCCCGGCCACTCACCCAGGACGACGTCAGCCGGCTGACCGTCACCACCGAACCGTGGCTCTCGTGCGACGACTGCTTCGACGGCGTGGACGTGTTCGTCGAGGAGGTGCTCTCCGGGGCCACCCCGGTCAGCGAGGACTTCCGCGTGCACCTCCTCGGCTGCTCGGTCTGCCGCGAGGAGGCGACCTCCCTGGCCACCCTGGTGGGGCCCGAGCTCGCCATCGACGCCGCGACGGCTGGTGCGCGCCTCGACGCTGCGGTCGGCCGGTGGTCACCGGCCTGACGGTCCCGCGCCCGTAGGACCACCAGCCATACTGGCGCTCGTGAGAGCACCGGGTCCGCGCGCGCGGAAGATCCTGGTCGTGGTGATCGCCCTGCTGGTGATCAACGTGCCCTACGCGATCTACCAGTACCGGCTCCACCGCGTGTCCTCCGACGGGGTCCAGGTGACGGCCACCGTGGTGTCGTCGCAGAAGGCCGGGGACGACGTGGTCCTCGCGCTGAAGTTCCCGGCGAGCGTCGACCCCGACCAGCGCGTGCGGAGTGCCCGCGTGAACGCGACGGCGGGGGCGGCCGCTGTCCGGGCGGGCGAGGTCGACGTACGCGTGCTGGAGGGGCACCCGGCGGTGTTCGACCTGGAGGGCCAGAAGCGCAGCCACGGCTCCACCATCATCACGCTCGGGGCCGACGTGCTGGTGCTGCTGATGATCCTCATGATGTGGCGGCTCGGGGGCCGGATCCGGCGCCCGACCCTCGTCGCCGTGGCCCTCGGCGACGTGGAAGACGGCGAGGAGGGCTCGCTCCTCGACAAGCAGGTCGATGGCACCTACGTCATCAACGGCGCGGTGGCGGAGGCCCTCGGGGACACCCTCGTGCTCGCCCTGCGCGAGCGCAACGTGACGGTCCACCTGCGGGGGCACGCGAACCCGATCGACGTGGGTGAGCAGGCCAAGGTCCACGCCCACTTGGTCGGCTGATGCTGCAGAGGGTCATCGACACGCTGCTCGGCGTATCCCCGGGGCTGGCGCTCCTGATCATCGCCGGCCTCGTCTTCGGCGAGGCCGCGCTCTTCTTCGGGTTCGTGCTGCCGGGCGAGACCGCCGTCGTGTACGGCGGGGTGCTCGCGGCCGCCGGGAACGTCTCGGTGTTCGTGGTCCTGGCCGTGGTGATCGTGGCAGCCGTCGTCGGCGACAGCGTCGGCTTCGAGGTCGGCCGAAGGCTCGGGCCGCAGCTGGTGCGGGCTCCGCTCCTCCGGCGCTATCCCGAACGGATCGAGGGGGCCCAGGCCTACCTACGCCGGCGCGGGGGCCGGGCCGTGGTCGCGGGCCGCTTCACGGCGTTCCTGCGCGCGGTGATGCCGGCCCTGGCCGGGGCGAGCCGGATGGCGTACCCGCGCTTCCTGGTGTTCAACGCCGTCGGCGGCGTGCTCTGGGGGACCGCGTGCGTCCTGCTCGGCTACTTCGCGGCGCACTCGATCAGCCGGGTGACGCACTACCTCGGGCTGACCAGCACCGTGATCGCGATGCTGCTCGTGCTCGGCCTGATCTGGGCGTGGCACCGGCGCAACCGCGATGACTGAGCACGTCGTACCCGCGGACTCCCGGTCCTGGGCCGGCTGGCGCACCGTGCTCTGGCTCGGAGTGGTCAGCCTGCTCGTCGACCTGGTCTACGAAGGAGCGCGGTCGATCACCGGACCGTTCCTCGCCTCGCTCGGTGCGTCGGCACTCACGGTCGGTCTCGTCACCGGCGCCGGAGAGGCCGCGGCGCTGGGCTTCCGACTCTTCTCCGGCCCGGCCGCCGACCGGTCGGGTCGCTACTGGCACTGGATGGTGGTCGGCTACGCGCTGACCGCGGTCTGCGTACCGCTGATGGCGCTCGCCCCGGCGCTCGGCGCCGCGGGTCTGGTCTTCGGCTCGACGATGGTGCTGCTCGAACGCACCGGCAAGGCCGTGCGCAGTCCCGCGAAGTCGACGCTGCTCGCCGTGGCGGCTCGCAACGTCGGACGCGGCCGCGGGTTCGGCGTGCACAAGGCGCTCGACCAGACCGGGGCGCTGCTGGGCCCGCTCCTCGTCGCGCTGGTGATCGCGCTGACCGGCCAGACGTGGGCCGGTCTGGCGGTGCTCGTCATCCCCGGGGCCGTCGCGCTCGGCGTCCTGGCGTGGATGCACCGGCACGTCGGCGACCCCGAGCGCGGTCCTGCGCACGCGACACCGCACCTCGAGGCGTTGCCGCGCACCTTCTACACCTACGCCGTCGCGTGCGCACTGACCACCGTCGGGCTGATGACGTTCGGGGTGATCTCGTTCCACCTCGTCAACGAGCACCTGGTGACGGCGGCCGTGGTCCCGATCGTGTACGCCGCGGCGATGGGTGCCGAGGCCGTCGCCTCCCTCGGTACCGGCTTCGCCTACGACCGCATCGGCGGGGGCACCCTGCTCGTCCTGCCGGTGGTGGTGGCCGCCGTCCCGGTTCTTGTGTTCACCGACCAGACGGGGCTCGCGGTGGCCGGAGTGCTCCTCTGGGGGGCGGCCACCGGCGTACAGGACTCCACGGTGAAGGCGTTGGTGGCGGACCTCGTGCCGATGGGGCGCCTGGCCACGGCGTACGGCGCGTTCGCCGCGTTCCAGGCAGCAGCGGCCCTCGTCGGAGGTGTGCTCGCCGGTTGGCTGTACGACGCCCACCGGAGCTCCCTGGTCGCCGTGATCGGTGCCGCCCAGCTCTTCGCGCTCGCACTCCTGGTCGGCGTGCTGGCCGGCAGGCAACGCGACCCCGAGCGGTCCCCGCCTCCCGACTAGGGTGAGCAGCATGTCGGCCACCCCGTCGTCGTACTCCATCACCATGCGACTGCACACCGCCCCCGACCACGGCGTCGTCGGAGCCGTCGCCACGGCCATCGCCTCGGCCGGCGGCATCGTCACCGCGATCGACGTCGCCGACTCCAGCCACGAGCGCCTCGTCGTCGACGTCACGTGCTCGGCGTCCGACGCCGACCACTCCGAGATCCTGGTCGACGCGGTCAGCCAGGTCGAGGGCGTCGAGGTCCACAAGGTCAGCGACCGCACGTTCCTGCTCCACATCGGCGGCAAGATCGAGGTCCACTCGAAGGTCCCGCTGCGCACGCGCGACGACCTGTCGATGGCCTACACCCCGGGCGTCGGCCGGGTCAGCATGGCGCTGGCGAACAACCCCGACGACGTACGCCGGCTCACCATCAAGGGCAACTCCGTCGCCGTCGTCACCGACGGCTCGGCCGTGCTCGGCCTGGGCAACATCGGCCCCGGCGCAGCACTGCCGGTGATGGAGGGCAAGGCCGCGCTGTTCAAGCGGTTCGCCGACATCGACGCGTGGCCGATCTGCCTGGCCAGCCAGGACACCGACGAGATCGTGAAGGCCGTCGAGATGATCGCGCCGGGCTTCGGCGGGATCAACCTCGAGGACATCGCGGCCCCGCGCTGCTTCGAGGTCGAGCGACGGCTGCGCGAGAGCCTCGACATCCCGGTCTTCCACGACGACCAGCACGGCACCGCGATCGTCGTACTGGCCGCGCTGACCAACGCGCTGCGCTGCGTGGAGAAGAAGCTCCCCGACGTCAGGATCGTGGTCTCCGGTGCCGGCGCGGCGGGATCGGCGATCGTCACGTTGCTCCTGGCCGGGGGCGCCGGCGACGTGGTGGTCTGCGACAAGCAGGGTGTCCTCTGCGACGGCGACGAGACGCTGAGCCCGGCGATGACCGAGCTCGCCTCGAGGACCAACCCCCACCACCTGCGAGGTGGGCTGCACGACGCACTGACGGGAGCCGACGTGTTCATCGGCGTCAGCGCCCCCGGGATCCTGCCGGCCGAGTGGATCGCCGACATGGCGCCGCGCTCGGTGGTCTTCGCGCTGGCCAACCCCGACCCGGAGGTCGACCCGGCCGACGCCGAGCGGTTCGCGGCGGTCGTGGCCAGCGGGCGCTCCGACTTCCCCAACCAGATCAACAACGTCCTGGCCTTCCCCGGGGTCTTCCGGGGGCTGCTGGACGCGCGGGCACACGAGATCACCATCGAGATGCTGCTCAAGGCGGCCGAGGCGATCGCCCACGTGGTCAAGGACGACGAGCTCAACCCGAACTTCATCATTCCGAGTGTCTTCAACCCCGACGTCCCCAAGGCCGTCGCGGCCGCCATCAGAGGAGCAGACGCATGACAACTCTCGGGGATTTCTCCGCCGTCACCCTCGACGGGCAGGACCGCGACCTGGATCAGTACGTCGGTGACGTCGTACTGGTCGTCAACACCGCCAGCAAGTGCGGGTTGACTCCGCAGTACGAGGGCCTCCAGCAGCTGTACGACGACTACGCCGGCCAGGGGCTGACCGTCCTCGGCTTCCCCTGCGACCAGTTCGGCCACCAGGAGCCCGGCACCGAGGAGGAGATCGGCGCGTTCTGCCAGCAGAACTACGGCGTCACCTTCCCGATGTTCGCCAAGATCGACGTGAACGGCGACGACACCCATCCGCTCTACCAGTGGCTCAAGCACAAGAAGTCCGGTGCGCTCGGCGCCAACATCAAGTGGAACTTCACCAAGTTCCTGATCGGTCGCGACGGGCGGGTCATCAAGCGCTTCGGCCCCACCAAGGAGCCGGCGAAGCTGCGCCCCCAGATCGAGGCGGCCCTGGCCGACGGAGTGGTCGGCGAGGCCGCGGCGGGCTGATCGGGGCCGGGCTGAACGCGGCGGGCTCGCGTTCCTCTGCTGGGCCTCGGGGTTGCCGTAACAGCGCAATTGCGCCGTTTCGACATCTCCGACGACGTTCTGGCTGTCATTCCGGCGCAATTGCGCCAGTTGGGCAGCCCGCGGAGTCGGCGCGAGCCTCGCGTGCTCGGCCCGCGGGCTCAGCTCTCGGTGGCGCAGAGAGCCGCGCCGACGATGCCGGCGGCGTTGAGCAGGGTCGCCGGGATGATCTCGGTCTCGATGTCGACCAGCGGCAGGAACTTGTCCGCCTTCTTGCTGACGCCACCTCCGACCACGAAGAGCTCGGGGGAGAACAGCTGCTCCAGCTTGCGGTAGTACGTCGTGAGCCGCTCGGCCCACTCCTCCCACGACAGGTCCTGGCGCTCCTTGGCGCTCGAGGCGGCCCGCTTCTCGGCGTCGTGACCCTCGATCTCGAGGTGGCCGAGCTCGGAGTTCGGCACCAGCACGCCGTTGTAGACCAGGGCGGAGCCGATCCCGGTGCCGAGGGTGGTGACGATGACCAGGCCCTGCCTGCCCTTCGCCGCGCCGTACCTCACCTCGGCGAGTCCGGCCGCGTCCGCGTCGTTCACGACATGGACGTCGCGCCCGGTGGCGTCGGTGAAGAGCTTGTCGGCGTCCTCACCGATCCAGTGCTTGTCGATGTTGGCGGCCGAGTGGACCACCCCGCGCTTCACGACGCCGGGCACGGTCACACCCACCGGCCCGTCGGAGTCGTCGAAGGAGCCGAGGAGCTGGACGAAGACCTTCGCCACCGCGTCCGGCGTGGCCGGCTGGGGGGTGTCGATCCGCACTCGTTCCTCGGCGAACTCACCCGTCTCGAGGTCGACGGGCGCGCCCTTGATGCCGCTACCGCCGAAGTCGATGCCGAAGGGGAGGCCGGACCCGCGGTGCGTGCTCATGGGCCCATCAGATCCCGATGGGGAGCCGGGCGGCAACCCGGGGCCTTGCCAGACTGGTTTACACATCATATGGTTTTGTAAACCTGTCTCGAGGAGGTACGACGATGGCACCGTCGCCCGAGACCGCTCACGGCACCGTCCCCGAGGGTTCGACCGCGCTGTGGCGCGACCGCAAGCGCTACCTGTGGCTGATCGGGCTCGTGGTCCCGTCGCTGGCGTTCATCGCCATCGGGCTGTGGACCCTCACCGGCTGGGGTGTGTGGTTCTGGATCGGCCCGGTCGTCATCGTGGGGATCGTCCCGGCGATCGACCTGGTCGCCGGGCTCGACCGCTCCAACCCGCCCGAGGACCTCATCGAGGCGCTCGAGAAGGACCGGTACTACCGCTGGATCACCTACCTCTTCCTGCCGATCCAGTACGCCGGCTTCGTCGGCGCGTTCTGGGTGATGACGCACTACGACCTGTCGGTGGTCGACCGGATCGGCATCGCGGTCTCGATCGGCTGCATCGGCGGCATCGGCATCAACACCGCCCACGAGCTAGGTCACAAGAAGGAGGCCAACGAGCGCTGGCTGTCCAAGATCGCCCTGGCCCAGAGCTTCTACGGCCACTTCTACATCGAGCACAACCGCGGTCACCATGTGCGGGTCGCGACCCCCGAGGATCCCGCGTCGGCCCGGCTCGGCGAGAGCTTCTACGAGTTCTGGCCGCGCACGGTCGGTGGCTCGCTCCGCTCGGCCTGGAACCTGGAGAGGAGACGGATCGCTCGCCGCCATCAGCATCCGTGGCGGCTGTCGAACGACGTGCTCAACGCCTGGCTGATGTCGGCGGTGCTCTGGGCGGTCATGGTCGTGCTCTTCGGCGTCGGGATCGCGCCGTACCTCGTCATCCAGGCGGTGGTCGGCTTCTCGCTGCTCGAGGTCGTCAACTACATGGAGCACTACGGGATGCTCCGGCAGAAGGTCGGCGTCGGCGAGCGCGAGCGTTACGAGCGGGTCGATCCCTCCCACTCGTGGAACTCCAACAACATCGCGACCAACGTGCTGCTCTACCACCTGCAGCGCCACAGCGACCACCACGCGAACCCCACCCGGCGCTACCAGTCGCTGCGCGACTTCGAGGAGAGCCCGGTGCTGCCGACGGGGTACGCCGGGATGATCGTGCTCGCGATGGTGCCCGCCGTCTGGCGCCGCGTGATGGATCGGAGGGTGCTCGCCCACTTCGCGGGCGACATCTCGCGCGCGAACATCTCCCCGCGGAAGCGGGCTCGTGTTCTGGAGCGGTACGGCGCGGGGGCCTCGGCGGAGCCGCAAGCCGGCGGGACTGGCGGCCGCGCGTCGGCCGCACCTGCTCGGGGATGGTTGCCGCCGTACGCGGCCGCCGCGCCTGCGCACGTCCCGCCGTCTCCCGCCTCCACCGAGGCCGCAGGTCCCGACCCCCTCGACGAGGCGCTGGCGTGGGGGTGCCCTGGGTGCGAGTACGTGTACCAAGTCGCCGCAGGGGAGGAGAGGGAAGGGTTCGCGGCCGGGACCGCGTGGTCGGAGATCCCTGACACGTGGTGCTGTCCTGACTGCGGGGTGCGCGACAAGGTCGACTTCGTCGCGGCGGACGGTGTGGTTCCAGGACCGCGCCACCACCCTGCCCCGCTTCCTAGACTGGCGAGGTGACCGCCGCCGCCTCGCTGACCATGCAGGAACGCGTGGTCGCGGCCGCGGCGGATCTCACGCTCGAGGTCGGCTGGGCCGGCGTCACCATGGGCAAGCTCGCCGACCGGGTGGGCGTCTCGCGCCAGACCGTCTACAACGAGGTCGGCTCCAAGCCCCAGCTCGCCGAGGAGATGGTGCTCGCCGAGCTCGCCAAGTTCCTCGCCGTCGTCGACGCGGCGTTCGACCGGCATCCCGACGCCCTGGTCGACGCGATCCGCGGGGCCTCGCGCGGGGTCCTCGAGCTGGCCCGGACCAACGCCCTGCTCCAGGCGGTCGTCTCGGCGTCGTACGGCGCGGAGACCGAGCTGCTACCCCTCCTGACCACCCGCAACGACGCGCTGGTGCTCACCGCCACCGAGTCGGTCCGCCGACGCGTGGTCGGCTACCCGATCGCCATCGATGAGCGGCACCTCGACGTAGCCATCGACATGGTCGTCCGGCTCGTCCTCTCGCACGTCGTCCACCCGATCGGCACGCCGGGCGACGCCGCCGACGGCATCGCCTGGATCTGCGAGCGGACGCTGCGTGCGTGACCGGGGCCCGGGAGTAGCCTCGCCCGATGGGCTCCGGGACCGTCGCGTACTCCTCCGCCGCCGGTCGCGGACTCGTGCTCGCCACGGTCCTCGGCTCGGGGATGGTGATGCTCGACGGCACCGTCGTCAACGTCGCCCTCCGCACCATCGGCAGCGACCTCGACGCCTCGCTGTCCCAGCTCCAGTGGATCAGCAACGCCTACCTGCTCACCCTCGCCAGCCTGATCCTGCTGGGCGGCTCGCTGGGTGACCGGCTCGGCCGTCGCCGCGTGTTCCTCGTCGGCGTCGTGTGGTTCGCCGGGGCGTCGGCGCTGTGCGGCCTCGCGCCCAACGCCGAGACACTGATCGCCGCACGCGCCCTGCAGGGCATCGGCGGCGCCCTCCTCGCGCCCGGGTCGCTGGCGATCATCGAGTCGGGCATTGAGCCCGCCGACCGCGGCCGCGCGATCGGCGCCTGGACCGGCATGACCAGCATCTCGGCCGCGATCGGGCCCTTCATCGGCGGCGCGCTCGTGCAGTACGCCGACTGGCGCTGGATCTTCTGGATCAACGCGCCGCTCGCGGCCGTGACCGTCGCCGTCACCCTCGTCTACGTGCCCGAGAGCCGGACCGCCCAGGAGGGCCGGTACGACTGGCTCGGCGCCGGCCTGGCGGCACTCGCGCTGGCGGGCGTCACCTACTGCCTGATCGAGTGGCACGGCGACCTCGCCGTACCCGCTCTCGTGGTGGGAGTTCTGGCGGGCGTGGCCTTCGTCCTCGTCGAACGGCGCAGCCGCCACCCGATGCTGCCGCTCGACCTCTTCGCCTCCCGCACGTTCTCCGCCGCTAACTCGATGACCCTCCTCGTGTACGCCGCCCTGGGCGCGGTGCTGTTCTTCCTCGTCATCGACGTACAGACCGTGCTGGGCTACGGCGCCCTGCAGGCGGGGCTGGCCACGCTCCCGATCACCGTCCTGATGCTGCTGCTCGCCTCCCGTGGCGGCGCACTGGGCACCCGCATTGGCCCCCGGATCCCGATGACCGTCGGTCCCCTGGTGATGGCCACGGGCGTGGCCTGGCTGTCCTTCGTCGACGACGGCACGTCGTACTGGCTGGGAGTGCTGCCGCCCTTGTGCGTCTTCGCGCTCGGCCTGGCGCTCATGGTCGCCCCCCTGACCGCCACGGTCCTGGGGGCGGCGCCGGCGGACCGCGCCGGGCTGGCGAGCGGGGTCAACAACGCGGTCGCCCGCGCGGGCTCGCTCTTCGCCGTCGCCGCGCTCCCCGTCATCGTCGGGCTGTCGGGAACCGACTACGACGACGCACAGGCGTTCAGCAGCGCGTACATGCAGGCGATGTGGCTGTGCGCGGGACTGCTGACCGCGGGCGGGGTCGTCTCGTGGTTCACGATCCCCGGCGAGATGCCCGGGACGCCTGCCGCCGGGCCGCCGACCAGGGTGCGCGCACCTCAGGTCGACTGCCCGCACCGTGGTCATTGAGGATCCGCGAACTACCCTGTCGAGCATGACACGGGGGCGTCTTGGGATCGCGAGCGCGGCAACGGCTGTTGCCGCGCTGCTGCTGGTGTCCTGCGGCACCGGCTCGTCCGACCCCGTCGCCGGCGCCTCGACGGGGCCGGTCGCGGACACCTCCGACCCGACCAGCCCGTCGTCACCGACGGACCCGACGTCGTCGCCGACCATCGACCCGACCCACGCCGTGGCAGAGCCCGGACCGTTCCAGGCGCCGCTGCACACCGCCGACATGCTGATCTTCCGGCAGCGGCCGCTCAGCGACGCGATGGTACGTCGCATCCAGCACGTCGCGGGCGTGACCGAGGTCGAGCGGTTCTCGCTGGCGCAGGTCAGCATCGACGACCACGCGATCAACGTCGCGGCGGTCGACCCCGCGACGTTCCGCAACTACAACCCCGAGGTGGCGCAGCGCCAGCAGGAGTGGAACCGCATCGCCCGGGGTGAGATGTCGATCCGACCGCAGTTCCGCAGGCAGGTCCCGAAGAACGACTTCGTGCGGATGGGCACCCGCTCCGACGCCCCCGAGATCCATGTCGGTGTCTACGCTCCCCAGATCCCGCAGGTGGACGCGATCGTCAACAACAGCTGGGTGAAGACCCTCGGCATGCGCAAGGGCAACGCCCTGCTGGTCTCCACCGGGATCCGTACGCCGCTGTCCGTCCGGAAGCCGATCCAGCGCATCGTGGGCGGCCAGGCCTCGGTGCAGCGGATGGACGCCGCCGCCCGTCTCGGGCTCGACCCGAGCGTCACCCAGACTGCGCTGTTGGTCGGCACCACGGCCGACGCCGTCGGCGCGTTCAGCTACACGGTGCTCTCCGGCGGCCACATAGCGCCGCAGGGCTCCTGGGTGGCCTCGCACATCTCCACCGAGACCATGCCGATCATCGGGTCGATGACCTGCAACACGTTGATGTTCCCCCAGCTCCGCGCGGCCCTCGAGGAGATCCAGGCCCGAGGCCTGGCGAGCGCGATCCACCCGGGCCAGTACGGCGGGTGCTACGTGCCGCGCTTCATCGCCGGTACGACGACCCTGTCCAACCACGCCTTCGGCCTGGCCTTCGACGTCAACGTCCCGGAGAACCAGCGCGGCACCGTGGGCCAGATCAACCGCGACGTCGTCGCGATCTTCCAGCGCTGGGGATTCACCTGGGGCGGTACCTGGCACTGGACCGACCCGATGCACTTCGAGCTGAACCGGCTGGTCCGTCCCAGCTGACATGTCCAGGCGCGCGAGAGCGTCTCAACGGTGGGGCAGGATGACCGCATGCGCGCCGTCCAGGTACTCCAGCCCACCGGCCCCACGGACGTGCGGGTCGTCGAGGTCGACGAGCCCGTCCCTGGCCCAGACGACGTGCTCGTCGAGGTGCACAGCGTCGGGATCTCGTTCCCCGACCTGCTGCTGAGCAAGGGCGAGTACCAGCTGCGGCCCGAGCTGCCGTTCACACTCGGCGTCGACGTGGCCGGCACGGTGGTCAGCGGGGGCGACCTCGCGCCGGGCACCAGGGTCGCCGGGGTCGTGCCGTACGGCGGTGCCGGCGAGCGCGCCGTGATCCCGGCGGTCTCCGTCTTCCCGCTCCCCGAGCGGCTGTCCTACGACGAGGGCGCGGCCCTGCCGATGAACTACCTGACGGCCCTGTTCGCCCTGCAGGAGCGGGGCCAGCTCCGCGCCGAGGAGACGGTCCTGGTGCACGGTGCGGCCGGCGGCGTCGGAACGGCCACCCTCCAGGTGGCCAAGGGCCTGGGCGCCCGGACCATCGGCGTCGTCTCGACCCCGGAGAAGGCGGACTTCGCGAGAGCCGCCGGGGCGGACGAGACCGTGCTGGTCGACGGCTTCAAGGACGCGGTCAAGGAGCTCACCGGCGGTCGCGGGGTCGACGTGGTGCTCGACGTCGTCGGCGGGGACGCGTTCACCGACTCCCTGCGCTGCCTCGCCGAACAGGGCCGCCTGCTCGTCGTCGGCTTCGCCGCCGGCCAGGGGATCCCCGAGGTGAAGGTCAACCGCCTGCTCCTCGGCAACCTCGACGTGCGCGGTGTCGGGTGGGGTGCCTACGCGATGATGCGGCCGCCGTACATGCACGAGCAGTGGCGAGCGCTGCTCCCGATGATCGAGTCCGGCGTGGTCTCACCGCCGGTGGGGGCGACCTACGACCTCGCCGACTTCGGCCGCGCCCTGCAGGACATGGAGGCCAGGCGCACGCTCGGGAAGGCCGTCGTCCGCGTGCGGTGAGCGGCGTACGCACCTAGGCTCACCGGAATGAGCACGCTCGACGACGCCCGCGAGGGCATGGATCCCGCCATCCGCCCGCAGGACGACCTCTTCGGCCACGTCAACGGGCGATGGCTCGCGACGACCGAGATCCCCGCGGACAAGGGGAGCTGGGGTTCGTTCGTGCACCTGGCGGACGCGGCCGAGGAGCAGGTCCGCGCGATCATCGAGGGACTCGCCGAGCGGGTCGTCGCCGGCGAGGAGGGCCTGGGCGACGACGCCATGCGCATCGCCTGCCTCTATGCCTCCTTCATGGACGACCAGGCGGTCGAGGCGCTCGGGTACCAGCCCGTGCGCCCGCTGCTCGACGCCGTCGACAGCCTGCGCGACGTCCGCGACCTCGCGGCGTTCCTCGGCGAGTTCGAGCAGATCGGCGGGAGCGGCGCCTTCGCCGTCTACGTCGACGTCGACGGCAAGAACTCCGACCGGATGCTGTTCAACCTCGCGCAGGGCGGCCTCGGCCTCCCCGACGAGTCGTACTACCACGACGAGAAGTTCGCCGAGATCCGCGGCAAGTACGTCGCCTTCCTGACCCGGATGTTCGAGCTGGTCGAGCGCCCCGACGCGGCCGCTGCGGCGGCGACGGTGATGGCCGTCGAGACCCGGCTCTCGCAGGGCCACTGGGAGCGGGCCGAGACGCGCGACGTCCAGAAGACCTACAACCTCCTGACCGTCGACGAGCTGCACGCGCTGTGCCCGGCCTTCGACTGGGAAGCGTTCATCCGCAACCTGGGCGGGTCCGACGAGACGATCGCCGAGACCTGCGTCCGGCAGCCGTCGTACCTCGAGCACCTGTCGAGGACCCTGGAGGAGGTGCCGATCGAGGACTGGCGCGCGTGGCTGGCCGCCCGCGTCGTCCGCGCGTACGCGCCGTACCTCGCCGCGGAGTTCGTCGAGACCAACTTCGACTTCTACGGCCGCACCCTGGGCGGCACGCCGGAGCTGCGTGAGCGGTGGAAGCGTGGCGTCTCGCTGGTCGAGGGCTCGATCGGCGAGGCGGTGGGGCGCGAGTACGTCGCCCGGCACTTCCCGCCGGCCTCCAAGGCGATGATGGACGACCTCGTCGGCAACCTGCTGCGTGCCTACCGGCAGTCGATCTCGGCGCTCACCTGGATGAGCGACGACACCAAGAAGGCGGCGTACGAGAAGCTCGATCAGTTCCGCTCGAAGATCGGCTACCCCGCGACGTTCCGCGACTACTCCTCGCTGGAGTTCGTCCCCACCGACCTGCTCGGCAACGTCGCGGCGGCCGAGACGTTCGAGACCCGACGGCAGCTGGCGAAGATCGGTGCTCCCGTCGACCGCGACGAGTGGCTGATGCTGCCCCAGACCGTGAACGCCTACTACCGGCCCGGGATGAACGAGATCTGCTTCCCGGCCGCGATCCTGCAGAAGCCGTTCTTCTCCCCGGACGCCGACCCGGCCGAGAACTACGGCGGCATCGGCGCCGTCATCGGCCACGAGATCGGGCACGGCTTCGACGACCAGGGCTCGCAGTACGACGGTGCCGGCAACCTGCAGGACTGGTGGACGCCCGACGACAAGGCCGCCTTCCAGGTCAAGTCCCAGGCGCTGATCGAGCAGTACAACGGCTTCTCGCCCCGCAACCTCCCCGGCGAGCACGTCAACGGTGCGCTGACGGTCGGCGAGAACATCGGCGACCTCGGCGGCCTGACGATCGCACTGATGGCCTACTCGATCACCCGGGACGGCGACGTCGATCTCGAGGCCGCTCAGAAGCTGTTCTTCAGCTGGGCCTACTGCTGGCGGACCAAGCGCCGACCCGAGCTCGACCAGCAGTACCTCACCATCGACCCCCACAGTCCGCCGGAGTTCCGGGCGAACATCGTCCGCAACCTCGACGAGTTCCACGCCGTCTTCGGTACGCAGCACGGTGACGGGCTCTGGCTCGATCCGGCGGACCGCGTCCGGATCTGGTGACCCGCAGCGTCCACGGCCAGGCGGCGTACACCCGGCGGCTCGACTGGGGTCTCAGCGGCGCGCTCGCGCTGGTGGCCGACGCACGGCCCGGTGACGTGGCGGTGGTGGTCGACGTGCTCTCGTTCACGACCACGCTCACCGTCGCGGTCGAGCAGGGCGTGGCGGTGTATCCGTATCCCTGGCGCGCGGAGGATGCGGCGGCCTACGCCGTCGCGCGAGGCGCGACGCTTGCCGCGGGCCGCCGCGACGGTCTCGCCGATGGCTCCGTGAGCCTGTCGCCGTTGTCGTTCGCGGGCGTGACCGGGCTCGACCGGGTCGTGCTGCCGTCACCCAACGGCTCCGCGATCGCCTTCGCCCTGGCCGACGCGGGAGTCACGGTCGTCGGTGCCAGCCTGCGCAACGCGTCCGCGGTGGGGCGGTGGCTGCGGGCCCGGCCGGCCGCCCGCGTCTGCGTGGTCGCCGCCGGGGAACGCTGGCCGGACGGGCAGCTGAGACCCGCGGTCGAGGACCTGTGGGGAGCCGGCGCGGTGCTGGCGGGCCTCGGCGAGACCGGCCTCAGTCCCGAGGCGGCAGTGGGGGTGGCCGCCTTCCGAGACGTCGAGGGCAGGCTGGCCGGCGAGCTGAGGCACTGTGCCAGCGGTCGCGAGCTGGTCGAGGACGGTTTCGCCGCCGACGTCGACCTGGCGGCGTCGTACGACGTGAGCGGCGTGGTGCCCGTCCTGACCGGCGACGCGTTCGCGGCGGCCCGGGAGACCTAGAGGTCGCAGGCCTCCGTCTGCAGGAAGTGCCAGGTGTCGGCGTCGACCTCACCGGTAGCCGGGCGGCGGTTGTCCCGCTGGAACTCACGGACCTTGGCGGCCGTCGTGAGGTCGTAGACCCCGGTGACGTCCTCGGGGGTGGCGCGCCCGAGGTCGACCAGGAGGCCCTGGAGGTGTCGGATCCAGATCCCGTTGGTGCCGTCGGCACTCATCCCCGTGCGAAGCGTCGGTCTCGCGAGCTGTGCGAAGCAGAGGCACTGCACGGTGTCGGTGGCCCCCTTGGTCAGCCACGTGACGATCCCACCGCGGTGGCCGTTGGAGAACTCGGCGTCGCACGCCTTGC
The DNA here is from genome assembly GCA_963761515.1 of uncultured Actinomycetota bacterium. GTDB lineage: Bacteria > Actinomycetota > Actinomycetes > Propionibacteriales > Nocardioidaceae > Nocardioides. The sequence continues at coordinate 20,727 of CAVXHO010000031.1, forward strand.
CCCGACTGCTGAAGGGCCCGACGTAGGCGACGTAGCGGGGAGCGGGCCGACCGCGCTTGACCCAGGCGGTGACGCAGGACCGCCGGGTGTCGAGGTAGGCGACACCTTGGCGGAGGTTCTCCGTCACCCCGGTCGCGATCTGCGAGGCGTTCGCACCCCGGTCCACGGTGAGCAGCGCGTTCCCGTCACACACGGGCTGGTTCCGCAGCGGCACGTTCAGCCCGAGCGGGTCCGCGAAGGTGGCCGGACCGTGGTCGAGCGCCAGGCCGCCCCCGATGCCGAGAGCCACGCCGAGGACGGCCGAGACCGCGACGGCGAGCAGGGAGGAGGGGCGCACCCGCGCAGGATACGTCCCTCCGTCGGCCTCAGCCGACCATCATCGCGGCGGCGTCGGCGGGCTTCTCGGCGGGACGACGTGGCAGGAAGAACGCCGGGATCAGGCACAGCCCGACGAGCACGGTCGCGACCACGAACACGTCGCCGAACGCGAGCCCCATGAAGTGGAGACCGAGGGTCGCGATCGGGCCGCTGGTGTCGCCGCCCGCGCTCTGGATCTTCAACGTGGCGTTCACGACGTCCGCGTGCTGGTTGTAGGCGTTGGTCAGCAGCACCGAGAACAGCGCCGTACCGACCGAGGCGGAGACCTGCTGGGTGATGTTCATCAACGTGGAGCCACGGGCGATGTCGTGGTCCCTCAGACTCGCCAGCGCTGCGGTGAAGACCGGCATCATGGTCGCGCCCATGCCGAAGCCCATGATCACGAACGCGGTGATGATGTAGGAGTAGGGCGTCGTGGAGTCGAGGAATGCCAGCATCCCCATGCCGACGGTGTCGAGCACGAGCCCGGTGAGCACGACCTTCCCGGGGCCGATCTTGTCGGCCAGGAAGCCGGCGATCGGCATGGTGACCATCGCGCCGAAGCCCTGCGGCGCCACCAGCCAGCCAGAAGCCAGCGGAGAGGTGCCGCGCACCTGCTGGAAGTAGAGGGTGAACAGCAGGCTGGCGCCGAAGAACGCGATCGCGAACAGCGACATCGTGATCACGGCGACGGTCATGTAGCGGTTCTTGAACAGCCGCAGCTGCAGCAGAGGATGGATGTTCTTGCGGCGGAGCGCCCACGGCACGAAGGCGACGACCAGCGCCAGACCCAGCACGCAGCTGATCACCACGGTGCGCGTCCACATGGTGCCGTGCTCCTGCTTGGCTGCCGGGATCGATGAGACGCCGTAGAGGAACAGCGCCAGGCCCGGCGAGAGCAGGAGCATGCCGACGAAGTCGAAGCTCTCCGAGGGATGCACCGAGTCACGGTCGAGGACGCGCCAGGCGTAGACCGCCGCGACGATGCCGATCGGGACGTTGATCAGGAAGATCCAGTGCCAGGAGGCGACGTCGATCAGCCAGCCGCCGAGGATCGGGCCGAAGATCGGGCCGAGCAGCATCGGGACGCCGAGGATCGCCATCACCCGGCCGAGGCGCTCGGGGCCGGCCTCGCGCGTCAGGATGGTCATCCCGAGCGGCATCAGCATGCCGCCGCCGAGGCCCTGCAGCACCCGGAACGCGACCAGCATCTCCAGCGAGGTGGCGGTGGAGCAGAGCGCGGAGCCGGCCGTGAAGAGCAGGAGCGCCAGGATGTAGAGGCGCTTGGTGCCGAACCGGTCGGCGGCCCAGCCCGTCATCGGGATGACCGTGGCCAGGGCCAGGGTGTAGGCCGTGGAGGTCCAGGCCACCTGCGCCTGGGTGGCGTCGAAGGTCTCCTGGAACGTTCGCTGTGCGACCGCGACGACGGTGATGTCCAGAATGGACATGATCGCGCCCAGCACGACCACCCCCGCCACGATCATGACCCGGGTGTCGAGCCTGCCGTCCGAGGGGCCGGCGGGATCGCCGACCTGGCTTCTGTCGATCTCGGTGCTCATGCGCGCGTCTTCTTCCTCTCGTCGTTACAGGTCGAGCGTAGGCAAGACCGCCGACACCGGCGACCCCATATCCGGTCCGAGATCGGGCGCCGGGACGTCCTCATCCGGCCCGCCCCGCAGGTCGTCGCGGATCTGCCTGCGAAGCCAGAAGGCGATGTGGGCTGCGGCGAAGAGCGTGACAACACTCATGATGGCGAAGATCTGCCGATAGGTCAGGACGACCACGAGTGCCGAGCCGACGGCCAGCGACACGGCTTGGGGCGTGGACATCACGACCTCGACCGCCGTGGAGACCCGTCCCATGATCGCCTGCGGGCTCCGCCGCTGGACCAGGGTCATGAAGGCCACCGTCAGCATCGGCAGCGACGTCCCGAACACCGCCGCGCTCAGACAGACGACGACGATGTCGTGGGTGGCACCCATGATCGCGATGCCGCCGACCAGGACGACCAGGCCGACCACACACGTGGCGACCTCGCCGATGCGCTTGATGACCCAGCCGGACGAGAGACCGCCGGCGATCGCGCCGACGCCCTGCACGGAGACGATCACCGAGACGAACGTCGCGGGCCTGTCGAAGGCGTCGAGCAGGGCGTAGATCGACGACTCCGTGAACCCGAGCACCAACATCGTGATGCCGAAGCCGATCAGCACGTGCTTGAGCACCCGGTCGGTGCCGAGGTACCGCAGACCGGCGGTGAGCTCGTCCCAGAAGTGCGTCTCCTCGACCTCGGGCGCGGTCTCGCGCACCGTGATCGTCGCGATCACCGCGGCGGCCACGAAGAACGACGCCGAGTCCAGCAGGGCCACCGCCCAGCCTCCGAGCCAGGTGAACAGCAACGCCCCGATCAGGGGACCGAACAGCCGGAACGACTCCTTGGTGGTCTGCAAGGAGGAGTTGGCGTCGACGAGCATCTCGTCGGGCATGAGCTCCTTGAGCAGGCCGTTGAGCGCGGCCGGCAGGGCGACGAACGAGACGCCGTAGAGCATGGCGACGCCCCAGATGATCCAGACCTGTCCCGGCCCCCGCACCAGCACGAGGGGAAGTACGCAGAGGCCCGACGCGACGTGGCCCCAGATCAGGAAGGGCTTGCGCTTGACGCGGTCGATCCAGATGCCGAGCAGCGGAGCGAGCAGGGCGGGGATCAGCATGAAGAAGAAGGTGATGCCGGCCTGGGCGTTGGAGCCGGTCAGGGTCTTCACCCAGATCGAGAGGACCAGCAGCATCGCCGAGTCGCCGAACATCGACGCCGTCAGACCGGCGTACAGGCGGGAGAAGCCGGGCTGCCGGAAGGCCTGCCTCACGACGCGTCAGCCCCTGCCTCGGCCGAGTCGGGGGTCGTCTCGACGCCGGGCAGGAGCAGGGGCGCCCCCCACGCGACGAACTCGCACAGTCGTGAGCCCGGGGGGCGCTTGGAGGAGTCGACGAGTCGGTCGGAGTAGCGCTCCAGGATGGCGCGGACCTCGGCGTTGAGCTCGTCGAGCTCCTCGAGGGTGAGCCAGCTCGCGGACTGTGTGGCAGCGGCGGCGTCGCCCCAGGCCTCGTCACCGTCGTCCTGGAGCTGGGTGCGCGCCTGGTGGAACCGGGTGACCTGGCGCTCGAGGAGCATCTGCTCCAGCGCGCGTCCGGCGCGCACCTCGCTCGGCGTCGCCCCGGACTCGTCCCACGCCAGCCCGATCGAGCGGACCTGCCAGGGGCGCTGCCGGCCGATGCCGCCGCCGGCCTCCTCGACGAAGTGGTGCTCGGCCAGCTTGCGCAGGTGCCAGGAGCAGTTGGCGGGGGTCTCGTCGAGGCGGTCGGCGAGCTCGGTCGCGGTGAGCGGCCCGGAGACCGTGAGCAGCTCCATGATGCCCAGGCGCACCGGGTGGGCGAGAGCGGCGAGCTCGCGGGGGTCCTGGAGCCGCCGGTACGCCGGTCCTGCGGGAGGTGTCTCGTCGGGCATAGCGTGGAAACTACTCTTTCGAAAGAACTCTTGCAATAGGGTCGACCGGGACGGACGCTCGGGAGAACGCGGAACGATTCCGAGGCGCGCGGGAACGGCGAGGGTCTTTGTTCCGCGTTGTCCGCCTCGGGGCTGAAGGCGGCACAGCGATGTCGGAGGGCCGGGCTAGCCTCGACCCGAGGTGGTGGCGCGTGCTGGTCGGGGCGGTGGGGTGGCGATGAGCTTCGTGCCGCTCTCGGGCCCGGCGACGCTGCGCGCTGCCGAGGCGCCTCGGGACGGCATGGTCGAGTTCACCGCCGCGGGGATCGGCAGCCGCACGATCACCCTGCCGATCCGGGCCGCCCTCCCCGTGCTGGCCAAGGCCCGCGCCGACGAGGCGGCCCATCCCTCCGTGACCCTGCTGGCCGCGGCCTCCCTGCTGGCGATGCGCTTCGTGGCTGCCGGCAAGTTCGAGCCGGGCGACGGCGTGTGGCGTCTCGCCCCGCTCGATCCCGACGACACCGAACGACTGCGGCGCCTGGCCGAGTCGCGGGCCTACGCCGGGCTGCCGGCGGCCGACGCCGAGCACGTCGTACGCCGGTTGGTCGACGCCGTGGTCGACACGATGCCGCGCGCGGCCCCGGCCGCAGCCACGCCTCGGTCCGAGCCCGCACCACCGCGGGCACCCCGGCCCGAGGGCGACGCGTTCAGCCGGCGCCTCCAGGCGCTCGTGGCCCGCCATCGGGGCGAGGGGGCCGGCCTGCCCCAGCTGGTGACCCTCTCGCTCCGGGTGGAGGCCCACGAGGAGGAGCTCGTCGCCGGATCCTGCCGGCTCGTGCTCCAGGTGCACGACGAGCAGGATCCCCTCCACGTCTGCGACGCCGGCGCGCTGTGGCACGACGCACCCTCGGTGCACGGCTTCGGCGACCGTGCCCGCACCCACGCCTCCCTGGCCCTGCGCGAGGCTGCCGCCTCCTGGCCTCCCCTCGAGCGCCTGCTCGAGCAGCGGGTGCCCGACGAGCTGGCGCTCACCACCGACGACCTGGTCAGCCTTCTCGACGACGGCGTCGAGGCGCTTCACCGAGCCGGCGTCGACGTGCTCTGGCCGCGCAGCCTGGGCCGCGACCTGAAGGCCACCGCCACCCTCGATCGCGTGCCGTCCCGGCGCGAGGGCCAGCTCGTCGAGGGCGTGCTCAGCGGTGACGCGCTGTTCGCCTTCAACTGGCAGGTCGCGCTGCGCGGAGAGCCACTCACCGAGGCCGAGATGGACTCGCTGGCCCGGGCGTCGTCGCCGATGCTCAGGCTGCGCGGCGGCTGGACCGTCGTCGACCCCGCGGTCGCCCGCAAGGCGCGCAGCCGCCTGATCCGCACGGTGAAGCCGGCGCAGGCCGTGGCCGCGGCCCTCACCGGCGTCGTCGATGTCGACGACGCCCCGGCCGAGGTCGTTGTCGGAGCCAGCCTGCTCGAGGTCCGCGAACAGCTCCTCGATGCCGCGACCGCCGCCCCGCTGCCGACCCCGCCCGGCCTCGCGGCTGTCCTCCGTGACTACCAGCGCCAGGGGTTCACGTGGCTCGAGCGCGTGACGTCGCTCGGGCTCGGCGCCTGCCTGGCCGACGACATGGGCCTGGGCAAGACGGTCACCCTGATCGCTCTCCACCTCCACCGCGGGGTCGCCCGCCCGGGGCCGACGCTCGTGGTCTGCCCGGCCTCGCTCCTCGGCAACTGGGAGGCCGAGATCCGGCGCTTCGCCCCCGGTGTCGACGTACGCCGTTTCCACGGCGGGCAGCGCTCCCTCGACGACCTCACGCCCTCCGACGCCGTGCCCGATCCGGGCTTCGTGCTCACCACCTACGGCACCGTCCGACGGGATGCTGGTGCGCTGGCCACGGTCTCGTGGGGGTTGGTCGTCGCCGACGAGGCCCAACACGTCAAGAACGCCCGCTCCGCCACGGCCCGCGCCCTGCGCACGGTCCCGTCCGCCGCCCGGGTGGCCCTCACCGGCACACCGGTCGAGAACAACCTGACCGAGCTCTGGGCCATCCTCGACTGGGCGACGCCCGGGTTGCTCGGCAGCCGCCAGGCGTTCCGCAAGGTCTGGGCGGGTCCGATCGAGTCCGGCCTCGAGCCGACCAAGGCGCGGCAGTTCGCCGGCCTGATCGGCCCCTTCCTGCTGCGACGGCGCAAGTCCGACCCCGGGATCGCCCCGGAGCTCCCCGACAAGACCGAGACCGACCACCTGCTCGGGCTGACCCGCGAGCAAGTCGTCCTCTACGAGTCGTTCGTCCGCGACACCATGGAGCGGATCCGCCGCGCCGACGAGGACACCCGGCGCGGGCTGGTCCTCAAGCTCCTGACCGGGCTCAAGCAGATCTGCAATCACCCGGCCCACTTCCTCAAGCAGTCCGGCGGCCGCCTCTCCGGCCGGTCCGAGAAGCTCGACCTGCTCGACGAGCTGCTCGTCACCGCCCTGGCCGAGGGCAGCTCCGTGCTGGTCTTCACCCAGTACGTCGCGATGGCCCGGCTGATCGAGGACCACCTGTCCCGGATCGGCCTTCCCCACCAGTTCCTCCACGGCGGCACCCCTGTCCGCCAGCGCGATGCGATGGTGGCGAGCTTCCAGGCCGGGCCCGACGCCGGCGGCGTGCCGGTCTTCCTGCTCTCGCTCAAGGCGGGCGGCACCGGCCTCAACCTCACCCGTGCCGACCACGTCGTCCACGTCGACCGCTGGTGGAACCCCGCGGTGGAGGACCAGGCGACCGACCGTGCCCACCGGATCGGCCAGACCCGCCCGGTGCAGGTGCACCGGATGATCACCCAGGGCACTGTCGAGGAGCGGGTCGCCGAGCTCCTGCGTCGCAAGCGCTCGCTGGCCGATGCCGTTCTCGGTCGCGGCGAGGCAGCGCTCACCGAGCTCAGCAACGACGAGCTCCTCGACCTGGTCTCCCTCCGGAGGCAGCCGTGACCGCGGTGACCTTCGCCCGCATCCCGCCCCGTCGCAGCACGACGCGGGCGGCCACGTGGTGGGGTCGCGCGTGGGTCCGGGCCGTCGAGGAGGCGGCGTACTCCGCGGGCGACCTGCACACCGCCCGGGCGATCTCGCGCAGCGGGTCGATCGGCGGCATCACCGTCGACCGCGGCACGATCGTCGCGGCCTGCTACGACCGGTCCGGGGTGTGGTCGGTCGCCGGCACCGTTCCCGAGCTCGACCCGATCAGCCGCCGCGCCTTCGTCGAGGTGGTGGCGGGAGAGTCCGGTCACCTCGCATCCCTGCTGGCCGGCGAGCTGCCCTACCGCCTGGTCGAGCAGTCGGAGGAGGCCGGCGTCGAGCTCCTGCCGTACGGCGGTGAGCTGGGCACGTCGTGTCCGTGCGACGCCTGGGTCGACCCGTGCGTCCACGCCCTCGCGGTGCTGCTCCAGGTGGCGTGGCTCGTCGACGGCGACCCCTGGGTGCTGCTGCGACTACGCGGGCTGTCGCCCGAGGACCTCCAGGCCGAGCTGGCTCAGAACGACGGGAGCGAGGACGACGACCTGGGTGGTGACCTGGCGGCGGCGGTCGACGCCGCCGTCCGCGCTGCCCGGGTGCTGGCGCTCGCCGACGACCCGAGCGCCGAGATCACTCACCTGGTCTGAGGGCCGGTCAGCGCACCGAGCGCCATCCGGTGCAGCACCCCGCGCATCGCCTCGTCGGGGATCAGCCCGCTGTGCGGCGTGGAGTTGATCAGCCCGAATGCCGCGTGGGCCATCACGCGGGCCCGGTCGGTGTGCAGCCCGCGATGCAGGCGGCGGAGCTGGCCGGCCCAGACGTCGACGTACTCCCGTTGCAACGCGCGGACCTGCTCGCGTGCGGCCGGTGGGAGCGTCTGCCAGTCGCGGTCCTGGACGACGATCAGCGACCGGTGTCGCAGGGCGAAGTCGATGTGCCACCCGATCAGCGCGTCGACCGCGTCGTGGGCGTCATCGGCCGCGCCCACCCGAGCCTGCCCCTCGTCGAGCAGGCGCTGGCTGATGTCGACGAGCATCGCCGCGAGCACGGCGTCCTTGGAGGCGAAGTGCTTGTAGAGCGCCGGCCCCGAGATCCCGCACGCCCGGCCGATCTCCCCGACGGAGACTCCGTGGAAACCCTTGGCGGCGAACAGCTCGGCCGCGGTCTCGAGGATCTGCTCCCGCCGGCTCACGCGGACAGGTTAGCGGTCGTTAACATCGGTGGGGTCGGGGCGTCTCGGCACTCCGGCGGCCACCGATGCCGCCCGGGAGGCCATGATGCTCACGTGACCGGCCACCGCCTCGATCCTTGGAGGACTGACATGCGTTCCACCCTCAGCCGCGCGGCCCGCCGCGGCGCAGGCGTCCTCGGGGCGGCCCTGCTCGTGGCGACCGTGGCACCGGTGCTCGCCTCGCCCGCCTCAGCCTCTGGCTCCGGGTCTGCCGGGTCCGGGTCCGCCGGCACCGGGTCCGCCGCCCGAGCGACGCGGTCGGTCTTCCTCCACCGCGGTGGACCGGACCACACCGTCCGGTTCCACCGGGCGCATGCCGGAGAGGCGTTCCTCGACCGCCTCGGTCTCCGCGCCCGGGGTCTCGTGGGCCGATCGCGGGAACGAGTCCGCCGTGGTCTCGGCGTACGTCGACGGCCACTACGCCACCGACATCGTGATCACGTCGACCGGCCGGGTGACGCGTCAGTTCGCGCTCGGCCAGCTCAGCACGGGCCGGCACACGCTGCGGCTGCACTACGCCGTCGGGCGCTCACCGAGCGACGCCGGCCTCGCGAGGCTCCACGACATCGGGTTCTCGACCCTCCAGCCGGGCGACCCCGGCTACGTCGCCGCGAAGTACGCGCCGGTGCTCTACGGCCGGAACGTCGCCGGGCTCGGTGGTCGGTTCCAGAACAACCACACCGACACCCCGCTCGTCGCCTGGCACCAGGTCCTCCCCGCGGCCACACCCGGCCACTCGTGGATCGAGTACTCGGTCATCTGGAGCAACGAGGACGGCGGCACTCCCGCGCCGGCGCTGATGGCGCAGTGGGGGCGCACCACCGACATCGAGTGGATCTACCGCGTCGAGGTCGATGCGAGGGGACGTCGTGTGGCGGGCAGCGGGGTCTTCCAGAGCCCGAGCCACGGGACGCAGACGTTCCTCGGTCGGTACGACGGGACGCATCCGGTCCTCCAGACCTGCACGTCGAACAACAACGTCTGCGACTCGAAGGCGCTGCGTCCCCTGAAGCTGGCGGCCGACCCGATGCGGTTCGCCCTCTCCACGCGCGACGTGCTGACGTCCGACCAGCCGCGTGAGCACGAGATGGACATCCATCCCTGGACCTACCAGGTGATGGGCCGCGAGATGGTGCGTGAGCACAAGGTCACCGATCCGGTCCCGGACCCGTCGATCGCCGCGCTCGGCGACCAGCGCAGCTACCTCTACCTCGCCCTCGACCAGGCCCCCTCCGACCCCAGCGTCGGCCTGGCGGTGGACGTCGTCCTGACGAACGCCCCCACGACGTACACCTCGGACCACGGGCAGTTCGCTTCGCTCTTCACCATCCATCGCACCGGGCCCGCCGCGACCACGGTCAAGCTGCCGCCCGGGACCACGCCCGCCGACATCGCCTCGATCTCGGTCCGGCGGGTCCTCCTCGGCAGCACCGACTCCGGCGCAACCGTCAGCGTCACAGCGCTCGACCGTGCGTTCTTCCTGGGGAGCCGCTACCTGCCCGAGGCGTCGTTCGCCCAGCGGCCCCTCACCACCACGCTCACGGCAGCCATGCCGACGCAGGTGATCTGGCCGGCGGGCCCCTGACCGGCGTTGGCACGACAGGTTAATGATCGCTAACCTGTGGACGTGAGTGGACTGCGCGAGCTGGTCGAGGAGCTGCGAGGGCACCTGGCCGTCGTACGACGTGGCGGGAGCGACTCGGCGCGGCAGAAGCACACCGACCGCGGGAAGCTCCTGGTCCGCGACCGGATCGACCGGCTGCTCGACCCCGGCAGCCCGTTCCTCGAGCTGAGCCCGCTGGCGGCGTTCGGGATGTACGGCGAGGGCGACTACGCCGTGCCGAGCGCCAGCATCGTCACCGGGATCGGCCGCGTCAGCGGCCGCGAGTGCGTGATCGTCGCCAACGACGCGACCGTCAAGGGCGGCACCTACTACCCGCTGACGGTCAAGAAGCACCTGCGCGCGCAGACGATCGCGGCCGAGAACCGGCTGCCGTGCCTCTACCTCGTCGACTCCGGCGGCGCGTTCCTGCCGATGCAGGACGAGGTCTTCCCCGACCGCGAGCACTTCGGCCGGATCTTCTTCAACCAGGCCAACCTCTCGGCGCGGGGCATCCCGCAGATCGCCAGCGTGATGGGCTCGTGCACGGCCGGCGGTGCCTACGTGCCGGCGATGAGCGACGAGTCCGTGATCGTGAAGAACCAGGGCACGATCTTCCTCGGCGGCCCGCCGCTGGTGAAGGCCGCGACCGGCGAGGTCGTCACCGCCGAGGAGCTCGGCGGCGGCGACGTGCACGCCCGCGTCTCCGGCGTCGTCGACCACCTCGCCGACGACGACGCGCACGCGCTGGCCATCGTGCGGTCGCATCGTGGACACCCTGCCCCGTCGATGGTCACGAACCGCACGCCGACGGCGCACATGTGCGCCGTTTGGTCCCAAACGGCAGCCATGCCGACGTCCGCATCGAGGAGCCGCACGAGCCGCCCGAGTCGCTGTACGACGTGGTGCCCGGCGACACCCGCACGCCGTACGACGTGCGCGAGGTGATCCGGCGCATCGTCGACGGCAGCCGGCTGCACGAGTTCAAGAAGCTGTACGGCGAGACCCTGGTCTGCGGCTTCGCGAAGATCTGGGGGCACGAGGTCGGCATCGTGGCCAACAACGGCATCCTCTTCAGCGAGTCGGCGCTCAAGGGCGCCCACTTCATCGAGCTGTGCAACCAGCGGAAGATCCCGCTGGTCTTCCTGCAGAACATCACCGGCTTCATGGTCGGCAAGGAGTACGAGAACCGCGGCATCGCCCGCGACGGCGCCAAGCTCGTCACCGCGGTCGCGTGCAGCGTCGTCCCGAAGTTCACCGTCGTCATCGGCGGCTCGTTCGGCGCCGGCAACTACGGGATGTGCGGCCGGGCCTACGACCCGCGCTTCCTCTGGATGTGGCCGAACGCCCGGATCTCGGTGATGGGCGGCGAGCAGGCGGCCAGCGTGCTGGCGACCGTCCGCCGCGACGGGTTCGAGGCCCGCGGCGAGGAGTGGAGCGCCGAGGACGAGGAGGCGTTCAAGGCGCCGATCCGCGACCAGTACGAGGCGCAGGGCTCGCCGTACTACGCCACCGCCCGGCTCTGGGACGACGGCGTGATCGACCCCGCCGACACCCGCCGCGTGCTCGGCATGGGTCTCGCCGCGACGTCGCACGTCCCGGTCCCCGAGCCCTCCTACGGCATCTTCAGGATGTGAGCGGCGTGGTCTCGACAAGCTCGACCGACGGACTCGCATCGACCGACGGACGTCCGCCCCGAACGACGCCGAGGGCATCCGCACCGTGCTCGTCGCCAACCGCGGCGAGATCGCGCTGCGCATCTTCCGCACCTGCCGCCGGCTCGGCGTCCGCACCGTCGCGGTCTTCACCGACGTCGACCACGACGCGCCCCACGTGCACGCGGCCGACGAGGCCGTCCGGGTCGACAGCTACCTCGACATCGACCAGGTGGTCGCCGCCGCGGTGGCGAGCGGCGCCGACGCGATCCACCCGGGCTACGGCTTCCTCTCCGAGCGCGCGGCGTTCGCCCGGGCGGTCGAGGCGACCGAGGGCGTCGTGCTGGTCGGCCCGACCGCCGAGGTGATGGAGCGGATGGGCCGCAAGGACCACGCCCGCGAGATCGCCGTCGCTGCCGGCGTGCCCGTCGTGCCGTCGTACGCCGTGGACGCCGACCCGGCGACCTTCGCGTTCCCGGTGCTGGTCAAGGCCGCGGCCGGCGGTGGCGGCAAGGGGATGCGCGTCGTCCGCTCCGCCGAGGAGTACGCCGCCGCGACGGCCGCCGCGGCGCGCGAGGCCGGCAGCGCCTTCGGCGACGACACCCTGCTCGTGGAGAAGTACGTCGAGTCCGGGCGCCACGTCGAGGTGCAGGTGCTCGCCGACAGCCACGGGCACGTCCTCCATCTCTTCGAGCGCGACTGCTCGACGCAGCGCCGCCACCAGAAGGTGCTCGAGGAGGCTCCCGGCCCGACCGTCGACGCCGACCTCCGCACCCGCCTCACCCACGCGGCCGTCGAGCTCGCGCGCGAGGTCGGCTACACCAACGCCGGCACCGTGGAGTTCCTGCTCGACAACGCCACCGGCGACTTCTACTTCCTGGAGATGAACACCCGGCTCCAGGTCGAGCACCCCGTCACCGAGCTGATCTGCGGCGGTCTCGACCTGGTCGAGGAGCAGCTCCGCGTCGCGGCGGGCGCAGCCCTCCCGCTCGACCAGGAGGACCTCGCGATCCACGGGCACGCGATCGAGGCCCGGGTCTACGCCGAGGACTCCTTCGGCGGCTTCCTGCCGCAGGCCGGGACGACGAGCCTGGTGAGGTGGCCGAGCGACGTCCGGGTCGACCAGGCGCTGGAGAGCGGCCAGGTCGTCAGCACGTCGTACGACCCGATGCTCGGCAAGGTCATCGCGCACGGCCCCGACCGCGAGACCGCGCGTCAGGCGCTGGTCCGTGCGCTCGACGCCACCGCCATCCTCGGCCTGACCACGAACGCCGGCTTCCTGCGCGCGCTGGTGGCGAGCGACGAGTTCCGCGACGCCACGATCGACACCGCCTGGCTCGACCACCACGAGGTGCCGGCCCCGGACCCCGACGTGCCCCGGGTGATGGCGGCCTGGGTCACCGCGATGCTGGCCGCGACCGACACCGGGCACCCGTTCCAGAGCGACGGCTTCCGGCTCGGTGGCGACCCGGCTCCGACGCTCGTCGAGCTCGACCGCGACGTCGTCGTCGACCGGCATGCCGGCCTCGTGGACGGCGTACCCGTGCAGCAGCTGTACGGCGAGAACCACGTGCTCGAGCTGGAGATCGACGGGCACCGGGTGCGGGCCGTGGTCAACGTGCAGCCCGACATCGTCGAGGTCAGCTACCACGGGCAGCGGTTCGTCCTGACCGGGCCCGACCGGCTCGCCGACGCGGAGGCCGTCGGCGACGGGACGGTCACCTCCCCGATGCCCGGCACGGTGCTCGAGGTCCGCGTCGCCGAGGGCGACCGGGTCGAGGAGGGCCACGTGCTCGGCATGATGGAGGCGATGAAGATGGAGCTGTCCCTCACTGCGCCGTTCGCGGGCACGGTCACCGACGGTCGACGCGGCCGCGGGCGACCAGGTGGCGCTCGGTGCCACGCTGTTCGTGGTCGCGGCGGACGAGGCCGAGGACGACGTCGCATGAGCGATCTGCCGATGACCGTGCCGGCCGACGGCCTGCCGCCCGGGTGACGATCTACGAGGTCGGCCCGCGCGACGGGCTCCAGAACGAGTCCGCGCTGGTCCCGACCGAGGTGAAGGCCGAGCTGATCCGCCGGCTGCTGGCCGCCGGGCTGCCGGTCGTCGAGGCGACGAGCTTCGTGCACCCGCGGTGGGTGCCCCAGCTGGCCGACGCCGAGGACCTGATGCGCCTGCTCGGTGACGTCGGCCGCGACCTGCCGGTGCTGGTGCCCAACGAGCGCGGCCTCGACCGGGCGCTGGAGCTCGGCTGCCGCCACGTCGCGATCTTCGGCAGCGCCACCGAGACCTTCGCGCAGAAGAACCTCAACCGCAGCCTCGACGAGCAGTTCGCGATGTTCGAGCCGACCGTACGTCGCGCCCGCGACGCCGGCCTCGACGTGCGCGCCTACGTCTCGATGTGCTTCGGCGACCCGTGGGAGGGCGCCGTTCCGGTCGAGCAGGTGGTCGACGTCGGCCGCCGGCTGTTCGACCTCGGCGCCAGCCAGCTCAGCCTCGGCGACACCATCGGCGTCGGCACCGCCGGGCACGTCACCGCGCTGCTCGCGCGGCTTCACCGACGCCGGGATGCGCGTCGACGACCTCGCCCTCCACTTCCACGACACCTACGGCCAGGCCCTGTCCAACGCGATGGCCGGCCTGCGCGCCGGCGTCACGACGTACGACGCGAGCGCCGGCGGCCTCGGCGGCTGCCCCTACGCCAAGAGCGCGACCGGCAACCTCGCCACCGAGGACCTGGTCTGGCTGCTCACCGGCCTCGGCATCGAGCACGGCGTCGACCTCGACGCCCTCGTCGCGACCAGCACCTGGCTGGCCGGCCACCTCGGCCGCCCCAGCCCGAGCGCCGTCGTCCGTGCCCTCTCCGGCGCTGGACGACATCGCACGGCCATCAGGGCTGTGGAGGTCGGCGTGGCAGAATCCCGGGCATGAGCCGGAGGGTGTACGTGCACATCGGTGCGCCCAAGACCGGTACGACGTACCTCCAGGACCGGCTCAGCCTCAACGCCAAGACCCTGGCCGCCCACGACGTCCACCTCCCGAGCCGTTCGCCCCTGGTGAGCACCGGGCTGTTCCACTTCCGGGCCGCGCTCGACCTGCTCGACCAGGACTGGGGCGGCCCGCCGGGCCACGCCGCGGGCAACTGGGCCGCGATGGTCAAGCGGGTACGCCGGTCCTCGGGCACGGTGATCATCAGCCACGAGATCCTGGCGCCGGCCAAGCCCGAGCAGATCGCCCGGCTCCGCCACGACCTCGCCGACTGCGAGATCCACGTCGTCTACTCCGCCCGCGACCTGGCCCGGCAGGCGCCGGCCGGCTGGCAGGAGAGCATCAAGCAGGGGCGGCGCTGGAGCTACCGCCGCTACCTCGCACGGGTGCGCAACGGGCAGGCCGTGGTTCGCCCGCGCCTTCGACCTGCCGACCGTCCTCGCCCACTGGGGCACCGGCCTCCCGCCCGACCACGTGCACGTCGTGACCGTCCCGCAGGCCGACGCCGTCGCGGCCGACCCCGACCTGCTCTGGCGACGCTTCTGCCAGGCGTTCGGGATCGACCCGGCGTGGGCCCCGAGCGAGAGCGACCGCTCGAACGCCTCCCTCGGCAGCGCCGAGACGCAGGTGCTGCGACGCCTCAACCAGCGCATCTCCCGCGCGACCCGGCGCGACGCGTCGTACGACGACCTGATCCTCGGGATGCTCGCCGGCGACACCCTCTCGGGCAGCCGGTCGCGGCCGATCCTGCTGCCCCCGAGGTTCCACGACTGGGCCATCGAGCGCGGCGAGACCTGGATCGAGTGGCTCGAGGAGAGCGGCGTCGACGTGATCGGCGACGTCGGCGACCTGCTGCCCGGGCCGCCGGCCGAGGACTTCCGGCACCCCGACCGGGTCCGCCCCCGACCCCAGCTCGAGGCCGCGCTCGACGCGCTGGCCGCGATGACCCGCGAGGCGGCGTCCCGGCCCGACCCCGACGCCACCGCTGCGCGGCCGCCTGCGGCGCGCCCGCGAGACCCGCCGCCGGTGACCCCCGCCGAGACTCGTGCACCGGCCGAGAGCGAGGGCGTCGCCCGCGCCTGGGGCTGGGTCGCACCACCTCCGCGACCGGCGGCACGACGCCCTGGTCGCAGTGGCAGGATGCCGGCGCCGCCGGCCGAGCAGGCGGGCCGCTACCTGCCCGGCGCCCAGCAGCTCGAGCTGCTCCGCCGGCTCAACCTCGCCGGCCGCCCGTCGGCCGAGCTGGCCGAGCGGGTGCTCGCCGCCAGCGCTCCGGGCCGTGGCCTGCCCGACCTCGGCCTGGTGGGGGCCCTTCCGCCGTCCGGATTCGGTCCACCTCCGGTCGACCCGTCGGGGCTGGCCCCCGACGAGCTGGTCCGCGTCGCCACGGCTCTCCTCGCCGAGGACGTCGTCGCGGCCGGGGACCCCGACCCGCCACGACCGGGTCAGGCTGCTCCGCCGCCGCTACCGGATGCTCGGCGACCCCGAGCTCGCGCGCCCGATCCGCGAGGCGCTCATCGCCGACGGACGGCCGCCGGGCGGCCCGTCGGCGACCGTGGTCGTGCTCGGGACCGGTCTCGACCGGATGCTCGCGCACGTCTGGACGGCTCGCTCGTTCGGCGCCGGCGTCCGGCCGTGGGGCGACTACCTCGCGGGCGAGGTACGCCGTCCCTCGCTGTCGCCGCGGGTCGACCTCGCCGCCGTGGCGCAGACCTGGGCCGGCCGGGTGGGCAGCGGCCGCGTGCACGTGGTGATCGACGACCCACGCCTGGCGGGCCGCCTCGCCGGCCGTCGCCGCGCCGTCCCGCGCAGCGTCGAGCTCTCGGCCGACGCGGTCGAGCTGGCCCGCCGGACGGCCCCGGTCGTCGGCACGCTGGTCACCCCGGAGCGCCGCTCGCTGCTGATGTGGCACCGCTTCCGACCCACCCTCGCGGCGTACCCGGGCCCGCCCCTGCTGGTCCCGCGCCGCCACCGCGCGTGGCTGAGCGAGCGCACCGACGACCTGCGTCGGCGGCTCTCCGCCGGTGGCTACGCTGTCCACGGCGACCTCCCCGGGCCGTCCGAGCGTCCGGGGGTCACCGTGCCCGACGAGGAAGGGGTGCTCGCGCTGGCCATGCGGGTGCT
Source organism: uncultured Actinomycetota bacterium (assembly GCA_963761515.1). Classification (GTDB taxonomy): domain Bacteria; phylum Actinomycetota; class Actinomycetes; order Propionibacteriales; family Nocardioidaceae; genus Nocardioides. The sequence continues at coordinate 37,147 of CAVXHO010000031.1, forward strand.
GCTCGGCCCTCCGATCGGCGCACCGGTCGCCTCGGACCTGGCAGACCTGGCGGGGGAGGGCATGTGACGAAGCGGGTCTTCCTCCACGTCGGCACCCCCAAGACCGGCACGTCGTACCTCCAGCACGTGCTGTTCCACAACCGACACCGGCTGCCGTCCCACGGGCTCAGCTATCCCGCCGACCGGTTCGACTCCCACTTCCTGGCCGCGCTCGACCTGATGCGGCTGCCCTGGGGCGGGATCGAGTCCGACGCCATCGGCAGCTGGGACCGGCTGGCCGCGACCGTACGTCGCTTCGACGGCACCTCGATCATCAGCCACGAGATCCTGGCGACGGCCTCGCGGGCCCAGATCGGGCGCGCCCTCGAGAGCCTCGGCCACGGCCACGACGCCGAGATCCACCTCGTGCTCTCGGTGCGCGACCTGGTCCGCCAGATCCCCGCGGAGTGGCAGGAGAACGTCAAGCACCGGGCCGCCCTGAGCTACGGCCGCTTCCTCGACCAGATCCAGGACCCGCGCCGCGAGGGCCGGATCCCCACGTGGTTCTGGGGCGTCCAGGAGATCCCCGACATCCTCGACCGCTGGGGCCACGACCTGCCGCCCGAGCAGGTCCACCTGGTGACCGTGCCGCCGGCCGGCGGCTCGCCCGACCTGCTCTGGACGCGCTTCAGCGAGGCGTTCGGGCTCGAGGGGATCTCGCTCCAGCTCGACGGCGAGCGGGTCAACCCGTCGCTCGGTGCCCCCGAGACCACGCTGATCCGGCGGATCAACCGGGCCGCCAACGAGGAGCTGGAGCCCGCGTACTACCGGCCGCTGGTCCGCGAGCTGCTCGCCCACCAGACCCTGTCGCACCGCACCGGGAGCCCACGGCTCGCGCTGCCGCCCGACGTCCACCCGTGGGCGAGCGACGCTCGAGGACTCCTGGATCGAGGAGGTCCGCCGCCGCGGCTACGACGTGATCGGTGACCTCGAGGACCTGCGCGGCGCGCCGCCGGTGGAGGAGTACGCCGACCCCGACCACCCCGACGAGGCGCTGGTGGCCGGTGCCGCGGTCGACGCGCTCAAGGCGCTGCTGCTCCACAACGCCCGCCTGCAGCGCGACCTCGACCACCGCAACGCCGAGCTGCTCGACACCCAGCGGCAGCTCGAGCGGTCCGTCCTGCGACCGACGTACCGCTGGCGGCAGCGGACCGTGCGCCACCTCGAGGCGAGCCGCGCGGGCCGCTACGCGATGAAGGTCTACCGCCGGCTGAGGGGCAGGAGCTCGCGGTCGGCGTAGCGCCCGACCCGCCAGGTCGCGTAGCCGTCGGCACCCGCGCCGACCAGTCCGCCGACGAGCGGGATCCGGCGCGCCGCCGATCCGGCCACGCGCTTGCCGGCCACCTTGGCGACCAGGTCGGCGGCGACCTCCGCCGAGATCACCCGGTCGAGCCCGGGGTCGTAGGCCGGGGCGGTCGCGAGCGCCATCGGGGGCGCCGGGATCTTCTGGGCCCTGACCAGAGCCCGGACCGCGTCCTCGCCGAGCATGCTCACCAGCACGGCGTTGCGGACCCGCGGGTCGGTCAGGTCGTAGCCGCGCAGGTGGGCGATGCCGGCGACCATCCGGGACTGGACCAGGGCCAGCCCGGTGATGTTGGCCGGCACCATGTAGGCCATCGTGGCCAGGCCGCCGAGGTTGGTCAGGAAGCCCTGGGCGCCGGCGTACCGCACGTGGTTCTCGATCACCTCGTGGATGGCCCGGTCGACGTCGCCCTTCTGCTCCTTCAGCTGCTTGTCGGCGGCGGCGGCGGCCGGCGGAAGGGGGCCGACGCCGTGGATGGCGCGGTGCAGCGCCTCGCGGACGAACGCCGCCGTCAGGCCGGGGGCGAGCTCGGCGAGCGTCGCCGGCTGGCGACTCGTGTCACTCGTGGCCATGCTCCGATCCTACGTTCCGGCTGAGGGACGTGCCCGGATGGCTAGCGTGGGCGAGGTGCCGGTCGATCCGCCCCCCAGCGTGTGGGACTTCCCGCCGTCGTCGCGGTTCCACCCCGAGGACGACCTGGTGGCCACCGGCGCCGATCTCGAGCCGGGCACGGTGCTGGCGGCCTACCGGCACGGGCTGTTCCCGATGCCCGTGGGCGGGCCGCGGGCCCCGATGGCGTGGTTCAGCCCGGTACGCCGTGGGGTGCTGCGCCCGGCCGACCTGCGGGTCGCGCGGTCCCTGCGCAAGTCGGTGCGTCACTTCGAGGTCCGCGTCGACACCGCCTGCGCCGAGGTGATCGACGCCTGCGCGGACCCGTCGCGGCCCTGCGGCTGGATCGACGACCAGATCCGGACGGCGTACCTCCGTCTCCACGAGCTGGGCTGGGTGCACTCGGTGGAGACCTGGCGCGACGGACGCCTCGTGGGCGGTCTGTACGGCGTCTCCATGGGCGGCCTGTTCGCGGGTGAGTCGATGTTCCACCGCGAGACCGACGCCTCGAAGGCCGCGCTGGTGGGGCTCGTCGAGCTGCTCGACGACGGCGAGGAGCGGCTCGTCGACACCCAGTGGCAGACGGCCCACCTGGCCTCCCTCGGCGTGACCGAGATGGCGCGCAAGGACTACCTGAGGCTGCTTCCCCGACTCCTCCGGGCGCCGCTGCCCCCGTGGCCGCCGATCGGCTCGTCACCTCCCGGCCGATCCGCGATGTGACGTCGTTGGGGGTCGGGGGGCACAGTGGAGCGATACCACCGAATGGGAGATCCCAGATGTTCACCACCAAGGTCGCGGGAGCGGCCGCTCTGCTCGTCGTTCTCGGCGGGGCCGCTGCCTGCGGCTCGTCGGACTCCTCGTCGCCGGCGGCCAGCCCCAGCATCCCGACCACCGCGGACAAGGCGACGTTCTGCACGACCCTGCAGAACAGCAAGTCCCCGCAGGACGCCGTCGACTCGCTGACGAAGCTCGGCACCCCCAGCGACATCGACGCGGCGTCCCGGCACGGTTTCGAGGTGCTCCTCGACGAGTTCAAGGCACTGCCGCCCAGCCCGCAGCCCAGTGACCTCACGAGCCTGGAGAAGAAGCTCAGCACCACCGACCAGAAGGACATCCAGGCGTTCGGTCAGTACGTGACCAAGGAGTGCCTGCCCAGCACGCCCAGCGCACCCGCCTCCTGAGACCCGTTCCTCGCGGCGACCGGCCAGTTCCTACAGGACGAGCCCCGGTCGACCGTCGTCGGTCGTGAGCGGCCGCCCGGCGCGGGACCAGGCGGCCAGTCCACCGTCGAGATTGACCGCGTCGATGCCCTGGTCCACCAGGTAGGACGTGGCGTACGCCGAGCGGTGACCGGAGCGGCACACCACCAGCACCTGGCGGCCACCGGGAAGCTCGGTGAACCGCTCTCCGAGCGCGCCCAGCGGGATGTGCAGTGACTCCGGGAGCCGTCCGGCCGCCCACTCGTCGTCCTCGCGGACGTCGAGGACGACGAGGCCTTCCGGCAGCGGGTGGGGGACGCCGTCGACCGCGGCGGTGGGGATGGCCATGGCTCTACTTCAGCAGACGCGACATCCGCCGGTCGGCGAGGGGCTTGCCGCCGGTCTGGCAGGTGGGGCAGTACTGCAGGCTCGAGTCGGCGAAGCTGACCTCGCGGACGATGTCGCCGCACACCGGGCACTTCTCGCCCGCACGGCCGTGCACGGCGAGGTTGGTCTTCTTCTCGCTCTTGAGCTCGCTGGCAGCGAGCCCGCGGGAGCGCGCGACGGCGTCGCCCAGCTCGTCCTTGACCGCGGCGAAGAGCCGGTCCAGCTCCTCGGAGGTCAGGCTGTTGGCCGGCTTGAACGGCGACATCTTCGCGGCGTGCAGGATCTCGTCGCTGTAGGCGTTGCCGATGCCGGCGATGGTGCCCTGGTGTCGCAGGACGCCCTTGATCTGGGAGCGACCGGCGTCCTGCAGGATCCGGTCGAGGGCGTCGCGGGTGAAGGCGTCGTCGAGGGGGTCGGGCCCGAGGCTGGCGATGCCGGGTACGTCGTGCGGTGACCGGACGACGTACATCGCGAGGCTCTTCTTGGTGCCGGCTTCGGTGATGTCGAGCCCGCTGCCGTCGTCGAGGATCACGCGCACGGCCAAGGGTGACTTGTTGCTCGGACGGGGCGGGACCGGAGGGAGCTCGTCGCGCCACCGGACCCAGCCGGCACGGGCGAGATGGAAGACCAGGTGCAGCCCGGACGTCTCGATGTCGAGGAACTTGCCGTGGCGGGTGACGTCGTCGACCAGCGTGCCCTCGAGCGCCTGCACCGGTGGGTCGAAGGTCTTCAGCGCGCTGAACGCGACCACGTGGACCCTGCCGATGGCATGACCGTCGAGCCGGCCCTTCAGATCGAGGGCCAGCGCTTCCACCTCGGGCAGCTCCGGCACTCGTCCAGTATGCCCAGTCCTCGGGCGCCCGGTCTTTGCACGGTGGACCGGTGACAGATCACCGGGGCAGGGCGACACTGGATCATGGCCACCGCTCGTCCGCTTCCCAAGGCCGGGGAGATCTTCCTCGACGCCCGCGGTGGCGATCGCGCGTTGCGGGTCTCCTGGCACCACGAGTCCGAGCTGGTCGTGCTGTCGCTGTGGCGCGACAACGTGTGCGCCGGCTCGTTCCGCCTGGGCGTGGACGAGGTGCCCGCCCTGATCGAGCTCCTCCGCAGCGGCCTCGACACGGCGTACGACGTCGCGTTGCACCAGCGCCACGCCTGAGCGGGGCCGATCGGACCCGGCGGAGCCGAGGCGGAACGACGCAGCGCGACCCGCCCGGGCGACCGGGCTGATTGTTCCGCGTTTTCCGTCGCCTCGACCCCCACAGAGCAGCCCGCGAGGGTCAGCGGGGACGCGGGCCCTCGACGTGGCGGTCGGCGAGCTTGCGGAGGATCGGTACGGCGGCCTCGAGGCTGGCCCGCTCGGCGTCGGTGAGGTCGGCGAGGTCGTCGCTCAGCACCGAGGCCGACTCGATGCGCAGGGTGTCGAGGGTCTTCTGGCCGACCGGCGTGAGCACCAGGAGCAGGGCCCGCTGGTCGCTCGGGTCGCGGTCGCGCACGATCCAGCCGGCCTCGGTCATGATCTCCACCAGCCTGGTCATGCTCGGCGGCGACACGTTCATCAGCTCCGCCAGGTCGCCCTGCCGCAGCCCCTCGGGGTAGCGCGCCACCGCGGCGAGTGCGGCCAGCCGCGTGGGTGTGATGCCGGAGCGGGTGGCCGGCGTACGCAGGTGGTAGGCCAGGCGGGCCACCTCGGTGCGCACCTCCCCTGCGAGGCGGGTGAGGTCGTCCGACGTCGGTCCGTCGCTCACGATCTCGCCCCCTCTCGTGCCGGGATCCCCACCTCGGCGTCCGGTACGAGCGCGTCGTCCTCCGGCGCTCCCACCTCGGGCTGCGCGAAGTCGATCGCCACCTCGTGCTGGTCGTCGGCGTGGACGAACTTCCCGCCCATCAGCCACGAGGCCACCGCGGCGATCAGGCACGCCCCGATCGCGAACACGAAGGCCACGACGAGCCCGTCGTGGAACGGACCGGAGATCAGCGAGGGGAAGAACGTGTGACCCGTGAGGTACGACGCGTCGCTCGCGGGGAGCTGGCTCAACGTGTGGCTCCCGAGCAGGGACTGCACGGGGTTGTAGCCGAGCAGCGAGGCGAACAGCACCGACACCGGGGGCAGCGCCGCGACCGCGTGTGCCTGTGCCGCCGGCACGCCGTGTGCGGCCAGCCCGGTCTGCATCGTGGCGGGCAGCGACCCGGCCAGCCCCGCGATCATCAGCGAGAAGAAGATGCCGATCGAGAGCACCATCGAGGTGTTCTGGAACGTCGTGCTCATCCCACCGCCGACGCCGCGCCGGTTGGCCGGCAGGGAGTTCATGATCGCGGCCCGGTTGGGCGAGGCGAACAGCCCCATCCCGAAGCCGTTGGCGAAGAGCGCGGCCGCGAACATCCAGTAGGTGAAGTTCACCGGCAGTGCCGCGAACCACACGAAGCTGAGCGCCGCGAGCAGCATCCCACCGGTGGCGAACCAGCGCGCGCCGTACCGGTCGGAGAGCCAGCCGGACAACGGGCCTGCGACCAGGAAGCCCACCGTCATCGGCAGCATGAAGATGCCGGCCCACAGCGGCGTGGACTCGAAGGAGTAGCCGTGTCGCGGCAGCCAGATCCCCTGCAGCCAGATGATCAGGATGAACATCAGGCCGCCGCGGCCGAGACCGGCGAGCAGGCTGGCGAGGTTGCCGTAGGAGAACGCGCGGATCTTGAACAGGTCGATGTGGAACATCGGGTGCTCGACCTTGGTCTCGATCACGCAGAAGACGGCCAGCAGGGCGACCCCGCCGATGAGGGCGCCCATCACCCAGGGGTTGGTCCAGCCCATGATGTGGTCGCCGTAGGGCTGGATGCCGTAGGTGATGCCGACGAGCACGCTGACCAGCCCGACCGCGAAGGTGATGTTGCCCCACCAGTCCATGACGTGGTGACGGCGCGGGCTGAGGTCGCGCAGCTTCAGGTAGCCCCAGACGGTGCCGAACAGGCTGAACGGCACCGAGACCAGGAAGACCAGGCGCCAGTCGATCGGAGCGAGGACGCCGCCGATCACCAGGCCGAGGAACGAGCCGGCGATGCCGGCCATCATGTTCAGCCCGAGCGCCAGGCCGCGCTGGTCGGCGGGGAAGGCGTCGGTGATGATCGCGCTGGAGTTGGCCATCAGCAGCGCGCCGCCCACGCCCTGCAGCAGGCGCATGATGATCAGGTAGAGGACGCCGGCGGTGCCGGTCAGCCAGACCACGCTGAGCGCGATCGAGAAGAAGGTGAAGATCGCGAAGCCGGCGTTGTACATCTTCACCCGGCCGTACATGTCGCCGAGCCGCCCGAAGGTCACCACCAGCACGGCGGTGACCACGAGGTAGCCCATGATCAGCCAGAGCAGGTAGCTGGAGTTGCCGGGTGCGAGCGGGTCGATCTCGAGCCCGCGGAAGATGTCGGGCAGCGCGATCAGCAGGATCGACGCGTTGATCGTGGCGATCAGGACGCCGAGCGTGGTGTTGGACAGGGCGATCCACTTGTAGCGGGGACCGAGAGTTGCGGGAGTCGAGGAAGTCATTTAGTTCAACTGTACTAACTAGTGGAGAGCGTCTCCAAATGTGTCCACGGAAGTTCACCTTCCCGCCACGTCGCAACCGGAGACTGCTCACCTGACGCCGAGAGAACAGAGGGGTCCACCCACCACCAGGAGATGCCTCGATGCGTTCTCGTCACACCCTGCTGATGGCCGCCCCGGTCATCCCCGCCTGCCTTGCCATCGCCCTCGTCGTCTCGCCGAGCCAGGCAGCCAAGAAGCACCCTGATCCGAAGCCGGCCGACCCGGCGTCCGCCGTCACGCTGTACCAGACCCACGTCCCCGCGCTTGCCACGATCGGCGGCGTCCAGATCACGGGCGGCGCCTACGGGTCGTCGTTCACCCAGAAGCCCGGCTCGGACACCGTCTTCTACGGTCTCACCGACCGCGGCCCCAACGTGGACGGCCCGAACGGCAGCAAGGTCGAGCCGTTGCCGGACTTCCAGCCGGCGATCGGCGAGTTCGTGCTGCAGCACGACGGGACGGCGAAGCTGGTGAAGCGGATCGGCCTCAGCGCGTTCGACGGCAAGCCGTACAACGGCCAGGTCGACCCCGACAACAGCACCAGCGAGACGATCACCGACCTGGACGGCAACGTGCTGCCGCCGAGCTTCGAGGGCTACGACCCCGAGGGTCTGGTCGTGATGCGCGACGGGACGTTCTGGGTCTCCGACGAGTACGGCCCCTTCATCACCCACTTCTCCCGTGACGGCCGCGCGATCCAGCGACTGTCGCCCACCGACGGGACGCTGCCCCGAGAGCTCATCGAGCGCGAGCCCAACAAGGGCATGGAGGGCCTGACGATCACCCCCGACGGCAAGACGCTGGTCGGCATCATGCAGGCCGGCCTCGACGCCCCCGACGGTCCGAAGTCCAAGCTCGTGACCGCGCTGCGGATCGTCACCGTCGACCTGCGGACCTACGCCTCGCACGAGTACGTCTACCTCCTGCACAACACCGGTGCACCGACGACCGCCGTCAGCGAGATCGCGGCCGTCAACGACCACCAGTTCCTGGTCGACGAGCGCGACGGCACCTTCGAGCCGGGTGCGAACAAGAAGCTGTTCCTGGTCGACCTCCGCGGCGCCACCGACGTCGGCCCGTCCTCGCGGGTGCACGGCGCGTCGTACGACGGTCCGCACGGCGGGTTGATGGTCGCCGGCGGCACGATCGAGAAGCTGGTGAGCACCGACAACACGGCCGACTCCGCGGCTGCGCTGAAGGGCGCCGGCATCACGCCGGTCTCCGAGTCGCTGTTCCTCGACATCGGCGGGCTGGTCTCCGCGATCGACCCGAGCGGTGGGTTCTTCGGCCACGACAAGGTCGAGGGGGTCGCGGTCCTCGACGGTGGCAAGCGGGTGATCCTGTCCAACGACAACGACTTCGGGATCGCCGGCCTGGCCAACACCGCTCCGCCGTTCCAGCTGCAGGCGAAGATCCTGCCGAACGGCCGGCAGGACGACGGCGAGCTGCTCGAGGTCGACCTGGCGAAGGTGCCCGCCGCCTTCCGCTGAGAAGCCACCCCCGCCGCATCACCCCGGACCCCCGGCACGCGCTGCCGGGGGTCCGGGCCCGTCCGCGGCCGCCCGCGACGCGCGCCGGGAATCTAGGGTGAGCGCTAGACGGCCCGATACCGTCCGAGCATGGACCCGATCCGCAACCCGTACGCGCCCGGCGCCGGCCAGCGGCCGCCCGAGCTCGCCGGCCGGGACGCGCAGCTGCGGGCCTTCGACGTCGTCCTCGAGCGGGTGGCGAAGGGTCGCCCCGAGCGCAGCGTCGTCCTCACCGGGCTTCGCGGGGTCGGCAAGACGGTGCTGCTCAACGCCCTCCGCTCGGCCGCCGTACGGCGTGGGTGGGGCACCGGCAAGCTCGAGGCCCGGCCCGACCAGGGGCTGCGCCGCCCGCTGTCCTCGGCCCTCCACCAGGCCGTGCGCGAGCTCGGGCATCCCGACGAGGACTCGGTCACCCACGTGCTGGGGGTGATCCGCTCGTTCGCCCAGCGCGAGGCCGGGACGGGCGCCAAGCTCCGCGACCAGTGGAACCCCGGCATCGACGCGCCCGCCGTCCGCGGCCGGGCCGACTCCGGCGACGTCGAGATCGACCTGGTCGAGCTCTTCACCGACCTCGGCGGCCTCGCCGCGGACCGAGGACTGGGCATCGCCGTCTTCATCGACGAGATGCAGGACCTCGGGACCGACGACGTGTCCGCCCTCTGCGCGGCCTGCCACGAGATCAGCCAGTCGGGGTTGCCGCTGATCGTGGTCGGTGCCGGCCTGCCCCACCTGCCCGCGGTGCTCTCGGCAGCGAAGTCCTACTCCGAGCGGCTCTTCGGCTACCAACGCATCGACCGGCTCGACCGCGAGGCCGCCGACCTCGCGCTCCGAGTCCCCGCCGAGGCCGAGGACGCGGCGTACGACGCGGCGGCGCTCGACGCGCTGTACGCCGCCACCGGCGGTTACCCCTACTTCATCCAGGCCTACGGCAAGACCGTGTGGGACCTCGCCCCACGCTCACCGATCACCGCGGCCGACGTGACCGTCGGGGCGCCGGAGGCCGAGCGCGAGCTCGCCGTCGGCTTCTTCGGTTCGCGCTACGAGCGGGCGACGCCGGGGGAGCGGGAGTACCTCCGGGCGATGGCCGACGCCGCCTCCGCCCTGTCGGAGGGCGGCGGGGCGCTCGACGAGGTCGAGTCGGTGCCGACCGCCGACGTGGCGGCGGTGCTCGGCAAGAAGCCGCAGTCCCTCTCGCCCGCCCGTGACGCGCTGCTGAAGAAGGGCCTGATCTACTCCGGCGAGCGCGGCCGGATCGCCTTCACGGTGCCCCACTTCGGCGCCTTCCTCCGGTCGCGGTGACGGAGCGCCGCTCCGGCCGCCAGAACCGTTCAATTGCGCCGCTATGACAGTCAGAAGGCCCGTCCGGCTGTCACAGCAGCGCAATTGCGCCACTTGGGCGGCCCCAGACCGCGGCGGGTCACAGGTCGTCGGCCACCATGGTGGTGACCTCGACGCCACCGTCCCCGTCGGGGAGCTCGTAGCGCGCCGGCATGCCGGCATGGCCCTTCGCGAAGGCGAAGCGCGCTCCGGAGTCGCTCGCGTAGACCAGGCACTCGACGAGTCCGAGGGGCAGGTCGGCCATCTCCTCGGTACGCCGGGTGGTGGCGGCGGGGAACGACGCGTGCCGCTGCAGGTCGAGCCACGTGGCGCGGTCCGAGGAGCGGTCGAGCGGCTCGCCGTCCACGCCCACGACCCAGCTCTCGATGGTCGCCCCCTCGTCGTCGCAGGCGACGAACCGGTTCACCCGCTCGTACGACGCTCCGGAGGCCGGCTCGACCAGCAGCCGGATGGTGCGGCCCACGGGGCAGCCGGCGCGGATCTCGGCGGCCGAGAACGGGGTGGGGAGGAGCCCGTCGCCGAGCACGTGCGGGTCGGTCACGACCGCGGCCGGTAGCAGAGGTAGACCACACCGTTCTCGTAGTGCTCCGAGGCGACCAGCTCGTAGGTGCCCACGCCCGCTTCGTCGGTGAAGAGCCGCGGGCCGGCGCCCCGCGTCGTGGGGTAGACGAACAGGTGCAGCTCGTCGACCAGGCCGTCGGCCAGCATCGCCCGGACCAGCGTGATGCTGCCGCTCACGTACAGATCGCCGACCTCCTCCTTGAGGGCGCGGATCCGGTCGGGGTCGTAGGCGCCGATCACCTCGCTGTTGCGCCAGGTCGGCTCGGTGAGAGTCCCGGAGACGACGTACTTGGTGGTGTCGTTGAAGAACGGCGCCCCCGGGTCGTCCTCGACCGTGCGGGTGGACCAGGCCGGCTCGAACATCTGGTACGTCGTACGGCCCAGCAGGATGCCCGCCGAGCGCCCGGTGGCGGCCGCGAGCGGCCCGGCCATCGCCGGGTCGAAGCCGAACTCGGCGGTCCACACCGGTGCGTCGATGATGCCGTCGAGGGTCATGAACTCGTGGACGAGGATCGCTCCCACGTCTGCCTCCCCAGGTCGTCGCGATGGTCGTCGTACCGGATCACCACCCTAGGGACGTCCCTTCGGCCGGGTCGACCGCGGGCCGGGAGCCCGCCGGGTACGACCGAATCCGTCGAGAACGGGGTCCGGAAGGCCCGATTCATCCATCGGCGTGACGAATTTCACGGAAATCGGGACACGAGGGCGATTCGGTGTCACCGTTCTTGCTAACAGGAGCTCTGCTTCTGAGGGGGGCGGCCGGCCGGGCCGTCAACACAACGGTCCGGGGGGACTGATGATGAACACCCAGCTCATGGACGCGCCCGCCACCGCGACGGGCCACAGCGACACATCTGGCCGAGGGGCACACCTCCTCGAGCACCCGCGGGGCAGAGGCTTCTCCGTGGTCAGCCGCCTCGCCCGCGAGGTCCAGCCGTCCACCCAGGCCCCGCGCCACCGGCGCGATGACGCCGGCCCCGAGCTCGTCGACCGGACGGCCTGACCCAGGACTCAGCGGTGCTGGTCGGCGGCGTCCTGGATCTTCTGCAGGTACGCCGCCCACCAGGCATCGTCATGCGCGTCGCGGCCCGAGCTGCCGTCGATGAGCTCTCGCACGAGATCGCAGTGCCCGGCATGCTGCGCAGTCTCGGCGACCACCCGCACGACCAGGTGACCGAACGTCGTGCCCCGGTGCTCCTCCGGCCACCACGCCACCGACGCGGGAGCGTCCAGGGGGAGTGAGGCGAGCGACTCGTCGCTGTGCGCCCACGCGGTCCGGTAGAGGCCGAGCAGGTAGTCGCGGCTCTGGTCGGCGGTCGCCCACATGTCGGCGGACTCCCAGACCGAGCCGTCGTCCTCCCACGGCAGAGCCACCGGCGACGGCCGGCCCACGCACGCTCCGAGGTAGCCCAGCTCGATCCCGGTCAGGTGCTTGACCAGGCCCAGCAGGTTGGTGCCGGACGGCACGAGCGGCCGGCGTACGTCGTACTCCGACAGGCCGTCGAGGGAACCGACCACGTCGTCGCGACACTCCTGGAGGTACTTCCGGAGGTCGTCGGAGAGACTCATGGTCGGCGGGTGAGATCGGCGTACTCGGGGTGCTTGTCGATCCAGCCACGGACGAACGGACAGCGCGGCCGGACCCGCAGGCCGCCGGTGTCGCGCACGGCGTCGAGCTCCTGACGGACCAGCGCGGACCCGACACCCTGCCCCTCGAAGGCGTCGTCCACCTCGGTATGGGTGAACGTGATGACGTCGTCGGCGAGCTCGTAGGCGGAGAAGCCCGCGAGCCGCCCGTCGACGTACGCCTCGAAGCGGCTCGCGCCGGGGTTGTCACGCACGGTCACGTCGGTCATGTGGTCACGCTAGCCCGACGCGTCGCCCTCGGTGACGTAGGACGGTACGTCGGGCACCGGCCGCCCCTCGGCCACCGCGGCGAACCGGTCGAGCAGGATCGCCCACTCGCTGAACCTGGCCCGGCCGGCGAGGTTGCCGGCGGTCCAGCCGCCGTGGGCGAACCGCATCTCGCAGCCGCCTGCGTCACCGGCGGAGAACCACGCGTCCAGGGTGCTCGGGTGCTCGGGGTCCTGGGCGAGGGTGAACGTCTGGGCGTAGTGGCGCGGCGGCTCCCAGGCGGTGACCGTCCCCCAGGTGAAGGTCGCCAGGTTCTGCGAGCTCCATCGTGACGGGCGCCCCGACCTCGGCCGGAATGCGCGTCGAACGCCAGCCCTCCGGGGCGTACGCCGGGTGCCACCACTCGCTGATCCGACCCGTGAACGCGTCGAACGCCTCCTCCTGCGTGCAGTCGAGCTGCGTAGGTGAGCTCGATCGGGCCGGCCGCCTCGGTCGCGCGCGGCTCGACACCCTCGGCGACGGGCTGGTGGAAGACCAGCCGGTTGTGGAACGGGTCGACGACCACGAGCACCCGCCCCCAGTCCTCGTCGCGGATGCCGGGCCGGGCGTAGTCGTAGTCGTGCTCATGGAGCTCCTCGTGGAGCGCCTCGACGTCGGTGACCGGGATCAGCGCGGCGCCGCCCGGGCTGGCGTCGCCGTGGTGCTCGCTGAGGTGCAGTCGGGCCGCGCCCCGGGTCACCTGGGCGTAGAGCGGGGAGTGGTCGGCGTGGCCGCCGTGCTCCCAGTCGAGGGTGAAGCCGAGGTAGTCGACGTAGAACTCGACGGCCTTGGCCCGGTCGAAGATCCGCAGGATCGGGACGGCCGGGCCTTCTGGCGGTACGACGGTCGGGTCCGCCGGTGGGCGGGCCGCGAGGGTGTTCCAGTCGCGGACGCCGTACTGGTGCGCGACGAGCTCGAGGGCCTCGCTGTGGCTGAGGGGGACGTCGCGGGCGGCCAGGTCGGCGCGCAGCCGGCGGGCCATGGACTTCGGATCGGTCATGACGCTGCTTCTCTCCGGCGGACGCCGCGGCTGCGGCAGCAGGGGCCTGCGTTGCCTGGCGGGTCCGCCCGGTGAGGGCGCATCACGGACAGGTCGATCATCGAGGGGCATTCACCGTCCCGGAGATCCGGGTGCAGGCGGCCGGCTGCCCGAAGCCGTCCCCAGGGTAGACCCGAGGGAACGGGCGGTGGAAGAGTCGGTGAACGTGACCGCGACCGCGCCCGTTGCCGTTGATCCGGGTCCTTGGTGGGTCAGACTGCAGTCATGAGGCCGCAGGTCGTCGCGCATCGTGGCGCGAGCTTCGACAATGCCGAGCACACCTTGGGCGCCTACGTCGAGGCGATCCGTGACGGGGCGGAGGCGTTGGAGTGCGACGTACGGCTCACCGCCGACGGCCACCTGGTCTGTGTCCACGACCGCAACCTCCGGCGTACCGCCAGCACCAACGGCCTGGTCTCGACGATGGACCTCGCCGACCTCGACCAGCTCGAGTTCGCGTCCTGGAAGAACCCGTGGGCGGCCCTCGACGACGAGATGACCGACCGCGACCCCGACCTCGACCGCGTGCTCACCCTGCGGCGGCTGATGGAGACGGTCGCGGCGGCGGAGACGCCGATCCAGCTCGCCATCGAGACCAAGCACCCGACGAGGTACGGCGGGCTGGTCGAGCGACGGCTGGTGGAGCTGCTCGCCGAGTTCGACTGGACCGGGCCCGACAGCCCGGTACGGGTGATGAGCTTCTCCTACGTCGCGCTGCAGCGGGTGCAGCGGCTGGCACCCGACCTCCGGCTGGTGATGCTGATCGAGAGGTCGCGGCACTGGCCGATGCTCAAGCCGGTGCTGGAGGACGGCTGGATCCTCGGCCCCGGCATCGACACGCTGACCCGGCACCCGAAGTTCGCCGAGCGGCTCAGGAGGACCGGCCGCGACCTGCACGTGTGGACGGTGAACACCCACGAGCAGCTGGATCTCTGCCGCTCGCTCGAGGTCGAGGCCGTGATCACCGACCGGCCGGCCCAGATGCTCGGCTGGCTCGCGCCGCAGCCGACGGCCTCGTCCGGCTAGCCTCGGGAGCATGGCGAAGCGCTCCCGTACCAAGGCCCGTGACCGGGCGACCACCGACGACGCCGTAGGGCCGCGGGAGCCGTGCCCGTGCGGCTCGGGCAAGCGCTACAAGGCGTGCCACGGGTCGGCCGGCGGCGCCTTCGTCATCCGACCGTTCGAGGGGCTGCGTCGCGGAGCGCGACCTGGTGGCGCTGCGGGAGTTCGTGCCGTCGGCCACCGCGCCGCTGCGGGTCGGCGAGCGCACGGTCACCCTCGGCTCGCTGCTGCCGATGGCCGCGCCCGCGATGGTGCGCGAGAGCGGCGAGGTGTGGCTGGGCCTGCAGGTGCGGCACTCGTTCGGGGACCCGTCACGTGACCTCGCCGCGGTGCTGGAGAAGGCGCTGGCGACCGACGAGCCGGGCGTGGTCGGGCTCGTGGACCCGCCGGGAGCCGGCGTACGGCTGCAGGACCTGGTGGCCGACGAGCCCCTCGAGATCACCGTCCACGACGGCTTCGAGTGGTGGCTGGACGACGTGACCGACCGCGACGCGGGCACGGCCGAGGCGCTCGAGGAGGCGAACGGCGCCGTCGCACCCTCCGCCCGGCTCTCCTCCGTCGAGGCGGCGTACTGGATCGACGCCGGGCCCAAGGAGCACCTCCGGTGGGTGCTCGGGTACGACGAGACGCCGCTGATGGACGCCCTCGCGCGGCTCCACGCGGCCGGCGAGGACGTGCTGGTCGAGGACTCCAAGCTGGTCGGGATGTTCCGGGCGCACGGGCTCGCGGTGCCGGTCTGGGACCTTCCCCTCGGCACCGGAGCGGCGGCCCTCGAGGAGCCGGTGGCGAAGCTGCAGGAGCGGCTGACTGCCGCTCTGGACGACCCGCGCGAGCTCACGTCCGAGGAGCGTTCCGCCCGGATCGAGCTGGCCAACCGGCAGGTCACCCTGCGCTGAGAGATCGCCTGTGCGTGGTGGGTTGAACCGCCGGCCCACCCTTCGCTACGGTCGTGCACGGCCCGGCCGCTGTTGCCTCCCCCGTCAACATCGGCCGGGCCTCTTCATGCCCTCCTCGTGCGGCGTTCTCGGCCGCCCAACTGGCGCAATTGCGCCGAAATGACAGCCGCCCGCCCGGATCGGATGTCGAACCGGCGCAATTGCGCTGTTTGGGCGGCGACCCCGGACCCCGGCAGGGCGTTCGCACTTGGAGGAGGTCGCGGACCAGCTCGGATCTCGAGGGGCCCGCCCGACTACGGGCCGTAGTGGGGTCGACCGCGCACGGAGAAGCTGCTGTAGCCGTGTCGTCCGGGCCAGGGCGGGGGTCCCAGGCCCGGCCCAGCCGGAACCGAGTCGGGATCGTTGCCGACGCCGAGGAGAGAGCGCGTCACCTGCTGGCCGCTGTCGAGCAGGTCGTCGAGCGCGCGGCTGGTGTGCTCAGCGGTCACGGTGTCGAGGGGCGTGTTGTCGAAGAGCGACTCGAGGACCGCGCGGCGGAGCAGCTCCTTGAGGAACGACGCGGTCACGCCGTCGGTGCGCTCGATGACCGTCTCGATCTCGTCCTCGGAGAGCGCCAGGGGGACCGAGCGGCCGTAGAGGTCGAGCAGCCGACGACGCGCCTGGGCGTCGGGAAGGTCGATCTCGACGGCGACATCGACCCGCCCTGGCCGGGCGGCCAGCGCCGGCTCCAGCAGGTCGGCACGGTTGGTCGTCAGGACGAAGAGCAGGTCGGCGTCACCGGCGGCACCGTCCATGGCATCGAGGAGGTCGAAGAGCACCGAGCTCGACCCCGGCCCGAAGGAACGGTCCTCCGCGACCAGGTCGACGTCCTCGAGGACGATGACCGCGGGCTCCAGGTCGCGCGCGAGCTCCGCGACCGAGCCGATCGCGTGGAGCGATCGGCCGGTCAGGGTGAGCCGCGTGTACGCCGTCATCTGCCCGATCAGGTAGCGGGTGGTGTGGGTCTTGCCGGTTCCGGGCGGACCGAAGAGCAGCAGCCCGCGCTTGAGGTGCTGGCCCGCGGCGAGCAAGGCCTCCCGATGAGTCGAGACACCGAGTGCGTGCCGTTCGACCCGGGTCAGGACGAGCTCGGGCAGGATCACGTCGGCACGGGCCGTGCGTCGGCACCTCACCGAAGTTCAGGGACACGCCGCCCATCGGTGTGATGACGACGTCGAGCACATGTCCGCGGTAGACGTTGAGCCGGTTGCGGAGCTCGTCGAGCTCGGCGTGGACGGCCTGGGCCTCCTCGACCGGGAGTCCGGCCACCTCGACCCGCAGGTCGTGGGAGTGCTCCGACGGACCCACCACCATCACGACGTAGCGCCCGCGCTCGTCCTCGACGAGCAGGGCGGCGAGGAGCAGGCACCCCAGCGTCGAGTCGGGCCCGTTGGGAAGGTCCGCCAACGACGGCGCGGACAGCCGGAGCGGCGGGATCCCCTCGCCGGTCACGAGCTGCTGCAGGGTGATCGGTTCGTAGTGGGGAGGCAACGTGATGCCATGCACGGCCACCGATCGCCCCGGGTGGGTCACCCACGCGTCGACGGCCGTCTGCAGGTTGACGTGCTCGAAGGGAGGCAGGGAGCGGCCCACGAAGGAACGCTCGCGGCCCTCGGCGCCCAGGTAGTCGGAGACCAGGGCGACGACCTCGTTGTGCTCGCGGGCGACGACGTACTCGGAGTGGATCCACTCCAGGAAGGAACGGTAGGCGAGCCGCGAAGTCTCGAACCTCGCTCTCCGAAGGACCTGCCATCTGCGCTCCCTGCTGACCCCGTCACCGCCGAGTGGCGGCAGGCTTCGGACGATAGCCCCGGGCGACGACGACCGCGAGCGTTCCAGGTCAGGCCAGCGGAGCCCGCGAGATCGGGCAGCTCATGCACCGCGGGCCACCGCGCCCCGAGCCCAGCTCCGAGCCGGCGATCCGGAGCACCTCGATGCCGGCGTCCTCGAGCCGGTCGTTGGTCTCGTCGTTGCGCTCGTAGGCCACGGCCACCCGCGGCGCGATGGCCAGCGTGTTGTTGCCGTCGTCCCACTGCTCGCGCTCGGCGGTGACCGGGTCCAGGCCGGTGTCGATCTGGTGGAGGGTGTCGATCCCCATCGCCTTGGCGGCGGCGATCAGGAAGTGCTCGGCGTCGGCGACGTTCAGCTCCAGCTGGTCGCCCTCGCCGTCGGCCACCGTCACGGCGTACGCCGTCAGGGAGTCGGCGACGTTGGGATACATCACGATCTTGTCGACGTCGACCATCGTGCAGACGGTGTCGAGGTGCATGGTGGCCCGCTTCTGGGCGATGGGTACGGCGAGCACCGTGTGGGCCAGGCCGGCCCCGAACACCTCGCGAGCCAGCTGCTCGGCGCCGGCGGGCGTCGTCCGCTCGCCCACGCCGATCGCCAGGACGCCGGGTGCGAGGAGCAGGACGTCGCCACCCTCGACGTGCTCGTTGCGCCAGCCGTGCAGCGTCGGCGTGCCGGCGAAGCGCGGGTGCTGGGTGTAGATCAGCTCGGTCAGCTGGGTCTCGCGCGCCCGTGCCGGCATCGCCAACGAGGTGATGGTGGCGTGGTCGCGGACCCAGACCGACGAGTCGCGGGTGAAGAGGAGGTTGGGCAGCGGGTCGATCAGGAAGTCGTCGGAGGGGAGCAGCGAGGTCACCAGGCCGAAGCCGCCCCGCACCTCGTCGTTGCGGATGCCCGCGGTCAGGTACGTCGCCAGGTCGGCCGGGGACGCCTCGCGCAGCATCGGGCCGAGCCAGGCGCGCATGGTGCCGCCGAGGTGCAGGCTCGACAGCGCCGTGGCGATCGCGTCGTCGCGCGCCTGCTCGCTCGCCATCGTCTCGACGAGGAGGTCCATCAGGTAGAGCACCTCGACGCCGCGCTCGCGCAGGGCGGCCGCGAACGCGTCGTGCTCGTCCTGGGCGCGGGCCACCCACGGGATGCCGTCGAAGAGGAGCCGGTCGTTGTTGCGCGGGGTGAGTCGCTTCAGCTCGTGGCCCGGGCGGTGGAGCATGACCGTGCCGAGCTGCCCGACCTCGGAGTCGGCGCCGTGGGCGGGACGGTCGCCGGTGGAGGGGTTCGTCGACATGGGCCGCACTCTAGGGTGCGGACGCGTCCGGGGTCACCCCGCGACGGCCTGGTACGCCGTCAGGCCGGCGAGCAGGAAGCACACGGCCGAGCCGATGTAGTGGATCGTCGAGAGCCGCATGTGCTGCAGCAGGAAGCGGCCGGCCACGACGGCCAGGCCGGAGACGACCAGGAGCGCGCCCCAGGCTCCGATGAACACCGAGAGTGCGTCGTGGTAGCGGCCGACGAGGCTGATCGTCAGCAGCTGGGAGAGGTCGCCCCACTCGGCGGCGAAGAGCACCAGGAAGCTGGCCCCGATCGCCGCCAGACCGGACTTCGGGGAGGTCGCCATGGCCTCGTACTCCTCCTCGGTCTCGGCCTCGGTGGCGTCGGCCTTGGGTGCCTCACGGAGCAGGAGGATCCCACCGGCGAGGAAGATCAGCCCGGCGACGGTCTCGACGACCCGGTGCGGCAGGTAGGTCACCACCTGGCCGACCGTGCACGCGATCAGGGTCTGCACGAAGAACGCCAGGCCCACGCCGACCCACACCGCCCACGGCTTGTAGCGGGTCGCGAGCACGAGCGCCGCCACGAAGGTCTTGTCGGGGAGCTCGACCAGGAAGATCGCCCCGAAGGAGACGGCGATGACGGCGAGATCCACCTGTCGAACCTATCGGGCGGTCGTTCGCGCGTCGTTCACCCCCGACCCGTTGCCAGGGTCGGTGGTCGGGTGTAGGCAGGAGGTCGGGGTCGATCCACCGTCCGAGGGAGAGCACCATGCCGAAGTTCGAGCACTACGACCAGGGCACACCGAGCTGGATCGAGCTGATGACGCCCGACCAGTCCGCGGCTCAGACGTTCTACGGCGACCTGTTCGGTTGGTCGTTCGACGACCACGACATGGGCGAGATGGGGCACTACTACATCCCCACGGTCGAGGGCGACGAGATCGGCGGGATCAGCGGTCAGATGCCCGGGATGGAAGGGCACCCCGCGTTCTGGGGCGTCTACCTCGCCGTCGACGACGTCGACGCCGCGACCGCGAAGGTGGAGCCCGCGGGCGGGAAGGTCGAGGCCGGCCCGTTCGACGTGAACACCAACGGCCGGATGTCGGCGATCCAGGACCCGACCGGGGCGCGGGTAGGCCTGTGGCAGGCGAAGGACACGATCGGCACCCAGCGGGCCAACGAGCCGGGCACCCCGATCTGGAACGAGATCATGACCCCCGACATCCCCCGTGCCACGCAGTTCTACGCCGACGTCCTCGGGATGGGCTCGCAGGCCCAGCCGATGGGCGACGACACCTACACCGTCCTCACCAATGCCGAGGGCCGGATGGTCGGCGGCGCCATGAACCCGCCGATGGAGAACGTGCCGCCGCACTGGAACATCTACTTCAACGTCGAGGACGTCGACGCGACCGTGGCGAAGACGGTGGAGCTCGGTGGCCAGGTCGTGGCCCCCGCGTTCGACGTGGAGGGCGTCGGCCGGATGGCCGTGCTGGCCGACCCCCAGGGGGCGATGTTCAACCTGATGGCGGGCGACACCACCAACGCCGGCACCTAGGGGCCGGCTCCGTCGTGGACGCTCGGCTCAGCCGGCCCGGAACGGGTCGGCCGGATAGACGCCGAGCACCTTCACCTCGGTGGTGAAGAACTCCAGCTCCTCCAGCGCGCGCCGGACCGGCAGGTCGTCGGGATGCCCGTCGACCTCGGCCAGGAACTGTGTCGCGGTGAACTCGCCGCCGACCATGTAGCTCTCGAGCTTGGTCATGTTCACGCCGTTGGTGGCGAAGCCGCCGAGGGCCTTGTACAGAGCGGCCGGCAGGTTGCGCACGTTGAACACGAAGCTGGTCACGACGGGGCCGTTCCCGGCCGGTGCCTGGATGAACTCACGGGAGAGGATCACGAAGCGCGTGGTGTTGTGGTCCTCGTCCTCGACGTCGTCGAGCAGGACGTCGAGACCGTAGATCCCGGCCGCCAACGGCGGTGAGATCGCGGCCTGCGAGGGGTCGCCCGCCTCCTTCACCTCGCGGGCGGCACCGGCGGTGTCGCCGGAGATCACCGCCACGAAGCCGTGCTCGCTGATCACCCGCCGGCACTGGCCGAGGGCGTGCACGTGGCTGTGCACGGTCTTCACGTCATCGAGGGTCGCGCCCGGGACACCCATCAGCGCGAACCGGATCCGCAGGAAGTGCTCGCCCACGATGTGCAGGGGAGAGGTGGGGAGGAAGTGGTGGATGTCGGCGACCCGCCCTGCCAGGGAGTTGTCGATCGGGATCATCGCCAGGTCGGCGGCACCGCTCTCGACGGCCACGAAGGTGTCCTCGAAGCTGGCACAGGCGACCGCCTCGGCCTCGGGATAGCGCTCCTGGCAGGCCAGGTGCGAGTTCGAGCCGGGCTCGCCCTGGTAGACGATGCGCTGAGGTCGGCCAGCGCCGGACGTCGTACTCACGCGCGTCAGTGTTCCACGGCGTAGCGGCGCGCGATTAGGCTCGCTCATCGTGTGGATCCTCGACGTCGTCGCCCTGCTGGTCGCGCTGGCGGCCGCTGGGCTAGCCGTCGTGGCCCTGCGCCGTCAGTCGGCCGTACGCCGTGGCTCGAGTGTCGATGCGCTGCCCGAGGACGTGCAGGGGTTGCGGCAGGAGGTCGCGGCTCTCCGCGCCGAGGGGGGTGACGCGCTGCGCCACCTGGCGGTGGTGCGCTACGACGCCTTCGGCGACATGGGCGGGCACCTCTCGTGGTCGCTCGCCCTGCTCGACGACGCCGGCAACGGCGTGGTGCTGACCTCGATCCACGGCCGCACCGACGCCCGCACCTACGCCAAGAACGTCACCGCATGGTCCTCCCAGCAGCAGCTCTCTCCGGAGGAGGAAGAGGCGATCGCGCACGCGCGCCCCGCGTGAGGCCGGGCAGACCCGACGAAGTCGGGACGGCGCGACCGGAGCGAGCGCCGCAGCCCGCTTGCGGGCAAGGCCCACAGACCCATCTCGACGAAGCAACCTCGGAGCACCCCACGCGTCTGATGAGTTGACAGGGAGCCGTCCTCGGCTCCGCGGGCCACACGAAGGGCGGGCGGCAGTGTCGGTCTCCGCTGATCGCGTGGCCCCTCTGGATCTGGGGGAGCTGTACGCCGCCCACCGGTTGTCACTGGTGCGCCTGGCGGTGCTGCTGGTCGACGACCGCGCCAGCGCAGAGGACGTCGTCCAGGACGCGTTCGCCGGGCTCGCGGCCAACGGCACCCGGCTCCGCGACCCCGACAAGGCGCTCGCCTACCTGAGGCAGGCCGTCGTGAACCGGTCCCGTTCGGCTCTGCGTCGACGTCGGACCGCGCGGGGGTACTCGCCGCCACGCACGCTCGAGGCCGCGCGCCCCGACGAGCGTGTCGTCCTCGCCGAGGAGCACCGCGAGATCCTCGCGGCCCTCGACCGGCTCGCGCCGCGGCAACGTGAGGTCGTGGTGCTGCGGTACTGGTCCGGGCTCTCCGAGAGCGAGATCGCCGAGACGCTCGGCATCTCGCGAGGAGCGGTGAAGTCCACCGCCAGCCGCGCCCTCGACCACCTGGAGACGATGATGGGAGGCCCGGCATGAGCACCGCACTCGAGGACCGCCTGACCGCGGCTCTGCACGCCCGCGCTGAGCTCGTGCAGCCGGAGGACCTGGGCCACCAGACGTTGCGGCCCGCGACGCGGACACCGCTCTGGCGGCGTCCCGCCGTGGTCGCCCTGGTGGCGGCGGCCGCCGTCGTCGCGGTCTCCGTGCCCCTCGTCCTGCGGGGCGACCACACAGGCGAGCATCCGCTGCCGGCGACCAACGGCATCCCGCAGCCCGTCCACGCCCTCTCGGGCGACGTGGACGGCGACGGGAAGCCGGATCGGCTGCGGGCCGAGGGTTCGACGCTCACCGTGGCCCTCGCTGCCGACCCCGGGCATCCGATCACGCTGACCGTCTCGCACCTCGTCGGGTTGATCGGGCTCACCGACGCCGCCGGCCGGGGCCAGGGGGTCGTGGTGGCCACCAGCGGCACCAGCGTCAAGGGCGGGCGCGGGTGGCAGGTCTACGCCCTGGCCGGCCCCCGCACCCTCCGCGGCCTCGCTGTCTCCTTGGACCGAGAGGGCTCCGGTCTCTTCACGGGAACCACTCTGGGGGTCGTCCCGGGACTGACCGCCTCGTGGATCACGCCCGCCGGACAGCTCATGATGGGGACCCTCGATCCGGCGCAGCGCAAGGACGAGAGGCTCGCCGTCGCCGTCAGTCGCTTCGCCCCGGAGGGAAACCAGCTCGTCGAGAAGCCGGTCGGTCACTGGTGCTGGGACACCGCGACGCAGGGCGTGCCGGCTCCGTGTCCCTCCGGCGTCACCGATGCCTACGACCCAGGACCACATGGCTCGCTGCCGAGTCTCCTGCCGAGGCTCTCGCCCGACTTCATGCTCCCCGGAGACACCTGGCGCGACGGTTCGACAGTCGTGCACCTGGTGAAGGGCAACCCGCACACCGCTTCGTTCATCAAGCAGACCTACGACGTCGTGGGCACGATCGACGGCCACCAGGTCTCGGCCCGGGCCGGCTACGCCATGCCTCGGGTCTTGCAGACCTTCGTGGATCTCGGACACGGTGTGCGCGGGCTGGTCGGGGTGGACGACAGCTTGGAGACCTGGAACCTGCTGGCCGTCTCCGGTGACGGGTTGGTGCCCGTGGCTCCACCCGACCCGAGCCACGGCGGTCAGGGGGAGACGTACCTCCACCCCGGGACCCTGGGCCTGATCGAGGACGGGACGGCGCGGACAGCCGACACCTGGATCGGCGCCGACGGACACGTGTTCACCCGGGTCGCGACGGACCGGACCGGCCGATTCCGGACCTACGAGTGGCAGGTCACCGACTCCTCTGGCACGCGGCTGCGAGCGGTCGACCTGGGCACCCTCTGCATCGACGATTTCTGGGGCACCTACGGCACCTGCTCGTGACACACGGCCCGCTTGAGCCTTGCCCGCAAGCGGGCGGCGGCGCTCGGCGCGGCCGTGTCGCCCCGACTTCGTCGGGTCGGCACGTCCTCACCTCGGCACCCGGACCAGGACCCGGCCGTGCAGGCAGGTCATCCGGAGCTCGCGGCCGGCGCCGAGCGGGTCGCCGTCGAGCTGGCGGGGGGTCAGGCTGGCCGCCCGGACGGTGACGGTGCGGCCGCGCATCCGGGTGATCGTCTCGTCGGTCCGCGGCCGCCTCGCCAGCACCCGGTAGGCCAGCGGCACCCACGACAGGAAGCGCTTCGGATGGAGCAGGACGACGTCGAGCAGGCCGTCGTCGATGGCGGCGTCGGGCAGCAGCGGCATCCCCGCCTGGAGGTAGCCGACGTTGCCGACCACGACGGTCCGCGCCCGATGGGAGGTGTACTCGCCGTCGTCGATGGAGACCTCCATCCGGACCACCGGCGACATCAGCGCCTTGGCACCCGACACGACGTAGGCGAACCAGCCGACCTTGGCCTTGAACTGCTCGTTGACCCCCTCCATCATCGCGGCGTCGAGGCCCATGCCGGCCATCACCATGAAGTGGGTGTCCTCCATGTCGTCGCCGGTGACCTCGACCAGGTCGATGGCGCGGTCCTGGCCGCTGAGGGAGACGTCGATCGCGGCCCGCAGGTAGAGCGGGATGTCGAGGTTGCGGGCCAGCAGGTTGCCGGTGCCGGCCGGGATGATCCCGACCGGGATGCCGGTGCCGGCGAGCTCCGCGCACACCTCGCGCACGGTGCCGTCGCCGCCGCAGACCATCACCAGGTCCGCGCCCGCGATCGACGCGGCCTCGGCCATGCCGGTGCCCGGATCCTCGACCGTCGTGTAGTGCCACACCGGCTCCGACCAGCCGGCCTCGGCGGCCATCGCGGCCACGATCGAGCGGAACTGGCCGACGTCGTCGAGCTTGGAGGGGTTGAGGATCACGGCGAGCTGATGCTCCGAGCGGATCACCTCGGTCAGCGGTTCCGCGGTCTCGGCGTGGCTGCGGGGGAGCGGGCTGTAGAAGGAGAGCCACATGAGGAGGACGAAGGCGCCGAGCAGCCAGCCGCCGATCACGTCGGTCGGATAGTGCCGCCCGAGGACCACCCGGTCGGCGCTGACCACGAGGGTGAGCAGCACGGCCCCGACGTACACCGCGCGTCGCAGGACGGCCTTGCGGACCAGCATCGCGGCGATCACGATCAGCACGCCGGCCAGGGCGAAGGAGCTCGAGGCGTGGCCGGACGGGAACGACTTCGAGACCAGCTTGCCGATCGGGTCCTGCCAGGTCGGGCGGTCCCGGCCGTAGAGCAGCTTCACGCCGGTGGTGAGCAGCGAGGTCGAGACCATCACTCCGACGGTGAAGACCGCGGCCCGTCGGTGCCCGCGCACGAACAGCGGGACGGCGATCAGCGTCGTCCAGACGGCCATCCCGACGGTCGCGAAGGCGGTCTCGATCCCCCGCAGGAGGGAGTGCAGCCCGGACCGCCCGTGCGCCCACTGCTCGGCGGTGCGGCCCAGGTCGTCGACACCGTTCAGCGGGGCGCGCTGGAGGTGGACCAGGAAGGCCAGCACCACGAACAGCGCCGCGCACACTCCGGCCCAGGCCAGGGTCACGCTGCGGCGGCGGTCGAGCACGGGCGTCAGTATGCCGGGAAGGCAGGTGGACCAGCCCACCCCTGGGTGGCGTTACTGATGTGCTGAGGCTCGCGCCGCGCGGATAGCCTGGGCCGCATGACCCGCTTCATGACCGCAGGCCCGGAGGACCGAGATGATCGACCCGAGGGTGCTGCGCGACGATCCCGCCCGGGTACGAGCCGCACAGGCCAAGCGTGGGTTGTCCGACGAGGTCGTCGACCGTGCCCTGGCCGCCGACGGTGCGCGGCGTACGGCGATCTCGACGTTCGAGGCGAAGCGGGCCGAGCAGAAGCAGCTCGGCAAGCAGATCCCGCAGGCTCAGGGTGAGGAGAAGGCCGCTCTCCTGGCGCGCACCAAGGACCTCGCCGCCGAGGTGAAGGCCGCCGAGGCCACCCAGACCGAGGCCGAGGAGACCTGGCGCTCGGCCATCATGGAGATCCCCAACCTGGCGGCCGACGAGACCCCGGCCGGCGGCGAGGACGACTACGTCGTGCTCGAGACGGTCGGTTCGCCGCCGGTGTTCGACTTCGAGCCGCGCGACCACGTCGAGCTCGGCCGGATGCTCGGCGCGATCGACCTCGAGCGCGGCGCCAAGGTGTCGGGCTCGCGCTTCTACTTCCTGACCGGTGTCGGCGCGCAGCTCGAGTTCGCCCTCATCAACATGGCGCTGGACCAGGCTCGCGCCGTCGGCTTCACCCAGGTGGTCGCGCCGTCCCTGGTCAAGCCGCGTGCCATGGAGGGCACCGGCTTCCTCGGGCAGGCCGCCGACGACGTCTACCGGATCGAGGGCCAGGACCTCTACCTGGTCGGCACCTCGGAGGTCCCGATGGCGGCGTACCACTCCGACGAGATCCTCGACGGCGCTCAGCTGCCACTGCGCTACGCCGCGTTCAGCCCGTGCTTCCGCAAGGAGGCCGGTTCGCACGGCAAGGACACCCGCGGCATCTTCCGCGTGCACTGGTTCGACAAGGTCGAGATGTTCGTCTACACGACGCTCGAGGACTCGTACGCCGAGCACCGCCGGCTGTTGGAGTGGGAGAAGGAGTTCCTCGACAAGCTCGAGCTCTGCTACCGCGTGATCGACGTGGCGGCCGGCGACCTCGGCCTGTCGGCCCAGCGGAAGTTCGACTGCGAGGCCTGGATCGCCTCGCCAGGGCCGCTATCGCGAGCTCACCTCGACCTCCAACTGCACCGACTTCCAGACCCGGCGCCTCGACACCCGTGGCCGCTTCGAGAACGGCGAGATCGGCCCGGTCGCCACTCTCAACGGCACGCTCTGCTCCACCAACCGGCCGATCATCGCGCTCCTGGAGACCCACCAGCAGGCCGACGGATCGGTCCGCGTGCCCGAGGCGCTCCGGCCCTACCTCGGCGGGCTCGACGTGCTCAAGCCGGTCACCGCGTGACGCTGGCGTTCGAGCGGGCGGGGGCGCGGCGGTGAGCGACTGGCGTCCACGGCTGGTCGCGCTCGACATCGACGGCACGCTGCTGAAGTGGGTCGAGGGCGTCGGCACGACGTACGAGCAGATCAGCCCTCCGGTGTACGCCGCCGTCCACCGCGCGCGAGCCGCGGGTGCCCGGATCGTGCTCGCCAGCGGGCGCTCACCCCACGGCATGACCCGGATCGCGGACCTCCTCGACCTCCACACCGACGGCGACGAGCCGATGTGGGTGGTGGCGAGCAACGGTGCCGTGCTCTTCCGCTACCCGCCGCTCGAGGTCGTGCACGAGGAGACCTTCGACGCCGCGCCGGCCGTCGCTGCGGTGCTGGAGCACCACCCGACCGCCCTCGTCGCCGTCGAGGAGCGTGGCGTCGGCTACCGGGTCAACCGCCCGTTCCCGCAGGGTGAGCTCAGTGGCGAGATGAGCCTCGCCGAGGTGGACGACCTCGTCTCGCTGCCGGTCAGCCGCGTGATCATCCGTGATCCCGAGGCGACCGCCGACGACTTCGTGGCGCTCGCCGCCCGGCTCGGGCTCCACGGCACCGACTACGTCGTCGGCTGGACCGCCTGGCTCGACCTGTCCCCGGTGGGCGTGAGCAAGGCGTCGGGTCTGGCGCAGGTCGCCGCCGAGCTCGGCATCGACCAGGCCGACGTGCTCGCGATCGGCGACGGTCGCAACGACATCGAGATGCTGCGCTGGGCCGGCCGCGGCGTGGCCATGGGCCAGTCGGTCGAAGTGGTCCGGGAGGCCGCCGACGCCGTCACCGGCACGGTGTACGACGAGGGTGCGGCCACCGAGCTCGACCGGTGGTTCCGAGACGGGGACGCCTCCGGCGACTCGTCGACCCCAGGGCTCCCTTCCGGCACCTCCACGACCGCAGGGCCCCCACCGGAAGACCGATGACCCTTCCCCGGCTCGTCGCGACCGACCTCGACGGCACCCTGCTCCGCTCCGACGGCTCCGTCTCCCCGCACACCGCGTCGGTGCTGCGTGGCGTGCTGGACCGTGGGGTGGAGGTCGCCTTCGTCACCGCCCGCCCGTGGCGTTGGATGACCGACCTGTGGGCCTACGTCGGCTCGCGCGGGCTGGCCGTGGTCTCCAACGGCGCGCTGCTCCTGGACGTCGCGACGGGTGAACCGCTGGAGGTCCACGGCATCGACCCGGCGCCGGGGCTGGCCCTGGCCGACGCGATCCGGTCGCGGGTGCCGGGGTGTCACTTCGCCGTCGAGACCATGGCCGGGATCGCACTCGACCCCGACTACAGCGAGCCTGGTCACGCGCCGCCCGGCAGCCCGCGCGGCGATCTCGCCACCGTGTGGACCGAGCCGGCCCTCAAGCTGCTGGTCCGCCACCCGACCCAGGACCCCGTCAGCTTCCGGTCCGGGGTGCTCGATGCCGTGGGCGACCGGGCGACGGCCACCTGGACCGTGGACGGCCTGATGGAGATCAGTGCCGCCGGGGTGACGAAGGGCGCGGCTCTGGCTCGGCTGTGTGAGCTGCGGGGGATCGACCCCCGTGACGTGCTCGCGTTCGGGGACATGCCCAACGACCTGCCGATGCTCGCGTGGGCCGGCACGTCGTACGCCGTCGCGAACGCGCACCCCTTGGTGCTCGAGGCCGCCCACCACGTCGCACCCACGAACGACGACGACGGGGTCGCCTCGGTGCTCGCCGAGGTTTTCGGGCTGTGATGTGATGTCCCGGTGATCCGGCCCGGACGACGCGCCCTCGCCGCCGCGGCGACCGCCGTGGCGCTGCTCGGCGTACCTCTGGCGACCGCTCCCGCTCACGCGGCACCCGCTCCGGCCTGCCCGAACACGACGCTCGACCAGGACATCGCCGGCGCTCACGTCGTCTTCCGCGGCGAGGTGAAGAACGTGCGCCCCGCACGCGGCGAGGGCAAGAAGCGCACTCGCACCTACCGGGTCGTCTCCGACCGCGTCTACCAGTCCTCCCTGGTCCAGCCGTCGGTGGTGGTCACGGCCCGGGTCGGGACCAAGTGCGCACTGCCGACCCTGACCAAGGGCACGCGCTACATCTTCTTCGTCAACGAGCGCGGCGCCCGGCTGATGGCCATGCCCGCCACGGCGGAGGCGACCCCGAAGCTCACGCGTCAGGTCGTGAACCGGCTCGGCAGCGGCGCCCAGCCCGAGCCGACCCCGCCGGCCACGGCGGAGTTCAGCCAGGTCACGGACGCAACCCCTCCGCCCCTCTCGCGGCTGCTCGCACCCGGGGCCGCGCTGCTGATCATCAGCCTGCTGGGCCTGCTCGTCGTCGGCCGCCTCGGTCGCCGTACACCGGTCTAGAGGTACATCCCGCCCTGGGTGGTGCCCGGGTCGCCCTCGTTGGACTGCTGCGGAGCACCCGGCCGCAGGCCCTGGCCGGGCTGACCCTGACCACCCCCCGGCAGGCCACGCCGCATCTGCTCGAACTGGGCACGGGCCGAGACCTGCTGGGCGTAGATGGCCGTCTGGATGCCGTGGAACAGGCCCTCCAGCCAGCCGACGAGCTGGGCCTGGGCGATCCGGAGCTCGGCGTCCGACGGGGTGGCGTCGTCGGTGAAGGGGAGCGAGAGGCGCTCGAGCTCCTCGACCAGCTCCGGTGCCAGCCCGCTCTCGAGCTCCTTGATCGAGGAGCGGTGGATCTCCTTGAGGCGGTTGCGGCTCGCGTCGTCGAGCGGCGCGGACTTCACCTCCTCGAGCAGCTGTCGGATCATGCTGCCGATCCGCATCACCTTCGCGGGCTGCTCGACCAGGTCGGTGATCTCGCGCAGGTCGTCGCCGTCACCCTCCTCGGACTGCTGGACGGCGTCCGCCGGTACGGCGACGGGCTGACCGTCCGGTCCGACCACGATCACGTGCTGCTGTCCGGACTCCTGCTGTGAGCTCATCGCACCAGACTACAAACGCAGCCGCGAGTGGCTCACGCGACCAGGACGATCTTGCCCGAGTGACTGCCGCTCTCCATCCGGCGGTGCGCCTCGGCGGCGTCGGCCAGCGGCATCGTCGTGTCCACGACCGCCCGGATCGTGCCGTCGGCCACGAGTGGCCAGACGTGCTCCGTCACGGCCCGACAGATGGTGGCCTTCTCGCCGGCCGGTCGCGCCCGGAGCGTCGTCGCGACGATCGCCGCCCGCTTGCGCATCAGTGCCCCGAGGTCGAGCTCCGCGGTGGTGCCGCCCTGCATCCCGATCACGACCAGACGCCCCTCGGTGGCGAGCGCGGCGACGTTCCGGCCGAGGTACGCCGCCCCCATGTTGTCGAGGATCACGTCGGCACCGTGACCGTCGGTGACCTGGCGCACCACCTCGACGAAGTCCTGGTCGCGGTAGTTGATGGTGACGTCGGCACCGAGCTCCGAGCAGAGCGCGAGCTTCTCCGGCGAGCCGCCGGTGGTCAGCACGCGCGCGCCGACCGCCGTGGCCAGCTGGATGGCGAAGGTGCCGATCCCGCCGGCACCGCCGTGGACCAGGAACGTGTCGCCCGCACCCAGCCCGGCCACCATCATCACGTTGGACCAGACCGTCGCAGCCACCTCGGGCAGTGCCGCCGCTGTCACCAGGTCGACACCCGCGGGGACCGGCATCACCTGTCCGGCCGGCACCGAGACGCGCGTGGCGTAGCCACCGCCCGAGAGCAGGGCGCACACCTCGTCGCCGACGTCGTGCCCAGTCACGGCCTCACCGACGGCGGCCACGGTGCCGCTGCACTCGAGTCCGATCACGTCGGAGGCACCCGGAGGCGGGTTGTAGTGGCCCTGTCGTTGGAGCAGATCGGCTCGGTTCACCGCGGTCGCGGTCACGTCGACGAGGAGGTCGTCCGGCCCGATCACGGGGTCCGGCACCTCGACGTACTCGAGCCTCTCGGGACCGCCCGGCTCGCGGACGACGATCGCCTTCACCGGGTCGTCACTCGTACTCGTCGCCGGTGTGGTCCACCACGCTGTCGTCGGGGACCTCGTCGTCCACGTCGATGGGATCGGGTGCGCCCGACGGGTGGTCCCAGTTCTCCCCCAGGGCCTGGGCTTTCGCCGCCAGCCGCTCGATCTCCTCGACGTCCGCGCCACTGCTGCCGGCGGCGTAACCGAGGAGGTACGTCGTGATCGGCGCCGCCTTGCGGACCACATTGTCGGCGGCCACTTTGGCCAGGTCGAGGACCAGCGCCTCGTCGACCTCTGTCTCGATGTCGAGGGCGTCACACAGCTCGTCGATCCAGTCGTGGAGGTTCACAGGCCAAATCTCGCGAAAGCGGGGCGGGTGTTCAAGTCCGATCCCCTCGTGGCGTGGGACCAATGTCCGCCACGCGGAGACGGGCGAGGTCCGACCAGGTGTCGACGTCGTCGGCCTCGTGGCCCACCGAGGCCACGTCGACGGTCCGGTCGAGACCCATCAGCCGTCTCATCGGTACGCCGTACGACTCACCGGGCGCGGGTACGAGGCCAGGGGGCACGACGCCGGCGAGCTGGCGGCGCCCCGCATCGTCGGCCAGCCAGGCCCCGTCTCCGTCACCCACGGCAGCGAGCAGCCGGTCGACCGTGTCGGCGGTGACGTGGGGCATGTCCACGGCCAGCACCACGACCAGCGCCGGACGTCCGTGCAGGGCGGCGACGCCTGCGGACAGACCCGCGAGCGGCCCGCCACCCGCTGGTGACTCGCGGGTGAAGGTGACGGTGCGGGAGGTCGGCACCGCGGGACCCACCACCACGACCTCACTCGCCGCGGCGACCGCGTCGAGCGCGTGCTCGAGGAGCGTGCGTCCGGCGTGCTCGATGCCGGCCTTGTCGGCCCCGTCGAGGCGTGCCGCGGCCCCGCCCGTCAGGACCACGGCCGCCCACTCCATCGGACCAGTCTGGCAGTGGCCGGCGAGCCCCGGCGCCCGCCGGGTGGCAGGCTGGGGCCATGCAGGTCGTGCTGGTGCAGGAGGCGTCGTCGCTCGACCCGGTGCAGAACCGGGGCCGGCTCGCGGCGGCGGTCCCCGACGGAGCGGACCTGGTGGTCCTGCCCGAGGCCTGGGCCCGTGACTTCGGCGAACCCGGCTCCGATCTCGCCGCGTTCGCCGAACCTCTCGACGGACCCTTCGTGACCGAGGTGGAGCGGGTCGCGTCCGAGCGCCGGACGACCGTCATCGCGGGACTCTTCGAGCGCGGCGACACCGCGCCGTACAACACCGTCGTGGTGCGCGGCGGCGCCCGGGCCGACTACCGCAAGATCCACCTGTACGACTCCTTCGGCTACCGCGAGTCCGACGTGCTGGCTCCCGGGCCCTGGGAGCCGCTGACCGTCGAGATCGGCGGTACGACGGTCGGCGTGATGACCTGCTACGACCTGCGGTTCCCCGAGCTCGCCCGCGCCCTGGTCGACCGCGGGGCCGAGGTCCTGGTCGTGCCCGCCGCCTGGGTCGCCGGGCCGCGCAAGGTCGACCACTGGACGACCCTGCTGCGCGCACGTGCGATCGAGAACACGGTGTTCGTCGTCGGGGTCGGCCAGCCGGGTCCGCGCTACACCGGTCACTCGATGGTGGTCGGCCCACTCGGTGACGTCCTCGCCGAGGCCGGCGCGGAGGCAGCCACGGTGAGTGCCTCACTCGACCTCGCAGCCGTGGCGGAGGCCCGCCGCACCAACCCGTCGCTGGCCAACCGGCGCCTGTAGCCTCACCCACCGTGTCCAGGGCTGCTCCACGTCGTCGCGCGGACCCGCGCGCCGGCAGGCGAGCGGCCCGCACGACCTCGCGCCGCGCGTCCCGCCGAACCGAGGAGCCGACCGCACCGCCGGCCGCAGCATCGCCGACCCAGGAGCCCGCCTCCGAGCCGACGTCCGAGCCGACCTCCGAGCCGACGCCCGAGCCGACGTCGGTGCCGGCGTCCGAGCCGACCGCACCGGACCCGGTCCTTGCGGCCCCCGTACCGGAACGCCGCCGGGCCCACAGGTTGGCCGTCGCGCTGTGGTTGGCGGTGGTCGCGGCATCGGCAGCGGCGCTGGTCGCCGCCCTCGCCGGTGCCGACGGGCCGGGTCGGGTGAACACCACGTGGCTCGCCGACGCGGGCGCGATCGCCGCCAGTACGGCGTACACCTGGGGGCTCGCGGCCCGTACGGGTGGCCGCCCCCTCATCTTCTCGATCCTGACGCTGGCTCTCGGCGGCCTGGTCGTCGCTGTGGACAGCGACTCGTTGCGCAGCGGTGCGGCGGTGGTGACCGCCGTGCTCACCGCGGTGTTCGCGGTGATGGTCACGGTGCCGGCGGTCCACTTCGGCGGAGCGGTCCGGGAGAACCTGGTCGCCCTCGTGGTCGCCGCTGTCGGCTCGATGGCCACCGTCGCCTGGGAGCCGGTGGTCAACCTCGACCGCTTCCAGTACACCGTGCTCGGACTGTCGCTCGTGGCCTCCCTCCTGACCGTCCTCAGGCTGGGCGCGGGATGGCACGGGCTGGGCACCCGCGGTGTGCTCACCGTGGTCGGCGGCAGCCTGGTGCTGGCGCTCACCCTGGGGTACACCGAGCTGCTGCGGCGCTACGGCACCGAGAGCCTGGTCGACTCCCTCGACCAGGCGGTCCGGTGGAGTCACCACCACCTCGGCGCCTTCCCCCGCCCCATCGTCGCGCTCCTCGGCGTGCCCGCGCTGACCTGGGGCACCCACATGCGCGCCCGGCGCCGCCAGGGCTGGTGGGTGTGCGCGTTCGGGGTCGCCCTCACCGCACCCGTCGCCTACGCGCTCATCGATCCCGGGCGGACCGTCCTGGAGGCCACGCTCGCGACGGCGTACGGCGCGGTGATCGGACTGCTGATCGGCTACCTCCTGATCCGGATCGACCTGCGGCTGACCGGCCCCCGACCGAGCGGTCCGCGCGGACGGCGGCTCGCCGAGGCCGAGGAGCGCACAGCCATCCGGCCGGAGCCCGGCCGCACCTACGCGCTCTGGTGAACGGCGGGTGACCGTCGACGGCCCTGTCGGACTACCTGCGGGTATCCACTAGGTTCGGTCTCGTGGCTCGCGAGCAGACGGTCCGGATCCTGGCCGAGATGGTGGCCAACGTGATCGTGGTCGAGGTCGCCGTCAGCGACAGGATCGCCGCCGGTGACACGGTGTGCCTGCTGGAGTCGATGAAGATGGAGATCCCCGTCCTGGCGGAGATCGGCGGTGTGGTCACTGCGATCAAGGTGGCTCCGGGCGACGTCGTCCAGGAGGGCGACATCCTCGTGGAGCTCACGGCACCGCGCTGAGTAGCGTCTCGGGTATGTCCCCCGAGCAGCCTCTTGCAGGCACCGCTGTCATGGTCACGGGCGCGTCGAGCGGGATCGGTGAGGCGGCGGCTCGCCGGTTCGCCGAGCTCGGCGCCGACCTCGGGCTGGTCGCGCGACGCCGAGATCGGTTGGAGACGCTCGCGACGGAGCTGAGGGAGTCCGGTCGCCGCGTGGTGGTCGTCGAGGCCGATGTCACCGAACGGGAGCTGGCCGAGGCCGCGGTCGCCCGCGTCGCGGACGAGCTGGGTCGGCTCGACACGCTGGTCAACAACGCCGGCGTGATGCTGCTCGGTCCGGTCGCGGATGCTCCGGTCGAGGAGTGGGAGCAGATGGTGCACGTCAACGTGCTCGGCCTGCTCTACTGCGCGAAGGCTGCCCTGCCGCACCTGATCGCGGCAGCCGACACCGCTCCCCGCCGGGTCGCGGACCTGGTCAACATCTCGTCGGTCGCCGGACGGCAGGTGCGTCTCGGCAGCGGCGTCTACAACGCCACGAAGCACGCCGTGGGTGCGTTCAGCGAGTCGCTGCGGCAAGAGGTCACACGCCGCCACGTGCGCGTCTCGCTGGTCGAGCCGGGTGCGGTGGCCACCGAGCTGGCCGGCCACAACCGGCCCGAGGTCCTGGAGACCCTCCGCGCGCGTTTCGCCGAGATGGAGCGACTCGAGGCACAGGACGTCTCCGACGCCATCGCCTACATCGTCACCCGCCCCCGTCGTGTCGCGGTCAACGAGATCCTGATCCGCCCGACCGAGCAGGAGCAGTGACGAGGGGCCGGTCGTGATGAGGTCGGACGACGGCAGCGCCGGCGATGCGGACTACGGGCAGATCGGCGTCGCGTACTCGACGTACCGCCGGCCCGACCCACGGATCGGCGCCGTCATCGACCGAGCGCTCGGGGCCGCCCGGTCCGTCGTGAACGTCGGTGCCGGCGCCGGCTCCTACGAGCCGCTCGACCGGGACGTGACTCCCGTCGAGCCCTCCGCCTCCATGCGGAGCCAACGCCCGAGCCACCTGGCACCCGCCGTCGACGCGGTGGCCGAGGCGCTGCCCTTCACCGACGACACGTTCGATGCCGCCATGACCACCTTCAGCGTGCACCAGTGGAACGACGTGACCGCGGGCCTCCGCGAGCTCCGACGGGTGACCCGTGGACCTGTCGCCATCCTGACCGCCGACCCCGCCCTGCTGGACCTGTTCTGGCTGGCCGAGTACGCACCCGACGTCATCGCCGCCGAGGGTGCCCGGTACCCGCAGATCGCGACCATCACCGGGGTTCTCGGTGAGGTCGAGGTGTCGCACGTCCCGATCCCGCTCGACTGTGTCGACGGGTTCAACGAGGCCTACTACGGCCGACCGGAGATGCTCCTGGACCGAGGCGCCCGCACTGCGTGCTCCGCCTGGAGCTTCGTCGACGCGCCGACCGCCGACGAGTACGTGCGACGACTCCACTCGGACCTCGCCGACGGTGCCTGGGACCGCGCGTACGGCCACCTGCGCAGCCAGCCGACGTACGACGGGTCGCTCGTCCTCGTCCTCAGCCCGGGTCGGCCCGCGTGACGGCACCGACGCGCGTGGGCGCCTTGTCGCGCCGTCAGCCTTGCGGCCAGCCCGTGTAGCCCTCGGCCAGGTACGTCGCGCCGGCCGTGGAGCCGACCACGCTGCGCAGCTCTGCGACCTGACGGCGACGGTCGTACCGGTCGCCGTCCGGGAGCGCGTGCAGCATCTGGGTCATCCAGTAGGAGAAGTGCTGCGAGCGCCAGACGCGGTCCAGGGCCAGGGGTCCGTACTCGTCGAGAGCCTGCGGTTCACCGTCGTTGAGTGCTCGCTCGAGGCAGGTCGCGAGGATGCGCACGTCGGCCAGGGCCAGGTTGAGCCCTTTCGCCCCGGTCGGGGGGACGGTGTGAGCGGCATCCCCGGCGAGCAGCAGGCTGCCGTACCGCATCGGTTCACACACGAGGCTGCGGAAGCGGAGCACGGTCTGGTCGCTGATCGGGCCCTCCTTCAGGACGAACCCGTCCGGACCGGCGACCCGACCCTGGAGCTCGGTCCAGATCCGGTCGTCGGACCACGCGGCCACGTCCTCGTCGGGGTCGCACTGGAAGTACATGCGTTGCATGCTCGACGTGCGCTGGCTGACCAGCGCGAAGCCCTGGTCGCTGTGCGTGTAGACCAGCTCGGGTGCGCTGGGAGGGGCCTCGACGAGGAACCCGAACCAGGCGAAGGGGTACTCCTTGGAGTACATCCGCCGTTGCGTCTCCGGCAGCTGCTGACGGCACATGCTGTGCGAGCCGTCGGCGCCGACGATCACCTCGCACCGGACCTCGTGGGCCGCGCCACGTGCGTCGGTGAACAGCATCGCCGGGGTGTCGCCGGTGACGTCGGCGATCCGGGTGTCCCTGATCCCGAACCGGACGTCGCCGCCGTCGCGGTCCCGCGCGTCGGCGAGGTCGACGAAGACGTCGGTCTGGGGATAGAGCCAGGCGGACTCGCCGACCAGGTTCTTGAAGTCGATCCGGTGGCTCTCCCCGTGGAAGCGCAGGGCGATGCCGTCGTGCGCGTGGCCGTCGTGGAGGACCCGGTCGGAGACGCCCGTCTCGGTGAGCAGTCGCACGCTGTCGGCCTCGAGGATGCCGGCGCGCACGGTGGTCTCGATCTCGTGCCGGGTCCGGTTGTCCACGTTCACCGCGTCGATGCCGGCGCGGTGGAGGAGGTGCGACAGCATCAGGCCCGCCGGTCCTGCGCCGACGATCCCGACCCTGGTGCGCGTCACGGTCTCCTCGGTCATGGGCCGTCCGGGGGCTCGGTGGCCGCCGCCAGTGCGTCGCGGGCGATCGCGAAGGCGTGGTTGGCCGCCGGCACACCGCAGTAGACAGCCGTGTGCAGGAGCACCTCTCCGATCTCGTCCTCCGACAGGCCGTTACGGCGAGCGGCGACCACGTGCAGGGCGAGCTCGTCCCAGTGGCCGTGAGCCACCAGGGCGGTGATCGTGATGGCGCTGCGCGTCCGACGGTCCAAGCCCGGTCGCGTCCACACCGAGCCCCACGCCGTCTCGGTGATGAACCGTTGGAAGTCGGCCGTGAACGGCGTCGCTCGCTGCGATGCCTCGGCCACGTAGTCGTCGCCGAGGACCTCTCGGCGGACCTCCATGCCGTCGTCGAACCGATCGCTGGGGGTCATGACACTCCTTCGTGGATCCAGTCCGTGAGCACCTCGGCCACGCGGGTCGGGTCCTCGGCAGGTGGTTGGTGCCCGCAGCCCGGGAACAGCACGGTCGTGACCTCTGGCAAGCCGGCGGCGTCCCGCGCCCAGACGTCGGCGGACACGACGACGTCGTGCTCGCCCCGGCCGAGGAGGACAGGGACCCTCGCCTCCGCGACCCGGTCGTGCAGGTCGTACGCCGCGAGCGCAGCGCAGCAGGCGGCGTAGGACTCCGCGTCGACCTCCGTCAGCTCTCGGAGCATGTTCCCCATGGTCTCGGGATCTCGGGCTGCGAACCCAGGTGCGAACCAGCGCTCGGAGCTGCCGGCCACCGTGACCGCTGTGCCTCCGCGGCGCACCAGCTCGGCCCGCTCGAGCCACATCGGCGGCTCGCCGATCCGCGACGCCGCAGCCAGGGCGGCCACACCGCGGACCGGGCCCGGCTCGAGGGTCAGGGCGAGGCCGACTGCTCCGGCCAGCGACACTCCCGCGTACCAGACCGGGCGATCCCCGAACTCCGCCGCCCGGTCGCGGACGACGTCGGCCAGCGACTCCACTGTCAGGTCGCCCGTCGCCGGCGGGCTGTGGCCGTGGCCGGGGAGCTCGATGCCCACCACCTCCACGTGCCCGATCAGTGAGGCACAGCGGCTCCACAGGCCGGCCACGGTGGTGCCGAGGCCGGCCCCGACGAGCAGGACGGGGTCAGCCACGGGCTCGCCATCGGTCCAGGGCGCTGTCGATGAAAGCGTCGCTCAGCCCGAGGTACGACGCCGGGTCGGCGTCGGGCGCGACCGCGTCGGCGCCGTCGCGCTCGGCGAGCAGCTCGCCCACCGCCGTACTCGCTCGGGACGACATCACGTCCGGATGGACCTCGAGCCCGTCGAGGAGCTGCCGCATCTGCGACGTGGCGGTGACCGTGAGACGGAGCAGCCTCGCCAGGGACGGCCACTCGGCGTGCCAGGCGCCGTCGGGGCGCTGGTCGACTGCCTGTGCGGCGGCCAGGTGGAGCTGCGCCCCGAGGAGTGGCGCCTGCAGGGCGGCGGCACGGACCAGCACGCTCAGTACCGGGTTGTGCTTGTGCGGCATCGTGGAGGATCCGCCCCGCCCCGGTGCCTGGCCCTCGCTCAGCTCACCGATCTCCGGGCGGCTCAGAAGCGCGACCTGCGACGCCACCGGGCCCACCGAGTCGACCACCCCGACGAGACAGTCCCCCAGCCGGGACACCGGTCTCCGCCGGGTGTGCCACGGCAGGGCGGGCGCGGCCAGGCCGAGGGCTCCGGCCAGCTCGTGCGCGGCCGTCGCCGCGTCCGGCAGCACGTCGGCAGCCAAGGAGAGCGTGCCGGCGGCGCCACCGCACTGCACGGGCAGGCCGGACGCGGTCGCGTTCACCTCGTCGAGGGCGTCCTGGAAACCCGTCAGCCACTGGGCACAGACCAGACCGAAGGTGACCGGGACCGCGTGCTGGGTCAGCGTCCGACCAGCCATGACGGTCGTGCGGTGCTCCGCAGCCAGCTCGGCCAGACGACCGCCCATCGCCACCAGGTCGTCACCGGCCCGCACGAGCGCATCCCGGGCCAGCAGCATCAAGGCGCTGTCCAGCACGTCCTGGCTCGTCAGCCCACGATGGAGCTGCGTTGCCGCGCCCTCGTCATGGACCTCTCGGCGCAGCGCCGCCACGAAAGGTACGACGGGGTTGCCGGCGGCCTCGGCGGCGTCGACCAGCCCCTCGACATCCGGCTTCCATCCACCCACGGCGCGGGCCACGCGCGCGGCCTGGTCGGTGCTCGCGACGCCCTGGGCGACGAGCACGTCGTACCAGGCGAGCTCCACGCGCACCATCGCCGCGACGAGGGCGGCGTCGTCGGCCACCCCGTGGGCGCGGGTCGAGCCCGGCTCGAGCAGCGACATCAGCGACGGTGCCGGGGGAAGGACAGGAACGGCGTCTCGTCCGGCCCTTGCAGATGCACGTCGAAGCGCAAGCTGGCCGCCCCATCGCGGACCGCGGTCAGTCGAGCCCGGTCCGCGTCGTCCAACGTGGACAGCAACGGGTCGTCCGCCAGCGCCTCCGGCTCGGTGGGGAGGTAGACCCGGGTGAAGAGACGATCGAGCAGGCCGCGCGCGAACACCGTCACCGCGATGTACCGCGGTCGGCCTGCGCTCGTCGCCCCCGGTTCGAGGGTGGAGAACCAGTAGTGCCCGTTCGGATCCGTGTGAGACCGACCCCACCCCGTGAAGACCGTGCCGTCCCGGCGGAGCGAGCCCTCCACCTCGGGTACGACGCCCTCGGCGTCGGCCTGACGGATCTCGAGCATCGCGTCGGGCAGCCCCTCGCCCGCGCCGTCGCGCACGTAGCCGTGCAGCCGCACGGCCCCCGGGGCGCCGGCGGGCACCAGCTCGCGGTCATGGTCGAACGGGAGCGCGTAGTGGAAGAAGGGCCCGATGGTCTGGCCGGGCGTCGGTGCGAGCGTCACAGCGGATCCTCCTGCTCCAAGGGGGTGGCGTGGCTCCCGGTCAGGACGATGTCCCAGCGGTAGCCCATCGACCACTCGTGGCTGGACTGCTCGTGATCGTAGGCGGCGACCAGCCGGTCCCGCGCCTGCTGGTCGGTGATCGACTGGTAGATCGGGTCCAGCGCGAACAGGGGATCACCGGGGAAGTACATCTGCGTGATGAGCCGCTGGGTGAAGTCGGTGCCGAACAGGGAGAAGTGGATGTGGGCGGGCCGCCAGGCGTTGTGATGGTTGCGCCACGGGTAGGGGCCGGGCTTGATGGTGGTGAACCGGTACCCGCCGTCGTCCCCCGTCAGGCAGCGACCGACGCCGGTGAAGGCCGGGTCGATCGGGGCGGGGTGCTGGTCGCCCTTGTGCACGTACCGCCCCGCGGCGTTGGCCTGCCAGATCTCGACGAGCTGCCGGCGTACCGGACGCCCGTCGCTGTCGAGGATCCGACCGGCGACCGTGATCCGTTCGCCCACCGGCTCACCCGCGGCCTGCACCGTGAGGTCGGCCTCGAGCGGGGCGACGTCGGAGTGCCCGAAGACCGGCGCCACGACCTCGACGCCCTCGGGGTCGGCGTGGCGGAGGTCCTTGGTGGGGTGCCGCAGGAGCGAGCTCCGGTACGGCGGGAAGTCCAGCCGAGGCGCGGCCGGATCCGGAGTCCGCGGGGTCGCGGCCGCATGGATCTCGGCGATCTCCCGACTGATCAGCTCCTGTGAGTCCATGGGAGGAGTCAACGACCTCTGGGGCCCTGGGTCCACCACCGGTCCCACGGACGCGGTCGTGACCGGTCCGCCGTGTGTCGTGGTGGACTCAGGTGTCCGTTGTCTCCTCGGCTTGTTCGACCAGCTCGCCTTCGAGCGTGATGACGATCTCGTCGCTGACGACGAACCGTCCGTCCAGCACCGGGTTGAAGGTCAGGCCGAAGTCCTTGCGGTTGATCGTCGCCTGACCGCTGTAGCCGATCCGGTGGCCCATCATCGGGTCGTTGAACTCGCCGAGCCTGGTCATCTGCAGCGCGACCGACCGGGTGTTGCCCTTGATCGTCAGATCACCGGTCACGGTGTAGCGGTCATCGCCGGTCGGCTCGACGTCGGTGCTCGCGAACGTCATCACCGGAAAGTTGTCGGTGTCCAGGAAGTTCTCCCCGCGCACGTCCTTGTCGCGAGTCTCGTGATGGGTCTTGATGCTGGCCGCCTGGATGGTGACCTCGAGGTGCATCTTCTCCAGGTGGTCCGGGTCGATGTCGGCCGTGGACGTCACGTCTGCGAAGTGACCACGGACGGTCATCATGCCCAGGTGCTTCGCCGCGAACTCCACCTGCGTGTGGTACGGGTCGAGCTGCCAGGTGCTCATGGTGTGCCCCTTCCAATCCCGATGCTTGAAAACGATGAGCCGACTCCGTTCCGAGGCTACGCGCGACTAGTTGAACAGGCAACAACTTCCCGGTCGTGGCTCCGGACGTCCCACGTCGCGCATCCGGCAAGGGCACACAGCTGCCGTGCGTAACCTTGCGGGTACGTACCTGATCCGTTACATTCACTACATGGATGCGGTGCTGCACGCGTTGGCGGACGAGAGCCGGCGAACGGTGCTGGAGATCCTGCGCTCTCATCCGGCGAGCGCGGGAGAGCTGGCCGAGGCGCTCCCGATCGCTCGTCCGGGAGTGTCCCGGCATCTGCGGGTGCTGCGCGAGGCCGGGCTGGTCGACGTACGTCACGAGGCGCAGCGCCGGATCTACAGCCTCCGTCCGGAGGCGCTCATCGAGGTGGACGAGTGGCTGGAGGAGTACCGCGTGCTCTGGCGGAGCCGGCTCGACGCCCTTCACACGGAGATCACTCGAGGGAAGAAGGCGCGAAGGTGAACATCATCGGGACGATGCGGGCGCTGGACCAGACTCACGGCGCGGTGCGCGTCGAGGACGTCTACGACACGGACATCGACGACCTGTGGGAGGCGTGTACGACGCCGGAGCGTCTCGCACGTTGGATCGCGGAGGTCTCCGGCGACCTGCACGTCGGCGGCACGATCCATGCCGTCTTCACCAGCACCTGGACCGGTCCGGGGCGGGTCGAGGTGTGCGACGCACCGCATCATCTGCTCCTCACCATGGAGCCGGGCACGGACGACGAGTCGCAGATGGAGGCGTGGCTGACCCAGGAGGGATCGCAGACCCGGCTGGTGGTCGAGGAGCGTGGGCTGCCCGTGGCCAACCTGTACCTGCACGGGGCCGGGTGGCAGGCGCATCTGGAGGATCTCGGGCGGTCCTTGGCAGGGAACACGCCGGCCCACGCCGAGCGCTGGACGGAGCAGACGTCGGCACCGGCGTGGCGCCGACGCTGGGACGAGCTCACCCCGGCCTACCAGGCCATGGAGATCGAGTGATGTCCGACGACATCAGGCTCAGCGTGACCACGGTGAACGCGCCCGACGCCTTGGCCCTCGCGAGGTTCTACGCCCAGCTCACCGGCGGGGTCACGAAGGGGAGCGAGCACTGGGCGACAGTCTCCGGGCCGAACGGCTTCATCGCGTTCCAGCAGGTCGACGAGTTCCGCCCACCGGTGTGGCCCGGTGCCGTCGTACCCATGCAGATGCACCTCGACTTCTACGTCGACGACCTCGAAGCGACCGGAGCCCGCGCGGTCGCCGCCGGCGCCACTCGGCTCGACTTCCAGCCGAACTCCGATCACTGCCTGGTGTACGCCGACCCGGCCGGCCATCCCTTCTGCCTGTCCACCTGGGACGGACCGCACCTGGACGACGAGTGCGACAGCAGAGGGGGCGGGATTCGAACCCGCGGCTGACATCTCTGCCAGCGACCGCTTTCAAGGCGGTTCCGATCGGCCACTCCGGCACCCCTCCGAGCACGCCTGCTCTCGCGAGAGGCGGCGCGCCGCGCCGAGTCTAGGCGGCGACACGGTGACCTCGGACTACTCCGAGCCGCCGATCTCGATCTCGACGTCGTCGTAGGCGAGGTCGTGGAGCCGCTGGCGGTGGTGCTCGATGTCGACCAGGAGCCGGCCGAGCTGGACGGCAACCTCGTCGACGTCGTCGGCGACGAGCACCTCGTGGGAGAGCAGGTTGAGCCGCGCGAGCAGCGAGTCGCGTTCACGGACGACGCAGGCGGCTCGCGCCGACAGCCAGGCATCGCGCTTGTGGAGCGGCTCGGCGTGCAGGCGGTCGCGCACCGGCACCAGCCGCCGCCGCACGGTCCAACGCCAGGCCTCGACGTTGTCGTGGATGTGCTCAGGCCGCAGCAGATCGAGAAAGGAGTCCGTCGTCGCCGCCATGGAGGCCTCCCGCTGCTGGCCGACCCAGGGGACCACTGTGAACCGTTCGGTGCGCCGGGGCAAGAGTTGGGAGCGTCGGTTTCGCCCCGTGGACACCCGCCCGGTTGAATCGCCCCGTGACCGAGACCGACCGCGACACG
Organism: uncultured Actinomycetota bacterium; assembly: GCA_963761515.1. Lineage (GTDB taxonomy): Bacteria > Actinomycetota > Actinomycetes > Propionibacteriales > Nocardioidaceae > Nocardioides. The sequence goes on from CAVXHO010000031.1 coordinate 80,101, forward strand.
TCGTACCGCCTGGCTCCGGCCCTGGGCGCTCGCTTGGTCGGCCGCAGCCTGGTGACGCTGGGCGTTCTCGTCGTCGTCGCGACCGTGATCGGGCTGCTGACGGGAGCCGGCTGGGTGCCTGCCGGGGTCGTGGCGGTGGCCGGGTTGGGCGGCGTCGCGGTGTGGGCCTGGTGGTTGCTGCGTCGAGCCGACGCCCTCCGGCTCACCGACCAGGGGTACGCCGTACGGCTGCTGTCGGGTGTCGGCGTCCAGGCCGCTCCGTGGTCGAGGGTCGACGAGGCGGTCGCCGCGAGCCCGGGCGGCGAGCCGTGCCTCGTCCTCAGGCTCGACGACGGCCGGTTGACACGCCTGCCGATGGCGACCCTGGCCGCGGATCCGGACGTCGTCGCCCGCGACGTACGCCGCCGGCTACGCGACGCACATACCCCTCCGGAGACCGATCCGGCCTGATTGGGTGCCCGGCGATCGCTGCTTGTAACCTGTGCACGCTGTCGGGAGGCGTCGCCTAGTCCGGTTTATGGCGCCCGCCTGCTAAGCGGGTTGAGGGTTAAACCTCTCGCGGGTTCAAATCCCGCCGCCTCCGCCAGCGACACGGGCCTCGTCGCAGCTGTCGACGAGGCCTGTGTCGTAGTGTGGAGGACCGAAAGCTGCGTTGGGTCCCCGTGCCGGCGAAGTTGCAAGAAGTTGCATTGCAACTATTTGACCCATCGCCCGTTTACCGCGCCCTGCCTCGGGGCATCACACTGTAGACGGGTGACGAGTGCCCACAGGGAGGAACTGACGTGAGGATGAAGAACATGCGCAAGGTCGGTCTCATGGTCGTGACGGCGATGCTGAGCTTCGGTGTTCTCGGGATCACTGCACCCGCGCACGCTGCTGGGGACACCACGTGGGGGTGCCCGGGCTGCGTGAGGGCCGGCCGCTGAGAGCCGCCCAGGACGACAACGACAGGACAACCACCACAGACGATTCGACGACTCGGGACAGGGTCAGCGACCCACCCCCCAAGGGCCGCTGACCCTCAGTGCCACCCCCACAGGCCGTCTCGAGCACCAGAAATGGGGCGGGGCCTCCGGGCCCCGTCCCGTTTCGCTGCCTTACGGCGGCGGGACGGTGTTACTCCTCGTCCTCCTCGAGGCCCGAGACGCCGGCCTGCCCCATCGTGTAGCCGAGCTGGAACCGGGTCTCCGCGTCGTACTCCTCCTTGAGGTCCGCGACGTACGCCGCGAAGGTACGAGCGCTGACCCCGAGCCGCTTGGCGCTGACCGGGTCGGAGTGGCCCTCGATCAGCATCCGGATCGTCATCGCCCGCTGCTCCTTGGCGATGTCGTGCATCATCGTGCGCTCGGTGTTGCTGAAGGATCTCGCTCGCTCCCAGGCCCGCTCGAAGACGTCGACGAGGTAGGTGACCAGACCGGGCTCGCGGATCGCGATCGCGACGCTGAGGTCCGGTGCCCCCGGGATGATCGCCAGGCGACGGTCGATGACGATCATCCGGTTGAAGAACTCGTCGAGGGTCCGCACCTCCGCACCGTGTTCGGTGACCTCGGCGACGTACTTGCGGGTGGGCGCATGCCGCCGCGCGCTGTGCTGGTAGAGAGTGCGCATCTTCACGCCGCGATCGAGCGCGGCGATCTCTCGCTGAGCCGCGACCGAGAGCCGCGACGCACGCGAGACCTGGGCACTGTCACGAGCGGCCTGCGGCTGCGCCGTCAGCAGCTCCGTCTCGGCCTCGCGGACGGCGCCCTCGATGAAGGTGCCGATCGCACGTTGGTGGAACTCGGTGATCGGCCCCCGCGATGACGACGGCGAGCGCCGCCACGACTGGGACAGGTGGCCGAAGGCGCGCGCCCACTCCGAGGACTCGTTGAGGAGCACGGCGCCCTGCTGGCTCATCGGGCTGACCACGTGGGACGACACCGTCGAGGGGTCGACCGGCAGGTACCGGTTGGTCGAGCGGTCGTGGACGAGGACGTTGAGCGAGACCAGCAGGTCGAGGGCCGGACGCAGCTCCCCGTCCGGTGCCAGCCGCGGGTCCGACTCGAGCAGCCCCCCGCTCACGGTGGCCTCTTCGTACAGCGGAGTCGCCACCTTCTCGAAGAGCTCGCGCTCCTGAGGGCCGAGCTCGGTCACCGCTCACCTCGGTATCCGCGCACCCTCGCATCGTCGCACATACCCGGCGTACGTCGTCACGGAGTCGTGCAGACGTGCGGAGATGTGTGATGGGCGGGTCACGCCCTCGGGGTCACACCCCCAGGCGCGCCTTGAGACCGTCGAGCTCGGTCCAGAGCACGGCGGGCAGCTGCTCGCCGAACTTCTCGAACCACTCCTGGATCTGCGGGATCTCGGCCTTCCACTCCTCGGCGTCGACCGCGAGGGCCTGGCGGACCTGCTCCTCGGTCATGTCGAGTCCGTCGACGTCGAGCGAGCCCGGCGCCGGCACGTGGCCGATCGGTGTCTCGACAGCCGCTGCGGTGCCCTCGATGCGCTCGATGACCCACTTCAGGACGCGGCTGTTCTCGCCGAAGCCCGGCCACAGGAAGCCGCCGTCGTCGTCGCGGCGGAACCAGTTGACGTAGAAGATCTTCGGCAGCTTCGCCGCGTCGTTCTCCTTGCCGACGGTGATCCAGTGGTTGAGGTAGTCGCCCGCGTGGTAGCCGATGAACGGCAGCATCGCCATCGGGTCGCGTCGTACGACGCCGACCTCGCCGGTCGCCGCAGCGGTGGTCTCCGAGCTCAGGGTTGCGCCCATGAACGTGCCGTGGGTCCAGTCGCGGGCCTCGGTCACCAGCGGGATCGTCGTCTTCCGGCGACCACCGAAGAGGATGGCGTCGATCGGGACGCCGCGCGGGTCGTCGTACTCGGCGGCGAGGATCGGGCACTGCTTGATCGGCGTGCAGTAGCGGCTGTTGGGGTGGCTGGACAGCTCGTCGCTGTCGGGCGTCCAGGGCTCACCCTTCCAGGAGGTGGCGTGGGCCGGGGTGTTCTCCAGGCCCTCCCACCAGACGTCGCCGTCGTCGGTGAGCGCGACGTTGGTGAACACCGAGTTGCCGATGTTGATGGTCCGCATCGCGTTCGGGTTGGTGTGCTCGTTGGTGCCGGGCGCGACGCCGAAGAACCCGTACTCGGGGTTGACCGCCCACAGGCGGCCGTCCTCACCGATCCGCATCCAGGCGATGTCGTCGCCGATCGACTCGACGTTCCAGCCGGGGATCGTCGGGGCGAGCATGGCCAGGTTGGTCTTGCCGCAGGCGCTCGGGAACGCGGCTGCGACGTACTTGGTGACGCCCTGGGGAGAGGTGAGCTTGAGGATCAGCATGTGCTCGGCCAGCCAGCCCTCGTCGCGCGCCATGACGCTGGCGATGCGCAGGGCGTAGCACTTCTTGCCGAGCAGCGCGTTGCCGCCGTACCCGGAGCCGTAGGACCAGATCGCGCGCTCCTCGGGGAACTGCACGATGTACTTGGTCTCGCTGCACGGCCACGCGACATCGGCCTGACCGTCGGCGAGTGGCATGCCGACCGAGTGCAGGGCCGGGACGAACGCGGCGTCGAGCTCCTCCATCCGGCGCAGGACGTTGGTGCCCATGCGGGCCATCACGCGCATCGAGGCGGTGACGTACGCCGAGTCGGTGATCTCCACGCCGAACATCGGCTGGTCCGCCTCGAGGTGCCCCATCACGAACGGGATCACGTACATCGTGCGGCCCTTCATGCAGCCGGCGTAGAGCCCGCGCATGATCGCCTTCATCTCGTGCGGGTCCATCCAGTTGTTGGTGGGCCCGGCGTCCTTCTCGTCCAGGGAGCAGATGAAGGTGCGGTCCTCGACGCGCGCCACGTCGGAGGGGTCGGAGGCGCAGTGGAACGAGTTCGGCTTCTTGGCCGGGTCGAGGCGCGTGAACGTGCCCGTGGCGACGAGGGTGTCGGTGATCTCCGTCCACTCCTCGTCGGAGCCGGTGCACCAGTGGATCCGGTCCGGCGTGGTCATCGCCGCGACCTCGGAGACGAAGTCGAGGATTCCCTGGTGGGTCGTCGGGGCGGTCTGATCGGTGGTGGTGGAGTCCTGGGTGTCGAGGCTCATGTACGGCTGTCCCTCTCGTACGTCGCGGTGGCCACCGTGCCTGCAAGCCCGAGATGGGCCACCGGACCGTCTTCCGACGGGGTGAACGTGAAGTTGTCGCGGATCGGCCGGCGTCGTTGTCGCCCGACTGTGGGGCGGACGTTACCGGTGTCAGGAGTCCTGACATATTGGATCGATCAAGGGTCAGTGGCACGGGTCACACCCCGCCCACAGCCGGTCCCGGACGCCTCGCGGGGACGCCCGCGAGGCCAGCGGGATACGGATTCGGCGCCGTACGGCGGGTCGGCTATCCTCGTGCAGTCCTCGTCGGGGCTTCCACCCGGCGGGGGCATGCGCCCGTAGCTCAACGGATAGAGCATCTGACTACGGATCAGAAGGTTGGGGTTTCGAATACCTCCGGGCGCGCCCGTACCCACAGCCCGTCCCCCGCGCCGTACGCCGGCACGACCGTCACGGGACCAGGCGCCCGAGCAACCGGTCGAGCGGCTCGGCGTTCTGCTCGAAGTCGAACGTCCAGGGGCTCTGGTGGGCGTGCTGCGAGTAGCCACCCGGTGGATGCTCGAGCAGCGGGCTGCTCCAGAAGCTGTGCAGCTCGGCACCCTGGACGGCGGCGAACAGGTGCTCGTTGCGAGCGTGGTACGCCGACTGGTTCAGCACGATGACGGTCTCGACCGACTCCGCGTAGGCCAGGTTGAACAGGCCGGCCCCACCGAAGCCTGCGACCACGCGCGCACCGGCGAACATCGCCACCTGCTCGGTGACACTGAGCTCCTCGGGGACGACGATGCGGAAGCCGCGCTCGGAGAAGAAGCGCTCCACCTCCTCGACGTTGCTGCACGGACGGTTCCACTGGCGACGCGTCACGAAGATCGGTGGAACCTCGTCCACCGGTTCACTCCCGATCAGGCCGATGCGGAGCCGGCTCCAGGTCTCGCGGATCGCCGGGTGGGCGTAGAAGGGCGGCGCGTTGTGCCACATCGGGGTGCAGCCGACGAGCCTGGTCACGGTGACCGGGCCGTCGACCCACACGATGTCCTCGGGAGCGATGCCGAAGGCAGGCAGCAGGCGCGCCTCAGGACAGTCGGGCGCGTCCACCCCGGGACGTTGCCGGAGCAGGATCTTCAAGGAGGGATCCGCCTCCTTGGCCGGCCACCAGCCCCAGAGCCTCGCCAGCGCCTCGGTCATCAGGTGCCCGAAGTGACCCGGGTTGCCGTACAGGAAGTTGAAGTAGGACCCCTCGTACGTAGGGCCCTTCTCGTTGCTCCGGAGCACGCCGAAGTGCCCGTCGACGTTGACGACGCCCGGGGCCGCGAGCTCCGGGTCGAGGTGCCAGCGGAAGGAGTCCGGGAGGACGCTTCGGCCGTGGTGGGCCAGCGGGTGCCGGGGCAGGTGGACCCGACCCTCGTAGCGCCACACCGTGTGCTCGGGGTACCGGAGCACGGCGGGTACCTCGAGGTCCGGCTCCACGCCGTAGTCGTGCATCCGGCCCTCGGTGTCCAGGACGCCGGCGTCGAGCCGCGCGATCTGCGTGACCCTCAGACCGGGCTCCCGGCTGCGGAGCACGCCAGGAGCCTCGGCCTCGCTGAGCCGCAACAGGTGCTTCCTCCTCTTGCTCATCACCACCATGTCCCGCGTCACCCGCACGTCGGCGACCGACCGGGCATGCTCGCGCCACGACTTCTCCAGCCGGCGGCGCGACGACCGGTCCGCGATCCGGCGGGCCAGGTCGACCATGGGTTCGTCTGACCTCGACGGCCCCGACCTGCGGAGGCTCACCCAGGCACTGTGCGGAGGCAGGTGGAAGAAGTTCTGCTCGAACCCGCTCAGCTGCTCCGGGCCCGACGAGCCACGGACGTCCACCACGAGGGCGACCCGCCCGAGTGCCGCCAGCTCGCGATGCAGCTGTGCCGAGGAACCACCGATCACGGGTACGACGCGGGCGTGCCCCCACCGGCTCTCGCTGATCCGGAGCCTGGTCACCTGGCGAGGATCGCGCGCTACCACCACCACGATGCGGCGTCGGCGATGGCGCCGGAGGCTGCGCGGGAGCTCCCGATCGATGTCGGCCATCGTGGGGTGGCCGAACCAGCGCCGGAGCATGGAGAGGGATGCTACCGAGGGCCGGTCCCGACCCGTGAACCGACCGCGGGCGTCCGGTCCCTTCCCCGGTGATAGCGTCCGGGCCGTGCGACGACACGCTCTGCTCTCCGGTCTCCATGACCTTTTGCGACCACGGACGTACTTCGAGATCGGAGTCAGCACCGGGGTCAGCATGGGCCTCTCGCGGACCCGCTCCATCGGCGTCGACCCCTTCTTCCGGGTGGTCAAAGGACTGCACTGCGACCTGCAGCTCGTGCGGGAGACGAGCGACGAGTTCTTCGCCTCGGACGAGGCCATGGCTCACTTCGACGGCACCGCGGTCGACCTCGCGTTCATCGACGGCATGCACCTCGCGGAGTACGCCCTGCGCGACTTCATCAACACCGAGCGGTACACGCACGCAGCCTCGGTGATCGTGCTCGACGACATGCTGCCGCGGATCCAGGTCGAGGGGGCGCGCGACCGCGACCTCGCGCGGTCGCACGGGGCGTGGGCCGGCGACGTCTACAAGGTCGTCGAGGCGCTGAGGACCTTGCGCCCGGACCTCGTGTGCCTCGAGATCGACACCCAGCCGACCGGCACCGCCGTCATCCTCCTGCCCGACAGCTCGTCCACCTCGCTGGCCGCGGCGTACGACGACCTCGTCGAGTCCTACGCCGTTCCGGACCCGCAGGACGTCCCGAAGGAGGTGCTCCGCCGGAGCCGTGCGCTCGACCCCGTGCGCCTCCTGGAGTCGCCGATCTGGGACGAGCTGCGGCGGCTGCGTGAGCTGCCCGACGCCGAGGCGCGCCCCGAGGTGGCCGGCCTGCTGGCCGGGGCCGGACTGGCGACCCCGCGCTGAGGACCGACGCTCAGGTGATGTTGGAGGTCTTGCCGAACAGCAGGGCCACCGGTTGGTCGCCGTGGAGCAGGATGCGGGCACGCAGGTTGCGCAGCGCGTCCTGATCACGGAGCTTGAGGTGCCACACCCCGTCGGGGAGCCGCTCCCGCGGCACCGAGACCTCCACCCGGGCCGCACCCTTGGCACGCGTCAGGGTCGCCGCGGCTCGGAAGCCGGTGTCCTGCTGCTCGAAACGCACGAAGACCTGTGGTCCGGCGACCTCCGCGTCGTCCGGCAGCGCCAGCACGAGGCGTACGGCGTCGCCGTCGCGGCGGGCGTAGCTCATCAGGAAGTCGGGGTCCACGGGGCCGGATGCCATGGCGGTCATTCAACCAGCCCTTCGAGCACCTGACGCAACTGCTCCCCGTTGCTCTCGAAGTCGAACGTCCAGCGGCTCTGGTGGGCGCGGTAGGAGAAGCCTCCCGGTGGGTGATCCCTCGCCGGCTTGTTCCAGAAGCAGTGGAAGCGCGCCTGGTGGACCGCGGCGAACAGGTGCTCGTTGCGTGCCTGGTAGGCCCACTGGTCCAGGACGATGACGGTCTCGACGGCCTGGGAGTAGACCAGGTTGAACATGCCCGCGCCACCGAACCCGGCGACCACGCGCGCCCCGGCGAACATCGCCACCTGCTCGGGCACGCTCAGCTTCTCGGGAGTGACGATCTCGAACCCGTGGGCAGCGAAGAGGGCCTCGACCTCGGGGAAGTTGCTGCACCCGCGCTTGCCCTCGCGGCGGGTCACGAAGATCTTCGGGGCCACGGAGACCGGGTCGGTCCCGATCAACCCGGTGCGGAGCCGGCCCCAGATGTCGAGGATCGCGGGGTGCACGTAGAAGGGCGGCGCGTTGTGCCACATCGGGGTGCAGCCGACCATGCTCGTCAGGCTCACCGGCCCGTTGACGAACACGATGTCCTCACGGGGGATGCCGAAGGCGGGGAGCAACGTCGTCTCCAGGCGCCGCTCGGGCGTCTGGTCCCTCGACGGGTGCAAGCGACAGAGGAGCTTCAGCGACGGGTCGGCCGCCTTGGCGGGCTCCCACGCCCACAGCCTCGCCAGCGCCTCCGTCATCAGGTGCCCGAAGTGGCCGGGGTTGTTGTAGAAGAAGGGGAAGTAGGACCCCTCGAGCGTCGGGCCCTTGTCGTGGTTCTTGAGAAGCCCGAAGTTCTCGTCGACGTTGACGAGGCCGTTGGTCTTCCGGTCCGGGGTGAGGTGCCATCGGAACGACTCCGGGAGGGCGGTCCGACCGTGGCGGAGGAAGGCGGCACGTGGGCTGTGCACAGGACCGTCGTACCGGCGGACCTCGTGCACGGGGTACGGCAGCAGATCGGGCACGTGCGGGTCCGGGGAGCCGCCGTACTCGGTGACCAGACCCGTGTTGTCGAGGACGCCGCCCTCGAGGCGCGCGATCTCGGTGGTGTGCAGTCCCGGCTCGCGGCTCGGCAGCAGGGGGAGCGCCTCGCTGTCGCGCAACCGCAGCAGGTGCCGCCTCCGCTTCCGGATCACGACGATGCGCGACGTGACCTGCACGTCACCCACGGCAGCGAGGGGACCGCGCCAGGACTTCCGCAACCGACGTCGCGACGCCTTGTCGGCGAGAGCCTCGACCCGCTCCACCAGAGGTTCGGGTGTGTGCGCGCGCCGGGGCGGGCGGAGAGCAACCCAGGCGCCCTTGGGATCCAGGTGGAAGAACAGCCGCTCGAACGTGCCCAGCTGCACGGCGTCCGACGACCTCCGGGTGTCGACGACCAGCCCGACCTCCGGCAGCGCCGCGAGCTCGTCGTGCGACTCGGCCACTGAACGCCCGACGATCGGAACCACCCGTGCTTGCGCCCACGGACTCCGCTCGATCTTGAGCGCGTCCACCTCTCGCTGGTCGCCGGCGAGCACCACCACGATGCGATGACGACGATCGGCGCGAACCGCAGGCGGCAGGACACGGTCGATGTCCGACATGGCGGGCGGACCGAACCAGCGAGAGAGCATGGCGCTCAGTATGGTCGACCACCGCGACGTCGATCGGACCGGGCTGAGCAGGGCGTGGCCGTCGGCCGACGACCTCGTTGCGGCCCTCGCACCGCCCCTACCGGTACGGCGAGTAGCGGACCTCGGCGAGCGCGCGCGCCATGCTGAACGAGCCTGACTGGTGGGCGAGCCAGGGGCGGCTGACCCACAGGTAGCCGTCTACGAGCCGCTCGGCCGTGGCCGCGCGGGCGGCGGACAGCCCCCAGGCTGCGGCGCCGACGTCGGTGGTCGGCGGGATGCCGAGGGCCACACAGTGGCGCTGACCGGCCGAGCGACACGGCTTGGCGTAGCCGAGCGGGAGCCGGGGGTGGTGTGCGTGGTACCACGCGCCGGTGAAGGCATGGCCGCTGTCCGAGGTGTCGATCACGAAGTGGCGGTGTGCGATCCCGTCCGCGGCCAGGGCGTTGACGATGTTCTCCCCGAAGTCGATCTGCCGCGCGACAGAGTCGAAGTGTGAGGTGTCGAGAGCGAAGCCGCGGGCGTCGGCGACGCCCGCCTGCTCGAGCATCCGCACCGCGTCCGCGGGCCGGTCGCGGAACCAGTCGGCCGAGCCCATCTCGACGTACACCGACACGTGCGGCTGGGCCGACAGGGTGCGGGCGGCGTAGGCCAGCAGGTGTGCGGGGACCGACGAGCGATGCGGTACGCACTGCAGGAACGGCCCGTCCGGCTGGAGGACGACGGCAGCGCGCTGGTCGCCCAGCGCGCGGGCGACGGAGTCGACGTACCTCTTGTACGACGTGCGCTCGGCCCTGCTGGGCAGGCGCGTGCAGGCCTCGTTCTCCCACGGCACCATCCGGAACAGGGTGAGCTGGACCAGGACGTCGGGGTCGCCGCCGGAGGCGTTGTCGACGTACTCACGGACCTTGGCGGCGATGTCGGAGTCGGAGATCCAGGCGCCGAAGAACTTCGCCTTGGGCGTGAGCGCGATCGTGGCGAGGGCCTGCTTCCGGGCACCGGCGGCCTGGACGTACGGCAGCCACGCCGGGTCGGCCGAGCCTTCGTAGACCCCCCACGCCCGGCCGGCGAGCGGGTTCGACGGGTTGCTCGACGAGGCCGGACCCATCGGGACCGTGTGCGCACTCACGGTAGGAGCGACGCGTGCGCCGTCGGGTGCCTGCGCGGCGATGGCGGCGACCGGGACGAGCCCGGCCAGTGCGAGGCCGAGGAGGCCCAGGACCGACGCGAGAGAGCGGCGTGACGGGGGGTTCACCGTTCGACGGTAGATCGACCACCTGCGCCGCGTCCTGGAGTTGGCGGATCACAGGACGTTCGGCCACTCAGTGACCGTGGCCTCCTCCGCCTCCTCCTCCGCCGCCGAAACCGCCGCCACCACCATGGCCGCCGCCTCCGCCCCCGCCGCCACCGAAACCTCCGCCACCGTGACCGCCGCCCATGCCTCCACCGCCTCCGCCCATGCCTCCGCCGAAGCCGCCCCCGCCGTGGTGACCGCCGCCGAACCCGCCGAAGCCGGCGCCTCCGCCGCTGTCGGGGCCTCCGTGATGGCCGGCCCCGGTCATGAACGACGCATGGTGGTCGAGGTCCTGGACGAACGGCTGGCCACCCCAGTAGCCCATCAGGTAGATCCAGGCGGGGCCGTAGGGCATCCACGGGTAGTAGCGGCTCCCGCCCCACTGGAACGACCGGGCGACGGGCTGGTTGCCGGCGACGAGCGAGGCATCGCAGGCGGCGCAGACGGGCACCGGGACGTTGAGGCCGGACGGCGGGAAGAGCCGGGTGGTGACGCTCGGCCCGTGTCGGGGGTCGACGAAGCAGGGCGGCGTACGGGCGGGCATCGGGCGGCCGTCACGCAGGGCCGTGGCGGCTGCGGTCTCGTACCGCGCGTCGGCCAGGGCCGCGGCGACCGAACGGGCGTCCTGCGGGGTGCTCATGGACAGCGAGCGGGTGTGCGCCTGGTCCAACGCCTGCCGCGCGGAGGCCAGGTGCGCGGCGACGCCCGGGTCGGCGGCCCCGGTGGCCGTGTCGACGGCGGAGATCTCCTGGCGGACCTGCTCGATCTCCTGGGCGAGCGGCGCACGCAGCTCGTCGACCGACGGCGGCGGACCAGCGCTGGGCGTGCCCGATCTGGAGAAGCCGCGTATGAGCGCGATCCCGAGGCCGGCCACGGCGATCAGGACGATCACCACGAAGGCGCCATCGAAGCCGACGCTGCTGCTGTCGGTCTCGAACGAGTGGTCGCTGAAGCTGGGAGGGGGGCCGTGTCGCTGGTGGGTCACGTGCGTGTTCGACGGGCGCGGTACGTCGGACCGGTCCACGAAGCGCCGCAGCATGCCGGCGTAGTCCGGCGCGCAGCAGGCGATCGCGGACTGCACCGCGGCGCCCGTCCGGTAGACCGTGCCTCCGCCCGCCCACTGGTAGGCGTAGAACGACTGCCCGGCCGCCTGCGTCGGTGCCGAGGTGAGCAGGGCGTAGGTGCCGGGTGTGCCCACCACCCGGTGCAGGCGGGCGAGCAGGTCGGGTGGCCGGTAGGCGAGGTGGGCCGAGGTGACGCCGCCGTGGTCGACCGTGAGCCGCGAGGCGGGAAGCACCAGGATGTGGAGCGACGACGACTGATGCGTGGCCTGGGCGCGGATGGCGTCGACCTGGGCTGAGGTGAGCTTGCCCTGTCGCAGGACGACCGGGTCGACGTACACCCCGGGCTCCTGGACCTGCCGGGCCACCTGGCGCAGGTAGGCGTCGACGCTGTCGCGGTCGGCGGCCGACGCCGGTGGCGCGAGCAGGAGGGCCGCACCGGCCAGGATGAGCAGGGCCACGAACCGTCGCATCCGGTCCCCCCAAGACTCAGACGCCGGCGGTCCGACGTTGCGGGGACATTGTGCACGTCGGCCGGTCGCGTGGGGACGTTTCCGCGCGGTCAGGACGTGGTGTCGAAGACGTCGCTGCCACCGTCGCGCCAGACGACGATGCCGCGGCGGCCCGGGCGGCGGCGGAGCCAGGTCAGGGCCTCGGCGCCCATCGCGTACGCCGCGGTGGCGTCGAGGTCGGCCCAGGCGAGGTCGTCGGCGAGGACGGTGACGGACGCGACTGCCCCCGGGATGCCCCCGGTGCGGGCATCGGTGATGTGCTCGCCGCGATGGACGGTCCCCGAGGTCGCTACTGCGCCCCGGCGTACCTCCACGGTCGCGAGCAGCAGCTGCGGATCGCGCGGGTCCTCGATGCCGACCCGCCAGGCGGGACGGGCGTCGTCTGCGACGTGGCAGACCATGTCGCCGCCCGCGGAGAGGCAGACGTCGGTGTCAGGCAGCGCGCGCAGGTGCGCGGACGCCCGCTGCACCGCCCAGCCCTTGACCACGCCGCTGGGGTCGAGCGTCGGTACGCCGTCGGGTCCGGGCCGGCGTACGTCGAAGGCGCCGCCCGACTCGGCTCGGGCCCGCTCGCCGAGCGCCAGCACCTCGTGCACCTCGGGTGGACAGTCGGCCGGGCCGATCTCACCCCGCGACAGCCGCGAGATCACGGAGTCGTCGCGGTAGGTGCTGAAGACCCGGTCGACCTCGGTGAGCTCGGCGACGCATCGCTCCCAGGCCTCCCGGGCCGCGGCATCGTCGCAGTGCCGTCCGCGCAGCGCGAGGCTGACGGGCATCCCCATCAGGTGGGCGACGTACCGCCGGAGGGGCAGCTGGTCCACGGTCACAGGTCGGCCTGGTCGAGGGCGCTCTGCAGCGACTGGATGTAGCCGGTGCTGGTGTACGTCGCGCCGCTGACCATGTCGATCTGGGCGCTCTGGCTCTGCATCGTCTCCCGGATCAGGGTCGGCAACGAGTAGTTCGCGAGCTCGACGTCGCGGCTGTTGCCGTTCGGGTACTGCAGCACGGTCACCTTGGTGATCGAGCCGTTGCTGACCGACAGCTGTACCTGCACCGGACCCCACTGGGTCTGGGCGACGGAGCCGGTCACGGTCCGGGTGCCGGAGCCCGTCGAGCCGGAGCCGCTCGTGCCGTTGTCACCCGTGCCGTTGCCGTTGCCGTTGCCGTTGCTGTTGCCGGACGTCGTACCCGAGCTGCCACCGGAGATCGTGGCTGTCGGGGCCCCGCCGTCCGAGCCGCGCTGGGAGGCGTCGAAGCCGAAGAGCAGCACGAACGCCGAGACGGTGCTGAGGGCCCAGTAGGAGATGCGTCTCATCGGGTCACCAGCCGAACGTCTCGAGGTGGAGGTGCTCGGCCGGGAGCCCGGCGGCGGTCAGGGTGGCTCGGACCAGGTTGGTCCAGGGCTCGGGGCCGCAGACGAAGACGTCGCGCTGGGCGATGTCGGGTACCCAGTGCTGGAGCGCGGTCACGTCGTCGACCCGCTCGTCGACCCCACGCGGTAGCCACGACCCGTCGCCGCGACGGTGCCCGGGGAGGTTGAGGACCGCGAGCCCGCGCTCACGCCCGAGCAGGTCGAACTCGTCGACGAAGAGGGGCTCGCTGGTCCACCGGTGCAGCAGCACGCAGTCGCCCGGCTCGGCGGCGAGTCCCTCGGCCAGTGCCCGGAGCGGCGTGATGCCGACGCCGGCGCCGATCAGGGCGACGCCCCGGCGGGTCCGGGCACGGGGGCTGAGCCTGCCGTACGGGCCCTCGAACAGAGCCCGCGTGCCCGGCCGCAGGGCGAGCGCCGCGGCGCTGCCGTCGCCGACGGCCTGCACGGTGATCCGCAGGCTGCGGCCGTCGGGTGCCGCCGACAGCGAGTAGGGGTGGGCGCGGGACCAGCCCGGGCCGGTGACGAAGCGCCAGGTGAAGAACTGCCCGGGCTCGGCCCGGAGCCGATGGAGCCGCCGGCCGGTCAGGTAGACGGAGACGACGTCGTCGGTCTCGCGAACCACCGAGGTGACCTCGAGACGGTGCCACAGGTTGCGCCACACGGGTACGCCGATCCGCCAGACCAGGATCGAGCCGGCGGCCACGCCCCACGCCGTCCACCAGAACACGGTGCGGCCGGGTGAGGACAGGAACTGCTGACCGGTCCAGAGCTGGTGCGGCAGGGCCAGGCCGACGCCGAGGTAGGCGTAGAGGTGCAGGAGGTGCCAGGACTCGTAGCGGAGGCGGCGCCGGGCCGCCTTGATGCTGGTGAGAACGACGAGGAAGAGGCACACGGTGCCGCCGGTGGCCAGGAGCATTCCCGGGTAGTTCGTCACCAGGTTCCACAACGTGGCCGGGGTCTGCGTGACCTGCCCAGCGGCGTACCCCCAGGTGATGAGGACGATGTGGGCGAGCATCAGGTTGAACGAGGTGAAGCCGACGAGTCGGTGCAGGTGCGCGAGCCGGTCCTGGCCGTACGCCGCCTCGAGCCGCGGCACGCGGGCCATCAGCACGACCTGGGCCAGCAGCAGGACGGAGGCGACCAGACCGGTCAACCGGCCGACGGAGTCGAGCCCGGTCACCCAGCCGCCGAGGTCGCGGATCCCGCCGTCGGCGTCCCACCAGTACGTCACCATCAGCAGGCCGAGCCAGAGGGCGGAGGTCGCGAGCAGCCGCACCGTCGCGTCGGCGCCTGCGCGGGCCCCGAGCGGGGCGGCCCGACGCGGGCCGCGCGGCGGTGCGCTCGTCGCGTCGCGGGAGAGCGCGCTCATGAATTCTCGTCGCTGGGGCTCTCGCTCATGCCCACCAGTGTGCGTCGCCGGGCTGGAGGTCTCATGGGTGTCGCCTGTGCACTCCCTGTGAGCCCGGGTCACCCCTAGAGATGGTGGGGGGTCGAGCGCGGTGGGGAACAATCCGTCGCATGTCCTCGCCCGGCCGCTTCTCCCCTCCGACCGACCGGTCGCTCGGCCGCACCGCAGTCGTGCTGGTCGTCACGCTCGCTGTGCTGGTCGCCGTCCTGGTCATGGTCGGTTGGCTGATCACGCACCCGCTCAAGAGCACGATGGCTCACGAGAATTCGGTCAACCGGTGGTTCGTCGACCAGCGCACCAGCGTGCTCACGTCCCTCGGCGACATCGGCACCTTCATCGGGCAGACCCTGACCGGCGCGGTGGCCCTCGTCGTGCTCGGCGTCGTGTTCGCGGTGTGGAAACGCACCTGGTGGCCGCTGATCTTCGTCGGCGTGCTCGACGCGGGGCTGGGCCTGTTCTACCTCGCGGGTACGACGCTCGACCCGCGGCAGCGCCCGCCGGTGCACATCCTGCAGTCCGGCCTGGTGCCCGACCACAGCTTCCCGTCGGGCCATACCGGCACCGCGACGGGGATCGCCTTCGCGCTCGCCGCCCTGCTCTGGGCCTACACGCGCGTGCCCGCGGCGGTGCTCGTGGTGCTGGTGGCGATCCCGGCCTGGACGATGCTCGCGCGGCTGTACATCGGCGCCCATCACGTCAGCGACGTCCTGACCGAGTTCGTCCTCGTGTCGATCTGGATCTGGACCTGCGCCCGCCTGCTCCTACCCGCACGGTCGGCGGCGACCGATCGCCAGTCGACCCGTGCGGAAGCGGCCACGTCGGCGTAGCCTCGACTCACATCATTGGGCCCTCGGGGCCGCCCGGGGGATGGTTCGCCCGGGAGTTCGCATGTCTCTACGCCGTCTCGTCCTGCCTCTGGTCGTCTGCCTCGCTGCCGCCTTCGTGCTCGCGCCGCCGGCCTCGGCCTCCGCACATCGACACCACCAGCGGGGCCACGTCCGCTGTCTCGCCATCGACGCGACCGGCGTCGGTCAGGACCTGGGAGGTGGGCGGACCACCGCCACCATCTCGGTCCACGGCGTCGAGGTCGGCACCACTGCGGCCGCCTTCACCATCACCGGCATGGTGGGCACGGTCGCGTCGTTCACCGGGCCGATCACCTTCACCGGGCTGGGCGGAACTCTCACCGCCCAGGTGACCGGGACGCTCGACGTGGCGACGGGTGCGTTCACGTCGACGTCCACGAGCCTGGCCGGCACCGGGATCTTCCGACGCGTGACCGGCGACCTCACCTTCACCGGTACGGAGGACCTGGTGACCGGTGCCTTCACCGAGTCGATCACGGGTCAGCTGTGCCGGGCACGCGGCCACGGACACCACTGAACGGTCAGTGCGGCTCGAGCCGACGAGGTACGACGCCCAGCAGCGTCACCAGCACGAGGGCCAGCGCGGCGCCGGCCACGAGCGCCGCCGTCCAGCTGACCACCACCGAGAAGATCAGCATCGAGGTACCGACGATCAGCAACGCGACCGCGCCGATCACGACCTGGCTGAGCACGTGCCCGGTCTGGACCACGCGGTCCTTCACATGGTCACCGAAGACCCGGCGGTGCAGCATGATCGGAGTCAGGTTGAGGCCGACGGCCACGCCGGCGAGCACGACCAGCCCGAGGTAGAGCGCCTGCTGGGCCTGGTCGATGCCGCCGAACACCTGGGTGAACGGCAGCGTGAGCAGGAAACCGGCCAGCAGCTGGATCCCGGTCTGCACCACGCGCAGCTCCTGCAGAAGCTCGTCCCAGTTGCGGTCGAGCTGCTCGTCGCG
This sequence comes from uncultured Actinomycetota bacterium, assembly GCA_963761515.1. Lineage (GTDB taxonomy): Bacteria > Actinomycetota > Actinomycetes > Propionibacteriales > Nocardioidaceae > Nocardioides. Next base: position 96,605 of record CAVXHO010000031.1, read on the forward strand.
CGACTCGTCCCGGTCGTCCGACCCGGACTCTGCGCCGGCCCCCTCGCCAGCCATCTCGCCTCCTCGCGTCGGTCAGCGGGCGTCGTTGGCGAGGTCGTCGCCGGTCATGCGCGACCGGTCCGGCTGAAACCCGTGGTCGATGCCCCACAGGATCGCGCGCGACCGAGAGGTGACGCCGATCTTGCGGTAGGCCGAGCGGATGTAGGACTTGATGGAGTTGATGGACAGCATCGTGGTCTCGACGATGTCGTTGTTGGAGTACCCCTGGGTGATCAGTGAGAGCACTTCCGACTCGCGCGCAGTGAGCCCCTCCTCACGGCCGGGCCAGTCACCGCCCACCAGGGGGCCACGGCCGGAGTCGTGCAGCCGCACCGGGTCGCCGGCGTGCACCCGCTCGAGCGCGGCGACCAGGTCGGCCGCCGCCAGGCGCTTGCTGATGTAGGCGGAGATGCCGGGCACCCGGGTCTGGCCGACCGCCGGGTCGTCGGCGCTCCACGTGTAGACGACGACCTTGCCGATCCGCGGGTCGGAGACCAGTCGGGCGATGCGTTCTCGATCGCGGAAGCTCTGGGCGAACGTGTCGAACAACGCGATGTCCACCTCGGAGCCCGGGTGGGTGTTGGCGTCGACCTCCACGACTTCGATGCGGTCGTTGTAGGACCGCAGCATGGACGCAAGACCGTGGACGACCACCTCGTAGTCGTTGACGATCGCCAGCCTGATGGTCACCGCCGAAGCGTAGGCCCTCCCATACTGCGTACGTCGTCACCCCTACGGGTGTATCCGTGGGTCCGGGCCTCGTCACCCCTGCGGGTGTATCCGGCGGTCCGCGCTCAGGGAAGGGTCAGGGCGTCATTCCACACGACAGGAAGAGGTGGTTCGCATGGTCATCCTCGGATTGATTCTGCTCATCATCGGTCTGATCGCCAGCATCAGCTGGTTGACCATCATCGGCGCGATCCTGTTGGTGGTCGGGCTGATCCTGAACCTCGTGCCCATCGGTGGCACGCGGCGCAGGTACTACTAGCCGACACGTAACCGTCGTCAGCCCCCGCTCCCGGTCTCGGGGGCGGGGGCTGTCGCGTGCCATGGCCCGGACGGCCGTCGGTCGGCGCGCATAGGCTCCGCCCGTGAGCCTCCATGTCCACCGTGCGCTGCGCGCAGACGCGCTGGCCGATGGTCTGGGCCGGCTCCTGGCCACTCCGCTGCCCGACCCCTTCGCGACCGAGCTGGTCGTCGTCCCTGCACGCGGCATGGAGCGGTGGCTGTCCCAGCGGCTCTCCCACGTGCTGGGGGCGGGTCCCGACGGAGACGGCGTGTGCGCCGCCGTCGCCTTCCGTTCGCCCGGGTCGCTGATCGCCGAGATCACGGGCACGCGCGACGACGACCCGTGGGCTCCCGACACGCTCGCCTGGCCGCTGCTCGACGTCGTCGACGGCAGCCTCGAGCAGCCCTGGGCCGCCACGCTGGCCCGACACCTTGGGCACGGGCTCGGTGGTGACGAGGCAGACCTGCGGATGGGGCGGCGCTTCTCGGTGGCCCGCCGGCTCGCCCGACTGTTCGCGGCGTACGCCGGGCAGCGGCCGTCGTTGGTGGCCGACTGGTCCGCGGGCCGCGACACCGACGGCGCCGGGCGTGCCCTGGCCGCCGACCTGGCCTGGCAACCCGAGCTGTGGAGGCGGCTGGTCGACCGCGTCGACGGTCCCTCGCCCGTCGACCGGCACGTCGCCACGGTGGCGCTGCTGCGCGAGGACCCCGAGTCGTTCGACCTGCCGGTGCGCCTGTCTCTCTTCGGCCACACCCGGCTGTCGGTCACCGAGATCGAGCTGATCGACGCCCTCGCTGCCGAGCGCGACGTCCACGTCTGGCTTCCCCACCCCTCGCCGACGCTGTGGGGGACCCTGGCCGGGCCGGGCGGTGCCGTCGACCGGGCCACCGACGACAGCCACCAGGAGGTGCGTCACCCGCTGCTGCTGAGCCTCGGGCGTGACACGCGCGAGCTCCAGCGGGCGCTGTCGACCGCGGCCATCGCGACCGACGACGAGCTGCCGACGCCGTCCCTTCCCGACACGCTGCTCGGCCGGCTCCAGAGCGACCTCGCCGCCGACCAGCCCCGGCCCGACGGTCGCGTCGTGGCCGTCGGCGACCGGTCGGTGCAGGTGCACGCCTGCCACGGCGTCGCCCGTCAGGTCGACGTGCTGCGCGAGGTGCTGCTGGGTCTCCTCGACGACGACCCGACCCTCGAGCCCCGTGACGTCCTGGTGATGTGTCCCGACATCGAGACCTACGCGCCCCTGATCGAGGCCGGTTTCGGGCTCGGCGACGTGGTCGGGAGCGCCGGCCATCCCGCCCACCGGCTGCGGGTCCGCCTCGCCGACCGCGCGCCGGGACAGACCAACCCGCTGCTCGGCGTGGCCACGGCACTGCTCGACCTCGCCGGCGGTCGGGCACCGGCGACGCAGGTCCTCGACCTGGCCCGGGCAGAGCCGGTGCGTCGGCGGTTCGGGTTCAGCGACGACGACCTCGACCAGCTCGACACCTGGGCTCGCGAGTCGGGAGTGCGGTGGTCCTTCGACGCCGCGCACCGCGCCGACTTCGGGCTCGAGGGCTACGTCGCGAACACCTGGGAGTTCGGGCTCGACCGGCTGCTCACCGGCGTCGCCCTGTCCGACGACTCCGCGGCCTGGCTCGACCGGGCGCTCCCCATGGACGACGTCGGCAGCGCGCAGGTCGACCTGGTCGGGCGGCTCACCGAGTACGTCGACCGGCTGCGCGACGCGACCGACCGGCTCACCGGCCTCCGCCCGCTCGACCACTGGCTCGGCGCGCTCGACGACGCGGTCTCGTCGCTGACCACGGTGACGACCAGTGACGGCTGGCAGTCGGGACAGGTGCAGCGCGAGCTCGGCCGGGTCCGCCACGCGGCGGCCGGTCTCGGACAGGTCGACCTGCGGCTGCCCGACGTACGCGCTCTGTTGTCCGACCGGCTGGCCGGCCGCCCCACCCGGGCCAACTTCCGGACGGGCACGCTCACCGTGTGCACCATGGTCCCGATGCGGTCGGTGCCCCATCGTGTGGTCTGCCTGCTCGGTCTCGACGACGGCGTGTTCCCGCGGCAGGGTGCCGTCGACGGCGACGACGTGCTCGCCCGGGACCCGATGACCGGCGAGCGTGACGCGCGCAGCGAGGACCGTCAGCTCCTCCTCGACGCGATCCTCGCTGCGACCCAGACTCTGGTGGTCACCTACACCGGTGCCAACGAGGTGTCCGGGCGGCCCCGGCCACCCGCCGTACCGCTGGGCGAGGTGCTCGACGCGCTCGACGCGACCGCGACCACCGGTGACGGCCGCTCGGTCTCGGAGGCCGTCACCATCCACCACCCGCTGCAGCCCTTCGACGCGCGCAACGTGACGCCGGGTGCGCTCCTCCCCGCCGACACGTTCTCGTTCGACGCCGCGGCTGCCGGCGGGGCACGTGCCGCCGCTGGGCCCCGGGTCGCCGTCCCCGCCTTCGTCACCGGGCCGCTGCCGCCGGCCCCGCCCGCCGACGTACCCCTGGCCGACCTCGTGCGCTTCTGGGGCGACCCGGTCAGAGGCTTCCTGGCCCGCGACGGCGTCGACGTCGCGCTGCCCGCCGACGAGGAGCAGCCGGAGGACTCCCTCCCCGTCGAGATCGACAACCTGGCCCAGTGGGCGGTCGGAGACCGCGTGCTCGGCGACCTGCTGGCGGGTCTGCCGCCCGACCTGGTCGCCCAGCGTGAGTGGCGGCGCGGCCTGCTGCCGCCCGGGCAGCTCGGCTGGCGGATGCTCGACGACATCCTCCGCAGGGCCGCCCCGCTGCGGACAGCCGCTCTCGAGCTCCGCACCGTGCCGCCGCGCGCGGTCGACGTCAGCGTCGATCTGGGCGGCGGCCGCTGGCTGCGTGGCACGGTCCCCGAGGTGTACGGCGACCGGCTGGTGCCGGTCCACTACTCCCGGCTCGGCGCCAAGCACCGTCTCGCCTCCTGGGTCTGGCTCCTGGCCCTCACCGCGTCCGACGACGACCGCAACTGGACCGCCCACACCCTGGGCCGCCCCACCAACAGCCGGTCGCGCGACACCCATGGCGTCTCGCTCCTGGGCCCGCTCGACCACACCGCCCTCGGCCTGTTGCGCGACCTCGTCTCCCTCCGCGACGCCGGGCTGCGCGACCCGCTGCCCGTGCCGTTGAAGACCTCGCTGCGCTACGCCCGGGCCCGGCGGGCGCACGCGGACGTCCCGGACGCGATGGAGAAGGCCGGCTACGAGTGGACCAGCAGGTTCGGCGGCGATCGCGACGCCGACGCTGTCCGCCGCATCTGGGGCCCGGGGGCGAGCCTGCCCGGCGTAGGGGTGGCGCCAGGCCCCGGTGAGGACTTCGCCGGCGAGGCCTCGCGCTTCGGTGCCCTCGCCTTGCGCGTCTGGAGCCCGCTGATCCAGGCCGAGCAAGGAGGTTGGTGAGGTGAGCGACCTGCAGCAGTTCGACCTCACCGGCGACCTCCCGACCGGCACCACCCTCCTCGAGGCCAGCGCCGGCACCGGAAAGACCTTCGCCGTGGCCGCCCTCGTGACGCGCTACGTGGCCGAGGGGGAGGCCACCCTCGACCAACTGCTGGTGATCACCTTCGGCCGGGCCGCGAGCCAGGAGCTTCGCGAGCGCGTGCGCGAGCAGCTGGTGCAGGCGGAGCGCGCGTTGGCCGACCCGCCGTCCGCCGACCACGACCACCCCGTGCTCGCCACGCTGCTCGACGCCGCACCCGACGAGGTGACCCTGCGACACCGTCGGCTGCGCGACGCGTTGGCGTCGTTCGACTCCGCCACGATCGCCACCACCCACCAGTTCTGCCAGACCGTGCTGCGCTCGCTCGGGGTGGCCGGTGACACCGACACCGGTGCGACTCTGGTGGAGTCACTCGACGACCTGGTCGAGGAGGTCGTCGACGACGTCTACCTCCGCGCCTTCGGACACCTCAAGTCGCAGCCGCCGTTCGGGCGGGCTGCCGCCCTGGCCCTGGCTGCCACCGCGGTAGGCGACGCGCACGCGTCCCTGGCCCCGGCCGGCGACCCCGAGTCCGAGGCCGGCCAGCGCGTGGCGTTCGCCCACGAGGTGCGCGTCGAGGTCGACCGGCGCAAGCGACGCCTCGGGATCTTGTCCTACGACGACCTTCTCGGACGGCTCGCCGACGCCCTGAAGGACGACGACGCACCGGCCCGCGAACGGATGCGGCAGCGGTGGAAGATCGTGCTGGTCGACGAGTTCCAGGACACCGACCCGAAGCAGTGGGAGGTGCTCGACCGGGCGTTCACCGGCCACGCCACGATGGTCCTGATCGGCGACCCCAAGCAGGCCATCTACGCCTTCCGCGGCGGTGACGTGGTCACCTACCTCGCGGCAGCGGAGACCGCGACCACCCGCGCGACGCTCGGCACCAACCGTCGTAGCGACGCCGCCCTGGTCGAGCGGCTCCAGGTGGTGCTGCGTGGCGCCGCCCTCGGTGATCCCCGGATCGTCGTACGCCCGGTGACGGCCGCGCATCCCGGCACCCGGCTGGCCGGTGCGCCGTCGCCTGCTCCGTTCCGGATCCGGCAGGTACGCCGCACGGGGATGAGACTGGTCAAGGGCAACGTGATCCAGGTCGACGTCGCTCGTGAGCACATCGCCCACGACTGCGCCGCCGACATCGCCACCCTCCTCGCCTCCGACGCGACCTGGGCCGGCAAGCCGATCGCTGCTGCCCACGTGGCCGTGCTCGTCGGCGAGTGGTCGCAGGCCGAGCTGGTCCGGTCCGCCCTGGCCGCGCGCGGTATCCCCGCGGTGGTCGGAGGGGGCACCAGGCTGCTGACCTCGCCCGCCGGAGACGAGTGGTTGTGCCTGCTCGAGGCGCTCGAGCAGCCGCACCGGGCAGGGCGCGTGCGGGCGGCGGCGCTGACGTCGTTCCTCGGGTTCACCCTGGCCGAGCTCGACGGCGGCGGGGAGGCGCTGACCGACGAGACAGCCGACCGGCTGCGAGGCTGGGCGCTCCTCCTGCGCGGTCGAGGCGTCGCTGCCCTCTTCGAGGCGACCGAGGAGCGAGGCCTGACGGCGCGCGTCCTCGGCACCGTCGGCGGAGAGCGGTTGCTCACCGATCTGCGTCACGTCGCCCAGACGCTGCACGAGACGGCCGTCCGGCAGTCGCTGGGGCTGACCGGACTGCTGGAGTGGCTGCGGTCCGAGCGCGAGAGCGGCTCGCAGGAGCGCGTACGCCGCCTCGACAGCGACGCCGCCGCGGTGCAGATCACGACCGTGCATCAGAGCAAGGGGCTGCAGTACCCCGTCGTCCACCTTCCTTTCGTGGCGATGAACTACGTCCGCACCGTGGAGGTCGCCCGCTACCACGACGGATCAGGCACCCGGATGCTCGACGTGTCCGGCGGCGGAGCCACCTGGGGCGCCCACGCCGAGGCCCATCTCCACGAGGAGGCGGGCGAGGAGCTGCGCGATCTCTACGTCGCGCTGACCCGCGCCCAGTCCCAGGTCGTCACGTGGTGGGCGCCGACCGCGAACACCCAGCACGGCGGGCTCCACCGGATCCTCTTCGGGCGCCAGCCGGGCCAGCCCGACGTCCCCGACCAGCAGGACGTCCGCGACGACGACTACACCGCCCGGGTGCTCGGGATGCTCGGCGAGCTCGGCGGCCCCCAGCCGGAGCCTTCCGAGATCGCCGCCGCGGAGCCCGAGCCGCAGACCCACGCGCCGGGACGGATGGCTGCGCGCGTCTTCGGCCGCGAGGTCGACACCGAGTGGCGACGCACTTCCTACTCCGGGCTGATCCGCGTGCAGGAGCAGCCGACGGGTGTGTCGTCGGAGCCGGAGGTCGAACCACGCGACGACGAACCGCAGGTGGACGACGAGGCCGAGACGGTTGCGAGAAGAGGTGAGAGCGGGGTGCCGTCGCCGATGGCCGCGCTGCCGTCCGGGGCGGCCTTCGGCAGCCTGGTGCACGGCGTGCTCGAGGAGACCGATCCCGAGGCACCCGACCTGCGGTCCGAGCTGGCCGCGCACACCCGCACACAGCTCCAGTGGTGGCCGGTCGGTGTCACGTCCGAGGAGCTCGCCGATGCGCTGCTCCCGTCGCAGCTCACTCCGCTGGGCGCCGCCGCGTCCGGCCTGCGCCTGGTCGACATCCCGATGCGCGACCGGCTCTGCGAGCTCGACTTCGAGTTCCCGCTGACCGGCGGTGACCGGCCCGAGACCGCGCGGCCCGACGTACACCTGCGCGACGCGGCGCCGCTGCTGGCCGCGCACCTGCCCGCCGACGACCCCCTCGCGTCGTACGCCGAATTGCTGGCCGGTGCGCTCGGTGACCAGTCCCTCCGCGGCTATCTCTCCGGCTCGATCGACGTGGTGCTGCGGGTGCCGGGCGACCCCGCTGATCCGCATGGTCACCGCTACGTCGTCGTCGACTACAAGACCAACCTGCTCGGGGAGATCGGGGTGCCGGTCACCTCGGCCGACTACGGCCACGGTGAGATGGCGGCCGCGATGCTCCACAGTCACTATCCGCTCCAAGCGCTGCTGTACTCCGTCGTCCTGCACCGTTACCTGCGCTGGCGGCTGCCGTCGTACCGGCCCGAGGCGCACCTGGGCGGCGTCCTCTACCTGTTCCTGCGTGGGATGTGCGGTCCCGAGACCCCGGTCATCGACGGGCACGTCGCCGGTGTCTTCGACTGGTCGCCACCGGCCGCGCTGGTGACGGCCCTGAGCGACCTTCTGGAGGGACGCCCATGACCTCACCCCACGACGAGACTCGCTGCGCCCCCCTCTCCACGGGGGCCCCGAGATGATCGAGCCCTTCGAGACCGACGACCCTCGCGATCGGCGCCTCGCCCTGGGGATGACGGGCGTGCTCGGCCGCTTCAACGCCGCCGGGGTCATCGAGGCCGCCGACGCCCACACGGCCCGTCGCGTCCAGGTGCTCGCTGCCGAGCCCGACGACGAGGCCGCGCTCGCCCTCGCCCTCACCGTGCGCTCGCTGCGCCACGGATCGGTGTGCCTCGACCTCGCCGACCTCACCACCGAGACGCTGCCCAGCGGGCTGTCCTGGCCGGCCGCTGGCTGGGTCGACCGGGTCGGCTCGAGCCGGCTGGCGGAGGCCGGCGTACTGCGGGTCGAGGGGAGCGTGACCTACCTCGACCGCTACTGGCGCGAGGAGTGTCAGGTGCGCGACGATCTCGCGGCTCGGCTCAACCTCGTGCCTCCCGTGGTCGACGAGGCACGCCTGGAGGCGCTGGCGCCGGTGCTCTTCCCGCAGGGGTACGACGAGCAGCGCGGGGCCGCGGAGGGCGCGGCACGGCAGTGGACGAGCGTGCTCACCGGCGGCCCGGGCACCGGCAAGACGACCGCCGTGGCCGGCCTGCTCGCCCTGCTCGCCGACCAGTCCGACCGACGTCTGCGGATCGCGCTCACGGCCCCGACCGGTAAGGCCGCCGCTCGACTGCAGGAGGCGGTCCGCACGGCCCTGGCCGAGCCGCGCTTCGCCGACCACGCCGCCGCGGTGGGTGACCCGACTGCGCAGACACTCCACCGGCTCCTGGGCTGGAAGCGGGGCAGCCGCAACAGGTTCCGCCACGACCGGCGCAACCGGTTGCCGCACGACGTGATCGTCGTCGACGAGACCTCGATGGTCTCGCTGACGATGATGGCCCGCCTCGTCGAGGCCGTGCGCGCGGACTGCCGGTTGATCCTGGTCGGCGACCCCGACCAGCTCGCCTCGGTCGAGGCGGGCGCCGTACTCGCCGACCTCGTCGCCGGGCTGACCCGGCGCGAGCCCGCGACCGTGTCCTCGCTGCGCGAGTCCCACCGATTCGGGCGGCAGATCAACGACCTCGCGGAGGCGGTCAAGGACGGCGACGCCGACCGGGCGCTGGCGCTCCTCACGACCGGTGGCTCCCACATCGAGCTGCTCGATCCCGACGACCCCTCCACCCTGCCCGCGCTGCGCGCTCGCCTGGTCGCCCACGCCCTCGCGCTGCGAGCCGAGGCCGTCTCGGGCGACGCCCGGCGCGCGGTCGCCGTGCTCGACCAGCACCGGCTCCTGTGCGCCCATCGCGACGGACCGTGGGGCGTCGGACACTGGAACCGCGCGGTCGAGCGGGGTCTGGCCGAGCACACCGGACTCCCGATCGGCGGCGGCTGGGGTCAGGAGTGGTACGCCGGAAGACCGCTCCTGCTGACCAGCAACGACTACGGGCTCGATCTCTTCAACGGAGACACCGGCGTCGTCGTCGCCGAGGGTGACGGGGTCCGCGCTGCGATCGCGACTCCTCACGGCCCGCGGCTGCTGTCCACCTCACGGCTCACCGACGTCGACACGATGCACGCGATGACGGTGCACAAGAGCCAGGGCAGCCAGGCCGCCGAGGTCACCGTGCTCCTCCCGCCCGACGAGTCCCCCTGCTGACCCGTGAGCTCTTCTACACAGCGCTGACCCGCGCCGAGGAGAAGGTGACGGTGGTGGCGACCCAGGACGCCGTACGTCTGGCGGTCGGACGGCCCGCACACCGGGCGAGCGGCCTCGCCGACCGCCTCGCCCACCCGTCGAACGGGGAAACCTGAGCGTCATGCGCCGCCGCTAGGGTCGTCGGCATGCTGCTGCTGCGCGTCGAGCTGCCCAACGTGCCCGGGTCACTGGGCCGGTTGGCGAGCGCGATCGGCGCGGCAGGCGGCGACATCGAGGCGATCGAGATCGTCGAGAAGCGGTACGACGGGACCGCCATCGACGATGTGCTCCTGGAGATGGTTGCCGGCGCGATGCCCGACTCCGTGGTCTCGGCGTGCATCGCCGTCGAGGGCGTGAAGGTGCTGTGGATCAGCCGCTACCTCGCGGGCGGCAACCTCTTCCTCGACCTCGAGGTCGTGGAGTCGCTCACCGCGGAGCCCGCGACCGCGCCGGACCGGCTCGTCGAGCTCCTGCCCGTCGCGTTCCGCTGTGAGTGGGCGGCGCGGATCAAGGCCGGCCCCGAGGGCTTCCGGATCGAGCACGCCAGCGAGGGCGCGCCGCTGGTGATCGACCTCAAGCCCGGCGCGGGCCTCGAGGTGCAGACCATCGGCGACGACCTGGTCGCGATCGCCCCGGTCGGGCACAAGCGCGTGGTCGCGATCGGTCGCCGCGGCGGCCCCGAGTTCCTCGACTCCGAGCTGGCCCGGCTCGGCCACCTGGTCGGCCTCGCGGCCTCCATCGCCCGCCGCGGCTGATCCGGACGGGCCGGCGGGCCCCGCCCGAGTCCGCCTCAGGCGCGCTCGAGGAGGAAGACCGGGATCTCGCGGTCGGTCCGCTTCTGGTACTCGCCGTACGTCGGCCAGGTCGCGACCGAGTAGGCCCACCAGTCGACGCGCTCCTCACCCTGCGCCAGCCGGACCGTGTAGACGTGCTTCTCAGCACCGTCCTGGAGCTCGACCTCGGGGTGGGCCAGGAAGTTGAAGTACCACTCGGGGTGGTCGTCCGAGCCGCCCTTCGACGCGATCGCGACGTAGGTGCCGTCACGCTCCACCCGCATCACCGGGTTCTTGCGCAGGTTGCCCGACTTCGCGCCGACCGAGGTGATCACCACGATCGGGTCGCCGGTGTCGCGCAGCGTGTTCGCCCGGGCGCCGTCGGTCGCCTCGTACTCCGCCACCTGGTCGCGGACCCACTGCTGCTTGCTCGGGAGGTAGGTGCCTGAAAGTGCCATGTACGCCGTAACGCGGCCCTCGCGCGGACCATTCCGACCTCCCCCTACGCTGCTCGGCATGAGTGCCCTCGACGGAGTCAGCGAGATCTTCGACCCGGAGCTGTGGGACGTCGTGCCGGGCTTCGAGGACCTCACCGACCTCACCTACCACCGGGCCAAGGCCCACGGCACGGTCCGGGTCGCGTTCGACCGGCCCGACGTGCTCAACGCCTTCCGGCCGCACACCGTCGACGAGCTGCTGAGCGTCCTGGAGCATGCCCGCATCAGCAGCGACGTCGGCTGCGTGCTGCTCACCGGCAACGGCCCGAGCGAGAAGAACGGCAAGTGGGCGTTCTGCACCGGCGGTGACCAGCGGATCCGGGGCAAGGCGGGCTACCAGTATGCGGAGGGCGAGACCGCGGAGACGGTCGACAAGGCGAAGCTCGGCCGACTCCACATCCTCGAGTGCCAGCGCCTGATCCGCTTCATGCCCAAGATCGTGGTCGCGCTGGTGCCCGGCTGGGCCGCGGGTGGCGGGCACTCGCTGCACGTGGTCTGCGACCTGACCCTGGCGAGTGCCGAGGAGGCCAGGTTCAAGCAGACCGACGCCGACGTCGGCTCGTTCGACGGCGGCTTCGGGTCGGCGTACCTCGCCCGCCAGGTCGGCCAGAAGTTCGCCCGAGAGATCTTCTTCCTCGGCCAGGAGTACTCCGCCGAGGACGGCGTCCGGATGGGCGCGGTCAACCGGGCCGTCCCGCACGCCGAGCTCGAGACGACCGGGCTCGAGTGGGGCCGTCTCATCAACGGCAAGAGCCCGACCGCCCAGCGGATGCTGAAGTACTCCTTCAACCTGATCGACGACGGCCTGGTCGGCCAGCAGCTCTTCGCCGGCGAGACCACCCGCCTGGCCTACATGACCGACGAGGCCCAGGAGGGCCGCGACCAGTTCCTCGAGAAGCGCGACCCCGACTGGTCGCCCTTCCCCTGGTACTACTGAATTCGGCCCGTTGCTGCAGGTCAGACTGGTCGCGCATGACTTCCAAGTCCGCTCAGCGGTCCGCAAGAGCAACAGAAACCAGGTCAGCAGCAGCGATCACGGACCCGTCGAGGCGCCCGAGCCTGGAGCCGATTCAGGAATGTGGCGCGTCCCAGACGCCTTCCGCCGCGCGCTGGTGCCGGCGCCGTGGGAGAAGCTCCGGCAGTACCGGGCTGCCGACAGTTCCTTTCTCGAAGGCGTGCGCAGCGCGCCAGGGCGAGTTGGGCTCTGCACTCGGTGCATGAGCCTGCACGCCCACAGAAGGGGTGTGCCCCGTTGACGTCGGGTCCCGCGCACATATTCGACCTGTGCACAGCTCGGGCGGTCCAGCGGATGCGAACACCGCGCAGGCCGTTCGGATTGCCTGTCCCAGCGGCCAGGCCGCCTGAAGAACGCCGACTGCCCCAGGACCATCGGCTTCGGGGAGCAGCCGTGGCGTTGGAACCTACTTCTGGGCGGCCGAGACTTGGCCGCGCGAACGACGGCCATGGCCGGGCGTTCCCGCGGACACCCGGCTGGCCGGCTGGGACCGGTGGAGGAGCCGGACAGGTGAGCGTCGCCGGTACGGGGCTGTAGCAGACGACCGAGGCGATCAAGTCGCTGCCGGTGTCGCCCGAGCCCTCGATAATCAGGGCCGCTACCGTCCAACTCTCGTTGACGTCGGGGGAGTTGACTACCACGATCCCGGTGGAGGTCGAGTCAACCATTCCACCACCGGTCATCTGGGTCCCTGCTGGGCAGCTGGCATTCGTGACCACGGCGTCGGCGATTCCGTGGGAGTCCAGGTCGATCGTCTGACCGCTGAACTCGAACGCCCCCGTCTTTCCGCTCGTGCGGGCAAACGCCGCGGAGCTCCGAACCGTCCGGACGCGTATGTCTCCGGCGGTTGGACACGGTGAAGGCTGGATGCTTCGAGCCGTTGCTGACCTTCAAAGGACGCGGCCACGCCCCGGCCTGTCAATCGCGACCAGAGCCGGTACCCTTGGTGTGACCGACAACGTCGAGGTGCGTGCTGGCGGTGTCTGGAGCTGGCCGAGAATCGAACTGGCCTCGCCGGTGGATCGGCAACGGCACCCGGCTCGCCGGCGCATCAAGGAGCCCCGGGTGAGGGATTCGGCACCAGCAGCGAACGCGGGCGCAATGCGTTCGACAGCCAAGGGAACCCCCGAGTCTGATGCCGCATCCCCGTGTCGGTCAGCGGCACGAGTGGCCTAGCTCCCAGGCATGTGCAGCGCTGACCGGCACAGGAAACCACGTCGATCCGAGGACGACGACTATCGCCCTCGCGGACCGTGGAACTCGGCCTCGGAGCCGCGCCACACAGGGCGCTTACGAGGCAGGCCGGCGGTCCTCAGCCACCGGGGACGGCACGGATCAGCGCGTTAGCGCTAGCCCGGAGCGGTCGGCACGGCGGACGCGATGTACGGGGTCGGGCCATCTCAGTGGACTACCGAGCCGTCCCACGGCCAGTCTCGGCGACGCAGCCGTCGAGGCCCGGGGTGTCGACTGCTCCGATGGGTTGTTGGTTGACGACCCCGTGCGGGACGGCGTGGAACGCGCCCGCGCGAAGCTCGAGTACACCCCGCTGGCTGCGGCCTTCTGCCCACCGGAGTTCACGATCAGCGAGCTGCGTCGCGTGTACGAGGTCGTGTGGGGGACCGAGCTGGATGCCCGGAACTTCCACCGCAAGGCCACCAAGACCGACGGCTTCGTCGAGGCGATGCCCGGCACCACGACGAGGGATGGCGGACGCCCCGCGCGGCTGTACCGAGCCGGCCACGCGACGACCCTTCACCCGCCTCTGCTCCGGTGAGTCTCGCGTGCTCCAGCCCGGCGCCGCCCATCGCCGGGAGCTGGGTGTGCCGCCTTCCCCCTGGTCCTATGAGCCTCCGTCTTTGCCGAAACCCGTCGCGAGGCGGGTCGGTGCGGCTAGCGTCTCCGCGTGGATTGGACGGGTGCGATCCGGGAGACGACGGCCTGCCTGTCCGACCCGTCCGTTGCACACGGGGGAGGTCTGGACCCCGACCTGACGCGCGACGTGGACGCCTACGTCATCGATGACGGCGACGCGTCGGTCCTGCGGCGTCTCGGCTTCTACCACCAGCACCTGTTGGGCATGGGCCAGCCGGCGAGACCTGACCAGTACCCCGGGCTCCGCCGACTCTACGACGCGCTGGGCGACGTACCGCCCGAGGTCGTCGTGCGCTGGTCCCGCGTGCTGGACGCCACGCTCGAGGGGCGCATGCACGCGCTCGGCGTCGGCGGGGTCACCTGGCCGGGGGCTCTTCTCGCCCAGATCGGGCTCCTCTACCCGGTGGGCGATCCTCCGCTCGGCTTCTTCGACCTGGCGCGAGTGCTCGCCGCCGGCGAGGTCCACTCGGGACAGCTCGTGGCGAATGCGTGGCGCACGCCGTTCACCCAGCCGTGGTGGCGGGCCCGGCCCGAGCTCACCCTCACCCGCCTGCGTGGCTATCCGGCGGCCGTCGCACAGCTGCACGAGTGGCTCGCGCCGCGGCTCGTGGACGGCGACGTGGACGCTCGCCTCCACGCGCTCGCGATGCTCGCGCCGGTCGACGACGACACCCTGGCGGCGTACGCCGACGGCGTCTGTGAGGACGCCGTGTCCCCCAGCGGCCAGGTCAGCAAGCAGGCGACCCCCCTCGTGCCGCGGCTCGGCGGGGCGGCGGGCGCGCCGCTGCGACGCCTCGCGGTCGAGGCCAAGCCGGACCAGCGGAGGCGAGCGCTGCGGCTGCTCTGGGACACCGGCGACGACGAGCATCGGACCTTCGCCCGGGAGACCGCCCTGGTCGACCGGGCCGCCAGCGTCCGCACGGTGGCTGACGCCTTCACCGAGCAGGAGCGCGACGCCGTGCCGGTCCCGGAGGTGGCGGATCCCGCGCCCGTCGACTGGAGTGTCGCATGGACCGACGACGTCGCCGCGGCCGTCACCGGATATGCGCACGAGGCACGGTGGTGGGGACTGGCCGACGACTCCGGACAGTCGGGGCGACTGGCGTACGCCGTCGACGAGGTCGTCGACCTGGTGCGGGAGCTGCTGACGAGTCCCGATCCGGTGCTGACGCCCGTCCTCCACCGCCGCTACGACTTCCGCCGATCGGCGGCCCTCCGTCAGGCTCTCGAGCGGGGAGCCCTTCCGTCGGCGGCGGTGGTGAAGCTCCTCGTGAGCGGAGACCTCCTCGCCGACGACTACGCGGGCTACCAGGACCTCACCTGGGCGGCGGGTCTGCTGCACCGGCACCGCGGGCTGACCATGCTGGAGCTGGCGAGTCAGCTCGAGGGACTGCCCGATCACGACGCAGTCGCGATGCTGGCCAGGGCCTGGTTCGTCGACTCACCCGTGGCGCTGGGCCGCGACTGGGACCCGGAGGCGGTGTGGCCGTTCGTCGCGCGCTACCTGGACGGCGTGCTCGGCTACTGGCACGTGCGCCGCGCCGGACACAGCTACGGGTTCGACAGCGAGGCCCTGTTCCCGCTCATCGACACGTTCCCCGAGCCGCCCGGGCGCCTGGTCGAGCTCTGCTACGACCTTGCCCTGGGCTCGGCGAAGAGCGACCAGCGGGCCGCGCAGGACTACCTGACGTCTCATCCGGACGCAGTACGCCGGGCCACCGCGGCGCTCGAGTCCGGCAACGGCACCATCCGGACCGAGGCTGCCGGCTGGCTGGGCAGGATCGGTGACCCCGACGCCGTACCCGCCCTCGCCACGGCGTTCGGCCGGGAGAAGAACGAGACCGTCCAGGGCGCGCTGCTCGACGCGTTGGTCGCGCTGGGCGAGCCGATCGAGGCCCACTTCGACCTGGCCTCGGCGGACGCCCAGGCGGCCAAGGCCATGGCGAAGTGGCCGCCGGCCGCGCTGACCTGGTTGGAGACCGACCGGCTGCCCGACGTACGCCGGGCCGAGGGCTCGAGCGTCGTCCCGCGAGCGACGATGCTGTGGCTCGTGGCCAGGGCCACAGCCGCGAAGTCTCCGGTGCCCAGCGCTCTCCTCCGTGCGTGCACGGCCCAGCTCCGGACCGACGACGCGGAGGAGTTCGCCGACATGCTGCTCTCCCTCTGGGTGGCCGCGGACGAGGCATCCGTGGGCCGGACCAGCTGGAGACACCACCGGGTGGGTGGCGGCGAGACGGGCCCGAGCCCCGGCGCCGCGGCCAAGGGACTGCTCGCGCTCGTCGCGGCCTGCGGCTCTGCTTCGTCGGTGGACGTCGCGACCAGGTACGTCCGGACCTGGCACGGCCAGCGGGCCCACCAGAGCAAGGCCCTTGTCACGATGCTCGCCCACCACCGACACCCGGCGGCGGCCGAGGCGCTGGTGGCGATCGCGTACCGCTTCAAGGCACCGAGCATCGAACGCACGGCACGCGAGGAGGTGGCCGCACTCGCGGAGCGACGCGGGTGGTCGATCGACCAGCTCGCCGACCGGACGGTGGCAACGGCCGGCTTCGACGAGGACGGCGTTCTCGACCTGTCGTACGGCGACCGCACCTTCACGGCCCGCCTCCTCCCCGGCTGTGCCGTCGCGCTGCTCGATCCCGAGGGGAAGGTGCTCAAGGCCCTGCCCGCGCCACGGCAGAGCGACGATGCGCTGGCCGCCCGGAGCGCCAAGAAGACGCTGTCGGCCGCCCGGAAGCAGCTGGCCGAGACCGTCAAGGCCCAGACCGTCCGCCTGTACGACGCGATGTGCGCCCAGCGCACGTGGACCGGCGCGGACTGGCGCCAGGACCTCGCCGGTCACCCGGTGCTCGCCCGCCTGGTGGCGACGCTGGTCTGGGTTGCCGAGACCGACGACGCCCGGGTGACCTTCCGGCTGCTCGATGACGGGACGCTGACCGATCTGGCGGACGAGCCCGCGGAGGTCGCGGCCGGCGCCGTCGTACGGATCGCGCACGACGTGACCCTCACCGACGAGGAAGTGGCGGCCTGGCAGCGACACCTCGGGGACTACGAGATCGCCCCGGTCTTCTGGCAGCTCGGCCGTGGCCGCGCGGCGCTGACCGACGAGCAGGCCGCGCAGACGGTGCTCGACGCCGGGCGCGCGTCGGTCCCGAGCGGCCGGTTGGGGCGGGTCACCACCTCACTGGGTTACCGGCGCGGGGCGGTGGGCGACGGAGCGGCGTTCGACTGGTTCGAGAAGGAGTTCGCCTCGCTCGGGTTGTGCGCGAAGGTGAGCATCGAGGGGCACATGATCGAGGACCACACCTCCGACACCACGGTGGAGGGACTCTCGGTCGAGTCGACGGCGACCGGGGAGTCGGTTCGGCTCGGCGAGCTTCCCCCGGTCCTGCTCGTCGAGCTGAGGCACGACCTCGCCGTCCTGATCGCCGCCTAGGGAATCCGGCGCTACGGCGTACGCCGGCGCTCAGGCGCCCGTGATGGCGGAGTGGCGCCAAGGCGGAACCCCGTCACCGCGATTCCTTGGGTGGGGGTCATCCAGGCCGGTAGACAGCGATCATGTTCCCCCCGCTCACGCCCCGTGCCCCGAAGAAGCGCCTCGCGCTCGCCGCCGCGGCTGCCCTCCCGCTGACCCTCGCCGTAGCCGTCGGCACCGTTCACTCCCCGGCCGACGCCGCGTCGAAACGAGCCGTCGTCCTGCACCACCGCGACGTCCCGTCCTCGGTGCACAAGGTCACGCTCGTGACCGGTGACGTCGTCACCCTGACCACGATGGCCGACGGGCAACAGATCGCCGACGTGAAGCGCCCGGCCGGCGCCATCGGCGGGGTGCGGATGCAGAAGCAGGGGAA
>CAVXHO010000032.1:0-29637 GCA_963761515.1 uncultured Actinomycetota bacterium
CCCGCTGGGTGTGGAGAACCTGCGCACCCTCGATGACATGACGGGTGCGGTGGTCGGGATGCGAGCCGAGCGACCTTCGATGGACAGCGTCATCGTCAAGCTCAACGACGGTGTGTCCGGGGAGGGCAACGCGCTCGTGCGGTTGAGTGGCCTGCCGGCACCCGGTTCCCTGGAGGAGCGGGCCGCCGTTCGCGAGCGGCTGCTGGCCATGGAGCTCGAGTCGCTGACGACGCCCCTCGACGTCTACCTGGCCAAGTTCGAGGAGGGCGCGGGCATCGTCGAGGAGCGGATCGCCGGTCAGGAGGTCCGCAGCCCCAGCGTCCAGCTCCGGATCCTGCCGGGTGGAGCCGTCGAGCTGCTGTCGACGCACGACCAGCTGCTCGGAGGAGCCAGCGGGCAGAGCTACCTCGGCTGCACCTTCCCGGCGGCACCGGACTACGCCCGCGCGATCACCGAGCACGCCGAGACGATCGGGCGGAGGCTGGCAGACCAGGGCGCGCTCGGCCGGTTCGCGATCGACTTCGTCGTGGTCCGCGGCGCAAGCGGCGCCTGGACGCCGTACGCGATCGAGCTGAACCTCCGGAAAGGAGGGACGACCCACCCGTTCCTGACACTGCAGTTCCTCACCGACGGACGCTACGACCCCACGACCTCGCTGTTCCTCACACCCCGCGGGCACGAGAAGCACCTGGTCGCCACCGACCACCTGGAGTCCGGGCTGCTGCGCGGCCTGGCGCTGTCCGACCTGTTCGACATCGTGGCCAGACACGGACTCCACTTCGACCAGTCGCGCCAGGTCGGGATCGTCTTCCACATGATCAGCTGCCTCACCGAGCACGGTCGGATCGGGCTCACCGCGGTCGGGGACACACCGGCCGAGGCGCGTCGTCGCTACGGCGATGCCGAGTCCATCCTCCTGGGGGAGGCACGGCTGGCACTCGAGGAGTGCCCGCTGCCCGGGTGAGATGGGGATGCAGCGGATCTGGTACGTCGCCTACGGCTCGAACCTGGCCACGGCACGGTTCCGTTGCTATCTGGCCGGTGGACGCCCGGCCGGAGGCTCCCGTGACTACGTCGGCTGCCGCGACCCCAGCGACCCCGCCCGGATCGTGGGCGTCGAGGTGTCCGGCGGCCTCGTGTTCGCGGGCGCCTCCCGGGTGTGGCACGGGGGGATGGCGTTCTACGACCGCGCGGCGCCGGGCGTGGTGGCCGGGTGCGCCTACCTGGTCACCACCGACCAGTTCGCGGACGTCGCCGCGCAGGAGCTCCGGCGGCCGCCGGGCGGCGAGTTCGCCCACGACCTGAGCGGTCTCCTCCCGGACGTGGAGTCGGTGGTCACCACCGGGCCCGGCCTCTACGAGACGGTGGTCCGGCTCGGCGAGCTGGACGGTGCGCCGATGTTCACGATCACCCATCACGACGTCGGCAGCCTGGGTCCCGCCGCTCCCACGGCGGCGTACCTGCGCTGGATCGCGGTCGGTCTTCGCGAGGCGCACGGGTACGACGACGCCCGGATCGCCCGCTACCTCGCCGCCGCCCCGGGCGTGCACGGCAACTGGACCGAGACCGAGATCGCTGAGCTGGCCGCGACCGGACACCCGGTGGCCTGAGCGGTCCGGAGACCGACGACCCGGTCCGGTGGCCGTGCCGCTCATCGGAATCGCGGGTGGGACCCGTACCCTTGCCATCGTGCCCTTGCTGGAAGCCGTCAAGGGAGCCGTGCGACGCAAGCTCGTGGCGCGGGCCGGCGGCATCGACCTCACGCAGCTCGACCGTGTCCCCGACCGGTTGACCTGGCCCCTCGACCGGGTGATGGCCGACCCGGTTCCGCGCGTGGGGGAGCTTCGCGACCAGGACCCCGTCTCCAAGCTGATCACGTTCCTCGGCATGGACGTCTGGCTGGTGACCGGCGCCGCCGAGGCGCGCGAGGTGCTCGGCGACCTGTCGTCGTACTCCACCGACATCCGGCCCTACTACGGCAAGTCCGGTGCCGCCGACGGCGACATCGGCGGACTCGGGTTCACCGACCCGCCGGAGCACACACGCCTGCGCAAGCTGCTGACCCCCGAGTTCACGATGCGCCGCCTGGCGCGCCTCAAGCCCGCCATCGACCGGATCATCGAGCAGCAGCTCGACGAGACCGAGCGCGCGGCCGCGGAGAACGACGGTGTCGCCGACCTGGTGCAGACCTTCGCCTTCCCGATCCCGTTCCTGGTGATCTGCGAGCTCCTCGGGCTCCGTCAGGAGGACCGTGAGGTCTTCCGCAAGCTCGGCTCGGCCCGCTTCGACGTCACCCACGGCGGTCAGGCGGTGATGGGTGCGGTCGGCGAGTCCCGCGAGTTCCTGTTCGCCGAGTGCGCCCGCCAGCGGACCGACCCCGGGCCGGGCCTGATCGGCCAGATCATCCGCGAGCACGGCGACGAGATCAGCGACTTCGACCTCGGCGGCCTCGCCGACGGCGCGTTCACCGGCGGCCTCGAGACGTCTGCCTCGATGCTGGCCCTGGGCACGGTCGTCCTGCTCGGCCGCCCCGACCTGTACGACGGGCTGGTCACCGACCCGGCCTCCGTCACCCCGGTCGTCGAGGAGCTCCTGCGCCACCTCTCGGTCGTGCAGGTGGCGTTCCCCCGGTTCACCAAGGCCGAGACGACGGTGGCGGGTCACAAGGTCCGGAAGGGCTCCTGCGTGCTCGTGCACCTGCCGGCCACCGACCGCGACCCCCGCGCCTTCCCGGTCGGCGACGGTCTCGACCCGCACCGCGCCAACCCGTCGCACATGGCGTTCGGCTACGGCTTCCACCGGTGCGTCGGCGCCGAGCTCGCCAGGATGGAGCTGCGTGCGGCGTACCCCGCCCTGGCGGCTCGTTTCCCCGACCTCGCCCTGGCGGTCCCGGCCGCCGACCTGCCGTACCACGCCAAGTCGATCGTGTACGGCGTCGAGTCGGTGCCGGTCCGCCTGCACCCCTGACGGCTCAGACGTCGAGCGCCTGCACCTCGTGCGCGGCCTCGGCCGGAGTCGGCTCCTCGCGCCGGTCGAGCTTGCTGGGCCACCAGATCTTGCCGCCGATGTCGAGGTTGATCGCGGTGACCAGCACCGACCGGACGATCAGCGTGTCGAGCAGGACGCCGAGCGCGACGGCGAACCCGATCTCGGCGAACGCCACCAGCGGTAGCGTCGCCAGCACCGCGAAGGTGGCGGCCAGGACCAGACCGGCCGAGGTGATCACACCGCCGGTGGCACCGAGCGCGATCAGGGATGCGCGGCGCGTGCCGTGCTCCGGCGTCTCCTCCCGGACCCGGGTCATCAGGAAGATGTTGTAGTCGATCCCCAGGGCGACCAGGAACACGAACACGAAGAGCGGCAGTGACGCGTCGGCACCGGCGAAGTTGAAGACGTGCCTGAACACCAGCGTGCTGATGCCCATGGACGCAGCGAACGACAACACCACCGTGGCGATGAGCAGCAGGGGCGACAGGATCGCCCGGAGCAGGACCATCAGCACGATCATCACCACGATCAGCACGAGCGGGATGATCACCCGGTTGTCCCGCGCGGATGCGTGCTCGATGTCGGTGTTGATCGCCGAGCCGCCCCCGACCAGCGCGTCGGCTCCGGCGAGCGGATGCACCGCTGCCCGCACCGCATCGACGGTGGCGAACGCCGCCTTGGACGTCGGATCGGAGTCGAGCTGTGCCGAGATCAGCGCGACGTCACCCTTGACGATCGGAGGTGTGGGCTCTCCCATCCCGTCGATGCCCGTCATCGCCGAGCGGACGGCGTCGGCCTGGTCTGCGTTGGCGACCACCATCACCGGACTGGCGGTGTCGGCGAGCCCGTGGTCGGTCAGCACCTGCTGTCCGGTGACCGAGTCGAAGGCCTTGGTGTAGGAGTCCGCCGTCGACAGGCCGTGAGCGTTGAGCTGGAGCAGGCCGAGGCTGCAGACGGCCAGGGCGGAGGCCGTACCGATCCAGACCAGGCGCGGGCGCGGCGCGATGCGCGACCCCACCTTGGCCCAGAAGCCGGTCGCGGTGGGCTCCAGGGTGTCGTAGGCCGGGCGCTGGGGCCAGAAGATCCAACGGCCGCAGATCACCAGGAGCGCCGGTAGGAACGTGGTCATCACCAGCAACCCGACGCCGATGCCGATGGCCGCCACCGGACCCAGGCCGGCCGTGGAGTTCATGTCGGCGAAGACGAGGCAGAGCATGCCGAGGATGACCGTCAGCGCACTTGCGATGATCGCGGGGGTGGCTCGGTGCAGCGCGACGGCCATCGCCTCGTGGCGGTCCTCGTGGCGGTGGAGCTCCTCGCGGTAGCGGGCCACCAGCAGCAGCGCGTAGTCGGTGCCCGCGCCGAAGACCAGCACGGTGAGAATCCCGGCACTCTGGCCGTTCACGGTCAGACCGAAGTCTCTCGCGAGCAGGTAGATGACCGCCTCAGCGGTGAACAGCGCGATGGCTGCGGACAGCACAGGGAGGAACCAGAGGATGGGGCTGCGGTAGGTCAGCAGCAGGATGATGATGACCACGAGGACGGTGATGCCCAGGAGCTTCCCGTCGATCCCCGCGAAGGCGGCAGCCGAGTCGGCGGCCTGTCCGCCCGGTCCGGCGACGTACACGTTCGCGCCGGGAAGCTGGGCGATGCCCTGGATCTCCTTCTTGACGTCGGGCAGCTTGTTCCAGCCGTCCTTGCCGAAGTTGAAGGTGACCTGGCCCTGCGCCACCTGCTGGTCCTGCGAGACCTGGATCAGGCTGCTCGGCTGCGCTGCGCTGCCGTCGGGTGCCTTGGCCGGCACCGTGCCGTCGAGGCCCTGGATCTGGTCGAGCTGCTGACCGATCGTCGCCAGGTCGGCCTTGGTGAGCCCGGTGCTCTTCTCGTAGACGAGGACCGTCGGGATGTCGTTCTGGTTCTGGAACGGAGCCAGCTTGGCCAGGGCCTGGGTCGACTCAGCGCTCCCGGGCAACCAGGACGAGGCCTGGTTGTCCTCCACGTCGGTGAGATGAGCGCTGACCATGAAGCACACGGCTCCGATGACCAGCCACACGGCTGCCACGATCCACTTGCTGACGCGTCCGGTGAGCCTTCCGGCGATCTGTCGATGCATGCGACCAGTCCAGCAGAGGGCGCCGACGGGTGTCATCGGGGTTTTCCCCGAGTTCACGCCGGTGTGCCGAATCGTGACCTACCTGAGGTACCTCAGGTCAGCTCGGTCTCGCGACCGGCCTTCGCGCCCTTGGCCGTGGGCAGGTCGTCGCGCGCCGGCGCGGGCGTCGTCGTCTGCTTGCGCAGCGTGGCGACCGAGACGTGCGGCCAGCGCAGCCCGTTGAAGTCGAGCATCACGACCTGGGTGTACTGCAGCTGCAGGAAGTGCCCGTTCGTGTGCGGCTTCTTGACCTTCTCGATCCAGAACGTGGCGGCCACGGCGTTGGCCGAGGCGTTCTCGGTGAGGAAGAACGTGTTCGCGGTGCCGACGCTCTGCGGCTGGCTGTTGCGGGCGTCCACCCGGAGCACCGTCGTGCGGACGATGTCCTGCCCCTGGATCGCCTTGGTCAGCACGAGGTTCGGGTTCTTGACCATGGCCTGGGTGATGTCCGGGATGGTGGTCGCGTCCGAGGGCTGCCGGAACTTGGTCTTCTTGGCCAGGTTCAGCTCCGGGAACGACTGCTCGGCGTCGGCGAACGAGCCCTTGGTCGAGGGGTCGTGGCCGAAGAACGGGATGATGTCGGTGTCCTTGATGATCGGCGGGCCGGCGATCGTGAAGGCGCCGCCCTGCGCGACGATGCCCGTGCCGTGGGGGATGGAGGCCATCCGCACCACCGTCGGCGGCTCCTTCGGAGCGGTGGTGCGCGGGACCGTGGCCCAGATCCCGGGCTCGAGGTGGATGCCGGCCGAGAGGCTGCTGTCGTCGATCTTCTGCATGTAGTGGACGCCGAACATCTCGATGTCCTTCTGGTCGAGCCCACGGTTGGGGATCGCGCCGGGGATCTCCTCGAACACGAGGGTCTCCGACGTCAGGTTCAGCTCGAGGAAGCGGTCCTGTCGCCCCGAGGGGAAGTGGGGCCGCCAGATCGTGTTGAAACCGGTCCCGGTCCAGGTCCCGGGCAGCGCCGCGAGCGGACCCAGCGGATCGGCGATGGTGGTGAAGGGATGCGGCTGTGGGTCGGCGACAGCCGGCACCGGCTCGAAGGCGAAGTGGTCGAGAGTCATGGGAAATTCTCCTCGGGATGTGCGCACGTGACCCGTGCCCGGGCGCTTCTCCAGGTCAGGAGCGGCCGGCCGGCCCGGAGATACGCCGGTCGCTCCTGGTTCAGCCGTACAAACGGTCGATCACGTCGGCGTACTTGGTGTGTACGACGCGTCGCTTGAGCTTGAGCGTCGGGGTGAGCTCCTCCGACTCGGCGGTCCACTCGACCGGGAGCAGCTCGAAGGCCTTGACCTGCTCGGGTCGCGAGAGCCGGGCGTTGGCCCGGTCGACGGCCTCCTGGGCCATCGCCAGGATCTCCGGCTTGGCCGCCAGGTCTGCGAGGTCGGTGAACTCGACGCCGCCCATCCGGGCGACGACCGGAGCCACCTCGCCGTCGAGGGTCAGCACGGCGACGACGTACGGCCTGTTGTCGCCGAACGCGAGCGCGTGGCCGACGACCGGTGACTCCTTGAGGAGGCTCTCGATGTTGCTGGGCGCGATGTTCTTGCCGGCCGAGGTGATGATCAGCTCCTTCTTGCGGTCGACGATCGACACGAAGCCGTCCTCGTCGATCGTTCCGATGTCGCCGGTGTGCAGCCAGCCGTCGGCGTCGATCAGGCCGGCGGTGGCCCCGGGACGGCGGTGGTAGCCCGCGGTCATGATCGGGCCACGGGCCAGCAGCTCGCCGTCGTCTGCGACCCGCAGCTCGATGCCGGGGTACGCCCGACCCACGGTGCCGAGCTTGAAGGCGCCCGGCCCGCACGCGGTCGCGCCGCCGCAGGTCTCGGTCATGCCCCAGATGTCGTAGATCGGCATCCCCAGCCCGGCGAAGAAGCGGGCCACCTCCAGCGGCATCGGTGCCGAGGCCGACGCGGCCCAGGTCACCCGGTCGAGGCCGAGCATCCCCTTGATCGGCCCGAGCACGGCGGCGTCCACCGCGTCGTACCGCGCCTGGAGCTCCGGCGACGTGGTGTGACCGACCTGGAGCGACTCGACGTACTCCGTGCCGACCTGCATGGCGCCTTGGATCGCGGCCCTCTTGGCGGCGTCGGGCTCCATCGCCAGCATCCCCGAGAGGCCCGACTGGATCTTCTCCCACACCCGGGGCACGCCGAAGAACTCCTCGGGATGCACCTCGCCCAGGACGCCGAGCAGGAGGGACGGGTCGGCGACGAGGTAGATGTGGCTGTCGCCGTAGTGCTGCGGGTTGTAGAGGCTCAGGATCCGTTCGGCGATGTGGGCGTACGGGAGGTAGGAGACGCTCAGGAGGGTGCGGTCGAGCCCGGTGATCCGCAGACCCGCCTCGCAGTCGAAGAGCACGTTGCGGTGGCTGAGCTCGACTCCCTTCGGGTCGCCGGTGGTGCCGGAGGTGTAGAGGATCGTGGCGACGCTGTCGGCCGTGAGCGCGGCGGTGCGGGCGTCGACCGCGTCCTGGGGGGCGACCGCGCCGCGAGCCACGAACTCCTCCCACGTGGCGAAGCGGGTGTCGTCGAGCCGGGCGTCGCCGATGCCGACGACGGCAACGACCCCGTCCTGCTCGGTGAGCGTGGTGCGCCACCGGTCGAGGTGGTCGGCGGTCTCGACGAACACCGCCGCCGGTCGCGCCTGCCCCGCGATGAACGCGATCTGGTCGGGCGAGAGGGTGTTGTAGATCGACATGGGGATCGCACCGGCCAGCATCGTGCCCATGTCAGCGACCAGGTGCTCGATCCTGTTCGTGGCCATGATCGCCACCGTGCGTCCCGGCTCGACCCCGGCCGCGACGAGCGCGGTCGCCACGTCGAGGGCCGCGGCGTACATCTGCTGCCAGGTGAAGGTGCGCCACTCCGCGCGGCCGTCGGCCTTGTCGCTGTACGCCGGCCGGTCGCCGTACCGCGCGACGGTGGCGGCGAGGGCGTCGGCGACGGTCCGGCCCTCGATGACCCGTTCGACGTCGGTGCGCGCGGCGGCTGTGTCGGTCGTCACACTCATGCCAGCCATCGTGGCACCGGCGTGGTGGGCGGCGAAAGGCTCAGAGGCCGAGGGAGCGGCCGATGATCTCCTTCTGGATCTCGGTGGTGCCGCCGTAGATGGTCTGGACGCGGGAGTTCACGTAGGCGCGGGCGACGGCGTACTCGGCCATGTAGCCGTAGCCGCCGTGGAGCTGGACGGCCTGGTCGACGACCTTCTTCTGCAGCTCGGTCAGCCACCACTTCGCCATCGACGCCGTCTTGGTGTCCAGCTCACCGCGGACGTGGCGCGCGACGCAGTCGTCGAGGAAGACCCGGGCGATGTGGGCGTCCGTGGCCATCTCGGCGAGGACGAAGCGGTTGTGCTGGAACTTCCCGATCGGCCGCCCGAACGCGGTGCGGTCCTTCACGTAGGCCAGGGTCAGGTCGAGGATCGCCTCGCAGGCCGTGGCGGCGGAGGCGGCGATGGAGAGCCGCTCCTGCGCGAGGTTGGTCATCAGGTGCGCGAAGCCGGAGCCCTCCTCGCCGAGGAGGTTGGCCTTCGGGACGTGGACGTCGGCGAAGAAGAGCTCGGCGGTGTCCTGTGCGTGCTGGCCGATCTTGTCGAGGTTGCGGCCGCGCTCGAAGCCCACCATGTCGCGCTCGACGACGAGCAGGCTGATGCCCTGGTGACCCGCGTCCGGGTCGGTGCGCGCCACGACGATCACCAGGTCGGCAAGGATGCCGTTGGAGATGAACGTCTTCTGGCCGTTGAGGACGTAGTGGTCGCCGGCGTCGACCGCGCTGGTGCGGATCCCCTGCAGGTCGGAGCCGGCCCCGGGCTCGGTCATCGCGATCGCGGCGATGGTGGTGCCGGCGCAGAGACCGGGGTACCACCTGGCCTGCTGCTCCTCGTTGGCGCTCGAGACGAGGTAGGGCACGATCATGTCGTTGAAGAGCGGGAACGCGCAGCCGTAGATCCCGCGCTGCGTCATCTCCTCGTTCACCACGAGGTTGTAGCGGAAGTCGGGGGTGCCGCCGCCGCCGTACTCCTCGGGGAGCTGCAGCGCGAGGAGGCCCTGCGCGCCGGCCTTGGCCCAGACCTCGCGGTCGACGATGCCGTCCTTCTCCCACTGCTCGTGGAAGGGGACGGCCTCCTTGTCGAGGAAGGTCCCGACCGTCTCCCGGAAGGCCTCGTGCTCGGGCTCGAAGATCGCGCGCGTCATCCCCCCAATCGTGACAGTGAGACTGTCACGATGCAATGCCCCGCCGTCCCCGCGCCAGCTGCCACCCGGCCATCGCCAACGACGCGACGGCCAGGCTGCCTCCGACGATGCCGACGCCTCGCGTGAGGCCGGCCGTCTCGTCGATCAGCCCGACGGCGACGACCGACCCGCCCACCACGACGTAGAGGCAGCACACGAAGGCCGCGGTGACCTCGGCGCGTCGCTCCGGCGGTGCCAGCTCGTTCAGCTCGTGCTGGGCGTGGAGGAAGGTCAGCCCGTGCCCGACGCCGGTGACCACCGCTCCGAGCAGCGCCGTCGTCAGCGAGTGGTCGACCGACGAGGCGACCATCATGAGCAGCCCGACCGCCAGGGCGGCGAGACCCTCGGCCTGGGTGCGGTGCGGGTGCCGCCCGTGCCCGCGCGCCCAGACCTGGGTGCCGGCGGAGGCGAAGCAGGCGAGCGCCGAGATCGCGCCGAGCAGGGCGAGGTTGTGGGTGCCGAGGAGCCCGGCGAGGTACGACGGGACGACCGAGAGGTAGAGGGCCAGTGACGCCCAGACCAGGCCGGCGGTGAGACCGAGCCGGACGAAGTCGGCCCGGATCGCCGCGGGCACCCGCGGCCACTGGATCCGCCACGGTTCCGCCTCCCGCTGCTGCTCGGGCAGGAACCAGGTGAAGGCGAGCGCGACCAGCGTGCCGACCAGTCCCACGCCGTACGCGAGTCGGAGAGGCGCCGGCGCCCACTGCGCCAGGCAGCCCGCGAGCACCGGACCGAGGCCGCTGCCCACCGTCTGGGCCAGCCCCGCCAGCAGAGCGGGCCGACGCGTCTCGCGCCTCGGGTCGAGCTCGACCAGGGCCGCCGTGGCGGGTCCGCTGATCAGGCCCACGGCGAGGCCCTGGAGGGCCCGGCCGGCGTAGAGCCAGGCGACCGACTCGGCGGCGCCGAAGACGACCAGGGCCGCGCACGCGGTCGCGAAGCCTGCGAGCAGCACGGGACGACGCCCGAACCGGTCCGACAGCCGCCCGCAGAACAGCAGGGCGGCGACGAGGGTGACGGCGTACGTCGCGAAGACCGTGGTCAGCACGATCCCCGAGAAGTCGAACTCGGCGGCGTACACGCTGTAGAGCGGAGCCGCGAGGTTCACGCCCGCCATCACCCACAGCCACCCGAGGAAGAGCGTGAGCAGGGGGCGGCGGAAGGTGAGGTCCGTGTCCTGCTGGTGATCGGGTCTGAGGAGAGACATCCCTGAGGACGTACCCGAGACTCCGCGAGTCATGACTGCGGACTGATCACCGACTCCGATCGAGTCGAGGGTTGACGTCGGCGCCCGCCAGGCGAATACTTCACCTTATGGTGAAGTATCGGTTGGATGCTGTGGCCGCCGCGGTCGCGTCCGCGCCGCGTCGCTCGATCCTCGAACGGCTGGCCGAGGACGAGGCCTCGATGAGCGACCTGGCGGACCGCCTGTCGGTGACTCTCCCGGCGGTCGACAAGCACCTGCGGGTGCTGCTGGGGGCGGGGGTGGTCACCAAGGAGAAGCGCGGCCGCACCACCGTGGTCAGCCTGGTGCCCGGCAGCCTCGAGGACCTCGCCACGTGGGCGATGAGCACCCGCCTGATGTGGGGCCACGCGCTCGACCGTCTCGAACAGCACCTCGCCGCCGACTCGGAGGAGACCCCATGAGCACGAGCACGATCACGATCAGCCGCACCGTCGCGGCCACCCCGGAGCGGGTCTTCACGGCCTGGACAGACGCCGAGGAGCTGGCCGTCTGGTGGTGGCCGCAGCTCGAGGGCACGACGTACGACGTGGACGCACGGCGCGGCGGGCGGTTCCGGATCCACAGCCCCGGCATCGGAGCCACCGTCACCGGGGTCTACACCGAGGTCGCCCCGCCGCGGCGGCTGGTCTTCACGTGGAGGTGGGAGGACGAGGGCGAGCCGGAATCCGTCGTCGAGGACACCGTGGTGGTGACCTTCGAGCCGGACGACGCCGGCACGCGCGTCACCGTGTCGCACACCTCGGACGCCCACCTGCCCGAAGGCGGGGCGGAGCAGGGCTGGAACGACGTGATGGACCGCCTGGTCCGTGTCGTCGGTGGTCAGTCCACCAGCTCGCGCAGCTGACGGATCGTCGCCGGCGGATCGTCGGAGGCCGGCAGCACCTGGAGGTTGGTCACCCCGGCCTCGGCGAAGGCCGCGATCCGCTCCTTGACGTACGACGCGGGGCCGACGAGGTTGCCGAGCTCGAGCAGCTCGAGGGGCACCTTGGCCTCGGCATCGCGCTTGTTGCCGCCGAGGTAGAGGTCCTGGATCTCCTTCGCCTCCTGCTCGTAGCCGTACTTCACGGCCAGGTCGTTGTAGAAGTTCTTGCCGCGCGCGCCCATGCCCCCGACGTACAACGCGACGAAGGGTCGGGCGAAGTCGAGGAGCGCCTTGGTCTCGGGTCCCTCACCGATCGCGACCATCCCGCCCGCGCAGATCTCGAGCGGGGCCAGGCCCTCCTGCCGCTTGGCCGTGCCGGCCGCCAGTGCGTCGCCCCACACCTGGCCGGCCTTCTCCGGCACGAAGAGGAACGGCAGCCAGCCGTCGGCGTACTCCGCGGCGCCCTCGACGCTCTTGGGGCCCAGAGCCGCGATGTAGAGCGGGATGCTCGGGCGCTCGGGCCTGGTGAGCAGCTTGAGCGGCTTGCCGAGGCCGGTGCCCTGGCCCTCGGGGAGCGGCAGCGTGAAGATCCCGTCGTGCACGAGGGTCTCGCGCCGCAGGCCGCGAGCGGATCAGCTCGATGATCTCCTTGGTGCGACCCAGCGGCTTGTCGTACGGCACGCCGTGGAAGCCCTCGATCACCTGGGGCCCGCTGGCGCCGAGGCCGATGATCGCCCGGCCCTGGCTGACGTTGTCGAGGCCCGCGGCCGTCTGCAGCAACGCGCTCGGGGTGCGGGAGTAGATGTTGAGGATCGCGGCGCCGATCTCGACCTTCTCGGTCCGAGCGGCCAGATAGCCCATCAGGGTGGGGGAGTCGAAGCCGTAGGCCTCGGGCACCCACACGGTGTCGAGCCCGGCGTCCTCGAGCGCGCGTACCTGGTCGGCCGCCTCTCGTGGGTTGCCGGAGTACATCAGCTGGGTCGAGAGCTTCACGTCTCCGACTCTGACAGAACCACTGTCACGGTCGCAAGGCGGGGTGACCGGGTCGACCCCGTCGGCCCGGCGCGGGGCCCCGAGTCCCCCACGCCGCCGAGAGCGAGTCCGGCACCGGGGGGCGCGGGTGGACTCGCTCGGTCCGAGGGTGGGAATCGTTCCCGCCCCAGCATCCTCCTAAACGCCCACGTCAGTGGCCGAGTCCGGAAAGGACCTCCGCGCCGGGGAGCTCGCCGAGCAGTCGACCCGGGACGATGAGCTTGGAACGACGTACTCCCGAGCCGATCACGGCGGCCTCGATGTCGAGGCAGGCGGAGTCGACGAGCACCCGCCAGCCGTCGGGCAGACCGATCGGTGTGATCCCGCCGTACTCCATCGCGGACTCCTCCACGGCGCGCTCCATGGAGAGGAACGACGCCTTGCGGACGTCGAGGGTCCGCTTCACGAGGTTGTTGACGTCGGCCCGGGTGTCGGCACGGACGACGCAGGCGGCGACGCGCTCCTCGCCGTCGCGTCGACCCATCACCACCACGCAGTTGGCGCCCGCCTCCATCGGGATGGCGTACGCCTCGCTCATCGCGGCGGTGTCGGCGTACGCCGGGTCGATCTCGACGACGGCGATCTCCGGGGTGTGCTGCCAGTCGCTGAGAGCGGCGTGGACCGCCGGGGCCAGGAGGTCGGGGTGGGTGAGGACGGGAAGCGACTCCAGCGAGCCCAGGCGCGGCAGCGGCATGGGCTCACTCTGGCACGGCTCGTACGGCGATCGGCCCGAGCTCAGTCGCGCGAGCCACGCAGGCGCGGTGCGGTCGCGATCAGCCCGACGGCGCCGGCCGCCACCCAGGGCACCGGCAGCAGCCAGCGCAGGTCGGAGGCGGACGCCGTGTCGGACTCGATCAGGGCCCAGATGACCGCCAGGCCGAGGAGGGCGACGCCCATCACCAGGTGCCCGACGTTGACCGGGTGCCGCCCCGCCGACCACGCACGTCGCTCGGACTGCTCGGGGAGGATCTCGGTGGTCTCGTCGCTCATGACAGGCTCCTCAGGGCGCTGGGTTCGGTGTGCACGTCGATGCCTCCGACATGGAGCTCGACGTCGACGGTGAGGCGGGGTGCGCCGGGTCCCGCCGAGTGGATGGCGGTCAGGTCGGTGTCGATGCCGCCGCCGTCGCGGCCGAAGGCGTTGATGCCGCCGACCCCGGTGACGTGGGTGTTGGCCACGACCGTGACGTCGGCCGGTACCCGGATGTCGAGGTGCCCGACGTTGCCGGTGACGGTGATCTCGCGACCGTCGAGAGCCTGCGGGTCGCGCACCTCGGACAGGTCCACCACGAGCTCACCGACGTCCATGGAGTAGGTGCTCTGCACCTGGGCGGCATGTGCGGGGACGACGGTCGTGGTGTGGGGGTCCCACCGGTCGCCGATGGTGGTACCGGCGGTGGTCCCCGCCGCCAGGAGACCGACCAGGATCAGTCCGCCGGCCCGACCCCAGAAGGCGCCGATCAGCAGGAAGACGCCGCTCAGGGCGAGCACCAGGGCGGGGTACGCCGAGGGGGCGACCGACGCGCCGGCGAGGTCGACGACACCGAGAACACCGAGTCCGACGGCCATCACGGCCAGGGCGAACCAGAAGAGGATCGGCCCCTTCTTGCGGGGGTTCACCGGCCGCGGCTGCTCCACGTACACGGGCGGCGCGGCGTAGGCCTGGGTCTGGCCGTCGGTGTCGCTGTCACCGGGGACAGCGCCGGTGCTGGGCGCAGCGCCCTCGACAGGGGGCGTCACACGGGTGCGGCGCGGCAACGCGGTCGCGATCAGGGCGACGATGCCGGCGACGATCAGCAGTGCCCAGGGATAGCCGCTGCCCCACCAGGTGTGACCGGCCAGGATCACCAGGACGAGCACTCCGACGAGCACCAGCGCCACGGTGCGGCTGCGGCGGTCGAGGGCCACCCGGCCCCAGTCGCTGCCGTCCTCGGGCAGGAGCAGCCAGCACGCGACGTAGAGGAGGAGCCCGGCTCCGCCGAAGAAGGTGAGGACGACGAAGGCGACTCGCACGATCAGCGGGTCGATGTCGAGGTGGCGGGCCAGACCGCCGGCGACGCCGGCGACGCGGCGGTCACTCGTCGTACGCCGGATGCGGCCCAGGTCGCGGATGTCGTCCCAGCCGACGCGCGGACCCGAGTCGGGTCCCGGCGTGGGGGGTGGCTGGGTCTCGGGCGGTGTTGTGCTCATGGGACAACCGTGCGCCACCGGAACGCCGTACACCATCGGGGAGACCCCTGATCCCGGCTGGTTCCCCCGGGCCGCGAGTCAGGGGTCGGCCGGGGTTCCTCCTCGTGGTCCGGGGCGTGCTGCTCTGCGACGATGGAGCCATCATGACCGCCTCCCTGCCCACGCACGACGTGCCTCGCGAGATGCCCCGCGACGTGCGCCGGGCGATGCGCGACACCCAGCACCCGGTCATCGGGGGCGTGGCGGCCGGCCTGGCACGCCACCTGGCGGTGCCGGTGGTGTGGGTGCGTGCGGCCTTCCTCGTCGGTGCGGTGCTGGGCGGCATCGGGCTCCTGTTCTACGCCGGCCTGTGGCTGGTGCTCCCCGCCGAGCCACCGTTCGAAGCCGAGGCGCCCGGTCTCGAGAGCGCCTCGCGTCAGGGCCGGCGGCCGGGGCGGATCCGCCGGCTCGCCGACTCCGGCCCCGCGATCGCCCTGGTCGCGCTCGGCCTCGGCCTCGTGCTGACCGCGGAGGCGATCGTCGGCAACGGGGTCGTGATCTGGGCACTCGTCCTCGCCGTCCTCGGCTTCGGGCTGCTGTGGCGTCAGGCCGACGAGGCCCAGCGCTCGCGCTGGGTCGACCAGTCCGAGAGGCTCAACCCGGTCCGGGCCGTCTTCGGCGGCGGCGGGTGGGCGGCGTACCTCCGGGTCGGAGCGGGCTTCACCCTCATCATCGGTGCGATGGCACTGTTCGCCGTCCGCCACGGCCACATCCGCCAGGTGACCGATGTGCTGTTCGCGGCGGCGCTCGGTGGCATCGGGCTGGCCATCATCCTGGGCCCCTGGGTCTGGCGGCTGACCAACGACCTCGCGGCCGAGCGCGCCGAGCGCGTCCGCACCCAGGAGCGTGCCGACCTCGCCGCCCACCTCCACGACTCGGTCCTGCAGACCCTCGCCCTGATCCAGAAGAACGCCGGCGACGCCCCGACCGTCGCCCGGCTGGCCCGTTCGCAGGAGCGCGACCTGCGCTCGTGGCTGTTCGAGGCGGCTCCGGTCGCCGACGGGACCCTGGCCGGAGCACTGCGCGCGGTGGTCCGCGAGATCGAGGACACCTACGGCGTCGACGTCGAGCTGGTCACCGTCGGCGACGCGACCGTGGGGGAGGCGTTGGCGCCGATCGTCGCCGCGACCCGCGAGGCCACGACCAACGCCGCCAAGCACGCCGGCACCCACGTCGTCGACATCTACGCCGAGGTCTGCGACACCCAGGTCGAGGTCTTCGTCCGCGACCGCGGCACCGGCTTCGACCCCGAGAGCATCCCTGCCGACCGGCAGGGCGTGCGCAACAGCATCCTCGACCGGATGTCGCGCCACGGCGGCACCGCCGAGATCCGATCGACCCCCGGCTCCGGCACGGAGGTGCGGCTGAAGCTGCCGCGCGAGGAAGGAACCACATGAGCACCCGAGTCCTGATCGTGGACGACCACGCGATGTTCCGCGCCGGCGTCCGCGCCGAGCTCGGGACGTCGGTCGACGTCGTCGCCGAGGCAGCCGACGTCGACGAGGCGGTCGCCGCGGTCGTGAAGCACCGGCCCGACGTCGTACTCCTGGACGTGCACCTGCCCGGTGGCGGAGGCGCCGAGGTGATGCGCAGGGTCGCCTCGTACCCCGCCCCGGCGACGTCCGAGGCCACCGAGACCCGGTTCCTCGCGCTCAGCGTGTCGGACGCCGCCGAGGACGTGATCGGCACGATCCGCGCCGGCGCCCGCGGGTACGTCACCAAGACGATCACCGGTCCCGAGCTGGTCGACGCGATCCGCCGCGTGTCCGACGGCGACGCCGTGTTCTCGCCACGGCTGGCCGGGTTCGTCCTCGACGCCTTCGCCGGGACCATCGAGATCTCGGCCGTCGACGAGGACCTCGACCGCCTCACCGAGCGTGAGCGCGAGGTGATGCGCCTGATCGCGCGCGGCTACGCCTACAAGGAGGTGGCCAAGGAGCTGTTCATCTCGATCAAGACCGTCGAGACCCACATGTCGAGCGTGCTCCGCAAGCTCCAGCTCTCCTCGCGCCACGAGCTCACCCGCTGGGCCTCCGACCGCCGCCTGCTGTAGGCAACGGTCGGAGCCGCGGAGCCGATCGGTCGGGTCACCGAGCCACGCGTGCACTGCGGTACGCCGGTGCCACCAGGTGGCACCGATCCACCGCTGTCCCGAAATTCTCCCTGCTCGCGCGGCCGCCCGGGCAGTGTCGGGGGGTACCGGTTGGCCGACGTCCTCGTCCCGGGCGATCACCTAGGCTGCGGCCATGAAGATCGCGCAGGTGGTCCTGATCGTGCTGCACCTGCTCGGCGTCCTGGCACTCCTCATCGGCCTGCTGGTGCAGGTCCGCCACCCCGAGAAGCGCGTCACCGGTCCGATGCGCGACGGCATCGGCACCACCTTCCTGGCCGGGCTGCTGCTGGTCGGGGTGCTCGAGGCTCGTGACCAGGACTTCGACCACGTCACGGTCGCGGTGATGTTCGCGATCGGCCTGGTGATCCTGGTCCTGGTGATGGCCAACCTGCGCAAGCCGTCGATCCCGACCTGGCTCTACTGGCTGATCCTTGCGCTCACGGTGGTGAACATCGGCGTGGCCTACGGCTGACCCCGGTACGCCGTCGCCGCGGGGGGTGGTGGCACGTAGGGTGGACGGGAGATGAGCGACACCCTCCCGATCATCGGCCAGACCCTCGGCCAGGCGGCCGAGCCAGGGGCACCGGCCGAGCGTCCGCGCAAGCCGTCGGCCGACGACCTCCTGGCCGGCCTGAACGAGCCGCAGCGTGCCGCCGTCGTCCACGAGGGCACGCCGCTCCTCGTCGTCGCGGGCGCGGGCTCGGGCAAGACCCGCGTCCTCACCCGCCGCATCGCCTGGCTGGTCTCCCAGCGGGGCGCCCACCCCGGCTCGATCCTGGCGATCACCTTCACCAACAAGGCCGCCGCCGAGATGAAGGAGCGGGTCGAGGCCCTGGTCGGGCCCCGGGCGCGCCTGATGTGGGTCTCGACGTTCCACTCCGCCTGCGTGCGCATCCTGCGCAAGGAGATCGACAAGCTCGGCTTCCGGTCGAGCTTCACCATCTACGACGCCGCCGACTCCAAGCGCCTGATGGCGATGGTGATCAAGGACCTCGACCTCGACCCGCGGCGCTACCAGCCCGGCGCGGTCCTCCACTGGGTGTCCAACCACAAGAACGAGCTGCGCGGCCCCGAGGAGGTCGCGGCCGACACCCACAACAAGTTCGAGGAGGCGTACGCCGCGGCGTACACCCGCTACCAACAGCGGCTCCGCGACGCGAACGCCCTCGACTTCGACGACATCCTGATGCTCACGGTCGACCTCTTCGCCACCTTCCCCGAGGTGCGCGAGACCTACCGCAGGCGGTTCCGACACGTGCTCGTCGACGAGTACCAGGACACCAACCACGCGCAGTACGCCCTGATCCACCAGCTCTGCGCCGACGCACTCGAGGAGACGTTCGAGGAGTCGGCCGCGGAGCGGATCCCGCCCGCGGAGCTGATGGTCGTCGGCGACGCCGACCAGTCGATCTACGCCTTCCGCGGCGCCAACATCCGCAACATCCTCGACTTCGAGCAGGACTTCCCCAACGCCACCTCGATCCTGCTCGAGCAGAACTACCGATCGACCCAGACCATCCTCAACGCCGCCAACTCCGTGATCGAGAACAACCAGGGCCGCAAGCCGAAGAACCTCTGGTCCGACGCCGGCATGGGCGCCCAGATCGTCGGCTACGTCGCCGACGACGAGCGCGACGAGGCGCGGTTCGTGTCGGGCGAGATCGACACCCTCACCGACGCCGGCTCACGGCCCGGAGACGTCGCCGTCTTCTATCGCACCAACGCCCAGTCCCGGGTCTTCGAGGAGGTGTTCATCCGGCTCGGCATGCCCTACCGCGTCGTCGGCGGGGTGCGCTTCTACGAGCGTCGCGAGGTCCGCGACGCGCTGGCCTACCTGCGGATGCTGGTCAACCCCGACGACGAGGTCTCGCTGCGGCGGATCCTCAACGTTCCCAAGCGCGGCATCGGCGACCGCGCGGTCGAGTGCGTCACGTCGTACGCCCAGCGCGAGCGGGTCACGTTCTGGGAGGGGCTCCGTCGCGCCGACGAGGCGCCCGGTCTCGTCACCCGGTCCCTGGTGGCGATCCAGGGTTTCGTGGCCCTGGTCGAGGAGCTCCAGTCGATGGTCGAGGCGGGAGAGCGCGCCGACGTGGTGCTCGAGTCGGTGCTGGCCCGGTCCGGCTACCTCGACGAGCTCGAGGCCTCCGACGACCCGCAGGACGGCACCCGGTTGGAGAACCTCGCCGAGCTCGTGGCGGTCGCCCGGGAGTTCTCCGACGACCCCGTCGCGGGTCCGTCCGCCGACCCCGCCGACGTCGACGCCGGCACCGTGACGCCGGGGCTCTCCGACTTCCTGGAGCGGGTCGCCCTGGTCGCCGACACCGACCAGATCCCCGACGCACCCCACGACGACGACGGCGGGATGGTCACCCTGATGACCCTCCACACCGCCAAGGGACTGGAGTTCCCGACCGTCTTCCTGACCGGGCTCGAGGACGGCGTCTTCCCCCACTCGCGCAGCCTCGAGGACGGCCGCGAGCTCGAGGAGGAACGCCGGCTGGCCTACGTCGGCGTGACCCGCGCCCGCGAGCGCCTCTACCTCTCGCGGGCCCTGGTCCGCTCCGCGTGGGGGGCGCCCGCCCACAACCCCGCCTCACGCTTCCTCGGCGAGGTGCCCGAAGAGCTGGTCGACTGGCGTCGCACCGAGGCCGACCAGGTGCACTGGCAGCGTCCCGACCTCGCGGGTACGACGGGACTCGGAGCGCCGACCTCCGCCGGTCGCCGCAACTTCACCGCCGCGGCCGCCCGGGCCGACGCCGCCGCGAAGTCCAAGCCGGCCCGCGAGGTGCCGTCACTGGCCCCGGGCGACCGGGTCGTGCACGACACGTTCGGGATGGGGACGGTCGTCGCGATGGACGGGGTCGGCGACAAGTCCGTCGCCTCGATCGACTTCGGCTCCGAGGGTGTCAAGCGGCTGCTGCTGAGGTACGCCCCGGTGGAGAAGCTCTAGCCCGGACCGAGCGAAGCGAAGGTCCATGGCTAGGGCTTCTGATGGTGGTCGAGCGAGCCGCGCGTCCGAGGAACGAGGTCGCGACCGGCGTGTCGAGACCCGGTGACGTGCCCTGGCCACCGAAACCACTGTTGCTGTCGGCGCGGGCCCCACCGGGTTTCGACACGCTCCGTCGCGAGCTCGCAAGCTCGCTCGCGGTCGCTGCTCAACCACCGACGATCAGGTCTGCTGGCGCAGCCCTGATCAGGGATGCAGACCGTGGACCACGAGGGCGGTGTAGGGGTCGACCGGGTCGCCGCCGCCGGGGTGGACCTCGAGGTGCAGGTGGGGGCCGGTGACGTTGCCGGTCGAGCCGACGTACCCGATCACCTGGCCGGGTCGCACGGTGGCGCCGACGGAGGTGCCGAACTCGTTCTGGTGGCAGTACCACAGCTCGGTGCCGTCGGGCAGGGTCTCGATCGTGCGGTTGCCGTAGGCGCCGGAGTAGCCGACCTCGCTGATGGTGCCGCCCGCGACGGCCATGATCGGCGTACCGGTCGGGGAGGCGAAGTCGAGGCCGGTGTGGAAGTTGGCCCACAGGGAGCTGTAGTCACCGAAGCGCGCGGTGAGGTGGTAGACGCCCGCGGCCACCGGCAGCACCCAGGAGTGGAGCTTGATCTTCTGGGACTGCTTCTGCGCCTGCGAGGCGAACCCGGACAGTGCCTCGGCGCGCTGCTTGGCCTGGGCGTCGGCGGCGGCCTGCAGCCGGTCGGAGCTGCGGCTGACGCTGGCGGGGCGGCCTCCGAGGAGGCTCGCGGTGCCGACGGCGCTGCTGCCCGACAGGGCGCTGGCCGGAGCGAGGTGGTGGGTGGCTGCCGCGTCCGCGGCGCCGGAGTGCATGGCCTGCAGGGCTCCGCCGGCCGAGACGGCGAGGATCGCCACACCCATCAGGAGAGGCGCGCTCGGCAGGGGGAAGGGGGAACGGCGGCGGGCGACGCGACGACCGGTCGCCGGGCGCGCGGCCGGGACGCGCTGGTGTGAGGCCGGCTCGTCCTCGAGCGGCTCGAGCGGCTCGGGCGCGACCGGGGACTCCGCGAGGGTGGTGAGCGCGATCGGCTCCAGGGAGAACGCGGGAGGAACGGCGATCGGAGCGACCGCGGCCTCCGACGACGCGGGGTCGTGACGACCGGTGCCTCGATCACGACGGTGTCGAAGACGACGGGGGTCTCGACGACCGGGCTCTCACACGGCGCCACCATCACGACGGGCGGCTCGGGAGGCGCCACGCAGGCTGGGCTCATCGCGAACGGCACGACGTCCACCCGGAGCGCGCGACGCCCGGGGGCGGGTGCCTCGGAGAACGGGGACGGCGGTGCCGTCGGCAGCCCGGACGGCTCCGCGCGCCGACGTCCAGTCGAGGGCGCGGCCTGGACGGGGGCGGTCGGGACGGGCCTGGGTGCCACCCGGCGGCCGACGTACGGCTGGGCGGCTACCTGCTCCGCGGAATGACGGGCGACCCGTTTTCCGGTCGGCTGGGCGACGTCTGAGCCGCCCGTGCCGGCGCGGAGGTCACCCATGTAGCAGCTCCCGGGAGAAAATTCGAGGAAAGAGGTCAGCGAGACTCGACAGTAACGGATAGGTCACAGCCGGTGAAATCCCCTCTGGACACGCGGTGAAGATCAGGCGTGCCAGCGCGGTACGGGGTGTGGCTGGAGTCACCCCAGGCGGC
This sequence comes from uncultured Actinomycetota bacterium, assembly GCA_963761515.1. GTDB lineage: Bacteria > Actinomycetota > Actinomycetes > Propionibacteriales > Nocardioidaceae > Nocardioides. The sequence continues at coordinate 21,511 of CAVXHO010000032.1, forward strand.
CACGGCGGCTCGTACGCGCCGGTCGGTTAGTCTGCGCCCATGGGTGCTTCCCCGTCGTCGCGGATCCGGATCGTGGTGGCCAAACCCGGACTCGACGGTCACGACCGAGGCGCGAAGATCGTCGCCCGGGCACTCCGCGACGCCGGCCACGAGGTCATCTACACCGGTCTGCACCAGACGCCGGAGCAGATCGTCGAGACCGCGATCCAGGAGGACGCCGACCTGATCGGGCTCTCGGTCCTGTCCGGAGCGCACATGACGCTCTTCCGCCGGCTGATCGAGCTGCTCCAGGAGCGCGACGCCGCCGACATCCGCGTCTTCGGCGGCGGGATCATCCCCGACGAGGACATCCCGGTGCTCGAGGAGCTCGGGGTCGCCAAGGTGTTCACGCCCGGCGCCACGACCGGTGAGATCACCGGCTGGGTCACCGCGGCGTTCGCCGATCAGTCCTGAGCCGCTTCCCGGACGCTCGACGTCGAGGATGACCCGGACCCGCTGACCCGACTGCCGTGCCTCGCGGAAGCGCATCCGGCTCGACGTGATGCGACGCGGCAGGAGCGGCCGGCCGGCGCCCAGCGTCACCGGCGTCATCCCGAGCTGCACCTCGTCGAGCAGGCCGGCGTCGTCGAACTGGCCGACGAGGTCGCCGCCCCCGATGACCCACACGTCCTTGCCGTCCGCGGCCGCCACCAGCTCGTCGTACACCGGGGCGACGTCGCCCGAGACGAAGTGGACCTCGGCGCCCGGGACGCCCGGGCAGGTCCTGGTGGGTGAACACCCACAGCGGGCGGTCGTCGTAGAACTCGCCGAACTGCTCGGGGTGCTCGGTGAAGTGGCGGTCGAGCATCCAGCGGTACGTCGTGGCGCCGGTGACCATGGGCCCGATCCGGCCGATGAACGCGTCCCAGCTGCCGTCGTCCTCGCCGTGCGGCACCTCGAAGAGCCAGTCGAGCGAGTCGTGCTCGTCGGCGATGAAGCCGTCGAGGGTGCAGGCGGTGAAGTAGACGACCCGGGTCATGCCAGGACGTTACGACGTCGTGTGCCCCAGGTCACGAGGACCCGGCTTGGCCCGCTCCCGCGGCGCGGGACTAGGGTGCCAAGCGCCTCGAAAGCGGAGGTTGGTGGATCGTGGATCTGATGGAGTACCAGGCGAAGGAGCTCTTCGCCAAGCACGGCGTCCCGGTCACGGTCGGCACCGTGATCACCTCACCGGAGGAGGCGGAGGCCGCGGCCGAGGCCGAGGGCGGCCGCGTGGTCGTCAAGGCGCAGGTCAAGACCGGTGGCCGTGGCAAGGCCGGTGGCGTGAAGCTCGCCCAGGACCCGCAGGACGCCGTCGTCAAGGCGCGCGAGATCCTCGGCATGGACATCAAGGGCCACACCGTCCACCGCGCGCTGATCGCCCCGGCGCGCCGACATCGCGGAGGAGTACTACTTCTCCTTCCTCGTCGACCGGGCCAAGCGCAACTACCTCTGCATCGCCTCCACCGAGGGTGGCGTCGAGATCGAGGTCACCGCGCACGAGAACCCCGACGCGATCGCGCGGGTCTCGATCGACCCGCAGGTCGGCGTCGACGACGCCAAGGCCGCCGAGATCGTCGCGGCCACCGGCTTCGACGCCTCGATCGCCGACCAGGCCGCCGATGCGATCAAGAAGCTGTGGACCGTCTTCGTCGAGGAGGACGCGACCCTGGTCGAGGTCAACCCGCTGGTGAAGCTCGCCGACGGCTCGCTCGAGGCGCTCGACGGCAAGGTGTCGCTCGACGACAACGCCGAGTTCCGCCACGAGGACCACGTCCGCTTCGAGGTCACCGAGGACGACGACCCGCTCGAGCTCGCGGCCAAGGAGAAGGGCCTGAACTACGTCAAGCTCGACGGTGCCGTCGGCATCATCGGCAACGGCGCCGGCCTGGTCATGTCCACCCTCGACGTCGTCGCGTACGCCGGTGAGAAGCACGGCGGCGTGAAGCCGGCGAACTTCCTCGACATCGGCGGCGGCGCCTCGGCCGAGGTGATGGCCAACGGTCTCGACATCATCCTGAACGACGTCCAGGTGAAGTCGGTCTTCGTCAACGTCTTCGGCGGCATCACCGCCTGCGACGAGGTCGCCAACGGCATCGTCGGCGCCTTGCACAAGCTCGGCGACGAGGCGAACAAGCCGCTCGTCGTACGTCTCGACGGCAACAACGTCGAGGAGGGCCGGCGGATCCTCCAGGAGGCGAACCACCCGCTGGTGACGCTGGTGGACACCATGGACGGCGCGGCCGACAAGGCCGCCGAGCTCGCGAACAGCTGAAGGGCGAGGACACACAGATGGCGATCTTCCTGACCGAGAGCTCCAAGGTCATCGTCCAGGGCATGACCGGCTCCGAGGGGATGAAGCACACCCAGCGGATGCTCGACTCCGGCACGAGCGTCGTCGGCGGCGTCAACCCGCGCAAGGCCGGCGAGACCGCGGCGTTCGCCGGCGGCTCGGTCCCGGTGTTCGGCACCGTCGCCGAGGCGATGGCCGAGACCGGCGCCGACGTGTCGGTGGTCTTCGTGCCGCCGGCGTTCACCAAGGCCGCCGCCATCGAGGCGATCGACGCCGGCATCGGCCTGCTCGTGGTCATCACCGAGGGCGTGCCGGTGCACGACACCGCGGAGTTCCGGGCGTACGCCGAGGCCGCAAGGGCACGACGCGGATCATCGGCCCCAACTGTCCGGGCCTGATCAGCCCCGGCAAGTCCAACGCCGGCATCATCCCCGCCGACATCACCAAGGCCGGCCGCGTCGGGCTGGTCTCGAAGTCGGGCACGCTGACCTACCAGATGATGTACGAGCTGCGGGACTTCGGCTTCTCGTCGGCGATCGGCATCGGCGGCGACCCGATCATCGGCACCACCCACATCGACGCGCTCGCGGCCTTCGAGGCCGACGCCGAGACCGACGCGATCGTGATGATCGGCGAGATCGGCGGCGACGCCGAGGAGCGTGCGGCGGCCTACATCAAGGACCACGTGACCAAGCCGGTCGTCGGCTACGTCGCCGGCTTCACCGCCCCCGAGGGCAAGACCATGGGCCACGCCGGCGCGATCGTGTCCGGCTCGTCCGGCACGGCGGCGGCGAAGAAGGAGGCCCTCGAGGCCGTCGGCGTCAAGGTCGGCAAGACGCCGTCCGAGACCGCCGAGCTGATGCGGGAGATCCTCGCAGCGCTCTGACGTCTGAGAAGCCACCTTGCGAGCGAGCTCGCATCGGTCTCGCTCGGATGCTCCCGGGCCCGGCTGACGCCGGTCCGGGAGCTCCCTCACTCGGGCATGGCGCCGAGACGCTCGCCGGCGCGGCGGACCAGGGCGGTGAACTGACCCGGGGTCATCGTGTGGGCCCGGTCGGGGACGAAGCCGACCTGGGCGACCGCGCCGCCGTGGCGCACGACCCCCATGTAGAAGGTCACGGTCATCTTGTCGGAGACCTGGGTGCGCACCCGCCAGACCGACATGCTCGGTCCGTTCGCGACGCGCAGCACCTTGGTGCCGAGCTGCCGGTCACCGCACGACGCGAGCTTGGACCGTACGCCGGCGACGAAGGTCTTCGCCCGGGCCTCGGGCAGCCGCCCGACGGTCTGCGGTCAGTCCGAAGGCCGTCGCCAGGTGGGCGCCCGGGATGAGGAACGACCGGGTCGCGTCGTGCTTCCAGCCGTGGCCGTGGAAGCTGCTGTTGTCGCAGGTCGTGGCCGCGACGTTCTGCAGCGCCTGACGCGGGGTCGTGCCGGCCCAGGGTCGCTGGACGCCGGCCACCGGAGGCAGGTCGAGCTCGCTGAGCATCATCGGCAGCTTGCCGGCCGGGGGAGCGGCGATCGGCACCGCCTTCGGCAGCGCCGAGCAGTGACCGCCGGCCGAGGTGCGGGCAGACGTCGTCGACCGCGGAGACCAGGAGCCGCAGGTTGCCGGCCAGGTCGGGCTCGGTGGAGCCCGTGGTGCGCGTCAGCGCGACGGTGTTGACCCGTCCGGTGCGGGCGACCCCGAGGACGAACGTCATGGCGGGCTCGTGCCACGCCCGGAGCGCGTACTGCTGCGCCTCGTCGCCGAGCCGGGCCACCCGGCGTACGGACAGCAGCTGGGTCTGCGGCATGGTGCACCCGGCGAACCAGCCGGTCGTCGTGTCGAAGCCCTGGGTCGCCGCGTCGACGTCGCGGGAGAACTCCATGGTCTGCACCGCCGCGAGCTGGGGCTTGCCCTGCTCGCGCCGGCTCGTGAAGTTGCGGACCAGCGCCGTCGTCGCCTTCGGGTCGGCGTACGTGCGACGCTGGCAGGGCAGCGTGCTGTGCTGCGTGGGGTCGGTGCCGGTCACGCGCCAGGTGCGGCCCGGCACGGCGCGCGAGACCTGCGCCCTTGGTGAGCAGGGACGCGGTGGTGACGGCCGACGCCACCGTCGTCGGCGAGTCGGAGGGGCTCTGGCCGGGGACGCTCGTGATCCGGTCGCGCGCCGACTCCAGGGTGGGCCGGACGCCGTGGGCGTCCACGACCACGAAACCGCTGACGACCAGCGTGGCCGTGACCAGTGCGGCGCCCGCCAACGCATGGGTACGCCGTCTGCGCGGCGCCGGCGCGGCGGATGATCGTGGCGCGCTGCCAGCGCTGGTCGGCGCAGTGCTCCGCGAGCCGCTGCGAGGGTCGACCGGATCTCGGTGGCCGGCACCCCGCGGAGGTCGACGAACTGCACCCGCGCGTCCAGCAGGCGGCGCTCCGCCTCCTCGAGCGGGAGCCCGACCTCGCGGGCGCGCTCCTGCGCGCGACGCGGCCGAGAGATCGGCGAGCAGCAGCGCCTTGCGCGAGGTGACGGGCAGCTTGTGGAGCGCGTCGAGGGTCGCGCGCAGCTCCGGGTCGAGCTTGCGGTCGCGGTGGAAGATCCGGGCCGTGTGCCGACGCTGCGCGTGGGTGAGCACGTGCGGGCGTACCCACGACTCCGGGTCGTCGAGCCGCCGCAGCTTCGGCCAGCGGTGCCAGGCGGCGATGAAGGAGTCGCGGACCGCGCCGCGCGAGGCGGGGAGGTCGCCGGTCAGCGCGAACGCCTGGACGAGCAGCCGGTCACGGGCCTCGGCGTAGAAGACGTCGAACTGCTCGGCATCGGACATGGCCCCGCTACGGTACGCCGCCGCACCACAGACCCGAAAAGCCCGACGCCCTCGCACGCCCCGGCGTGGCAGCCCGGATCACCCCTGACCAGCGGGTGATGATGAGAGCGTCATGACCTCGCTGCTGCCCGCCCCGCGACGTACCCGCCCCACGGGCGAGGCCCGGGCGGACGCGGCCCACCGCCGCCCGCTGGTGCTCCTGGCGTTCCTCGCCGGCGTGGTCGCCGCGGCCAGCACGCTCCTGGTCTGCCTCGCCGCGGGAGTGGTCGGCTGGTTCCTCACCGATGCGGGCGCCCACGGGGCACCCCGCGACGGGCTGCGCGTCGGTGCGCTCGGGTGGCTGATGGCCCACGGCTCGGGCGTCCACGTCGCCGGCACCCACGTCACCGCCGTACCTCTCGGCCTGACCCTCCTCGCCGCCGTCGTGGTCTGGCGCCTCGGTCTGCGGCTCGGTGACTCCGTCTCCGGGCACGGTCCGGACGCCGACGCGATCGCCGACGGCGTCCGCGACTGGACCGTCGCCTCCGCCACCGCCCTCTTCACCGTCGGCTACGCGCTCGTCGTGGTCGTCACCCACCACCTCGCCTCCACGCCCGCCACCGCACCGTCGCTGGCCCGCACCCTGACGTGGACCGTCCTGCTCTGCGGCACCGTCGGCGGGCGCTGCGGTCGCGGTCGGCTCGGGCCGGGCGGCGATCTGGACGTCGTTCCTACCGATCTCGCGTGCGCGCCGCCGCGGCTGCCGCCTGGCGCACGCTCGTCTGGTTCCTGGTCATCGCGACCGTCGTGTTCGTCGTCGCACTGCTCGGGCACTGGAACGACGCCGCGAACGTGATGTCGCAGCTCCACACGAGCCCGGGCGCGGCCGTCCTGCTGGTCGGGCTGTCCGCGCTTGATGCTTCCCCATGCCTCGTTGTTCACCGGCTCCTACCTCCTCGGACCCGGCTTCGCCCTCGGCGCGCACACCCTGGTGACCCCGACCGCGGTGGTCCTGGGGCCGCTCCCGCTCTTCCCGTTGCTGGCCGCCCTGCCCGGCACCGGGCCGACCCCGGGCTGGGTCGTCGGCCTGCTCGCCCTGCCCCCGCTGATCGCTGCTGTCGCGGTCCACCGCACCCTGCTGCGCTACCCGACGACCCGGTGGGACGACGCCGCGCTGCGCGGGGTCGGCGCCGGGCTGGTCTGCGCGGTCGCGTTCGCCTTCCTCGCCGCCCTCTCACGCGGTGCGGTCGGGCCGGGCCGGATGGCCGAGGTCGGCCCGTTCGTGTTCCAGGTCCTGCTCCACGGCATCGCGACCTTCGGCCTCGGCGGGCTGGTCGGGTCGATGACCGCCACCTGGCGCGTACGACGGACCGAGCCCACCCGTCCCTGAACCCCGGCGATCAGCGTCGCGAGTCGACCATCACCGGAAGGAAGGAGACTCGCAGCATCGACTTCCGACGGCTCACGGCCGTGACGGGCTCGCCGGCTCGCTGGACGACGACCGCTCCCCGCGGGAACGGGACGCGTACCGGTCTGTCGGGGTTCCACAGGATCCGCCGCACCCCTCCGGCGTACCGCACGACGCAGGTGTAGGTACCCCGCCGGCTGCGGTCGCAGGGCTGGTGACCCCGGGCGGCGACCAACCGGCCTCGCAGCCACTGCTCCGCGGTCGTGAGCGCGGCGCCGGCGGGCGTCATCTGGCTGGGGGAGCCGGGCACCGAGAGCAGGGTGTTGCCGAGGGTGCCACCACCGTTGGCGGGCGAGATCGAGTTCCAGTCGTAGCGGTACCAGTACATCCTGGCCAGCCCACGCGCGGCACCGAGCAGGTAGGTGCGGATCACGTTGGCGACCTGCCGGCGTTCGCTGATCGGCGTGGCCGCGGTCGGCAGGCCGGTCACGCCGTAGTTCACCTCGGTCGCCCACAGCGGGGTGGCCGACGGCACACCGTCCCTGGCCAGCACACGCCTGACGCGGCCGACCAGCCGCATCGAGTCCTCCGGGCCTCCGATCCGTGCGCCGTACGTCGTCCGCGGGTAGATGCTGAGCGCGTTGGCGTCGTAGAAGTGCCGGACCGGGTGACCGCCGACCCGCTGTGACTCGTACGCCGACAGCCAGCGGCGCTGTGACGGCATCCGCACCGCGAAGGACGGCGCCACGATCGTGGCACCCGGGTCGACCTGCCGGTGGATCCGCCACACGGTGCGGGTGATGCCGGCGAGAGTCTCGGGGGTACCGGTCCACGACCAGGAGACGTTGCCCTCGTTCCAGACCTGGTACGCCGAGATCCCGCGCTGACCCTCGAAGCTGCGGTAGCGCAGCATCACGGCGCGCACGAAGTCCCGGTAGTGGCTCATCAGTCTCGGGGCAAGCGTCGGGGCCGGGCCGTAGAACGACGGGGTCATGGCCAGGACGAGCATGACCTCCGTGTGGTGCTGCTGGGCTGCCCGTACGTAGGAGTCGAGCAGCGTCCAGTCGAAGACGCCCGGCGAGGTCTCGATCTCTCGCCAGGTCACGTGGGCGTCCCACAGGCGGAGCGACCCCACGTCGAGGTGCTGGTAGGACTCCATCGAGCGGTCGTGGAGCCCGAAGTAGGTGCGGGGGACATGGATGCCGAGGCCTTCGCCCGGCGCAGCCGGAGCCAGGGCGAGGACGAGGGCGATGAGCACAGCTGCGGGGACTGCGCGTCGAGCAGGGTGCGTGCTGGTGGGGATCTGCACAGGGGGCGGCCTTCCTTCTCGGTCCCCCCATCTCGGTGGCCCAGAAGCGGCGTGCGGATCCCCCCACACGTGGTTCTCGGCCCGGTCCGAGTGCCTCCGGAGAAGGCCCACCACGCTACTCCTCCAGAGCGAACGCGGGGTCACCCGAAGGCGGGTACTTTCTGCCTGCTTCCGGAGCGGGGCCTAGACTCCACGCCGTGCCCGAGAGCCCCCTCCGCGTGGTCGTCCTGGTGTCCGGCTCCGGCACCAACCTCCAGGCCCTGCTGGACGCGGCTGCCGACCCGGCGTACGGCGCCGCGATCATCGCCGTGGGGTCCGACC
>CAVXHO010000033.1:0-21952 GCA_963761515.1 uncultured Actinomycetota bacterium
GGCCCCGGCGGCCACCCGCAGGCGGTCGTCCACCCGCATCACGGTGGTCCGCTCGCGACCGAGGAGCCGCAGGTGCACCTCGCTCACACCGGGATGGGTGCGCAGCACCTCCTTGAGCTGGTCGACCACCGGCGGCGTGCAGCGGGTGATCGGCATGCTCACCACCACCGGGCCGGTGCGGTCGTCGGTGAGGTCGGGGACGGTGAGCTCCTCGCCCCGGATCTCGGGCTGGTCCTTGCTGCGTGAGAGCTTGCCGCGGACGGTGACGATGGTGTCCTCGGCCAGCAGGCTCCCGGCCAGCTGGTAGGTGCCGGGGAACAGCAGCACGTCGATGCCGCCGTCGAGGTCCTCGACGGTCACCACGGCCCAGGTGTCGCCCTTGCGCGTGATCTTGCGCTGCACCGAGGTGATCAGGCCGGTGACGGTGATCGGGCTGCCGTCGGGGCGCTCCTCGTCGAGGAGGAGCTGGCCGATGCTGCAGTCGCTCGCGCCGGCGAGCACGTGCTCGAGGCCCATCAGCGGATGGTCCGAGACGTAGAGCCCGAGCATCTCCCGCTCGTGGCCGAGCAGGGTCATCTTGTCCCACTCCTCGACCTCCGGGACCACGATCGCCATCCCGAAGCCGGAGTCCTCGTCATCGAGGCCGCCGAACAGGGAGTCCTGGCCGATCGCCTCGTTGCGCTTGGTCTCGACGTACTGGTCGACCGCCTGCTCGTGGATCGCGACGAGCGCGCGTCGCCCGTGGCCCATGTCGTCGAACGCGCCACCCTTGACCAGCGACTCGATGACCCGCTTGTTGCACACCAGCGCCGGCACCTTGGCCATGAAGTCGTTGAAGTCGGCGAACCGCTCCTCCTGCCTGGCCTCGACGATCTTGTCGACGACGTTGGCCCCGACGTTGCGGATCGCGGTGAGCCCGAAGCGGATGTCGCCGCCGACCGGGGTGAACGTCGCGTCCGACTCGTTCACGTCGGGGGGCAGGACCTGGATCTTCATCCGCCGGCACTCGTTGAGGTAGATCGCCATCTTGTCCTTGTCGTCCTTCACCGACGTCAGGAGGGCAGCCATGTACTCGGCGGGGTAGTTCGCCTTGAGGTACGCCGTCCAGTAGGACACCAGCCCGTACGCCGCGGCGTGGGCCTTGTTGAACGCGTAGTCGGAGAACGGGACCAGGATGTCCCAGAGCGCCTTGATCGCGCTCTTGGAGTAGCCGTTGGCGAGCATCCCGGCCTCGAACGGCACGAACTCGGCATCGAGGATCTCGCGCTTCTTCTTGCCCATCGCCTTGCGCAGCAGGTCGGCCTGGCCCAGGGAGTAGCCGGCGACCTTGCGGACGATCGCGAGCACGTGCTCCTGGTAGACGGTCAGGCCGTAGGTCTCGCCGAGGATCTCGTCGAGCGGCTCGGCCAGCTCGGGGTGGATCGGCTCGATCGGCTCGCGGCCGGTCTTGCGGCGGGCGTACTTGTTGTGGGAGTCCATGCCCATCGGACCGGGCCGGTAGAGCGCGCCGACCGCGCAGATGTCGGCGAACTGGTCGGGGCGCATCGAGCGCAGCAGGGCCCGCATCGGTCCGCCATCGAGCTGGAAGACCCCCAGGGTGTCGCCCCGGGCCATCAGGGCGTACGTCGTCGCGTCGGTCAGCGGCAGGTCCTCGAGCACCACCGTCTCGCCGCGGTTACGGGCGATGTTCTTGACGGCGTCGTCGAGGACGGTGAGGTTGCGAAGCCCCAGGAAGTCCATCTTGATCAGCCCGAGGTGCTCACACATCGGGTAGTCGAACTGGGTGATGATCGCGCCGTCCTGGGGACGGCGGATCAGCGGGACGATGTCGATCAGCGGCTCGCTCGACATGATCACACCGGCCGCGTGCACGCCCCACTGGCGCTTGAGACCCTCGATCCCGATCGCGGTGTCGACGACGGTCTTGACGTCCTGGTCGCTGTCGTAGAGGGATCGGAACTCGCCGCCCTCGCCGTAACGACGGTGCTGGGGGTCGAAGATCTCCTTGAGCGGGATGTCCTTGCCCATCACCGCCGCCGGCATCGCCTTGGTGATCCGGTCACCCATCGCGAAGGGGTAGCCCAGGATCCGGCTGGCGTCCTTGACCGCCTGCTTGGCCTTGATCGTGCCGTAGGTGACGATCATCGAGACGCGGTCCTCGCCGTACTTCTCGCTGACGTAGCGGATCACCTCGCTGCGCCGGCGCTCGTCGAAGTCGATGTCGAAGTCGGGCATCGAGAGGCGTTCGGGGTTGAGGAACCGCTCGAACAGCAGGCCGTGCACGAGTGGGTCGAGGTCGGTGATCCGCATCACGTAGGCGCACATCGAGCCCGCGCCCGAGCCGCGGCCGGGGCCGACCCGGATGCCGTTGTCCTTGGCCCAGTTGATGAAGTCGGCGACGACCAGGAAGTACCCCGGGAAGCCCATCTGGACGATGACGTCCATCTCGAAGTCGGCGCGCGCCTGCGAGGCCTCGGGTACGCCGTCGGGGTAACGGTAGGCGAGACCCTTCGCGACCTCGCGGCGGAACCAGGACTCCTCGGTCTCCTCGGCGGGCACCGGGAAGCGGGGCATGTAGGTGCCGTTGCCCTCGGTGAAGCTGACCTCGCAGCGCTCGGCGATCAGGAGGGTGTTGTCGCACGCCTCCTTCATGCCGTGCTTGTGCTCCCACAGCTCACGCATCTCGGCCGCGGACTTGATGTAGTAGCCGTCGCCGTCGAGGCGGAACCGCTTCGGGTCGCTCATCACCGAGCCGGACGACACGCAGAGCAGGTGCTCGTGGGCGGGGGCGTCCTCGCGGTTGACGTAGTGGGAGTCGTTGGTCGCGATCACCGGGATGCCGAGGTCCTTGCTCAGCTGGAGCAGACCGTCGCGCACCCGCTTCTCGATGACCAGGTCGTGGTCCATCAGCTCGATGAAGTAGTTGTCGCGGCCGAGGATCTCCTGGAAGTCGCCGGCGGACTTCCGGGCCTTGGCGTAGTCACCGATCCGCAGCCAGGTCTGGACCTCGCCGGAGGGGCAGCCGGTGGTGCCGATCAGCCCCGCGGCGTACTCGGCGAGGAGCTCGCGGTCGGCCCGGGGCTGGTAGTAGTAGCCCTCCATGCTGGCCCGGCTGGAGAGCCGGAAGAGGTTGTGCATGCCGGCCGTGCTCTCGGCCAGCAACGTCATGTGGGTGTAGGCACCCGACCCGCTCACGTCGTCGTCGCCGCCGTCGTTCCACCGCACGCGCTTCTTCTCGAAGCGGCTGGTGTCGGGCGTGAGGTAGGCCTCCATGCCGATGATCGGCTTGATGCCGGCCGCGGTCGCCTTGCTGTAGAAGTCGTAGGCCCCGAACACGTTGCCGTGGTCGGTCATCGCGATGCTGGTCATCCCGAGCTCGGCGGTGCGGGCGAACAGGTCGTCGAGTCGCGCCGCACCGTCGAGCATGGAGTACTCGGTGTGGACGTGGAGATGGACGAAGTCCCCACCATTGACAGAGCCGGGCGACATGGGCGGCGCGGTCCTCCTCAGCGGTGCGAGCGGTCAACAGATCAGGAGGTCGGGCGGGCCAGACACACGGCCTGGACGGACCAGCTGGGGGAAGAGCGCCAGCCTACGCGACCACTCAGCAGATCCTGACAGGGCACACCGACAGTCCCGCCGTACGGCGGGTCGCGGCGGCCCGGCGGCCCCGGGGCGGGGTCAGGCGACGCCTGCGGCCGGGAGAACGACGCTGATCACGGCACCACCGTCGGGCCCGTTGCTGGCGCTCACCCGTCCGTGGTGGGCCTCGGCCACCGCTCGGACGATGGCGAGTCCCAGCCCGGTCCCGGCGTGGGGTCCGGCGCTGTGGAACTGCTCGAAGACCAGTGGCAGCTGCCCGGCGGCGATCCCGACACCGTTGTCGGCCACCTCGACGACCACATCGTCGCCGACCGCGAGGCCGCGGAGCACGACCGTCCCGTCCACGTCGGTGTGGCGGACCGCGTTCTCGATGGCACTGTCGACGGCGACCTCCAGCCGGGACGGATCGGCGAGCACGGTCAACGGTGGGCACTCGACGCTCCAGCGACGGTCCGGGGCGCCGGCGCGCCACCGACGGGCGGTGCGCTCGAGCAGGGCGGCGAGATCCACCCGCTCCGCGTGGATCGAGTCCTCGTCCGACTGGGCCAGCGCCAGCAGCCGGGCAGCGACGCCCTCGAGCTTGTCGAGCTCGTCGAGGACCACCGCGATGTCCTCGGCACCGGAGGCATCCTTCTGCTGCCCGGCCAGGAGCTCGGTGAAGCCGCGGGCGACCGTGATCGGCGTACGCAGCTCGTGGGACGCGAAGCGGACGAACCGTCGTTGTCGCTCGCGGGCCTGCCGCTCGCTCGCGGCCAGCCGATGGGCCTCGGCGGTCGCGGCCATCCGCCGGCGTACGTGCCAGACCATCACCAGGAACAGCAGCGCCATCAACGGGATCTCGCTCGTCTCGGGCCACTCGGTCGCCCCGCTGCGGGCATGGAGGACGAGCGCTCCCCCGGTGGCCACGGTGACGACGAGACAGGTCAACCACATGTTCCGCAGCGACCACGGGCGGAGTCCGTAGACCACCGCGGTGCTCACCCAGACGAAGTGGAACGGGATGGTCTCGGCTCCCGGCATCAGGTACATGAGCAGCGTGTTGACGCTCGCGAAGGCGACCCAGACCGGGATCAGCCAACGCTCACGCGCTGAAGCAGTAGCCCACATTGCGCACCGTCTCGATATGCCACCGGTCGATCTTGGCGCGGAGGCGGCCGACGTACACCTCGAGGACGTTGCTGCCCGGGTCGAAGCAGAAGCCCCAGACGTCCGACAGCAGCTCGTCGCGGGTACACACCTCGCCGGCGCGACGCATCAGGTGGCCGAGCAGGATGAACTCCCGTTGCGACAGGGTCGTGCTGCGGTCGCCCTCGTGCAGGACGCGCCGCTGGAGGTCGAGCCGCATGGTGCCGACCTGGAGCCAGCGCGCGGGCGCCGGCGTGGGCGCCTCGGCCAGCCGGGAGTCGACGCGCGCGAGCAGCTCGGCCACCGCGAAGGGCTTCGCCAGGTAGTCGACGGCGCCGGCCCGCAGGCACTGCACCCGGGACTCGACGTCGCCGACGGCGGACAGGACCAGCACGCGGGCCTGGCTGTCCCGCGCCAGCAGCTCACGCAGCACACCGTGGCCGTCGATGCCAGGGAGCAGGAGGTCGAGGATGACCAGGGCGAAATCGTGGTCGGCCGCCATCAGCAGCGCGTCCTCGCCGGTCCGCGCGATCTCGACCGCGTGGCCCTGCGAGCCCAACGCGCGCGAGACGAAGCGCGCGATCCGCGGCTCGTCGTCGACCACCAGCAGATGTGCCACCGGTATCCCTCCCGGGAGCGACTATGACGACGCGACCTTGGGAATACCTGTACGCAACAAGCAGGCCCGGCGCGTGGTGCGCCGGGCCTGCCAGTCCCCCTGCGGATGGGTCAGTTGACCACGCGGTAGCGCTCCTGCATGCCGGCCAGGATGTGGTCGTTGACGTGGCAGTGGAACAGCCAGGTGCCGGGATCGTCGGGCGCCATGTCGCTGACCATCATCATCCCGGGCAGAAGGTCGATCATGTCGCTCCGCATCCCATTGGTCGTCACCGTGTTGCCGTGCCAGTGCGGGGTGTGCAGGTCGACCTCGGTGCCGAGGCTGAAGGTGTACCAGCGCACCCGCTGACCGACCCGCACCGTCGGCACCGGGCCGTTTCCGTAGACGTAGCCGTTGATGGAGTGCATGAGGTTGCTCTCCTCGAAGGCGTCCTCGTCGTCCGCCGGGATGCTGTGCGGTGCGCCGGCCAGCTGGCGCAGGTTGCGGTCGAGGTACGGACTGTTGTTCTCGTTCTCGACGGTGAAGTACGAGAAGATCTCCCGGTCCACGTCGGTCGGCATCGCGGTCACCGGGTCGGCCATCCCCTTGGCGGTGATGACCATGGGGCCGACCAGGCCGGCGTTGGTGTCGGCGACCTCGTCGGTGTGCGAGTGGTACATCCACAGCACCGACGAGCCGTCCATGGGGCCGGGACCGGCGCGTTCCGGCACCTCCCAGGTGTAGGTGTACGTCCCGCCCGGCGGCACCGCGTCGTCGTCCTTCGCGGCCCCCGAGGTGCCGTCGGCGTACGGCGCGCCCTCGGAGGTCTTCTTGTAGAAGACGCCGTGGGGGTGGATCGAGGCCGGGTACGGCGTGTTGTTGCGGAACACGACCCGGATGGTGTCGCCCACCTCGGCCCGGATCACCGGTCCGAGGATGCCGAGCGAGTCGTCGCAGACCCGCGTGGTCACCGCGCACGAGGTCGGTGCCGGGATCCGATGCGTGAAGGTGGCGTCCGTGTAGCCGCGGTACAGCGACTTCCAGTACCTGTGCCCGATCCGGTTGGGTCCGTTCTGGGTGAACACCTGCTCCTCGGGCGTGAACGGCTTCCCGGTGATGTCGTTGGTGCCGTCGGGTGCGTAGTCCCAGAGCACCTGGTCGGCGGCGATGTAGTACGTCCGGACCTGGCCGGCGCTCGCCGCGGCCAGCGCGACGCCGTGGTCGTGGTGACCGGGTGGAGACCCGGTGGCCAACGACCCACAGGCCGTCACGACGCTCAAGGCCGCTCCCGCGACCAGAACCTGCCAGATCTTGCTCGTGTCCCTGATGGACATGTCCGCCCCTCTCGACGATGCGGTGACGCACGCTCATGCTGTGCGCACCACGCCGCCGGGAGCCGAACCTGAACGAGCCGTCATCCGACTGTCATCTGACCGTCACGTCTGCCGGGGCACGTGCCAGGCCCGATGCTCAGTCGTCGGTGGCCAGCAGCACGTCTGAGGCCTTGACGACAGCGGTGACGCTGCTGCCCTCCTTGAGGCCGAGCTGGGCGACGGCCTCGACCGTGATCGATGCGACGAGTCGGACGCCGTTCGCGTCGATCTCGACGTTGGCGATGGCCTCACCGGCGTTGATACCGGTGACCCGGCCGGGGATCTGGTTGCGGGCGCTGAGCTGCATGACGTGCTCCTTGGTGTTGGTTGCGGACGAGTAGATCGTGATGTCGCGGGTGGTACTGAGGCCACACTGCACCACCATCGTCGAGCTCGAGCTGGTAGACCGCACTCATCGGTCCGACGCAGGTGCTCGTCCGTGGTCCCCGGGTCTGTGCCGAGGCGTCCGGACGCCTCAGGGGCGCCACGCCATCCGGATGTCCGGTGCCTTCTCCTCGTTCCCGGACCCGTCGGTGCGCTCGACCTCGACCAGACCACGCCGCTCGTAGAGGCGGCGCGCGCCCGTGTTGCTCTCGAAGACCCACAGCTCGTAGCCGTCGGGGTGGGTCGCCTCGACCACGTCGAGCAGCAGGGAGCCGATCCCCTGGCCCTTGAGGTCGGAGCGGACGTAGATGCCGTCGAGGAAGGTCGGCGTACACAGGGCGAACCCGAGCAGTCCCGCGTCGGACTCGGCCACCCACACCGTGACCTCCTCCTCGGCGACGTGCCGCGCGTAGTAGCCGCGGTGCTCCTCGTCGGTGTGCATGGCAGGCGGCATCAGCGGGACCGCGGCGCGGCGAGCGTCGGAGTAGAGGTCGGCCAGTGCCTCCGCGTCGCCGACCGTCGCCAGGCGGACGGTCACATCGCCCCCGACCTCAGTCGGAGTCACGGATGACCTCCAGGGCGTGGGCCAGATCGTGGGGGTACGTCGACTCGTACTCGACGTACTCACCGGAGTCGGGGTGCTCGAAGCCCAGTCGCGTGGCGTGCAGCCACTGCCGCTCCAGCCCCACCCGCTTCGACAGGGTCGGGTCCGCGCCGTACGTCAGGTCTCCCACGCACGGATGCTTCAAGGCGCTCATGTGCACGCGGATCTGGTGGGTGCGACCGGTCTCCAGGTGGATCTCGAGCAACGAGGCGAACCGGTGGGCCTCGAGCGTCTCGTAGTGGGTGACGCTGTGGCGGCCCTCGGCCATCACGGCGAACTTGTAGTCGGCGCGCGGATGGCGGCCGATCGGGGCGTCGATGGTGCCGCTCAGCGGATCGGGATGGCCCTGGACCAGGGCGTGGTAGACCTTGTCGACCGTGCGGTGTCGGAAGGCGTTCTTGAGCACCGAGTAGGCGCGCTCCCCCTTGCAGATCACCATCACACCCGACGTGCCGACGTCGAGGCGCTGGACGATCCCCTGCCGCTCCGAGGCACCGCTGGTGGCGATCCGGAACCCGGCCGCGGCGAGGTGGCCGACGACGGTCGGTCCGGTCCAGCCGGGCGAGGGGTGTACCGCGATCCCGACCGGCTTGTCGAGTACGACGATCGACTCGTCGTCGTGGATGATCCGGATCCCCTCGACGAGCTCGGGCTTGACCACGAGCGGATCCGCCACCGGCGGGATGGTCACGTCGAGCATGGCTCCCCCGTGCACGCGGTCGCTCTTGCCGGCGAGCTGCCCATCGACCTCGACGTGCCCCTCGGCGATGAGTGCCGCCGCACGCGTGCGGGACACCCCGAACATGCGAGCCAGCGCGGCATCGAGGCGCTCCCCGGCCAGGCCGTCGGGAACGGTGACGACGCGCTGCTCCGGCGAGCCGGTCACGACCGGTCG
The DNA here is from genome assembly GCA_963761515.1 of uncultured Actinomycetota bacterium. Taxonomy (GTDB): domain Bacteria; phylum Actinomycetota; class Actinomycetes; order Propionibacteriales; family Nocardioidaceae; genus Nocardioides. The sequence continues at coordinate 8,583 of CAVXHO010000033.1, forward strand.
CCGCGCTGGCTGCGGGCGCCGGTGATGCCGATGCCCCGCCAGGTCTGGATGATGATCAGCACCACGGCGACGTCGATGAGCATGTCGGCGACGTTGAAGACCGGCCAGTGCGGCAGCGCCAGGAAGTCGACGACATGGCCGCGCAGCACACTCGGCTCGCGGAAGATCCGGTCGGTCAGGTTGCCGCACACGCCGGCCAGGAGCAGGCCGAGGGCCACCGCCCAGATGCGGTCGCCCAGGCGCCGGCCGAACCTGATCACCACGCCGGCAGCGATCAGGGCGATCACCGAGAGCACCAGCGTGTACGACGTACCGGTGCTGAACGCCGCGCCGGGGTTGCGGACCAGCTCGAGGCGGAGCACCCCGTCGACCACGTCCACGGGGTCGTTGGCGGTGAGGTGGCGCACGGCGAGCACCTTGGTGATCACGTCGACGGCGTACGCCGTCACCGCGACGACGGCGAAGATCAGGCGGTGGCTCGACGAGCCCGGAACGTCATTCGTTCGAGGCGTCTGGTCAGCCGGCTCCTCAGGACCCGTCGCAGCAGGATCGGTGGAAGTCAGCGACGTTCCTCGCGTTGCTTGCATGACAGGCACAGTGTGGCACGCGGGAAAGCCATGGCCCGACCCTTGCCGATCGGGTTGCCGCAGGACTCGCAGATGCCGTAGGTGCCGTCGGCGAGGCGCGCCAGCGCCCGGTCGATCTGGGCCAGCTTCTCGCGCTCGTTGTTGACGACCGTGAGCTCCTGGTCGCGCTCGAAGCTGGTGGCGCCCATGTCCGCCTGGTCGTGCCCGGCGCCGTCGCCGGCGTCGCGCATCAGTCCGGCCAGCTCCTCCTCCTGTGCGGTGAGGGTCCGGATCACCCGGGCGCGGTCGTCGTGCAGGTCGGAGAGGACCTCGTCGACCTCGGCCTTGGTCCAGGGCTTCTCGCCGGGCAGGACCGGGAAGCTCGACGGCGCAGGCGTCTTGGTTCGCGGCGACTTCGCGGCGGCCTTCTTGGTGGCGGCCTGGTGGCCTTGGTGGTGGCCTTGGTGGTGGCGGTTTGGGCGGTCGTGTTCGTGGCTGCCTTCTTCGGTGGTCGGGACGTGGGAGCGGACGCGGTCTTGGCGGCCGCAGACTTCGTAGGTGATGCCTTCTTCGCGGCAGGCGCTGCCTTCTTCGCCGGCGCCTTCGTGCCCGCAACGTTCGCAGCGGCCGCCTTCTTCCCGACCGGTGCTGCCTTCTTCGCCGGTGCCTTCTTCGCCACCGGTGCCGCCTTCTTCGCCGGTGCCTTCTTCGTCGGTGCCTTCTTCGCCGCCGGCGCCTTGGTGGCGGCTGCCTTCTTCGCGGGAGCCTTCGTGGCCGCGGGTGCCTTCTTGGCGGGAGCCTTCGTGGCCGCGGGTGCCTTCTTCGCGGCCGGAGCCTTCTTCGCCGGTGCCTTCTTCGTAGGCGCGGTCTTCGTGGCCGGCGTCTTCTTCGCCGGGGCCTTGGCGGCCGTCGCCTTCTTCACCGGTGCCGACGTCTTCGCCGCGGACTTCTTGGCTGCGCCGGCCGTGCCGTTGGTCGCGGCAGCAGGAGGCCGGCGGGCGACCACCTTGCGGGCGGCCGAGGCGGCCTTGCCGGCCAGGGACCGGGTCGTGCTGCGAGCCATGAGGAGCCTTCCGGGCACCGCGCGCGAACGCGTGAGGGGTGTGGGCGGCGGTCGCAGGTGCGGGCACCGTCGAAGGGGGAGGGTATATCCGCCAGAGGGCTCTCTCAAAGCAGGCACGCCCGTCGGGACGGGTCGGGCCTGGCCGTCCCGACGTGGGCTCACCCCTGCGGGGGAGGAAAATGACGATCGGCCGGCTCCCTCAGGGTGCCGGCCGATCGTGTGCGCGTGGTGCGGGTCAGGCCTCGTCGTCGCCGAGCACGGACCGCAGTCGCTTGGGCGCGCTGACCCCGGAGTCGTGGGAGCCCGGGGTCGGGTCGGCAGTGCCGGAGCTCTCCAGCGCCTCGAGCTGCTGGCTGAAGTAGACCTTCAGCCGCGAGCGGTACTCGCGCTCGAACGCCCGCAGGTTGTCCACCTCCCCCGAGAGACGGTCGCGCTCGTTCTCGAGGTCTCCGAACAGCTGGGTACGACGCTCGGCGGTCTCGCTGTCGAGCGACTGCGCACGCCCTCGGGCGTCCGCCTCCATCTTGTCGGCGTTGGTCTTCGCCTCGGACTCGAGACGCTCGGCCTTGGTGCGGGCCTCACCGATGATCTTGTCGGCCTCGCCCTTGGCGTCCTCGACCAGCTGGTCGGCGTTGCGGCTGGCGAGCTCGAGCAGGCGGGCCGCGGCGTTGGACGCGTCGCCGACGGTCTCGACGCGGATCGTCTCGATGCCCGCGGGCGCGATGCCGGCCGGTGAGACCGCGGCGGCGACAGCCGGGGTCTGGGTCGTCGGAGTCGGCTCGGGCTCCGGGGTGGCTGCCACCGGCTCCGGAGTCGGTGCCGGCGGCTCGGGCGCGGCGGCCGGGGCCTCGGACGCACCACTCTGCGCCGCGGACAGCTTGGAGCGGAGGTCGTCGTTCTCGCGGGTGAGGCGCGCGAGCTCGGCCTCCACCTCGTCGAGGAACTGGTCGACCTCACCCATGTCGTAGCCCTCGCGGAGCCGGACAGGAGTAAAGCGCTTGTTGCTCACGTCCTCAGGCGTCAGCGGCATGACCTCACCCAATTCCTAGTTTCATCGTTCTCAACGGATCGAACAATAGCGCCTCACCTGACCCCCCGGTCACTCCCGAGTCGAGGCACCGGCGCGGACGAGGTACGACGTCGCCGCAGGCCAACCGTAGTCGGATCAGCTCTGGTTGAAGAACCCGCCCTCGACCAGACGTTGCTTGTCCTCCGCCGCCACCGTCACGTTGGGCGGCGACAGCAGGAACACCTTGGCCGTCACCCGCTCGATGGTGCCGCGGGTGGCGAAGACCAGACCGGCTGCGAAGTCGACGAGCCGCTTGGCGTCGGCGTCGTCCATCTCCGAGAGGTTCATGATCACCGGGATGCCCTCGCGGAAGTTCTCGCCGACGGTCCGCGCCTCGTTGTAGGTGCGCGGGTGGAGAGTGGTGATCATCGAGAGCTCGGCGATGCCGCCGGCCGGAGCCGGCGCCGACGTACGGCGACGCTGCGAGAGGTCGGCCACGGGAGCCGGTTGGGCCTGGGAGGTCTGGGCCTTGGCGGGCGTCGAGGCACGGCGCACGGGCTGACGAGCATCCTCGGTCTCGGCGTAGCCCTGATCGTCGTACTCGTCGTCGTAGACGCCGGTGTCCTCGAGCAGGCCGAGGTACTCGCCGATCTTGCGCATCGCGCTCATGGGATCCAACCTTTTCGTTCCGATGCCCTGCTCAGGCCTGGGTGGTTGTGACGCTACTCGATGTGCGGACGCCGACCGAGGATTGCCGACCCGACACGCACGTGTGTCGCACCCACCTCGATCGCGGCCTCCAGATCGTGGCTCATGCCGGCGGAAAGCCAGGTGGCGTCAGGGCGTTCGACGAGGAAGTCCTCGCGGATCGCGGACAGCCACGCGAAGGCCGCGCGGGGGTCCTCGCCGAGTGGTGCGACCGCCATCAGGCCGCGCAGCCTGAGCATGCCGGCGGCGTCGACGGCGTCGGCCAACGACACCAGGTCGGCGGCAGCGGCACCCGAGCGGCCGGCGCTGCCGGGCGGGTCGAGGCTCACCTGCAGCAGCACGTCGACGGGGTGGCCGCGCTGGTGGGCACCGCGGTCGAGGGCCGTGACGAGCTTGGTCCGGTCGACCGACTCGACGACGTCCGCGTAGGAGCCGACGGCCGGAGCCTTGTTGCTCTGCAGGCCGCCGATGAAGTGCCACGTGAGCGGGAGGTCGTCGCACTCGGCGCGTTTGTCGGCGGCCTCGGGATGGCGGTTCTCGCCGATGTCGGTCACCCCGAGGTCGGCGAGGATCCGTACGTCGCGAGCCGGGAAGAGCTTGGTGACGGCCACCAGTGTCACCTCGGCGGGGTCGCGTCCGGCCGTCGTCGCGGCTCCCGCGATCCGCCGACGGGTGGAGTCGAGGCGGGCGGTCAGCTCCTCGCGCCTGGCGGACTCGTTCATGCGGCGATCCGGATGATGCCCGCCTGGCGACCGGACTCGCGGCCGTCGCGGCGGTAGGAGAAGAGGTCGGGCGACTCGCGCGTGCAGGTCGAGAGGTCGACGACCTCGACGCCGTCGCGCCCGAGCTGGGCGCGCACCCCGGCGCCGACATCGAGCGACGGCGTACCCCACGACGTGGTCGCCCGGCTGTCCGGCTCGACGGCGGCGACGTCCTCCTGCATCTGCTCGGGAACCTCGTAGCAACGGCCACAGACGTGGGGACCGACCCAGGCGGTGAGCGGTCCTGCACCGAGGCTCCGCATGGTCGCCACGGTGGCCGGCACGATCCCGGCGACGAGGCCGGGGCGACCGCAGTGGGCGGCGCCGATCACCGTCCCCGAGTCATCGGCGAACAGCACGGGCACGCAGTCGGCGGCGCGGACCATCAGGCTGACACCCGGCTGGAGGGTGACCAGGCCGTCGCCGACGGCGTGCAGGTGGCCGTGGACGTCGTGGGCGGGTCCGTCGGCGCCGACCACGGCGACGTCGTTGCCGTGCACCTGGCTGAGCTGCGCGAGACTCACGAGCCCCGCTCCCGGGGAGAAGTCGGCCATCACGAGTCGGTGGTTCTCCTCCATCGCCTGCGGTTCGTCGCCGCCGGCCCAGGCGAGGTTGAGTGAGTCGTACGGCGCACCACTGACCCCGCCGTGCCGGTCGGTGAAGGCCAGCTCGACGGGGCCATGGGTGAGACGTGCGGCGTACACCCTGCTGACGTTAGTAGGGGGTCACTTGAGGAAGTCCGGGACGTCGAGGTCGTCGTCGTCGAACTGCATCGGGCGCGGCTGGGCCTGCGGCTGGCGAGCACCCGCACCGACGCTCTCGCGCGCGGGCTCCGGCGTCGAGGTCTCGGCCTGCTTGGCGGCCAGGGCCAGGGCCGCGGCCTTGGTCTGCTCCTGGGTCTGTTGCTGCGCCGGCGTACGACGGAAGCCGGACTCGGTCTCGCGACGCTTCGGCATGCCGCCGTCGAAGCCGGCCGCGATCACCGTGACCCGCACCTCGTCGCCGAGGGCGTCGTCGATGGTCGCACCGAAGATGATGTTGGCCTCCGGGTGCGCCGACTGCGACACCAGCGCCGCGGCCTCGTTGATCTCGAACAGACCGAGGTCGGAGCCACCGGCGATCGACAGCAGGACACCGTGTGCCCCGTCGATGCTGGCCTCGAGCAGCGGGCTCGACACCGCCTGCTCGGCGGCGACCACCGAGCGGTCGTCGCCCCGCGCCGAGCCGATGCCCATCAGGGCGGAGCCGGCGTTGGCCATCACCGACTTCACGTCGGCGAAGTCGAGGTTGATCAGGCCGGGCGTGGTGATCAGGTCGGTGATGCCGGACACGCCCTGCAGCAGCACCTGGTCGGCCTGCTTGAAGGCGTCGAGGACGCTGACGCTGCGGTCGCTGATCGACAGCAGCCGGTCGTTGGGGATCACGATCAGGGTGTCGACCTCCTCGCGGAGCTTGGCGATGCCCTCCTCCGCGGCGTTCGCCCGACGACGTCCCTCGAAGGCGAACGGACGGGTCACGACGCCGATGGTGAGGGCCCCGAGCGACCGCGCGATGCGGGCCACGACGGGCGCCCCACCGGTGCCGGTGCCACCGCCCTCGCCCGCGGTCACGAAGACCATGTCGGCGCCCTTGATGACCTCTTCGATCTCGTCGGAGTGGTCCTCGGCGGCCTGCGTGCCGACGTCGGGGTTGGCGCCGGCGCCGAGACCACGGGTGAGCTCGCGGCCGATGTCGAGCTTCACGTCGGCGTCGCTCATCAGGAGGGCCTGGGCGTCGGTGTTGATGGCGATGAACTCGACGCCCTTGAGCCCGACCTCGATCATCCGGTTGACGGCGTTCACGCCGCCGCCACCGATGCCGACCACCTTGATGATGGCCAGATAGTTCTGCGCTGCTGCCACGGTTCGCGCCTCTCGGTGATCGGCCGGCCTGACCTCAGGGAGGGGGCCGGTACGACTCGGATGGCGCCCGGTCTGAGCGGACGCCGACTGGTTGTCTGGGGAAGTCCTCGAGGCTCCTGAACCGTAACCCTGAAGTGGAGGGTTATAGTTATGTCAACCTCTCGTTGGCGACGACGTTAGACAGCCCCGGGCACCGAACCGTGCAGACACGCCCGGCGCGCCGTTCATTTCCGGCCACGAACCATGCCGCGCGCCCCAGGAGACAGGGGGGCGTCGGGGAAAACGCGGAACAAGTCGGGTGAGGCCCCGGGCGGGTCGCGGAACTTGTTCCGCGTTTTCTTCCGGCCGGGCGAGCTCAGCGGGGGCTGGTGACCGGCTGGCCGGGGACGCTGACGTCGTAGGTGTGACCGGGCTGGGAGAGCAGGTGCACGAGCACCTGGGCCTTGAGGGCCGACTGGGCGTCGCTCCCCCAGACCACCACGGCACCTCCGCGCATCATCAGCGAGACCTGGTCGACGCCGGCGACCGCGACATGGTCGACGCGCGCAGCCAGACCGGAGGGCAGGGACGCGATCACGCGGGCCGCCTCGGCGAGTGCGGCGCTCCCGGTGTCGGCGGTGGACACCACGCGCGGCATGCCCACCGGGGGGTGTGGGTAGTCACGGAAGATCACGCCGTCGGCGTCCATGGCATGGAAGCTGCCACCGATCTCGACCACCGCCACGGGCGTGCGCTCGGTGATCTTGATCAGGACACCGTGCGGCCAGTCGCGCGAGACGTCGACCCGGCGTACCGGCGCCAGGGCGCCGACCCGGGACCGGATCGCCCCGAGGTCCAGCTGCGCGAGGTGGGCGCCGTCGGGCACCCGGGCGGCGGCCAGGATCTGCTGCTGGCTGAGCTGCGACTCTCCCTGCACAGTCACCTCCTGGACGGTGAGGAAGGAGCTGATGAAGACGAGCCAGACCGCGCCGGCGACCAGGCCCACGAGCAGGACCGACGCGATCACGTAGCGCCAGACCAGCCAGCGGCGCAGCCACTGGCGCCGGGCGAACCGCCTGCGCGACTTCGTCGCGGGGTCCGGGCGCTCGCCACCCTTGAGAGGGTTGCGCGGCAGCGTGATCACAGGGCGTCCTCCAGCAGGGCCAGGAGCAGCGGCCCGACGTCGGTGACGCTACCGGCGCCGAGGGTCAGAACCAGGTCACCGGGCCGGGCGAGCCGGACAAGTTCTGCCGGGGCGTCGTCGAGGTCCGCCACGAAGTGCACGTGCTCCGCGGCCAGGGGTACGGCGTCCGCCACCAGGCGACCGGTGACCTCGGGGTCGGGGTCCTCGCGGGCGACGTACACGTCGAGCACCACGACCTCGTCGGCGGCGCCGAGCGCGGCCCCCATCGCGGCGCCGAAGATGCGGGTGCGCGAGACCAGGTGCGGTTGGTAGCAGACGACCAGGCGCCCGCCGGCGGCGAGCGCCCGGGCCGCCTGGAGGTCGCCGGCGATCTCGACCGGGTGGTGGGCGTAGGAGTCGTAGACCCGCACTCCCCCGGCCTCGCCCTTGCGCTCCATCCGCCTGCCGGTGCCGGTGAAGGCCTCGAGCCCGGTGCGCAGCCCGTCGAACGGCAGCCCGAGCCGGAGCCCGAGAGCGAGAGCGGCGAGCGCGTCGAGGACGTAGTGGCGACCGGGCACCTGGAGCATCACCCGGCCGAGGTCCACTCCCCCGTCGCTGACCTCGAACGTCGAGCGGGAGCCCTCGAAGGCGAGGTCGGTGGCACGGATGTCGCACTCCTCGTCGAGGCCGACCGTCACCACGCGCAGGTCGCGGGCGTGCTGCGACCTCGACCAGCGCGGCGGCTCCGGGGTCGTCGGTGCAGAGCACCAGGAAGCCCTCGGCGTCGATCGTCGCGACGAACTCCGTGAACGCCGCGCGGTAGGCCTCCTCGGAGCCCCAGACGTCGAGGTGGTCGGCGTCGACGTTGGTGACCAGCGCGGCGTGAGGGTGGTAGACGAGGAACGCGCCGTCGCTCTCGTCCGCCTCGGCCACGAACAGGTCGCCCGAGCCCGCGTCGGCGTTGCGTCCGGTCGCGCCGAGGACCCCACCGATGGCGTACGTCGGGTCGGCGCCGCAGGCACGGACGGCCATGGTGAGCAGCGAGGTGGTCGTGGTCTTGCCGTGGGTGCCGGCGACCGCGAGGACGCGATGCCCGGCCATCACCGACTTCAGGCCGGCCGAGCGGGGCAGGATCCGGAGGCCGCGGGCGCGGGCCTCGAGCACCTCGGGGTTGTCGTCGCGGGCCGCGGTCGTGACCACGACGGTGTCGGCGTCGCCGAGGTGGCTCGCGTCGTAGGAGAGGTGGCAGGGCACCCCGATCTCACGCAGCGACGGCAGGAAGGGGGTGTCGTGGTCGTCGCTGCCGGTCACGGTGACGCCCTGACGCGCCATGATCCGGGCGATGCCGGACAGCGCTGCACCACCGATGCCCACGAAGTGCACGCGGCCGAGCTGGTCGGCCGACGGGATCACGTCGGGGACCGGGATCCTCACGAGGCGGCCTCGAGGATGATCCGGGCCAGCTTCTCGTCGGCGTCGAGCGGGATCAGGTGGGCGGCGGCGGCGCCCATCGCGCGCAGACGCGGGGCGTCGCCGAGCAGCGGGACGACGTACGACGAGATCCAGTCGGGCGTCAACGACGCGTCGTCGACCAGCAGCCCGCCACCCGCCTCGATCACCGCACGGGCGTTGAGCGCCTGCTCGCCGTTGCCGATCGGCAGCGGCACGAACACGGCCGGCAGCCCGACGCCGGACACCTCGGTGACCGTGTTGGAGCCCGAGCGGCACAGCACGGCATCGGCGGCGGAGTAGGCGAGATCCATCCGGTCGACGTAGCCGACCACGACGTAGGGCACACCGGTGTCGGGCCGCTCCACGTGGTGCGACGGGCCGACCACGTGGAGGACCTGGATGCCGGCGTCGGCGAAGACCGGGGCCGAGCCGAGCACGGCGTCGTTGATCGACGCGGCGCCCTGGGAGCCGCCGGTGACGAGCAGCACCGGCAGGTCGGGCCGGAGGCCGAACGACGCCAGAGCCTCGTCGCGATGCGCGGACCGGTCGAGGGTGGCGATCATCCGGCGGATCGGCAGCCCGACGTACGTCGCGTGCCGCAGCGGTGTGTCGGGGAAGCTGGTGGCGACGTGGTGGGTGAGGCGGGCACCGAGCTTGTTCGCGACGCCGGGCACCGTGTTCCCCTCGTGCACGACGAGGGGCACCTTGCGGGTCCGCGCGGCGAGGTAGGCCGGCACGGACACGAAGCCACCGAAGCCGGCGATGACGTCGGGGCGGATCCGGTCGACCACCTCGAGGGCCGCGCGACGCGCGGCTCTCAACCGGCCCGGCAGCCGCACCAGGTCGGCGTTCGGTCGTCGCGGGAGCGGGACGCTGGGCACGAACTCGAGCGGGTAGCCCGCGGCCGGGATGATCTGGGCCTCGATCCGCTCACGCGTGCCGAGGCAGGTGATCTCGACGCCCGGGTGCAGCCGTTGCAGGGCGTCGGCGGTGGCGAGGAGCGGAGAGGTGTGGCCGGCCGACCCACCTCCCGCGAGCAGGACGCGCATCTTCTACAGGTCTCGCTTGGTGACTCTGCCGGCGGTCACACCGGTGTTGCGGAGCTTCTTGCGCTGCGCGAGGGCGCGCGCGGCTTCGGGCTCGCGGCGGGCGAAGCCGACGAGGAGACCCAGGGCGACCAGGGATGGCACGAGTGCCGACCCGCCGTAGGAGACCAGCGGCATCGGGATGCCGATGACCGGTAGCAGTGCCAGGACCATGCCCACGTTGATCATCATCTGCCCGATGATCCACACCACGATGCCGAAGGTCATGTAGCGGACGAAGGGATCCTTGGTACGCCGCGCGACCCGGATGGCGGCGTAGGCGATGGTGAGGAACAGCCCGATCACCAGCAGGGTGCCGACGAGTCCGAGCTCCTCGCCCAGCACGGCGAAGATGAAGTCGGTGTGGGCCGCCGGCAGGTTGCCCCACTTCTGCTGGCTGGCCCCGATCCCCTGGCCGAACAGCCCCCCGCTGGAGAGCGCGAAGAGCCCGTGGGCCGGCTGCCAGCCGGCGCTGTTGTAGTCGCGCATCGGGTCGGTGAACGTGGTGATGCGGGTGAGCCGCTCGGGGTCGGCCGCCGCCAGCGCGCCGGCGAACACGGAGACCACCAGGAACGAGAGGGCGAAGAAGCGGGCGGGGGCGCCGACCACCCAGAGCATGCCGAGCAGGATCGCGAAGAGCACGAGGGCGGTGCCGAGGTCGTGGCCGAAGACGACCAGGCCGGTGGCCACGAGGAGGCCCGGCACGACCGGCATCATCACCTGGTGGAGGTCGCCGAGACGACGCTCCTTGTTGGCGTAGACGTGCGCCGCCCACAGGACCAGCGCGAGCTTGGCGATCTCCGACGGCTGGATCTGGATCGGACCCAGCGCGAGCCAGTTCGTGTTGCCGTTGCGGGAGACGCCGAAGAAGGCGGTGAGCAGCAGCAGGCCGAGCGAGAAGATGTAGCCCGGCCAGGCCAGTCGGCGGATCCAGCGTTGCGGCATCCGCCCGGCCACCCACGCGCACGGCAGGCCGATCGCGACCCAGGTCAGCTGCTTGACGACCACGGCGTAGGAGTCGCCGCCGTAGTTCTGGAACGCGTAGACGCTCGAGGCGCTGAACACCATGATCAGGCCGATGGTCAGCAGCAGCGCCGACGCACCGAGCAGCAGGTAGTACGACGTCAGCGGTCGCTCGAGGGCGTCGCGCAGCGCGGCGAACCACGAGGAGACTCCCGACCTTGCCCGGGCGGTGTCCTGACCCGAGGTGCGGCCGGAGGTCCGGTTGCCCCGGGCCCGCAGCGGGCTCACGATGGCCATCGCTCCTCGGGCCCCCTTCCGCGAACGGCGGTCAGTCGTCGGTCTGGCGCTGCACCGCCGCGGCGAAGGCGTCGCCCCGGTCGGCGTAGTTCGTGAACATGTCCATGGAGGCGCAACCCGGGGCCAGGAGGACCGTGTCGCCCGGCTGGGCGAGGTCCGCAGCGGCCACGACCGCCCGCTCCATCGCGGCATGTCCGCTGTCAGTCTCTCCGCCGTCGACGACGATGACCGGCACATCGGGGGCGTGTCGCGCAAGTGCCCCGGCGATCACGTCGCGGTCGCGGCCGAGCAGCACGACACCCCGCAGGCGGTCGCGGGTCGCGGCCACCAGGTCGTCGAAGAGGGCACCCTTGGCGAGACCCCCTGCGATCCACACCACCGGGTCGAAGGCGAGCAGCGACGAGAGGGCCGCGTGGGGATTGGTGGCCTTGGAGTCGTCGACCCAGGTGACCCTGTGCGTGGGCGGGCCGGTGGTGGCGACGGTGGCGATCCGGTGGCCGTCCGGGTGGAAGCCGCGCAGGCCGTCACGGACGGCGGCCTGCGAGATGCCGTGTGCCCGCGCCAGGGCGGCGGCGGCCAGGGCGTTCGCGACGACATGGGGAGCCGGGCTGGCGAGGTCGGCGACCGTGCACAGCTCGGCCGCGCTCGACTGGCGCTCGGCGATGAAGGCCCGGTCGACGAGCAGGTCGTCCACGACTCCGACCATCCCGACCGACGGCATCCCGAGGGTGAAGCCGATGGCTCGTGCGCCCTCTGCCACGTCCGCCTCGCGGACCAGCCGCTCGGTCTCGAGATCGGCCACGTTGTACACGCAGGCCTGCCGGACCCCGCGGTAGATCCGCCCCTTGTCGGCGGCGTAGGCGGCCATGCCCTTCTGGACGTCGAGACCGGCCGCGTCGTACCAGTCGAGGTGGTCCGGCGCGACGTTGAGCACCGCGGCGCTCTCGGCCTCCATCGACTCGGTGTAGTGGAGCTGGAAGCTCGAGAGCTCCACGGCGAACACGTCGTACGGCGTGGGGTCCATCACCGCCTCGACGATCGGGAGCCCCACGTTGCCGACCGCGAGACTGCGGAGGCCGGCCGCCCGGAGGATGGAGTCGAGCATCTGCACGGTGGTGGTCTTGCCGTTGGTGCCCGTGACCGCGAGCCACGGGGCGGCGTGCTCGGGGTCGCGCAGCCGCCAGGCCAGCTCGACCTCGCCCCAGACCGGGATCCCCCTGGCCCGGGCCTGCTCGATCAGGGGCGCGGTGGGCTTCCAGCCGGGCGAGACCACGAGCAGGTCGGCCGGATCGGGCAGGTCGACGGTCGTGCCTTCGCCGAGCCGGATGTCGGCACCCAGGACGCCGAGGAGCTCGGCCTTCTCCTCCTTGCCGGCGCTCGACTCGTCGAGGGCGATGACCGAGGCCCCGAGGTGCGTGAGGTTGTCGGCAGCGGCGAACCCGCTCACCCCGAAGCCGGCCACCACCGCCCGCACGCCCGACCAGTCGTCGCGTCGCCCGAGGTCGTCAATCGACTGCACCACGAGACCTTTCGGGGGTGAGGTTCACGTGACCGCGACCCAGGCGGCGTAGAAGATGCCCAGCCCGGCCGCGACGCAGAGCCCGGTGATGATCCAGAAGCGGATCACGATGGTGACCTGGTCCCAGCCGAGGAGCTCGAAGTGGTGTTGGAGCGGTGCCATCCGGAACACCCGGTGGCCGGGGCCGACCCGGAACACCGTCCGGACCACGCTGGATCTTCGTGACAGCTTGAAGAAGCCGACCTGCAGGATCACCGAGAGGGTGATCACGAGGAACAGGCCGCCGAGGATCACCAGCAGGAACTCGGTGCGGGTCATGATCGCGAAACCCGCGAGCGCGCCACCGAGCGAGAGCGACCCCGTGTCGCCCATGAAGATCTGGGCCGGTGGGGCGTTCCACCACAGGAAGCCGAAGCAGGCGCCGGTGATCGCCGCCGCGACGAGGGCGAGGTCGAGCGGGTCGCGCACCTCGTAGCAGGCGGGCCCGGGGCGGGTCGCGCAGTTCTGGTTGTTCTGCCAGATGTTCACCAGCATGTACGCGCCGAACACCATGGCGCAGGCACCCGTGGCGAGGCCGTCGAGGCCGTCGGTGAGGTTCACCGCGTTGCTGGTGCCGGTGATCATCACCCAGATCAGCGCGATCGCGATCAGGGGCGGGAGCGCGAAGTCCAGGTCGCGGATGAAGGACAGGTTGCGAGAGGCGGGCGACACGTGACGGCCGTCCTCGAGCATGCCGGACAGCGCGAGCCAGCCGAAGACCAGGGCGATCACGGTCTGGCCGACCATCTTGGCCTTGCTGCGCAGGCCGAGCGAGCGCTGCTTGGAGATCTTGATGAAGTCGTCGAGGAACCCGACCACGCCCATCCCGACGAACAAGAAGAGCAGGAGCAGGGCCGAGGCCGAGGGTTCGGTCTGGGTGATCAGGTCGGCCAGGAAGTAGCCGA
>CAVXHO010000034.1:0-23900 GCA_963761515.1 uncultured Actinomycetota bacterium
CGGTGGCCTGAGGGTCTGCGTACGCCGCGCTCCGGGACGACTTCTACGGCGACGCCGACCTGGCGGCCTGGGTACCCCGACCATCCTCCGGCGTGGGCCTGCGCGCCCGCCATCCGCCGCTGCATGCGTCTGGCCAGCAGGCTCAGGCCCTGGATCTGCTGACCAGCCGGGTCGGCGGTGTCCTTGACCAGCACCTGATCCTCCTCCGGTGTCTCGGGGATCACCTTGGCGGGACTTAGGCTCGTGGAGCAGCACGGCCGGGCAGCGCTTCCTCGACGGTAGCGCGTCCGAAGGGAGCCTCGGCTCCAGGGCGGCCGCCCCGACATGGATCGCTGCGGTGGTCTGCCGCATGGAGCCTTGGAGAACCTCCACGGCGGTGGTCTGGCTGAGCGGGTCGAGGAGACCCGGGGGGTCTCCGGGGCTCGCCGGGTCGAGGTCTCGGCAGGGACGGGGTCCGTGGCGCTCCGCTGAGGTCGGCATGGGCGTCGAAGAGCTTCACCACCCGGCGCCTTGAGCAGGTACTTTGAGGTGTGATGGCTGCTCGATCGACGTCGGTCAGTGGCATGAGTACGCCGTGCGGGTGGACGAGCAGGTCGTGGAGTTCTCTGTCGACGGCGAGCACGTCCTGCACCTGCGCGAACTCGACGTACTCGATGCAGGTGATGATCGTGGTCTCCTCGATTTTCCCGACTGCCGGGTGACGCCTCCGTGCCCGCGCTCGAGGTCGAGTGGATCGGTGGGGAGTCGCCGAGCCGGTCGAGTGGCTACCGAAGGGCCGCTCGAGGTCGGCGCCGCTGCGGATGTCGACCTCGTAGTGGTCGTGGTCACGTCTTCGAACTCGGTGCGTCGAAGACCGGTGACGAGATCGCTGCCCCCCACCGCCAAGTCCGCTGACGTCGTGTGCGCGCCGTTGTTGACGTAGACGGTGATACGGCCGGAGCCGTCGTCGATGAGGAACTTGTGACCGAACGGCTCGTCGTCGATCGGGCCGTCGTGAGGTCGCCGACCGCGCGGACGATCGAGCCCTCGGTCGACTCACGACCGTGCCGGTGCGAAGACCAGGTGGACCCAATCGGTGCCGCGTCCTTGCCCTTGACGTCGGGCACGTCCTTGGTGCTCGCGGGGGCGATCACCAGCAGGCCGGCGTCTCCTCAACACGCCGGTGACCTCCACGTGCCGCGGCGGCTGCGCCTTCTGCAAGGGCTGCACCGTCTGGTCGGGGTCCGGGAAGGAGACGAAGATCCCGGCTGCGTCGTCCTGGATCGCGAAGCCCACGTCGAAGAAGCTCGAGTCGAACACGCCGGCGGGCGTCGTCACCGTCCCCTCGACCGTGACGACGGTGCCCAGCGGCATCGCCCGGATCTCGGCGATCGTCGGGGTCGTGGTGTCGGTGTCCCTTCGCCACGGCGGTGGAGACGGGAACGGCCACGAACGCCACCAGGGCGACGAGCATCGCGATGACCACGTGGGAACGACGGACGTGTTGACGCATGAAAGAGCCTCCGGGTCGGCGTCGGGGCGGGTTCCCCGCAGGCTAGCTGCGGGTCAGCGGGCGACGTGAGCCCCGAATTGACCGTTCCCCGGATGCCGTCAGGCCAGCATCCAGTCGACGGCAGAGGCTGCGTGCAGCCGGCAGGTGTCGAACGTCGGCACGGTGGTGTCACCAGGACCGACCAGCAGCCCGACCTCGGTGCAGCCGAGGATCATCCCCTCGGCGCCGTCGGCGACCAGGTCCCGCATCACGTCCCGGTAGCGCTGACGCGACTCCGCACGTACGACGTCGCGCACCAGCTCGTCGTAGATGATCCGGTGGACATCGGCCCGGCCGGCCGGGTCGGGCACGACCGCCTCGATCCCGTGCCGCGCCAGCCGCTCGACGTAGAACGGGTCCTCCATCGTGAACGAGGTGGCGAGCAGCCCCACCCGCGTCAGAGCCTGCGCGCGGACGGCAGCAGCGGTGGCGTCGGCGATGTGCAGGATCTCGAGCCCTGACGCCTCCTTGATCGCGCCGGCGACCTTGTGCATGGTGTTGGTCGCGAGCAGGAGCCCTTCCGCCCCGGCCGCGGCCAAGCCGCGCGCGGCGTCCCCCAGGATCTCCGCCGTGGCGTCCCAGTCGCCTGCGTGCTGCAGGGCCGCGATCTCGTCGAAGTCGACACTGTGGAGCACGATCCGAGCCGAGTGAAGGCCGCCCATCCGCTCGGCGACGCCGGCGTTGAGCAGCCGGTAGTAGGTCTCGGTGCTGGTCCAGCTCATGCCGCCGAGGACGCCGAGCAGCCTCATGGCGCGGGCGTGGGGTCCTCGACCTGCTCGCGTGGCTCCTCGTCAGACCGGATGTCGATCCGCCAGCCGGTGAGGCGGGCGGCCAGGCGGGCGTTCTGTCCCTCCTTGCCGATCGCCAGCGAGAGCTGGAAGTCGGGCACGATCACGCGCGCCGACCGGGCTTCCGCATCGACGACCTCGACCTTGCTCACCCGCGCCGGGGAGAGCGCGTGGGCGACGAACTCCGCGGGGTCCTCGGACCAGTCGACGATGTCGATCTTCTCGCCGTGGAGCTCCGACATCACGATGCGCACGCGCTGCCCCATCGGCCCGATGCACGAGCCCTTGGCGTTCACACCCGGGGCGGTCGTGGTCACCGCGATCTTGGTGCGGTGGCCGGCCTCGCGGGCGATGGCGGCGATCTCGACGGTGCCGTCGGCGATCTCGGGCACCTCGAGCGCGAACAGCTTCTTGACCAGGTTGGGGTGGGAGCGCGACAGCGTGATCTGCGGGCCGCGCATGCCCTTGCGCACCGAGATCACCAGGCACTTGATCCGCTCGCCGTGGACGTAGGACTCGCCCGGGACCCGCTCGCCGAGCGGCAGCAGCGCCTCCAGCTTGCCGAGGTCGACCATGACGTCGTCGGGGTTGCGGCCCTGCTGGATGACACCGGAGATGAGGTCGCCCTCCTTGCCGGAGAACTCGCCGTAGCGGATGTCGTCCTC
The DNA here is from genome assembly GCA_963761515.1 of uncultured Actinomycetota bacterium. GTDB lineage: Bacteria > Actinomycetota > Actinomycetes > Propionibacteriales > Nocardioidaceae > Nocardioides. The sequence continues at coordinate 2,985 of CAVXHO010000034.1, forward strand.
GGCGTCGCGCAGGCGTTGCAGCATGATCTGCTTCGCGGTCGTCGCGGCGATCCGACCGAACCCGTCGGGGGTGTCGTCGTACTCCCCGATCTTGGTGCCCTCGTCGTCGAGCTCCGCCGCGAACACCGTGACGTGCCCGCTGGTGCGGTCGAGCACGACCCGCGCCTGCTCCACGGCGCCCGGCGTCTTGTGGTACGCCGTCAGCAACGACTGCTCGATGGCCTCCACGAGGACCTCGAAGGAGATCTCCTTCTCTCGCTCGAGCATGCGCAAGATGCTCAGGTCGATGTCCATCAGGCCTCCTCCTCGGTTCGCTTGCGATTGAACTCGATCTGCACCAGGGCCTTGCCCACCTCGTCGTACGCAAGACGCGTCGGCGCCCCGTCGACGTCGAGGGTGGCCCCGCCATCGTCGCTGTCCGTCACGCGGCCGGTGAGCTGGGTGCCGTCGACCAGCGAGACCTTGACCAGGCGGTCGCGGTTTCGCCGCCAGTGGCGTGGCTCGGTGAGGGGACGGTCGACGCCCCGCGAGGTGACCTCGAGGGTGTAGGCGGTCTCGCCCATCAGGTCGGTGTCGTCGAGCACGCCCGAGACAGCCCGGGTGGCGTCGGCGATGTCGTCGAGGCTGACGCCGCCGTCCTGGTCGACGGCGACCCGCAGCACGCGGCGCTTGCCGGCGGGCGTCAGCTCGACGGCCTCGAGATCGAGGCCGAGCGCGGACAGGTGGTCGCGGAGCGCATCGGCGATCCGGGAGCCGTCCGGACTGACCCTGCTCACGTCGCGACCTCCTGTGCTGTTGTCGGATCAACGATAGCGGGTAGGGCGGCCCCGCAAAGCGCGGCACCGCCGTGGTCGGGCACTCCTCGGAGATAGGGTCACGGGCGTGTCGGGCTCCCTCTCTCGCGTCGCGGGCTGCTGTTCTCCGCGGGTGTCGTGACGGCTGTCGTGGCGGGGACCGGGCTGGGCGGCTGCGACCTCGACCCTCCCTCGTCCGGTCCGGTCGCACAGCCGTCGCCGGACCCCGACCAGGCGGTCGTGACCTCCGCCCGGGCCGAGCTGAGGGGCCTGATCACGGGGCTCGGCGCGAGCAGCGGTACGGCGGCCCTGGTGGCCGTCCATCGGGTGCAGCTGGCCGCGCTCCAGGGGGATCCCCCGCCGCTGACGCGTCGCAGCCGGCCGTTCACCCCCGCCCAGACCGTGGCTCGCGAGCATCGCGCCGCCGACCGGTTCACACGGTGGGCGACGACCTGCGAGAACGGCGACCTGGCGCGGGTGCTGGGCTCGATCGCTGCCGGGATCCGGATGCAGCCGGTGTTGCGGGACGTGACGTGAGCGACCCGTTGGCGCTCGACGCCCTCCAACGCACGTTGGCGGCCGAGCACGCCGCCGTCTACATCTTCGGGGTGCTCGGCGGACGCGCCGCAGTACTGGGCGCGTCGCCGCTGCGGCCTGCCCTCGCGACGGCGTACGACACCCACCTGGCGCGTCGCAACCAGGTGCGGCTGCTCGTACGCACCGCCGGCGGCGTTCCGGTGGCGGCAGAGCCGGCCTACGACCTGCCTCGTGCCCTCACGACTCCCGCGCAGATCACGGCCGAGGCGCTGCGCGTGGAGCGAGCGTGTGTCACGACGTACGCCGCGCTCGTGGCCGCGACGACGGGCACCGACCGCGCCTGGGCCGTGGTGACCCTGAGCGACGGCGCGCTCTCGGAGCTGAGCTTCGGGGGGCCGCCGCTGGCGCTCCCCGGCCTGGGTGCCGGCTCCGCCCGCGGCTGAGGGGCCCTAGAGATGCGTGTGCCCCCGGCCGTGGGGACCGGGGGCTGTTGTCTTCTGCTCCGAGGAACTCCCGAGACATTCCCCGGAGCAGAAGACCGCACACGGCCGATTGGGGGGAATCGACCAGATCCGGGAACCGAGGGGGGGTGGTTCGCGGACCTTCCTGCACAATCATGCAACCCAGCAGCGATCCGCGTCTGAACCTTCGTGCCTCATGTTTGTGCAATGCAAAAGGTTGAAGTCACCACTGCGCCAGAAGGTCGGGAAGCGCCGCCAGCGTCCGGATGATCCCGTCCGGGGCTCCCTCCCTCGAACCCACCTGCTCGGCAGGGATGTCGCTGAGAGGGATGTGGACGGCTCGCATCCCAGCTTGCTGGGCGCCCCAGATGTCGTCGTACAGGCGGTCGCCGACGTAGACGCAGCGGCCGGGCTCGGTCACGCCGACGGCCTCCATCGCGGCTGCGAAGGCGAGCGGCGACGGCTTCGTCCACGGGATCTCGCTGGTGTACACGTCGCCGTCGATGAGGTCGTAGACGCCGTCGCGCTCGAAGAACCCGACGTGCCAGGCGCGCGGCCAGATCGTGTTCGACAGGACCCCCACCTTGAGCCCGTCTGCCCGCAGCCGCTCGAACATCGGGCGCACCTCGGGGTCGGTGTAGGTGTGTGGCTCCCAGAAGTCGCGGTACGCCGTCAGCAGGGCCGGATCGTGCTCGAGCCCGGCCTCGTCGAACAGGTCGGCCACGGTGGCGCTCTGCTGGTGGTCGCGGGAGCGGCCCCAGACACTCCGGCCCGCCTCGTGCAACGCGACCCGCGCGGCGTCCGCGTCGTGCCCGATCGTCGTCACCGCCGCGGCCAGCGCCACCGACTCGCCATGGAAGTCCACGTCGTGCCAGCGGGTGAGGGTCCCGCCCCAGTCGAAGATCACCGCGTCGAGGTCCACACGGCAGACCGTAGTGGCCGGCGCAGAGGACGCAAGTCGGTTGTGGCCGCGGGTCCGGCCGCGGTTGGATGACCGGTCGTGGCCGACTCCGACGACTTCGACAACGGCTGGGACACCCGGGCCGTGCTGGTCGACGGCCGGTGGGTCGACCGGACGCCGCGTCGCCCCGAGGTCGAGCCGCAGGTGCGCCGTGAGGTGGCCCTGATGCCCTGGCTCGCGCCGCGACTCCCGCTCCCGGTGCCGGTCCCGCGGATCCTGTCGGAGGATCCACTGGTCGTGCGGCACGCTGTCATCGTCGGCGACGGCTGCCCCGGCACGTCCGCCGCACACGGTCGTGCGATGGGGCTCTTCCTGCGTGCCCTGCATGCGCTGGACCCGGAGCGGGCGGTCGACGCGGGCGCACGGGCCGGCGCCGCCTCGTACGCCGAGGCCCAGGCGATCCGTGACCGGATGGCCACCGACGTGCTGCCGCTCCTGCCCGCGCGGCTGCACACCGAAGGCCGAGCACTCCTGACGAGGATGGCGACGCCCCCGCCCGACCCCCGGCTCGTGCACGGGGACCTCGGCCCGGAGCACATCCGCGTCGTCGGTGAGGCCGTGACGGGGGTGATCGACTGGGGCGACTGCGGTGTCGGTGACCCGGCCCTCGACCTGGCGTGGACTCGGTACGGCGCGGGCCCGGACTTCGCGGCCGCGCTCGAGACGTCGTACTGCCCCGACGAGAGGCTCCTCGTCCGAGCCCGCGACTGGCACCTGCTCGGCCCGTGGCACGAGGTCGGCTACGGCCTCGACACCCAGCAGCCCGCGTACGTCGAGAGCGGCCTCGCCGGCGTGGTCGCCCGCCTCGACCAGCTCCCCTGAGCCCGACCTCGCCGGGTTGTCACGTGACGACACGGCGGGCTAGGAACGGGCTAGGCGCGGACCAGGTGGACGAGGTGGTTGACCACGTGGTCGGTGGGGATCTCCTTGCGCTCGCCGGTACGACGGTCGCGGACCTCCACGGTCCCCTCGGCGAGGTTGCGACCCACCACGACGATCGTCGGGACGCCGATCAGCTCGGCGTCCTTGAACTTCACCCCCGGGCTGACCTTGGGCCGGTCGTCGTAGAGCACGGTGACGCCCTGCTGGGACAGCTCGACGGCGATCCGGTCGGCGGCGGCGAAGATCGCCTCGTCCTTGCCGGTGGCGACCAGGTGGACGTCGGCGGGTGCGACGTTGCGGGGCCAGGCGAGCCCGAGCTCGTCGGAGGTGCCTTCGGCGATCGCGGCGACGGCCCGTGACGGTCCGATGCCGTAGGAGCCCATCGTCACCGTGACGAGCCGGCCGTTCTCGTCGAGCACCTGCAGGCCGAGCGCGTCGGCGTACATGCGTCCGAGCTGGAAGATGTGGCCCATCTCGATGCCGCGGGCGGACTCGAGCACCCCGCCGTCGCAGTTCGGGCAGGGGTCGCCGTCACGCACGTCTGCCGCCTCGATCGTGCCGTCGGGCGTGAAGTCGCGGCCGGCCACGAGATCGAGCACGTGGCTGCCCGCGACGTCCGCACCGGTCACCCAGCGGGTGCCCGAGACGACCCGGGGGTCCACGACGTAGCGGATGCCGGAGGCGTTGGCCTCCCCGAGCACGCCGGGGCCGATGTAGCCCTTGACGAGGGTGGGGTGCTTGGCGATCTCCGTCTCGTCCATCGCCTCGACCCCGATCGGCTCGAGCTGGCCCTCGAGCCGCTTCTGGTCGACCTCGCGGTCGCCGGGCAGGCCGATGGCGAGCGGCTCGCGCGCGCCGTCGGGGTGCTTGAGGACGACGAGCACGTTCTTGAGCGTGTCGCCGGCGGTCCAGGGACGGTCGTCGCGGGGGTACTTCTCGTTGAGGTGGGCGACCAGGGTGTCGATGGTCGGGGTGTCGGGGGTCTGCTCGGCGTGGGCAGCCGGCGCGTCGTCGTACGCCACGGGTGCGGGCGGACGCACCTCGACGGCCTCGACGTTGGCCGCGTAGTCGCACAGCGTGCAGCGGACGTAGGTGTCCTCACCGACCGAAGCTCGCGCCAGGAACTCCTCGGACTTCGACCCGCCCATGGCGCCAGAGGTCGCCTTGACGATCACGTAGTCGAAGCCCAGCCGGTCGAAGACCCGGCGGTAGGCGTCGCGGAACCGCTGGTACGACGCGTCGAGTCCGGCGTCGTCGATGTCGAAGGAGTAGGCGTCCTTCATCACGAACTCGCGGCCGCGCAGGACGCCCGCGCGCGGACGCGCCTCGTCCCGGTACTTGTTCTGGATCTGGTAGAGCGCGAGCGGCAGGTCCTTGTACGACGAGTACAGGTCCTTCACCACCAGCGCGAACATCTCCTCGTGCGTGGGTCCGAGCAGGTAGTCGGCACCCTTGCGGTCCTTCAGCCGGAAGATGCTGTCGCCGTACTCGGTCCAGCGACCCGTCGCGTCGTAGGGCTCGCGGGGCAGCAACGCAGGAAACAGCAGCTCCTGGGCGCCGATCGAGTCCATCTCGTCGCGGATGATGTTCTCGATCCTGCGCAGCACGCGCAGACCGAGCGGCAGCCAGGTGTAGATCCCGGGGGCGTTGCGGCGGATGTAGCCGGCGCGCACGAGCAGCCGGTGGCTGGGCACCTCGGCGTCCGCCGGGTCGTCGCGCAGCGTGCGGACGAAGAGGCTGGACATGCGCAGGACGGTGCTCATGGCGGCAAGACTACGGGCGCCCTCCGGGGGCGGGCGACGGGGTTTGTCAGCCGCGGGCGACCTTGAGCGCAGCCCGGATCATCGGCCACTGCAGAGGCAGGCGCAGCAGCGTCGCGACTTTGAACCCACGGGCCCGGGCGCTGGTGCTGCGGATCTGCTGGGCGTCCGCCGCCATCTTCACGTTGCCGGGGAGGATCGCGACGAGAAGGAGGGCGCTCGCCCAGCCCGCCGTACGCCGGGTGGCCGGAAGCACCAGACCGGTCGCGCACGCGAGCTCCGCCACGCCGCTGCCCAGGATGACCTCGCGGTGACGCGGCACCCACGACGGCATCAACGGCTCGTAGACGTCCGGCTTCACCAGGTGGACCACGCCGCTGACGGCGAAGATCGCCACCAGGGCGGCCGTGTCCCGGGGGAGCTTCACGGCGACGACCCTAGCCGCGGCCTCCCGGACCGCTGGTCGAGGAGGTCCCCCTCCGCTGGTTGAGGAGGTCGCTCTGCGACCGTCTCGAAACCCCCACCGCCGGTTGAGGAGGTCGCTCAGCGACCGTCTCGAAACCTGGTGACCTCGACTGGGGCCCCAGGCATAGTCACCGGGTTTCGACGCGCTCGTGCGACCTCGTTCCTCGGTCGCGTCGCTTGCTCAACCTGACCTCGCCACGCGGTGCCCTCGTTCCTCGGGCGCCGCTGCTCGGTCAAAACATGATCGTGGCGAAGGTGCCGGTCTGCTCGAAGCCGACGCGGTCGTAGGCCCGGCGGGCGGGCTCGTTCCAGATGTTGGCGTACAGCGAGACGACCGGGGCGATGTCGCGGCGGCACGCCTCGGCCACGGCCGCGACCCCTCGCGCGGCGAGTCCCTCGCCGCGGCGGTCGGGCGCGACCCAGACGCCCTGGATCTGCGCGGCGTACGGCGTCGCATGGGCGACCTCGGCCTTGAACACGACCCGCCGCTCCTCGATCCGCGCGAAGGACCAACCCAGCCCGATCAGCTGCCTCACCCGCGACCGGTAGATGGGAGCCCCGCCGTCGCCCTCGGGATCGACGCCGACCTCTTCGGTGTACATGGCGACGCACGCCGGGTAGAGGGCCGCGAAGTCGTCGGGTGTCGTACGGCGGACGGCCGGGTCGGGCTCGATCCGTGGCGGCCCGGTCAGTGCCAGGTGCGGCTGGTCCCAGCGGGTCTCGCGAGCCGGGCCCCAGCTGTCGGACAGCGCGTCCCACAGCGGCCAGACGGCGTCCTGCAGCCCGACGATGGTGACCACCGAACGCGGCCGCGTCAGCGCCCGTTCGGCGAAGGCGCGGGCGTCGTCCGGCGTGCACTGGACGGGGACGAGGTTGGCCCCGACGTGGCAGCCCGCGACCAGGTGGCCGTCGTCGTACCGCCCCCAGATCTCGCCGGAGAGCAGGCGTGGCTCGAGGTTGGTGCTGCGGGCGCGGTACTCCGCGAACGCGTTGACCACCGGGTCGCGCCCGGTGAGCGCGAGGAAGTCAGGCAGGTCGGTGGGCCCGAGCACGCTCACTCCTTGACGCGCGCGGAACCTGGACAAGGTCACGTCCTGAGCCTACGCGGATGTGGCCTCGTCGGGACCCGTCCGCCACCACCCGATCTTGGACCGAGTGGTCATGGGTGCGTCGTTCAGCGGCCGGTGAACACGTCGGCGCCGAAGGTGCGCGGCACGGTCCGTGCATAGCCGAGCCTGGACAGCCCGAAGAGGTCCTCGATCGAGGCGAGCAGCGAGTAGTGGTTGTAGCCACGGTCGGACGTCGTGCCCGGCGCGACGTACCTCGAGAGCACGAGGGCGCCGATCCGGCCTCCGCCGGGGCCCTCGATGCCGGGCTCGCGGGCGTTGGGTCCCCCGCCCTCGCCGCAGCACGCACGGGAGTCCTCGTGCATCCCTTCGGACTCGTCGGCGGTGATCACGAGGATGCCGTCCTTGCGGAAGGCGGGCGAGTGCAGGATCCGTGGCACCCACTCGCGCATCCAGTTGTCGACCGCGCGCAGCCCGCCCGGTCCGCCGTCCGCACAGGACGGGTCGTGGCCGTCGTGACACAGGTCGGGCGTGATGTAGGACAGGGCGCGGGTGGAGCCGACGTGGCGGAGGTCGTGGGTCAGGTGCTGGAGTCCCACGTCGTGGGTGCGGCAGTAGTGGGGACGCGAGGTGATCGACCGGAAGTAGACGAACGGGTTGTGACGCGTGGCGTACTGACTGCCCGTGGTCGCGCGGTACCACGGGTCGGCGTGGCCCAGGGCGGGGTGCTGGCATCCGCGCCTCATGTCCTGCATGTAGCCGCGCCAGGACAGCCCGGCCGCCTGCAGCTGGTCGACGAGCGTCTTCACGCGGGCCGGGTAGACACAGCCGCTACCGACGACCTGACCCGGCCCGGCGTCGGCCCGGGTGGTGCGGAAGGAGGTGTATGTCGGGCAGTCGTACTGGGTGGCGTGGGTCGGGCCCTGACCCGAGATCTGGGCCAGGTAGTTGCCGAGGCTGTGGTGCGCCGTTCCGTAGTAGCGCGTGAGCAGGACGCCCTGCCGGCGCAGCGTCTTCGCCAGGTACGGCGCCGCGGAGCGCGGCCCCCAGGTCTGGCGGAAGCCCTTGTTCTCGATGTTGATCACGAACACGTGCCCGACCGTGGGACGGGCCGCTCTGCTCGACGACGCCGTGATGGCGCGGTCGGACGGCCCGAGCACGCGCACGTTCGCGAAGGTCAGGACGAGTCCGAGCACCACCAGCGCAGCACCGACGAACCCGAGAGCCGTCGAGCGGAGCCCGTGATGCTCAGCTGACCGAGACACTCGCCCCAGCACCGTCGACGGGCTCCATGCCCTCGGCGATCCGCATGGCCTCTTCGATCAGCGTCTCCACGATCTTCGACTCGGGAACCGTCTTGATGACCTCGCCCTTGACGAAGATCTGGCCCTTGCCGTTGCCGGACGCGACGCCGAGGTCGGCCTCGCGGGCCTCCCCCGGGCCGTTGACGACGCACCCCATGACGGCGACGCGCAGCGGGACCTCGAGCCCCTCGAGACCGGCGGTCACCTGCTCGGCCAGCGTGTAGACGTCGACCTGGGCGCGGCCGCAGGACGGGCAGGAGACGATCTCGAGCCGGCGCGGCTTGAGGTTGAGCGACTCCAGGATCTGGATGCCGACCTTGACCTCTTCGACCGGAGGGGCGGACAGCGAGACGCGGATCGTGTCGCCGATGCCCTGGCTCAGCAAGGCACCGAAGGCGACGCCGGACTTGATGGTGCCCTGGAACGCCGGGCCGGCCTCGGTCACGCCCAGGTGCAGCGGCCAGTCGCCCGCCTCGGCGAGCAGCTCGTAGGCGCGCACCATGACCACGGGGTCGTTGTGCTTGACCGAGATCTTGAAGTCGTGGAAGTCGTGCTCCTCGAACAGCCCGGCCTCCCAGACCGCGCTCTCGACGAGCGCCTCGGGCGTGGCCTTGCCGTACTTGTCGAGGATCCGCTTGTCGAGGCTGCCGGCGTTGACGCCGATCCGGATGCTCGTGCCGTGGTCCTTCGCGGCCTTCGCGATCTCCTTGACCTGGTCGTCGAACTTGCGGATGTTGCCCGGGGTTGACCCGGACGGCCGCGCAGCCGGCCTCGATCGCGGCGAAGACGTACTTCGGCTGGAAGTGGATGTCGGCGATGACCGGGATCTGGCTGTGCTGGGCGATCTCGGGAAGCGCGTCGGCGTCGTCCTGGCTCGGGCACGCGACCCGCACGATGTCGCAGCCGGACGCCGTGAGCTCGGCGATCTGCTGGAGGGTGGTGTTGACGTCGGAGGTGAGCGTCGTAGTCATCGACTGGACCGAGATCGGGTGGTCGCTGCCGACGCCGACCTTGCCGACCTGGATCTGACGGGTCTGACGGCGGGGGGCGAGCACGGGCGGAGGTGCCTCCGGCATCCCCAGGCTGATAGCAGTCATGTCGCCACCCTAGTTCGGTGGGCCTCGATCCACCGCTTCCAGGTGGGGCCGATCAGGTCACGCTCACCGGGACGACGAGGTCGCCGACGATCAGGACGACGCCCATCACGAGCAGGAAGCTGGCCACGACGTACGCGACGGGAAGCAGCCGGGCCACGTCGACGTAGCCGGGGTCGGGGCGACCGCGCAGCCGGGCGATGCCCGCGGCGGGCCGCCTCCCAGAGCGCGCCCGCGATGTGGCCGCCGTCGAGCGGGCAGCAGCGGGATGAAGTTGAACAGCCCGATGAAGAGGTTGAAGCCGGCGACGAGGCTGAGCAGGAAGACCAGCTTGTCCTGGAGCGGGAAGCCGTCCTCGGAGGCGGTCTCGCCGGCGATCCGACCGCCGCCGACGATGCTGACGGGGCTGTCCTGCGCGCGGTCCTTGACGCCGACGATCGCCTCGGCGACGCCCCAGACCTTCACCGGCAGGGTGACCAGGGCGACGGCGGACTGCTTCGCCAGCACGCCCATCTGCTGGACCGTGTAGACGACGCCGCCGGTGACCGAAGGTGACGATCGGCGCGACACCGAGGAAGCCGACCTGGGTCAGCTTCGTCAGGTCGTTGGGGTCGGTCGGCCGCGCCTCGACCGGGGTGTTGGTGTGCGGGTCAGCGTCTGACCGTCGCGCTCGACCGACGATCGTGGCCTCACCGTCCGCGTTGGCGCGGATCAGCGTCTGCAGCTCGTCCCAGCTCGTGACCGGCGTGCCGTTGAAGGAGATGATCACGTCACCCGGCTTCAGGCCGGCCTTCGCCGCCGGGCTGACCGGGTCGGCCGGTCTGGCACACGTCGGTCGTCCTCGGTCGGCCGGGATCACGCACGTCGAGACGGTGTCGACCGCCGGATGGACGGTCTCGGTCGTTGCGGGTTGCCGTAGGTCGCGAACAAGCGCGGCGAAGATGAAGAACGCGATCAGGAGGTTCACCGTCGGGCCGCCGGCCATCACGATGACCTTCTTCCACCAGGCCATCTTGTAGAAGAGCCGGTCCTCGTCCTCCGGCGTGATCGTCTCCCACTCGGCCGCGCGCGCGTCGGAGATGAGCTGGGTGAACATGCCGGTGTTGGACTTGCGGACCTTGACGACGCGGTTGCCGTCGCTCGTCGTACTCGACCTCGTCGGCGAGCTCGTCGGCGTCGGGCGGGAGCATCCCGACGATCTTGACGTAGCCGCCGAGCGGGATCGCCTTGACGCCGTACTCGGTCTCGCCGCGCTGCCTGCTCCAGACGGTGGGGCCGAAGCCGATGAAGTACTGGGTGACCTTCCCGCCGAACTTCTTCGCGGGGATCATGTGGCCGAGCTCGTGGAGGCCGATCGACGCCAGGATCGCGAACACGAAGATCACGACACCCGAGCAGGTAGAAGCAGGCGCGTGTCATCGGGGTCCTCTGCGATCGACGCGGGTCGCCTCGTCGCGAGCCCACGCGTCGGCGGCGAGGACGTCGTCGACGGTCAACTGCTCCCCCGAGGGTACGTCGTGGCCGCCGAGCACGTGCGGCGACCGTGGCGACGATCTGCGACGAACGGCAGCCGGCCGGCACGGAAGGCCTCGACGCCACCTCGTTGGCGGCGTTGTAGACCGCCGGGCGCGGTGCCGCCCGCGCTCCCCCGCCCGCCGGGCCAGGCGGACCGCCGGGAAGGCCTCGTCGTCGAGCGGGAAGAACTCCCAGGTCTCCGCCCGGGTCCAGTCGACCGGCGGGCGCGGCGTCGGGCGACCCGGTCGGGCCAGGCCAGGCCGAGCGCGATCGGGATCAGCATCGTCGGCGGGCTGGCCTGGACGAGCGTGGAGCCGTCGACGAACTCGACCATCGAGTGCACGACGCGAGGTCGGGTGCACCACGACCTCGATCCGGTCGAAGGGGATGCCGAAGAGCAGGTGCGCCTCGATCACCTCGAGGCCCTTGTTGACCAGGGTCGCGGAGTTGATCGTGACGACCGGGCCCATGTCCCAGGTCGGGTGGGCCAGCGCCTCCTCGACGGTGACGTCGGGCAGCTGCGTCGCGGGTGCGGCCGCGGAACGGGCCGCCGCGTCGCGGTCAGCACCAGCCGGCGTACCTCGTCGGGCGAGCCGCCCCGCAGGCACTGGGCGAGCGCGGAGTGCTCGGAGTCGACCGGCACGATCTGGCCGGGCTTGGCGCGCTCGAGGACGAGCGGGCCGCCCATGATCAGCGACTCCTTGTTGGCCAGGGCCAGCGTGTTGCCGGCGTCGAGCGCCGCCAGGGTCGGCCGCAGGCCGACCGCCCCGGTGATGCCGTTGAGCACGACGTCGCAGGACGCGCCGGCCGCCTCGGCGGAGGCCTCCTCCCCCAGCCCGGAGAACGCCGGGCGCGAACTCGGCCACCTGCGCCTCGAAGAGCTCCGGGTGGCTACCACCGGCGGTCAGCGCCGACCACCCGGAACCGGTCGGGGTTGGCCCGCACGAGGTCGAGCGCCTGGGTGCCGATCGAGCCGGTCGAGCCGAGCACGACGACGTCGCGGGGGATGGGCATGGCCCCATTGTCCACGGTCGGCGCGTCCTAGACTCCGCGCATGGATGCCCGCCGCGCACTTGTCCGTCGTCCGTCTCGGCGACTCACGGAGGGCCTGGTGACCCACCAGGAGCGGGTGCCGGTGGACTTCGACCTTGCCCTCGCCCAGTGGGACGGCTACGTCGCGGCGCTCCACGACGCCGGGTGGGAGACGATCGAGGTGCCGCCCGCCGACGACTGCCCCGACAGCGTCTTCGTCGAGGACACCGTCGTGATGTACGGCGACCGCGCGGTGATCACGCGGCCGGGTGCCGACCAGCGCAAGCCCGAGACGGCCGCGACGGCCGCCGTGCTGCGCGGGCTCGGGTACGACGTGGTGGAGATCGAGGCGCCGGGCACCCTCGACGGCGGCGACGTGCTCAAGCACGGTGGCACGGTCTGGGTCGGCATGGGCGGACGCACCAACCAGTCCGGCGTCGACCAGCTGGCGGCGTACCTCGAGCAGTACGGCGCGCACGTGGTCGGCGTACCGGTGAAGAAGGTGCTGCACCTCAAGTCGGCGGTGACCGCACTGCCGGACGGCACCGTCATCGGCTACCCGCCGCTCGTCGACGACCAGGACGCCTGGCCGTCGTTCCTCGCCATGCCCGAGGAGGCCGGCTCGCACGTCGTCCTGCTGGGCGACGACCTGGTGCTGATGAGCACGAGCGCACCGAAGAGCGGCGCGCTGCTCGAGGAGCGGGGCCTGCGCGTCCTCGCCGTCGACCTCGGGGAGTACGAGAAGCTCGAGGGTTGCGTGACCTGCCTGTCCGTGCGGCTGCGCCAGACGCCCTGACCGCGCGCGTCAGTCGGTGAAGGCGCAGAACTCGTTGCCCTCGGGGTCCGCGAGCACGGTCCAGCCGAGGCCGCCGTCGCCCTTCGCGCGCAGCACCGTCGCGCCGTGGGCGACCAGCGCGTCCAGGTCGTCGGTGGTCACGTCGATGTGGACCCGGTTCTTCGCGGTCTTGGGCTCGGGTACGCCGGCCCAGTCGAAGGAGTCCCACGGGCAGTCGGGGATCTGCTCGATCCAGGAGAAGTGGTGCTCGTCGTGGTCGCCCGCGACGCCACCGAGCACCTCTGCCCACCAGACGGCGATGTCATGGCTCGCCTGTGCTCCCTCGGCGCAGTCCCAGCCCAGCTCGTAGGCACGCTTCGCGATCGGCTCCTCGCGGACGAACACGCACAGCTCGTGCCCCTCGGGGTCGGCCAGGGTGGTCCACCGCTCCTCCTCGTAGAGCACACGTGCGCCCTGCGCGGTGGCGAGCTCGATCGACTCGGCGTTGACGTCGATGTGGACGCGGTTCTTGACCGACTTGGGCTCGGGCACGCGGTTGAGCCAGACCTGGATGCGTCCCTCGGCGTCGCGCAGGTGGGCGTCACCGTCGTCGTGCATCTCCAGGCTCCAGCCGAGCATCGTCGACCAGAAGGCCCCTTCGACGCGGGCGTCGGCGACGTCGATGCAGAGGTCCTTGTACGTCGCGAGCGGCATGGCGCAAGTCTGCCGCACGGCGTTGCCGGGCCTGGAATCCGTTGTCGAGACGGGGGCCATCGACTGGTTCCGCAGATCGTCCACCTCTACGCTGGCGGAATGAGCACCGACATCGCCGGCGGCCCGTCCCTCCCGCAGCAGTCGCAACCTCGTGACCGACGATCCCCGGACCGCGCTCGGTCGAGAAGCTGGACCGCAAGAAGAGGTACGTCGCCGACGGCGTCGGCACCACGCTGCCGGTGTTCATCGAGGCGGCGCGGGCGGCGGCGTCCTCGCTCGACGTCGACGGCAACTCGCTGATCGACCTCGGCTCCGGGCATCGCGGTGACGACGGTCGGCAACGCGGCGCCCGACGGTGGTGCGCGCGTGCAGGAACAGGTCGCGGCGTTCACGCACACCTGCTTCATGGTCACGCCGTACGACGGCTACGTGGACGTGTGCGAGGCACTGGCGGAGCTCACGCCGGGCGACCACGCGAAGAAGTCGGCGCTCTTCAACTCCGGCGCGGAGGCCGTCGAGAACGCCGTGAAGATCGCGCGGGTGGCGACCGGCCGGGACGCGGTCGCGGTCTTCGACCACGCCTACCACGGGCGGACCAACCTGACGATGGCGATGACGGCGAAGAACATGCCGTACAAGAACGGGTTCGGGCCGTTCGCCGGCGAGGTCTACCGGGCGCCGATGTCCTACCCGTTCCGCGAGACGCGGCATCAAGGGCGAGGACGCAGCGGCGCGCGCGATCGACCAGCTCGAGAAGCAGGTCGGCGCGGCGAACCTCGCCTGCGTGGTGATCGAGCCGATCCAGGGCGAGGGCGGCTTCGTCGTGCCGGCCGACGGGCTTCCTGCCGGCGATCGCCGCGTGGGCCGCGACAACGACGTGCTCTTCGTCGCCGACGAGATCCAGACGCGGCTTCTGCCGCACCGGCGACTGGTTCGCCTGCGACCACGAGGGCGTCGTGCCCGACCTGATCACCACCGCCAAGGGCATCGCCGGCGGACTGCCGCTGGCCGCCGTGACCGGCCGCGCCGAGCTGATGGACGCCGTGCACGTCGGCGGCCTCGGCGGCACCTACGGCGGCAACCCGGTCGCCTGCGCCGCCGCGCTCGGCGCGATCGAGGAGATGCGGACGCACGACCTCGTCGCCCGCGCCCGGGCGATCGGCGCGCTGATCCGCCGCCGCCTCGACGCCGCTTGCCGCCGACCATCCGGTGATCGGCGACATCCGCGGCCGCGGCGCGATGATGGCGATCGAGCTCTGTGCACCCCGGCACCACCGACCCCGACGCCGCCCGCGCGGCCGCGGTCGCGGCGTACTGCCACCAGAACGGCGTCGTCGTCCTCACCTGCGGCACCTGGGGCAACGTCTTCCGCTTCCTCCCCCCGCTCGCCGATCTCCGACGAGCTGCTCGAGGAGGCCTTCGACGTCGTCGCCGAGGCCTTCACCGCGACCGCCTGATCCCATCGACCCGGGTTTCGGGGCACACCACGTTGACGTTTGGTCCCCAACCGCAGAGAAACGCGCCGCCGGCTTGCTGTTTCTGACCATTCGATGGGGTCGGGACGTCCTGCGTCCAATGAACTCGCCTGCACGTGGGATGCCGGCCATCTCCGCCAGCCTCGACCTCACCGAATGGTCAAAAACCGCGTGGATGTGGCCCCGATACGTGCGGTTGGGGACCAAACGGCAGCTCTCCCGACCACCCGAGCGACCCACGCGGTCGCGAGGGTTGACTCCCCGTGTAATGATGTAATCATGATTACGAACGAGGCGTACGAGCGCGTGAGGGGCTGGTTCTCCGGCCGCCTCCCGCAGGACTGGCAGGCCGAGCCGGCCGGTATCAGCATCGACCGCGACGAGATCGTGGTGACCCTCCATCTTCCCGACGTCGAGGCGGGCGAGAGCGAGGCGGAGACCGAGGAGGCGCGGGCCGGACGGGCCAGCGCGTTCCGCGAGGAGACCCGTGAGCAGCGGATGGCGATCGCCCGCGAGGCGCAGCGCCGCTACGAGCGGACCGTGAGCTGGGGGGTGAGGATCGGGGACCACGAGGAGCTGTACACGCACCTCGCCTCCCCCACCATGACCCGGCTGCGCCAGCCGCAGCGCCAGGTGCTCGACACCCTGGTGGATGCCGGTGTCGCCCGGTCGCGCGCCGACGCCCTGGCCTGGTGCGTCCGGCTGGTCGGGCAGCACGAGGACGACTGGCTCACCGAGCTGCGTGAGGCGATGAGCCACGTCGCCGAGGTGCGGACCAAGGGACCGGACGCCTGAGCCGCCACGCGTAGGAGCCGGGTACGACGACGCGTCGTACCCGGCTCCTGCTGTCACCGAGTGGGCGTGAGGCAGGCACGGCGCACCAGCCCCCGCGCGCTCAGGACCCCTCCGCCACGGGGAAGATCGCGTCCGCGACGAGGCCGTGGGCCTCCCGGTGGACGCTCTCCGCCGCGTCGGCGTCGGGTGCTTCGACGAGGCAGAAGATCTTCCCCTGCCCCTCGTCGACCCAGTAGCGCAGGTAGCTCACGCCGTACCGCTCCTGCGTCTTCAGGTCCGCTGCGTGCGCCTGCTCGACGTCGCTCAGGCCCACCGGACCACCCATCGTGTGCATATCCATGAAAAGCGCCATGGCAATGCTCCTTCTCTCGAATTCTCTGGACGTCACAGCGACTGTCGCTGTGTCACGATGAGCCTCGTGCAGAGCCCGCCTGCCGGCCATGACCAGGCGACCGGGGGAACTGATCGGGCAGCCAAGACCTCGTCCGAGCCGGATCCGTTCGACGCCGCGCTTGCGCGACTGAGGCTCGCGGGCGCGATCTTCCTGCGCGCGGAGTACCGCGAGCCCTGGGCCTACCAGTCCCTGCCCGGACCCGCGACGGCTGCCATCCTCAGGCCCGGCACCGACCGCGTCGTCCTCTTCCACGTGGTCTCGAGCGGCACCTGCTGGGTGCAGGTGGAGGGCGAGGAGAAGCACTGGGCGTCCGCTGGAGACGTGATCGTCCTGCCGTACGGCGACCAGCACAGCATGGGCGGGGTCGGCGAGAGCGAGGTCGTCCCTTTGATGACGTTCCTCGAACCTCCTCCTTGGACCCGGATGCCGCTCCTCCGACACGGTCGCGACGGCGCTCAGACGGACGTCGTGTGCGGCTACCTCCACAGCGACGACGTGCTGTTCGACCCGGCCCTGCGCGCCTTCCCGCCGGCCTTCGTCGTCCGACCGGAGGGCACCGCGGGCGCGGAGTGGGTGCGCGCCAACGTCGACTTCGCGCTCGCGCAGGCGGACGCCTCACCCCTCGGCCCGGACGCGATCAACACCAGGCTCCCCGAGATGCTGCTGGTCGAGGTGCTGCGCCAGCACCTCGCCACCGCGCCCGCCCTCGACCGCGGCTGGCTGGCCGCGCTGCACGACCCGGTGCTCAACCCCGCCCTCGCCGCGCTGCATGCGGAGCCGGAGCGGAAGTGGACCGTGACCGACCTGGCGCGCGTCGCCGCGGTGTCCCGCTCGGGTCTCGACGAACGGTTCCGGCAGGTGCTCGGCCGCTCGCCGATCCGCTACCTCACCGAGTGGCGGATGCACCTGGCCGAGGACCTGCTCACCTCCACCGACCTCGGGGTCGCGGCGATCTCACGTCGGGTCGGGTACGACGCGGAGGAGGCGTTCAGCCGCGCCTTCAAGCGAGCCCACGGCTCGTCGCCCGGGCAGTGGCGGTCGCGGCACACGCTCCGTCCGGCCTGACCGCGCGGAATGGGTGCGACCGACGTCGCGTTCACCCGACGTGACCTCCCCCGCCCTCTCCGTCCTCGACCTCGTCCCCGTCCGCAGCGACCAGACCACCGGCGACGCCCTGGCCGCGACCCGGCGCCTGGCGCGGGTCGCCGACGAGCTGGGCTTCACGCGTTACTGGCTGGCCGAGCACCACAACATGCCGGCGGTCGCCGCCACCAACCCTCCGGTCCTGATCGCCATGGTCGCCGCCGCCACCGAGCGGATCCGCGTCGGCTCGGGCGGGGTGATGCTGCCCAACCACGCACCCCTGGTCGTGGCCGAGCAGTTCGCGCTGCTGGAGGCGGCGTACCCCGGCCGGATCGACCTCGGCCTCGGGCGGGCACCCGGGACCGATCCCGTGACCAGCTACGCCCTGCGGCACGGAGCCGGCGGGGTCACCGACGACGCGGTGGAGCAGTTCCCGGCGTACGTCGACAACATCGTCACGATGATGTCGCCCGGTGGTGCCGGCCTCCAGGTCAACGGCCGGATGCATCCGCTCAACGCCACCCCGCACGCCACCTCGCGGGCCACGGTCTGGCTGCTCGGGTCCTCGGACTACTCCGCCCGGCTCGCCGCGACCAAGGGACTGCCCTACGTCTTCGCCCACCACTTCTCCGGGCGCGGCACCGCCGAGGCGCTCGACCTCTACCGGTCGTCGTACCGCCCGTCCGAGGAGCATCCCGAGCCGCGGACCTTCCTCACCGTCAACGCCGTCGTCGCACCGTCGCACGAGGAGGCCGTGCGCCTCGCCCAGCCCAACCTGCTGTCGATGGTGGACCTCCGCACCGGCGGGCCGCTCACCCCGCAGCCGCTCGTCGAGGAGGCCGAGGCCCGGGGCCTCCCGGGGCAGCACCGCCCGCTCGCCGACCAGATGATCGAGCGCTGGGTCATCGGTACACCCGACGAGGCGGGCGAGCAGGTCGCCAAGCTCGCCGCGACGTACGACGTCGACGAGGTGATGCTGCACCCGGTCGCCGGCGCCCTCTCCGGCACGCCGGCCGACCAGGCACCCGGACGCGAGCAGACACTGCAGCTGCTCGCGGACGCCCTCGCCTGAGCGGACTCAGGGCGTCGCGGACGCCGAGGAGACGGTGTCGCCCGACAGCCGCTGCGCGAAGTAGATCGGGATCGCCGAGAACAGCACCAGCACCGCGGCGACGACGTTGACGATCGGCGCCTGGTTGGGCCGGAACAGGTTCTGGAAGATCCAGATCGGCAGCGTCTGCGTCCTGCGGGCTCGCGGTGAACGTGGTCACCACGATCTCGTCGAACGAGAGCCCGAACGCCAGCA
The DNA here is from genome assembly GCA_963761515.1 of uncultured Actinomycetota bacterium. GTDB lineage: Bacteria > Actinomycetota > Actinomycetes > Propionibacteriales > Nocardioidaceae > Nocardioides. The sequence continues at coordinate 21,399 of CAVXHO010000034.1, forward strand.
GCGCGCCGGCCAGCAGCGCCGAGCGCAGCATCGGGAACGTGACCAGCCGGAAGGTCGGGAACGGTCCGGCGCCGAGGTCGATCGACGCCTGCTCGAGTGACGGACCGAGCCGCTGGAACCGCGCCTGCACGTTGTTGAACACCGTGACGATGCAGAACGTCGCGTGCGCGATCACGATGGTCAGGAAGCCGAGGTCGATGCCGAGGATCGTGCGGAACGCCGTTGTTGAACGCGAGGCCGGTCACGATGCCGGGCAGCGCGATCGGCAGGATGATCAGCAGCGAGACGACGTGGCGACCGAAGAACCGGGTGCGCCGCAGCGCCATCGCGGCCAGCGTGCCGAGCACCAGCGCGATCGCCGTCGCCGAGCAGCGCCGACCTCGACGCTCGTCCAGCAGCGCGTCGCGGGCGCCCTGGCTCTGGCAGGCCAGCTTCCACCAGTGCAGGGTGAACCCGGGCGGCGGCCAGGCGAAGGTGCGGTCGGTGTTGAACGAGTTGACCAGCACCAGCGCAGCGGCACGTAGACGAACGACCAGCACGCAGCGCCGTGAACGCGAGCAGGAGTGGCCCGCAGCCCGCGTCGAGCCGATCAGAGGTTGCTCCAGGGCGCCGGTGCGCCGGGCGGCGGCGAGGTAGACGAGCATCACGACGATCGGGATGGTCGCGACAGCGCGGCCGCGAACGGCAGGTTGTTGGCCGCGCCCACGTTGTCGTAGACGACGTTGCCGAGCAGCTGCGTCGTGCCGCCGACGATCTGGACGGCGATGTAGTCGCCGAGCGACAGCGAGAAGGTGAAGATCGAGCCGGCCACGATCGCCGGGAACGGCCATCGGCAGCACCACCCGGCGCAGCGTCGTGCAAGCAGCCGGCGCCGAGGTCGGCGGAGGCCTCGAACAGCGAGTCGGGCACCCGCTCCAGGCCGGCGAAGATCGGCAGGATCATGTACGGCAGCCACAGGTAGGCCAGCGTGATCGCCGTGGCGGTGAGCCCGTACCCGGGGACTGGATCCCGAACGGCTGGCCGAGCCAGTCGATCAGGCCGTCCTGCGAGAACATCCCGCGCCAGGCGTAGGCCTTGACGAGGTACGACGCCCACAGCGGCATCAGCACCGCGATCACCAGCAGCCGCCGGCCGCGCGGCGAGGCGATCTTGGCCATGTAGAGCGCGATCGGGAACGCGATCACCGCGTCCACCACGGTCACCAGGGCCGCGATGCCGATCGTGCGGAACGTGATCGTCCGGTAGACGTCGATCGTCACAGATCGCGGAAGTTGTCGAGCGTCCAGACCCGCTCGATGTTGCCGGTGAAGTCGTTCTGGCTCCACAGCGACGTGATCGAGCAGCGCCGCCAGGGCCGCCAGGTAGGCCACGCCCAGCCACAGCATCGGTGGCAGGAGGAGCAGGCCCATCCGGCAGCCCCGGGCGAGCGGTCCGAGGACGGAGGACGGTCAAGGTCAGCCCTTGATCTCGGTCCAGGCCTGGGTCCAGTCGCCGTAGTCGGTGCACTGCACGTCGGTGCGCCCGTCCAGGCACTGCTCGATCGGCGTGGTCCAGTACTAGATCTTGTCCGCGAAGGCCTCGTCCGTGGCGTGGTAGGCGTTGCAGAACTCGCGCGCCGGTGAGCTCGCAGGCCTGGCCGTTGGCCGGCGCCTCACCGAAGTACTGCGCCACCTCGGACTGCGGCTTCGGGCTGGTGATGTAGTCCATCCACGCGTACGCGCAGTTGGGGTTCTTGGCCTTCGAGCTGATCATCCAGGTGTCCGACCAGCCGGTCGGAGCCCTCCGTCGGGCAGGATCGCCTCGACCGGCGCCTCCTCGGCGGCCGCGGTCTGCTCGATGACCTTCCAGGTCGTGCCGATCACGGAGTCACCGGTCTTGAAGGCGCCGGCCGCCTTGAGGTAGTCCGACCAGTACTCCGAGACGTTCTCCCTCTGCTCCTTGAGCAGCGCTGACGGCCGCGTCGAGCTGCTTCTGGTCGAGCGCGTAGGGGTCCTTGATCCCGAGGTCGGGCTGGGTCTTCATCAGGTAGAGCGCGGCGTCGGCGATGTAGATCGGCGAGTCGTACGCCGTCACCTTGCCCTTGTACTGCGACGCGTCGTGAAGACCGCCCCCCAGCATGGTCGGCGCCGGCTTCACCTCGTCGGTCCTGTACATCAGCAGGTTCGCGCCCCAGCCGTGCGGCACGCCGTACATCTGGCCGTTGACGCTGTTCCAGTCCCGGTCCTTGAGGAAGGGCACGATCTGGTCGTAGTTCTTGATCAGGTCCGTGTTCACCGGCGCCACGTCGCCCGACGCGACGAGTCGCAGCGACGCGTCACCGGAGGCCGACACGACGTCGTACTCGCCGGTCTTCATCAGGGTGACGGCCTCGTCGGAGGTGCCGAAGTACTTCACGTTCGCCTGGCAGCCGGTCTGCTGCTCGAACGGTGTCACCCAGTCGATGGTCTTGTCGGTCGAGCCGTCCTCGGCGTAGCCGGGCCAGGCCAGGATGTTCACCGAGCC
>CAVXHO010000035.1:0-31196 GCA_963761515.1 uncultured Actinomycetota bacterium
CGTCGGTCGAGCTCGCTCAGGGGTCAGTCCTCCGGGTCGTAGCCGAGGTTCGGTGACAGCCAGCGCTCGGCCTGGGCCAGCGTCCAGCCCTTGCGCTCGGCGTAGTCGGCGACCTGGTCCTGGCCGAGGCGCCCGATCACGAAGTACTGCGACTCCGGGTGGCTGAAGTAGATCCCCGACACCGAGGCGCCCGGCCACATCGCCATCGACTCGGTGAGCTTCATGCCGGTGTTGCCCTCGACGTCGAGGAGGTCCCAGAGGGTCTGCTTCTCGGTGTGGTCGGGGCTGGCGGGATAGCCGGGAGCCGGCCGGATGCCGGCGTACTGCTCCTTGAGGAGCTGGCGCTGGTCGAGGTGCTCGTCGGGCGCGTAGCCCCACAGCTCGCGGCGGACACGCTCGTGCAGCCGCTCGGCGAACGCCTCGGCGAGCCGGTCGGCCAGCGACTCGAGCAGGATCCCGGAGTAGTCGTCGATCTCGGCCTTGAACTGCTCGATCCGCTCATGGGTGCCGAGCCCGGCGGTCACGGCGAACAGCCCGACGTAGTCCTTGAGACCGGTCTCCTTGGGCGCGACGTAGTCGGCCAGGCACCGGTTCGGGACGCCCGGGCGGTGGGCGCCCTGCTGGCGCAGGTGGTGGAGTACGGCGTGGGGCTCGCCGCGCCTTTCGTCGAGGTAGACCTCGACGTCGTCGCCCACCGCGTTGGCCGGGAACAGCCCGACGACGCCCTTGGCCGTGAGCCAGCGCTCGTCGACGATCCGGTCGAGCATCGTCTGGGCGTCCTCGTAGAGCTTGCGGGCGGTCTCGCCCGACTCGGGGTCGTCGAGGATGTCGGGGAACGAGCCCTTCATCTCCCACGCGTTGAAGAAGGGCTGCCAGTCGATGTAGCGGCGTACCTCGGCGAGGTCGACGCTCGGGAAGACGCGCACGTGCTGCCCGGCACCGGGCAGCCCGATGTTGGGAGAGACGTCGTGGTCCTGCTGGAGCAGCAGGCGCGGGCGCGGCGGCCGGTAGCCGGTCCAGTCGATCGGGGTGCGCGCGGCGCGGGCATCGGCGACGGTCGCCAGCGGCCGGTCGTTCTTGGCGGCGTGACGCGCGCGCAGCGCGTCGAAGTCGGTCTGCACGTCGGCCAGGAGCTTGTCGCGCTGGCGGTCGTCGAGCAGGGCCGCCGTGACGGGCACGGAGCGCGACGCGTCCTTCACCCACACCACCGGGCCGTCGTACTTCTGGTCGACCTTGACCGCGGTGTGGGCTCGCGAGGTCGTCGCACCACCGATCAGCAGGGGGATCGTGAAGCCCTGTCGCTGCATCTCGGCGGCGACGTTCACCATCTCGTCGAGGCTGGGCGTGATCAGGCCGGAGAGCCCGATCACGTCGGCCCCGATCTCGCGCGCGGTGTCGAGGATCTTCTGGGCAGGCGCCATCACGCCGAGGTCGACGACCTCGTAGTTGTTGCACTGCAGCACGACCCCGACGATGTTCTTGCCGATGTCGTGGACATCGCCGCGGACCGTCGCCATCACGATGGTGCCGTTGGTGTCCTTGGCGGTGGCGAGCTCGGGGCGGTCGAGCTTCTCCTGCTCGATGTACGGGATCAGGTAGGCGACCGCCTTCTTCATCACCCGAGCGCTCTTGACCACCTGGGGCAGGAACATCTTGCCGCTGCCGAACAGGTCGCCGACGACGTTCATGCCGTCCATCAAGGGGCCCTCGATCACCTCGATCGGGCGGCCGCCGCGGTCGGCGATCACCGCTCGCAGCTCCTCGGTGTCGCCCTCGACGTAGGCGTCGATGCCCTTCACCAGGGCGTGGGTGATCCGCTCCTCGACCGGCAGCTCGCGCCACTCCTCGGTCGCGACCTCGCCGACGCCGGCCGCGATGTTGAAGCGCTCGGCGATCTCCAGCAGCCGCTCGGCGGCGTCGGGCCGCCGGTTGAGCACGACGTCCTCGATCCGCTCGCGCAGCTCGGGGTCGACCTGGTCGTAGACGACGAGGGCGCCGGCGTTCACGATGCCCATGTCGAGCCCGGCCGCGATCGCGTGGTAGAGGAAGACCGCGTGGATCGCCTCGCGGACCGGGTTGTTGCCCCGGAACGAGAAGCTGACGTTGGAGATGCCGCCGGAGACGAGGGCGCCCGGGAGGTTCTCCTTGATCCAGCGGGTGGCCTCGATGAAGTCGCGACCGTACGTCGCGTGCTCCTCGATCCCGGTCGCGACGGCGAACACGTTGGGGTCGAAGATGATGTCCTCGGCCGGGAAGCCGACCTGCTCGGTGAGGATCCGGTAGGCGCGCTCGCAGACCGCCGTACGACGCTCGAGGCTGTCGGCCTGGCCGTCCTCGTCGAACGCCATCACCACCGCGGCCGCGCCGTACCGACGGCACAGGCGCGCCTGCTCGATGAACTTCTCCTCGCCCTCCTTCATGGAGATGGAGTTGACGATGGCCTTGCCCTGCACGCACTTCAGGCCGGCCTCGATCACCTCCCACTTGGAGGAGTCGACCATCACCGGGACGCGGGAGATGTCGGGCTCGGAGGCGATCAGCTTGAGGAAGCGGTCCATCGCGGCGACGCCGTCGATCATGCCCTCGTCCATGTTGACGTCGATCACCTGCGCGCCGGCCTCGACCTGCTGGGCGGCGACGGTCAGGCCGGCGTCGTAGTCGCCGTCCTTGATCAGCTTGCGGAAGCGGGCCGAGCCGGTGATGTTGGTGCGCTCGCCGACGTTGAGGAACAGGCTGTCGTCGGTGATCGTGACCGGCTCGAGCCCGGACAGGCGCAGCGCGGACGCGATCTCGGGCAGCACCCGCGGCGCCACGCCCTTGGCGGCGTCCGCGATCGCGCCGATGTGCTCCGCGGTCGTGCCGCAGCAGCCGCCGACGATGTTGACCAGCCCGCTGCCGGCGAACTCCCCCAGGATCCCGGCCATGTGGCCCGGGCTCTGGTCGTACTCTCCGAAGGCGTTGGGCAGGCCGGCGTTCGGGTGGGCGGACACGAAGCAGTCGGCCACGCGCGAGAGCTCCGCGACGTACGGCCGGAGCTCCTCGGCGCCGAGCGCGCAGTTGAGTCCCACGGCCAGCGGCTGCACGTGGCGCACCGAGTTCCAGAAAGCCTCGGTGACCTGACCGGACAGGGTGCGGCCGCTGGCGTCGGTGATGGTGCCCGACACGATGACCGGCCAACGGCGGCCCTGCTCCTCGAACAGCGTCTCGAGGGCGAAGATCGCGGCCTTCGCGTTGAGGGTGTCGAAGATCGTCTCGATCAGGAGCAGGTCGGCGCCGCCGTCGACGAGGCCGCGCGCCTCCTCGTGGTACGCCGCGACGAGCTCGTCGAAGGTCACGTTGCGGGCGCCGGGGTCGTTGACGTCGGGCGAGATGGACGCCGTCTTGGACGTCGGGCCCAGAGAGCCGGCGACGTAGCGCGGCCGGTCGGCGGTCGTGACCTCGTCGGCGGCCTCGCGGGCGAGCGTGGCGGCCGCGACGTTCAGCTCGTAGCAGACCTCCTCCAGGCCGTAGTCGGCCTGGGAGATCCGGGTGCCGTTGAAGGTGTTGGTGCAGATGATGTCGGCGCCGGCCTCGAGGTAGGACCGGTGGATGCCGCGGATGACGTCGGGGTTGGTCAGCGAGAGCAGGTCGTTGTCGCCGGCGAGGTCACCGTCGTACTCCGCGAAGCGCTCGCCACGGTAGGCCGACTCGTCGAGCCGGTGCTCCTGGATCATCGTGCCCATCGCTCCGTCGAGCACCAGGATCCGGTCGTGGAGCAGGTCGGTCAGCTCCGCGGTGGCATCGGGCCGCTGCGACGGATGGGTCACGGTCAGGTCACTCCTCGCTTCGTGGGTCACCAGCCTAGGAACGCGGGTCCGACCGGTGGACCTGGTTCCCGCATCGTGACACCGGGAGGAGGGGCCGACCAATTCCCGGATCGCCAGCGCGCCGCGCCGGGTCGTCGCCTGGCCCGGGTGACTACTGTTGTCGAGTGATCGAGATCGAGCAGATCGACGACCTGATGGAGCCGGTGGTCATCGCGGCCTTCGAAGGCTGGAACGACGCCGCCGACGCGGCCTCGTCCGTCATCGACCACCTGATCAAGGTCTGGGACGCTCGGATCATCGGCGCGATCGACCCCGAGGAGTTCTACGACTTCCAGGTGAACCGTCCCGTGGTCGGCCTCGACGAGCTGGGGCACCGCCGCATCACCTGGCCGAGCACGCAGCTCGCGATCGCCTCGCCGCCCGACCTCCAGCGCGACGTGATCCTGGTGCGTGGCATCGAGCCGAACATGCGCTGGCGCCAGTTCTGCGCGGAGCTGCTGGCCGCCTGCGACGACCTCGGCGGCGAGCTCGTGATCACGCTCGGCGCACTGCTCGCGGACACACCGCACACCCGGCCGATCCCGGTGACCGGTACGGCGACCGAGCCCGACCTGGTCGACCGGCTCAGGCTCGAGCAGTCGACGTACGAGGGGCCGACGGGCATCGTCGGCGTCTTCCAGGACGCCTGCATGCGGCTCGACGTACCGTCCGTGTCGTACTGGGCCGCGGTGCCGCACTACGTCGCTCAGCCGCCGTGTCCCAAGGCGACCCTGGCGCTGCTCGGCCAGCTCGAGGAGCTGCTCGAGGTGACCATCCCCCTCGGCGACCTGCCGGAGGACGCCCGGGCCTGGGAGCGCGGGGTCGACGAGCTGGCCGAGGAGGACGAGGACGTTCGCGACTACGTCCGGGCGCTCGAGGAGACCCGCGACACGACCGAGCTGCCCGAGGCGTCGGGCGAGGCCATCGCCCGGGAGTTCGAGCGCTACCTCAAGCGCAGGTCCGAGGACGGCTGAACCGTCCCGGCTGGCTGTGAAGTGTGCGGTTTGGTCCACAACCGCATGTTTTCGAGCCCACATGTTGCGGTTTGGGACCAAACCGCAGGGGTCAGAGCGCCAGACCCAGGGCGGAGTCGAGGACGGCGTGGACGGTGACGGCGGCGGCGGGGTCGCCGGTCTCGGCCAGCCCGTGGGTGCCGAGGGTCGCGTCGACCCATCCGTCGACAGCGGCGACAGCGGCCGGGGCGTCGAGATCCGCAGCAAGAGCGGCGAGGACGGCGTCGACGACCGGCGCGGACGCGGCACCGGCGCCCAGGGCCAGTGCCCGGCGCCAGCGGTCGAGGATGTCCACGGACTCCCAGAGCTCGGCGTCGGTCCACTCCCAGTCGCTGCGGTAGTGGTGACGCAGCAGGGTCAGCCGGATCGCCATCGGGTCGACCTCGCTCAGGCGCAGGGCCGAGACGAAGACCAGGTTGCCGCGCGACTTCGACATCTTGGCGCCGTCGTAGCCGACCATGCCGGCGTGCACGTAGGCCTGCGCGAACGGCCGACCGGTGAGGACCTGGGCCTCGGACGCGCACATCTCGTGGTGCGGGAAGACGAGGTCGGAGCCCCCACCCTGTACGTCGAAGGCCTCACCGAGGTACTCCAGCGCCATCGCCGAGCACTCGACGTGCCAGCCGGGCCGGCCGGGGCCGAACGGGCTGTCCCAGGCCGGCTCACCGGGGCGCTCGGCGCGCCACACCAGGCAGTCGAGCGGGTCCTTCTTGCCGGGCCGCTCGGGGTCGCCGCCGCGGTCGGCGTAGACCTCCAGCATCTGCTCGCGGGTCCACCGCGACTCCTGACCGAAGGCGGGATCGGCCGCGACCGAGAAGTAGAGGTCGTCCTCCACGGCGTACAGCACGCCGGCGTCCTGGAGCTTCCCGATCAGCTCGGTGATCAGCCCCATCGACTCGACCGCGCCCACGAAGGTCGCCGGCGGCAGCACTCGGAGGGCGTCCATGTCCTGGCGGAACAGCTCGATCTCGCGCTCGGCGAGGTCACGCCAGTCGACGCCGACCTTGGTGGCGCGCTCCAGCAGCGGGTCGTCGACGTCGGTCACGTTGAGGACGTAGCTGACCTCGTGGCCCGCGTTGCGCCACGCGCGGTTGAGGAGGTCGAAGGCGACGTACGTCGCGGCATGGCCCATGTGGGTGGCGTCGTACGGCGTGATCCCGCAGACGTAGAGCCGGGCGGCACCCGTGGGTGTGGTCTCGACGAGACCACCCGTGGGTGTGTCGTGCACCCGCACCGCCGGGCCCGTCGCGGGCAGGGCAGGCAGATCCGGAGAGGGCCATGCGCGCATGCGTGGAGACTACGGCAGCCCTGACGGCACCCGGCCGTCCGGCCCGCCCACAGGACGGTGGACGACGGTCACCGGCGGCACGCCTCGACCGCGAGGGCCGCGACCGCCCCGATCGCGGCGTCGATCGGCCTCGGGTCCGCACGCGCACGCGGGTCGCTCCGGGTGAGCACCGCTACGCCGTACGCCGCGCCGTCCGGATGCCGCACCACGCCGATCTCGTTGCGGACCACGCCCATCAGGCCGCCGCTCTTGGCTGCCACGTGCACACCGGGCGGGAAACCGGCGGCGATCCGGTGCCGGGTCAGCTGCTGTGCCATGGCCGAGCGGACGGCGGCGCAGGCCTCCGGCGGACCGGCCTCGTCGTTCCAGATCGCACGGAGGAGACCGACGGACTCGCGCGCGGTGGTGCGGCTGCCGCGGGCCGGGTCGAGAGCGGCCGTCCTCGACAGCCGGATCCGGATCTCGTCGTCCGTCGGGTCGCCCGGCGCGGATGGCGTGTAGCCCGCGAGGTCGGCGAACGACGCGAAGCCGGCCTCCACCGCCATCTCGTCGAGCATCGTGGACAGGTCGGCGGTGACCCGGGTGGTGGCCAGCCCGAGCCCGGCCGTGAGCCCGTTGACCGTGTCGAGCCCGACGGCCGCGATCAGCGCGTCGGTGGCGGGGTTGTCGCTGATGGTCAGCATCAGCACGACCAGGTCTCGCACCGACATCTCCACGTCGTCGTTCATCAGCGAGATCCCGACCGGCCCGGGGGTGCGCGCGCCCGCGCGCAACACGAGCCGCTCACCGGGATCGAGCGTGCCGTCGCTCATCGCGTTGTGGGCCGCCTGCGCGACCTGCACCTTCATCGCCGACCCGGGCGTCATCGGCACGTCGGCGTCGAGGTCGACGACGACGCCACCGTCCAGTGCCATCGCGCACGCCGTGCCGGTGCATCCGGCCTGCTCCAGCCGGTCCCGGATCGCCGTCCGGACGTCCATCAGAAGGGCGGCCACGGGATGGCGCGCCAGCCCTGGCCGGGCTCCGGCAGGGTCCCGATCCGCAGCAGCCGCTTGACGCGCCGGCGGGTCGCCTCCACCTCGTGCCAGGTGAGCAGGTCGCCGAGCTGCTCCCCCAGCTCGTCGTCGAGCCGGTCTGCGAGCTGGTCCAGACTGACGCGGTCCGCGTCGGTGAGCAGGTCACCCGCCCAGCCCCACAGGACGGTGCGGAGCTTGTGCTCGACGTGGAAGGTGAGGCCGTGGTCCACGCCGTAGCGGTGGCCGTCGGTCATCGCCAGCACGTGTCCGCCCTTGCGGTCGGCGTTGTTGACGACGGCGTCGAAGACCGCCATCCGGCGCAGCTCGGGGGTGTCCTCGTGCACCAACGAGACCACGTTGTCGCGGTCGTCGAGGCCGTCGAAGACGTGGAGGAACCCGTCGGGAACCACCTCGGTGTCGACCAGGGTGACGGCCTCCTGCACCGGGTCCGGCTCCTGCCACAGCTGGACCATGCCGGGGCCGTGGGGTCCGTCCCGCCGGAAGGTGAGCGGTACGACGTGCCAGCCGAGCGCCTCGGAGACGACGTACGCCGCCTCCTCGCGCGCCGCGAGCGTGCCGTCGGGGAAGTCCCAGAGCGGGCGCTCCCCCGCGACCGGCTTGTAGATCACGCGGCGCTCGTCGATCTCGCCGACGAAGGTCGCGTTGGACGCCGGCATCACCCGTCCGTGGAGGGTGAGCGCACCGGCGAGGAGGCCCTGGTCGATCGTCACGGCCGCTCAGGCCGGGTTACGGCGGCGGAACCCGTTCGCCCGGACACAGAGGTGTCCCTCGGGGTCGATCGGGCTGCCGCAGAAGGGACAGTCGGGGCGGCCGGCCTCGATCACCAGCGCGGCCCGCTGCACGAAGGCACGAGCGGGCCCGGCCTCGAGCCGGACCAGGAAGACCTCCTCCGGCTCGACCTCGTCGACCTCCTCCTCGTCGTCCTCGTCGGTGGTGTCCATCAGCGGGAACACCTCGATCACGAGGCGGGCGATGGCGGGGTCCCACGAGAGGGTCATCGTGCCGGCGCGGAACTGCTCGTCGATCGGCTGCTCCAGCGGGCCGGAGTCCTCGAGGCCGACCGGTGCGACAGCGGGGATCAGCGTCTCGGTGCCGCTGCTCGACATCACCTCGTCGAGCAGCTCGTCGATGCGCTCGGCGAGCACCGCCACCTGCTGCTTCTCGAGGGCGACGCTCACCAGGCGCGGGCCGGAGCGCGCCTGCAGGAAGAACGTGCGGCCGCCCGGCTCGCCGACGGTGCCCGCGACGAAGCGCTCCGGCGGATCGAACTCGTGGACGACGGGCATGTCTCCACCTTATGCAGGCCTCACGAAGGGGGCGTAGAGGGTCCGGCGCCACCGCCCAGCTCGGCACCGCGGTCGCCGCGCCGGCGGGCTTTCGCCTTGCCCGGCTTGGGTGCCAGCCACGAGAGGTCGCCCTCATGGGTGTTGGAGGCCAGGACGTAGGGCCGGGCCTCGGTGTAGCGGATCACCGAGATCGACGCCGGGTCGACCTGGAGCCGCTGGAAGAGGTCGAGGTGCATGCCGAGCGCGTCGGCCAGCACGGACTTGATCACGTCGCCGTGGCTGACCGCCAGCCAGACGGCCTGCGGACCGTGGGCAGCCGTGACCTGGGCGTCCCGCCGTCGTACGGCGTCGACCGCGCGAGCCTGCATCTGCGGCAGGGACTCACCACCCGGGAAGGTGGCCGCCGACGGGTTGGTCTGCACCGTCTTCCACAGCGGCCAGCTTCGCGAGCTCGCGGAGGGGCCTGCCCTGCCACTCGCCGTAGTCGCACTCGGTCAGAGCCTTGTCCGCGCGGACCCGTGGCCGCGTCGACTGGCGGGTCGCGACGGCGCGAGCCGTCTCGCGGCAGCGCTCCAGGGGACTGCTGACCAGCTCCGCGAGCGGCACCACGGCCAGCCGCTCCCCCGCCCTGGCGGCCTGGCTCTCCCCGAGCTCGTCGAGGTGTACCCCGGCGTCCGCCCGGCGAGGGTGCCGGAGGCGTTCGCGGACGTTCGTCCGTGCCGAAGCAGGATCACCGTGGCCATGACCCGAGCCTAGGGTGACGTGCCGGTGACCCGTGCGCGGCCTGCGCGCCGGGCACCGTGCCAGGGGCTAGCGTGAGCGCTGTGATCGTGGACAGCGCCGTCTACCGCCAGGGCAAGCGCATCGTCGACGACCTGCCGCCCAGCGAGCTCGGCAGGGTCCGCAAGCTCGCCTCCGAGCCGGGCGACTTCGTCTGGGTGGGCCTGTACCAGCCGAGCGAGGAGGAGCTGGCGACGGTGGAGGAGGAGTTCGGCCTGCACCCGCTGGCCGTCGAGGACGCCTTCAACGCCCACCAGCGGCCCAAGCTCGAGCGGTACGGCGACACCCTGTTCCTGACCCTGAAGTCCCTCTGGTACGTCGATGAGAACGACGCGGTCGAGACCGGCGAGATCAACATCTTCGTCGGCGACGACTTCATCGTCACCGTCCGCCACGGTGAGGGCTCGGAGCTTCACACCGCCCGCACCGACCTCGAAGCCAGGGCGAAGGTCCTCACCCACGGCCCGTCCGCCGTCGTGTACGCCGTGTGCGACCGGGTCGTGGACGGCTACCTCTCGGTGATGGAGTCCCTCGAGGAGGACGTCGACGAGGTCGAGACCTCGGTGTTCTCGGCCCAGCGCACCAACGACTCGGCGCGGATCTACACGCTCAAGCGCGAGATCGCCGAGGCACGACGCGCGGTGATGCCGCTGCGCGAGCCGATGCGTCGCTTCGCCACGGGCGCCGTACCGGGCATCCACGAGGACGCTGCACCGTTCTTCCGGGACGTGCTCGACCACCTCACCAAGGTCGCCGAGACCGTGGACGGGCTCGACCAGCTGCTGTCCACGGCCTTCGAGGCACATCTCGCTCAGATCCAGGTGACGCAGAACGAGGACATGCGCAAGATCTCTGCCGGGGTCGGGCTCGTGGTCGTGCCGACCCTGATCGCCGGGGTCTACGGCATGAACTTCGATCACATGCCGGAGCTCGGTTGGGCCTTCGGCTATCCGTACGCCCTCGCGCTGATGGTCTTGAGCGTGGTCGGACTCTGGATCGCCTTCAAGCGCTCCGGCTGGCTGTGAGGACTGCGGTTTGGTCCCAAACCGCAGGTTTCGGGTCCGAAGGACTGCGGTTTGGGACCAAACGGCGGCCGACCGCGCCTTATGTCAGGTCGAGATGTCAGGTAGAGGTCAGCACGTTGGTGGCCAGGAGCACGATGCAGCAGGACGCCCAGGCCCACGCGATAAGGGATGAACCACGTGATCGCGTGGTGGGCGACGAACTTGAGCAGCCAGGCGATGGACGCGTAGGCGACGAGGAACGCCACGACCGTGCCGACCAGCGTCTCCCCCACGCTGATCGAGCCGCCGAGAGCGTCCTTGAGCTCGAACAGCCCGGCGGCCAGCAGGGCCGGGATCGACAGGAAGAAGGAGACCCGGGTGGCGGTGACGCGGTCGAGGCCGCGGAACAGACCGGCCGAGATCGTGGCCCCGGACCGCGAGACCCCGGGCACGAGCGCGGCGCACTGGACCACGCCGATCACGATGGAGTCCTTGAGGTTCAGCTGCTTCTCACCGCGGTCCTGCTTCGCTACCCGCTCCGCCGCCCACATCACGGCGCTCCAGGCGATCAGGGCGACAGCAACGACCCACAGGTTGCGGAGGTCGTCCTTGATGAAGTCCTTGAACGCGAGCCCGACCAGGCCGATCGGGATGGTGCCCACGATGACGTACCAGCCCATCCGGAAGTCGCGGTGGCCGCGCCACTCGGGCTTGACCAGGCCCAGGCACCAGGCCTTGATGATGCGTCCGATGTCGCGGAAGAAGTAGAGGATCACGGCCGCGATGGCGCCCATCTGGATCACGGCGGTGAAGCCGGTCACCGCGGGGTCGTCGACCTGCAGCCCGAGCACCTGCTCCGCGATCGTCAGGTGGCCGGTGCTGGAGATCGGGAGGAACTCGGTCAGCCCTTCCACGATGCCGAGGATGATGGCGTCGAAGTAGTTCATCGCGTGCTTTCCGGCGTCGGGAGTCGTGCGGGCGCACCCAGGCTAGGGCCCGGATCGACCTGCGAGCCGCACGCCCCCCGCGCGCCGGGGACCGGCTACCTTTGGGCGCATGCAACAGCGGGCGGTCGGTGCCACAGGCCTCACGGTCTCGCGGCTCGGCCTGGGAACCATGACCTGGGGTGGGGACACCGACGAGCACGAGGCCCGTGACCAGCTGATCAGCTTCGCCGAGGCAGGCGGAACCCTGGTCGACACCGCCGCGGGCTACACCGACGGGGCGTCCGAAGAGCTCGTCGGACGGCTGATCGGCGACGTGGTGACGCGGGACGAGATCGTGCTGGCGACCAAGGCCGGCATCTCGCGACGGACCGGCACGCGCGAGGCCTACGCCTCGCGAGGGCGCCTGCTCGCCGCGCTCGACGCCTCGCTGCGACGGCTCGGCGTCGACCACGTCGACCTCTGGCAGGTCCACACCTGGGTCGACGGCGTCCCCCTCGAGGAGACCCTGACCGCGCTCGACTACGCCGTGTCCACCGGACGCGCGTCGTACGTCGGGATCTCCAACTACACCGGCTGGCAGACAGCCCAGGCAGCCACGTGGCAGCGAGCGGTCCCGGGGCGGGCCGTCCTCGCCTCCACGCAGATGGAGTACTCCCTGCTCAACCGCCGCCTCGAGATGGACGTCGTGCCGGCGGCCGAGGCGCTGGGGCTGGGCATCCTCTGCTGGTCACCCCTCGGCGGCGGCGTCCTGACCGGCAAGTACCGCACCGGTACGCCGTCCGACTCTCGCGGAGCCTCCCCGGCGTTCGCACGGTTCGTCGACACCTATCTCGACGAGCGCGGTCACGGGATCGCCGAGGCCGTCGCGAAGGCCGCCGACGGACTGGGCTGGTCGATGGCCGAGGTCGCCCTCGCGTGGGTCCGTGACCGGCCCGGGGTGACCGCTCCGATCGTCGGAGCCCGCACGGCGAAGCAGCTGCTGGATCTCCTGGGTGTCGAGGAGCTGACTCTGCCCCCGGAGATCGTGGCCGCCCTCGACGACGTGTCGGAGGCCTGACCGGTGCCTGACGTCCTGCGGCGCCCGCCCGCACGCGGGGTGGAGTGGGAGTTCGAGCGGCTCACCATCGCCCGCGACTTCTCGCGCAACGTCGTGACCAAGATGCTGGTCGACCGTGCGGAGCACGGCGGCTGGGAGCTCGACCGGGTGCACGTGGCGCCGGACGGCACCCGGCGGGTGACGCTGCGGCGCAAGATCATCCGGATGCGACCGACCTTCTAGACGTCCTCGGCGTGGCCAGTGACACGCAGCGCGGCGGCCACGACGTCGTCCTCGGACAGCAGGACCGTCGCTGCGGCAGGTCCCAGTGGGACGAACGTGTCCGCGCTGGCGACCCGCGCCAGGCGTCCGGCGTACCCGCCCTCCACCAGGCCGGTCACGACGCCCTCCGCCACCCCACCGCTCTTCCGGGTCTCGTCCACGACGAGGACCGCGGGGAACCCGACGGCGAGGTCGTTCACGGTCTGGAGCGGGAGCGGCGCGAGCCACCGGAGGTCGACGACCGTGCTCGCCACCCCCGCGTCGGCCAGCCTGACCTGCGCGCGGAGGCTCATCGGGACCCCGTTGCCGAAGGTCACCAGCAGCAGGTCGCGTCCGTCCCCGTAGCTGGCGACCTGACCCAACGGCACCGACGAGGCGTGCCCGTCGGCTGCGCTGAAGGGGGCGCTCCAGCCTGCGTCGGCGTCCTCGAGCAGGTCGCGCGAGTGGTACAGCGCGATGGGTTCGAGGACGACGCAGACGTGGCCCGCCCGGGCCAGGGCGACGCACGTGCGCAGCATCCCGGGCGCGTCAGCGGGATGGCTCGGCACCGCGAGCACGAGGCCGGGGATGTCGCGCAGGACGGCCACCGAGTTGTCGTTGTGGAAGTGACCTCCGAAGCCGCGTTGGTAGGCCAGGCCTGCGACCCGCACGACCATGCCGTTGCGGTACCGGCCGTTGGAGAAGAAGGGCAGCGACGCCGCCTCGCCGCGGAGCTGGTCCTCGGCGTTGTGGAGGTACGCGAGGTACTGGATCTCGGGCACGGGCACGAAGCCGGCCAGTGCCGATCCCAGCGCGAGCCCGAGGATGGTCTGCTCGTCCAGGAGGGTGTCGAACACCCGGTGGCCGCCGAAACGACTGCGCAGGCCGCGCGTCACGCCGTACACCCCGCCCTTGGCCGCCACGTCTTCGCCGAAGACGAGCAGCTCGGGATGGGCGTCCATCTGTTCGGTCAGCGTCTTGTTGATCGCCTGGGCCAGCGTGAGGGAGGAGCCGGACCCGGGCGGCCCTCCCCTGGCCCCGTCCGGGAAGGCCGCGACGGGACCAGGTCCGTCGCCGGGTGGCGTCCCCGGAAGAGCGAGTGGCGCCATCACCTCGTCGGCGCTGCACAGATGAGGCTCGTCCAGGACGCGCTCGGCCTCGCCCATCACGTGGTCACGGACCTCCTCGTACCACTCGAGGAGCTGGTCGGCCGTGGCGTGACCCCCCGCGAGCAGGCACCGTGCCGTGCCGAGCAGCGGGTCCCTCTCGTAGTCCTGCACGATCTCGCGACGGCTCCGGTAGGCAGCCTCGACGTCCGAGCCCGCGTGCCCCATGAGGCGAACGGCGTCGAGGTGCATCACGGCCGGGTGGCGGGTCTCCCTGACCAGAGCGACCGCCCGGGTCGTCTGCTCGAGCAGGCTCGAGGGGTCGGCACCGTCCGCGCGCAGGTAGGTGATGCCCGGCAGGCTCTGGAGCGCGGCCCCGGGCCAGCCTCGAGGAGAGGGCGTGCTGATCCCGATCCGGTTGTCCTCACAGACGAGCAGCACGGGACACGCCAGCCCTCGGTGGGCGAGGTACGACGCCGAGTTCAGCGCCCCGGTCACGGTCGAGTGGTTGACCGAGGCGTCACCGAAGCTGCAGACGACGATCGCGTCGTCCGGCCATGGCGTCGAGCGGTCGAGGGTGCGGGCCAGGTCCAGCGAGTAGGCCAGGCCGACCGCGCGCGGCAGGTGGGAGCCGATGGTGGAGGTCTGCGGGACGATGTGGAGGTCCGGGTGCCCGAACACCTTGTGTCGCCCTCCCGACATCGGGTCGCGCGAGGAGCAGGTCAGGCTCAGCAGGACGTCGCGCACAGAGCCGGTCCGCCCTGCGCGAGCGGCCCTCGCGGCGTAGAAGCCACCCGACCGGTAGTGCAGCAGCGCAGGGTCGTCGGGCCGTGTCACGAGACCCAGCGCGGCATTGCTCTCGTGCCCGGCCGAGCCGATCGTGTAGTAGCCCTTGCCCTCGGACTGCAGCCATCGGGCCGCGAAGTCCACGTGGCGACTCTCCAGCTGGGCGGCGAACAGCGCCCGGAGGGCCTCCGCGCCGACCGACGTGTCGGATGCGTCCGCGCGCTGCGGCTCGCCACGCCACTCCCGGATGGCGTGCGAGAAGTACTCGTCCACCGCCTCCATCGAGCAGCCGTCTAGACCTGGTCGAGGAACCGGTCGAAGACCCGCGCGCCGAACTCCAGCGCATCCACCGGCACCCGCTCGTCGATGCCGTGGAACAGCGCGGTGAAGTCGAGGTCGGCCGGGAGCCGGAGCGGGGTGAAGCCGTAGCTGCGCAGACCCAGCTTGTTGAAGTGCTTGGCGTCCGTGCCGCCGCTCATCAGGTACGGCGCCACCCGTGCGTCGGGGTCCTCGGCGAGGAGGCTCCGGGTCATCGCCTCGACGAGGTCGCCGTCGTACGGCGTCTCCCAGGGCTGCTGGTGGGAGATGAAGGATCGCTCGACGCCCTCACCGCACAGCGCCGCGATCGTGTCGAAGAACTCGTCCTCGTAGCCCGGCAGGAAACGCCCGTCGACGTGGCCGGTCGCCTCGGTCGGGATCACGTTCACCTTGTAGCCGGCGCCGAGCATCGTCGGGTTCGCGGTGTTGCGGATCACCGCACCCATCATCCGGGCCGCTCCGCCGAACTCCTCGATCAGCGACTCGGCGTTCTCGGGCGTCGCCTCGGTGCCGGCCATCTCGGCGACCGCGGCGAGCAGGGTCTGCATCGTCGGCGTCAGCCGCACCGGCCACTCGTGGGCGCCGATCCGCGCCACCGCGGCCGACAGCCGGCTGACGGCGTTGTCGTCGTTGATCATCGAGCCGTGCCCGGCGCGGCCGCGAGCGGTCAGCTTCATCCAGGCCATGCCCTTCTCGGCCGCCTCGATCAGGTACAGCCGCTGGCCGCGGATCGTCGTACTGAAGCCGCCCACCTCGCCGACGGCCTCGGTGCAGTGCGCGAGATGCTCGCGGTGGTCCTCGACCAGCACCTGCGCGCCGTGGTGGCCGCCTGCCTCCTCGTCGGCGGTGAAGCACAGCACGATCGGCCGTTCGGGCACCGCACCCGCACGGGTCCGCGCCCGCACCACCGAGAGCAGCATCGCGTCGAAGTCCTTCATGTCGACCGCCCCGCGCCCCCAGACGTAACCGTCCTGGATCTCCCCCGAGAACGGGTCGACCTGCCAGTCCTCGGCCGCGGCCGGTACGACGTCGAGGTGTCCGTGCAGCAGGAGGGCGCCCTCCCCGCCGGGGCTGCCGCCCCACTGGGCCACCAGGGACGTGCGGCCGCTGTCGAGCTCGAACAGCTCGCTCGAGATGCCGACCTCGTCCAGGAGCGCGGCCACGTGCTCCGCGGCCTTCCGCTCCCCCGGTCCGGACTCGTCCCCGTAGTTCGTGGTGTCGATCCGGATCAGGTCGCGACACAGGTCGACGACCTCGGCGGTCGGGTCGTAGGAAGGGGTGTACGACGACTGTTCGGTGTCGTGGGACATGCCCCCATCCTGACACTCCGTGGGCCGACTCCCGATGTGAGGAATGGGCTCGTCGGTTGCTAGAGTTCCCTCCGCACTCGTCCGGGTGGCGGAATTGGCAGACGCGCTAGCTTGAGGTGCTAGTGCCCGTATTAGGGCGTGGGGGTTCAAGTCCCCCCTCGGACACACTTATCGGGTCGATCGCTCCGGATCCGGGGCGATCACCGGTCGCCGGGCGGCCGACATCTCCGCTCGGCGCCGGATCTCGCGCAGCATCCTCTGCGTCGCGACCTGGTGGGCGTGGGTGCGCATGAGCAGGGCGTGGTAGAGCCGGCCCCTCAGGCCGGGGAACCGGGCGAACGTGTCGGCCGTGACCCGCGCTCCGGGCCCCTCAGGCGCGACGCGGAACACCAGGCGGTACGTCGCGAACCGGTGTCGGCCGGCCAGGGTGAGCTGGCGGTGGGGCCTCGTGTCGATGATCGTGAAGCCACTCTCGGGCACGGTCCCGAGCAGCCGGGAGAGCACCCCGTGGCCCGTCCTGCTGAGCGCCGTCGCATAGCCGACGACCGCGGGCCAGGTCTCGTCCTCACCCGCCCGGACCATCAGCCCGTGCTCGTCCACGAACGGCAACGTGGTCATGAGCCCACTCTGCCTCGCCCGGTCAAGGCGGAACGCTCGGTGGTGTCGGACGACGCGTCATCGAGCTCCCCTCGGGTGGGGGTCGGGACCCGATCGGCGTACAGGGCTCGCGAGAGGCGGCCGCGGATCCGCATCCGCCACCGCCCCCGCCGTAGCACCCCCCGGTCGGTCTCCGGCTCCGGCGCCACCACCTCGGGGAGATCTCGGGCGGTCAGCCGGTAGGCCCGCCCGACCTCGAGCGGCGCGTGCCGTTCGGTGTAGCCGCCCTCGGGCGACCGTACGACGACGCCGGTCTCGCGGCCGTGCAGCAACCGGTCCCGGTCCGCCCGCTGGAGCCCCAGGCACCAGGCGCGGGCCACCAGGAACACGACCACCGGTACGACGAGCACCGCCGCCCGCATCACGTAGGTGATCTGGTTCAGGCTCAGGTGGAGCCGGGTGGCCAGGATGTCGTTGCCGCCTGCCAACCAGAGGAGCCCGTAGACGCAGACCATCGCGGCCAGGAAGGCCGTTCGCGTCGGCGCGTCACGCGGACGCTGGAGCAGATGGTGCTCGCGGCGGTCGCCCGTCACCCACGCCTCGAGGAACGGCCATCCGACGATCAGCCCGAACAGCACGAACGGCAGCACCTGGCCCGGCAGGAGCACGTTCCACGAGACCGTGTGCCCGGCCACGTGGGTCTCCCAGCCGGGCATGATCCGGAGCAGACCCTCGGCGATCGCCAGGTACCAGTCCGGCTGCGATCCGGCCGTCACCTTGGACGGGTCGTAGGGGCCGTACTTCCAGACCGGGTTGATCGAGAGCAACGCGCCCATCAGCGCCGTCACCCCGAACACCATGCAGAAGAAGCCGGTCGTCTTCGCGACGTAGACCGGCAGCAGCGGATAGCCCACGACGTTCTTCTCGGTGCGACCCGGGCCGGGCCACTGGGTGTGCTTCTGGACGAAGACGAGGGTCACGTGCAACGCGACCAAAGCCAGCAGGATCCCGGGCAGGAAGAGCACGTGCAGGACGTAGAAGCGAGGGATCACCGAGTCGCCGGGGAACTCGCCGCCGAAGAGCAGGAACGACAGGTAGGTGCCGACCACGGGGGTGGCCTTGATCAGGCCGTCGGCGATCCTCAGACCGGTGCCCGACAGCAGGTCGTCCGGGAGGGAGTAGCCGAGGAACCCCTCCAGGATCCCCACCAGGAGCATGGTCGCCCCGATCAGCCAGCTCACCTCGCGCGGCTTCCGGAAGGCGCCGGTGACGAAGACCCGCATCATGTGCACGAACATCGCGGCGATGAAGATCATCGCGGCCCAGTGATGCATCTGCCGGATCAGCAGACCACCCCTGACGTCGAACGTGAGGTGCAGCGTCGAGGCGTAGGCGTCCGACATCGGCACGCCGCGCAGCTGGGCGTACGAGCCCTGGTACGTCGACTCCGACATGCTCGGGTTGAACCAGAAGGTCAGGAAGGTGCCCGTGACCAGCAGCACCACGAACGACCAGAGCGCGATCTCCCCGAGCATGAACGACCAGTGCTCGGGGAACACCTTGCGCAGGTAGCCCCGGCTGAGCCGGGCCAGGCTCAGCCGGTCATCGGCCCACTCCGCGGCGCGGGCGACGCCGCGACCACGCGTCCCTGTGCTCATGTGCTCCTCCCCGGTCGGGCGCGGCGAGTTCACCGGCCCGAGAGTGAAGACACCGCCGGCCGTCCGGTTGTGACATCGCGCCCGCCGGGCCCTCTCGAGCCGGCGGCGGATGCGACCGAGATCCCGGAGGACCAGCTCCTGGCCGCGTGGCGCGAGGAGCTGGATCGCTGAAGCTGGCGGGGTCAGGCCTCGCCGCGGTCGGGGGTGGGGTCGAGGAAGACGTAGCGCACCTCCGGGAACCGGCCCCTGATGCGCTCCTCGACGTCGTCGGCCGCATGCTCGAGCTCCTCCGGCGAGAGATGGTCGGCCAGGTCGACCCGCGCCGCCACCAGCACCTGGTCGGGCGACAACCGCATGGTCAGCAGCTCGAGCACCGAGTCGACCCCTTCGGTCGATGCGATCAGCCGGCTGATGTTCTCGCGGAGCGGCTGCGGTGCGGCCTTGCCGATGAGGTACTGCTGGTTCTGCCGACCAAGCCCGTAGGCGGCGACGACCAGGAGCGCGGCGATGGCCAGCGATGCCAGGCCGTCGTACGTGCGGCCGCCGGTGGCGGCGTCCAGTGCCAGCGCGCCGGCGGCGAGCAGGAGCCCGACGAGGGCGACCCCGTCCTCCCACACCACGGCACGCAGTGCCGGGTCTGCCTCGTGCCTGAGGTGACTGATCATGCCGACGCCGGCCCCGCGGGCGGTGCCGCGCAGCTGCCAGACCGCCCGCAGGAACGACGTGCCCTCGAAGACGAACGAGAACCCGAGCACCACGAAGGGCCAGGTCGGGGAGCCCGGCGGCTCCGAGCTGGTGAGGGCCTTGACCCCCTGGTACGCCGAGAACCCGGCCCCGAGCACGAAGATGCCGACGGCGGCCAGGAAGGACCAGAAGTAGCGCTCCATCCCGTAGCCGAACGGGTGCTCCTCGTCCGGCTCCTTGCGGCTGCGATGAAGAGCCGCCATCAGGAACCCTTGGTTCACGGTGTCGCCGATCGAGTGCGCTGCCTCGGACAGCATCGCCGCCGACCCGGAGGCGAGCCCCGCCGCGAGCTTGGCGACGGCGATCAGCAGGTTCGCCGCGCCGGCGACCAGCACAGTCGGGGTGGACTCGTCCTCGGCCATGCCCACGTCGTACCCGATCACGGCCAGGGCACCGCTCTGTGGCATGCCGGTGGCCGGGGCTGCTCAGCGTTCGGAGGCACCGAGTCCTTGGGCGATGCCCCAGAGGACCGCCTGGGAGCGGGTCGCCGCGCCGATCTTGCGGTACGACGAGCGGACGTAGGACTTGACCGAGTTGATGCTGACGGTGAGCGCCGCCGCGATCTCCGCATTGCTGTAGCCGGCCGCAATGAGGTCGAGCACATCCGCCTCTCGCGGCGTCAGTCCGGCTTCCTCCCGGGACCACCGGACCTGGACGTCTGCCGGGTCCGCCGGTTGCGCCGGCCCACTGACGACGGGATCTCCCCGACCGACCCGCTCGATCGCCTCGACGAGCTGCCGTGCGGGCAGCGACTTCGCGATGTAGCCGCGGTAGCCGTGCTGCAGGGCCGCGGTCACGAGATCGGCCCTGGTCTCCCACGAGTAAGCGGCGACCCTCGAGCCCCCTGCGGTCGGGGGCGCGGGGAGCGCGCGCACGACGCCTTCATGGACGCCACTGGGGTAGCAGTCGAAGAGGATGACGTCCGGGGACGTGGGGCTGCTCGACGAGGCGCTGGTCCCCGCTCCGGCATGGTGGATCCGCACCCGGGCGGCATACGGCGCGAGCATCTGCTGGAGCCCTCGGGCCACGAGCTCGCAGTCACCGAGCAAGGCGACCGTGAGTGCAGTGGGGCGCGCCGAGGGCACCGAAGGTCTGTCGCCGCGGGAGGCTGCGGGCAGCGCGTCTCCCGCGCACCCCGCATCGGGGCGCACAACGAGCCGAGTCATCCGGGGTCCTGGGTTGACTAGTCGTGGTACCGCTGCTCGTGATCAAGCAGCAACTTCGCATCTCAGGTGACGACGAGGTGCTCTCACACGTTACTCGCCGACCCGCGAACGGTTCTGAAATCGCGCTCGCGAAAGTACTCTGAGCATCGTCAGTGCAGCATCCGGGGGCGTCGCTCGCGACCGGGGAGGGAGTGTCGTTGGAACCGCTTCCGGAGACCGAAGAGGCTCTCGACGAGTACCTCGAGGAAGACGACTCCGACCTGCGAGCCGTGCTCATGGAGCTGGGGCGGCGCGCCGTCGAGCTGGTGCCCTCGTGTGTCGGCCTGAGCCTGGGCATGGTGAAGGACGGCCTGACCTTCACGCTGGTGGCCACCAGCGAGCAGGTGGCGACCATCGACGCGGCGCAGTATCTCGACGGCGGACCGTGCGTGGACGTGGCCACCGGCTCCGACGTTCTCGACGTGGACATCCCCGACCTGCTCGACGAGGGGAGGTGGTCGGCGTTCGCGATGACGAGCGCGGCTCATGGAGTGCGGACCACCTTGTCCCTTCCCATCGTCCGCGACGGTCAGCTGGTCGGAGGCGTCAACCTGTACGCCGCGGAGCTCCACGCTTTCGACGGCAAGCACGAGGCGCTGGCGATGGCTCTGGGAGCCTCCGCGGAAGGAGCGGTGGCCGACGCAGACCTGGAGTTCACCTCGCGCGCTCGCGCGGTCGCCACACCCGCAACCATGGCAGACCTGCGCACCATCGACATGGCCGTCGGCATCCTCGCCGCGCGAGACCGCACGGACGTCGACACCGCCAGGGCACAGCTCCAGGACTCGGCCACGCGAGCAGGAGTGACTCTCGTACAGGCTGCCAGCGTCGTCGGCTACCTGCGGGAGAAGCGCCGTTGATCCGGAGACCCGGGGAGCCGATCTGACCATGCTGCCGGATCAGCCGTCCGCGGTGAGTGCCCTCATGACCCGCTTGTCGTGGAGGACGTCTCGCGCCAGATCGGTCAGCTTCACCCGGTGGTGTCGCGCATACCGCCTCAGGATGTTGAACGCCTCGTCGACGTCGACGTCGAAGGTGCGGGCAACGGCACCCTTGGCCTGCTCGATCACGATCCGGCTGTTGAGCGCGAACTGCAGCTGCTCCGTGAGCTCCTCCGCGCGCCGGAGACCACGCTCCTGCATGAGCGCGATGGTGGCGACGTCGGCGAGGGCTCTGGCCACGCGGCGCTCGTCCTCGCCCAGGAACGAGCTCTGGACGCGGAACACGTTCATGGCGCCGATCACCTGATCCCGCAATCTCAGGGGGAAACAGTGAGTCGTGGTGAACCCCAGCTCGATGGCCCTCGGAGCGAACGCCGGCCACCGCGCCATCGACGATGCGATCTCGACATCCGCCACCTCCTCGCCCGAGCTGAAACAGTCCAGGCACGGACCTTCGGCGTGCTGTACCTGGAAGAGCTCGAGCAGACGGGCATCCTCGTTCGAGGAGGCCATCGGGCTGAGTCCCCCGCGATCGGCCAGCATGACCCCGACGGCCGCGGACCCCGTGACCTCGGCAGCGTCGACCGCGACGGTGTGCAGGAAGTCGACCAGGTCGAAGTCGTCGACCAGGGTGTCCGCCACCTCAACGAAGACATCCGCCAGGCGTGTACTGCTGATCACGGTCCCTCACCCACTCTCGCTCTAGGCTCATTATGGTCACGAGCCGGCGCCCGGTGATCCGTCCGGCGTCGGCAGATGTGCGCCCCCGAGGACCTCGCGAGCCACATCGAGGAGGCTCACGTCGCGGCTGAACGCGTGAGCGCGCATCAGCGACAGTGCGTCTGCCAGGTCGACCTCCAGGTCGACCATCACCATCCCCTGCGCCTGATGGATCTCCGCCCGACGTTCCAGGGCTTCGACGAGCCGTGCGTTCACATCGCCGGCCGAGGCTCCCGGATCGGGGTCGAGCAGTCGCTCCACCGCCAGATCGGCGAAGGTCAGGGCGAGTGAGACCTGGTCGGACCCCAAGAGACCGGGACTCGCGGCGTACAGGTCCAGCACCCCCAGCCGGACGGCGCCGACGTGGAGCGGCAGGGAGAAGCAGGCGGCGATCCCGAACCCACGGACGGCACTGACGTACCCGGGCCAGATGTGCTGACCCTGCTCGAGGAGATCCGGCGCGAACACCGGGCGGGACTGGCTGTAGGCGTCCAGGCTCGGTCCTTCCCCGGTCGCGAAGGCGGCCTCCCCGACCGCGCGGGCTACCTCGTCGGAGCTGGCCACCACACCGCCGCCGTTCGGGCGGTTCAGGAGGTGGACCGACGCGCCGGCGAGGCTCAGTGTTGCGGTCGCGGCCCGGCAGATGCGCTGCAGGACGGCCGGCAGGTCGTGCACGTCCTCGTCCGCCCTGGCCGCCGACATGGCCATCAGGGCGAACTCACGCCGTCCCGGTCCCGGAGGGCCTGTTCCGTCGTGCGCAGTCACGGGCCTGCTCTCGATGGGCGCGGACGTAGCAGGTCACCCTACTCGGCAGGGATACGGCGACCAGCGCGTCGTGCAGGTCGACGTCTCAGTCAGGTAAGGGCGATGGCCGCGTCCGGCTCGGCGACCTTGAACGTGAACGACTCCTCCAGGTAGAGGTGCACCTGCTCGGCGTCGTGGTGGTGGTAGCCGACCGAGATGTCCTGCCCGACGTCGAGGAGGAAGTCGTCACCCCGCTGGCTCACCACCAGGGCTCCGGTGAGCCCGGGCGAACGGACGACGCTGCCCGACTCGAGGACCCGGCTCAGGTGGTCCATCAGCGGGTAGCCGCCGTGCTCGGTGGTGGAGACGATCGCGGTGTAGCGCTCGGGGTCGATGGCCAGGGCATAGGGGCCCTCGATGCCGTTCTGGCGCAGCTCGTCGGCCGCCACCGCCACGATGCCGGGGTACGCCGAGCAGTCGTCGCCCAACGGCCGTGACGGGTAGGGCGAGGCTTCGGTCATGCCCACGATGTCGGCGGCGGACCAGCCGTTCAGGACGGCCCGGTTCTCCAGCTCGGCGGCGACCCGTGCGGCTCGCGCGAGGTCGTCGAGCTCGGGGTCGCGGCTCCCGCGCTGAAGGTCGTCGATCTCACCCCGGGACACGGTGAACGGCACGCGGTACTCCGCCAGCGGCAGCACCCGGCGCCTCCGGAGGAGGACACCCGTGGCGTCGAGGCCGGCCGGTGGGGCCTCGAGGGTGTCGGTCCGGCCCAGCGACATCGCGTCGTGCCGCCAACCGCCGGGCCCGACCCAGTCGACGAGACGACGGGCCGCCAGCAGCGGGGTCAGCCGCTCCTTGGCCTCCTCGTCGATCGCCTTCCAGGCCAGGTCGGGGATGGGGGCATGGTCGCGGAGGAGATGGTTGGGAGACGTCATGCTGATGGTCCTTTCAGGCTTCCGATGCCGAGCGAGCCGTCGGTCCGGCGCTCGGTCGAGCCGTCGTCGTTGGGGTGGAGGTCGGACTCGATCTCGTCGACGTACTCCTGCGGGTCCTTGTCGTCGGTGTCGACGCCGGCGGTGGTCGGATGGCGGTCCAGGTACTCCTCGAGCTCGCGACCGAGCTGCTCGCGGAGCTCGGGGGCCGCGTGCTGCCGGAAGTCGGCGATCCCGTCGCGCTCCTCCTCGGCCATGTGCTCGTCGTTGGCCTTGCGCGTCGCGAGCACGGCCGCCCACCACTGCTCGCTGGCGACCGGTTGGCGGGCGGCGTCGTGGACCCCGTCCCGGATGTCGTTGTGGTCGCCGATCGCGTCCAGGGTCTCGTCCTCGGGGTCGTCCTCGCCTCGCGCCAGCAGCTGCGGGTAGAAGACGGCCTCCTCCCCTGCTGCGTGTACGTCGAGCCGGGCCGCGAGGGGCTCCCAGATCGCGGCGATCGCCGCCACGTCGGGAGCCGACACGGCGTAGAGGTCGTACAGGGCGATGAACTGTCTGCGGAACCACGCATGGTCGCGCAGGATCACCTCGGTCACGTCCATGGTGACCACCGTAGCCAGATCGGGCCGCTCCGAAACCAACCGTCAGGTGGGTGGTCCGTTACGGGGGAGGTCGCGCTGCCCGGGCGGCCCTAGCGTCGTCCCTCTCTCGTGCCTGCTGACCCGCCACCCGAAGGACGACCCATGAGCCCAGACCGGCACGCCCGCAGCATCCTGCCGATCCCCGACCGGCCGACGCCGGGCCTGACGACGTACGACGCCAAGGACCCGGACTCGTCGTTCCCCGCCATCGAGCCTCTGCTGCCGCCCGAAGGCGCTCCCAACGTGCTGATCGTGCTGCTGGACGACGTGGGGTTCGGTGCCTCGTCGGCCTTCGGAGGGCCGTGCCAGACCCCCACGGCCGAGCGGCTCGCAGCCGGAGGTCTGCGCTACAACCGGTTCCACACGACCGCCCTGTGCGCGCCTACGCGGCAGGCGTTGCTGACCGGTCGGAACCACCACTCGGTCGGGATGGGCAGCATCACCGAGACCGCCACCTCGGCTCCGGGCATGAGCTCGCTGCGGCCGAACACCAAGGCGCCGCTGGCGACCACGTTGAAGCTGAACGGGTACTCGACCGCCCAGTTCGGCAAGTGCCACGAGGTGCCGGTCTGGCAGTCGTCGCCCATGGGCCCGTTCGACGCCTGGCCCACCGGTGGCGGCGGGTTCGAGACGTTCTACGGCTTCATCGGCGGGGAGAACAACCAGTACGACCCGGCCCTCTACAACGGCACGACGCCCGTCGAGCCTCCCGCGACGCCCGAGGAGGGCTACCACCTCACCGAGGACCTCACCGACCATGCGATCAGCTGGGTGCGTCAGCAGAAGGCTTTGATGCCCGACAAGCCCTTCCTCGTCTACTTCGCACCGGGCGCCACCCACGCCCCGCACCACGTCCCGTTGGAGTGGGCGGACAAGTACGCCGGCCAGTTCGACGACGGCTGGGACGCTCTGCGCGGGCGCACCCTGGCGCGGCAGAAGGAGCTCGGCGTCGTACCCGCGGACACCGAGCTCACGGCGCGGCACGACGAGATCACCGCCTGGGACGACATGCCCGACGAGCTCAAGCCGGTGCTGGCGCGGCAGATGGAGGTCTACGCCGGGTTCCTCGAGCACACCGACCACCATGTCGGCCGGCTCATCGACACCCTGGCCGACCTGGAGATCCTCGACGACACGCTCGTCTACTACATCATCGGCGACAACGGCGCCTCGGCCGAGGGCACCATGAACGGGGCCTTCAACGAGATGGCCAACTTCAACGGCATGGCCGCGGTCGAGACGCCCGAGTTCATGGTCAGCAAGGTGGACAGCTTCGGCACGCCAGACTCCTACAACCACTACTCGGTCGGGTGGGCGCTGGGCGATGAACTCCCCACTCCAGTGGACCAAGCAGGTCGCCTCCCACTGGGGCGGCACCCGCAACGGGACCATCGTGCACTGGCCCCGCGGGATCGAGGAGCGCGGCGGTCTGCGGTCGCAGTTCACCCACGTGATCGACATCGCGCCCGACGATCCTCGAGGTCGCCGGGCTGCCGGAGCCGACCATGGTCAACGGCGTCATGCAGTCGCCGATCGAGGGCACCAGCATGATGTACAGCTTCAACGGACCCGACGAGCCGGAACGCCACGACCTCCAGTACTTCGAGATGTTCGGCAACCGGGGCATCTACCACCGGGGCTGGAGTGCTGTCACCAAGCACAAGACGCCGTGGCTGATCCTGGACCCCCACATGGGCGCCTTCGACGCCGACGTGTGGGAGCTGTACGACGGCAGCAGCGACTTCAGCCAGGCCCGCAACCTCGCGGCCGACGATCCGCAGCGGCTCGCCGACCTGCAACGGCTCTGGCTGATCGAGGCCACGAAGTACAACGTCCTCCCCCTCGACGACCGGTCGGGCGAGCGGCTGAACGCCGACCTGGCCGGGCGGCCGACCCTCATCCACGGCAACTCGCAGCTGCTGTTCTCGGGCATGGGGCGGCTCACCGAGAACAGCGTGGTGAGCATCAAGAACAAGTCGTTCTCGGTCACCGCCGACGTCGAGCTGGGCGAGGCCCCGGCGGAGGGCGTGCTGATCGCGCAGGGGGGTCGCTTCGGGGGCTGGGCCTTCTACGTCAAGGGCGGCAAGGCCAAGTTCGTGTACAACGTGCTCGGCATCCACGAGTTCGCGACGGAGTCCGATGACCCCCTTCCCGCCGGTCACCACCAGGTGCGCGTGGAGTTCGCGTACGACGGGGGCGGCCTGGCCAAGGGTGGAGGTGTGACGTTGTACTGCGACGGCGACCAGATCGGCGCGGGCAGGGTCGAGATGACCCAGCCGATGATCTTCTCCGCCGACGAGACCACGGATGTCGGGTACGAGTCCGGAACCACCGTGACCCCGGACTACACCACGGCGACCAGCCGCTTCACCGGCCGGATCAACTGGATCCAGATCGACCTCGGCGACGACGACCACGACCACTTCATCGACCCCGACGAGCGGCTGCGGATCGCCATGGCGCAGCAGTGACCGGTCCGCACGTCGAGCCGAGGCTGGAGCGTCGATGAACGCGGTGATCGGTGACCTGCTGCCGGTGGCGCTCGGCGTGGCGATCTCGCCGATGCCGATCATCGCCGTGATCCTGATGCTGCTCTCGCCACGGGCGGGCGCCGCCAGCCTCACGCTGCTGGCCGGCTGGATCGTCGGGATCACCGTCGTGCTCACGGTGGTGGTCCTGGTCGCGAATCCCGCCGACGACTCGCAGGCGGGCAACCCGTCCACCTTGGCCTCGGTGGTCAAGATGCTGCTCGGTGCGGCCCTCGTCCTGATCGGCGTACGCCAGTGGCGACAGCGTCCCAAGGAGGGCGCGACGGCCTCGGTGCCCACGTGGATGGGCGCCATCGATCAGGTCACGCCGCTCAAGGCCTTCGGGCTGGGCGCCCTGCTGTCGGGCGTGAACCCCAAGAACCTCGCGCTCGGCCTGGCCGGTGGGGTGATCATCGCCTCGGGAGGGCTCTCGTCCGGCCAGACGGTGGTGGCGATCGCGGTGTTCGTACTGATCGGGTCCTCGACGATGGCGGTCCCCGTCGTCGGCTACCTGGTGGCACGTGAGCGGATGCAGGCACCCCTGGGTCGGCTGCGCGACTGGCTCATCGACAACAATGCGGTGGTGATGTCGGTCCTGTTGCTGGTCATCGGTGTCGTCATCTTCGGGAAGGGACTGGCGGGTCTCTGACCCGCCGGGGAGCCGAGGAGGCCGCGATGAGCACAGCGGACGGCCACAGCGCGTGCTGCGCCCCGGCGGTCTCCGACGTCCCGTCGACCGCCGCGGACCGGGTCGCCGACGTCGCTCCCCGCTCGGGAGCGCGCCCGCACGGGATGGTGCCGGTCGCAGGCGGCCGGCTGCTGATGGGCGACCCGTTCTCCGAGGGCTACCCGGACGACGGCGAGACCCCCGTCCACGCGGTCGACGTCCCGTCGTTCCTCATCGATGCGACCCAGGTGACGAACGCCCAGTTCGCGACCTTCGTCAAGGAGACCGGGTGGGTCACCGACGCCGAGGACCTCGGCATCTGGTGTTCCACCCGGTCTCCTTGACGCAGGTCGTGACTGGGCGTTCGTCACCTGGGTCGCATCGATGAGGAACGACGGGACGTCGACCGCGTGGACGGGGGTCTCGCCGTCGTCCGGGTAGCCCTCGGAGAACGGGGCCGCCCATCAGCAGCCAGCATGCGACCGGCACCATCCCGTGCGGGCGCGCTCCCGGCGGGGACACCGGCGACCCGGTGCGGCGGTCGACGGGACGTCGGAGACCGCCGGGCGCGGCACCGCGCTGTCGCCGTCCGCTGTGCTCATCACGGCCTCCTCGGCTCCCGGGCGGGTCGAGACCCACCAGTCCCTTCCCGAAGATGACGACACCGGTGACCAGCACCAGGACCAACATGACCACTGCATGTCGTCGATGAGCCGTCGGCGCCGACCCAGGGGTGCCTGCTTCGCTCACGTGCCACGAGGGGCCGACGACGGGGATCGCCATCGTCGAGGACCCGATCGCTACGAGCACCGCCATCGCCACCACCGCTGGCCGGACGAGCCCTCCCGAGCGATGATCACCGCCCGGCCGGCCGGCGCGAGGTTCTTGGGGTTCACGCCCGCCAGCAGCGCGCCCGCGAAGGCCTTGAGCGGCGTGACCTGGTCGATGGCGCCCGTCCACCTGGGCACCGCGGCCGTCGCGCCCTCCTGGGGACGCTGTCGCCGCTGGCGTCGCCGATTAGGACGAGGCCACGCCGGCAGCATCTTGACCACCGAGGCCGAGGCGGACAGGTTGCCCGCCTGGAGTGGTCGGCAGATGGCGACCAGCCCACGCCGTGAGCACGCGGTGGTCCCGACGATCCAGCCAGCCAGCGCGTGAGGCTGGCGGCCGCCATGGCGAGAGCAGCGTCAGGATCACGGCGATGATCGGCATCGGCGAGATCGCCACGCCGAGCGCCGCCGCATCAGGTCACCGATCACCGCGTTCATCGACGCTCCAGCCTCGGCTCGACGTAGCCGGCTTGTCTGCGCCATGGCGATCCGCAGCCGCTCGTCGGGGTCGTTGAAGTCGTCGTCGTCGTCGTCGCCGAGGTCGGTCCGGCTAGGTTGCGTCCGTCCGTGCAGCCGCTGGTCGCCGTGGTGTCATCCGGGGTCACGTGGTTCCCGACTGGTCCCGACATCCGTCGTCTCGTCGGCGGAGAAGGTCATCGCTGGGTCATCTCGACCCTCCCCGCGCCCGAATATGCGTCGCCGTCCCAGTACAGCGTCCCACCTCCACCTTGGCAGGCCGCCCCGTCGTCGCGAACTCCACGCGCACCTGGTGGTGACCGGCGGGGGGTGATCGGACTCCGTCGCGAACTCGTCGATGCCGAGCACGTTGCCACGGACTTGGCCTTGCCGCCCTTGACGTAGAAGGCCGCCCCGAAGCGCCCCCTTCGCGATCAGCACGCCCGCCGCCGCGTGCTCGCCCAGCTCGACGTCGGCGGTGACCGAGAACGACTGTTCTTGATGCTCGCCCACGCTGTTCTCGGTGGCCTCCCCATGCCCGAGAAAGCGGCTCCGAGCTGCCGGGGATGAGGGTCGGCGCTCGGCAGGCGGTCGGGTGGCCGTCCCCGACGGCGACGAGGGGGAGGACGTTGTACTTCGTCGCCTCGATCAGCCACAGCCGTTCCAGGTCGGCGAGCCGTTGGATCGTCGGCCGCGAGGTTGCGGGCCTGGCTGAGGTCGCTGTTGCCGTGGTAGGCCCCACACGTCGGCGTCGAGGCGCCCAGTGGATGCGGGGTCGGCCACGGCGCTGCTCGGTGACGGCGCTCCAGCCCCGGTGGTCGATGCCCCGGTTGCGAACATCTCGAAGTAGTAGAGGTCGTGGCGTACCGGCTCCTCGGGCCCCATTGAAGCTGTACATCATGCTGGTGCCCTCGATCGGCGATTGCATGACGCGTTGACCATGGTCGCTCCGGCGGCCCGGCGACCTCGAGGATGACGGCGCTAGTCGACCACATGGGTGAACTTCGTCGCGGCCGCCGCGCTCCTCGATCCCGCGGGCGTGACGTGGTTCCGTTGCGGTACGCCCCAGTCGGAGGCGACCTGTGGACCACTGGAGTGATCATCGCCGGCCCCACCCTACCGGTGGTGGTTGCGGATCGGCGTGCCGAAGCTGTCCACCTTGCTGACCGTGACCGTCGCTCGACCGCGGCCATGCCGTTGAAGTTGGCCATCTCGTTGGAGGCCCCGTTCAGGTGCCCTCGGCCGAGGCCCATTGTCGCCGATGATGTCGTAGACCAGCGTGTGGTCGAGGATCTGCGGGTCGGCCAGGGTCTCGATCAGGCCGCCGACATCGTGGTCGGTGTGCTCGGGTCCCGGCGTAGCCCTCCATCTGCCAGCCAGCGCCGCTTGAGCTCGTCGGCATGTCGTCCAGGCGGTCATCTCGTCGTGCGCCGTGGCTCGGTCTCCGCGGGTTCGACGCCAGCTCCCCCTTCTGCCGCGCCAGGTCGCCCACGCAGAGCGTCCCAGCTCGTCGTCGACTCGGGCGGCGTACTTGTCCACCCACTCCGACGGGACATGGTGCGGGGCGTGGGTGGCGCCCGGTGCGAAGTGAGCGAGAAAGGCTTGCTCGGCGGTCTGCCTGCTCACCCAGCTGATCGCATGGTCGGTCTGGTCCTCGGTGAGGTAGTAGCCCTCCTCGGCGTCGCGCGAGCTCGACGGGCGTCGTGCCGTTGTACAGGGCCGGGTCGTAGTGGTTGTTTTCCCCGCCGATCAAGCCGTTACATTCGAACCCACCGCCACCGGTCGGCCAGGCGTCGAACGGTCCCATGGGCGACGACTACAGACCGGCGCCCGTCGCACTTGCCGAACTCGGCGGTCGAGTACCCGTTCAGCTTGACGTCGTCGCCAGCAGCGCCTTCGTGTACGGCCACAGCGGGCTCATGCCCGGAGCCGAGTGGCGCGGTCGGTGATGCGCCCATCCCGCACCGAGTCGGTGTTCCGACCGGTCAGCCGACACCTACCGGTAGGCGCGCACAGGGCGGTCGGTGGAACGGTTGTAGCGCAGACCTCCGGCTGCAAGCCGCTCGGCCGTCGGGGTCTGGCCGGCCCTCCGAAGGCCGACGAGGCGCCGAACCCCACGTCGTCCAGCAGCACGATCAGCACGTTGGGAGCGCCTTCGGCGGCAGCAGAGGCTCGATCGGCGGGAACGAGCGTCCGGGTCCTTGGCGTCGTACGTCATCAGGCCAGGCGTCGGCCGGTCCGGGATCGGCAGGATCTGCGGGCGTGCCGGTTGGGCTCATCGGTCATCCTCGGGGTGGTGGGTCAGCAGGCGCGAGAGGGACGACGCTCGGGCCACCGCACCTCCCCGTAACGGACCACCCACCTGACGGTTCGTTCGGACGACCCGATCTGGCTACGGTGGTCACCATCGACATGACCGAGGTGATCCTCGCGACCATGGTGGTTCCGCAGCAGTTCGTCGCCCTGTACGCCTCCACGCCGGTCGGCTCCCGACATGGCGGCGATCGCCGCGATCTGGG
>CAVXHO010000036.1:0-125933 GCA_963761515.1 uncultured Actinomycetota bacterium
CATTGCCGCCGGTGCCGGCCTCACCCGAGTCGAAGACCCAGAGCGCCGACTTGTTGGTGCCGAGGTCGGGATGCGCGAGCGCGCCGCCCTCGTCGGCCGCGGCCGCTGCGGCCTTGAGCTCCAGCGCGGCCGGGAGCTCCTCGTACTCCACGTCGACGAGCTCTGCCGCGTCGCGGGCCTCGGCAGCCGAGCGGGCCACCACGACGGCGACGATCTCCCCGGCGAAGGAGACGCGGTCGCTGGGCATGGGCGAGTGGACGGGCGTGACCTGGTCGGGCGTGATCGGCCAGGCATTGATGCACACGCCGAGCTCGTCGCCGAAGTCGGCACCGCTCAGCACGGCGACGACGTTGGGGGACGCCGCCGCGGTCGACGTGTCGACGCGAGACGATCTTCGCGTGGGCGAACGGGCTGCGCACCATCGCCAGGTGCAGCATCCCGGGCAGGTTCAGGTTGTCGGTCCAGCGGGTGCGTCCGGTGATCAGCCGCTGGTCCTCCTTGCGGCGCCGGTCGTTGCCGATCTCGAGCTTGGCGGGGGCGTCTGCGGTGGCGGTCACTGGACGCTCGCCTTCTCGTCGGCGTGCTCGGCGGCGTGCAGGACGCTCCGGACGATGTTGTGGTAGCCGGTACAGCGGCAGAGGTTGCCCTCCAACCCGACCCGGACCTCTTCCTCGGTCGGGTGCGGGTTGCTCGTTGAGCAGGTCGACCGACTGCATGATCATCCCCGGCGTGCAGAAGCCGCACTGGAGGCCGTGGCACTCACGGAACGCCTCCTGCACCGGGTGCAGCACGCCGTCGTGGGCCAGGCCCTCGATCGTGGTGACCTCGTGACCGTCGGCCTGGACCGCCAGCACGTTGCAGCTCTTCACGCTGCGGCCGTCGAGGTGGACGGTGCAGGCGCCGCAGTTGCTGGTGTCACACCCGATCACGGTGCCGGTCTTCCCGAGCTTCTCGCGGAGGTACTGCACGAGCAGCATCCGGGGCTCGACGTCGTCGGACACCTGAGCCCCGTCGACGGTGAGACTGATCTGGGTCATCGAAACGCCTGCCTTTCGCGCACAGCGGCTCTGTGGTGCTGGTCACGCTATGGCCCCGGCGGTTGGCGAAAGGTTGCCCGGTCGGCGGCACCCTCTCTGGCCCTCGTAGGTCCGCCGTCCGCCCTCAGCCGCCGGCGACGGCCAGGCGGCCCTTGAGCAGTGGTTTGGCCGGGTGGGGCCGGTCGCCGAGGGCCGCGAGGCAGACCTCGAGCACCTCGGTGTCGTACGGCGCGAGCTCGCTGTAGCGGATCACCGCATGCGGCTCGGGGTCGGCCAGGAGCGCCTCGCGCATCGCGACGGCGACGTACTCCGCCAGCTCGACCAGGGCGGGTGACTCGGTGCCCGGCAGCAGGTCGCCGCCGTAGCTGGTGATCGCGGCGGCCGCGTCACCGCGCCGGAGCGCGTCGAGCACGTCGTCGATGTCGGTGGCGACCGGCAGGGTGAGGCGGTAGGGGCGGGAGGCGAGCTGTCCTCCGAGCGCGGCGCGCAGGTGGGAGACCTCCGCCTTGAGCGTCGAGAGGGTGACCGCCTGGTCGCCGTAGACGAGGGCGTGGAGGCGATCGAGCGACAGGCCGTCGGGGTGCAGCGCGAGGATGCGCCAGGATCTCGGTCTGCCGGCGGTTGAGCAGCAGCCGGCTGCCGTCGAGGGTCGCCTCGGCGTTGCCGAGGAGCCGGAGCTGGAGGCCGGTCGGGCCCTCCGCGTCGGACAGCACGGGGTGCATCGCCGAGAGCGGCATCGCGGTCTCGATCAGGCGGGCGAGCACGCGGGCGGTGGCCAGGCCGATCGGGTGGGTGCGCTCCCAGGTCGTGGACAGATCGATCACGCCGAGCTGGGCGCCGGTGACCGGGTCGTGCACGGGAGCTGCCCAGCACACCCAGTTGTGGACGATCGGGGCGTAGTGCTCCGCGCTGAACACCATGCTCGGACGGGCCAGCCGGTTGGCGAGGTCGAGCGCGTTGGTGCCGACCGACTCGTCGTCCCAGCGGGCGGCGGGGACGAAGTTCACCGACTCGGCCTTGCGGCGCATGACCCGCCCGCCGTACGTCCAGAGGATGCGGGTCTGCGCGTCGGTGACGGCGAGGACCAGGTCGCCGTCCTGCGCCGTACGACGGAGCTCGTCCTCGACGCGGGACACGGCCTCCTGCAGGGGCGAGTCACGCCAGAAGTCGTTGGCCTCGCCCTCGTCGTCGAGCGGGGCCTCGGTGACGTCGCGCGAGACCCGCGGCTGCGAGCGGTGCCAGCTGCGCAGGATCTCCGGTCGGACCAGCGCCTCGGCGTCGTCACCGTGCTCGACGAAGGCCGTCCAGGCGCGCAGCGCATCGAGCCGGCGGCCCTGCAGATCGCGCGTCGTGCTCATCGAACCCCTGACGTCGTGGAGTGACGTCGGTCACGGTAGCGCGGCGACCCGGGATCCTCACACCGCTCAGTCGTGGTGGATGCGCCCGTCGCGGACGGCGAGCCGGTGGCCCGTGCCGCCCCAGCGCCCGGCGATGATCTCGGCGGCGATCGAGATGGCGGTCTCCTCCGGGGTGCGCGCACCGAGGTCGAGACCGATCGGACTGGACAGCCGGGCCAGCTCCTCGTCGGTCATCCCGACCTCGCGAAGCCGCGCCTCGCGGTCGTCGTGGGTACGTCGCGAGCCCATCGCCCCGATGTAGGCCACCTCGGGCAGGCGGAGCGCCACCTCGAGCAGCGGGATGTCGAACTTCGGGTCGTGGGTGAGCACCGTGATCACCGTGCGGCCGTCGACGGCGCCGGAGTCACGCAGCTTCTCCAGGAACCGGTGCGGCCACTCCACGACGACCTCGTCGGCCTCCGGGAACCGGGTATTGGTCGCGAAGACGGGCCGCGCGTCGCACACGGTCACGTGGTAGCCCAGGAAGCTGCCCACGCGGGCCACGGCGGCCGCGAAGTCGATCGCGCCGAAGACGAGCATCAGTGGCTTGGGTGCGAACGACCACACGAAGACCCGCATGCCCTCCCCGCGACGCTCGCCGTCGGGCCCGTAGGTCAAGGTGGCGTTGGTGCCGCTGGCGAGCAGGCCCATCGCGTCGTCGTGAACGGCGTCGTCGGCCCGCGCCGACCCCAGGGAGCTGGTGGCGCTCTGGTCGGGGTGGACCACCATCCGCCGGCCGAGCCAGGCGGGGTCGGGGTGCTCGATCACGGTGGCCACCGCGACGGGGCGGCCGGCCTCGAGGTCGGCAGCGAGGTCCTCGAGCTCGGGGAACGTCTCGCGGGAGATCTTCTCGACGTAGACGTCGAGGATGCCGCCGCAGGTCAGGCCCACCGCGAAGGCGTCGTCGTCGGAGATGCCGTAGCGCTGCAGCACCGGCTGGCCGCTGCCGACGACCTCCTGGCCGAGGTCGTAGACCGCGCCCTCGACACAGCCGCCCGACACCGAGCCGACGGCCGTCCCGTCGGGGCCGACCAGCATCGAGGCGCCCGGCGGGCGCGGGGCGGAGCGGAAGGTCGCGACGACGGTGCCGACGCCCACCTCCTCGCCGGCCCGCCACCACTCCAGCAGCTCCGGCAGTACCTCACGCATCCGCGATCACCTCGACCAGCTCGGCGTACGTCGCGAGCGAGTGCCCGGCGACGAAGTCGTCCAGGTAGGGAAGCGCGGCGACCACACCCTGCTGGACGGCCTCGTAGCCGTCCTTGCCGCGGTGCGGGTTGACCCACACCACGCGGTGCGCGATGCGCTGGAGTCGGGCCATCTGCTCGCCGAGCAGCGTGGCCTCTCCTCGTTCCCATCCATCGCTGAACACAACCACGACTGCCCCCCTCGCCATTCCGCGCTGACCCCAGCGGTCCAGGAAGAAGCGCAGCGTCTCGCCGAGCCGCGTGCCGCCGGACCAGTCCGGCACGGTCTCGCCGGCCGAGACGAGGGCACGCTCGGTGTCGCGGATCCGCATCGCGCGGGTCACGTGGGTGACCCGGGTGCCGATCGTGAAGGTCTCGACGGTGGGGATGCCCTGGGTCAGCCGATGGGCCAGGCGCAGCAGGGTGTCGGCGTACGAGCTCATCGAGCCGCTGACGTCGACGAGCAGCACGATCCGACGCGGGCGGTGCGCCCGCCGCCGCCACTCGATGGCGGAGGGCTCGCCCAT
Organism: uncultured Actinomycetota bacterium; assembly: GCA_963761515.1. Taxonomy (GTDB): domain Bacteria; phylum Actinomycetota; class Actinomycetes; order Propionibacteriales; family Nocardioidaceae; genus Nocardioides. The sequence continues at coordinate 4,149 of CAVXHO010000036.1, forward strand.
GCGGCGCAGGCTCGCGCGGAGGGTGCGTGAGGCGTCGACCTGACCGCGGTGCCAGCTCTGGTGACGCGCCGTACGACGGGTGGGCGCGCGCGGCCGGAGCGTGGCGAACATGCCGGCGAGCCGTTGCTTCTCACCGGCCGACATCGAGGCGACGTCGCGGTGGCGCAGCACCTCGGCGGCGCTGGCGGCGGCGCGGACCACCTCGTCCACCTGGTCGGACTCGCCGGTTTCGGCGTCCTCGAACGGGAGCGGCGAGACGCTCGGTTCGGTCACCGTGACGGGACGCGCGCGCGGCAGTCCGTCGCGGGCGTTGAAGAACGCCTCGAAGACCTGGTCGAAGCGCGCCAGGTCGTCGGGGCTGGCGCAGAGGGTGGCGCGGCCGGCGGTGCGGACGGCCACCGGGTCGTCCGCGCCGAGCCTGGCCGTCGCGGCCAGGAAGTCCTGGGTACGGTCCTGGGTCACCGGCACGCCGCCGGCCCGGAGCGCACGGGCGAAGGCGAGCAGGATCTCGTCGCCGCCACGCGCGACCGCGCCGCTCATGAACGCAGCAGCTGGTCCAGCGCGTGCTTCACGCGGTCGGAGTCCTCGCGGTACTTCACCAGCGCTCCGAGCGTGCTGGCGGCCGTCTCGAGGTCGAGCTCGGCCGTGCCGAGATGGTGCAGGGCGCGCGCCCAGTCGATCGTCTCGGCGACCCCGGGCGGCTTCTGCAGGTCGCGGCCGCGCAGCTGCTGGACGACGCCGACGACCTGGCGAGCCAGGGCGTCGGAGACCTCGGGCGCCCGGGACCGCACGATCTGCAGCTCTCGCTCGAGGCCCGGGTGCTCGATCCAGTGGTAGAGGCAGCGGCGCTTGAGCGCGTCGTGGAGCTCGCGCGTGCGGTTGGAGGTGAGGACGACGATCGGAGGGGTCGCGGCCTTGACCGTGCCGAGCTCGGGGATCGACACCTGCCAGGTGGACAGCACCTCGAGCAGGAACGCCTCGAACTCGTCGTCGGCTCGGTCGACCTCGTCGACCAGCAGCAGCGCCGGGCTCTGCTGGAGCGCGGCCAGCACCGGTCGCGCGAGCAGGAACCGCTCGTCGTACAGGCTCTTCTCGGCCTCCTCGACGTCGGCGCCGCCACCCGCCTCGAGCGCTCGGAGGTGGAGGATCTGGCGCGGGAAGTCCCAGTCGTAGAGCGCCTGCGTCGCGTCGATGCCCTCGTAGCACTGGAGCCGCACCAGCGGCAGGTCGAGGCCCTCCGCCAACGCCTCGGCGAGCGCCGTCTTGCCGGTGCCGGGCTCCCCCTCGAGCAGGAGCGGGCGCTGCATCGCGAGCGTCAGGTAGGTGACGGTGGCCAGCTCGTCGTCACACAGGTATCCGGTCCGCCCGAGCAGGGCGGACACGTCGGCAGCGGACGACGGCTCCATGTGCTCCAGGCTACTGGCGGGCCCGTTGGCCGATGGTTGGATCCGCGCCTCTCAACGGGTAGTCCCCGGTCAGATGGTTGTGATCGGGCCGATTTCTCGACCATCTGGCCGGGGACTACCGCCCAACCGACACTCTTCAGCGGGAGTCGACGTCGCGGCCGGTGGCGAGGTCGCCGCACTCGACGAGGGTGACCTGGTGGGCGGCCAGGTAGTCGCGCGCGCCACGGTCGCCGCGGGCGGTCTCGACCACGCCGGCCCAGTGGTCACGACCGAGGAGGACCGGGTGCCCCGGCTTCCCGTCGTACGACGCTCGCACCAGCGCCGCGGGCCCGTCGCCGGCCGCGACCACCCGGGCGAACACGGCCGGGACCAGATCGGGAAGGTCGACCAGCGAGAGCACGACCGCGTCGTCGGCCGCGTCGGCGAGCGAGCGCAACCCGGCCCGGAGCGATGCGCCCATGCCCTCGTCCCAGTCCTCGGCGACCACGACCCGCGACGACACCGGCGCCGACGCGAGGAGCGCCCGGCTCTCCACCGTCTCGGCCCCGAGCACCACCGTGACCCGGTCGCACCCGCCCGCGGCGAGGTTCGTCAGGCCGCGGAGCAGCCACGACCCGGACTCGTCGGAGACCAGCGCCTTGGGGGTTCCCATCCGGCGGCCGGCACCGGCCGCGAGCAGCAGTCCTTCCACCCCGCCAGCCTGTCAGACGGACGGGCGGTCAGCCTCCGAACGCCCGGTCGTAGAGCGCCGCGCGGGCCGGGCTGTCGGGCCCGCTGAAGCCGCAGCCCGTCACGACACCGTCACGGGCCGCGACGAGGTAGCGGTCCCCGGCCTTCAGCTCGGCGCCGCCGACGAACGGGGCCAGCCGCTGCGACGGCGCGCTCACCTTGGCCAGATCCGTCGGACCGCCGGCGAACCACTCGTCGACGCGGAAGGTCGCCGTGTCGTCGGCGAGCGCGGTGAGAGTGCCGCGGAAAGCGAGGGTCTGCAGCCGAAGGACCGCCGCGTTCGGGATCAGGCAACGACCCTGGCTGGCGGGCAACGTCAAGGACGTGACGGTCTGGTCGGCCGTCGCCGTGGTGCCGTGGCCGCGGTTGACGAGTGCGAAGGCTCCGGCCGCCACGATCAGCAGGACGACCGCTGCCGCGACCAACCAGGTGAGCGGACTGCGGGTGTCACCAGTCTCGGTGGTGCGGGTCGTGGTCTCGCCCACCGCGTTCTCCAGGAGGTCGGCGACCCGCTCCGGGCCGGCAGGGGGCAGGGAGGCGGCAGGGTCGGCGGCACGCAGCCGGGCCAGCAGGCTGTCGTCGTCGTACTCGCTCACGTGTCCCTCCCTTCCGTCGAGCCCTCATGTCCGGCAGCGGTGTCGACCTTTCGCAGCTCGTCGGCGAGCTTCTTCCGGGCGCGGTGCAACCGGATGCTGACGGCGTTGGGGGTGATCGCCAGGACCGTCGCGATCTCACCCGGTCTCAGTTGCTCCCAGGCCCACAGGCGCAGCAGGTCCGCGTCGTCGGGAGGCAGCGCCGCGAGCGCCTCGCCCACCCGGTCGTCGTCCGCCGGCGAGACGGCCTCGCGCGGCGGGGCCACGGTCGCGATCCGACCGGCCACCCGGCCCTGGCGTCGGGCGCCCCGCTCGGCGTTGGCCAGGCAGTTCCTCGCGACGCCGTACGCGTAGGGCAGCACCTCGTCCGGGAGGTCGTCGTACCGGCGCCAGAGGACGAGCAGGGTGTCGCCGAGCACGTCGTCGGCCGTCGCCGCGTCGGTACGTCGCGCCAGGAACCGTCGCAGCGGGTCGACCAGCTGCCGGGCGATCACCTCGAAGCGCGCCCGCCGCGCCTCGACGTCCACCGCGTCCACGGGCTCCACCCTCACACATGTCCGGCTCGGGGCCGGACCTTTCACGACGGTGTCAGCCGACCGCGATCAGCCCGATCCCGGCCAGCACCACGAGCGCACCGACCAGGCGTCGCGCCGGACGCGGCTCGCGCAGCACCAGCCACCCGAAGACGGCGCCGACCACGATGCTCGACTCGCGGGCCGCCGCGACCAGGGCGACCGGAGCGAGCTGCATCGCGCGGAGCACGAGGAGGTAGGCCAGCGGCGAGAGCACGGCGACGGTGAGCGCGGGTGTCCGGGCCGATCTCCAGACCTCACGTACCGGGACGGGATCGGGACGACGACGTAGCAGCACGGCCAGCAGCGGAAGCTGCAGCACCAGCCCGAGCACGAAGTACGGCACGGGCGGGACGGCGAGGGCGTTCACCGAATGGTTGTCCCAGAGCGTGTACGACGCGATGGTCGCGCCGGTCGCCAACCCCCAGGCGACGCCCTCTCTCGGATGCAGAGCCCCGCCACCGAGCGAGATCAGGAGCACACCGGCGACCACCGCCACGACGCCGGCGAACTCCACCGGACCCGGTCGCTGATCGAGGACGACCACCGCGAACAGGAAGGTCAGCAGCGGTCCGGAGCCCCGCGCCAGCGGGTAGACCAGGTTGAGGTCACCCTCGGCGTACCCCCGCTGGAGCACCAGCTGGTAGACGACGTGCAGCGCACCGGACACGAGAGCACCGACCAGCCACCACCGCGTCGGGTGCTCGCCTTTGACCAGCACCCAGACCACGCCGATCGGTACCCAGATCGCGCAGGAGGCGACGATGTAGGTCCAGACGAACGCGACGCGGTCGCTGTCGACGCCCTTGACCGCGAGGTTCCAGGTCGCGTGCAGCAGCGCCGCGGTCAGGACCAGCGCGAGGGCGGTGCCGCTCACCGAGCGGCGTCGCCGCGCGACATCCGGATCTCGACGACTCCGGTCTCGGGCTCGGGCTTGCGGCCGCCATCGTCGACGAAGCCGTGCCGCCGGTAGAACGCCTGGGCGCGGCCGTTGCCCTCGAGCACCCAGAGGTACGCCGCGCGGTCGCCGACGGCGTGCTCCATCAGGGCGTTGCCGACGCCGGTGCCGTAGCCCCGGGCCAGCACGTTGATGGCGTAGAGCTCATGGACGGCCGGCGCGTCCGCGTCCCGGGCGGGACCGGAGGAGGTGATCCCGACGATGCCGTGCTCGTCGCGGGCGAGCAAGTGACACTCACCGACCGGCGGGTGGAGGAGCCGCTCACGCCAGCCCTCTCCGAAGGCGACGGGGTCGAGGGAGTCGAGGTAGTCCGCGGGCATCAGGCCGTCGTACGCCTCCTGCCAGACCCGGACGTGCACCCTGGCCACCTCGTCGGCGTCGTCGAGGGCGATCGGCACGACGGTCCAGGGCACGGACCCACGCTCTCACAGCGACTCAGGCGCAGTAGCCCAGCATCTGGCGCAGCGCGGCGACCTCCGACGGATCGGCCGCGAGTTGCCAGGCGGTCTTGATCGCGATCCAGTGCTTCGCGTAGGTGCACTGGTAGCCCTTGCGCGGCCGCCACGCCGCGGGGTCGCCGTCGCCCTTGCTCGCGTTGGTGGGACCGTCGACGGCGAGCAGCTCGTGCAGGTCGTTGGCGAAGGACTCACGCCGCTCGCTGCTCCAGCTCGCCGCGCCGGACACCCACGCCTCGGCGAGCGGTACGACGTGGTCGATCTGGATCGCCTCGGCCTGGCTGAGGTCCTTGAGGTCGGTGAAGTGCAGGGTGTCGACCGGTGTACGGGTCGTGCCAGGTACCGGCGAGGACGTCGTGGTCGCACGCGCCCTGCTGGGCGACCTTCGTGGTGCCCGGGACGGAGTCGCGGAGCAGCACGTCGTCGCGCTGGTTGCAGCCGTTGTGGTCGGTGTCGACCCAGGCGCTGCCGAACGCGTCACGCACGTAGCCCCGGGTGCCCTGCGGGCGCGGTCTGACCACGAGCCGGCCGAGCTCGGCACGGGCCTGGGCTGCGGACGCGGGCGACGCGGCCGGCGACGATGCCGCCGATGCCGTCGGCGTCGAGCGCGGATGCCTGGTGGCCTGTGAGCTCCGGTGCGGGGCGTCGGCCGTGGCCTGCGAGGAGCCGGTGTCGCAGGCCGTCAGCACCAGCGCCAGCAGGCAGAGCCCGGCCAGCCCTCGCGGGACGTCATACGAACGGGTCCTCATGGCGCCCACAACGTATGACGTCCCGGCAAGGCCCGAGGGGAAATGCAGGAAGGCCCCCGGCGAACCGGGGGCCTTCTCTGCGAATCCGAGCTGACGGTCAGAAGTCCATGCCGCCCATGCCGCCGGACGGGTCGCCGCCGCCCATGGCGGCCGCCTTCTCGGGCTTGTCCGCGATGACCGCCTCGGTCGTCAGGAACAGCGCCGCGATGGAGGCGGCGTTCTGGAGCGCGGAGCGCACGACCTTGGTGGGGTCGGGCACGCCGGCCTTCAGCATGTCGCCGTACTCGCCGGTGGCCGCGTTGAGACCGTGGCCGTCGGGGAGACCCGCGACCTTCTCGGCCACGACGCCACCCTCGAGACCGGCGTTCAGCGCGATCTGGCGGATCGGCGCGCTCACCGCGACGCCGACGATGTTGGCGCCCGTGCGCTCGTCGCCGTCCAGGTCGAGCTTCTCGAACGCGCGAGCACCCGCCTGCAGCAGCGCGACGCCACCACCGGCCACGATGCCCTCCTCGACCGACGCCTTGGCGGCGCGGACGGCGTCCTCGATGCGGTGCTTGCGCTCCTTGAGCTCGACCTCGGTGGCCGCGCCGACCTTGATCACCGCAACACCGCCGGCCAGCTTGGCCAGGCGCTCCTGCAGCTTCTCGCGGTCGTAGTCGGAGTCGCTCTTCTCGATCTCGGCACGGATCTGGTTGACCCGGCCCTCGATCTGGGCGGAGTCGCCCGCACCCTCGACGATGGTGGTCTCGTCCTTGGTGATGACGACCTTGCGGGCCTGGCCGAGCAGCTCGAGGCCGGTCGACTCCAGCTTGAGGCCGACCTCCTCGGAGATGACCTGGCCGCCGGTCAGGATCGCGATGTCCTGGAGCATGGCCTTACGGCGGTCACCGAAGCCCGGAGCCTTGACGGCGACGGACTTGAAGGTGCCGCGGATCTTGTTGACGACCAGCGTCGACAGCGCCTCGCCGTCGGTGTCCTCGGCGATGATCAGGAGCGGCTTGCCGGACCCCATCACCTTCTCGAGGATCGGCAGGAGGTCCTTGACCGACGAGACCTTCTGGTTGGCCACGAGGATGTAGGGGTCCTCGAGGACGGCCTCCATGCGCTCCATGTCGGTGGCGAAGTACGCCGAGATGTAGCCCTTGTCGAACCGCATGCCCTCGGTCAGCTCGAGGTCGATGCCGAAGGTGTTCGACTCCTCGACGGTGATGACGCCTTCCTTGCCGACCTTGTCCATCGCCTCGGCGATGATGTCGCCGACGCTCTGGTCGCCGCCCGCGGAGATGGCCGCCACCGAGGCGATCTGCTCCTTGGTCTCGACGTCCTTCGACGCGGCGTGCAGCTGCTCGACGACGGCCTCGACGGCCTTCTCGATGCCGCGCTTGATGCTCATCGGGTTCGAGCCGGCGGTGACGTTGCGAAGGCCCTCACGGACCATCGCCTGGGCGAGCACGGTCGCCGTCGTGGTGCCGTCACCGGCGACGTCGTCGGTCTTCTTGGCAACTTCCTTGACGAGCTCGGCGCCGATCTTCTCGAACGGCTCCTCGAGCTCGATCTCCTTGGCGATGCTCACACCATCGTTGGTGATGGTGGGCGCGCCCCACTTCTTCTCAAGGACGACGTTGCGGCCCTTGGGGCCGAGCGTGACCTTGACCGCGTCGGCGAGTTGGTTCATCCCTCGCTCGAGACCGCGGCGGGCCTCCTCGTTGAAAGCAATCAGCTTGGCCATGTTCTCCGCGATTCCTTCTGGCGTGGTTACAGCGTGTGGCGGCCGGATCGCTGCCCGCGACGGACGGTCAGGCTGCCCGGCGGACCCTTCCCGCCGACGCTTCTGACCTCAACTCACCGGTCCGAATGTGTTGTCACTCTCAACCCGAGAGTGCCAGCGTCATGTTTAGCACTCGCACCCCCCGAGTGCAAACGTGCCGCCCGCTCCCCGAGCCTGCGAGGGGAGCGATCGGGCGGCAGGTTGAGGAGCGTCGGCGCGGACCCGAGCGTGCGAGGGGCCGCGCGACGCATCTCGAAACCAACCGCAACGAGGAGGGGTCACCTGCACCCCGTCGATATCTTCACCGCGTGAGCACACCGACCGATCCCCGCCGACCGATCCGCCTCCCCGAGAAGGCCAGCACGGAGCGGGAGTCCCTCGACGCCCTGCTCGACTCGACCCGGATCGGACACTTCGGGCTGGTCGCGGAGGACGGGACCCCGGTGGTGATCCCGACCATGGTCGTCCGCGACGGCGACCGGGTGCTGGCCCACGGCTCCACGGGGTCGCGCTGGATGCGCCGACTCGCGGACGGTGTGCCGACGGCGCTCGCGGTCACGGCGTACGACGGGCTGGTCGTGGCGCGCAGTGCCTTCGAGTCCTCGATCCGGTACCGCTCCGCCGTGCTCTTCGGTCACTGCGCGCACCTCACCGAGGACAAGGAGCGCTTCCTCGACCTGGTGACCGAGGCCCTGATCCCCGGCCGGAGCAGCGAGGTCAGGCGACCGACGAAGGCGGAGCTCGCGGCGACGCTGGTCCTCGCGCTGCCGATCGAGGACTGGTCGCTCAAGATCTCGGCCGGCTGGCCGGAGGACGAGGACGACGACGTCGCCGGCCCGGCGTGGGCCGGGGTCGTCCCGGTCCGTCAGGCGTACGACGCCCCGCAGGACGCACCGGACCTGCGCGCGGGCATCGTGGTCCCGCCCTCGGTCCGGGCGCTGACCGACCGGGCGCTCTAGTACGACTTCAGCTGGCTCAGGCTGAGGACCGCTCCACCGGGGTCGGCCACGACGGCCTGCGAGAACGCCGGCGGCGCGTCGTAGGGACCTGCCAGCACCGACCCACCGAGTCGTCGTACGTCGTCCACCGCGCGCTCGACGTCGTCGATCCAGAAGTCCACGCCCCATGCCGGCGTCGCATCGGCCGTGGCCGGCATCATCACTGCCACGACGTCACGAGGCACGGGCTGGGAGTCCTCGCCGCCGACGTAGCCGGGCAGCCGGAACATCGTGGCCGGGCCGAACGCCTCGGTCTCCCAGCCGAACACCTCGCCGTAGAAGCGCGCTGCGCGCTCGGTGTCGTCGGTCCGGAGCGCGCTCATCGACCACGCGCTCGGCTCGTTGACCAGCTGGGCTCCCTCGCGGGCACCGGCCTGCCAGGCGCAGAACGGCGCCCCCGTCGGGTCGTTGAACACCGCGAGCCTGCCGATGTCCTCGAAGTCGACCTCGGCCCGGATCACCTCACCACCTGCTGCCGCGACCTTCGCCACGGTCGCCTCCAGATCGTCGGTGCGCACCTCCGTCATCCAGGTGGCGGCAGCATCGGCGATTGGGTGTGTGCCGATCGCAGCCACCTCGCGTCCCCGCACCCGTGCCACGGCGTACGTCGCCTCACTGGCGGGGACACCCTCCGGTCCGACGGTCTCCCAACCGAAGACGCCCTCGTAGAAGGCCCGCGCGGCGGGGATGTCGTGATGCAGGGTGCTGACCCAGCAAGGAACACCGGCCGGGTAGCTGTCGCGCTCGCTCATCTCTTCCTCCTTCGTCGTCGTTCGCCTGTCGACACGACCGTAGTTGAGATGGTTGGAAAAACAAAGTGTTTAGTCCGAAAACTTGACCGGCTACGGCGACGCGCCCACGTAAGGTGGGTGCGTGATCCGCACGCTCCTCCCGTCGACCGCCGTACTCGTGGCGGCGGCTGTGTCGATGTCTGCGTGCACCGGCTCTCCGACCTCCGCGACCCAGCCGGCGCTACGGTCACCGGCCGCGTCGCCGACCGCCCACACGCGCCCCCCGCCACCACCGGCGACGCCCCGGAACGACTCGGTCGCAGATCCGGCGCCCTCGGCCTCTCGCCAGGACGGGAAGCCACGGCGGGCCAGGTTGAGCATTCCCGCCCTCGGGGTCCGCGACGTCGTCGTCGTGCCGTACCACGGCGAGACCGATGACGCACCGGGGACCCGGATCCAGGACCGCGGGATGGCGGCGAGCCCCTACGGTCCGCGAGGTGGAGTCGGACCGGGCGGTCTGGGCAACTACCAGGTCACCGGCCACCGGACGTCGTCCACGCACCCGTTCGCGATGCTGCCCTCGCTGCGCCTGGGAGCACGCGTCCTGGTGGTGGCCGGCAGTGTCCGCTACGTCTACGAGATCCGGCGTACCCGAGAGACGTCCTTCCGTTCCCCTCGCTCGCTGGCCGAGCAGCGCGCCGCCGTGCCCGGGCGGCCGGGAGTCCGTGCCACCCGGGCGTTCCTGACCCTCTCGACGTGCGCGACGCAGGAGGATCACGCGGAGGGCAACTACTGGTCCGACGAGCTCCACAACCCGGAGCACCGCATCGACAAGATCGGCGTGCTGGTGCGGTCGGTCGTGGCCGAGTAGAGCGACCACTCAGCCGTCGCCGGGCTCGTTCTCGTCCGACTCGTTCGCGCCGTCGCCGGGCTCGTTCTCGTCCGACTCGTTCGCGCCGTCGCCGGGCTCGTTCTCGTCCGGCTCGTTCTCGCCGTCGCCGGGCTCGTTCTCGTCCGGCTCGTTGTCGCCCGAGTCGTTCTCGTCGGACTTGTCGTCGCCCCGCTCGTTCTCGCCGGGCTCGTTCTCGTCCGGCTCGTTCTCGTTGCCCTGGGTGGCTTGGGCCGGTCCCGGGACTCCTGGGTCGCTCTCGGACGAGCCGCAGCCCGTCACCACGAAGGGCAGGATGCCCAGCGCCAGGGCCGTCCCGGCCAGCCGACTTCGTGACCTCATCCCTCGAGTCTAGGAACGCCTGGAGCTTCCCGCATCCGTCATCCGCCGGGGACGCAGGTCGGATCGCTGGTTCGGAAAGCAGAACTTCAGGTTCGAAAATGTGTCTCTGCCGCCGCTACCCTGGGTCCATGGCGGGCAAGCGAGCGTACGACGACCCCTGCGGCATCGCCCGGGCGCTCGACGTGGTCGGCGAGCGCTGGGCGCTGCTGGTGGTCCGCGAGCTCGTGCTCGGACCCAAGCGGTTCACCGACCTCCGCACGGGGCTGCAGGGCGTCAGCACCGACGTGCTCTCCCAGCGGCTGCGCCAGCTCGAGCAGGCCGGCGTCCTGCGCCAGGTGACGCTGCCGCCGCCGGGTGCCACGCGCGCCTACGAGCTGACCGACCGTGGCCGGGAGCTCGAGCCCGTGCTCCATGCGCTGGGCAGGTGGGGCAGCCGGGAGCCGCTCCCGACGACGGCGCGCGAGATGACGGTCGACGCCTTCGCGGTGGCACTCTCGACCGTCTTCGACCCCGAGCGTGCCGAGGGCCTCGATGCCGTGGTCGCCCTCCAGATCGGCGACGACCACCTCGTGGCCCGGGTGCGCGACCGGCGGCTGATGATCCGGCGCGGGCAGGCCGAGTCCCCCGACGCCGTCCTCGCGGCCGACCTGGCGCCTCTGCGCGAGGTTCTCTGGCGCGGGCGACCGCTGAGGGAGGCCGAGAGCGACGGCGACGTCCGGGTGACCGGCTCGCGCGCCGTCGTACGCCGGTTCCTGCGACTGTTCCCCGCGCCGGTGCCGGTGCCCGCCTGATCCGCACCGGCGGCGATCAGACGACCCGACCTGTCGATTCGGGCCTCCCCACGTCGTCATCCCGGTGACAGACTCACGTCACCACGACCGAGAGGAACGGCCATGGCCAAGTACGTCGTCCTGATCCCCGGCAACGAGGACACCTGGGAGGCCACTCCCCAGGAGGAGAAGGAGCGCGTCTACAACGCGCACATGGAGTTCGCCAAGCTCCTCGCCGAGCGCGGCCACAGCTTCGTCGAGGGCGCCGAGCTGGTGCGCTCCGACCAGGCGCAGATCGTGAGCGGGTCGCTGGACGACGTCAGCGTCACCGAGGGCCCGTACGCCGAGGCCGCGGAGCAGCTGACCGGCTTCTACGTGATCGAGACCGAGGACCTCGACGACCTGCTGAAGTGCGTCGGCCGGCTCGCCGCGAACGAGGGCCGCCTCGAGGTGCGCGCGTACGCCGCCGGCGGCGGGATGTGACCCGGAGCCGACCTGCCCTTTGGTGCTAGTACCCCTGGCCAGACCAGGCCAGGGGTACTAGAAACGGGAGCATGTCTCTCTCGGAAGACCACGCCCAGCCCACCCCTCCCACTCACGCCGCCAGCCGTCGCACCTTCCTCGCGGGCAGCACCATCGCCGCCGGAGCTCTCGCGGGAAGTGCGCTCGTCGCTGACCCGGCCCACGCCGCCAACGGCGCCCACGGGGCCGACGGCGTCCTTCCCCCTCAGTGGCCCGACGGTCCCGGGCAGCTCAACCGCCCGCAACGCGCCGACCGGACCCTCCGCGACATCCTGCGCGACGTCGACCCGCGCCGGATCCGCCACACGATCGAGACCCTGGTCGGGTTCGGCACCCGCCACACGCTCTCGACCCAGACGGACCCGAACCGCGGGATCGGCGCCGCGCGCGACTGGATCTTCCAGGAGCTCCAGGGCTACGCCGCCGCCTCGCACGGGCGGATGACCGTCGAGATCCAGTCGTACACCCAGCCCGTCGGGGTCCGCGTCGACACCCCCACCGTGATCAGCAACGTGATCGCGACTCTCAGGGGATCCAAGGACCCCGGACGCACCTACGTCATCTCCGGTCACTACGACTCGCGCGTCACCGATGTGATGAACCGCGTCGACGACGCACCGGGCGCCGACGACGACGCCTCGGGCGTCGCGGTGTCGATGGAGCTGGCGCGCGTGATGGCGACCCGCGAGCCCGACGCGACCATCGTGTTCATGGCCGTGGCCGGTGAGGAGCAGAACCTCTACGGCTCCCACCACGCCGCCACGCTCTTCAAGGCCGCCGACACCGACATCCAGGGGATGCTCAACAACGACATCGTCGGCTCCAGCACCGCCGACGACGGCACCCGCGACCGCACCAGCGTGCGGCTCTTCGCGGAGGGCATCTCGCGCCCACCGACCGCTTCCGACACGCAGCTGATCCAGGTCGACGGCGAGAACGACACGGCCCCGCGCGAGCTGGGTCGCTTCCTGACCGAGGTCGCGACGCGCGACGCGACCGGCATGGACGTGCGGCTGATCTACCGGCTCGACCGGTTCCTCCGCGCCGGCGACCATCTGTCGTTCCTGCAGCAGGGCTACCCGGCCGTCCGGTTCACCGAGCCGCACGAGAACTTCGACCACGAGCACCAGGACGTGCGCGTGGAGAACGGCGTGCAGTTCGGCGACCTCCCCCAGTTCGTCGACTTCGACTACGTGGCGGGCGTGGCGCGTGTGAACGCCGCTGGGCTGTGGTCGTTGGCCAACGCGCCCGGCACCCCGCGCGACGTCAAGGTCGACGTCACCCAGCTCACCAATGACACGACCCTGACGTGGACCATCGACCCCGCGGCGGCGGGCTACGAGCTGGTCTGGCGGCCGACCATCGAGCCGGTCTGGACGCACGCCGTGCCGGTCGGCAAGGTCGCCACGGCCACCCTGAAGGGCTTCTCGAAGGACAACGCCCTGATCGGTGTCCGGGCGGTCGGCGCCGACGGCAAGCACAGCCCGGCGGTCCTCCCGCTCCCCGGCTGAGGCAGGTTTCTGCGCGGCCCTGCTCCGGTGGATGTCGATTCACCCGGTGCAGGGCCGTCATCGCGGTGACAGACTCCGACACGAGAGGACGTGACCCACGATGAAGTACCTGGTGCTGTTGGCCGACGAAGAGGGTGGCTGGGAGACCGCGACCCCCGAGGAGCGGCAGCGTGTGATGGACGCGCACGACGCGTTCCACAAGGCCGTCGTCGACCGGGCGACGATGGTGGCCGGCGAGGCGCTGGCCGAGTCACCGGCCGGGCGCACCCTGCGTCACGTCGACGGGGCGCCGGTGGTCACCGAGGGCCCGTACGCCGAGGGCGTCGAGCAGCTCGGAGGCTTCTACCTGATCGAGGCCGAGTCGATCGACCTCGTGCTCGACCTCTGCCGGCACCTGCCGACGTCGTACGCCGTCGAGGTGCGCCCCGTGATCCAGATCGAGGGCTATGAGGACACCCGCGACTGGGAGTGACGCCCCCGACGACCCGGCGGTCGAGCCAGCACTCGACCCAGTGGTCGATGCAGCGCTGGGCGCCGCCTGGCACGAGCACTGGGGTCGGCTGACCGCCCTGCTGGTGGCACAGTTCCGGCGCCTCGACCTGGCCGAGGACGGGCTTGCCGACGCCTTCGAGGCCGCAGCCCGGACCTGGCCGCGGGACGGCGTACCGGCCAACCCGCCGGCGTGGCTCCTCACCGGTGCCCGTCGCCGGATCCTCGACCGGCTGCGCGCGGAGGCGGTGGCCGCTCGGAAGCTCCCGATGCTCGCGGTCGAGGCCGATCTCCAGGAGGAGGCGCAGCGCGTGATGGCGGACGCCGACGAGCCCGTACGCGACGAGCGCCTCCGGCTCGTCATGCTCTGCGCGCATCCGGCGCTCTCGCGCGAGAACGCCGCCTCGCTCACGCTCCGTCTGGTGCTCGGGATCAGCACCGCGGACATCGCCCGGCTCTTCCTGGTCTCCACCTCGACGATGGCCGCCCGTCTCACCCGGGCCCGCAAGAGCCTGGCGGAGGAGCAGTTCGCGGTGCCGACCGGGGCCGCCCTCGAACGCCGGGTGGTGCGCGCCGCTGACGTCGCGTACCTGGCGTTCACCGCCGGCTACGCGCCGCCGTCGGGGCCGGAGGTGGTGCGGCCCGAGCTCGCCGGCGAGGGGATCCGGCTCGCCCGGCTGCTCCGCGACCTGCTGCCCGGACGCGTCGACCTCGACGGTCTGCTCGCGCTGATGCTGCTCCAGCACTCGCGGAGGGATGCGCGGATGCACGACGGACGACTCGTGCTGCTGCCCGACCAGAACCGCGGTCAGTGGCACGCGGACGAGATCGCCGAGGCGTTCGAGCTGCTCACGCCGCACGCGGCCGCGCCTGGCACGCCGTACCTCGTGCAGGCCCTGATCGCGGCCGAGCACGCGATCGCACCCCATCCCGACGCCACCGACTGGCCCCGCATCGTCGCGAGGTACGACGAGCTGGTGGCGCTGAGCGACTCACCCGTCGTGCGGCTCAACCGGGCGGTGGCCGTCGCCGAGGCCGACGGTCCGCACGCCGGGCTGCGCGCGCTCGACGGCGTCGAGCTCCCGGGCCACCGCCTGCCGGGCATCCGTGGCGAGCTGCTCGCCCGGGTCGGCCGCACCGACGAGGCGCGCATCGAGCTCGCCCGCGCGATCGAGCTGTGCGACAACGAGCCCGAGCGCGAGCACCTGGCCGGGCGCCTCGCCTCGCTCGACTGACGGGACGGCCTATTGGGGTAGTCCCCGGTCAGATGGCTGCCCTACGGTTCTTTTCACGACCATCTGACCGGGGACTACCGACCCCACGCCCGGTCCCGCCGCAAGGTGGCAGGATCGGCGGATGAGGTTCGAGAGCAGCGTCGAGCTCGGGGGGAAGACGGCGACCGGCATCCCGGTGCCGGACGAGGTGATCGCCGGTCTCGGCGGCAGCAACCGTCCCGCCGTGACGATCACGGTCAACGGCTACAGCTATCGCACCACGGCCGTCCGCATGGGCGGGCGGTTCCTGGTGCCGCTGAGCGCCGAGCACCGCGAGGCCGCCGGCGTCGCTGCGGGCGAGGACATCTCGGTCGACATCGCCCTCGACACCGCGCCCCGGGAGGTCGAGCTGCCGGCCGACCTCGAGGCGGCGATGGACGACGCCGCGCGAACGACGTACGACGGGCTCTCCTACACCCACCGCAAGGAGTGGGTGCGCTGGGTCGAGGAGGCCAAGAAGCCCGAGACCCGCGCGACCCGGATCGAGAAGACGGTCGCCGGGCTGCGTGAGGGGAAGAAGACCCACTAGCGCATTCGCGGGCTGCATCCGTGAGCTCCTCACGATCCCGGTGTCCGAGGGTTCGCCTAGGGTGACGGCGTGCCGCCTCGTCTGTCTCGGATCAGGCTGACAGGGGCTCGCCTCTCCCGGCTGGGCGAGCGCCCCGCAGCCCAGTTCTTCTCCACGCTCACCCGATCCGTGCCCGGCCTCGCCGCGGCGTGGTGGCTGCTCCTCCTCGTCCGCTCCCTGGTGCCCGCCGCGCTCGCCATCGCGACGGGCCTCCTCGTCGGGCGGCTCGAGGCAGGTGACGACCTCACCGTGCCTCTGGCGGTGTTCGGGGTCGTGTTCGTGATCTCGCAGGTCGGGCCGCCGGTCCACCAGGTCGTCGGCACCCTTCTCGGCCACCGGTTCAGCAGCGTGCTCAACGACCGGCTGATGGCGACCACCCTCGGCCCCGACGGGATCGGTCACCTCGAGCGCGGCGATCTCACCAACGACCTCACCACGGCCCGCGACTTCGACCTCGGATGGTCGGCGCCACCGATGTACCTGAACATCGACTTCATCGCCCAGGGCCTCGTGATGCTCCTCGGCGGCATCGCCTCGGCCCTGGTGCTGATCGGGTTCGCGTGGTGGGCTCCGCTGCTCCTCCTGGCGGCGTGGGGCTCGACCCACTGGCTGCTGCGCGAGAGCGGGGTCTGGCGCGACCGCAACACCGACGCCGTGAAGGCCGCCCGCCGGCACACGTCGTACGCCTACGACCTGGCCACCGAGCCTGCTGCCGCCAAGGAGGTCCGGCTGTTCGGTCTGGCACCCTGGCTGCTCGACCGCTTCACCGGCCACCGGCTCCAGCTCCACCAGCTGCAGTACGACGCCACCCGGCTCCGCGAGCGATCGCTCGTCGGCGCGCTCGTGATCGTGCTGGCAGCCAACGCGCTGCTGTTCTGGGTCCTCGCCGAGCGCGGGTACGACGGCCAGCTCGACCTGCAGGCGGTCGTCACGTACGCCGGTGCGGCGTTCGGCGCGAGCTCGATCGCCTTCGGCGGGCTCAGCTGGGCGCTCGACGGCGCCGCGGCTCCGGTGACGGCGGTCCGGCGGCTCGAGCCCGAGATGGCGTCCGCCGGCGCCCTGACCCAGGTCGGCACGCACCCGCGGCACACCACGAGTGCACCGGAGATCCGCTTCCGCGACGTCACCTTCACCTACCCCACCGGGAGCCGGCCCGTGCTCGACGGGTTCGACCTCACGATCCCGGCCGGCGCGTCCCTGGCGATCGTCGGCCAGAACGGCGCCGGCAAGACCACGATCGCCAAGCTCCTGTGCCGGCTCTACGACCCCGACTCGGGCTCGATCGAGATCGACGGCGTCGACCTGCGCGACCTCGACCTCGACGACTGGCGGCGCCACGTCGCCGCGGTGTTCCAGGACTTCGTGCGCTACGAGCTGCCCCTGCGCGACAACGTCGCACCGCTGGGGGCCGACGACACGCTCGTGGAGGCGGCGCTCGACCGGGCCGGTGCGCTCGGCCTGGCCGACCTGGGCGCACCGATGGCCAAGGGCTACCCGGACGGTGTCGACCTGTCCGGCGGGCAGTGGCAGCGGGTGGCCCTGGCGCGGGCGATCGCCAAGGTCGGCGCCGGCGCGGACGTCGTACTCCTGGACGAGCCGACCGCGATGCTCGACGTCCGAGGTGAGTCCGAGATCTTCCGACGGGTGCTCGGCTCGACGTCGGAGGCCACCACGATCCTGGTCTCCCACCGGTTCTCCACCGTGCGGCAGGCGGCCCTGATCTGCGTCGTCGAGCACGGAAGGGCGATCGAGCTCGGCAGCCACGACGAGCTGATGACGCTCGGTGGGCGCTACCACACGATGTACGACCTGCAGGCGAGCCGTTTCGTGGAGCTGGACGAGCACGGTGAGGCGGTCGTGCATGAGCGCCTTTGAGGCCGACCCGGTGCACGACGACGATCCCGGCCCGATGCCGCCGGCCTTCTCGTCGATGGTGCGCGTGGTCAAGCTCGGCTACGCCGCGGAGCCCCGGCTGCTGATCGCGTCGTTGGCGATGACCCTGCTGCAGGCACTCCCCGACGTGCTCGTCGCGCTCTGGCTGGCGCTGGTCACCAACGGGCTGGTCCACCACGACCGCACCCTGCTGCTGGTCGGCGCCCTCGGGCTGGCCCTGTCGGCGACGCTGATCTGGGCCCTCCAGGTCACGCTGACGCGCACCATCCGCCGGCTCGGTGACCGGCTCAACATCATGTTCCAGGGCCACGTCGCCCGCCTCCAGGCCGAGGTGGCCACCGTCGAGCACCACGAGCGGCCGGTCTTCCTCGACCGGATCGCGGTGCTGCGCACCGGCGTGTTCGCGCTCGACCACCTCTTCGCCTCGATGTTCACGATGGTGGGCTGGCTCGTGCGGCTCGCCTTCGTCTCGGTCCTGCTCGCGGCGATCAACCCCCTGCTGCTCCTCCTGCTGGTGGGTGCGCTGCCCCTGCTCGTGATCGCCGTCTGGCGGCCGAAGGTCGAGAAACGCACCGAGGAGCGGGTCGCGTCCCACGGACGGCTCGGCCGCCACGTCTTCTCGGTCGCCACGACGCCGCCGCCCGGCAAGGAGATCCGCGTGACCGGCAACCAGGGCGACCTGGTCCGGCGCCGACGTGCCGCTTGGGAGCAGTGGTTCGGCGCACTCCGGGTCACCCAGCTCGCGAGCGCCGCCTGGCTCACCGGAGCGTGGACGGTCTTCTCGCTGGCGTTCGTGGCCGCGGTCGCCTGGGTCGCGACCGGTCTGGACGCGAGCCCCGGAGCCGTGGTGCTCGTGCTCACCGCGGGCGGCCGGCTGTCGGCGTACGTCGGCTCGGCGGTCGGCGAGCTCGGCTTCCTGCGCGGCATCTGGCTCGACTCCGCCCAGCGGCTGGCCTGGCTGGAGGACTTCACGGCCCAGCAGAACGCCGACACCGACCTCCGCGTCCCCGAGCGCCTGGAGCACGGGTTGGCCTTCGAGGACGTCTCGTTCGCCTACCCCGGCACGACGAGACCGGTGCTGGAGCACGTCGACCTGGTGCTCCCCGCCGGCGGCGTGGTCGCGATCGTCGGCGAGAACGGAGCCGGCAAGTCCACCCTGGTCAAGCTCCTGGCCCGGATGTACACACCGACCTCCGGCCGGATCACGGCCGACGGCGTCGACATCAACCGCACCGAGGTGTCCCAGTGGCGCGAGCGGCTCGCCGGGGCGTTCCAGGACTTCGCCCGGCTGGAGTTCGTGGCCGCGACCACGGTCGGCCTGGGTGACGAGCCGCGGCAGGACGACCGCGGTGCCGTCGGCTCCGCCGTCGACCGGGCCGGGGCGACGACCCTGGTCTCCGACCTGCGCGACGGGCTGGACACCCAGCTCGGCCCGTCGTGGGACGAGGGCGTCGACGTCAGCTTCGGCCAGTGGCAGAAGCTCGCGCTCGCCCGCGGCTACATGCGCGCGCGAGCCGCTGCTGCTGATGCTGGACGAGCCGACCGCCGCACTCGACGCCGAGACCGAGCACGCGCTCTTCGAGCGGTTCGCGTCCGGGGCCCGCGAGGCCGGCGACAACGGTCGCGTCACCGTCCTGGTCTCCCACCGCTTCTCGACCGTGCGGATGGCCGACCTGATCGTGGTGCTCGACGGCGCACGGGTCGTCGAGATCGGCAGCCATGCCGACCTGATGGCTCGCGGCGGCACCTACGCCGAGCTCTACGCGATCCAGGCCGAGAGCTACGCCTAGAGGACGCCCTACCGTGAGCGCATGAGCCAGGAGTCGGAGGCGACGCACACCCCCGGTCGGGTCGAGTGGCTCGAGCTGTTCTTCGACCTCGTCGTGGTCGCGGCGGTCGCCGTCCTGTCCGAGACCCTGCGCGAGGATGCCACCGTCCGGGAGCTCGGTCTGTTCCTGGTGTCCTACGGCGCGGTGTGGTTCGCCTGGGTGAGCGTGGTGATGTACGCCGACGTGGCCGGCGAGCTGACGCGGGTCCGCACGGTCATCGTCTCGATGTTCCTGCTGGCGGTGATGGCGGCGGCGGCACCCGGCCACTTCGAGGCCCGCGCGAACGCGTTCGCGGCGGCCTTCGTGCTGGTCCGGGTCTTCGCGGCACGTGACTCCCTGCGCACCGGCCGGCTGATGACGGCCTGGCCGCTGCTGCAGGTCGGTGGCTTCACCCTGCCCTGGCTGGTGTCGTTGGCCGTGCCGGTGCCATGGAAGTACTGGCTCTGGGCGCTCGGGCTGGCCCTCGACCTGGTGATGGTGCTGACGCGCGGCGAGCGGCTGAGCGACGACCAGCGCCAGCAGCTCGAGCGCCGGATGAGCCACGCCGCCGACTCGCACGGGCGGCGCTCGGACGGAGGACGACCGAGCGAGCCGGTCGGGTTGACAGAGGTCGACGTCGACCGCGACCACCTGGAGGAGCGCCTGGGGCTCTTCGTGATCATCGTGCTCGGCGAGTCCGTCGCCGCGCTGGTGCTCACGGCGGCCCAGACCCCGTGGACCCGCGACTTCGTCGGAACCTCGATCGCCGGCTTCCTGCTGCTCGTGCTGCTCTGGCTGCTGACCTTCTCCTACGGCTTCGCGTCCGCACCCGGCGTACGACCGGGCTCGATGCCACCGCGCTTCGGACTTCCGCTCCACCTCGCGAGCACCCTCGGGATCCTGCTGATCGGCGTCGGGCTCGGCGAGTCGGTCGAGGTGGTGGAGCCGCTGCACGGGCTCATGCTCTGGGTCATCGTCGGTGGCGTCGCGCTCCACTCCGCAGCGTCGCTGGTGGCCGGGCTCCTCGGCCACGCCCCACGCTTCTGGGTGTGGAGCTGCGCGCTGCCGGCCGTCGCGTTCCCGCTGCTGCTGGGGGTGATCGGCTGGGTCTGGACGGTCGGTCAGCGTCCCCAGCTCCTGGTCTGGCTGCTCGCCCTGCCCGTGCTCTGGCAGTTCCTCTACGCCCAACGGTCGGACGCGCTCCTCTCCCTCCGGAAGCGCGAACCCGGCACGACCTGACCTGCTGCCAGTATGGGTAGGTGCTCACCGACGAGGACATCGCAGGCATGGGGCCGGACGAGCGCCGGTTGCTGATCGCGCGTCTCGCCCGTCCGGTGAGCGACGTCGTGAAGGACGCCGAGACGCTGCGGAGGCAGCGACGTCTGCGCGTCGGCCTCGCTGCCACGGCCGCCCTCCTCCTCGTGCCGTGGACGATCTACCTGGCCGTCTCCCTCCCGGGCGAGCACCAGGTGCGTGCCTGGGGTCCACTCTGGGTCGGCTTCGACGGCATCGAGCTCCTGCTGCTGGCACTCACGTTCTGGCTGAGCTCGCAACGACGGGTCCTCGGCCTGCTCGCCGCGTTCGCGACCGGGGTGGTCCTGCTGTGCGACGCGTGGTTCGACCTGTTCACCTCCGCGCCCGGCGACCTGTGGCAGGCGGTCCTGGCCGCGGTCCTCGTCGAGATCCCCCTGGCGCTGGTCCTGATGGCGGGCGCGGTCCGAGCCCTGCGGGTGGCCTCGGCGCTGCTGTGGTTCTCCGATCCCCACGCCCACAGCTGGGAGATCCGGATGCCCCCGAGAGGCAGACGCGGCCTGCCGGTCGACGACGTATGACCAAGACGATCGAACTGGGTGAGGGTTGACGACGTAGGTTCGTGACATGCGGCCCATCCACCGCTGGAGCCTTGTCGCGCTTGCCGTCGCCCTCGTCGTGCTGGTGCCGATGACCGTGCGCGCCCTGCCGGTCCACGATGAGGCGATCAGCGCAGTCGACCTCCTCGCGGAGGTGCAGGCCGGCAGCGCAACGTCGTACTCCGGTGAGGTGGAGGTCCACGGTCGCCTCGGGCTGCCGGTCTCCGACCACTTCAGCGACATCGCCGACCTGCTCGGCAGTGACACCCGGATGCGGGTGTGGTGGCGCAGCTCGACGGACTGGCGGGTGGACAAGCTCCTGCCGACCGGCGAGATCGACCTCTTCCGCCACGGCTCGGCGATGATCCGGTGGGACTACGAGCGTGAGGAGGCCCAGACCAGCATCGACCCGTCGATCCGGCTGCCACGCGACGCCGACCTCCTGCCGCCCGCGCTGGCCCACCGCGCGCTGACCGACGCGGACCCGGGCGACGTCACCCGGCTGCCCGCGCGCCGTATCGCCGGCCACGACGCGGCCGGCCTGCGGCTGCGCCCGAGCGACCCCCGCACGAGCATCGACCACGTGGACCTGTGGGCCGACCCGGACACCGGGCTGGTGCTCGCCCTCGACGCCTACGGCACGGGGCCGCAGCCCATTCTCTCCACCGCGTTCACCAGCGTGGACCTGAGCCCGCCCGCGCCCCGAGACACGAGGTTCCACGCCGCACCCGGACTGCACCTCTCCGTCGACAACGTGCTCGACATCGCCGACGCGGCCAACCAGTACGCGCCGCTGCTGCCTCCCGCCTCCGTCGCCGGGCTCCAACGGACCTCCAACACCCGGCAGGCCGTCGGTCTCTACGGCAGCGGCCTGACGCAGGTGATGGCGCTGCCGCTGCAGTCGCGCGACGCCGGCTACCTCGCCGACCAGCTCCGCAAGTCGGGCGCCGTCGACACCCACGGGCTGCTCCTGCTGCGCGTGGGGCCGCTCGGAGTCGGCCTGACCTTCTCGCACCAGCCGTTCGACTTCGCCTGGCTCGTCACCGGCACCGTCACCGACGACACCCTCGTGCACGCAGCACGCGATCTGGACGCCGGCACGAGGTACCGCGGATGATCCGGACCAAGGGTCTGACCAAGCGGTACGGCGCCGTGCACGCCGTCGAGGACCTCGCACTGGACGTCGCCGAAGGCGACGTCTACGGCTTCCTGGGGCCGAACGGCTCGGGCAAGACCACGACCGTCCGGATGCTGCTCGGGCTCGTGCTGGCCACGTCGGGCTCGATCGAGGTGATGGGCCAGCCGATGCCCGCCAGGGCGCACGACGTCCTGCCCGAGGTCGGCGCACTGGTGGAGGGTCCGGCGGCGTACGCCGGGATGTCGGGGCGGGCGAACCTGGTGCTGCTCGACTCGATGGGGCCGGCGGGCCTGCGGGCGAGCAGGGCGAGGCGTGTCGACGACGCGCTCGACGAGGTCGGGCTCGGTGGCGTCGACAACAGACCGGTCCGCGCCTACTCGCTGGGCATGCGGCAGCGGCTCGGTCTCGCCGCCGCGCTGCTGCGGACCCCACGGCTGCTGGTGCTCGACGAGCCCACCAACGGCCTGGACCCCCAAGGGATCCGCGAGATCCGCGACCTGCTGCTGCGCCTCAACCAGGCAGGCACCACGATCTTCCTGTCCTCGCACCTGCTGGCGGAGGTCGAGCAGATGTGCGGCCGTGTGGGTGTGATCGACCGGGGGCGTCTGGTGCTGCAGGAGCGGCTCGAGGTGCTGCGCAGACCGACCGGCCGGCTGCAGGTCCGCACTCCCGACGTCACCCACGCGCGGTCGCTGCTGGACGGCCAGGTCGAGGCGTACGACGGTCACGAGCTGCTGATCCGCTACGCCGACGCCGCCGCGCTGAACGCTCTCCTCGTCCGCGAGGGGGTGCGGGTCGAGATGCTCGCGCCGGAGCGCCGTTCCCTGGAGGACGTCGTCCTCGAGGCGACCGAGGCGGGCTCGGACCGGGTGGCACGGCCGTGATCGGGGTCGAGCTGCGGAAGATGCTGCGGAGCCGGCGGACGTGGGTGACGATCGGCATCATCGACCTGCTGCCGACGATCGTCGCGGTGCTGCTGGCTGTCACCGAGATCGGGCCACGCCCCGGCACCGGCCCGGCGTTCCTCTCGGCGGTACTCACCGACGGCGCCCTCTACCCGCTGGCGGCGATCGCGATCGTCCTGCCCCTCTTCCTCCCGGCGGCCGTCGCGATCACGGCGGGCGAGACCATCGCCGGGGAGGCCCAGCAGGGAACGCTGCGCTACGTGCTGATCCGGCCGGTCGGGCGGACACGCCTGCTCGTGGCCAAGCTGGTCTCGGTGATGGGCTTCGTGCTGGTCACGCTGCTCGTGGTCGCTGCGACGGCGTACGTCCTCGGCGTGCTGCTGCTGGGCGACCAGCAGGTCACCTCGTCGGCCGTGACCACCACGTTCTCCGGGACCTCGCTGACCACCTCGCAGCTCCTCCAGCGCACCGGCCTGGCGCTCGCCTACGCCCTGCTGTCGATGCTGGGCGTCGCCGCCGTCGCCCTGTTCCTGTCGACGATGGTGCGCTCGCCGCTGGCTGCCGCGATGGGCACGCTCGCGCTCCTGATCGGGTCGTCGCTGCTGCTGACCCTCGACGCGGCGCACGGGCTGCAGCCCTACCTCGTCACCCGCTACTGGCTCGCCTTCGTCGACCTCTTCCGAGATCCGATCCGGTGGCACGACGTCGTCCACGGCGTGATCCTGCAGGCGGGCTACGTCGTGATCTTCCTCGGCGCTGCCTGGGCCAACTTCGTGACCAAGGACATCACCGACTGACTCCCTCGCGGCCGTGACGCAGCGATCAAGACACCGCGGTGCAGACAGAGGCGGACGGGAGCGTCGGTGGCGTACGCCGGAGCTCGGTCAGCACCATCGCCATCACGGCAGGGTCGGTGGGCAGCTGCCCGTGCGTGACCTGACGGGACGGACAGATCGACTGGACCGAGAAGTCGAGAGCGCCGTCGAGCACCGCAGTCTCGGGCGGGACGGAGACCTGGTCGCCGGTGCTCCAGATCGAGACCCAGCGGGGACCTTCCGGGGTCTCGTCACCGGAGTTGAGCGAGCGCACCAGGTCGCTGTCGGTCGCCAGCTGGCGGCAGGCCTCGGGGCACGAGTCGGGGGCGATGTCGGAGGCGAGGGAGGCCAGGTCGGTGCCGTGCTGCGGAGAGCCGAGCGTGACGATCCGCCGGGCGACCGACCCCCCGTCGTAGGCGTGCATCCAGAGGCGGGCGGTCACGCCGCCGGCTGAGTAGCCGACGATGTCGACCGAGTGGGCGCCGCCGGCGAGAGCCGCCCGGACGGCCTTCTGCAGCACGCCGGCCTGGACGCGGAGGTCGCCGGTGCCGTCACCGGCGAGGTGGACGATCGTCGCGTCGCGGCCCTGCGCCCGCAGGGCGGCGGCCAGCGGTTCGAGGTCGCCGGTGGAGCCGCCGTACCCGGGGACGAGCAGGACCGGCGGCTGCGCGTCCTGCGCCACGGGGGTCACGTCGGGCCCGCGACCCTGCACGGCCCGCACCGCAGCAGTCCCGGCGACGACCGCCGCCACGAGCACGACGAGCCCCAGCGTCGCCGCGACGAACCGGCGACGGGCCGGGGACAGGCTGCTCAGCACGGGGCCAGTCTGACCCGGTTCCCCAAAAAGTTTCGGGAGCGACCGAACCGATCGGCCCTTCGACGCATCGGAAGACATGTGCCGGCCTCACGGGGGGAGGCCGGCACGTCACTCTGCACCACCACGCACCATCCGACGCGTGTTCGTCCCCGGGGTCGGGAACCCCTAGCAGCCGCCGGCGACCGCCGGGATCACCGAGATCTGGGTGCCGTCCGGGGTGGCCGTCTCGAGGTTCTCGAGGAAGCGGACGTCGTCGTTGCCGACGTAGACGTTCACGAAGCGGCGCAGGTCGCCCTTCTCGTCGACGATGCGGCCCTTGATGCCGGAGTAGTTGCTGTCGAGATCGTCGAGGATCTCGGTCAGCGTCTCCCCCTGGGCCGACACCTCGGACTCACCGCCGGTGTAGGTACGCAGGATGGTCGGGATGCGGACGGACACGCTCATGGGTGGCTCCTTCGGGTGTGGTCTCGACTCCGCTCGACCAACGGATCGCGCGGTCAGGCGATGCCGGTGGCGACGAAGGCAGCGTACGACGGGTCGATGGTGGCGGCGGGACCGACCGAGTCGGCGACGGCGTCGAGGGTCTTCAGGCCCATGCCGGTGTTGATGACC
Source organism: uncultured Actinomycetota bacterium (assembly GCA_963761515.1). Lineage (GTDB taxonomy): Bacteria > Actinomycetota > Actinomycetes > Propionibacteriales > Nocardioidaceae > Nocardioides. Next base: position 29,314 of record CAVXHO010000036.1, read on the forward strand.
ACGGTCTCGAGGGTGGGGTCGAGCAGGCCGGCGGCGACCAGCTTCTTCAGGCAGGCCACGGTGGTGCCGCCGGCGGTCTCGGTGAAGATCCCCTCGGTGCGGGCCAGCAGCAGGATGCCCTCGCGCACCTCGTCGTCCGAGACGTCCTCGACCGCCCCGCCGGAACGGCGGCAGATGTCGAGCACGTAGACGCCGTCGGCCGGGTTGCCGATGGCGAGGCTCTTGGCGATGGTGTCCGGCTTGACCGGGCGGATCGCGTCGGTCCCGGCCTTGTACGCCGTACTGACGGGCGAGCAGCCCGTGGCCTGCGCCCCGAACACCCGGTACGGCTTGTCCTCGACCAGGCCGAGGGCGATCAGCTCACGGAACGCCTTGTCGACCTTGGTCAGCTGCGACCCGGATGCCACCGGGATCACGATCTGGTCGGGCAGGCGCCAGCCGAGCTGCTCGGCGATCTCGTAGCCGAGGGTCTTGGACCCCTCGGCGTAGAACGGGCGGACGTTGACGTTGACGAACGCCCAGCCCTCCTCCTCACCGGCGATCTCGGAGGCGAGACGGTTCACGTCGTCGTAGGTGCCCTCCACCGCCACGAGGTTCTCGGTGTAGACCGCGGAGTTGACCTGCTTGGGCCGCTCGAGGTCGGCCGGGATGAAGACCACGGTCTTGATGCCGGCCCGGGCACCGGCCGCGGCCACGGCGTTCGCGAGGTTGCCCGTGCTCGGGCACGCGAACACCTTCGCGCCGAACTCGCGGGCGGCGCTCAGCGCACAGGCGACGACGCGGTCCTTGAAGGAGTTGGTCGGGTTGGTGGAGTCGTCCTTGACCCAGAGCTTCTCGACGCCGACCTCGCGGGCCAGGTTGTCGGCCCGCAGCAGGCGGGTGTAGCCCGGCTCGGTGTTGCGGCTCTCGGTGATGTCCGACGGCACCGGCAGAAGGGCCTGGTACCGCCAGATGTTGGCAGGCCCGGCCTCGATCTCTGCTCGCGTGACGGCCGGGAAGTCGTAGGCCACCTCCAGCGGTCCGAAGCACTCCGGGCACGCATAGTGCGGCCCCAGCTCGACCTCGTGGCCGCACTCGCGGCACGACAGGACGCGGGCATGCCCGAAGGCGCCGTCGCGGTGGGTCGTCGTACGGGTCTCGGTGACCAGGGTGCTCATGAAGGACCTCCTTCTCATCTTCCCCGGGCGACTCTCGCCACGGGACGGAATTGGCACCTGGTCCGCGACCACCCGTGTGCTGGACACGGACGGGAGGCTCGCGGTGGTTGCCGGGACTTCGACGGGCCGTTCCCTCAGTCCCTCTCGATGAGCTGGCCTCAGGCTAGGTGAGCCGCCGCGGCGTCACGAAACGCTCATCCACATACTGGACTGCCGTCTTGAATAGCGGACACCTCGGGATAGTCCCCGGCCAGATGGTCGTCATCCGGCCAGATGGGCAGCCGCCTGACCGGGGACTATCCGGAAATGCTCGCGTCGGCCGTCAGCTTGCGCAGCAGGTCGAGGACGCCGTCGGGGCCGGGAACGACGACGTCGGCGAGGTCCATCAGGACGCTCTCCTCCTGGGAGGCCGAGCAGACCAGGAGCGTGGGGAGGCCCTGCTCGCGGAGCTCGGCCACCGCCTCGAAGGCCTCGACGTCGCCGAGGTCGTCGCCGGCGAACAGGAAGCCCTGCGCCTCGACCTCCTTGGCCAGGTTGCGCACCACGACTCCCTTGTCCATGCCCGGGGAGCGCACCTCGATCACGTTGCGCCCCGGCTCCTCGACCAGGCTGTAGCGCTCGGCGAGGTCGCGCAGCTTCGGCTGCAGGCGTTCGTACGCCGCGGTGGGGTCGTCGAGGCGGCGCGTGTGGATCGCGATCGCGAGGCCCTTGTCCTCGACGAAGGCCTCGGCCGCGTCCGCCTCGCGGAGCGCACGCGGCAGGTCGCGCAGGAAGCCGGAGAGTCCCTGCGGCGGTCGGGGCGAGACCACGCGACGTTGGGTGGAGCTCCAGCGCTCGTAGCCGTACTGGCCGAAGACGAACAGCTCGCGACCGGTGTCCCCGATCTGCTGGCCCACCTCGTCGAGCCCGCCGAGAGCCAGGGCCTTGCGCGCCGGACGGCCGGTGATCACGGCGACGGCGCGCACCACGCCGGCCAGCTCCAGCAGGACACCGGGAGCGTCGGGGTGGATGTGGGCGATCTCGGGGTCGTCGACGATCGGGGCGAGGGTGCCGTCGAAGTCCAGGCCCACCACGGCGTACGACGCGACGGCGACCAGCGCGTCGTACCGCTCTTCGGCCTCCGGGGACGTGAACCGCACGGGGTCACCCCATCACATCCCGGCCGGGACGTGGACGGCGGTCTGCGACGGAGTTCGGTCGTCGAGCGGTGTCGAGACTCAGGGTGTGGGTGCGGCGAGCGGTCCGGTGAGGATCACCGTGAGCCGGTCGAGCCGCATCGGGGTGACCGCGGGCATCACCCGGTGGATGCCGAGGTCGAGGGCCAGCAGGTGGCCGGCGGGGGCGAGTCGTGGCGGGTAGTAGACGGTCGAGGCGGGGATCGTGCCGTACCAGTTGTCGGAGCCGACCACCTGCCACCCGGCGTTGGTGGCGCGGCCCGCGACCGTGCCGGCGAGTCCGCTGATGCCGGAGTTGTTGAACACCTCGACCACGACCTTCGAGCGGTCGATCGCGGGCTTGGCCGGCTTGGTGTGGCGCGGCTTCGGCGGGTGGTACGTCGAGTGGTGGGCGCTCGGGCTCTGCTGGGCGGCGCTGGGCTCCACGAGGCGCTCGGTCGGCGCGGTGTGACGGGTCGCGACCCAGGCGACGCCGGCCATCGCCACCGCGATGATGCTCAGGATCATCACCGGCGACGGGAAGACCACCCCGCGCTGGTCGAGCCGACGCACCTCAGACCTCGAACCCGAGCCGTCGCGCCGAGCGGGCGCGCTGCCGCTCCGCGCGCATCCGGCGCAGGCGACGCACGAGCAGCGGGTCGGAGACGAGAGCCTCGGGACGGTCGATCAGGGCGTTGAGGACCTGGTAGTAGCGGGTCGCGGACATGTCGAAGGACTCGCGGATCGCGGTCTCCTTGGCCCCGGCGTACTTCCACCACTGGCGCTCGAACTCGAGGATCTCGCGGTCGCGCTCGCCCAGCCCCTGCCCGGCCTCACCGTCACGGCTCGGCTGTGCGTGCGCGGCGTCCATCCGGTGTCTCCCCCTGCGTCGACCTGTGGGTTCTCGTCGGCGGCGAGTCTACGCGAGGAATGACAACGATGTCATTCAGTTGCGGCGCGTCGCCGGATCCGGCTGGATGGGGGCATGACAACGCGACCGGTCACCCGGTGGGGCATCCTCGCGACCGGGCGCATCGCTCGCGACTTCGCCACCAACCTCCAGTCCGTGCCGGACGCCGCTATCGCGGCCGTCGGGTCGCGTACGCCGGGCTCGGCCGAGGCGTTCGCCCGCGAGCACGGCGACGACGACACCCGGGCCCACGCGTCGTACGCCGACCTGGTGGCGGATCCCGACGTCGACGTCGTCTACATCGCCAGCCCGCACGCGGTCCACCTCGAGCACGCGCGGCTGGCGTTCGCCGCGGGCAAGCCGGTGCTGTGCGAGAAGCCGCTGACCCTGAACCGCCGCGACGGGGACTCCCTGTTCGCCGCCGCGGGCGACCTGTTCTGCATGGAGGCCATGTGGATGGCGTGCCTCCCGGTGATCCGCGAGGTGCAGCGCCGGCTGCGGGCCGGTGACTTCGGGACGCCGAAGCAGGTGCACGCCGATCTGGGGTTCGTGGTGCCGCAGACGGCCAGCGCGCGGATGCGCGAGCGCGACCTCGGTGCCGGCGCGCTCCTCGACATGGGCATCTATCCGCTCACCTTCGCCCGGATGATGCTCGGCCCGTTCGCCCGGATCGCGGCCACCGCCGAGCTGGCCGAGAGCGGGATCGACCTGGACGTCGCGATCGCCGCGACCCACGAGGACGGCGGGGTGTCCGCCCTGACCACCTCGATGACTGCGCACAGCCCCCGCACCGCGAGCATCGCGACCGACGAGGGGTGCCTCGAGCTGCCCGCCGCCTTCCACCACCCGCCGTACGTCGTGTGGAGGCCGTCCGGTGGCGAGCCGGTGCGGTTCGAGTCGCCGGCGCCCGTCCTCGGGACCGGCCTGGGCAACGAGGCAGCCCACGTGCAGGAGTGTCTGCGCGAGGGGCTCACCGAGAGCCCGTTCGTGCCGCGGGCGCAGACCCTCGAGCTGCTGGACGCCATGGACGAGATCCGCCGCCAGATCGGCGTGCACTACGACGCGGACGACCACACCGGTAGGTGAGGTCGCTGCCCCGCGGCGGGGCTAGGGTCCTGGTGTGTCCCCGAACGGAGCAGCCGACCTCGTCATCGTGGCGAACCGGCTGCCGGTGGACCGGATCACCAACCCCGACGGGAGCCCCGGCTGGCGCGGCTCCCCCGGTGGCCTCGTCACCGCGATCGAGCCGATCATGCGCGCCAACCACGGCACCTGGGTCGGCTGGCCGGGTGACAGCGAAGGCGGGCTCGAGCCCTTCGACTACGACGGCATGGCGCTCGACCCGATCGCGCTGTCCGAGGACGAGATAGCCCGTTTCTACGAGGGGTTCAGCAACGCCACCCTGTGGCCGCTCTACCACGACCTGGTCGCCAAGCCCGAGTTCCACCGCGAGTGGTGGGACGCCTACGTCAACGTCAACCAGCGCTTCGCCGAGCACGCCGCCTCGCGTGCCGCGGAGGACGCCACGGTCTGGGTGCACGACTACCAGCTGCAGCTCGTCCCCCAGCTGCTGCGCGAGCTGCGCCCCGACCTCCGGATCGGCTTCTACCTCCACATCCCCTTCCCGCCCGCGGAGCTCTTCCAGCAGCTGCCGTGGCGACGCCAGCTGCTCGAGGGTCTGCTCGGGGCGGACCTGGTCGGCTTCCAGCTGCCGGGCGGGGCCGCCAACTTCGTCCGGCTGGTCCGTCAGCGCGTGGGCCACAAGACCCACCGCGACCTGGTCTACCTGCCCGAGGGCCGCACGGTCCGGGCGGCCGCGTTCCCGATCTCCATCGACTTCAAGGGCTTCGAGAAGCTGGCGAAGTCCGAGGAGGTCGCGAAGCGAGCCACCCAGATCCGCAATGCGCTCGGCAACCCGACCACGGTGTTCCTCGGCATCGACCGACTCGACTACACCAAGGGCATCTACGCACGGCTCCGCGCCTTCGCCGAGCTGATCCGCGACGGCGAGCTCGATGTCGAGCACGCCGTGTTCGTGCAGGTCGCCACGCCGTCGCGCGAACAGGTCGAGGAGTACCGCGTGCTCCGCGACGAGATCGACCGGCTGGTGGGCAGGATCAACGGCGACCTCGGTCGGATCGGCCGCCCGGTCATCAGCTACCTCCACTCGTCGTTCCCGCGCGAGGAGATGGCCGCCTTCTACCGCGCCGCCGACGTCATGGTCGTCACGCCCTACCGCGACGGGATGAACCTGGTCGCCAAGGAGTACGTCGCGTGCCGGTACGACGAGGACGGCGCGCTGGTGCTCTCGGAGTTCGCCGGCGCGGCCGCTGAGCTCCGCCAGGCCTGGCAGGTCAACCCCTACGACATCAACGGCACCAAGGCAGCCCTGCTCGAGGCCTGCCGGGCCGATCCCAAGGACCAGCAGCGCCGGATGCGCGCGATGCGTCGCACTGTCAGGCACGCCGACGTCGCGGCGTGGGCCCGGAGCTTCCTCGACGAGCTCGACAAGGTCCGGCCCCCGCACGGCAAGCGGCTCAAGCCGACGCCCGACGACTGACCGAACTCGGCCCCGATCGCCCGTAACCCGCGGACCCGCGACGCGTTGGACAGGTGTGGCGCGCGAATCGCCACCGGGCCGACGCGGGTCGGGGCATTGTGATCCCGCGTCGGCTCGCCGATCAGGACTCAGTCCGGCGGTTCGCACCGATCGCGCTCGGGTAGTTTCGAGGCATGGACCTGATCCCGAAGCCCGATCAGGTCGTGTCCGCCGCCGGCAACGTCGCCCATCGGCTCGTCTACGGCGGCCTGGCCGACCTCCGGCCGATGCCGCGCACGCTGATCGACGACGGCACGCTGCGCGAGGTCTACCACTACCGCCCGGCCGCGGGGGTCCACGCCCACGGTGACCCGGTGCTGCTGGTGACCCCGCTCGCCGCGCCGGCGATCTGCTACGACCTGCGTCGCGGCTGCTCGCTCGTCGAGCACCTCGTCGACGCCGGCCGGCCGACGTACCTCGTCGAGTACGGCGCCGTCTCGTTCCGCGACCGCAACCTCGGCATGGAGCACTGGATCGAGGAGGTCGTCCCGACCGCCGTCCGCGACGTGTCCGCGCACGCGGGCGGCCGGCCCGTGCACGTGGTCGGCTGGTCGCTCGGCGGCGTCTTCGCGCTGCTCGCGGCCGCCGGCGACACCGAGCTGCCGATCGCCTCGATCTCGGCCCTGGGAGCACCGTTCGACGTCCGCGAGGTGCCGCTGGTGGCGCCCCTGCGGCCGCTGCTCAACCTCACCGACGGCCGCGGTGCGATCACCCGCCTGTACCAGGCCGCCGGCGGCGCGCCCCAGCCACTCGTCCGCTGGGCCTTCCAGCTGTCGTCGTTCCAGAAGCTGGTGACCAAGCCGCTGGCCATCGCTCGGCACCTCGACGACGCCGACTACCTCGCGCAGATCGAGGCCGTCGACCGCTTCACCGACCAGATGATCGCCTACCCGGGGCGCACGTTCGGCCAGCTCTACCATCGGCTGCTCAAGGGCAACGCGCTCGTCGACGGCACCTTCGAGGTGGGTGATCGCACCCTCTCCGTCGCGGCCATCACCGCGCCGGTGCTGGTCTTCGCCGGCGCGGCGGACGGCATCGCGCCCGTGGCGTCGGTGAAGGCGTCCGTGCCGTTGCTGACCGGCGCCCGGGACGTGCGGTTCGAGATCGTCCCGGGCGGGCACCTCGGGATGCTGACCGGCCGCAAGGCGCGCACCAGCACCTGGCTGGTGCTCGACGAGTGGATCGAGCAGTGGTCCGCACCCGAGGCGCCGGTCGCCCCGGCGGCGCGACGTACCTCCCCGAAGAAGCGCACGACCAAGAAGACCGCGACCAAGAAGACCAGCACGACGAGAGCACCGGCGAAGAAGGCACCGGCGAAGAAGGCCGCCGCGACCGAGGCGGCGGAGATCGGTACCAACCCCACCCGACGGTACGGGTCGGCCGGGTCTCGCGCCCTCGGCGGCCGCTGACCAGAATCCGGTGACGGAGAGTGTCCTCCCGAGCACGGTGCTGTTCGTCCCCTGGGTGACGGCACCAACGGGAGCCGTCGACGACCAGCCCCGAGGAGGGTTCCGATGAAGTACATGATGATCCACGCCGTCGACCAGGACGCGACCCCGAGCGACCCCACGTGCGCCACGCCCGAGGCGCTCGACGCCTGGGTGCAGGAGATGCTGGCGCGCGGCGTCCTGCTCGACGGCGCCCGGCTGCGACCGGTGTCCGACGCCACCACCGTGCGCGCCCCGGGCGGCTCGCCGGTGGTCACCGATGGACCGTTCGCCGAGACCAAGGAGCAGGTCGCGGGGTACGACGTCATCGACTGCCCCGACCTCGATGCGGCTGTGGCGGTCGCCGCGGCGCACCCCACGACGTACCTCGGCAGCATCGAGGTGCGCGCGTTCGACGAGGGGATGCCCGACCCCGTCGTGCCGGAGCAGGTGCCCGACGGCAAGCTGCGCTACCTGATGCTGGTGTGCGCGGACATGCGACGTGCGATGGCGGCCGCCTCCGAGACCGCCTCCGACACCGCCGACGAGAGGTCGGCACCGACCCCCGACGACGTCGACGAGGGCCCCGACGAGATAGAGGCCTGGATCGACGCCGCCGGCCCGCGCCGTCTCTACGGCTGGCCGCTGGAGTTCCCGAGCGAGGCTGTGACCGTACGTCGTGTGGATGGCGCGGTGGTCACCACCGACGGGCCGTTCGCCGAGACCAAGGAGCAGATCGCGGGTTACGACCTGCTGGAGTGCGACGACCTCGACGACGCCCTTCAGGTCGCAGCGGGGCACCCGGTCGCCGGCGGTGGTGTGATCGAGCTCCGGCCGCTCTGGCAGTGACGACCCGACCCGACGACGCGGTCGCCCGCAGCTTCAACGAGAGCTGGGGGCGGCTCGTCGCGGGCCTGATCGGCTGGTGCGGCGACTGGGACCTGGCCGAGGAGTGCGCCCAGGAGGCGTTCGCGGCTGCGGTCGTCGCGTGGGAGGGCGACGGGGTCCCGGACGCACCTCTTGCCTGGCTGACCACCGTGGCGCGCAACCGGGCCCGCGACCGGATGCGCCGTCGTACCACCGAGGGCGCGAAGCTGGACCTGGCCCACGCCGACGCGAGCGACGAGGTCGCGCCGGTCGACGCCGAGGACATCCCCGACGAGCGGCTGCGCCTGATCTTCACCTGCTGCCACCCGGCGCTGCCGATGCCGGCGCGGATGGCGCTCACCCTCCGGACCCTCGGCGGGCTGACCGCTGCCGAGATCGCGCGGGCGTTCCTGGTCACCGAACCGACGATGGAGAAGCGGCTGGTGCGGGCGCGGGCGAAGATCAAGCACGCCGGCATCCCCTACCGCGTCCCGCCGCCGGAGCTCTGGGCCGAGCGGATCGAGGGCGTCCTGGGCGTGTTGTACCTGATGTTCAACGAGGGGTACGCCGCCTCCTCGGGTGAGTCGGTGCTGCGGGTGGACGTCTCGGCCGAGGCGATCCGGCTCACGCGCTCGCTGGTGGACCTGCTGCCCACGGAGGACGAGGTGCGCTCGCTGCTCGCGCTGATGCTGCTCACCGACGCCCGCCGGCCGGCCCGGGTGCGGGACGGCCGCGTCGTACCTCTGGCGGAGCAGGACCGGAGCCGCTGGGACCGGGCCGTGATCGTCGAGGGAGCGGCGCTCCTCGACGGTCACGACGGACCTTGGGGTCCCTACGCCGTGCAGGCCCGGATCTCGTTGTGCCACGACGTGGCGGCACGCGCCGTCGACACCGACTGGATCGCGATCGGCCACCTCTACACCCTGCTCCCGCCGACCCCCGTCACCGAGCTGAACCGCGCCGTCGCAGTCTCGATGACCCACGGCCCGGCCGCGGCGCTGACGATGGTCGAGGAGCTCGCGGAAGACCTGGCGGACTACTACCTGCACGCCGCCACCAAGGCCGACCTCGAGGCGAAGCTCGGGCGCGCCGATGACGCCGCCGCGTCGCTCAGGGTCGCGATCGACCTCGCACCCACGGGCGCCGAGCGACGGCTCCTGCGCGAGCGGCTCGACGCACTGCTCAGCGGCCGTTGACCCTGGTCCGCCTCGTCGCGAGGAGCGGTCGGAGGGCGTAGCCACCGAGGATGAGCCCGGCGATCACGGCCAGGCCGCCCACGATCGGCTGGAAGGCCAGCAGCACCAGCCCGATCAGGACGTACCCGGCGGCGTACGCGACGTGGCGCCACCGCACCGGGGGCGGCATTGCCGGGTCGGTCGAGACACTGGTGCCGCCGGAGGCGGTGCCGGGCCCGATGCCCGTCGGTGCGACCGGCGGAAGCTGCTCCTCGGTCGGCGCGGCCGGCGGGGGCTCCACTTCGACGGGCGCGACCGGCGCGACCGACGTGGCCGGCGCGACCAGCGCGACCGCGTCGTCGGGAGCGGTCGACAGGTCGTCGCCGGGCGCGTCGTTGGCCACGCCCTGGGCTTCCTGGGAGAAATCGAGGAGCGCGAGCCCCTGCTGCGTGAGTGCGTACGTCGGCAGCCCGGGCAGCTCGAGCCGCATGGCCCGTTGCTCGGCGACCGACCACTCGAGGATCGGCTCGACCACGCTCTCGGGCTCGCCGACCTGCGCCGCGACTCCCACGGCGGTGGAGGCGCCGGAGGTCAGTGCAGACAGCACCCGGAGCTCGACGGGATCGGACCCGCGGACAGTGGCCATGTCGCCATTGTGGGTCCCCGAAGGTCGATCTGTCCCGAAACCTCAGTGGACGTGGGGGAACGTACGACGTCGCGTTGTGACCGAGGTCTCCAGCCGGTCTGCGTCATCGTCCGGGACTGGGCCGTCTCACTAGTGAGCGTCCCGAGTTGCGGGGCGCGAGGCAGGCACAACGCCGCCGCACCACCTATCAAGCGAAGGGCACTACCGCATGCAGTTCAAGAACGTGGCCATGGTCAGCACGGCCGCAGTGATCGTCTCGATCGCGATCGGCGCCGGCGGCGCGTACGCCGCCACCCAGATCGGCTCCGGGGACATCAAGGACAACTCCGTCCGCAGCATCGACGTCAAGGACGGCACGCTCCGTGTGAAGGACCTCCGTCCCCACGCGGTCACGCGGCTGCAGGGCCAGGGCGCCGTCCGCGCACTCGCGCACCGCGTCGCGACGCTCGAGGCCAACGCCGCTGACGGCTCGGACCTCAACACCAACTGGGCTCCCGGCGAGGACGGCGGCAAGGCCACGATCGTCACCCCCAACGACGTCGTGCTCGACGCCCAGGACCAGGGCTACTCCTACGCGAGCATCAAGAACCTCGACCTGTACGTCGGGGCCGACGCCCACATCCAGTACACCTACAAGCCGAGCGACGGCGGACATTCGGACGCGGGCTCCCCGCGCCTGAAGGTCGTCATCAATGGCGTGTCGTACTCCTCGGTCGACCAGATCAACCCTGACTACGGCCACAACAACGGCGACGGCACCTTCACCGTCGACGCGGTCATGACGGTCCTCACGGACAACAGCCAGGGCCACAACCCGGCGGGCACGATCACTCGCGCCTCGCTGATCCACGAGGGCACCGGTTCCATCGAGTTCACCAACGTGAGCATCGACGGGCAGCCGATCAGCTTCCAGTGACGACCCCGGAAGCCCCCGTCGCTGACGCGGCGGGGGCTTTCGCGTGCCCGGACATCCCTGACGCGTGTTCAGCCCCGGCAGCAGGAACTAGGGTCAGCCGATGGCCGATCCTCCCAAGCCGCGCGTCACCAGACTCCGGATTCGCGTGGACCGGGTCATCTACACGACCATCACGCTGATGTCGGTCCTCATCATCTACGACGGTTGGGCCGCGCTGCACTTCTGGGACGTCGTGGCCATCTTGCTCGGACCCATTCTGGCGATCTTCCTGAGCCACGTCTTCGGGGAAGAGCTCGGCATCCGGGTGGCCCTCGGCCGCCCGCTCACCGGCTCCGAACGGCGTGCTCTCATCGTCGAGGAGAGCCGCTTCCTCCTGGTCCCCATCCCACCCCTGATCATCTTGTCGGTGCTCACTCTCGCCGGTGTCTCCTACACCCGGAGCATCAACGTGATCGTGCTGATCGGCGTGCTCTCACTCGGGTTCTGGGGCGCGATCGCCGGCCGGCGCGCGGGGTTGACCGGCTGGTCACTGGTGGCGGCGACCCTCCTCGGCCTCTCCGTCGGCTGCGTCATCCTGGTGCTCCAGGCCGTGCTCCAGCCCGGGCACGAACCGTTCGTGCCGTGACAGGGAACGCGGGGGATCATCGGGGAACCCCGATTCTCGGCGGTGGAGGGCCTGCCTCAGCCGACGCCGCGTTCGGCCAGCCACCTCTTGGCCGCGGTCTTCGAGGCGCGCGCCAGCCATGCGTCGTACACCACCTCGGCGAGCTCGTCCCGGCTCACCTCGCCGATCCGCGAGGTGCGGAGCAGCACCGACGGGTGGCCGTCGAAGTGAGGGGTCGTGAAGTACGGCGTCGACTCGTCGGCGACGAGAGCCTCCTTGTCGATCTCCGAGCCGACCCAGAGGACCACGACGTCGTCGTAGCGCTCCCCGGTGACCGGGTCGACCGCGTCGGGCCGGGGGGTCCGGAAGAACACGAAGCTGCGCCGGCTCACCTGGTAGACCTCGTTGCCCTTCGGCCCGGTCTCGACGGTGACTCCGGGCATCGAGGCGGCGAGCGCGTGCAGGTCGGCGACGGTGGCGCCGCGAGGGCCGGTCATCCGGCCAGCCTGCTACGTCGCGGCGTCCCTCGCTAGCGTGAGCGCGTGGGTGCACTGAGCGGGTTGGTGGAGCGAGGGCTGATGGCGCCCGACTGGGCCGAGGCGCTGGCCCCGGTCGACGAGCGGATCTCGGCGCTGGGTCTCTTCCTCCGCGCGGAGCTGGCAGCCGGGCGTGGCTACCTGCCGGCGGGCGACGACATCTTCAAGGCCTTCCGGCGGCCGCTCGCGCAGGTGCGGGTGCTGATCGTCGGCCAGGACCCGTACCCCACCCCCGGCCACCCGATCGGGCTGTCGTTCGCCGTCGCGCCCGACGTACGTCCGCTGCCGGGGTCGCTGCGCAACATCTATCAAGAGCTCTCGACCGATCTCGGGGTCCCGCCGGCGCCGCACGGCGACCTCACGCCCTGGGCGGACCAGGGCGTGATGCTGCTCAACCGGGTCCTCACCGTCCGCCCCGGGGAGTCGGCCTCGCACCGCGGTCGGGGCTGGGAGGAGGTGACGTCCTGCGCGATCGACGCCCTCGCCCGCCGCGGCGGCCCGCTCGCCGCCATCCTGTGGGGACGTGATGCCCAGTCGCTGAAGCCGGCGCTGGGCGCGGTCCCGTGGGTGGAGTCGGCGCACCCGTCGCCCCTGTCCGCGGCGCGGGGCTTCTTCGGGTCCCGGCCGTTCTCGCGGGTCGACCGGTTGCTGGTCGAGCAGGGCGGCGAGGCGGTCGCCTGGTCGCTCCAGGGTCACCTGGGCGCTGCGACGAAGACCCCTGGCCCGGAACGGTGATGACAGACAGGGCCTCGAACAAGAGACTGAGGGTCCGAGCCCGGGTACAACGGGGGGTTCGGAGCCACTCTCTCGCGGAATAAAGTTGAACATGCAATCATTCGAGTTGACATGAACGAGCGCATGCCTGCCCTGTACATCGGCCACGGCGCGCCGCCGCTGCTCGACGACGCGCTGTGGTCGAGCCAGCTGTCGGAGCTGGCCGCGAAGCTGCCGCGCCCGAAGGCGATCCTGATCGTCAGCGCGCACTGGGAGTCCGCACCGGTGATGCTGAGCGCCGACGGCGCGCCCCTGGTCTACGACTTCGGCGGCTTCGCGGAGCGGTACTACCGGATGACCTACGCGACGCCGCCCGCCACCGCGCTGGCCCAGCGGGTCGCCGCGATGATGCCGGCCAACGAGCCGGTGCACCAGCACGGCAGCCGCGGGCTCGACCACGGCGCCTGGGTGCCGCTGAAGATCATGTACCCCGAGGCCGACATCCCGGTGCTGCAGATGTCGCTGCCGACCTCCGATCCCGACCCGGCTGCTCGCCCTCGGCGAGATCCTCCGCCCGCTGCGCGACGAGGGTGTGCTGATCATCGGCTCCGGCTTCCTCACCCACGGGCTGCCGTTCCTGACGGAGTTCCGGATCGATGCGGCCGCTCCCGGTTGGTCGAAGGACTTCGACCTGTGGGCCGGTGAGGCGCTGGCCCGAGGCGACGTCGACGCGCTCGCGTCGTACCAGTCGCAGGCGCCCGGCATGCCCTACGCGCACCCGACCGTCGAGCACTACACGCCGCTCTTCGTCACCCTCGGCGCCGCCACCGACCCCGAGACGCCCGGCGAGCAGCTCTTCGAGGGCTTCTGGATGGGACTGTCGAAGCGGTCGCTCCAGGTCGCCTGACCGCCGTACGCCGACCCGCGTGGCCCGGCGTGGCCGCGGAAGGCCGATCGTCGGGTCAGCCGGTGGTGATCTCGTCGAGCTCGGCGAGGTCGGCCTCGGTCGGCTCCCAGTCGAGCGCGGCGGCGTTGGCACGGACCTGGTCGCCGCGCGTGGCGCCCGAGATGACCGAGCTGACGGCGGGCTGCGCTGCGAGGCCGGCGATCGCGACGGCGAGGATCGGGACGCCTCGTTGCTCGGCGAACTTCTCGAGGCGCTCGATCCGGTCCCAGTCGGCGTTCTCCAGCCAGGGTGCGGCCATCGCTGCCGCACGCGAGCCGGCGGGTGCGGCAGCCCCGCGGCGGTACTTGCCGGTGAGCAGGCCGTACTCGAGGGGAAGTAGGGCAGCACGCCGAGTCCGAACTGCTCGCACGCGGGTACGACGTCCTCCTCGACGGTGCGGTCGAGGAGGGAGTAGCGGTTCTGGACCGAGACGAACCGCTCGAACCCACCCGTGCGGGCCGTCCAGTCGGCATCGGCCACCTGCCAGCCGCCGACGTTGGACGTGCCGAGGTAACGGACCTTGCCCTCACGGACCAGGTCGGTCAGCGCCGAGAGCGTCTCCTCGATCGGGGTCACGCCGTCGGGCTCGTGGTACTGGTAGAGGTCGATGTGATCGACCCGCAACCGACGCAGCGAGGCCTCGACCGCGCGGCGTACGTAGGCGCGCGAGCCGCGGGCACCGTGGTCCGCGCCGTTGGCACCCTGCATGTCCATCCCGAACTTGGTGGCGACCACGAAGTCGTCGCGGCGCCCCTGGAGCGCCTCGCCGATCAGCTCCTCGCTCGCGCCCTGCCCGCCGTAGGTGTCGGCGGTGTCGAGCAGGGTCACCCCGACGTCCTGGGCGGCGTCGAGGATGTCGCGCACGCCGTCGAGGTCGACCCGACGGCCGAAGGCGTTGCAGCCGATGCCGACGGCGCTGACCATCAGGCCCGAGTCGCCCAGCGGGCGGTAGGTCATCTCGCTCATGCTCCGACCCTAGCCAGCGGGCTCCCTTCGGTGGTCGGCCGGAGTCGAGACCAGACGGTCGAGGTCGCGCACGCAGAAGCCGTGGTGCTCGAACTCCTCGTTGAGGACCGCGCGCAGGCACTGGACGACGCTCCGCCCGCGTGCGTACGGCGGCCAGCCGGGTCCGTCGGGGACGGGCGCGGTTTGTCGGAGCTCGTCGGCGGTGACGGAGGCGAGCCAGGCCCCGAGCTCGGCTGCCTGCTCGGCACGCACCTCCCGGACCTCGGCCAGCGTCGGCGTGGCGGAGCGGTCCAGACCCTGCTCCCCCTGGTCGAACACGTAGTCGGGCCCCAGCCCCATCGGCGTGAACAGGTCGGTCCGCCCGAGGCAGCAGCGGCGGAACCACGAGTCGTGGACGAAGACCAGGTGACGCAGCGTCTCGACCGCCGACCACTCGTCGTCGACCCTCTCGTGCTCGCTGCCGTCGGGCATCGCCTCGAGGCGTGCGTACGTCGCCGCCCAGTCGTCGCGAAGCACGGCCCATCCCTCGCGCAGCTCGTCCGGCTCGTCGGAGCGGATCAGGAGGCGCACCGGATGGCGCCGGTCGAGCTCGGCCTCGACGTAACCGGTCACCTCGACGCCGTTGACGACGAGGTTGGTGACCAACCCGTCGATCTCGGCGTCCTGCAGCACCACACCGATCAGCCGCGCGCCGGTCATGTCGCACTCTCGGAACTCGGCACCGGTGAGGTCCTGCTCGAAGAATCGCTCCATGCGCTCACCGTAGGGCTGGGGGCCGACAGCGCACGATGACAGGATGACCGGATGCGCTTCCTGTCGATCCAGTCGTCGGTCGCCTACGGCCATGTCGGCAACTCGGCGGCCACCTTCCCCCTCCAGCGGCTCGGGCACGAGGTGTGGCCGGTGCCCACGGTGGTGTTCTCCAACCACACCGGCTACGGCGCCTGGCGTGGCCCGCTGCTCCCGCCCGACGACGTACGCGCGGTCGTCACCGGCATCGCCGAGCGTGACGTGCTGGGGACCTGCGACGGAGTGCTGTCCGGGTACCTCGGCGGGCCCGGCATCTGCGAGGTCGTCGTCGACGCGGTGGCCCAGGTGAAGGCGGCCAACCCGGCGGCGACGTACACCTGCGACCCGGTGATGGGCAATGCGACCAGCGGATGCTTCGTGGATCCCGCGATCCCGCCGATCATCCGCGAGCAGGTGGTGCCGGTCGCCGACCTCATCACGCCCAACCAGTTCGAGCTCGGGTTCCTCACCGACACCCAGCCCGACGACCTCGCCTCGACGCTCGAGTCGGCCGACGTCGCGCGGGGTCTGGGGCCGGCGACGGTCCTGGTGACGTCGTTCCTGCCGGCCCGACCGCCCCGACGACACGATCGAGATGCTGGCGGTGACCGGCGACGGCGCCTGGAGCGTGCGGACCCCGCGGCTGGCCGATGAAGGCGAACGGCTCGGGCGACCTCACCGCCGCCCTGTTCACCGCCCACCTGAAGGAGACGGGCTCCGCGGTCGAAGCGCTCGCCGCCACGGCCTCCTCGGTGTACGCCGTACTGGCCGCGACGCTGGAGTCCGGCGAGCGCGAGCTCCGGATCGTGGCCGCGCAGGACGCCATCGCCCATCCGGCGCGGGAGTTCGAGGTCGAGCAGGTCCGCTGAGCTCTTGAGCCGGTGACAGGAATCGAACCCGCGACATCTTCTTTACAAGAGAAGCGCTCTACCGTCTGAGCTACACCGGCGCGCCGCACACCGCGGCCGGGCCATCGTAGTGGCGGGCACGCCCGTTCACGCAGCCAGGAACGAGTCGACGGAACGCCGGATCCCCGCGGCGTCGAGGCCGTGGGCGCGCTGGTGCTCGGCCGGGCTGCCGTAGTGCCGCAGCTCGGTCCGGCGGGTGCCCAGGGCCAGCAGCCGATGGGGTACGTCGACCAGGGCGTCGGCCACGCAGCGCGCCGAGGTCCCGGCCAGCCAGGGCTCGACGAGCACCACCTCGGGCGAGGTCAGCACGCTGCGGAAGGTGCGGGCGTCGAACGGCCGGACGCTGTGGGCGTAGAGCACCGTCACGTCGCGACCCTCGGTCGCCTCCAGCACCTCGTCGAGCACCGGCCCGAGCGCCACCACCGTGGCGCCGGACCCACGGCGTACGACGTGCAGGCCCGGCTCGGCGAACGACTCGCTGTTGGTCTGCTCGACGACCCGCACGTAGTGGAGCCCGTCGCCGGCCACCGCGCGGCGGAGGATCTCGTCGGTCTCCGACGCGGTGCCGGGGGCGTGGATGGTCACCTCGGGGAGGGTGTCCATCAGCGCGACGTCGCCCGGTGCCTGGTGGGTCCGTCCCGAGTCCGACGCGTCGAACGAACCACCGCCTCCGACCAGCACCCCGCCCACGCCCTGGTGGGCGAACCCGAGCTTGACCTGCTCGAAGGCCCGCTCGACCAGGAACGTGCCGAAGGTGTGCACGACCGGCCGCATCCCGGTGAGGGCCAGGCCGGCGCCGACGTTGACGAGGAGCTGCTCACGGATCCCGACGTTGATCGCCCGGTCCGGGTGGCGACGTAGAGCGTCGGTGAAGAAGCGCGCCGAGATCTCGGCCAGCACCAGAGCCGTCGAGAGGTCGTCGTCCAACAGGTCGCTGACGGTGTGGCCGAACTGGGTTCGCGGGTCACGGGTGAGGGTCCTCATGCCGCCGCCTCCTCGTCATCGAGCACCGTGGCAACCACGACGTTCGGCACCCCGAGGACGCGCTCGGACAGCGCCTTCTGCAACGCGTCGAGGTCGCGACCGTCGACGGTGCTGACCTGCCAGCCCTCGGTCGCGAACCGCCCGGCGATCCGGCCGGGGACGGTGTAGCTGCTGCTGCGGTTGTCGACCACCACGACGGTCAGCGCATCGAGGGCGAGCGCCGCCGCGAGCTCGAGCGCCTCGTGGTTGGAGCCCTCGTCCAGCTCCGCGTCGCCGACCAGGACCACCACCCGCGCACCGATGCCCTGCGCGCGGAGGCCGAGCGCCGTACCGACCGCCAGGGGAAGCCCGTGCCCGAGGGAGCCCGACGAGATCTCCACGCCGGGCACGAGGTTGCGGTCGGGGTGGTGGCCGAGCGGCGAGTCGAACGACGCCCAGGTCTCCAGCCACGACTCGGGGAGGAACCCGCGGTCGCAGAGCACGGCGTAGTAGGCCATCGGCCCGTGCCCCTTCGAGAGCAGGAACCGGTCGCGCCGGGGATCGTCGACCGTGTCCGGCGACACGTCGAGGACCCGCTCGTACAGCACACGGAGCACGGCGAGGGTCGAGTACGACGCGGGGTCGTGCTTCTCGTCCCCGGTCATCAGGTTCATGAGGCGTCCGATGTTGTCCACACCCCCATTGCACAAGTTGAAGTCAACTTGAAGTCAAGGCATCCTTTGCGGCATGACCGAGCTCACGATCGGCGAGCTGTCCGAGCGCTCGGGGGTGGCCACGAGCGCGATCCGCTACTACGAGGACCTCGGCCTCGTCCGGTCCCGGCGTACGACGGGCAACCAGCGCCGCTACGAACGCCCCATGCTGCGCCGCCTGGCCTTCATCCGCACCGCCCAGCGGGTCGGCCTCGCCCTCGACGAGATCGAGGCGGCGCTGTCGACGCTGCCCAGCAACCGCACCCCCACCAAGGCGGACTGGACCCGCCTCAGCCGCGGCTGGCGTCCGCGGCTCGACGCGCAGATCGACCAGCTCGAGCGGCTGCGCGACACCCTCGACTCCTGCATCGGCTGCGGCTGCCTGAGCCTGAAGCGCTGCGCGCTGAACAACCCCGACGACGAGGTGGCCCACCGCGGGCCAGGCGCGGTCTTCCTCGACGGTCACTGAGCGCCCCGACCACCTAGCCTGGCCTCATGGCGTTGCACATCGTGGCCAGCAGGCCGGACCCCGCGGTCGTGCGACTGCCCTGGGACACGCCGCTCGAGGACTGGTCGGCCGACTACGTCGTCCCGCTCCCCCGGGGCCTCAGCCGCCACATCGTGCGCATCGTCCGGCTCCGCGACCGCACCTACGCGGTCAAGGAGACGCAGGAGGAGATGGCGTTCCGGGAGTACCGCCTGCTGCGCGACCTGCAACGGCTCGCGCTGCCGGCCGTGCGGCCCCTCGGGGTCGTCACCGGACGCGAGGACGCAACGGGCGAGCCGCTGCCGTGCGCGCTGATGACCGAGCACCTCGCCTTCTCGCTCCCCTACCGCGCCCTCTTCGCGCACGGCATGTCGGCCGAGAGCCTGCCCCAGCTGGTCGACGCGCTCGTCGTCCTGCTCGTCCGGCTCCACCTGGCCGACTTCTACTGGGGCGACGTCTCCCTGTCGAACGTGCTCTTCCGCCGCAGCGCCGGCGGGTTCGCGGCGTACCTCGTCGACGCCGAGACCGGTGAGCTGCGTCCCACGCTGTCGCGTCAGATGCGGCAGTACGACGTGCAGGTCGGCTGCGAGAACGTCTTCGCCGAGCTGCTCGACCTGCAAGCAGGAGGCGCGATCGGGTCGCAGGTGCAGGGGCACGAGATCGTCTCGCTGATCCAGAAGCGCTACGACGAGCTCTGGAACGAGCTGACCTCGGAGGAGGAGTTCGGCGCCGACGAGATGTGGCGGATCGAGCAGCGGATCGAGCGCCTGAACGACCTCGGCTTCGACGTCGACGAGCTCGACATCGTCACCGACTTCGACGGCGACCAGATCCGGATCCAGCCGAAGGTCGTCGAGCTCGGCCACCACCGCCGTGAGCTCCAGTCGCTGACCGGGCTCGACGTCGAGGACGCGCAGGCCCGGCGGCTGCTCAACGACATGGCGTCGTTCATCGCGCACTACGACCTCGGGCGTGAGGACAAGGGGATCGCAGCGAACCGGTGGCTCACCGAGATCTACGAGCCGATCATGGCGCTGGTCCCACCCGAGGGACGCGGCAAGCTCGAGCCGGCCGAGATCTTCCACGAGATCCTCGTGCACCGGTGGTACCTCTCCGAGCGCGCCGGCCGCGAGATCGGCATCTTCGAGACGGCCCGCGACTACATCGACACCGTGCTCGCCGAGAAGCCGGACGAGCTCGTCGCCGGCGACGACGTTCCGGACGCCGACGCTGCGGACGCGGACGTCGTCGAGGGCTGAACCGGCTCAGCGGAGCAGGTCGCGCCCGATCACCATCCGCTGGATCTGGTTGGTCCCCTCGAAGATCTGGGTGACCTTCGCGTCGCGGAAGAGCCGCTCGACCGGGTACTCGCGGGTGTAGCCGTTGCCGCCGAGCACCTGGACGGCGTCGGTGGTCACCCGCATCGCGACGTCGGAGGCGGTGAGCTTCGCGATGCTCGCCTGGCGGCTGAAGGGGCGGCCGGCGTCCTTGAGCCGCGCGGCCAGGAGGTACGTCGCACGGGCGCGCTCGACGTCCGCGGCCATGTCGGCGAGCAGGAACTGCAGCCCCTGCAGCTCGCCGATGGGGCGCCCGAACTGCTGGCGCTGACCGGCGTAGGCGACCGCGTGCGCGAGCGCCGACTGGGCGATCCCGGTCGCGACCGCGGCGATGCCGAGGCGGCCGGCGTCGAGCGCGGACAGGGCGACCTTCATGCCCGCACCCTCCTCGCCGACCAGCTGGGCGGCAGGGATCCGGGCGCCGTCGAAGATCACCTGGGTGGTGACGTCGCAGGCGAGGCCCATCTTCTTCTCGGGGGCGCCGAAGCTCATGCCGGGTGTCTCATCGGGCACCAGGAACGCCGACAGGCCGCGCTTGGGATCCTCGGAGGTGCGCGCGAACAGGATGTAGTAGTCGGCGCACGACCCGTTGCTGATCCACTGCTTGGTGCCGTTCACGACGTACTCGTCACCGTCGCGCACCGCGCGGGTGCGGATGCCGCTCACGTCGGATCCGGCCTGCGGCTCGGAGAGGCAGTAGGCGCCGAGCCAGTCGCCGCTGAGCATCCGCGGCAGCCACTCGCCGCGCAGGTCGTCGCTGCCGTTGCTGTTCACGACGTTGGCGGTCAGGCCGTGCACGCTGACGCCGACCCCGACGCTCGGCCATGCGGTCGCGATCTCCTCGACCACCTGCAGATAGGTCTCGTACGGCTGGTCCCCGCCGCCGTACTCCTCGGGGAAGGGCAGGCCGAGCAGGCCCGACTTGCCGAGCAGCCGGTACGCCGCCTCCGGGAACTCGCCGCGCTCCTCGGCGTCGTGCACCTGCGGCGCGAGCTCCTTCGTGGCGATCTCGCGGGTCAGCTCGAGCAGCGCCTCGCCGACCCCGTCGTCGTCGTGCGGCAGCAGCCGCTCCACCGTCGTACCCACCCCGCCGATGATGCCACCCTGTGACGCCTGGCTCCCACCCGGCGCCGGCCCGTCACACGCTCACCCGGCGTTTCCGCGACGCCCCTACCCGTCGACCTGGCGATTCGGCGACAGCGGAAGGCGTCGACCCGGCGTTTCCGCGACACCTCACAGGGTCGACCCGGCGGTTCCGCGACAAGAGCACGACGGGGCCCGGGTCACGCGTCGCTCAAACGCCAGGTTCACTGCCTTACCGCGTCGCTGCAATGCCAGGTCAGCGCCCTACGACGTCGCCCGAACGCCAGGTCAGCGCTACGACGTCGCCGAGCGCCAGGTCAGCGCCGTACGACGTCGCCCGAACGCCAGGTCAGCGGTGTTGGGCGAGGGCGTAGAGGGTGATGGAGGCGGCGACGCCGGCGTTGAGCGACTCCACCGAAGACGTCATCGGGATGGAGAGCAGCCGGTCGCAGGTCTCGCCGACCAGGCGCGAGAGCCCGTCCCCCTCGGAGCCGACGACGACCACGAGGGGGCCGGAGGCGAGGTCGGGGTCGGCGAGCAGGTCGGGCAGGGACAGGTCGCCCGAGGCGGCCAGGCCGACGACCTGGCAGCCGGCCTCCTGGTAGTCCTTGAGGGTCCGCACCAGGTTGGTCGCGTGCGCGACCGGCAGCCGGGCCGCGGCTCCCGCCGACGACTTCCAGGCCGCCGCGGTCATCCGCGCGGCTCGACGCTCGGGGACCACCACGCCGTGGGCGCCGAACGCCGCAGCCGAGCGTACGACGGCGCCGAGGTTGCGCGGGTCGGTCACGGAGTCCAGGGCGACGATGAGCGGCGACTCGCTGCGCTCGGCCGCGTCGTCGAGAAGGTCCGTCGGATGGGCGTACTCGTACGCCGGGATACGCGCCGCCAGCCCCTGGTGCACCGCCTTGTCCGTACGCCGGTCCAGCTCGGCGCGGGTGACCTCGAGCAGCGAGATCCCGCCCTCGGCGGCGAGCTTGAACGCCTCACGCAGCCGGGCGTCGCGCTCGGTGCCCTCGGCGACGTACACACCACTGACCGGCACCCCGGCCCGCAGCGCCTCCACGACGGAGTTGCGACCAGCGATCCACTCGTCGTCGCCGGCGCTGCGCCGCTTCGGGCGCGCCGAGGAGGTCTGCTCGGCCCGGTTCTTGAACTTGTGGGCCTTGTGGTTGGGACGGTCGGTCGCCTTCGGCGTGGGGCCCTTGCCCTCGAGCCCCTGCCGCACCCGGCCGCCCGATCCGGCGGTGGGCCGCTTCGACGACTTCCGGATCGCGCCCTTGCGCTTGCTGTTCCCTGGCATCAGCGCACCGTCCATTTCGGGCCGTCGGGGGTGTCTTCGACATCGATGCCGGCGGCGGCGATGCGGTCGCGGATCTCGTCCGCGCGGGCCCAGTCCCGGTCGGCCCGGGCGCCGGAGCGCTCGGCGAGCAGGCCGGCGACGAGGGCATCGACGGCGGCAACCAGCTTCGTGTCGTCGGAGCCGCCGAGCGAGCCCCAGGCCGGATCGGCGGGGTCGAGCCCGAGCACGTCGAGCATCCGCACCACGACGTTGAGGGTCGCGGACAGGGCCCCGACGTCACCGTCGGCGAGGAGCTTGTTGCCGCGTCGTACGGCGTTGTGGATGACGCCGACGGCGGCGGGAGTGCCGAGATCGTCGTCCATGGCGGCGGCGAAGGCGTCCCACAGGGCCTGCTCGGCCTCGGTCGAGACACCCTCGGGCTCGGCGACCTCGCGCGCTCGCTCCATGAACGCCTCGATCCTGCGGAACGCCAGGGCCGCGTCGTCCAGCGCCTCGAACGAGAACTCGACGTGCGAGCGGTAGTGCGCGGAGACCATGTAGTACCGCAGCTCGATGCCTCGCACCCGCTTCAGCACCTCGGGGACCAGGAGCGAGTTGCCCAGCGACTTCGACATCTTCTCGCCGGCAGTGGTGATCCAGGCGTTGTGCAGCCAGTACGACGCGAACGCCTGGCCGGCCGCGCGCGACTGGGCCAGCTCGTTCTCGTGGTGGGGGAAGCGCAGGTCGACGCCGCCGCCGTGGATGTCGAACGCCGGGCCGAGGTACTTCGCCGCCATCGCCGAGCACTCGATGTGCCAGCCCGGGCGCCCCGGCCCGTACGGCGACGGCCAGGCGGCGGTCGCGGGCTCGAGGGCCTTCTTCCAGCCCTTCCACAGCGCGAAGTCGCGCGGGTCTCGCTTGCCGCGTGGGTCGGCGTCCTCGGCCGCCTCCATGTCGTCGATCTTCTGCCGGGTCAGCTCGCCGTACGACGGCCAGGAGCGCACGTCGAAGTAGACGTCGCCGGAGCCGTCCTCGGCGGGGTACGCGTGACCGCCCGCGACCAGCTGCCCGATCAGCTCGAGGATCTCGGGGACGTGCCCGGTGGCAGCGGGCTCGTAGGTGGGTGGCAGCACGTTGATCGCGTCGAGCGCCTTGTCGAGCTCGCGGCCCATCAGGTAGGCGATCTCGAACCACGGCCGTCCCTGGGCCTCACCCTTGGCCAGGATCTTGTCGTCGATGTCGGTGACGTTGCGGATGAACGTGACCTCGTAGCCCGACGCGATCAGCCAGCGGCGGAGCACGTCGAAGTTCACCGCCGAGCGCACGTGACCCACGTGGGGCTCGCTCTGCACGGTCAGCCCACACACGTAGATGCCCGCCTTGCCCTCCTCGAGAGGGACGAAGTCGCGGACGTCGCGGGTCGCGGTGTCGTGGAGCCGGAGAGTCACCTGCCAATCGTAGGTGCCGAGCGAGGACCGTCCGATTCGGCGGAGCCGAACCGGACGGACCCCTAGGCTCGGGGCGTGGCCCGCCGGATCCGGTACGACGTGTGGCCGGGCGCGCACGGACGGCGCCACAGCACCGACGATCGGTCGACCTGGACGTCGCCCTGGTGCGAGCCGGGCTTCGTCCTCACCGAGCTGGTGGCCTCGTGGTCCGCGACGACCCCGCGCGGCGCTTGGATCGAGGTGGCCGTCCAAGCGCGCGGCCGTCGCGCCTGGCACGAGCTCGGCCACTGGTCGTCCGGCCCGCGCCCGACACGGAGGACGAGCGTCACGGGAGACCCCGAGGTGGACACCGACGTCTGGCGACCGCGCGGCGGGGCGGACGGCTATCGGCTACGGGTGGTGCTGCACGGTGCCGCGACCCTGCATCGGATCGGCGCCGTCGTCTCCGCGGGCGTGTGGCGTGGTTCGACGTCGGCGCCGCTGCGCCGGCGGGAACGGATGCTCGACGTGCCACGTCTCTCCCAGATGACGTACGCCGAGGTCGGTGGTCGCGGGTGGTGCTCGCCCGCGTCGGTCGCGATGGTGCTGTCCCATGCCGGCACGCTGCCACGGGGCACCGACATCCCGGCGGCCGCGCGCACGACCTTCGACCCGGCGTACGACGGCACCGGCAACTGGTCGTTCAACACCGCCTGGGCCGCACACGAGGCCGGGAACGCCTTCGTCACGCGGTTCCGCGACCTGCGGGACGCCGAGCGGTTCGTCGACGTTGGGATCCCAGTGGTCGCCAGCGTCGCGTACCCACCCGGAGCGCTGACCCGCGCGCCGACCCACGGCACGGCCGGACACCTGGTCGTGATCCGCGGCTTCACCGAGACCGGCGACGTCGTCACCAACGACCCAGGCGCGCCCACCGACCGGAGCGTGCGTCGCACCTATGACCGCGGTGAGTTCGAGCGTGCCTGGCTCGGCGGCTCGGGTGGCACCGTCTACGTGATCCACCGCGACGACCAGCCTCTCCCCACCGGCGGCCGGGGCGCGTGGTGACCGGCCGCGTCGCTCTCGTCGTGGCCGCCTGCGTCCTCGCCGTGGTCGCGGGCGTCTCAGGCCGGGCGGCGTTCGGCCATCATGGATCGATCTCCGATCCGGAGCGAGCCGCGGCGCTGAAGGCGGCCCACCAGGTGCAGCAGGGGGTGGATGGCACCTTCCTGGTCGCGACCTACCGACCGGACGCCGGCGAGCACGCAGCCAGCAACACCGGGCACGACTGCACCCGTGGCCACACCGTGCTGGTCCGCCTGGTCTGGAAGGCCGACGCGAGCTTCCTCCACGGCGGGGTCCCAGGCGCCCCTCCCGACGGCCCGCGGAAGGCCCTGATCGTCACGGCCGACGCCACCACGGGAACGCCGTGCCTCATCGGCGCGTCGTACGCGCACGTGCGACCGCGTCGCGGCGAGACCTACCTGTACGGCCCGCGACAGGACCTCGTCAGCCCGCGCTGAACGAGATCGTGTGCCAGCCGGACGCGCCGTTCGGGGCGGGTTCGGCGCGGACCGGGGTCTGCACCTCGCCCTTGTCGTTCACCGCACGCACGCGCAGCTGGTGGTCGCCGGCGGACACGTCAAGCGTCGCGTCCCACTGCACCCACGAGTCCTTGATCGACGGGCGGCCGAGGTTCGTCTCCTGCCAGGCGCCGCCGTCGAGCTGCACCTCGACGGCCTTGATCCCGGTGTTCTGCTGCCAGCCGCTGCCCCCGACCCGCACCTGGCCGGCGCTCACGTGCGCGCCGTTGTCCGGTACGTCGATCCGCGAGGCGAGCTTGACCGGGCCCTGCTCCGACCACCCGCGGTCGGTCCAGTACGCCGTGAACGAGTCGAAGGTGGTCACCTCGAGGTCGCGGACCCACTTGCACGCCGACACGTAGCCGTAGAGCCCGGGCACGAGCGTCCGCACCGGGAAGCCGTGCACGATCGGAAGCGGCTGGCCGTTCATCGCGATCGCGAGCATCGCGCCGCGGTCGTCGGTGAGCGCCGAGAGCGGCGTCCCGCAGGTCCAGCCGTCGTCGGAGGTCTGCTTGACCGCGTCGGCACCGGACTGGACGCCGGCCTCGGCCAGCAGGTCCTTGAGCCGTACGCCGCTCCACCAGGCGTTGCTGATCAGGTTGCCGCCCACGGTGTTGGACACGCAGTTGAGCGTCATCCACATCTCGCTGCGGCGCCGCGCGAGCAGGTCGGCGTACGTCAGCGTGATCTCGTGGTCGACCATCCCGTGGATGCGGAGGGTCCAGTCCTTCGGTGCGATGGCCGGCGGGCTGAACGAGGTGTCGATCCGGTAGAAGCGGGCCGACGGGGTCTGCCATGCCTCGATCCCGCCGAGGCCGACCTCGGCGCCGGCCGGGACCGGCGGCGACGTGACGCCGGTCAGCTTGAGGGACTTGCGCGCCTCGTCGACCGCACGACGGTGACCGCCCGCGTTCCACCCCAGCGCGCCGACGACGAGGCTGCCCAGACCCACCCCGGACGCCACCAGCAGGAAGCGGCGCTGCTGGTCGGTGTCGTCGAACGGCTGCGGGCGCAACGGTGCGGTGAGCAGGGCCAGGGCCGCCAGCCAGGTGATCACCCCGACCAGGATCGGCAGGACGCCGGTGGCCGGAGCGCCGAACTGCGACTGCTCCGCGATCAGCCCCACCACCCCGAGGATCACGAACCCTGCGACCCCGGCACCCGGTGAGCGCTTCGCGAGCACCCCGAAGGCCGCGAACAGCAGCAGCACGACCACCAGGACGCCGGTGACCAGCAGCGGCTTGTCCTTGTGCCCCACCAGCTGGATCGCGTCCTCCGCCACGTTCCCCGGCGTCAGCCGCACGACCAGCTCGGCGACGTCGGTGATCGGGTTGCCGCGTAGGCCCAGCAGGCCGGCGGTGAGGAGACTGGTCGCCAGACCCGCCACACCGGCGAGCACGCCGGCGAGCGCCCAGAGCCAACGCGACCGCACGGACCGATTGTTGCTCGGGCATGATCACTCCGTGGCCGGAAGTTCTTACGGAGTCCGAACGGGCGTGGGTCTGGACGTGCACCGCCTCGCCGACGGCGTGCCGCTCCACCTCGCCGGCCTCGCCTGGCCCGACGAGCCCCAGGGCCTTGCCGGCCACTCCGACGGCGACGTCTGCGCCCACGCGATGTGCGACGCACTGCTCTCCGCCGCCGGGCTCGGCGATCTCGGCTCGAACTTCGGTACGTCGGAGCCGGAGTGGGCCGGTGCGTCCGGGGTCGCCCTGCTGACGGAGACGGCCGACCGGGTACGACGTGCGGGCTACCAGATCGGGAACGTCGCGGTGCAGGTCATCGGCAACCGGCCCCGGCTCGGCCCGCGCCGCGACGAGGCGACGGCGGTGCTCCAGGACGCCGTGGGTGCGCCGGTCTCGCTCTCGGCGACGACCACCGACGGGCTCGGCCTGACCGGGCGCGGCGAGGGCATCGCTGCCATCGCCACCGCGCTGGTCCACTGATGCGAGCCGCCGTCGTCGTGCTGGCGGCCGGCGCAGGCACGCGCGTGGGCGCCGAGATGAACAAGGTGCTGCTGCCACTGGGCGGCGTACCCGTGGTCGCGCGTTCCGTGGTGACGGCGCGCGCCGTGCCCGGCGTACGACGGGTGGTGCTGGTGGTGCGCGACGGCGAGCAGGAGGCGGTCCGGGCCGCGGTCGAGCCCTCGCTCGACGACGAGCCGCCCCAGGTGGCGATGGTGACCGGCGGCCGGACGCGGCACGCCTCGGAGTGGGAGGCGCTCTCCCTCCTCGCGGACGAGATCGAGGCCGGCGAGATCGACGTCGTGGCGATGCACGATGCCGCTCGGCCCCTGGCCACGCTGGATCTCTACGAGCGCGTGCTGGCCGCGGCGGCCGAGCACGGCGGCGCGATCCCCGTCGCGCCCCTCGACCACCTGGTCGACCTCGACGGCGGCGCGCTGCCCGAGCCCCTGGTCGGCGTACAGACGCCGCAGGCCTTCCGCGCGGCCGACCTGCTGGCGGCCCACCGTGCCGCACGCGCGGACGGGTTCGAGGCCACCGACACCGCCGGCTGCCTGGCGGCCTACGCCGAGGTGGCCGTGGTGGCGGTCGGGTCGGAGGCCGGCAACCTCAAGCTCACCGTGGCCGACGACTTCCTGGTCGCGGAGGCCCTCATCGTGAGGTGAGCGCCTCCAGCCTGACGAGGTCGGTGGGCGAGGAGACCCGGGCGGCGGAGGTCGGCGCCTCGACGAACTGCAGTGGCGCGAGGCGGCGGAGGTCGGCGACGGCGCGGACGAGGTCCTCGTCGGGCCAGCTCTCGAGCCGGGCGACCACCGAGGGCGGCAGGACCAGCGGGGAGGCGAGACGCCGTAGCCGGTCCCGGTCGTGGGTCTGCGCCACCAGGGTGACGCCGTCGCGCTCCTCCACGTCCTTGACCGTGTCCGTGACCGGCAGCACGCCGACCACGACGACGTCGTCGGCGACCGCACGTCGTACGCAGGCGGCCAGGAAGTCCGGCGGGGTCATCGGGCACAGCGCGTCGTGCCACACCAGGGGCGCCCCGCCGTCGCGGA
Organism: uncultured Actinomycetota bacterium; assembly: GCA_963761515.1. Taxonomy (GTDB): domain Bacteria; phylum Actinomycetota; class Actinomycetes; order Propionibacteriales; family Nocardioidaceae; genus Nocardioides. Next base: position 57,516 of record CAVXHO010000036.1, read on the forward strand.
CGTCCTCCCACGGCGTGACCAGGTCGAGCAGGAGGATCCCCGCCTCCCCCATCGCCCAGGCGGCGCAGGCGACCAGCGACTCGCCGTGGAGCAACGCGAACGGCAGGGACCCGCGGCCGCGCTCGACGACGACGCCCAGCGGGGTGGCCGGCTCGTCGTCGTAGAAGCTCATGGTCCGGGGATCGTAGTCTCGACTCCTCTCGACCGTGGGGCGCGCTCACCGCCGGCTCCGGACGTCCGTGGACCCCCGACATGCAACAAGGCCCCGCCACACCGGAGTGTGCGGGGCCTCGTCGGTCGAGCGTCAGGAGGCGAGGACCTCGTCGAGGATCGCCTCGGCCTTGTCCTCGTTGGTGTTCTCGGCCAGGGCCAGCTCGGAGACGAGGATCTGCCGGGCCTTGGCCAGCATCCGCTTCTCACCGGCCGAGAGGCCGCGGTCGCGCTCGCGGCGCCACAGGTCGCGAACGACCTCCGACACCTTCATCACGTCGCCGCTGTGCAGCTTCTCGAGGTTCGCCTTGTAGCGGCGCGACCAGTTGGTCGGCTCCTCGACGTGTGCCGCACGAAGAATGTCGAAGACGCGCTCCAGCCCGTCCTTGTCGACCACATCGCGCACTCCGACCAGGTCGAGGTTGCACGCGGGGACACGGACCACGAGGTCCTGCTGGGCGACGATACGCAGGACGAGGTACTCCCTGTCCTCACCCTTGATCGTCCGCATCTCGATGTCTTCGATGACGGCGGCGCCGTGATTGGGATACACAACGGTTTCGCCCACGGTGAAAGACATATTGTTCAGTACCACCCTTCTTAGGTGACCAGTCTAACACGGGGGTGGGGGTGTTCTATTCATCGTCTCCGCAGGTCAGAGGCCATTTGCGGGCTTGACAGGAACCGCTGGGATATGCGTCCTCGGGCCCCGGCGGGCCGCGGCGTGTCGCCGCCGGGCGCCCCCGGCGGGTGGGCCGATGACCGATACTGCGGTGCATGCCCGCACCATCCGCACCACCGGCCCCGGAGGCCTCCTCCGGATCGCCCGACCGGGCCAGGGGGACCTGGGCGCCGGTCCTGCTGGTGCGTGCTGCCCATCCCCGGCAGGCGGTGCTCACCGCGCTCGGGATGGCCGTGGCGGCAGCCGTGTCCGGGCGGGCCCCGCGCGAGGTCGGGCTGGTGCTCACCACGGTGCTCGTCGGGCAGGCGGTGCTCGGCTGGGACAACGACCTCGTCGACGAGAAGGCCGGCCGCGATGCCGAGCGCACCGACAAGCCTCTCTCCACCGGGGCGCTGGACCGCGGGACGGTCGGCTTCGTCCTGGCCTGCGCCCTCCTTCTGCTCGTGCCTCTCTCGCTCTCCAGTGGGATCACCGCCGGACTCGCGTACCTGCTGTCCGTGCTGGTCGGGCTCGCCGGCAACCGGTGGCTGCGCGACGGGATGTTCTCCTGGCTGCCCTGGGCGGTCGCGTTCGCGCTCTACCCCGCCTATCTGTCGTACGGCGGGTGGGGAGGTGGCGCGCACGGCGGCCCGCCGACCGTCGCGATGACCGCGGTCGCCGCCCTGCTCGGCGTCGGCGTCCACGTCCTGACCTCGTTGCGGGGCCTGGTCGACGACCACCAGGCCGGTCGGCGGCACCTGCCCCTGCGGCTCGCGCTGAGGGTCGGAGCGCCTCGGCTGCTCGTTCTCACCATCGTGTTCTGCGTCGTCGTTGCGGCCGTCGCGGGGCTGGTCGGGAGCACGGTCGGGCTGTCTCAATGAGCCCGTCCGGCGCCCGCTAGTCTGTCGCCCGTGAACCTGCGACGGACTCTCGCGACCGCATCGGCGGGTCTCGCGCTCATCACCGCCCTCGCCGCGTGCGGATTCAACTATCCGACCGACAAGGTCAACCAGATCACGGCCGGGGCCAACTACCGCGGTGGCACGGTCGACGTGCTGAACGCCGCGATCGTGAGCAAGTCCGACGGCCTCGGCACCTTCATCGCGACGTTCGTCAACACCAGCCAGACGCAGCAGATCACCCTGACCTCCATGGCGGGCGACGGCACCGAGGTCGGCCAGATCACCGTGAAGCCACTCCCGATCGACCCCAAGAGCCTGGTCAACCTGGCCACCGAGGGCGGCATCTCGGTCCAGGGCACCTACCGACTGGGCCAGTTCGTCACCCTGTCGATCGGGTTCGACAACGGCGAGACGGCCACCTTGTCCGTGCCGGTCGTCCTCGACGACGGCCAGTGGCTCGGCCTCGACACCGCCACGCCGTCGTCGACCACGTCTCCGTCCGACTCGACGTCCCCGTCGGACACCTCCTCCCCGTCGGACACCTCGTCCCCCAGCGCCCCGTCGAGCTGACATGACACACACCCTGGTCCTGCTCCGTCACGGCGAGAGCGTCTGGAACGCCGAGAACCTCTTCACGGGATGGGTCGACGTGGCCCTCTCCGAGAAGGGACAGGCCGAGGCGCTCCGCGGCGGCGAACAGCTGCGCGACGCAGGCATCCGCCCCGACGTCGTCCACACCTCCCTGCTCCGCCGCGCGATCAGCACGGCCGTGATCAGCCTCGACGTCGCCGACCGGCACTGGATCCCGGTCCGGCGCAGCTGGCGCCTCAACGAGCGCCACTACGGCGCCCTCCAGGGCAAGAACAAGAAGCAGACCCTCGAGGAGTACGGCGAGGAGCAGTTCATGCTCTGGCGGCGATCGTTCGACACCCCACCACCGCCGATCGACGACGCCGACGAGTTCTCCCAGGCCGACGACGTGCGGTACGCCGACCTCGGAACGGACCTGCCCCGCAGCGAGTGCCTCAAGGACGTCATCACGCGTCTGCTGCCGTACTGGGACGGGCCCATCGTCCGACGACCTGCGGGCCGGACAGACCGTGCTCATCGCGGCCCACGGCAACAGCCTGCGCGGCATCGTCAAGCACCTCGACGGCATCAGCGACGACGACATCGCCGCGCTCAACATCCCCACCGGGATGCCGCTGGTCTACGAGCTCGACGACGACCTCCGGCCCACCGTCATCGGCGGGCAGTACCTCGACCCCGAAGCCGCCGCCGAGGCCGCCGCAGCCGTCGCGAACCAGGGTCGCTGAGCTGCCTGAGCTGCCGCGCGTGAGGAACGAACGCGTGGCGTGGGCGAAGGCAGGTTGAGCAAGGCCCGCGCCCGAGCTCGCGAGGGCGCGACGGGCGCGTCGAAACCCGGCGAGGGCGCAGGGCGGTGACCCGTGGTCTCGACAAGCTCGACCGACGAGACGCGCGGCCTGGTGCCTTACTGCTCGACCGCGACCGGGAACTGGCCGGTGACCACGAAGACGACCCGGTTCGCGACCGAGACCGCGTGGTCGGCGATGCGCTCGTAGTAGCGGCCGAGCAGGGCGATGTCGACGGCCGCCTCCACCCCGTGCTCCCAGTTGTCACTGAGCAGCTGGGTGAACGACGAGCGGCGTAGCTGGTCCATCTCCTCGTCGTCCCGGCCCACCTCGATCGCGGCCGCGACGTCGCGCTCCAGGATGATCGCCGCCACCCGGCGCACCATGTCCTCGGCCACCGCGCCCATCCGGGCGACCGTGGGACGCGCCTCCTCGGGGACCGCGATCTCCGGGACCCGGAGCCGCGCGATCTTGGCGACGTGCACGGAGAGGTCGCCCATCCGCTCGAGCTCGGTGACCATCCGCAGGGCGGACACCACGACGCGGAGGTCGCCGGCCACCGGCTGCTGAAGAGACAGGAGGGAGAACGCCGTGTCCTCGACGCGCTCCCGCGCGCGGTCGATCTTCTCGTCCGCGGCGATGACGGCCTCGGCCATCTCGGCGTTCCCTTCGAGGAGCGCCGCGGTGGCGTTGCGGACCGCCGCCTCGACCTCGCCACAGATCTCGGCAAGGTCCCCGAAGATCGAGTCCAGCTGGTCATGGAAAGCTTCGCGCATGCAAGAACCGTAAGCGGAGAAGGTGACCAGCAGGGGCCGCACGGTGAACGCACCGTGAACACTGGGCAAGCACGCCTCACCGCGGCGGGTTCCCGGTGACCCCCTGCGTACGATTCAAGCGTGAGCCCGACGACGCAGGCCTTTCTGGCCGCGCTCATCGGGGCTGTCGTCGCCGGAGGCGCCGTCCTGGCCTGGAGCGTGAGCCAACGGCAGCAGGGATCGGTCACCCCGGCGGAGGAGCCGGTGGTGCCAGCGGGCGTGGCGACGGTGCTCGCCGTACTGCGCAGCAGTGCCGTGGTGGTCGACGACTCCGACGAGGTCGTGAAGTCCTCCGCTCCCGCCGTCGCGCTCGGCCTCGTGCGCAGCCAGCGACTCGCCTCGGCCGAGCTCGCCGAGCTCGTGCGCCAGGTGCGACGAGACGGCCAGATCCGGGAGGCCGACCTGGTGCTGCCCCAGCCCAACGGCCCGCCGCGCACCGTGACGGCGCGGGTCGCTCCGCTGAGCTCGCGGCTCGTCCTGGCCCTGGTCGAGGACCGCACCCGCGAACGACGCGTGGATGCGGTCCGGCGCGACTTCGTGGCCAACGTGTCCCACGAGCTGAAGACCCCGGTCGGCGCGATCCGGCTCCTCGCCGAGGCGGTCGGGGACGCCTCCGACGACCCGGAGGCGGTGGAGCGCTTCGCCCGCCGGATGTTGACCGAGAGTGACCGGCTGCTGCAGATGGTCCAGCAGATCATCGAGCTGTCACGGCTCCAGGGCGACGAGCCGCTGGAGGGGCCGGCCCTGGTCGACCTCGACGCGGTCATCGCCCGTTCGGTCGACGTCACGGTCATGGACGCCACCAGCAAGAACATCAAGGTGGTCGTCGGCGGTACGCCGGGGCTCCGGATCTTCGGAAACGAGGAGCAGGTCTCGGCCGCCGTCACCAACCTGCTCGCCAACGCCGTGACCTACTCCGGGGTGGACTCGACGGTGCTGATCTCCACCAAGGAGTGTGAGTCGATGGTCGACGTCTCGGTGGTCGACCAGGGCATCGGCATCCCGCACGACGAGCTCGACCGGATCTTCGAACGTTTCTACCGGGTCGATCCCGCGCGCCACCGGTCCACCGGCGGCACCGGTCTCGGCCTCTCGATCGTCAAGCACGTCGCGGCCACCCACGGTGGCGACGTACGCGTGTGGTCGCTGGAGGGTCAGGGCTCCACCTTCACCCTGTCGCTTCCGCGCTCACGCCAGGAGGAGAACGCATGAACACCCAGACCACTGCCCACACCACAGGACCGCTTCGATGACGCGTGTGCTCGTCGTCGAGGACGAGGAGAGCTACTCCGACGCGCTGTCCTACCTCCTCCGTAAGGAGGGATACGACGTGTCCCTGGCCGCCACCGGCCCGGACGCGCTCGCGGAGTTCGACCGCAACGGCGCCGACATCGTGCTCCTCGACCTGATGCTGCCCGGCCTGCCCGGCACCGAGGTGTGCCGCCAGATCCGCGCGGTCTCGAGCGTGCCGGTGATCATGGTCAGCGCCAAGGACGACGAGGTCGACAAGATCGTCGGCCTCGAGCTCGGCGCAGACGACTACGTCACCAAGCCGTACTCCCCCCGCGAGCTGGTCGCGCGGATCCGGGCCGTGCTCCGGCGGGGCACGGAGCCCGACCTGGCGCCGATGACGCTCGAGGCCGGCTCGGTGCGGATGGACGTCGAGCGCCACGTCGTCACCGTCGACGGCGAGCAGCAACGGCTGCCGCTGAAGGAGTTCGAGCTGCTCGAGCTCTTCCTCCGCAACCCCGGCCGGGTCCTCACCCGAGGTCAGCTGATCGACCGGGTGTGGGGATCGGACTACGTGGGCGACACCAAGACCCTCGACGTCCACGTGAAGCGGCTGCGGGCCAAGCTCGAGCCGGACCCGTCGCACCCGACGCTGCTGGTCACGGTCCGCGGACTGGGCTACAAGCTCGACCTGTGACCGCGATCTGTCCGCGACCTCAGGGTCTTCCCGGAGGCGGCGGCGGGTGCGGTCGCGCTAGCCTCGTTGCTTCGTGACGGGGAGGATCGACCATGCGTCGACTGGGTGAGGTGGTGCTGCGGCACCGACTGCTGATCGTGGTGGCCTGGGTGGTCATCGCCGTGGCCGGCGGCGCGGTCGCGAGCACGGTCACCGACCGGATGACGGTCAACTTCTCGTTGCCGGGACAACCCGGCGACACCGCCGCCAACAAGATCATCGCGGCCTTCCACAACGGCGGGAACACCACTCCCCTCCTCGCGACGGTCACCCTCCCGCAGGGGCAGACGATCACCGGGAACGAGGCCGAGGTGGCCAAGGCGTTCGCATCGGTGGGCTCGGCGGACGTCCCGCTGCGCGTCGTCGACGAGGCGAACACCGGCGACAAGGCTTTCCGCACCTCCGACGACCGTACGGCGTACGCGATGGTGTTCTACCCGTTCCCGCAGAGCTTCACCGACGTGGTCCCGACCAAGGTCGTGAAGGAAGCGGTGCAGGGTGCGGCGCCCAGCGGCGCCGTGGTCGGCGTGACCGGCATGGACGCGCTCGCAGTCGGCGACGACTCCGGGGGCAACGGCGTGCTGACCGAGACTCTCCTCGGGGCGCTCGGCGCTCTCGCCGTCCTGTTGTTCGTGTTCGCGTCGCTGCTCGCGTTCCTGCCACTGGTGGTGGCGGCCGTCTCGATCCTGACCACCTTCCTCCTGCTCCTGCCCCTCACCTATCTCACCGACGTCTCGTTCATCGTCCAGTTCCTGGTCGCGCTGGTCGGCCTGGGCGTCGCGATCGACTACTCCCTGCTCTTCGTCACCCGATGGCGCGAGGAACGAGATCATGGCCGCGACAACCACGACGCCGTGGTCGCGGCGATGGAGACGGCGGGCCACGCCGTGCTGTTCAGCGGACTCACGGTGGCGATCGGCCTGCTCGCCCTCGTCGTGCTGCCGGTGCCGTTCATGCGCAGCATCGGCATGGCCGGTGCCCTGATCCCGGTCGCCAGCGTCCTGGTGACGCTGACCCTGACCCCGGCGATCCTGGGCAGCATCGGGCCGCGGGTCGACTGGCCGAAGATCCGGCACGAGAACAAGCCGAGCAAGGGCTGGACGGCCTGGGCCCGGATGATCGTGAAGCACCGCTGGGTGGCGGCCGGCTCGGCGCTCGCCGTGATCGGCCTGCTCTGCGCGGCGTTCTTCGGCATCAAGATCGGGGCTGCCGACTCGTCGTCGCTCGCGCACACCGGTCCGGCCTACGACACGCTCCAGGTGCTCAAGGACGGCGGCGTGACGACGGGGTCGCTCACCCCGATCGAGGTCCTCGCCGAGACCGACAAGGCCGACTCCGTCGCCCAGACCCTCGGCGGGGTCGACGGCGTCACCGCGGCCGTCGTGCCGACCGGCCCGGGCTCCTCGGTCGACGGGCAGACCGTCGTCGTGCTGATCCCCGACGGGGAGACCGTCAACTCCACGAGCGTGCAGGTCGTGCGCGACGTCACGGCTCTGGCGGACAAGACGGACGGCGTGATCGGGGTGACCGGGCTCGGCAACGCGCAGGTCGACTTCCTCCACGCGGTCTACGGCAACTTCCCCCAGATGCTCCTGATCATCTCGCTCCTGACCTACGTGCTGCTGGCCCGCGCGTTCCGGTCATTGCTGCTGCCGCTCAAGGCGGTGATCCTCAACCTGGTGTCCCTGACCGCGGTCTACGGCCTGATGGTGCTGTTCTGGCAGCAGGGCTACGGCTCGAACGCGGTCTTCGGGATCGAGGCGACGGGCGCGGTCACCTTCTGGATCCCGCTGATGGTCTTCGCCTTCCTGTTCGGGCTGTCGATGGACTACGAGGTGTTCATCCTGTCCCGGATCCGGGAGGAGTACGACGGGGGCCTGTCGACCGACGACGCCGTCGTCCTCGGCATCGGCCGGACCGGCCGGCTGGTCACCAGCGCAGCACTGATCCTGTTCCTCGCCTTCGCCGCGCTCGCCTCCGGCCCGGGCACCGACATCAAGGTGCTCGCCACCGGACTCGGGTTCGGCATCCTGCTCGACGCCACCCTGGTGCGCTCGGTCCTGGTGCCGTCCCTGGTCTCCCTGTTCGGCTCGTGGAACTGGATGCTCCCCGACCGCGTCGCCCGCGTCCTCCGGGTCGAGCCGTCCCACCCCCACCCGGAGCCTGAACCCGAACCGGTGGCGGTCGGCGACTGAGGCCGTGACCTACGACGGCATTCTCGACATCCTGGAGGGCGAGCTCGCCGTCGTAGCCGCGGCTTTCGACCGGCTGACGCCCGCGCAGTGGCGCGCCGCGACCAGGCTCCGGCCCGCCGACCCCGACAGGCCGCCCTGGACCGTCCTGGAGCTGGCCGGGCACCTGGAGATCTCGATCGGCATCACCACCATGGTCGAGGACCGGAGTCCGGGCGACCTCGGCCACGACCTCGCCTGGGTGCGTGCCGCCTCCGGTCGTACGCCGCACGCTGACCCCAGGCTCCCCCTTCTCAACTGACCGCTCAGCCCACCACGATCACGTGGAGGTTGCGGGGGCCGTGGACGCCCTCGACGCGGTCCAGCTCGATGTCGCTGGTGGCGCTCGGGCCGCTGACCCAGGTCAGCGGCCGGGAGGTGTCCAGCACGTCGAACGCGTCAGGCACGTCGGCGACGATCTGGGTGGCGTCGACGATGCAGACGTGCCGGTCGGGGACGAGCGTGATCGCGCGGCGGCCCTGGCCGGGGCCGTGGTCGAGCACGATCGTGCCGGTCTCGGCGATCCCGAGCCGGGCGCGGGTGACCACCGCGTCGAGGGCGTCAAGATCGGCCGCGGACAGGTCTGTGTCGACGACGGCACCCGGCACGTCGAGGTCGAGGCCGTGCGGTACGACGACCCGCGCGCCCTCGGGGAGGGCGGCGCTGACCCGGGCCGCGAGGTCTGCGGGAGCACAGCGCTCGACCACGGCCCGGTAGTCGGCGACCCGCTCGGCGAACAGCGCCACCACGTCGGCCCCGGGATCCGGCGTACGCCGCGGCACGCGCGCCACGGGCGGCTCCGGAGCCGTGGCGACGGCCTCACGGACGGCCCGCAGGATCTCCTCGCGAGCACTCACGAGCGGGTCCCCCCGTCCCGAGTCCGCAGCCACCAGGCGCGGAAGGACTCGCGCGGTGGCGCCGGGAGGTCCCGTGCACCGGACCAGCCGGCGCCCGGCCCGGGGAGCCGGCCGAGGGCGCGCCGGCCGCCGGGGAGCGACGTACGCCCGAAGCGGCCCCAGACCCGCCCAACCACGCCGGAGACACGTTCGGCGCGGCGGAGCCGCCGGCCGTCGCTGAAGGTCCAGGCCGCGCCCCTCATCGCGAGCGCCTCCGCCTTGACCGACCCGAGCCGGCCGCCCCGATGGGCGTCGACGACCTGGGCGCGGAGGTCGACGAGGATCGACGGGATGTCGATCTTGACCGGGCAGACCTCGTAACAGGCACCGCACAGGGTCGAGGCGTAGGGCAGGGAGTCGGTCTGCTCGTCGACTCCCACGCCCTTGAGCAGCGGGTTGAGGATCGCGCCGATCGGCCCGGGGTAGACCGAGCCGTAGGCGTGCCCGCCGACCCGCTCGTAGACCGGGCAGACGTTGAGGCACGCCGAGCACCGGATGCAGCGCAGCGCCTGCCGGCCGACGTCGTCGGCGAGGGCACGCGTCCGCCCGTCGTCCAGCAGTACGACGTGCACCTCCTGCGGGCCGTCGCCCGGAGTGACGCCGTGCCACATCGACGTGTAGGGGTTCATCCGCTCGCCGGTCGACGAACGCGGCAGCAGGCGCAGGAAGACGTCGAGATCGGCGAACGTCGGCACCACCTTCTCGATCCCGACCACCGACACCAGGACCTCGGGCAGGGTCAGGCACATCCGGCCGTTGCCCTCCGACTCGACCACCACCAGGGTTCCGGTCTCGGCGACCGCGAAGTTCGCGCCCGAGACGCCGACCTTGGCGCGCAGGAACTTCTCACGCAGATGCAGCCGCGCGGCGTTGGCGAGCTCGGCCGGGTCGTCGGTGAGGTCGTCGGGAGCCGGCCGCCCGGCGGCCGCCATCCGCGACCGGAAGATCTCGCGCACCTCCGCGCGGTTCCGGTGGATCGCCGGCACCAGGATGTGGGACGGCAGGTCGTCGGCGAGCTGCACGATCAGCTCGGCCAGGTCGGTCTCCCAGGCGGCGATGCCCTCGGCGGCCAGCGCCTCGTTGAGCCCGATCTCCTGGGTCACCATCGACTTGACCTTCACGACCTCGTCGGCGCCGTGCGCCTTGGCGACGTCCGCGACGATCCGGCAAGCCTCGGCGGCGTCCCGCGCCCAGTGCACGACCGCACCCCGCTTCACCAGCGAGGCCTCGAGCTGCTCGAGACGGCGGTCGAGCCTGGCCAGCGTCGCGTCCTTGAGGTCGGCGCCGGCCTGCCGGAGCTCCTCCCACTCGGGCACCTCCGCGACCACCCGTGCGCGCTTGTCGCGGATGGTGTGGGTGGCGTGGGCCAGGTTGTGGCGGAGCTGGGTGTCGCCCAGCGCCTCGCGGGCGGCGACGGGGAAGGCGGGCATCCCGACGAAGGTGGCGCTCATGCCGCGCCCTCGGTCGAGGCCAGGATCTCCGCCAGGTGCATCACGCGTACGCCGGACCTCTGCCGCGACAGCACCCCGCCGATGTGCATCAGGCAGGAGTTGTCGCCGGCCACCAGCACCTCGGCCTCGGTCTCCCGGACATGGCGAGCCTTGTCGGCGCCCATCGCGACCGACACGTCGGCGTTCTTCAGGGCGAAGGTGCCCCCGAAGCCGCAGCACTCCTCGGCGGCCGGGAGGTCCACGAGGGTCAGTCCCCGGACCTCCTCGAGCAGCCGGCGCGGCCGGTCACCGACCCCGAGGAGACGGAGCGAGTGGCACGTCGGGTGGTAGGTCACCCGGTGCGGGAACGAGGCACCGACGTCGGTCACCCCGAGCACGTCGACGAGGAACTCGCTCAGCTCGTGGACCCGTGGCGACACCTCGGCCACCGCCGCCTCCAGCCCGGCGTCGCCGGACCGGCGGGCCACGATCCCGTGCTGGTGCCGGGCCGACGCCGCACACGACCCCGACGGCGTCACCACCGCGTCGTACCCCGCGAACGCGTCGACGAAGGTGCGGACGACCGGCACGGCCTCGTCGAGATAGCCGGTGTTGACCATCGGCTGCGCGCAGCAGGTCTGCGCCGCCGGGAAGTCCACCTCCACGCCCAAGCGGGTCAGCAGGTCCACGACCGCGCGACCGGTGTCGGGGAACATCGCGTCGTTGACGCAGGTGACCATCAACGCGACACGCATGCCACCCATCATGCCGCCGTCACGACTCACGACTACAGGTCCGAATCCCGCGTGAGACCGTCGGTGGTCGTCCCTAGGCTGGCATCGTGCCCACCAGCGAATCCCGACCCTGGCTACCCGTCGCCGCCGTGGCCGTGACCCTCGTCTTCTGGGCATCGGCGTTCGTGGCGATCCGCCATCTCGGTGAGGACTTCTCGGCGGGGGCGCTCTCGCTGGGCCGGCTGATCGTGGGTGCGATCGCCCTCGGGATCGTCGCCGTCTCCCGCGGTCTGCCCCGACCGAGCGGCCGCGACTGGGTCGGCCTGGTCGTGATCGGGGTGCTGTGGTTCGGGGTCTACAACCTCGCCCTCAACGCCGGCGAGCGTCACGTCGACGCCGGCACCGCCGCGATGCTGATCCAGATCTCCCCGGTCCTGATCGCGCTGCTGGCGACGCTCTTCCTCGGCGAGCGCTTCACCGGCTGGCTCGGGCTCGGGCTGCTGCTCGCGTTCTCCGGCGTGGTGCTGATCGGCGTCTCCCAACCCGACGGGAAGAACGACCTGCTCGGCGTGGCCCTCTGCCTGCTCGCGGCCCTCGTCTACTCCATCTCCCTGGTGGTGCAGAAGCCCCTGGTCTCCCGCCTCTCCGCGATCCACGTCACCTGGCTGGCGTGCACGATCGGCGCTCTGGTCTGCCTCCCCTTCGCCGGCCAGCTCGTCGATGACACGTCCCACGCGTCCGCGTCCGACATCTGGTGGGTGGTCTACCTCGGGCTGTTCCCCACCGCGATCGCGTTCACGACGTACGCCTTCGCGCTCCGGCACATGACGGCCAGCAGCCTCGGCATCACGACGTACCTGGTGCCGCCGCTGACGATCCTGATGGGCTGGATGTTCCTGGGCGAGGTGCCGCCCACGATGGCGTACGTCGGTGGCGCTCTCGCCCTGGTCGGCGTCGCGGTCGCGCGGCGCAAGCCTCACGCCGCGCGGTCCGAGCCTGCGAGGACCGCGATCGAGGCGGGAGGTTGAGGAGCGGTCGCTGAGCGGTCGCTGACCCGCGCGGCGAAGGTCGTGCAGCAGCCGGCTCAGGGCCTGTCATGCTGCGGGCGTGAACATCGTCGCCGACGTCCTGATCGGCCTGGTCGCCGCGCTCCATCTCTTCTTCCTGGTCCTCGAGATGTTCCTGTGGACCACGCCCACGGGGCGTCGGGTCTTCGGACTCGACGCGGGCTTCGCCGAGGAGTCGAAGGTGCTCGCGGCCAACCAGGGCCTCTACAACGGCTTCCTGGCAGCGGGGCTGGTGTGGGGCCTGGTCGCCGACAACACCGACGCGAAGGTCTTCTTCCTCGTGTGTGTCGTGGTCGCCGGCGTCTACGGCGCTGCGACCGTCAACAGACGGATCCTGGTCGTGCAGGCGGTGCCGGCGGCCCTGGCACTGGTGGCGCTGGCGCTCAGCTGAGCCCGAACCACGGCAGGCAAGCGGCAACGCCCTCGATCTCGACCCGGTGACCGGCGGCACGCCACGTCTCGGCGAGCAGGCGCAGGTGCTGGAGCTCGATCAGGCCGGCCTCCGAGTTGGACCGGCTGAGGCCGTTGTCGGCGTACCCGAGGCGTCGCGAGACGGCCAACGACGGCGCGTTGTCGAGGGTCGCGGACGAGACCGCGACCTCCGCGCCGAGGTGGTCGAAGGCGAGGGCGAGCACGCCGGTCCGCATCGCCGTGGCGAGTCCGCGGCCGCGGACCTCGGTGGCCAGCCAGGAGTTGGAGTCGACCGTACGCAGGAGCGGGAACTCGTCACCCTCCAGCGCCTGTACGCCGACCACGCGACCGTCGACCTCGACGGCCAGGTCCAGGCACCACGACGTGGGCGACCAGCTGCCGCGATGCTGCCAGATCTCGGCGATGAGCACCCGGCGCCGGTCGGCGGCCGGTTCGAGGAACGGCTGGTGTCGTGGGTCCTGATCGAGCTCGTCGGGGAACGCGTCCAGCAGCGGTTCGAGGTCGGCGTCGGTCACGCCGCGCAGCAGCACCTCGCCGCACGCGATGCGCAGGTCGTAGAACGGCCACTCCACCTCTGCAGGTTAGGGGCGTTCGATCTCCGGCGTCGCGTCGGTTTCCAGCCAGCCGCGGAACGCCTCGAGGTTCCTCGTGGACTCGCCTCGCAGGTTGCGCCACTCCCACTCCTTGCGGATGGAGGAGGCGAAACCCAGCTCGAGGATGGTGTTGAACGAGCCGTCCGCGTGGGCGAGCACGGAGCCCAGCAACCCGTCGAGCTCCTCCGGCGTGACCAGCGAGAGGGGCAGCCGGGCGTCGAGGTAGATGTCGCCGACGTGGTCGACCGCGTAGGAGACGGCGTACGTCCTGAGGTTGCGCTCGAGGAGCCAGCGGTAGACGCGCTCGTGGTTCTCGTCCGGGTTGCGGCACACGAACGCGTGGACGCCGAGGGCGTGCGGGCCGAGGTCGAGGCGGACGGGGGTCTGGAGCTTGCGCTCCCCGGGCAGGGCGAAGCTGAAGACCCCGTCCTCCTCGGTGTAGTCGAGGTCGTTGTCGGTGAGGTAGTCGCGCAGCACCTGGGCGCGGTCCGCGGACCCGTCGGTCTCGGGACTGGCGTTCACACGAGCTCCCGCAGGGCGTGGCGCGCCCGCTCGTAGACGTCGAGGGTGCGCTCGGCCGTGGCCTCCCACGAGAACATCTGGCCGCGCTCACGGGCGCCCTGGGCCAGTCGCGCCCGGAAGGCGTCGTCGAGCAGCACGTCACGCAGGGCCGAGGCCCACGCGGTCGGCTCGTGGGTGTCGAGCAGGATCCCGCTCTCGCGGTCGGCGACCACGGTCGCCAGGCCGCCCACGGCGGCGGCGATCACCGGCGTCCCGGCGGCCTGGGCCTCGGCGGCGACCAGGCCGAACGACTCGTTGTACGACGGTACGGCGACCACCGAGGCGGCGGCGTCCCACAAAGCCAGCTCGGCGGGCGGCACCGGCGGCACGAACCGGACGACGTCCGCGATGCCGAGCCGGTCGGCCAGCTCGGCGAGCGCCTCGGGGTGCTCGAGACCGGTGCCGGAGGGTCCGCCGACGATCGGGACGACCAGGCGGGACCGCAGGTCCGGTGTCTCGTCGAGCAGGAGGGCGACCGCGCGCAGCAGCACGTCGGGCGCCTTGAGCGGCTGCAACCGCCCGGCGAACAGGACCACGTGCGCGTCGGTGGGCAGGTCCAGGCGGCGCCGCGCCTCGTCGGTGTCGCGCGGACGGAAGACGGTCAGGTCGACACCGGGCTGCACGACCTCGACGCGGCCGGGATCCGCGTCGTACAGGTTGATCAGCTGCTTGGCTTCGATGTCGGTGCTGGCGATGAGCATGTCGGCCGCCTCCACCACCTGCTCCTCGCCGATGATCCGGGCGACGGGCTCGGGGGTGTCCCCGATCGCGAGCGCGTCGTTCTTGACCTTCGCCATCGTGTGCATGGTGTGCACCAGCGGCACCCCCCAGCGGTCACGCGCCAGGGCGCCCACCTGACCGGAGAGCCAGTAGTGCGAGTGCACGAGGTCGTAGTGGCCGAGCGGCTTGCCGGCCTCGGCCCGCAGCACCTCGCGCGCGAACACGCACAGCTGGGCCGGCAGCTCGCCCTTGCTCAGGCCCTCGAACGGGCCGGCGTGGATGTTGTGCACGGTGATGCCGTCGCCCGCCGCCAGCACCGACTCGTGTCGCGAGGAGGTCGCGCGGGTGAAGATGTCGACCTCGATCCCGGCGGCGGCGAGGCGCTTCGACAGCTCGAGGACGTAGACGTTGAGGCCGCCGGCATCACCGGTGCCGGGCTGGTCGAGCGGTGAGGTGTGCACGCTGATCATGGCCACCCGCCGTACGGCGTCGGCCTCGGTGAGCTCCACGACGTCACCCCTTCCCCCGCACACAGAGCGGGCCCAACCCGATCCAACCGCACGGAGTGGCCGGTGATTCCCCGGGAGGCCGAGCAGTTCGTCGCCGAGTCGTCAGAGGGTGGTCCGGTGGGCCGTCGAGGGGCGCACCAGGAGCATGACGGAGAGCAGCCCGACGAAGGCACCGAAGACCGCGTCCACGAGCTCCTCGTTGCTCACCGAGTCGCGCACCAGTGCGAAGACGCCCCACGCGAGCGTCGGTAGAGCCAGCGCCACGAAGACACGCAGCGCCAGCACGTCGCCCTTGACCAACATCATCCCGATCGCGAACAACGCGACCGTGAGGAGGACCCCGCCGCCCCACAGGAGTGCCTTCGCCAGCGCACTGTCGGCGTCGAGGAAGTAGAGGACCACCCAGGCGGCCCCACCCACGAGCCCGCAGACCTGCGCGGTCCGGCGCGCGTTCCGGGGGGCGGCACTGTCGATGTGTTGTCCCATCGGGCCCTCAGTGTGCCATCCGGACGACGTGCCGGACATCGGGGCAGGCAGAATCATGGCCATGATGCGTCGTACCGCTGTCGTGACCGGTGCCTCCAGCGGGATCGGGGCCGCCACCGCCCGGGCCCTCGCCCAGGAGGGGTACTCCGTGGTGTGCGCGGCCCGTCGTTCGGAGCGGATCGAGGAGCTCGCGCGTGAGATCGAGGGCACCGCGGTCGTCTGCGACGTCACCTCGGTCGAGTCCGTGGCGGGGCTGGCCGTGGCGGTGGGCGACACACTCAACGTCCTGGTCAACAACGCCGGCGGTGCGTTCGGGTCCGACCCGGTCGCCGAGGCCGACCCGGAGGACTGGCGTCGGATGTACGACGTGAACGTGCTCGGCCTGCTCCACGTCACTCAGGCGCTCCTTCCCGCCCTGCGTGCGAGCGGCGACGGCCTGATCGTGAACGTCGGCAGCACCGCCGGCCACATCGCCTACGAGGGCGGCGGTGGCTACACGGCGGCCAAGCACGGCACGCAGGTGGTGACCGAGACCCTGCGTCTGGAGCTGGTCGGCGAGCCGATCCGGATCAGCGAGATCGCGCCCGGGATGGTGCGCACCGACGAGTTCGCGAAGGTCCGGTTCGACGGTGACGAGGAGCGCGCGGCGGCGGTGTACGCCGGCGTACCCGACCCGCTCGTGGCCGAGGACGTCGCCGACGCGATCGCGTGGATCGCCACCCGCCCCTCGCACGTGAACATCGACGAGCTGGTGATCAAGCCGCGCGCCCAGGCCGCCCAGCACAAGGTGTACCGGGTCTGAACCGTGGGACCGGGTGACGGACTCCTCCGCACCGGGACAGACTGCAGGCCATGCAGACGATCGGACTGGTCGGCGGGATGAGCTGGGAGAGCAGCGAGGTCTACTACCGCGACCTCAACCTCGGCGTCCGCAACCGCCTCGGGGGACTCTCCTCGCCCAAGCTCGTGCTCAGCACCGTCGACTTCGCCGAGGTGACGGCGCTCGAGGACGAGGAACGCTGGCAGCAGATCGGTGAGCTCCTCGCCGACGCGGCCCGCGGTGTCGAACGCGCCGGCGCCGACTTCCTCCTGCTCTGCACGACGACGTTCCACAAGGTGGCCGACCAGGTGGAGGCGGCCGTCGACCTACCGCTGCTCCACCTCGCGGACGTGGTCGCCGAGGAGGTGCGTGCCCAAGGTGTGACGAAGGTCGGTTTCATCGGCACCACGGTCGCGATGTCGGACGGCTTCTTCACCGACCGGCTCGCCCGGCACGGCCTGGAGACCGTCGTCCCCGACGCTCGCCACCACGAGATGCTCAACAGCGCGATCTACGACGAGCTGGTGCACGGCCGCGTCGTGGACGCGACTCGGCGGCGGGTGCTGGGCGTGATCGAGGAGCTGTGGGACCGCGGAGCCGGCGGTGTGCTGCTGGGCTGCACCGAGCTCGAGCTGCTGATCACCCAGGCCGACTGCGAGCTCCCGGTCTACCCCTGCACCACCCTCCACGTGACCGCCGCGCTCGACCGCGCGCTCGCGGACTGACGGGCCTCACGGGCCGGACAGCAACAGCTCCGCCAGCGCCCGCTGCTCGTCGCTCAGCCCCTGCTGCGGCACGGTGACCGAGCGGCCGCCGACCTCGAAGGTGTAGGTGAAGGCGTCGGGGAAGGTCTCGGACTCGATCGGCAGGCTCAGGTCGAGCCGGTCGACGAGGCTCCGGGCCGCACTGGCTCGCGGGTCGTCGGCGGACAGGTCGACCGAGCCCTCGATCGTGCGACCGGCGATGCCGCCGGTCCGGCGTACCCGGACCAGGGACGGGGTGACCTGGGCCCCGCCGTTGTCGGTCGGTGTGGAGCTGCCCGACGGGTCGACGCCGACGGTGGTCCACGCCTGGCGGACGGCGTCGGCGTGGTCACCGGCGGCCGCGATGGTCGCCGCGGCGAAGCCGGAGAAGTCGGTGTCGGCCGTGACCCGCCCTCCGGTCAGCGCGGCGTACCAGATCTGGCCGGCGCCCTCCCAGGTGTCGCCCCCGATCGCGGTGGCTGCGAGGTAGAAGGCGCGGTTGGGGATGCCGGAGTTGGTGTGGACCCCGCCGTTGTCGTCGGTGGTCTCGACGTAGTCGGCCAGGTCGCCGACCTGGGGGTCCTTGCCCAGCGTGGGGTCGTCGTACGCCGTGCCGGGATGGGCCATGTCGCGGAGCGCCCGCGCGTGGATGCCCGGCAGGAAGATGCCCTCGCCCACCAGCCAGTCGGCCGTCTCGGCGGTCTGGCCGAGCACCCGCTGCTTGACGCAGATGCCGAGGCAGTCGGACACCGACTCGTTGAGGGCGCCCGACTGGCCCTGGTAGGTCAGGTTGGCGGTGAACTGGGTGACGGCGTGGGTGAACTCGTGCCCCAGCACGTCCACCGGCTTGGTGAAGGAGCCGAAGACCTGGCCGTCGCCGTCGCCGAAGACCAGCTGCGTCCCGTTCCAGAAGGCGTTGTCGTAGTTCTGCTCGTAGTGGACGGTGAGCACGACCTCGGCGCTCTTCCCGTCGTACGACGAGCGGGCGAAGGCGTCGCGGTACAGCCCGAGGGTCGCGGTGATGCCGTCGGCCGCCTCGTCGACCGAGGTGTCACCCGAGGCCGGGTCACCCGCTGTTCGCACCACGCTCCCGGGCAGCGCGGAGCCGTTCGCTGCCGTGTGGACCACCCAGGCCGCCCCGGTCGCGGTCGTGGCGGTTGCCGTCGTCGGCGCAGCCACGCGCCCCGCTCGGAACGCCCGGTCGGCGGCCAGGGTCGTGCGGCAGTGATCGGCCGCGTCGGAGTCGGACGCCGCTATCCGCTCGAGGAGGTAGGGCGGGACGAAGGAGCAGTGGTGTCCGAGAGTCATACGCCCTTCCTACGCCGCCGCACCGACATCGCCAAGGGTCACAATGAACGTCGAGGTGCCCCCCGGTCAGACGCGACATCGGAGTGAGGAGCTGTGACGGCGATGTTGGAAGACGCGACGCAGGTGGGCTTCGTCGGGGTGAGCGACCTGGACTCGGCGCAGCACTTCTACGGCCGTGTGTTGGGCCTCGACCTCACGGACGCGCGTCCGTATGCACTGGTCCACGAGACACCGGGGAGCCAGCTGCGGATCACCCTGGTCGACGAGGTCCGCGCTGCGCCGTACACCGTGTTGGGTTGGGTCGTCGCAGACCTCGAGGCCGAGGTCGACAAGCTCGTGGCTGCGGGCGTCACCTTCAATCGTTACGACGGCATGGAGCAGGACGAGCGGGGCATCTGGACCGCACCCAGCGGGGCGCGGATCGTGTGGTTCCACGACCCCGACGGCAACAACCTCTCGTTGCAGGCCTGATCCGCTGCCCCCTCGATGAGACCTCCCAGGTCGCGCAACCTTTCGTACTGTGGGCGTATGGCTCCCTCTGGCGTCGCGGTCGTCACGGGTGCTTCGCGGGGGCTGGGTGCGGCGATCGCGTGGCGACTTGCGGCTGACGGGCGGCCGGTTGCGGTCAACTACGTGCGCGGTCGGGAGGCGGCGGAGTCCCTGGTCACGCGGATCAGGGAGGCCGGCGGTGTCGCGGAGGCTTTCGGTGCTGACGTCGTCACCGAGGACGGGGTATCCAGCATGTTTGCGGACGTCACCAGAGCACTCGGCCCGGTCACAGCGGTCGTCGCCAACGCCACCGGCCCGCAGCCAGAGGTGAGCGTGGTCGACCTCACCTGGCGTACCCACCTCGACCAGCTGGAGTTCTTCGTCAAGAGTCCCACCCTGCTCGTGCAGGCAGCCCTTCCGAGCATGCGGTCGTCCGGCGGGGGGCGGGTGATCCTGATCGGCTCGGACCTCGCGGATCGGGCTGCGCCTCTCATGTCGGCGTATGTGGCAGCCAAGAACGCCCAGATCGGACTCACCAAGGTGTGGGCGAAGGAACTCGGCCCGGACGGCATCACCGTCAACCTCGTCCAACCCGGATGGATCCCGGTCGAGCGCCACGCCGGCATCGACTCCGACTCCTATGCCGCTGAGGTGCCGTTGCGACGGATGGGCACGCCGGACGACGTTGCCGCGATGGTCGGGTACCTGGCGTCGCACGCCGGTGGATTCATCACTGGTCAGCGGATCACGGTCAACGGCGGACACACGATCTAAGAAGATTGCATCTCATAGGGCGTCTGCTCGACTCGTCATCACGTGCGTGGTCGATATCGGATCCATTCGGGTGTGTTTGCGAGTGTGGGTGGTGGGCGGAATTCGGGTCTTCGATCGGTGGGGTTGAGGCGTATTTCCCAGGGCGAATGGTGGATGACGCGGTGGTGGTGGCCACACAGCAGGGCGAGATTGTCGAGCTTAGTTTCGCCGCCTGAGATCCAGTGGGTGAGGTGGTGGGCGTGACACATCAGTGGCGGTCGCCTGCAGCCGGGGAAGGTGCAGTGCTTGTCGCGGATCACCAGGGCGGTCCAGATGGGGGCGGTGACCAGGCGGCGGGTTCGGCCGACGTCGAGGACCTCGCCGTGGGTGCCGAGGACGGCGGGGATGATCTCGGCATCACAGGCAAGGCGGCGCAGGGTGTCGGGGGGTAGTTCGGTGCCGTCTGCGGTGGTGCCGACACCGGCTGTGTCGAGATCGTCCTTGAGGGTTTGGTGGTCGAGGGTGATCAGCAGTCGGGCGGGGGTGCCGTGGGTCTCCGGCGGTAGCTGGGTGTCCAGCGCGTGTTGGGCGGTGGCGACCAGGGCGTCCCAGAGCCTGGCGCCGTGGTCGCGGGGGTCGAGGCGCTGCTCCCCGGACTCGGTGTTGGTGGCTGACTGGTGGCGGGTTCGGGACAGGTCAGCGGCAGCAACGCCGCCATCAGGAGGGCGCCGTCCTCGGCGGAACCGTGGCCCCGGACCCGGACCCCGCCGGCCCGGTCCTCGCTGATCGACAGGTAGCGGTTCAGGTGCGCGGCACGTTCCTCACGCTCCAGGGCGGCTTCGAGTCGGCGGTCGACGGCGTCGGGGTCGACCACCTCGGCCAGGTGCCGGCCGGCCCGGGCCAGCTCGGAGGCATCCAGGCTCCTGGCCTGACGCAGCAGGACCTTCTCCCCGCGTCGGCGGACCAGGTCACCGGACGGCAGGTCGGCGACGGACCGGACGATGACGTCGGCCTGCTCCGATGAGATCGTCCCGGCGACCAGAGTCCGTCGCGGGTGCGGGTGAGCGGGCCGGTCAGCGCCCTGGCCCGCACCACCCGGCGCTTGCCCTCACCACGACGCAGGCCGCCGGCGTGGGTGAGCCAGTCCCCGGTCGAGCCGTAGTGCAGCCGCTGCTTGGCCAGATCCCGGGCGTCGGCCTCGGCGACCGCATCGGCCTCGACCGCGGCCAGTACCGAGGTGAGCTGCTGGACCTGGCCGACCACCTCGACCAGCTCGTCATCCGACCTCGCCGACCACAGGATGTCGGCCAGCCCACGCACCGCCGCGACCGCCTCGGCCAGCACCCCGGCGGGTGACGTGCCCGGGGTCTCGGCGGTGATCGACATACGTATATGGAATCAGTGGCCACCGACATTCCAGGCGATATCCACAGGGTTTATCCCAGGATCCGAGATAATCCACAGAAAATACTTTCCACGCCATTCAATTCAAGGCAAGAGAGAAAAGACGGTAACCACAAGGAGCACCTCCAACAACGCCGCAGCCCGAAAGCGAACGTCCGGAGGTACCGCAACCCAAGGCGACCGCCACCACACTTCTCGTTCTTCACAACCGCAACCACAAGACCACCGCAACGGGCCGAGCTTGTCCGCGTGGTTTCGAGACGGTCGCAGAGCGACCTCCTCAACCAGCGGAGGCAGCCCGCGACCTCCTCAACCAGCGGGCGGCCAGCCCGCGGCCTCCTCAACCAGCGGAGCCGTCCGCGACCTCCTCAACCAGCGGGAGCAGCCCGCGGCCTCCTCAACCAGCGGCGGCGCCCCGCGGCCTCCTCAACCAGCGGAGCAGCCCGCGACCTCCTCAACCAGCGGCAGCGCCCCGCGACCTCCTCAACCAGCGGAACAGCAGAGCGGCCTCCTCAACCAGCAACCGGTGACCTCCACCAGCGGGGGATCGGCGCCTCGACCACCGGCCAGGCTGGGGGGCGGAACTAGACTCTCGTCGGCCCGTTCGGGCCACGACCAGAGAGGTACGTCGCCGCCACATGCCAGCCAGCCAGGACCCCACACCGGGGTGGATCCGTAGGCTGAGCGGGCAGGTCTGGAAGCACAAGCGCGACGTCCAGATCTCCTTCGCTGCGGCTGTCCTCGGCAGCGCGGGACAGACGGCGGTCCCGCTGATCGCCCGCACGGTCGTCGACGACGTGATCGGCGATCCCTCCCAGCCGCTGTGGCCCTGGCTGCTGCTGATGGTGCTGATCGCGCTCGCGGTCTTCGGGCTGGCGTACCTCCGGCGCTACCACAACGGCCGGTCCTCGCTGGGGGTGCAGTACGACCTCCGGAACCAGCTCCACGACCACCTGCTCACCCTCGACCAGCGCACCCTCGCGCAGCTCTCGACCGGGCAGCTGGTCGCCCGCGCGAGCAGCGACACCACGCTGATCCTCGGCCTCCTCAACTTCCTGCCGCTGATGTTCGGCAACGTGCTGCTGATGCTGATGTCGCTCGCCATCATGTTCTGGCTCTCGCCGCTCCTGGCCTGCATCGGCCTGGTCATCGCGCCCGCACTCTTCGTGGTCTCCTACCGCCTCCGGGTCAAGGTCTTCCCGGCCAGCTGGGACGGCCAGCAGCGCGAGGGCGAGGTCGCCGAGATCGTCGACGAGGACGTCGGTGGCGTCCGTGTGGTCAAGGCGTTCGGTCAGGAGGAGCGCGAGCTCCACCGGATGGTCGGCGTCGTCCAGACCCTCTACGGCAGCCGGATGCGCGCCACCCGCCTCCAGGCCCGCTACCAGCCGCTGCTGGAGGCGATCCCGACCCTCGCGCAGGTCGCGGTGCTCGCCCTCGGCGGCTGGCTGGTGATGCAGGGCGAGATCACGCTCGGCACGTTCCTGGCGTTCTCGACGTACGTCACCCAGTTCGTCGCGCCGGCCCGCCAGCTCGCCGGCGTCCTCACGATCGGGCAGCAGGCCCGGGCAGGAGTCGAGCGGATCTTCCAGGTCCTCGACCTCGAGACCGGGATCGAGGACAAGCCCGACGCCGTCGAGCTGCCCGAGCTGCGCGGCTCGATCGAGCTTCGCAACGTGCACTTCGGGTACGACGAGGAAGAGGTGCTGCGCGGACTCGACCTCCACGTGGCCGCCGGCGAGCGGGTGGCGCTGGTCGGCTCCAGTGGCAGCGGGAAGTCGACCGTCGTGGCACTCGCCCAGCGGATGCTCGACCCCGACCACGGCCAGGTCCTCGTCGACGGGTACGACGTACGCGACGTGACCTTGCGCTCGCTCCGCGGCCAGATCGGGGCGGCGTTCGAGGAGAGCTTCCTGTTCTCCGACACCCTCGCCGCCAACATCGCCTACGGCCGACCCGACGCGACCCGCGCGGAGGTCGAGGCCGCGGCCCGCGTTGCCTGCGCCGACGACTTCATCCGCGAGCTTCCCGACGGCTACGACACCACCGTCGGCGAGCGCGGGCTCAGCCTCTCCGGCGGCCAGCGGCAGCGCGTCGCCCTGGCCCGCGCCGTGCTGATGAACCCTCGAGTTCTGCTCCTCGACGACGCCACCAGCGCGGTCGACTCCAGCACCGAGGCCACGATCTTCACCGGCCTCCGCGAGGTACTCGCCGGTCGGACGTCGTTGATCGTCGCCCATCGGGTCTCCACGCTCCACCTCGCCGACCGGATCGTGCTCCTGGACGAAGGCCGGGTGGCCGACGACGGCACCCACGACGAGCTGATGGCGCGCAACCCGGCGTACCGCGAGCTGCTGACCGGGCTGGACGCCGAGGCTGCGGCCGCCGTGGGCGACTCGATCGAGACGCTGACCGAGCTCGAGGTGACGCCCGAGGCGTGGCAGAGCGGCAGCCGGGCCGACGCCGTACGCGCTGCGGACGAACGCCGGTCCTCGAAGCTGCCACCGGCCGCGAGCCTCGGCCCCGGGATGCGAGGAAGCGGCTGGCAGCTGGCACTCGCGCCGACCCCCGAGCTGCTCGCCCGGGTCGAGGCGCTGCCACCTGTGCGCGACCACATCGTCCTCGACCTCGAGAAGGAATCGCAGCCCGATCCGGGCTTCTCGATGCGCGGGCTGGTCTCGGAGTACCGCTGGCCGTTCGCCCTCGGGCTGCTGCTGGTCGTGCTCGACGCGTGCGCAGCGCTCCTCGGTCCCTGGCTGGTGAGCAAGGGCATCGACAACGGCGTCCAGGTCAACGCCCCTGAGGTGCTGTGGTTGGCGTCCGCTGCGTTCCTGCTGGTCGTGCTCGTCGACTTCCTCGACCAGGTCGCCGAGACCTTCGTGACCGGCCGGACCAGCGAGCGGGTGATGGCCGCGCTCCGGATCCGGATCTGGGCGCAGCTCCAGCGGCTGTCGCTCGACTACTACGAGCGCGAGATGGCCGGCCGGACCATGACCCGGATGACCACCGACGTCGACCAGTTCGAGACGTTGATCGAGAACGGCCTCCTGCAAGCCCTGGTCTCGCTGGTGACGTTCGTCGGGGTCGGGGTCGCGCTCCTCCTGATGGACGCCGAGCTGGCGCTGTGGACGCTGACGGTCATCGTGCCGCTGGCGATCGCCACCGTGATCTTCCGGCGCGTCACCAACCGCCTGTACGACGTGGTCCGCGAGTCGCTGGCGGTGGTCAACGCGGACTTCCAGGAGTCCCTCTCCGGCATCCGCGAGGCGCAGGCGTTCGTGCACGAGGACCGCACCATCGAGCGGTTCCACGGGCTGGGCGGAAGCTACTTCGACGCCCGGTTGAAGGCGCAGCGGGCGATCGCGACGTACTTCCCGTTCGTGCTGTTCCTCTCGGCGATCGCCGACGTGATCGTGCTCGGCGTCGGCGCGCACCTGATCGACGAGGGCCGGTTGAGCACGGGGGTGCTGATCGCCTTCATCCTCTACCTGACGATGTTCTTCTCCCCGATCCAGCAGCTCTCGCAGGTCTTCGACTCCTGGCAGCAGACGCGCGTCTCGGTCAACCGCATCTCCGACCTGATGCGGCTCGACACGCTGACTCCCGAGCCCGAGCACCCCGTGGCGCTGGACGAGGTCCGCGGCGACCTGGCCCTGGTCGACGTGCACTTCCGCTACCCGTCGCCGGATGCGGTCTCGTCCGGCGTCCGCGGCCCGGCGGACTCCGCGCTCCCCGAGGCGGACGCCGTACGACGGCGGCCGCCCGAGGCGATGCGCGGGCTCGACCTGCACGTCCGCGCCCTCGAGACGGTCGCTCTGGTCGGCGAGACAGGGGCCGGCAAGTCGACCGTCCTCAAGCTGCTGGCCCGCTTCTACGACCCCGACTCCGGCTCGGTGACCCTCGACGGCCACGACCTGCGCTCCCTCGGCCTGCACGACTTCCGCAGCCGCCTCGGCTACGTGCCGCAGGAGTCGTTCCTCTTCACCGGGACCATCCGCGACAACATCGCCTACGGTCGCCCCGATGCGAGCGACGCCGAGGTCGAGGGGGCCGCGCGAGCGGTCGGCGCCCACGACTTCATCGCCTCGCTGCACGACGGGTACCACCACCCGATCACCGACCGCGGCTCCTCGCTGTCGTCGGGGCAGCGGCAGCTGATCGCGCTGGCCCGGGCCGACCTGGTCGACCCGGCCGTCCTCCTCCTCGACGAGGCGACCGCCAACCTCGACCTGGCGACCGAGGCGAAGGTCTCGGCCGCGATGGCGGCGGTCGCGGGGCGGCGTACGACGATCCTGATCGCGCACCGGCTCCAGACCGCCCGCACCGCCGACCGCATCGTCGTGCTCGCGCAGGGCCGCGTCGTCGAGGACGGTACGCACGACGACCTGGTCGCGCGGGACGGTCGGTACGCCGCGATGTGGCGGGCCTTCGAGCTCGTCTCCACCGCCTGAGAGCCCGCGGCCAAGGCGCCCACGTGACGCCTGACGACCGGCAGGTCCGCCGGGCCAGTCCGATGGGACTAGTCACGTCTGGCCGATCGTCTGCGTCACCCGGAGGCCCCCCAAGCGTCCAAGTCAGTGAGGAGGCCACGATGCACACCACCACCCCCCATGGTGTCCACGGCTGCTACTGCGAGGACTGCCTGGGAAACCGGATCCGGCTTTCGGCCGAGCTGGCGAACCGTGACCGACTGGTCATTCCGCTGTGGGCCAGGCAGCGCAGGTTCCGCGTCCGCCTGGCGACCGAGGTGATGCGGCGACGCGTCTCCTGAGGCGCAGCCACGCGGCCCGCACGTCGCGCCGGCCGGCCACCTGTGGGGTGTGGCCGGCACGTGCCGACGATGCGGGCCTGCGTGTGTCCGGCCGATACGATCAGGGGTCAATCCCCGCCTGCGAAAGCGACGTCGTACCGCCATGCCTGCCAACCGTTCCACCCGGTCAGACCTCAGGAACGTCGCGATCGTGGCGCACGTCGACCACGGCAAGACCACGCTCGTCGACGCGATGCTCCACCAGGCCGGCGCGTTCACCGCGCACCAGGAGGAGGCCGGGGTCGCCGAGCGGATCATGGACTCCGGCGACCTGGAGCGCGAGAAGGGGATCACGATCCTCGCGAAGAACACCGCGGTCCACTACACGGGCGCGAGCGCTCCTCAGGGCATGACCATCAACATCATCGACACCCCTGGCCACGCCGACTTCGGTGGCGAGGTCGAGCGCGGCCTGTCGATGGTCGACGGCATCGTGCTGCTCGTCGACGCGAGTGAGGGGCCGCTGCCGCAGACCCGCTTCGTCCTGCGCAAGGCCCTGAACGCCGACCTGCCGGTCGTCCTCGTCGTCAACAAGGTCGACCGTTCCGACGCCCGCATCGCCGAGGTCGTCGACGAGACCTACGAGCTGTTCCTCGACCTGCTCGACGAGCACCACAGCCAGGACGCCCTCGACTTCCCGGTCGTCTACGCCTCGGCGAAGGCCGGCCGCGCCTCCCTCGAGCAGCCCGCGAACGGCGGACTGCCCGACTCGCCCGACCTCGAGCCCCTCTTCCGCACCATCCTCGACACCATCCCGGCGCCGGAGTACGACGAGGGGGCGCCGCTGCAGGCCCACGTCACCAACCTCGACGCGTCGCCGTTCCTCGGGCGGTTGGCTCTCGTCAGGGTCCACCAGGGCTACCTCAAGAAGGGCCAGAACGTCGCCTGGATCAAGCGCGACGGCACGGTCAAGACGGTCAAGATCACCGAGCTGCTGATCACCGAGGGCCTCGAGCGCAAGCCGGGCGAGCAGGCCGGCCCCGGTGACATCTGCGCGGTCGCGGGCATCCCCGAGATCACCATCGGCGAGACCCTCGCCGACCCCGAGAATCCCGTCGCGCTGCCGCTCATCCACGTCGACGAGCCGGCCATCTCGATGACCATCGGCACCAACACCTCGCCGCTCGTCGGGCGTGAGAAGGGCTCGAAGGTCACCGCACGGCTGGTCAAGGACCGCATCGACAGCGAGCTCGTCGGCAACGTCTCCCTGCGAGTGCTCCCCACGGAGCGGCCCGACGCGTGGGAGGTGCAGGGGCGCGGCGAGCTGGCCCTGGCGATCCTGGTCGAGCAGATGCGCCGCGAGGGCTACGAGCTGACCGTGGGCAAGCCGCAGGTCGTGACCCGTGAGATCGACGGCAAGGTCCACGAGCCGGTCGAGCGCCTCACCATCGACGCGCCGGAGGAGTACCTCGGCACCATCACCGAGCTGATGGCGACCCGCAAGGGGCGCATGGAGCAGATGACCAACCACGGCACCGGGTGGGTGCGGATGGAGTTCCTGGTCCCGGCCCGCGGCCTGATCGGCTTCCGGACCGAGTTCCTCACCGAGACCCGCGGCACCGGCATCGCGCACCACGTCTTCGAGAGCTACGAGCCGTGGGCCGGCGAGATCCGCTCGCGTGCCTCCGGCTCGCTGGTGGCCGACCGCTCGGGTGCCGCGACGGCGTACGCGATGACGAACCTGCAGGAGCGCGGGATCATGTTCGTCGAGCCGACGACCGAGGTCTACGAGGGCATGATCATCGGCGAGAACTCCCGCGCCGACGACATGGACGTGAACATCACCAAGGAGAAGCAGCAGACCAACATCCGGTCCGCCACCTCCGACAACTTCGAGAAGCTGATCCCACCGCGCAAGCTGTCGCTCGAGCAGTGCCTGGAGTTCTGCCGCGAGGACGAGTGCGTCGAGGTGACGCCTCACAACGTGCGGATCCGGAAGCTCGTGCTCGACCAGAACGAGCGCGGAAAGCTGGCGTCACGGGCCCGCAAGGGTGCTCGCTGAGGCTCCCTTCAGCACGCCTCGTCCGGCGCGGGATCACCCCTGCCGGGTGAGTCGCGCCGACACTGGTCCCGCGCACACTGCGAGCAAGAGGCAGGTGCAGAGGCTGGAAGGGGCGTTGCCATGAGGATCCCAGGCGTCAACACGCTGTCGAGGGTCCCGGTCCCACCGATCGTGCAGGCAGCCGTCGCGCCGGTCGTGCGCCAGTCGACGACGTACGCCGTGGCCGTGGGTGGGATGCTCGACCAGCTCTTCGACCAGGTCATCGCGGGGGTCGTCGGCCGGGTGGACGTCAACGCGATCGCCTCACGTCTGGACATCGAGGCCGTCCTCGACCGGATGGACCTGACCCAGACCGTGCTCGAGCGGGTGGACCTCGACGTCGTGGTCGGCCGGGTGCTGAACGGGTTGGACGAGGAGAGCCTGGCCGGACTGCTGGAGAAGGTCGACGTCAACACCATCGCGCGACGCCTCGACATCGAGGCCGTCCTCGACCGGATGGACCTCACCACCACCGTGCTGCGCCGGGTCGACCTCGTGCGAGTGGTGGACGCCGTCCTCGACCAGATGGACCTGATCGCCCTCGCGAACGAGATCATCGAAGGCGTCGACCTGCCCGAGATCATCCGCGACTCGACCGGCTCGATGGCGTCCGAGACGGTGAAGGGCGTGCGCCTGCAGGGCATCGGTGCCGACCAGGCAGTCGACCGCGCTATCAACAGGCTCCTCCTGCGCCGCGATCGCACTCCCGGCCCGGCGGGCTCCTGAGGCGACATGGACGACGAGGCCGCCACCGACGAGGCGCACGCCAGGATCTCGCCGGTCCCGCGCGAGGCACGGCCCTTCCAGGGACAGCGCGCCGGCATCGTGACCCGCCTGATCGCCATGGTCCTCGACTCGCTCGTGATCGGCCTCGTCCTGCTGGGCGGCTACCTCGGTCTGGTCGGGTTGGTCTTCCTCATCGACCCCCGCTCGTTCCAGTTCCCGGACCTGGGGCTGGTCTTCAGCCTCGCCGCCGCGTTCGGCGTGGCTGTCGTCTACCTGACAGCGTTCTGGACCATGAGCGGCCGCACCTACGGCCAACTCGTGATGGGGTTGCGGGTGCTCGGGTACGGCGGTCGGCGGCTCCGGTTCGTCAAGGCCTTCATCCGCGCAGTGTTCGTCGTCGTGTTCCCGATCGGGATCGTGTGGGTTCCCTTCAGCCGCAACAACAAGTCGTTCCAGGACCTCGTCCTCGCCACCCGGGTCGTCTACGACTGGGAACCGCGGACCGCACACGCGGACCCACCGTCGGACGACGAGGACGAGGACGAGGACGACAAGGACGTCAGTTGATGTGGTCGCGCCAGTCGTCGGGTACGGCGCCGTCGGGGCCGGGTGTGGGCTGATCGGCGGGATGGCTCTGCGGGTCGGCCAGGGCCGGTCCCTCGAACCCTTCCTCCCGCTCGAAGTCCCAGAACCACGCCTCGCCGGGCTCGAAGCTGGCGATCACCGGATGGCCAGACTCGCGCCAGTGCGCGGTCGCGTGCTGCATCGGTGAGGTGTCGCAGCAGCCGACGTGGCCGCACGTCGTACAACGCCGGAGATGGACCCACCACCCGCCGGCGGCGAGACACTCCACGCAGCCGGTGCCGGACGGGGGGACGGTGGGGTCGATGGCCTCGGTACTCACGCCTCCAGCCTGTCATCCCAGCCGGACCGGCGAAACACCCGCGGGGGCCGTGACGTCCACCCCGGTGGCTCGTTGAACCATCTCCAGGCCACGGGGCGGTCTCCGCTCCTGGGCATTTTCTCGGACCTAGGAGATGGTCTTTCGTGAAGTTCCCCTCTGCGCTTCGTTCTCGCGCGGTCGCGGTGGTGTCCGGAGCAGTCGTGCTCACGGTCGCCGCCGGCGGCACTGCCCTCGCGAGCGGCCAGGTGACGTCGCACGACATCCAGAACGGCACCATCCGCGCCATCGACCTGGCGACCGGGAGTGTGAACGGCCGCGTGATCAAGGACAACTCGGTGTCCGGCCGGGACCTCAACCCGGCCCTCCGCGGCAGGGTCAACCAGCCGGCGTACGTCGGCCAGAACTGGTCGGTGGTCGACCGCAACGTGATCGGCAACGGCGACGCGTTCCTGCGCTCGGGCCCGTCGGCGGCCGGCGGCGTGGCCCCGCCGTCCGGCATCGGCAGCCTCGGCCTGCGGACCGGCGCCGCCACCGACAAGGCGGCGTTCGGCGACCAGGTCGACTTCGCCAACCAGCCGCTGAGCGGGATCGACACGGTCAGCTACTACGTCTTCACCACCGGTGAGAACAACGGCGTGGCAGTCAACAACCTGCCGAGCGTGGCGTTCGAGGTCAACCCGCACGCCAGTGGACGCACCTTCAGCACGCTCGTCTTCTCGCCGGCCCAGGCGACCCCCAACGCGTGGACCAAGCTCGACGCGACCACCGCCAAGGGGTGGTTCTACACCGGCGACTTCGGCACGGACTCCGGCTGCAACCAGACGACGTTCTGCACCCTGACCCAGGCCAAGGCCGCGGCTCCCAACGCCACGCTCTTCACCACTCAGATCACCAAGGGCCGTGACTTCGCCTTCAGCGGTGCCGTGGACGACCTGCAGATCAACAGCACCGTCTACGACTTCGAGCCCAACGGCGTCGTCCAGCGGTAACCGCACCACCGCGCCCCTCCCCCGACGTGGGCGGCGCGTCCCGTGGGGGGCGCGCCGCCTGCCCATCCCTGGGTAGTCCCCGGTCAGATGGCTGCCAGAGGGCCCGATTGACGACCATCTGACCGGGGACTACCCATCACTCTCGGCGGTTCGGGAGCTGTGGCGACCCCTAGCCAGCCCGGAGCCGAAGCCTCAGGAACCGGTCGCGCTGGTGGTCGTCGAGGGCCCGGCGCTGCTCGACGGTGAAGGTCGGGACCCACCAGGGTGGCAGCTCGATCGTCCACGCCCGGTCAGCCAGGGGTTGGCGCGCTGCGCGGGCATACGCCTGACGCAGCCGCGTCACGAACGCCTCCGGACGGCCGAGGTCCGCGGCCAGCATGGTGACGTACTCGAGACCGACAGCGCGGAAGAGCCCCTCCCGGTGTACGTCGCGTGCTCGCTGCGCGCCCTCGAGGTGCAGGGCCGAGTCGTACTCGCCGACGACACCGAGCATCGGGTCGAACAGGTCGGGCGTTCCGATGTGGCGGCCGCTGCGGTCGAAGACCGGGTGGTTGCACAGCGGACGCGGTAGGCGAGCCATGTCGCGCCAGACCGTTCGCATGACGACCTCCGCGGGCGACCAGGAGTTCTCGTCCATGTCGTCGAGGGGGTCACGCATCTGAGCGATCCCGTCCCAGCCGGGGTTGGCGTAGGCCATCGCCGCCGCTTCCGGTCGGCTGACCAGATCGGAGTACGCCGCCATGTCCGCCGCGATCAGAGCAGCCAGTCGTCCTCGTGCGTGACGCATCTCGAAGAAGAGCGAGCGAACGGGAGTCGTGACGACCAGTCCGGCATGGGCCATGAGCTCGGACGGATCGAGTCTCTCCTCACTGATCTTGATGCCTGGTTGAGACTCGACGGTGCTGTCCGCCGTGGCCAAGTCGACGGGGCGTTGGGACCGGCCTCCCCCTTCCAGCCCGTCGAACCATGCAGCGCCCATCCACCTCAGGCCGGCCCAGCCGGTCACTCCGCCGTACTCGGGAAGGCGAGCCGCGGCCTCGACGATCCGCTGCTCGACCGAGGGGGACGTGTCGCTCGGGACATGAAGTCCATAGCTGCTCCGACGCCAGGCCGGTCCCCGGGCCTGGCCGCGGGTCGGGCCGTCGATGCCTGTCGGATCGACCCGGCAGGGCCACGTGAGCCCGACCGGAAGTCCGATCGGCCTCGTGCCGGGACTTGGAACTCCCATCTCTCGATGGTGACCCAAGCTCGGCACGCACGCCGTCCGCTCTCCACAGGGCTCCACAGGGCCTGATGAACCGGTAGTCCCCGGTCAGATGGTTGCCAGATGGTCAGATTCACGACCATCTGGCCGGGGACTATCCGTCCTATCCCGTCCGTCCTACCGCCCCGAGGACACGAACCACCGAGCGAGGAGGGTGCTGTCGGACTCGAGGAGGGAGTGGAGGCGCAGGGGTACGTCGAGGACGGGACCCTCGGCGATCCGCAGGTGGGCGCCACCGACCAGGGCCGGCACCACGGTGCTGCAGAGCTCGTCGACCAGGCCCGCGGCCAGGAGGTCGCTGGCGAGATGGGGGCCGCCCTCGCAGAGCAGGCTCGCGAAGCCAGCGTCCTCGAGCGTCCGCCGCAGCGCCACCAGGTCGGGCGAGAAGTCCCCGAGCACCAGCACCCGGTCACCCAACACCTCCCGAGCCTGTTCGAGACCGGGAGCCTCCGCACCGGTGGCGAGGTAGAGGTTGCTGGTGTCGCCCTCCAGGAGGGTCGGCGGCAGCTCGGCCGAGCGCGTCACCACGACCAGGGGCTTCGGGTTGGGGCGGTACCCCTCGACGCGCACGGTGCCCGCTCCGACGATCACGACGTCGGCCAGCTCACGCAGGGCGTGGAAGACCCGGTTGTCCGCCTCGTTGTTGATGCTGCCGCTCTTCCCGTCGCTGCCCTGCGCGGCGCCGTCGGCGGTGGCCACGAAGTTGAGGCTCAGCCACGGCCGCTTCGGCGGTGCGTACGCCGCGAGCAAGGCGTCGTCGTCGAGGTCTGACAGCCGTCCGAAGGTGGTCATGTCGCCATCCTGCCGCCACGCTCGGCCGCCCGATACACCCGTCGAGCGCCCTAGACTCTCCGCGATGATCTCGCTCGAGGACCTGGCCGCCCTGCGGGACACCTACCGCGCCGAGCTCGCCGCACCCGTGACGGCCGTGCGGGTCGGCTCACTGGTCATCGGCGACGACGCGCCGACCGTGATGGGCACCGTCAACCTCTCCCGCGGCTCGACGTACCGCGAGAGTGTCGCGGTCTCGTCCGAGTCGGCGGTCCGCAAGGCGCGCGTCCAGGTCGCCCAGGGCGCCCACGTGGTCGACGTCGGCGCGGAGTCGAGTACGGCGCGCGCGGAGCGCATCGACGCCGCCGACCAGGTCGCGGCCCTCGTCCCGGTGATCGAGGCGCTGGCGGCCGAGACCGTCGTCTCCGTGGAGACCTACGAGCCGAGCGTCGTCGCGGCGGGGCTGGCGGCCGGCGCGCGGATCCTCAACATGACCGGTCGGGAGCACGAGGACGAGATGTTCGCCCTCGCCGCGGAGTACGACGCCGCCGTCGTCCTGTGCTTCGTCGAGCACGGCAACGTGCGCGACATCGGCTCGGTGCCAGTCGACGCCGACCCCCTGCCCCACCTGCTCGACCACTTCGGCCAGCGCCTCGAGCGCGCCCGAGCCCTCGGCGTCGATCGCGTCGTGCTCGACCCCGGCATGGGCTTCTACTACGCCAACCTCACCGACCCGACGACCCGGGTGCGCCACCAGACCCGGGTCCTCGCCCAGGCGTTCCGGCTGCGGCCGCTCGGCGTACCGGTGTGCAACGCGCTGCCGCACGCCTTCGACCTGTTCGAGGACGAGTTCCGGAAGGCCGAGGGCTTCTTCGCGGTGGTGGGGAGCCTGGGCGGCACGCACCTCTTCCGGACCCACGAGGTCGCGCACGTGCGCGCCGTCCTGGCGGCGATGCAGGGACTCGCCGTCGACTGAACGGCGTCAGCCGAGGTGTCCGCGCACCGACACGTGGCCCGACAGCAGGTTGCGCGCGATCGTGCGGCGCTGGATCTCGTCGGTGCCCTCGTAGATCCGGAGCAGGCGCAGCTCGCGGTACCACCGCTCGACCGGCAGCTCGCGGGTGTAGCCCATGCCGCCGTGGATCTGGAGCACGCGGTCGACGATCTGATTGGCCTGGACGCCGCCGTACAGCTTCGCCATCGACTGCGACTGACGCGAGTCGATGCCGTTGTCGACCTGCCACGCGGCGGTGATCACCAGCCAGCGCAGCGCCTCGATCTCGACCGCGGAGTCGGCGATCATCCACTGGATGGCCTGCCGGTTGGCGATCGGCTCCCCGAAGGTGACCCGGTTCTTGGCCTGCTCCATTGCCATCTCGACCAGACGCTCGCACGCGCCGAGCGCTCGCGCCGGCAGCATGAAGCGACCCTTGCCGATCCACTTCATCGCCAGCGCGAAGCCGCGGCCCTCCTCACCGAGGATCGCCGAGTGCGGCACGCGCACGTCCTGGAAGGAGAGGGACGCCGGGCCCCACTCGCCCATCGTCGGGATCGTGGCGGAGGTCCAGCCCGCCTCGCGGTCGACGAGGAAGCAGGTCACCCCGCCGTCGGCGCCCTTCTCCTTGTCGGTGACCGCGAAGACCATGCAGAAGTCGGCGATGTCGCCGCCGGTGATGAACGTCTTCTCGCCGTTGATCACCCACTCGTCGCCATCGCGGACCGCGGAGGTCCGGATGTTGCGGGCGTCGGAGCCGGCCCCCGGCTCGGTGATCGCGAAGCAGCTGTAGCGCTCGCCGCTGATGGTCGGCTCCAGGTAGCGCTTCTTCTGCTCGTCGTTGGCGTGGAAGAGGATGTTGTCGGCGTCACCGCCGAACTTGAACTGCACGAAGGTGCGGCCGAGCTCGATCTCGATCAGGGCGGCCATCAGCGAGCCGAGCCCCATCCCGCCGTACTCCTCGGGCGTGAGGACGCCGAAGAAGCCCGACTGCTTGGCCTTCTCCTGGAGTCCGCGCAGCTCCTCGAGAGAGAAGCCGCGCTCGCCCTGGCGCTCACGCTCCAGCACCTTCGGCTCCAGCGGCATGAGCTCCTTGGTGACGAACGTGCGCACCCACTCGCGGATCTCGCGCTCTTCGTCGGTGAGGGTCAGGTCCATGCCTGCGAGATTACCCAGCGGTCGCCACGGAGTCGGGCACGGGCACACGTCGTAGGTCTCGCACCGATCGCGACGTCAGGGTCAGCAGGGCGATCGCGATGTAGCCGAAGCCGCTGACCACGAGCACCGGGCCGTAGCCGAGCGAGGCCCCGAGCGGACCGAAGGCGAGCTCACCGATCGGGATGCCGAGGAACGAGCCGAGCGCGTCGTAGGAGTAGGCACGCGACAACATGTCCGCGGGCACGTGCTCCTGCATCGCGAGCGTCCACCCCAGGCTGAAGACCTCCGTACCCGCCCCAGCCACGAAGGTGGCGATCGCCAGCGGGACCAGGTGAGGGTCCCAGCCGAGGACGAGCATCGGGACCCCCAGCCAGGCGATGCCGAGCATCCCCGACAGCAGCGGCCTGCGGAGCGGCCTCCGGAGCATGACGAACGTCGTGAGCAAGAGCCCCACCGACTGGGCCGACAGCACGATGCCCCACGCCTGCGCTCCGATCGTCTCCTTGGCCTGCGCCGGTCCGAGCGTCGACCACGCCCCGGCCTGTACGGCGTTCAGCGCCGAGAACGCGATCACGACCACCCACAGCCACGTGGTGCTGCGGACGTAGGTCCAGCCCGCGCGGAGGTCGCCGATGGTCGACTGCGCCTCCTGGCGCGGCGGGCGCGGCGGGAGCCGCACCAGAGCCAGGATCGCGGCCGAGGCCAGCCAGGTCGCGGCATCGACGGCCAGCGCCCAGCCCGCTCCCAGCCCGACGACGAGAAGCGCGCCGATCGAGGGGCCGATCACGCGGAAGGCGCCCCGCGCCAGCGACTGGAGGACGTTCGCCTGCTGCAAGAGGTCGGGCGGCACCAAGCGAGGCGTGATCGACTGCAGGGCCGGGAAGGTCAGGGCCAGCGCGGTGCCGTTGAGCGCCTCGAGACAGATCAGCATCCAGATCTGCGCCGTACCGGTGATCACCAGGGCCGCCGCGGCAGCCTGGGTCACGCCGAGCAGGACCGCGCCGAGCCGGATCACGACGGTGAGGGACATCCGGTCGGCGACCACGCCACCGAGCAGCAGGAAGAGGATCGTCGGAATCGTGCTGGCGGCCAGCACGTAGCCGAGGTCGGTGGCCGAGTCCGAGATCGAGAGCACCGCGAAGGCGAGGGCGACGCCGGACATCGTGGTGCCGATGAGATTCACCGTGCTGGCGATGTAGAACCAGCGGAAGTTCCGGTGGCGCAGCGCGACGAAACTCCCCGAGAGGCCGGCCATGGCCCGAGCCTATGTCAGCCGACCCTCAGCCCAAGAAGCGTCGTACGGCGACAGCCAGGCCTCGTGCGTACGTCGCGCGCCCGGAGCGCGAGGTCATCCGCTTCGCGTCGATCGGGTTGCGCATGTTGCCGAGCTCGACCATCACCGTCGGGATGTTCGAGAGGTTCAGCGTGCCGAGGTCGGAGCGGAAGTCGAGGCCGTCACCGCCGGCGATGTAGTCCGCGACGCGCAGTCCGACACCGCGCAGGGCTGCCCGGGTGTCGAGCGCCATCCGGCGCGACGGCTTGAAGATGTCGTGGGTCCACGGCCTGCGG
This sequence comes from uncultured Actinomycetota bacterium, assembly GCA_963761515.1. Taxonomy (GTDB): domain Bacteria; phylum Actinomycetota; class Actinomycetes; order Propionibacteriales; family Nocardioidaceae; genus Nocardioides. The sequence continues at coordinate 93,842 of CAVXHO010000036.1, forward strand.
TCGGTCGGGGCGATCACGTGGAAGCCGTGGGCGCCCGCCGCGAAGGAACCGTCGCCGTGGATGCTGATCTTGAGGTCGGCGCGGGGCGTGTTGCCGTCGCGTCCGCGCACGTTGACGCAGGGCCCCCACGCGTTCTCGCTGTTGGAGTGGCGGGTGAGCCGCACGGTGGCGCCGAGCGCCTCGAGCCGATGCCGCAACAGCCGCGACACCTGCCAGGTGAACGTGGCCTCGGGATAGCCGCCGTTCGTCGCCGTCCCGGTCGTGTTGCACGGCTTCTTGAAGCCACCGGCCGGCACCAGCCGGTTGATCTGGGCGGGGAACCGGTGGTTGCCGAGCTGGTGACCCGGGTCGATCACCACGGTGCGGCCGCTCAGGGGCAGCGAGGAGGCCAGCCCGTCTCCCCCGTCGGCTCGGAGGTCGGGGCTCGCCGAGGCCGGCGCCGTCAGACCCACCGACGCGGTGACGACCGCGGCGGTGAGATGGACGGCGTACCGGCGGCTCACTCGTAGCCCAGGACTTCCTGGCGGCGATCGCTCCAGGCCAGCGCCGAGGCGATGGCCTCGTCGATGGACAGCTCGGTCTGCCAGTCCAGGAGCCGGCGCGAGAGGTCGACGTTCGCGAAGGCACCGACGGCGTCACCGGGGCGTGGCGGGGCCTCGGTGACGGGTACGTCGTGCCCGTAGACCCGCTCGAAGGCCGCGACCAGCTCGCGGACGGTGACCCCGTCGCCGCGTCCGACGTTGATCACGACGCTGGGGCCGTCGGCCTCGGTGAGCACCTGGTCGAACCGTTCGACCGCCCGCACGTGGGCCCGGGCGAGGTCCCACACGTGGATGTAGTCGCGGATCCCGGTGCCGTCGCGGGTCGGGTGCTCGGTGCCGGTGATCGTGAAGGAGTCCTTCTGCCCGCGAGCGGCCATCACCAGCTGCCCGAGGACGTGGGACGGCTCCTTGGCGTAGATGCCGGACTCGAGGTCGGGGTCGGAGCCGATCGGGTTGAAGTAGCGCAGGATGATCGCTCGCAGGTCCGTGGCGACGGCCATGTCCTGGAGCACCTCCTCGATCATCCGCTTGGTCCGGGCGTACGGCGAGGTCGGGGCCAGCGGGTCGTCCTCGGTGACCTCGAAGTCGTCCTTGATCGCGTACAGCGAGGCGGACGACGAGAAGAGCACCCGCGGCTTGCCCAGGGTCACGAGCTGGTCGAACAGCTCCAGCGACTTGGCGACGTTGTCGCGGTAGTACTCGTACGGCTTCTCCACCGACTCGGGTACGACGATCCGCGCTGCCATGTGGATCGTGGCGTCGAGGTCGGGGTGGTCCTCCACGATCCGGCGCACCAGATCGCGGTCGCCGATGTCCCCCTCGTAGAAGATCCGGTCGCGCACGAACGTGAGTGGTCCGGTGAGCAAGGAGTCGAGGATCACGGGCACGTGCCCGGCGTCCTCGAGTGCCTTCGCCGTCGTCGACCCGATGTAGCCGGCGCCGCCGGTGACGAGGATCTTCATGCGTCGAGGGTAGCCAAGGCCCTCGTTGGCTCCCCCATCACCGGGTCGTTGCGCCCACCACTTCCACGGAGTGGTCAACATCGCCGATCTTCAGCGGTTCCTCAGTCGGGTCGTCTAAACTTCAACTTGCAGTCGGGGTGGAACGCGTGGGGTGTTCCGGGGCTGCTTCTCTGGGGGAAAGCAGTAGGTCCACATGGCGATCGCGCCTGCACGCGCCGAGCTGTCGAGCGCTCCGACGCTGCGCGCACACAGCCGCGCGCTGCACGTCCTGCCGATCACGGCGTTCGTGGTCGATCTCGTCGTCCTCTCGGTCACCGTCTTCCTCGCCGTCTACGGCCGCAACCACCTGCTGGTCTTCGGTTCGGGATCGGTCACCCGGACGGCTGTTCTCACCTGCGTACCGCTCGTCGCGTGCTGGCTCTTCGTGATCGCGATCCGCGGCGGATACGACCGCGGCGTCTTCGGTGCCGGCGCCGACGAGTACAAGACCGTGGTCGGTTCCAGCCTGTTCACCGCGGCGTTCCTCGGCATCGGCTGCTACCTGACCAAGTTCGACCTCTCCCGCGGCTTCTTCCTCTTCGCCTTCCTGATCGGCCCGCCGCTGCTGGCCGTGAGCCGCTTCACCCTCCGCCGTTGGCTGCACCACGCGCGCCGCACGGGCGCGCTGGGCCAGCGCACCGTGATCGTCGGTGGGTCCGACCACATCGACGCCGTCGTCGATGTCTTCGCACGCGAGACCTGGCTCGGGTACCACGTGGTCGGCGCACTGACGCCGCCTCACGAGCTGTCCGAGACCACCCCGGGCGGGGTCGCGGTCCTCGGCGACGTCGACCACGCCGCCACCGCGATCCGTGCCTACGACGCGGACGTCGTCTTCGTCGTGGGTGGCGCCTTCAACGACCCGCACACGATGCGCAACCTGGTCTGGGACCTCGAGTCCGACGACGTCCAGGTGATCCTGGCGCCGGGCATGACCGACGTCTCCAGCGAGCGCATCCGGGTCCGCCCGGTCGCCGGCCTCCCGTTGCTCCACCTCGACCGCCCGCGGTCGCAGGAGGCGCTGCGCTGGGCCAAGCGCACCTTCGACCTGATCGGCTCCGCCGTCCTGCTCGCTCTGGCCTCGCCGATCCTGCTGTGGACGGCGTTCGCCATCAAGCGGCACGACGGTGGCCCGGTGCTGTTCCGCCAGGTCCGGATCGGCCGCGACGGTGAAGCCTTCACCTGCCTGAAGTTCCGCAGCATGGTGGTCGACGCCGAGTCGATCCTGCCCGACCTGCACTCCGAGGTCGGCCACGACGAGGGCATGTTCAAGATGCCCGGCGACCCACGCATCACCCGGCCCGGCCAGTGGATCCGCCGCTACTCCCTCGACGAGCTGCCGCAGCTGATCAACGTGCTGCGCGGCGACATGAGCCTCGTCGGCCCGCGTCCACCGCTGCCCAGCGAGGTCGACCGCTACACGACGACCCAGTCCCGCCGGCTGCGCGTGCGCCCGGGTCTGACCGGCCTCTGGCAGGTCTCCGGCCGCTCCGACCTGTCGTGGTCCGAGTCGATCCGCCTCGACCTCTACTACGTCGACAACTGGTCGATGATCCAGGACATCGTGATCCTCGGCCGCACCATCGGTGCAGTCCTCGGCTCCCGCGGCGCCTACTGAGCGAGCGCGAGGAACGAGCGCTCGCGTGGCGTAGGCGGGTTGAGCGAGCCCGCGGTTGAGCCTGCGGAGCCGCGGGCAAGGCGAGTCGAAACCGGGCGACGCTGTCCTGGGGCCTCGGCCCGTGGTCTCGACAAGCTCGACCGATGGACGTGAGGCTCGACCGACGACGGTGTCAGTCGTCGAGCAATGACCGCAGGTAGCCGCCGTACCCGCTCTTGAGCAGCGTGTCGGCCCGTGCCAGCAGCTCGTCGTCGTCGAGGAAACCCATCCGCCAGGCCACCTCCTCGGGGCAGCCGATCTTGAGCCCCTGCCGCTCCTCGATGGCCTGCACGAAGCTGCCGGCCGCGATCAGGGACTGCACGGTCCCGGTGTCGAGCCACGCGGTGCCACGGGGCATCACCTCGACGTGCAGCCGACCGGCCTCGAGGTACAGCCGGTTCAGGTCGGTGATCTCGAGCTCGCCCCGCGGCGACGGCCGCAGGGTCCGGGCGAGCCCGACCACCGCTGGCTCGTAGAAGTAGAGGCCCGGCACGGCGAAGTGGCTGCGCGGTCGCTCCGGCTTCTCCTCCAGCGACGTCGCCAGACCGTTCTCGTCGAACGTGACGACGCCGTACGACGAGGGGTCGGCCACCTGGTACCCGAAGATCGCCGCACCCTCGAGCTGGGAGAACCGGCCCAGGTTGGAGCCGAAGCCGGGTCCGTAGAAGATGTTGTCGCCGAGGATCAGGGCCACCGGCTCGTCACCGATGTGCTCCTCTCCGATCAGGAACGCCTGGGCCAGGCCGTCGGGCGACGGCTGTACGGCGTAGGAGATCTCCACGCCGTACGCCGACCCGTCGCCGAGCAGCCGGCGGAAGGACTCCTGCTCGTGCGGGGTGGTGATCACCAGCACCTCGCGGATCCCGGCGAACATCAAGGTGGTGAGCGGGTAGTAGATCATCGGCTTGTCGTAGACCGGGACCAGCTGCTTGCTGACGGCAAGCGTGATCGGGTGCAGCCGCGAGCCGGTGCCACCGGCCAGGATGATCCCCCGCATGGAGCACATCCTAGGGAGACGGGGTGCCGCCCATGCACGCCGCCGGTCCCGCTGCTCCTACGATCATGCCCATGGACCGTCTTCTCGTGACCGGCGGCGCCGGTTTCATCGGCGCCAACTTCGTGCGTCACGTCGTCGAGCACACCGATGCCCGGGTCACGGTGCTCGACAAGCTGACCTACGCCGCGAGCCCCGAGGCCCTGGCCGACCTGCCCTCCGACCGGGTCGAGCTCGTGGTGGGCGACATCGCCGACGCCGCGACCGTCGACCCGCTGGTCGCGGCCCACGACACGGTCGTGCACCTGGCCGCGGAGTCCCACAACGACAACTCGCTCGACGACCCGGAGCCGTTCATCCGCACCAACGTGGTCGGCACCTACGTCCTCCTCGAGGCGGTACGACGAGCCGGCGCCCGCTTCCACCACGTCTCGACCGACGAGGTGTACGGCGACCTCGCCCTCGACGACCCGAAGCGCTTCACCGAGGACACGCCGTACCGCCCCAGCAGTCCCTATTCGGCCGCCAAGGCCGGCGCCGACCACCTGGTCCGGGCCTGGGTCCGCAGCTTCGGAGTGCGGGCGACGCTCTCCAACTGCTCCAACAACTACGGCCCCTGGCAGCACGTCGAGAAGTTCATCCCGCGCCAGATCACCGAGGTGCTCGAGGGTCGCCGACCGCGCGTCTACGGCAACGGCCAGCAGGTGCGCGACTGGATCCACGTCGACGACCACAGCTCGGCCCTCCTGCGGATCCTCGAGCGCGGCCGGATCGGCGAGACCTACCTGATCGGCGCCGACGGTGAGCGCAACAACCTCGAGGTCGTGCGGATGCCTCCGCCTGCTCGGCCGCCCCGAGGACGACTACGACCTGGTCGCCGACCGAGCGGGCCACGACCAGCGCTACGCGATCGAGGCCGGCAAACTGCGGCTGGAGCTCGACTGGCAGCCGCGGTTCGGCGACTTCGAGCAGGGCCTGGCCGACACGGTCGCCTGGTACACCGACCACCGCGACTGGTGGGCACCCCACAAGCAGGCCACCGAGGCGACGTACGCCTCGAAGGGCCAGTGATGGCCGACCTGGCGGTCGAGCGGACGCCGATCCCAGGTCTGCTGGTGCTCCGGCTCGACCTGCGCACCGACGAGCGGGGCTGGTTCGAGGAGGCCTGGCAGCGGACCAAGATGACGGCCCTCGGGCTGCCTGACTTCGGGCCGGTGCAGGCGAACGTGGCGTGGAACGAGCAACGCGGCTCCACGCGGGGGTTGCACGCCGAGCCCTGGGACAAGCTGGTCACGGTCGCCTCGGGCGCTGCGTACGGCGCGTGGGTGGACCTGCGGGCCGCGCCGGCTTCGGTACGACGTTCACGGTCGGCCTCGAGCCCGGCGTGGCGGTCTTCGTGCCGCGCGGGGTCGGCAACGGCTACCAGACGTTGGTCGACGCGACGGCGTACACCTACCTCGTCAACGACCACTGGCGTCCCGACGCCGCCTACGTCGCGGTCGACTACGCCGACCCTGCCCTCGCGATCGCGTGGCCGGTCCCGCTGGAGGAGAGGGCGGTCTCCGAGAAGGACCGGACGGCTCCGGCGCTCGACGCCGTCACCCCCGTGCCCACGCGTGCTCCGCTCGTGCTCGGCGCCGACGGTCAGCTGGGCCGGGCCCGATGGCTGCCCTCCCGGGAGCGCAGGGCGTGACGCGCGCCGACCTCGATCTCGCCGACCCCGACGCGTTGGAGCGATGGCCGTGGGGCGACCACGACGTCGTCCTCAACGCCGGGGCCTACACCGCGGTCGACCTCGCCGAGACGCCCGAGGGACGTCGTACAGCGTGGACGGTCAACGCCGAGGCGCCGGCCACGCTCGCCCGGTTGGCGGCCCGACGCGGCTTCACGCTCGTCCATTTCTCCACCGACTACGTCTACGACGGGTCGCGAGCCGAGCACGACGAGGACGAGCCGCTGGCGCCGCTGGGCGTGTACGGCCAGTCCAAGGCCGCCGGTGACGTCGCCGTCGCGGCCGCGCCGCGCCACTACCTCGTCCGCACCTCGTGGGTGGTCGGCGACGGGGCGAACTTCGTCCGCACCATGGCCCGGCTCGCCGCCGAGGGAGCCTTCCTCCGTCGTGGCGGACCAGGTCGGCCGGCTCACGTTCACCGACGAGATCGTGCGCGACGCGGACACCTGCTCGACACGGGCGCCGCAACGGCACCTGTACCACCTGAGAACGCGATGTCGTGGGCCGACGTGGCGCGCGAGGTCTTCACGCTACGAGGGCGCGACCCCGGCGACGTGCGCGACATCACACCGAGGAGTACGCCGCGGGCCGCGCGTCGCGCCGCGGCCGGCGAGCAGCGTGCTGTCGACGCGCCGGATCGAGGCGACCGGCTTCGAGCCGGTCGATGTGGCGCGGGAGGCGCTGCGCCTACGCCTCGAGCCCGTAGTCGTCCTCGAGGCGGACGATGTCGTCCTCGCCGAGGTAGGGAGATCCGCGCTGGATATCGATCACGACGAGGTGCTCGTCGGCGCCGAAGTTGCAGATCCGGTGGACCGCGCCGACGGCCACGTCGAGAGCCCCGACCTGAGGGAACGATGTGCACCGCGCCGTCGACCAGGCAGGTCGCGGTGCCCGGACGCACGACCGTCCAGTGCTCCGAGCGATGCGTGGGTCTGCAGCGAGAGCCGTTGGTGCGGTAGCACCTCGATGCGCTTGACCTTGAAGCCCGGCCCCTCGTCGAGGACGTGCCACGACCCCCCCGGCCGCTCGGCGGAATCGAACATGGCTTCACTTTCTCACGGTCCCCGCTCGTCGCGGCAGAACTCGGACAGCACCAGCCCCGGCAGCTGCCTCCGGGGCCTGGTGGTCATGCGGACGTCACCTCGTGACGCTGGGGTAGCGATCAGTCGCCGACCTTCTCGGCGGCGTCGGTGACGGCCTTGGCCGTGGCGCTCGCGGCTTCTTCGCCGCGGTGGCGGTGGCCTTGGCGCTGCTCTTCGCCGGGCTCGGCGAGCCTTGGCGGTGGTCTCGGCGATTCGTGGTCGTCTTGGCCTTGCTCACCGTGGTCTTCGCGGCGGCCTCGGCGTCCTGGGTGGCCTGCTGGCGGCGGATCCGGCCGACGAGCAGCTCGCCGCGCTTGACCAGCTCGGCGTAGGTGTCACCAGCGGCGACCTGTGCGTCGACCAGCTTCTGCAGGCGGGTCGGGAAGGTCTGCACCTCGGACTGGAGCTCGGCGACGCGCTGCTCGATGACGTGGCGGCGAGCCTGGGCGTCCTTGTTGAGCGAGTCGATCCGGTCCGTGACGGCCTTGCCGGCGCGGTCACGCAGCACCTCGGGCTTGGCCTCGAGGCCGGAGACGCTCCGCACGTCGTCGAGACGCTTCTGCACGTCGGCGACGTAGTCGCGCACGGTCTCGACGACGAGGTCGGTGACACCGACACCGGCGTAGAGGGGGCGCGTCGCAACGGCGGGGATCTGGGTGGGAATGTCGAACTTGGCCTTGGCCATGACCTTCCTTCGGTTGGTTGACCGGCTCCGCGCCGGGTCGTTCAGAGGGCGTCCAGCCCGCCGTTGAGGGCGAGGAAGGACGCGTACACGTCGAGCAGGGTCTGCTTCTGCCGCTCGCTCAGGGCGGGGTCGCCGAGAACCGCGAGCTCCACCGAGCCGCCGATCCCGTCGTCGGGGGCGACGATCCCGGCTCGGAGGTAGAGCTGCTCCGCGGAGATCCGCAGAGCCTTGGCCAGCTGCTGGAGCACCTCGGCCGAGGGACGGCGCAGCCCGCGCTCGATCTGGCTCAGGTAGGGTTGGACACGCCCGCCTGCTCGGCGAGCTGTCGCAACGACAGACGCGCGGCGACCCGCTGCTCGCGCAGGTAGTCACCGAGCGTCTCGACGGCGTTGCCGACCTTGCCCTTGGCCACGCCTCCACCGCGAGCAACTGCTAGCAGACACCAACGGCCGGGGGCGTGCGTCACGTCACACCGTGAGAATTCCCTGTGAGTTCGAGACGTCTTAGTGCGCGCCGAGCCGGCCGGCCACGTACTTTGGGTCGCTCAGCGGCGCACGCAGCGGCAAGGTCGCCTCGCGACGACGTCGGGCTCACGTGGTGGAGCCCCAGCCCGATGCCCGCCAGCCCGGCCAGGTCGCCGGCCGTGGAGTCCGCGGGTCCTGTTGATCGTCACGCACCGGGCCTTCTCAAGCGCTTGTCGACGAGGATCCAGACGATCGAGATCGCGATCAGCACGTAGCCGGCGACCGCTCCACGGTCTCGGGTGTAGTGGGCGGTGAGGACGAGCGCGACGAGCACGAGTCCGGCGATCACGGGGAGCGGCCGGATCCTCCGACGCGGACCCGGCCGCCGAGCAGCTCGACGACCCGGTCGACGTACGGCCTCTGCGTCGACGCCGGGTCGTCGAGGACACCATCGGTACGCCGCAGCGCCTCGGCCATCAGGACCTGGTCCGCACCGGGGGGCGCCGTCGTCGGCCTTGAGCGCGAAGGCGCGTCCGTTGGCGAGGCCACGGCGAGCAGCACGCCGCGCCGGCCTTGCCGATCGCGCCCGGGATGGCGGTGAGCAGGGCGCGCTGACGCGCGTCGTCCCCGAGACGTACGCCGGGTGGCCGCGGATGGCGTCGGCGATCCGGCCGACGGCGCGCGCCGGGTCCGGGCCGTTGACGCCGAGCGCCACCCGTCTGAGCGCCCGCGCGAGGCCGACGAGCGACGCGGAGAGCAGCGGTGCACCGCACCTGTTGACCGCGGTGACCGCGATCGGCTCGCCGGTCAGCTCGGCGAAGGTCGCCGCGATCGCTTGCTGCAGCGGGTGGTCCGGGTCGCGGTAGGTCTGGTCGGCCAGCCGTTGGCCGCGCAGGTCGCGAGCATCGCGGCGCGCTTGCCGGCAACCCATGAAGGGACGGCGCCTTGCTGCCGGCCGTCGTGGATCAGGGCTTGCGCCTGCGTCGTCGTAGCGGGTAGTCGGGCGGCGTCTGCAGGTCGCGGTCCTCTGGAGAGCCCGGCGTGCCGAGGATCCGTCGTACGCCGTCGATGTGGAACGGTTGGAGTGGAGGGCAGGCCAGGGCGAGCAGGTCGGCGGCAGGTCGAGACCGGCTGCGCCATGCCGAGCGCCTGGATCGGCTTGTTGCACGAGCGTGAGGATCGGGCTCTCGACGTCGCCGACCGACGGTACGACGGCACCGACGCGTCGATCGCGACCAGCGACCGGAGCCGTCGACGAACCTGTTGCGCACGATCTCGGCGACGGGCACCGGACGGACGATCGGCGGACCGTTCGCGGGGTGCGCGCCAGGACCGGGAGAGGGGTGTGACGCGGGCATCCGGCCAGGGTACTGACGCTGGCAGGATGGTCCCGTGCCGACGCCCCAACACTGCCCGACCGCCCGGGTGGCCGACCTCGAGCTGTTGACCGGCGGGGCGTTCGCCCCCGTCACCGACTCCACCAACCGGGTCCTCCGTCACTCTCGGCCGCCGCCCGACCTCGCCGGCCAGGAGGTGGAGCCGGTCGACCCGAAGGGCTGCCGCTCGCGCGCCTCGCCGCCGACGGCGGTCGAGTCCCTCACCCACGCCCAGCACGGGCCGTTCCGGCGCCTCCACCTGACGCCTGCGCAGGTCCGCCCGGCCCACGCCACCTTCGGCGCCGGTCGTGGACGCGCTCACCGAGGGCGAGATCGAGCGCCTGCGCGCGCTGGGGCACGCGCGGTCGTGCTGCTCGCGCTGACCGGGCCCGGCACGCCGGATCTGTCCCCGTCGCCCTCCTGGGGCCTCGCTCGCGGCGGCCGGCCGGCTGCCCTCGGCCGCGGTGTTGCTGGTACCGCTCGCTTCGCACGGTGACGCTGCTGACCGACCACGAGCCTGGGGTGCAGGTGGTGGCGGCGTACGCCGGTCCCGACCCGGTGCTCGCCCTCGGGGACGGCGACGGCGACTACCCCGACGACATCGCCGCGATCGTCGAGGCCGACCGGCCGGGCCGGCAGCAAGGGCTGGTGTCCTTCACCGGGCTGTCGGGGAGCGGGAAGTCGACCGTCGCCCAGGCGGTCATCGACTCGCTGCTCGAGCACGGCGAGGAGCGGACGGTCACGAGCCTGGACGGCGACGTCGTACGCCGGACCACCTGTCGACGGGGCTCACGTTCAGCCGCGAGGACCGCGAGACCAACATCCGCCGGATCGGCTGGGTCGCCGCGGAGATCCGCGCCACGGCGGCGTCGCCGTCTGCAGCCCGATCGCGCCGTTCGACGCGACCCGCGCGGACGTCCGGCGATGACGGCGGCCGCCGGTGGCGCGTTCTTCCTGGTGCACGTGGCCACTCCCTGGAGGAGTGCGAGCGCCGCGACCGCAAGGGCCTCTACGCCAAGGCTCGACGCGGCGAGATCCCCGACTTCACCGGGATCTCCTCCCTACGAGGCGCCCGACGACGCCGACCTGCGCCTCGACACCACCGGCCGCTCGATCGAGGACTGCCGCGACGAGGTGCTCGCGGCGCTCGCCGCCGCCGGCTACGTCTGGCCGGGCCGCCTCGGGGTCGAGCGAGTCCGCCGATGGCGTGACGCTGGAGACCACGAGCCGATCCGCGTGCTGTTCGTGTGTACGGCGAACATCTGCCGCTCGCCGTACCTCGAGCTGCGCGCCGTCGAGACTGTTCGGGCCCGACGGCGGCGTCGAGGTCAGCAGCGCCGGCACCGACGGGTACGACGCCGCAGCGGTCAGCGACACCATGGACGCGGAGTTCGCGCGCTGGGACACCGAGGTCGACGGGTTCCGGAGCCGGCCGGCGACCGGTGAGCTGATCGACGCCGCGGACGTCGTGCTGACCGCCGAGGCGGCGCGATCGCACCCGGCTGCTCGAGGAACGCCCGGCCGCCTTCCGCAAGATCTTCACGCTCGGCCAGTTCGTGGCGAGCGCCGAGGCCGCGGACCCGCCCTGCACGGCCGAGCGCTCCTCGAGGCGCTCGCGAGCCGTCGCGTCCCGGCCTCACCGGACCACGACATCGCCGATCCCTACCGGCGTGGCCCCGAGGCCGCGCGACGCGCGGGCGTCACCATGGAGAGGATGCTGGAGGTGGTCGTGGAGAGGCTGCGCGACCGTCCCACCTAATTGGACAAGGTCGCGTCAAACGGTAGAGTTACGCGCCTTGCCCTACCTTCCGTGGAAGGACCGCGCCCATGGGTGACTGGCTCACTGCTGACTTCTTCTCGATCATCGTCGCCGCCTTCTTGGTCGGCACCATCGTCGGTCTGACCGGCATGGGCGGCGGCGCGTGTCGATGACTCCGGCCCTGATCTTCCTCGGCGTCGGTGGCGCCTCGACGGTCGGCGACCGCCGACCTCACCGCGGCCGCGATCTACAAGTCGGGCGGGGCGATCACCCACGCCCGGGAGGGCCAGCCGAACTGGACCCTCGCCAAGTGGCTGATCATCGGGTCCGTCCCGTTCGCCCTGATCGGGCCCTTCCTGATCCATCACGTCGCGGCTCGGCCGAAGAGCTCGACGTGCTGCTGAAGAAGTGCATCGGCTTCGCGCTGCTGTTCGCGGCGGCGACGTACGCCCTCCGGCTCTACGTGAACCTGCGCCGGGTGCGCGGCGGCGGTCCCCAGGCCGACCCCGACCCGCACATCCGGCCGCTGCCGACGATCGCGATCGGCGCCCTCGGCGGGCTGCTGGTCGGCATCACCAGCGTCGGCTCCGGCTCGGTGATCATGATCTCGCTCGTCATGCTCTACCCCGGTCTGTCCGCGCTGCGACTGGTCGGCACCGACCTCGTGCAGGCCGTGCCCCTGGTGATCGCGGCCGCGATCTCCAACATCGCGCTCAACGGCCTCGACTGGCACATCCTGATCCCGCTGGTGATCGGCTCGACGCCGGGCAGCATCCTGGGCAGCCGGATCGCGCCGCGGGTGCCGCAGTCGTTCATCCGCCGCGGGATCGTGATCGTGCTGACCATGTCGGGGCTCGCGCTGCTCGACAAGTCCGGCTGGGCGCCGCTCGGCGCCGGCGACGACGACAGCACGCACCCGGTCTTCATCGCCCTGGTCGGCGTCGCGATGGTCGTGGTGCTGCCGGTGGTCTGGGGCCTGATCCGGCGCACCCAGGGGCTGCCGATGTACGGATCGCCCACGGTGGCCGAGCTGGAGGGCGAGCGCCCGCTCGAGCGCGGACCCCGTCACCCGTCGGTGCCGCGGACGGAGCCGGTGACGATCAGTCCCAGGTCCCGTAGCCGGTCCACGAACTGCCGGACGTCGGGCGTCGACCACCTCGGTCGGTACGTCGTAGGCCTCTGCGAGATCCGTCACTATCTCGGTCTCGGTCCGGTCACCGTCGACACACATCCAGATCTGGGCCGCCGAGCCCTCGAACACGTACGGCGAGAGGTCCAGATGATCGAGATCGACCACGACCACACGCTCAGGGGACTCGACGTACGCCGCTGCCTCGGCGTGGCGCCAGACGACCTCGCCGACCTCGGCCGAGGACGTCGACCCGGGCCCTCCCCGCACGTGGTCGGTCACGCGCCGAGTTTAGGGCTCTGTGCCCCGGCCGATAGCATGATGGCTGCTGTCCCGAGGAGAGGCCCCCACATTCGATGAGCGCACCACCGACCCATGCCGACTATCAGCTGAGCCAGCTCGACCAGCTCGAGGCCGAGTCGATCCACATCCTCCGTGAGGTCGCCGCCGAGTTCGAGAAGCCGGTGCTGATGTTCTCCGGCGGCAAGGACTCGATCGTCATGCTCCGGCTCGCGGAGAAGGCGTTCTACCCGGCCAAGATCCCGTTCCCGCTGCTCCAGGTCGACACCGGCCTCGACTTCGACGAGGTCCTCGAGACCCGCGACAACTGGGTCAACCGGCTCGGTGTCCGCCTCGTGGTGGCCAGCGTCACGGACGCGATCGCCAAGCGGGATCGTCATCGACGACGGCAAGACCAGCCGCAACCGGATGCAGACCGCGACGCTCCTCCACGCCATCGAGGAGAACGGCTTCACCGCCGCCTTCGGTGGCGGCCGGCGCGACGAGGAGAAGGCCCGCGCCAAGGAGCGCGTCTACTCCCACCGCGACGACTTCGGCCAGTGGGACCCCAAGATGCAGCGCCCCGAGCTGTGGAGCCTCTACAACGGCCGCATCCACGGCGGCGAGCACATGCGGATCTTCCCGCTGTCCAACTGGACCGAGCTCGACATCTGGCACTACCTGGGCCAGGAGGGCGTCGAGATCCCGTCGATCTACTACGCCCACCAGCGCCGCGTCTTCAACCGCGACGGCATGTGGCTCACCGAGAGCAGCCACAACCCGTGCAAGCCGGGCGAGGAGGTCGTCGAGAAGACCGTGCGGTTCCGCACCGTCGGCGACCTCACCCTGACCGGAGCGGTCGAGTCCGACGCCGACTCCATCCCCAAGATCATCGAGGAGGTCGCCATCGCCCGCGTCACCGAGCGCGGCGCGACCCGAGGCGACGACCGGTTCTCCGAAGCAGCCATGGAGGACCGGAAGAAGGAAGGCTACTTCTGATGGACCTGCTCCGATTCGCCACGGCCGGCTCGGTCGACGACGGGAAGTCCACCCTCATCGGGCGGCTGCTCCTCGACTCGAAGTCGATCTTCGAGGACCAGCTGGAGGCCGTCGAGGCCACCAGCCACTCGCGCGGCTACGACTACACCGACCTGGCTCTGCTGACCGACGGTCTGCGCTCCGAGCGCGAGCAGGGCATCACCATCGACGTCGCCTACCGCTACTTCGCGACCGCCGGCCCGCAAGTTCATCATCGCCGACACCCCGGGGCACATCCAGTACACCCGCAACATGGTCACCGGCGCCTCGACCGCCGACCTCGGGCTCGTGCTGGTCGACGCCCGCCAGGGCCTGACCGAGCAGAGCCGCCGGCACGCCGTACTGCTGTCGCTGCTGCGGGTGCCCCACCTCGTGCTCGCGATCAACAAGATGGACCTCGTCGACTGGTCGCAGGAGATCTACGACCGGATCCACGACGAGTTCACGAACTTCGCCACCAAGCTGTCGATCCCCGACCTCGCGGTCGTCCCGATCTCGGCGCTCAAGGGCGACAACGTCGTGACCCGCTCGGAGAACACCCCGTGGTACGACGGCCCGACGCTCATGCACCACCTCGAGCACGTCCACGTCGCCTCCGACCGCGACCTGGTCGACACCCGCTTCCCGGTGCAGTACGTCGTACGCCCGAAGTCCGACCAGCACCACGACTACCGCGGGTACGCCGGGCAGGTCGCCGGTGGCGTGCTGAAGCCGGGCGACGAGGTCGTCATCCTGCCCAGCGGCATGACCTCGACGATCCAGGGCATCGACCTGTTCGACAAGGAGATCGACGAGGCGTTCCCGCCGATGTCGGTCACGGTCCGGCTCGAGGACGACGTCGACGTGAGCCGCGGCGACATGATCGCCCGGGTCAAGAACGCGCCGAAGCCGAGCCAGGACATCGACGCGATGGTCTGCTGGATGACCAACGAGCCGCTGCGCCCGCGCCAGAAGCTCGCCATCAAGCACACCACGCGGATGGGTCGGGCCCTGGTCAAGGACATCCAGTACCGGCTCGACGTCAACACCCTGCACCGCGACCAGGACACCAAGGAGCTCGGCCTCAACGAGATCGGCCGCGTCCAGCTGCGCACCACGGTGCCGCTGCTGTGCGACCCCTACTCGAAGAACCGCACCACGGGCTCGTTCATCCTGATCGACGAGGCCACCGGCGTCACCGTCGGCGCCGGGATGATCAACTCCGGCTCCTGACGGAGTTCTCGTCCGTCGAGGAGGTCGCGACCAATCGCCGGTCGAGGAGGTCGCGACCAATCGCTGGTCGAGGAGGTCGCGACCAATCGCTGGGCGGTCGAGGAGGTCGCTCTGCGACCGTCTCGAGACCCGGTGACATGGCCGCGACCTTGACCGTGGTCTCGACGAGCTCGACCGACGAAGGCAGGCTCAGCCGACCTCGCGCAGCTCGGTCGAGTGCTCGCGGAACCACGCGACCGTGGCGGTGAGCCCGTCGGCGAGCGACGTCTGGGCGGTCCAGCCCAGGTCGTGCAGCTTGCCGACGTCGAGGAGCTTGCGTGGCGTGCCGTCGGGCTTGGTGATGTCCCACACGGTCTCGCCCTCGAAGCCGACGGCCGCGGCCACGAGCCCGGCGATCTCCTTGATGGTCGCGTCCTTGCCGGTGCCGACGTTGACCTGCTCCGGCCCGTCGTAGTGCTCGAGCAGGTGGAGGCAGGCGTCGGCCAGGTCGTCGACGTGGAGGAACTCGCGGCGTGGTGACCCGCTCCCCCAGTTCGTGACGGTGGGGACGCCGGCCGCGCGGGCCTCGTCGTACCGCCGGATCAGCGCGGGCAGGACGTGGCTCCCGGTCGGCGAGTAGTTGTCGCCGGGGCCGTAGAGGTTGGTCGGCATCGCGGAGATCCACGGCAGGCCGTACTCGCGGCGGACCGCTTGCACGCCGAGGATCCCGGCGATCTTGGCGATCGCGTAGGCGTCGTTGGTCGCCTCGAGCGGACCGGTGAGCAGGGAGTCCTCGCGGATCGGCTGCGGCGCGAGACGCGGGTAGATGCACGACGAGCCGAGGAACAGCAACCGCTCGACGCGCTGCTCGAGGGCCGCGTCGAGCACGTTGGTCTGGATCCGGAGGTTGTCGGAGAGGAACTCGACCGGGTGGGAGTCGTTGGCGAGGATGCCACCGACCTTCGCGGCCGCCAGCACGACGTAGCGCGGCTTGATCTCGGCGAGATAGTCGAAGACCGCGCCGCGTTCGCGGAGGTCGACCTCGGACGAGGAACGACCCCGCAGGTCGGTGAAGCCGGCCGCCTCCAGCCGGCGCCAGATCGCGGAGCCGACCATGCCGCGGTGTCCGGCGACGTACGTCGTGGCGTCGCGGTCGAGCGGCCCGGGCTCGAAGCCGGTCATGGCGTCGCCGGCCAGCCGGCCAGGTCGGGATGGTCGATCCACGGGCGGCCCTCGTGCTCGAGGGCCTCGATGTCGGCGTCGACCATGATCTGCGCCAGCCGCTTCCCGTCGACGGTCGCCTTCCAGCCCAGCACCCGCTCGGCCTTGCCCGGGTCGCCGCACAGGGCGTCGACCTCGGAGGGACGCAGGTAGCGGTCGTCGAAGCGGATGTGCTCCTCCCAGTCGAGCCCGGCGTGGCTGAACGAGGCCTCGATGAAGTCGCGCACCGAGATGGAGCTCCCGGTGGCGAGCACGAAGTCGTCGGGCTCGTCGGCCTGGAGCATCCGCCACATGCCCTCGACGTACTCCGGGGCGTAGCCCCAGTCACGCTCGGCGTCGAGGTTGCCCATGTAGATGTGCTCGTCGAGGCCCGCCTTGATCCGGGCGACCGCCCGGGTGACCTTGCGGGTCACGAACGTCTCGCCGCGGCGCGGCGACTCGTGGTTGAAGAGGACGCCGTTGACGGCGTAGAGACCGTAGGCCTCGCGGTAGTTCCTGGTCGCCCAGTAGGCGTAGACCTTGGCGACGCCGTACGGCGAGCGCGGGTAGAACGGCGTCGACTCGTCCTGTGGCGGCGGGGCGGCGCCGAACATCTCCGAGCTGGACGCCTGGTAGTAGCGGCAGTCGACGCCGGACATCCGGACGGCTTCGAGGAGACGCATCGCGCCGAGCGCGGTCGCGTTGCCCGTGTGCTCGGGCTCGTCGAAGGAGACCCGGACGTGGGACTGCGCACCGAGGTTGTAGACCTCGTCGGGGTCGATCTCGCGCATCAGGGTGACCAGTCGGGCGCCGTCGGTGAGGTCGCCGTAGTGGAGAAACATCCGCGCGTCCTTCTCGTGCGGGTCGCGGTAGAGGTGGTCGATCCGGCCGGTGTTGAACAGCGACGCGCGGCGGATCAGACCGTGCACCTCGTAGCCCTTGCCGAGGAGGAGCTCGGCAAGATAGGACCCGTCCTGGCCGGTGACGCCCGTGATGAGTGCTCGAGGCACAGCAAGCTCCAGTCGATGGTGAGGGAGGGACGCCGGTCATTCTTCACCAACCGCAGGTGACGTTGGTCATTTCGGGTCTCACGGCATGGCCGATCCGGGTCAGTGATCCCGCCCACTTTCTGCCCGCCGCGGTGGTCGATATTGCGAACAGAACGCGTGCCGCATGAGATTCTTTACCTTGTGACCGACACCCTCGACCCGCCGATGGCGCCGCGCGCATCGGCCACCTCCGAGGTTCGCACCTACCCCGTCTGCCGGATCCCGATCGCTGACCTCGACACGACAGCGGCTGCGGTGCGCATCGTCGACGCGGCGGTGACCGGCACGACCTTCCAGGTCCACCTCTGCAACGCCTACACACTCTCCCTGGTCGACCGGGACCCCGTGCTGCGCGACGCTCTCCTCGCCAGTGACCTCAACCTCGCCGACGGCACTCCCGTTGCCTGGCTGGGCCGCACCCAGGGCGTTTCCGGCCCGGTCCGCGGTCCCGGGCTGGTCGGAGCAGTCGCGGCTGCCGGGGTCGGTCTCGCGCACCACTACCTGTGGGGCGGCAAGGACGGCGTGGCCGACGGCATGGCCGACGGGCTGCGTGAGGCAGTGCCGGGCGTGTCGATCGTCGGTACGGAGACCCCGCCCTTCGCACCACTCTCTGACGAGGACCTGTTCGACCTCGCCGTCCGGGTCCGTGCCTCCGGCGCGAACATCCTGTGGGTCGGGCTGGGCACGCCCAACCAGGACTACGTCGTACGTCGTCTCGCGCCGCTGCTGGAGATGCCGATCGTGCCGGTCGGCGCTGCCTTCGACTTCTGGTCGGGAGCGGTGTCCGAGGCGCCGGCCTTCCTCCACGGCTCTGGCTTCGAGTGGATCTACCGGCTCTCGCGCGAGCCCCGCCGCCTCTGGCGCCGCTACCTGATCGGCAACCCGCGCTTCGTGGTCGTCCGCACTGCGCCACCGTGCCTGAACCCAGTTAGAGCCTGCTGCATCACCGCCTGGTGATCCTGGACGTGACTCGTCCGGTCACTGCCTTCCCTGCCTTGAGTCCGCGGCGCCAGAAGAACCCCACGGCCGTATGCGGTGCGTGCTCTCGAGGAGCGGGCACCACGATCGACGGGTCGATCACGATGAGTTTCCCGGTCTTCGCAGCTACTTCGTCGGTTCAGCACCACATGCTCACAAGCAGTCGGTTCACCGACGGGCTGGGCATACGACGCGGAGAAATAGTGGGCGGCGTCGTACAGGCAGAAGCCGTTGAACGCCGAGACGGCCTCGATCGGCTCGGGTCGAGTGAGGCTGCGTTGCGCTGGGGTAGATCTCATCTCGGAAGATTGTCCAGTAACGCCAAGGGTTCCGCCTTCGCGCACGGAGACGGCTCTCCAGTCCCACGAAAGAATGTCGAGCATCCTCGAACGCCAGGAGGTCGTAGTACGGATGTGAGGTGGCGCCAAGGGCGAAGTGGTCGGGGTCGTCCAGAACCCGCTCGACCAACGCGGCGATCTCAGCACTGGGGACGCTCTCGAGGAACGGCTCGTCGAGGTCGACCACGAGCACGGTGCTCACACGTGACTCTGACTCATCTCGGGCGACGGCTGCGACGAGGGTGCGCGCACGTGCAATGCGTTTGAGTCGGTCTGGTTCGGTCGCTATCTCCGAGGTGTCGACCGTCGTGACGAGGCTCGGGTCAGCGCGACGCAGCAGCTCACGCGTATCGTCTCGGGATCCGTTCTCCCCGACGTACAAGTGGATCCTCACTCCGAGGTGCGAGAGTTCCGCGACAGCTTCCAGCGCCCCGGGAAGCGTCGCGGCGCAGTCCCTTGCCAGTGCGAGGACGGCCACATCCAGGTCCCTCGACGTCATGACACACCGACCTTGGCTGGATGGATCTCCCGCTTTCGCGACTCACCCTAATGAGCGCCCTGGCGAGACGGGGGGCTGGCCTCCCAGCGAGGATGCGGTCGAAGAGCGCGAGGTAGTGGGCTGCGATCGCGTCCATCCGAAATTCCTCGGCGCGAGCCTTCCCTCGCACCGAGTAGCCGGTCCTCACGTCGGGGTCGCACATGACTTCCATCGCTCGTCGCGAGCGCCTCGGGATCGCGCACGTCGGTGCAGCATTCCAGCTCGGCCGATCGCCAACACCCACGGGACCGCGCCGCTGCGCTCACCTCCGATGACGGGCACGCCGCCCGCCATGGCTTCGAGGATCACCATCCCGAAGCGACTCCTCGAGCGCAGGGTGGACGAACACGTCGAGACCCGCCAGGTAGGCGGGCACCTCCGCGGGTCTCATCGGCCCGCG
Organism: uncultured Actinomycetota bacterium; assembly: GCA_963761515.1. Taxonomy (GTDB): domain Bacteria; phylum Actinomycetota; class Actinomycetes; order Propionibacteriales; family Nocardioidaceae; genus Nocardioides. The sequence goes on from CAVXHO010000036.1 coordinate 113,274, forward strand.
AAAGGTGACTTGGCGATCCAGAACCGTGCTCGACCGCCCACGTGTGGAGCGGGTCGCCCGGCGCGCATCCCCCGCCGGCCAGTACGAGACGCTCGCCTCGCACATGGTCGCGACAGCCTCGAAGGCGCGGAGCAAGGTTCGCAGGTTCTTCCGAGTGGTCGTCACCGTTGACGAGCGCGCCGTAAGTGACCCGGTCGGAAGTTGGTGGCGACGTTCGCGGAAGTAGTCGTCCGGCAGCCCATTGGGGACCAGGGCGACCGTTTCCGATAGATCTTCTCCACCTGGCGCTGGATCGGTGGCGACACCGCGCTCAGGTGCCGTGCTCCGGTGATCGCGCGGACCTGCATGGCCAGGCGCTGCGCCTCGGTAGGCGTCCCGATGGTGGGCGAGGATCGACGGCGCCCAGTCGTGAACGGTGACCAGTGCTCGGAATGCGAGTCTTCTGCAGCGGCGAGGGCGAACTCGTACGTCCAGTGGGCGTGGATCACGTCGGGCCGCAAGTCCTGCGATCAGCTTGTTTGATACCAGTGCGCTCTGCGCGGAAGAAGTCTGGGCACGCGTATCGCGCCCGAGGCCGCATCGGTACGACACGAACGTCCAAGGCGTGGTCCGTGCAGACGGTACGCCGTGGTGACCGTAGGCATCGGTTCGCGACGACTGGAGACGTCGACATCCAGACCGACGAGCGCGTCGACGAGGTGGGCGGTCATGGGAAGCTGTACCCGGGACGTGTCAACTCGGAGTCGAGGAGCGGCTGCAGCACCTGGAGATCGATCGGCCCGGCGATCGTGACTCTCACGCCTTCGACTCCGACCGTGCACGCCGCAGGACCCGGAGATAGGGAAGGGCGAAGTACACCGGTGCCAGCACGCCACCGTGCCGCAGGCACGCGTTCAGCCACATCCGCGGAGGCAGCGCCTTGATCGCCGTCACCGCTCGCCAGCGCTCCCTGAGTGGTGGTCCGCATACGGCTCGCCAGCGGAGGGTTGTGCGAGCAGACGCCGACGGTGTCAGGGCCTGACAACCTCGAAGCCCGCACGTCCGGCGCTGGAACCCGTAGTCAACATCGCCGAACTGATGGCGGAAAGAGGCCTCCGCGTACGAGCCCGATCGCGTCGACGACGTCGCTTGCCGACCAGCACGACGTTGCCGTTCATGGTGTCGACGGGCATCGGCGTCCGCCGAGACGGCGGCGGGCGTAGGACAGGCGCTCAAGTCCCGCGGACACCAGCCCGCCGTACGTCGGCGACCCTGGATCGTCCTGGAGCTTGCCCACGACGATCCGATCGGCCCCACCGATCGGAGCAAGGCCGACAGGGCATCGGGGTCGAGAACGACGTCGTCGTTCAGCCAGAGGTGGATAGTCGGCCTCGGCGGCGCGCGTGCTCGGCGGCGATCCGCATCCCTTGTCCCCAGAAGACGTCTGTCCCCGCGGGGACGATCACGGTGTCGGGGAAGGTGGCGGCGACCTGCTCCTGGGTGCCGTCGTTGCTCCCGGCGTCCACCAGCACGACCCTCACCTCGGCGTCGACGTGCTGGTCGGCCAGCGATGCGAGGCAGGCCAGCGTCTTGGCGCACCGGTTGTGGGAGGTCATCAGCACGTCGATCGTCGTCATGTCGGCTCTCCTCCAGCGGCCGCAATCGCGTGGCACGGCACCGTAGTAGAGCAGGTCTCGCCGGCGATCCCACCCGCCGTCAGGGGTCACCAGATCAGCGCGCCCCAGCGTGACCTGACCGGACGCCGGGACCGGTGTCCCCCTGGGACGTACGTCGTTCGAACGCAGGGCGATCGCCTGCCGAGTGAGGGAGTCATCGACGACGCTGGGCGCCTCGTCGCCCCAGATGGTCACGTAGTCCGTCGACCGGCGTGAGCTGTGGCTCGAACCACAGGTAGGGCCGGTCGGAGAGGAAGGCCGCCAACATGGAGAAGCTCGAGACCGAGCAGACGAGCAGGTCGCAGGACGCGAGCACGGCCAGCTCCTGTATCGGTGCCGATGCGCCCTCTCCCCTGACCACACGGACCCCGGGCAGCGAGGCCAGCTCGGGAAGCTCCCCCTCGTCCGCGTCGGTACACACGACATATGAGGCCTCTCCGAGCTGGTCCTGGAGGGACCGGACAACGGCGACGAACCAGCCGGTGGGGATCGGGCGGTTGAAAGATCCGGCGGAGGGGCCGGCGCCGTCGAAGTCGCCCCGACGCACATGCAGCCCGACGGTGACCGGTGAATGACTGGTCGCGGAGGCGGCTAGCTCGCGCGCGCCAGGTACGCCGAACAGCCGGTCGCGAAGTGGGCGACGGGCGCCTGCAATGGCGGCGTATCCGCCCCACATGCCCGAGGTGACCAGCACCCTGGACCCGTCGAGGCGCCCGTCGTCGCGCGCGGTCACCACAGCCTCGCCGTAGTCGGCGTGGCCGGTGGCCCGGTAGAGCTCTTCGGTGACCTCGACCGCAGGCAGCAGTCGGGCAGCGAGCTCAGCGCGCAGCATCTCGCTTCGGCCGATGCCGAGCTGTGCACCGAGGTCGTACCGGTTCAGCAGCCATCGCGGCGCGAGAAGGCGCAGCCCGAGGGCCTCGGCGGCGGCGTACGACTTTCCCCACGCGATGACCTCGTTGCCCAGGCCGGCGCCGCGACGCCCGGTGCCGGCTGCGGTCACTTCTGCAAGCTTCACAGCGGGACCCCCTGCGAGTCGTCCGACGACGACCGGACTCGGGCGGGCAGGAGGCCACGGCTGCGCATCACTTTCCACTCGGGTCGCAGGGGCAGCGTCACCACGAAGAGGACTCCCACCAGCGCCCCCGAGAGCACCAGAGACACCCACGGAGAAAGGCCGTCGGTGCCACGGGCGCACAACCATCCCACGATCCCAATCGCCAGACCGCTGACGAGCTGGATGGTCGTCGCGGGCAAGACGCCCTGAAGCCTGGTCAGGCCTTGACGGTCGAGCACCCGCACCAACGCGACCAGACCAGGCAGGGCAACCACGAGCATGGTCGCCGCCGCCACCTGCGCCGACCCGAGTGCGAACGACACCACTGCGACCACCAGCAAGGCAGGAAGCATGGCGAGCTGGGCGATCCGCACCTCTCGGAGGTAGTTCAGGGTCTCGGCTGCGTTCGCCAGCAGCGTGAACATCAGGTACGCCGCGCTCCCCGCGGCGACGATCGGGACGTAGCGCGCGCCGTCCACCCAGGCCGGCCCCAACCACACCGTGATCAGCGGCTGCGCGCAGGCTGCGACCAAGGTCATCACGGGGATCCCGACCGCACCCGTCATCACCACGAGGTCACGGAGAGCGGCTCCCTGGTTCTCGCGGGCGACTGAGCGGTAGTAGGGCTGCACCGAACGCACCAGACCGATGGTCGCAGCGGCGACAACCATGCTGGGAATGGCTGAGGCACGGGAGAACAGCCCAAGCTCATGGTCGTCGCCCACCCGGCTCACCAGCCAGACCGGCACCGCGCTGAGCGCGAAGAAGTAGAGGTTCTGGAGCACGATCTGGGTGTTCGCACGACGTACGGACCATTCACGGTCGGGATGCGCCCAGGGGTAGCGAGTCCGTCGCAGCACGACGGTGCCCAGGAGCAGACCCGCCGAGGCGAGGATCGGCGACACAACCAGGAGGACGGGCTCCCGCCACGTCCATACGGCCGCCACTCCTACCACGAGTCCGACGATCACCGACCCGGCCTGCGTCACCGCGTCTGCCCAGTGGCGGCGTTCCCGCCGCAGCAGCGCCGCACTGGTCACGGCAAGGGGCGCCAGCCCGACCTGGATGCTCAGCCACCGGACCAAGGGCTCTGCCGACGGCGAATGATAGAGCGCGGCCCACGCGGGCGCCGCGAGCCAGGTGGCGGCGGCACCCAGAAGGCCCAGGGCGAAGGCGCTTCTCCACAGCTTCCACACGCGGGGAGGGGTGAGGTCGTCCTCGCGGAGGACAGCGGTCGCGGTCGCGGAGGTCAGCATCACGCCAAGAAGACCGGTGATCGCCATGGCGGCGGCGAAGGAACCGAACGCCGATGGCGCCAGCAACCGCGCGGTGGCGGCCCCGGTTCCGACCTGGACGACGGTGACGACCACCTGTGAGCCGACCAGGATCGCTGCGCCGCCAGCGACCATTCGGACGCGGCTCATGCGCGCCTGCCGTGACCGACAAGCGGCTCCGCTGCCCGGTCGACGCCCACGAGAGGCGATTCTCTCAGACCCGACGCGACGGCTCCCTCATTCCGGCACCCACGGGAGCAGGGCGAATCAGCGAAATCGGTCTGCACCCGCTCGTCAGTCAGCAAACGGCTGCCTTCCACGAGCAACGAGCCAAGGCGCGGGCGCGGTGCGTAAAGGAGTCAGGCCCAGTAGCCGCCGCGGAGTATGGCCCGTGCAGGGGCCGCCTGAGCTTGCGCAGCGACAGCACCATCAAGGTCGGCCACCGACCCGTCCGTCCGCTCAGCATCGTCGCTCTCTTGCACGGGGGGCGGTTCGGATCGATGGTTCGAGGTCTGCGCGCGGAGTGCCATGAGGGTCGCCAGCGTCATAAAGGTCTGCACCGTGAGGTACCCCCGCATGGGCGGACTCCACCATAGAGTCGACAAGCAACATCACGACCAAGCACGCCGGGACGTAGATGCCCAGGCGCCAGCGTTTCACTGCCGTCGTCACCCACGCTACGACGAGGAATACGAAACACGCCCCGACAACTAGTCCGCCTGTCGCCAGAGCTTGAATCAGTTGATTGTGCGCTTGCCCGACAGCGGCACCGAGATCACCGTTCTGTCCGCGGAACTGGAGATCAAAGACTGCGGGACCGCCACCCCACCATAGGTTCCCCCGGAAGGGTTGCAGCGCGATATTCCATACTTCTGTTCGGCCATCGAGGAGTCGCCAACCGGGTATCAGGGAGCTACCTGGCGCCGTCGCCACCGAGCGGTAGGCAAAGAAGGCGAAGAACAAGCCAGCCAGGGCAATCGCACCGACACGCACTCCTCGTATCCGAACCTTGCGTCGTCCGAACAGCAAGACGGCGAGTCCTAGCCCTGCCATGAGCCATCCAGCGTGAGATTGCGCCAACGTGAGACAGGAAGTGGCTGTCACGACGCCGAACAAGTTTCCGAGCCCTCGCCGGCCGGCGGGCGCGACTTCGAAGACAAGCGCGAAGGCCGCCACGGCTCCTAGAACGTTTGGATGCGGGGTCGCGCCACTCAATTGAGAGAAACCAAGCAGCGTTCGCCCATTGTCAGTGAATTGCACGGACGCGTAGTTGGTCAGCGCTAGGTACAGGCTGGCTCCGGTGATGATGCGTCCGACGATGCGCAGGTGCCGAAGCAAGAGATCGATGGTCAAACTCCGGGTGCTCGTGACAATCAACGCCGACAGCGGCAGGACCCACAAGTTCCGCGCGAGGCTGTCATGCACCAGGCCCGTGACCACCAGAGCCATGGCGTACGTCATCAGTGCCCAGAAAACGATGCCGCGCGACCATGAGGCACGTAGCGCGCCGACGATTGCGATCGTTGCCAGGAAGTAGATGAAGGTCGTCGACGCCTGGGATACCCGATATGACGCTTGGCCGGTCAGAGATCGCTGAGCAGTTGGTAATCGGTCGACGTAGGACATGCCGCCGCAGGATCGGGGTTGCCTGAACAACGCGTTTGCCGATCTGCCTGACGATCCGGGAAAGTTTCATCGCGGCACTCGTAACGCGTCGACAAAGCCGAGAATCTCCGCAGCGCGCTGGCGATAGGTATGTTGTGCCATCGTTCTGGCCTTGCCCGCACGAGCGACCGCGGCGCGGGCGTCTTCGTCGTTGAGATAGCGGTCGATCGCGTTTAGGCAATCGTCAACCGAGCGCCAAGCCGCTACGTCGCGATCCGGTTCGAACAGGGTGTGGAGATTGTCCTTGAAGTCGGTCAGCAGGAATGTGCCGACGCCAGTAGCCTCGAACAGCCGCATGTTGCCGGCTTCGCGGCCGGCCATATCGATATGGGAATTGAGCGTGATCCTGGAGCGCCGCAGCGCCCGATACATGTCGGCGCCCCAGACTTCGCCCTGAAAGCAGCGAAGGAGCGGAGAGGACGCGGGAAGTGTCTGGGTGGATTTCGAACAGCTTGAGTTCGTAGCGTTCAGCCACCGCCTTGAGGAGCGCAATGCGCTGCCGGTGATCGGGAGAGACCGTGCCGACAAAGGAGACGACGATGTCCGTGGCGGGGGCGGCCGGCAGCGCATCGAGAAGGGCCGGTTCGAACGCCAAATGGTTCACCTCCGCGCGAACGCCAATGCTCCGAAAGAAGCTCACCGTCGCGCCCAGCTGGGACATCACCAGATCATAGACGGCCCAATCCTCGCCGCGCGAGGGCGCGATGCCGATCTGGCCGATCAGGATCGGATTGCCGATCCGCTTGATGCGCCGCATCAGGCCGGTGTCGACATGAAACGTGTCCTGATTGAGCACGAGGTCGGGTTTGAAATCCTCGATCTGGGCCAGCAGGATGCGTTCAGCCTGTGCATCGAGCTTCGGACTTAGTCCGACCTTGCGGGCGAGCGGCCGCAGCATCGGCTTGAACGGCGCTACGGCGCGCTGCAGCCAGCCGGGAAGCGCGTCGCTCCCGATCGCCGCCGACGGCTCCGCCGCTTCGATCGTCATTCCATGCTCGCGCGCCCATGCGCCCTGGAGCCAGGGATTATTGACGTGAACCTCCGCCGCGGGGTGGCCCAATGCAGTGAAATTGCGCGAGTGAAATCGGCAACCCCGAACAGGCTGCTGTTTCGTGTCGCCATCTGTGCGGCATAGGTGGCGTTTTCGAGGCCGGGCTGCCGGCGATAGAGCCAGGCAAGAAAACGCGGATAGTCGGCGTTGAGCACGAGGATGCGCATGGCCGGCTAGACCGCGATCCGGTAGCCGTAGTTCTTGTCGATCCAGGCCTTGTAGGCTCCGCTGGTGACGTCGCGCCACCACTCCTCGTGGTCGAGGTACCAGTGCACGGTGCGCTCGAGCCCGCTTTCAAAATCGACACTGCAGCGGCTGCCGAGTTCGGTGGCGAGCTTGGTCGCGTTGATGGCATAGCGGTGGTCGTGGCCCGGACGATCGGTCACATAGGTGATGAGGGTCCGTGTCGTGCCGCCCGACGCGGCCGGGCAAGCGGGGAAGCGGGTAGCCAGCGCTGGGTCGGCCGCGAAGGCGCGGTCGATCGTATCGCAGATCAGGCCCACCACCGCGCGGTTGTTGCGCTCGTCGCCGCCGCCGACATTATAGGTTTCACCAGGGCGGCCGCGCTCGATCACCTTGATCAGGGCACCGCAGTGATCGGAGACGTGCAGCCAGTCGCGGACGTTGGAGCCGTCGCCATAGACCGGCAGCGGCTTTCCCTCCAGCGCATGAATGATCATCAGGGAATCAATTTTTCCGGATGCTGGTAGGACCCGTAGTTGTTCGAGCAATTGGTGATAAGCGCCGGCATGCCGTAGGTGGCGATGAACGCGCGGACCAGATGATCGCTTCGAAGCCTTGCTGGCGGCGTAGGGTGAATTCGGGCGATACGGCGATTGCTCCGTGAATGCCGGGTCAGACGGGCCGAGCGAGCCATAGACCTCGTCGGTCGAGACATGGAGGAAGCGCGCGCTGTAGAGCGTTGCCGCCGCGCCAGGCATCGAGCGCGGCCTTCAGCAAGGTGAACGTGCCGAGCACGTTGGTCTGCAGGAACGCTTCCGGATCGCTGATGGAGCGATCGACGTGGAACTCGGCAGCGAGATGCGCCACGCGGACAAATTTGTGCTCGTCGAACAGGCGGTGCATCAGCGCTGCGTCGAGCCGCAGGGACGGGCTGACCACCCGGGCCAGGGGCAGCGCGCCCAGCGTGATCACCGCGAGCGACCACATCGCACCCATCCATCCAAGCGCCTGGATCAACCCTTGCGAGATCGGCGCGAAGACGAATTGTCCGAACGAGCCGCCGGCGTTGATGATGCCGGCCGCCTTGCCGCGCCTGTCCTCGGTCAGTTGGCGGGACGCGGCGCCGATCAACACCGAAAAGCTGCCGGCCCCCGAGCCGATCGCGGCAAGCAGGCCCAGGGAGACGATGAGTCCGAAACCGGACGTCATGAACGGCGTCAACGCGGTGCCGATCGAGAGAACGACCAATCCGGCGACCAATACTTTTCCCGGACCGTACCGGTCCGCGACCGCGCCGGCCACCGGCTGGACCGCACCCCACATGAATTGACCGACGGCGAGCGCGAGGCTGATCGTCGTGATGCCGAGACCGGTCGAACCGTTCAGAGGCGAGACGAACAGCCCGAGCGATTGCCGCGCGCCCATCGTGACCATCAGGATCGCGGCGGCGGCAAGCGTGACGATCCACGCGTTGCGCGCACCTGCCGGATGGGGCGTGGCCGCCACGTCTACACTTGCGCGAAACCGCCGTCGACGAACAACTCGGTCCCCGCGACGTAGCTGCTGTCGTCGGAGGCGAGAAACACGACGGCCTTGGCGATCTCGTCGGGCGTGCCGAGCCTGCCGAGCGGGACGACACTGGAAATCATCTTCCGCCGTTGCTCGCCCGTTTCCGAGGAGGCGAGCAGACCGTTCAGTCCGGGCGTATCGGTGGACCCGGGGCTCACGGCGTTGACCCGAATGCGCCGAGCCTTCAGGTCGGTCGTCCATGTTCGCGCGAACGACCTCACGGCGGCCTTGGTGGCGCTGTAAACGCTGTTCGACGGCAGGCCTTTGCTGCCGACGACCGACGCATTCAGGATGATCGAGCCACCATCGACCAGCAGCGGAAGCGCCTTCTGCACGGTGAAGAGGAGGCCCTTCACATTGACGTCGAAAATCGAATCATAGAGCTCTTCGGTGATCTCGCCGAATTTAGCATATTTCGCCACACCGGCATTCGCGAATACAACGTCGAGCCCGCCCTTCTCGCGCTTGATTTGCGCGAACAGGCGGTCGAGGTCGGCGACGTTCGCCACGTCTCCCTGCACGCCGGTCACGTTCTCTCCGATCTCCTGGACCGCCGAGGAGAGCTCCGCCTCGCGTCGCCCGGTTATGTAGACGTAAGCGCCTTCGCTCACGAACCGCTTCGCCGTCGCGAGACCGATGCCGCTGGTGCCGCCGGTCACCAGCGCTGTTTTTCCGTCGAGCTTGGCCATCTATCGCTCCTTCGCCGATCCGGTACCGGGAAGCCGGTATGCGGTTGTCGAACTGCTTCGAGATGTCACGGTGCGCGCCGCGCGAGCTCGCTCGACGCAACGGCGCGCAGCTCGCTGCGCAGCTTCGATGCGCGATCGCCTCCGAACGCCGCCTCGAATTGCATCTGGGCCTCGACTCCACAGCTTCCGCGCAACGCGAAGCCGCTCGGCGCCGGCTTTGGTCAGGTGCAGTTCCTTGCTGCGGCGATCCACGGCCCCGTCCTCTGATGCCGATGAGGCCGTCACGCTCCAGCGGCAGCATCGTCCGTCCCAGCGTCGTGCGATCCATGACCAGCTCGCGGGCGAGCGCGTTGATCGTCAGCGGTCCCAGCCGCTTCAGCTTCGCCAGGATCGAAAGCTGTGTCGTGCGCAGCCCGGTAGGCGCCAGGCACTGGTCGTAGAACTGGGTGACGTGGCGGGCTGGCCTGGCGCAGGGCCAGGCAATTGCATTCCGCGGACGGGATCGGCAGCGTCGGAGGGCATCAGCGTCTCCTCAGGGACTTGACAATAGGCGTATATGCGCTCATATTACGCGTATATACGCCTATGTCAAGTTGCCTTCGGGCCGCCGCCGCCATGACACCCAGCCATCAAACGCCTTCCCTCCCGCCGGAGAGTGCCCCGCCCTGGCTGGACAGCTATCCGGCACACCTCTCCCGAACCTGGACACTGGCCTCCGGCCAGTCGCTCTTCGTGCGTCCGATCCGCCACGACGACGGCGAGCTCGAGGAAGCGTTCGTCCGTGCGCTTTCCCGCGAATCCCGCTATCAACGCATGCTGAGCGGCGGGACCAAGGTCACGCCCGAATGGATCGACTCGTATGACGCACATCGACTATCGCCGGCACATGGCGTTTGCCGTGACCACCGGAAGCAATGGCGTCGAGCAATTCGTCGGGGTCGGCCGCTATGTCGTCGATGCGTCAAAGTCCAGCGCGGATGTCGCGCTCGTGCTCGCCGATGCGTGGCAGGGCAAGGGACTGGGCCGCCGGCTGCTCGAGACGCTGCTGGAGCACGCCGCGAGCGCAGGGATATCGCGAAGCAGCCGGCGTCGTTCTGCCGACCAACGCTGCCATGCTGCGCCTCGCCCGTTCGATGGGCTTCTCCGTGCGCGCGGAGCCGGGGGATGCGACGGTCGGGCGCATCAGCCGGAGGTTGGCTGCCCTGGCGCGCAACAACACTAGGGCGCGGCCCTGATCGAAGGAGATTCGAATGCAAGCGCGAGAGGTCGTCCTGTGCCACCCGGTTCGCACGGCGATCGGAACCTACAACGGCACGTTGAAGGCGACACCGGCGACCGAGCTCGGCGCCGCGGTCGTGCGCGAAACGGTGCGGCGTTCCGGCATCGATCCAGCGCGAGTCGGCAGCGTGGTGATGGGCAACGTCATCCAGGCAGGCAACCGCATGAACCCGGCACGGCAAGCGGCGATCAGCGGCGGCGTTCCGGTCGCGGTCCCCGCGATGACGGTCAATCGCGTCTGCGGCTCCGGCGCGCAGGCGATCGCCTCGGCTGCGCAGGAGATCTGGCTCGGCGACGCCGACGCCGCTATCGCTGGCGGCATGGAGAACATGGACCAGGCTCCGTACCTGATGGCCGGGCGGACGCTGGGGCTATCGCATGGGCGACGCCGAGATCTACGACAGCATGCTGCGCGACGGGCTCAACGACGCGTTCTCGGGCGAGCACTCGGGCTGGCACACCGAGGATCTCGTAACGCGCTTCAAGATTACGCGCGAAGACCAGGATCGATGGGCCGAGCGCTCGCAGCAGCGTTTCGCCGCTGCCCAGAAAGCCGGCCGCTTCGCGGCGGAGATCGTCGGCGTCGAAATCAAGGGGCGAAAAGGTCCGCAGATGTTCGATACCGACGAAGCCAATCGGCCGGAGACGACGTTGGACGTGCTGGCCAAGCTGAAGCCGGCGTTTCGCAAGGACGGCACGATCACCGCGGGCAATGCGCCGGGTCTCAACAGCGGCGCCGCGGCGATGATCGTCGCCGATCGCTCGTTCGCCGATCAGAATCGGCTGGAACCGATCGGCCGCCTGGTCGCGTACGGAGTCGCGGCGGTCGAACCCGGCATGTTCGGCATCGGTCCGGTGCCCGCGGTCCGCCAAGCGCTGGAACGCGCTCGCTGGAGCCTCGGCGACGTCCAGCGCGTGGAGATCAACGAGGCGTTCGCCGCCGTGCCGCTCGCGGTCCTGCGCGAGCTCGGCTTGCCGGAGGACATCGTCAATGTCGACGGCGGCGCTATCGCGCATGGTCATCCGATCGGGGCAACCGGCGCGGTGCTGACAACCCGTTTGTTGCACGCGATGCGGCGCGACGGAATCAAGCGCGGCATCGTGACGCTGTGCATTGGCGGAGGGCAGGGTATCGCGCTCGCGCTCGAGGCCGTTTGAGGATCATGATCAAAAACGCGACCCTGGTCGATCTCGCTGCCGACCCGAAGAGTTAGCGGCCGGGGCCGGCCGCGGCTTCAGCGCAAATACGCAAGCAGCGGTGAACCGACCTGCCTCCTCACCAGCGCGTCCTCCGCGGCGCGAGCCTCGGCGGGCTCGAGCTCCTCGAGCCAGGTGATCTCGCCGCCGGTCAGCGTCGCGATCGCGACGCCGTCGCGATAGAGCACGCGGTTGTTCAGCAGCGCGGGCACTTTCGGGCCGGGTGCGATCACGCCGACCAGATTCAACGGATCGGCGCCGCTGACCGACACCAGGATGCCGGAAGTGTCCGCTCGCCGCGTATCGCGCAGCATGGTAATCGCTTCGGGAAGGGCAAACTGCTCGCCCGACGAACCGGCGACAAAGCGTCCGCCGCGAATGTCGCCGCGCGCCTCCAGCCGTCGCAATACACGCAGCATGTCGCGCCAGGCGGGCAGCCACGCCGCTTCGCGTTGCAACAGGCGCCAGAAAACTACGCCGTAACGCCGGAGCAGCGCGTGGACGATGTGCTCGACCATATCCAGGTCGGGTTCGTAATAAGCGCGCTTGGTTGCGGCGTCGGCTGGTGTGCGCTTCACCAGCGACCATCGACCCGCCTCTTCGATGCCGAACAAGGGCGAGCGCCGGTGCCGTTTTGCCTTGCCCAGCGGCTTGCGTTTTTCCGACGGCGTCAGCAGCGCCCGCAAGCCCGCGAAGCTGTCCGACGTCACCAGTCCCGCCGCGACAAGCTCGGCCAGCGCGTCTTCGACCTGTGTGCGCAACAGTCCGGTTGCCTGGACGATCTCGTCGTAGAACGAGGCGCCGTCCGCGCGCAAGGTCTCGACGACCGCTCGGGCGCGCGACCCCAATTCCTCGATCTTGATGACGGGCGGCGGAGCGGCGCGGGTCCACAGCGGAGCGCTGCGGCGCGGTAGCAAGGTGACCGGCGTCGTGCGGATCGGACCTCGGCCGCCCGCTACCGGATTCGCGGTGTGGCTCAAGCGCGTCCAGACGACGCGGCCGGAAAGACACAAGTCGTCGAGCCAGGTGAACTCGTAATCCTCCA
>CAVXHO010000037.1:0-23259 GCA_963761515.1 uncultured Actinomycetota bacterium
TGTGACGCCGCCCCGGCGCTCTACGTCGTCGCGGCGGTGTGGCCCGGCGCGGCCGGACTGACGACCCATACCGAGTGGGACGGCCAGGTCCTGCGGACGCCGGTCGACGTCCCCGGCGCGGGCTGGCCGGCACGTTGAGCACGTCACGCCTGGTGCGGAGGTGGGGCACCCGCACGGTCAGCCTCCTGGCGACCGCGTTCGGCCTCTACATCGTCGCTCCCGGGCTGCTCGCCCTGTTCGGGTCCTTCCCCCGGCTCCGCGACGTCGAGCCCTGGTGGTTCGTCGTCCTGATCGTGCTGGTCGGCGGCAGCATGGCGTCGATGTGGTGGCTGACCCGGCTGGCGCTCCTCGATCGGTCCGCGGCCGACGGGACCCCTACGACGGTCGCCTGGGGCACCGCAGCGACCGCGCACCTGGCGGGGAACGCCGCCGGCAAGATCGTGCCCGGCGGCCCGGCCACCGCGGGCGTCGTCCAGGCCAAGGTCCTCATCGACGCCGGCGAGCCCCCCGCAGCGGTCGCCTCGGCGATGACGGCGATGGGACTGCTCACCACCGGCGTTCTCCTCCTGCTCCCGATCCTCACCGTCCCGGCGCTGCTGATCGGTCCGCCCCCCGCCCGGCAGCTCGAGCTCGGCCTCGTCGTCTCGCTGGTCGTGGGAGTGGTGATCGTGGCGCTCGGCGCGCTGATCCTGCTCTGGACGCCCTTCGTGGCGGCGGTCGGGCGGATCGCAGGACGCCTGATCCAGACGGTCAAGCCGGGGATCACGGCCGAGACGGCCTCGCTCGCGCTGGTCACCGCCCGCGACCGGGTCGCCTCGTCGTTCGAGGGACGCCGGACGCGGGCCCTGACCGCGGCTGCCGGGAACCGGATGTTCGACTTCGCCGCCCTGGTCGCGGCGCTGACCGCGTTGGGCGCACATGCCCGCCCGTCGCAGGTGATGATGGTGTACGCCGTCGCGCAGGCACTGGCCCTGATCCCGCTCACCCCGGGTGGGCTCGGCTTCGTCGAGTCCGGGATGACCACGCTGCTGGTCCTGATCGGCGTGACCGCCGACCAGGCCGTGGTCGGGACGTTGCTCTACCGGTTGATCGCCTTCTGGCTACCGATCCCGCTCGGGCGCTCGCCTGGGCCGGATGGCGGCTCAACCTCCACCTGTCCCGGCCCTCGCGCTGAGCCAGCCTCAGGAACCGCCCCCGCCGGCCTTGCGGCGGTGCATCTTCGGACCGGCCCCGCCCTGGACCTCCGAGCCGTGGGCCTTCTCCTGCAGCGGCACGTCCTCCGCGACACCCTTCGCCTTGGCGTTCTTCCGATCGAGGGCCTCGCGCATCTTGGCCTTCATGTCGGCGAGGTCGTCGGGGCGTCGTCTGGGGGTGTTCGTCCGGAGTCATGCCACCACCTTGCCACCCCGCCGGTGACGGGTCGAGGGACTTGCGCTACTGCCCGCCGCCGTAGGCGTCCGAGCCCACCGGGGCGGGCTGCTGCGGGGCCCGAGGCCTGGCCGTAGCCGAGCTGCTGGCGCGGTCTGCGCGCGCCCCGTCGGTGACCGGTACGGCGACCACGGCGGTGCCGTAGGCGCAGATCTCGGTCCAGATGTCGCCCATCTCGGAGGTGTCGAAGCGCATCGCGACGATCGGCGTTGCCGCCGCGGTTCCGGGCCTCGTCGATCATCCGGCCCATGACCTCGTTGCGGCTGTCGACCAGGGTCTTGGTCATGCCCTTGAGCTCGCCGCCGAACATCGACTTCAGGCCCGCGCCCATCTGGGAGAACACGTTGCGGGAGCGCACGGTCAGGCCGAACACCTCGCCGCACACCCGCCGGATCTCCCAGCCCGGGGATGTCGTTGCTGGTCACCACCAACATGTGGTCCTCCGTGCCTACGTCGTCCGTCGACGCCCGCGGCTACGGGCGCAGGGCCAGCGTAGGGGCGGGGACAACCGGTACGGGTCACTCCCAGACGACGGGAAGCCCGTGGGCCGCCATCTGGCCCAGGAACTCACGTTCGCCGGACCCGGGCCAGGTGTCGGCGCAGACCCAGAACCGATGGTGGTCCTCGGCCGTACGACGGACGGGCTCGGCGTACAGGTGCGCGAGGGGCGCGTCCTCGCTCGTCGCCCCGCCGAGCTCCTCGAGCCGCGCTGTGACCCGCTCCTGCTGGGCCGGCGGGACGTACTGCCACATCACGCTGTGCCAGAGCACCGTGAGGTGGCCCGACGCAGGGCTGAGCTGTTCGACGTACGACGCGGCGTCCATCGGCTCGACCGACACCGGGCGGGTGCGGGCAAGCTAGATCGCCCCGGCCAGCCGCTCGTGCCGCGCCGTCATGTCGGGCCAGACGTACGACGTGAGCGTCGAGGCGACCCTCCTCCGTGTGGTGACGTCGACCGGCGCTGACGTCGCAGCCGACCACGCTCCGACGACCCGCAGGTCGGCGTCGACGGCAGCGGCTCGCCCGGTCCACGCCGACGTCGAGCAGCACAGGACTCGCCGGTCGGCCCGTACGACGCCCGCATCCGCCGGCGACCGGAACCGGTCGGCCTGCAGGTTGAGCCCAGCGCTGGCCCCGATCTCGAACAGCCGCACCGGCAGCGGCACCGTGTCGACGAGCCGCAGGAGACCGCCGTAGAGCGCGGCCGCGCGGCCCACCTCGTTGGTCTGCGGCGCCTGGTCCAGCAACGGCCGCACCTCGTCGCCCCTGGCCGCGAGGAACCCCAGGACCGCCTCGGTCCCCTTGCTCGACCAGGTGCCGCCGACCGTCGGGTAGTACGCCGCGAGCTCGGGCGCCGAGCCGGCCAGGACGAGCCGGTGCACGCTGCCGACCAGCCGCAGGGCGAGCCCCGAGGGGCCGGGGTCCGACTCGTGCCCGCGCAGCACCGTCGCGGTCGGCCCACCGGCGTCCAGGTCGTGGGCCAGCCCGGTCACCAGCTCGCCGTACATGTCCGAGCCCAGCTCGCGACACGCGCGGGCCTGCTGCAGGAAGAGGTCGTGCTGGGAACGGCTCATGTGGCGTGGGCGGTCAGAGCTTGTAGTCCTCGAGCAGCCGCCGGCCGATGATCATCCGCTGGATGTCGGCGGTGCCCTCGCCGATCAGCAGCATCGGCGCCTCGCGGTAGAGCCGCTCGATCTCGTACTCCTTGGAGAAGCCGTAGCCCCCGTGGATCCGGAACGAGTCCTCGACCACCTGCGAGCAGTACTCGCTGGCGAGGTACTTCGCCATCCCGGCCTCGAGGTCGTTGCGCTCGCCCGTGTCCTTCTTGCGGGCGGCCTTGACCATCATCTGGTGGGCGGCCTCGACCTTGGTCGCCATCTCGGCGAGCCGGAACAGCACGGCCTGGTGCTCGGCGATCTTCTTGCCGAAGGTCTCGCGCTGCTGGGCGTAGGCGACCCCGAGCTCGAACGCCCGGTTGGCGACGCCGCAGCCGCGGGCGGCGACGTTGACGCGGCCGACCTCGACGCCGTCCATCATCTGGTAGAAGCCCCTGACCGGGCTCGCCGCCGAGGATCTGCTCGGCGCCGATGCGGTGGCCCTCGAGCACCATCTCGGTGGTGTCGACGCCCTTGTAGCCCATCTTCTCGATCTTGCCGGGGATGGTGACGCCCTGCGCCGTCTCGCCGAACCCCACCTCCTTCTCGACCAGGAAGGTGGTCATGTTCCGGTAGACCGAGTCGGCGCCCTCGTCGGTCTTGACCAGCACCGCGACCAGGTTGGCCGAGCCGCCGTTGGTCAGCCACATCTTCTGGCCGGTGATCTCGTAGGCGGGGTCCTCGTCGGTCGCGCCCGACGAGAGCACGGCCTTGGTCGTGATCGCGGCGACGTCGGAGCCGCAGCCCGGCTCGCTCATCGAGAACGCGCCGCGCACCTCGCCGGTGGCCATCCGCGGCAGGTACTTCTGCTTCTGCTCGTCGGTGCCGTGCTGGAGCAGCATGTAGGCGACGATGAAGTGGGTGTTGATGATGCCGCTGACGCTCATCCAGCCGCGGGCGATCTCCTCGACCGCCAGCGCGTAGGTCAGCAGCGACTCGCCCAGACCGCCGTACTCCTCGGGGATCATCAGGCCGAAGAGCCCGAGCTCCTTGAGGCCCTCGACGATCTCGGTGGGGTACTCGTCGCGATGCTCGAGCTCGGTGGCGACCGGCAGGATCTCGCGCTCGACGAAGCTGCGCACCGCCTTCAGGATCTCCGTCTGGTCGTCGGTGAGACCGTCGGTCTGGCAGAGGCGGCCCATGGCGTGACGGGTCCTTCCGTGGTGGGTGCTGGCGGCGACCAGTATGTCCGGACCGGTCGACGGCAGGGAAATGAATGTGACCTGATCGATCCGGGGGCCGCGGCGCACGACTGGCAGACTGTCCCCGACCGGCGACGGGGACGACGAGACGAGGGGATGCATGGCGCAGCGCGTGGTGTTCCACATCGGACTGATGAAGTCCGGCACGACGTTCCTGCAGGGCCGCCTCAACGCCAACCGGGACAAGCTGGCCGAGCAGGGTGTGCTCTTCCCCGGACCGAGCTGGCGCCGCCACGTGAACGCCGTCGCCGACTTCATGGAGGCCAAGGAGCGCCAGCCGGGCTCATGGGAGTCGCTGCGCGAGGAGATCAACGACCATCCCGGCACCGCGGTGGTGTCGATGGAGTACCTCGCGATGCTGGGGCCGCGGAAGATCCCCCTGCTGGCCGAGAGCTTCGACACCCCGGACCTGAGGATCGTGATCGGGGTCCGCGACCTCGGGCGATCCGTGCCCGCGATGTGGCAGGAGGTCGTCAAGAACCGCCAGACCTGGACGTGGGCCGAGTACGTCGACTCGATCCGTTCCGACGGCCAGAGCGGCAAGCGGTTCTGGCGGCAGCAGCACTCCGGCCGGATCGTGACCCGGTGGTCCACCCACCTCACGCCCGACCAGGTGTACGTCGTGACCCTGCCGCCTCCGGGGGCGCCCAGCGAGACCCTGTGGAACCGGTTCTGCGAGGTCGCGGGCATCGAGGCCGCGAGCTGGCACGAGGCGCCGCGGTCCAACGAGTCCCTGGGGGCCGCGTCGGCGCTCGTGGTCCGCGAGCTCAACCTGCGCACCCTGGACCTGCCCCTCCAGGACTACAAGCGCCGCGTCAAGGCCCTCGCGAAGCACCTGATGCCGGCACACCGCCAGGAGGAGGAAGCGATCGGCTTCGTGGTCCCCGAGTGGCTGCGCCAGGAGTCCGAGGACATCCGCGCCCAGATCGCGGGGTCCGGCGCGCACGTCGTGGGCGACCTCGACGAGCTGACCCCGCTCGACGTACCCGGGGTCGATCCCGGGTCCGTGGACGTGCCGGCCCAGCTCGAGGCCGCGCTCGCCGCGCTCGAGGCCACGCTCCGCGTGGTCCCTCGGGTCAAGCCTCGCTAGCCGAGGGCGACGGCTCGACGGGCTCCTCGTCGTCGTTCCGCCGCCGGCGGCCGAACCAGCCGAGCGCCACCGCTCCGACGAGACCGACCAGGGCGGCAGCCGCACCCACGTGCAGGCCAGGCGGCTCGAAGGTGAGCTCCAGACGCCCGGACGAGTTCGGGGGGAGGGTCACCGTGAGCAGTCCGACCGAGTTGCGCCCGACCGGTACGGAGTGCCCGTCGTAGGTCGCGGTCCAGCCGGGCCAGCCCAGCATCGCGAAGACCAGCGAGCCGCCCTGGCCGGTCGCGGAGACGTCGACGTGCTCGTGGCGTACGTCGTCCGACCGAGCCGCGGTCACGGTCGTCCCGGTCGGTACGAAGCTGAGGTGGCTGCCGGCGAACGGCGCGGGCTCGTCGCGCTGGTAGACCACCACCTGCGGCGACGACTGCTGGCGGGTCCAGCCGGACGGCACGGTCACACCGCGCGTCATCTTCGGCTGCGCGACGACGGTGTCCACCTTCATCAGGTCGACCAGCGGCGGGAGGCCGGGCACCGGCGACTGCCAGAGGCCTCGGTAGCCGCAGGGCTGGGTGAAACCCTCGTAGGACATGCACAGGCTGCGCTGGAAGCGCACCAGCCCCATGCCGGTGTAGTGGTTGACCGCGTCCACGTCGGCCACGTCGTACATGCTGCCGGGCAGGTAGTTCTGCCACTGCCGCTCGAGGAGGCCCGGCGGGACGCCGCGCCTCTGCAGGTTGCTGAAGTCCGAGAACTGCATGACGGTGCCGGTGCGGTCGGCGAAATGGCTCTGCATCGCGGCGACGTCGCTCGGGACGTGCCATCCGCGCGAGCTCTTGTTCTCCCCGAACATGGCCAGCTGCATCGCGACCGCCAGGCCCGTGCCCACGATGAACACGCAGGCGAGGGCGACCGTGCGGAGCGCCCCCAGCCGTGAGGTGAGCAAGGCCAGGCCGGTGAGGACGACGACCAGCGCGGTGCCGATCACCAGCCGGTGCAGGGCGACGGGACTCTGCGCCCAGGCGAGGTACGCCGGCGCGAGGATGAGGACACCCGACGCGACGAGCCGTCGTCGGGCCAGCGTCGTGGCGAGGCCCTCGCTCAGGAGCATCGCGACGAGCACTGCGACGGCGAGGTAGAGGTACTCACTGACGCGCAGGGGCCAGCGGAACATCCACAGCTTCGAGGGCGCGAGGGTCAGAGCGAGGTAGATGACCCCGACCACCAGCGGGCCGGCCAGGGTCCGTATCCGGCCGCGGAGCGCCGCCCAGCGCAGCCACGGGAGCAACGGGAGCACGAACCAGGCGAGGTAGGTGGCCGGCACCGCCATCGGCCCGACGATCGCGCTGATCGGGGGCACGCTGCTCGGCATGCTCAGCTGGAGCAGGTCTCCCGAGGTGGGCTGGAGCTTGCCGGTGTTGGCGATCAGCCCGCCGAACGCTCGCACGGTGAGGCTGCTGGTGCCGAGCAGCGGCAGGTAGACCAGGGGCAGGAAGAGCGCAGCGCAGGCGCCCGCACCGACGAGCTTGAGGACGCCGGGCACGTCGTGGTCGAGGAGCCCCTCGACCACCAGCGCCAACCCGACCACGACCAGGGCGAGGACGCCGTACGGGTTGCCCTGCGTGACCGCGAGGGCACCCAGGACGAACCCCCAGAACGGGTTCGCGGTGCCGCGCAGCACCTTGCGCAGCACGAACCAGACCCAGGGCGTGTAGGCGAACGCGATCAGCCCGGAGGCCCACGAGCCGGCGTCCCAGAAGAGGGTGAAGCCGCCGAACGGCAGGGCCACGGCCAGCGCGGCGGCCGCCCAGCGCCGAGCGCCGTACTCGACGCAGAGGAAGTAGGTGCCCAGGGCCAGCACGACCAGGAAGACGAGCTTGATCAGGAACATCATCGTCATCAGGTCCGACGCGGTCGACATCGCCAGCCAGACCGGGATGCTGAGCGGGTCGTAGATGCCGAACAGCGCCTCGGCGGCGTAGTTGCCACCCGCCCACGCGCTGGGGTCGAGCCAGGCGGGGAAGACGCCGTCGCGGGTGAGGTGGCCGAGGTGGTACCACGTCGGCGCGAACTGCACGGCGGTGTCGCCGCGCTGGTAGAACCAGCGGCTCGCCAGCTTGGGGATGGTGCCGATCACCGCGGTGGCGACGACGACCACCACCGGCCACGCCAGCCTCGGCGTGACCGCGAAGCGGTTCTTCACTCGTCCTCCAGGAGGTCGTAGGCGGCCATCCGGGCCTCGTGCTCCGGGCCGAGCGCGGTCGTCACCGGCCAGTGCGTCCCGGCGCTGCTCTCCTTGAGCAGGAAGAGCGGCCGGCGCTTGACCTCGGCGTAGATGCGCCCGAGGTACTCGCCGATGACCCCCAGGAGGATCAGCTGGACGCCGCCGAAGCCGGTCACCGCGCAGATCGTGGTGACGTAGCCAGGCACGGAGTTGCCGTTCGCGATCGCCGACCCGAGCACCCAGAGGGCGTAGATCGTCGCCACGGCGGTGACCAGGACGCCGAACCAGATCGACAGCCGCAGCGGCCGGTAGTTGAACGACACGACGCCGTCGATGCCGTAGTTGAAGAGGTCCGAGAGCCGCCACTTCGTGGTGCCGGCCGCCCGGGAGACGTTCTGGTAGTCGACCACCGCCGTCTCGAAGCCGATCCACGCGAAGAGGCCCTTGGAGAACCGGTTCGTCTCCCCCAGGGTGAGCAGCGCGTTGACGGCGGTGCGGTCGAGCACCCGGAAGTCGCCGACGCCGTCCTCGAGCCGCACGTCGATCAGGCGGTTGATCAGGCGGTAGTAGGCCTTGGAGAGGAAGGTCCGCAGCGGCGGGTCGCTCTCACGCGTACGTCGGGCCACGACCTGCTGCACGTCGCCGTCGAGCAGTGGAAGCATCTCGGCCAGCAGCGTCGGGGGGTGCTGGAGGTCGCCGTCCATGATCGCGACCTTGTCGCCGCGGGCGTGGCTGAGGCCCGCGAGCATCGCGGACTCCTTGCCGAAGTTGCGGCTCAGCGCGAGGTAGCGGAACTCCGGACGCGCTCGCGAGATCTCGCGCAGCATCGGCAGGGTCCG
Organism: uncultured Actinomycetota bacterium; assembly: GCA_963761515.1. Classification (GTDB taxonomy): domain Bacteria; phylum Actinomycetota; class Actinomycetes; order Propionibacteriales; family Nocardioidaceae; genus Nocardioides. The sequence continues at coordinate 8,436 of CAVXHO010000037.1, forward strand.
GTCGTGGCTGCCGTCGTCGACGAGGATCACCTCGTAGCTCGCGGCGACCTCCGGGAGCACGGTGGCGAGGACGTCGACCAGCGACGGCAGGGAGTCCTCCTCGTTGTAGCAGGGGACCACCACCGAGAGCTCGATGTGGCCGTGGCCTTCCTGGCGACCGGGCTCAGTGCTCATCGCGTGGCTCCGAGGTCGGGCCGACGGCGGCCTCGAGCACGGGCACGAGTGCGGCCTCGAGGCGTCCGACCTGAGCGTTGAGCGACACCTCGAGGGCCGCGTTCTCCTGCACGGCCGTCTCGAGGCGGCGGACCCGTCGTGACAGGCGTTGAGTCGGCAGGGCCAGCTCGGCCCCTGCCCGGGCCAGCTCGCGCGGCGGCCTCACAGCGCCCCCCGGCGGTAGCTGCGCAGCGCCGCGTCGGTGATCCCGTCGTCCTGCTGCGCGGGCTCGAGGAGCAGCTCGGTGACGACGTCCTGGAGGGAGGCGACGCGCAGGTGCAACCGACGCGAGGCCTGCACCTCCTGCTCGAGCTCCTCGACCCTGCGGGTCAGCTGGCGGACGCGGCGGTTGGCGTACGGCGCGGTGGCGCGCTCCGCGAGATGGCGCAGCCGCGCCCGGCGGCCGACCGGCGGGGTACGGCGCGCGACCGCACGGTCGCGCAGCTCCACGACCAGGGCCGCGATGCACTGGGTCGCTGCCTCGACCAGCTCGGCGTCGGGCACCTCGCCGGGCAGCCGACCCGTGGGGTCGGCCGGACGCAGGTCGTCGAGGTCGCCGTGCACGACGTACCCCGCGGCGCGGATGCGCTCGACCGAGCGCATCCACGTCTCGCGCGCTGGCGACAGCTGGGTCTCGGTGGTGCCGATCGGCTCGTGCCCCAGGGGTCCGAGGACGTCCTGGGCCAGCAGGTCGCGGATCCAGACCGAGCGTTGACGACTGCCTTGGATCTCGGGCGCCAGCACCTGGTTGACGCGGCGCAGGAGCTCGGCCTGGACCACGCCGAGCGACTCGTTGGCGCGCGCCACGTCGAGCTCGGGCCGCAGGTCGCCCAGACCGCACGCCTCGGCGAACCGGTGCCACAGCTGGTGCGGCGGCGCTCCTGGTCCGGGTGCGGTCACGAGGTGCACGTGGTCGGCCGGGAGTGTCGAGCCCCAGCGCTCGGCCACGGCGGCCGGATCGAGCGTGTGCCAACCCCACTCGCCGGCGTCGCGCTCGTCCTTGGGCGTCCACTTCTCCAGCGGGGTGGTGAGCCCGAACTTGAGGCGCTCCTGCCAGGCGGAGACGACCACGCGGCCGAGGTCGCGGGCGGTGACGACGACGTGGACGTCGTACGCCGCGAGGTCGGCGAGGGCGCGCCGGGCCTGTCCGGCGGAGGCGGCCGCGAAGAGCTCGTAGCTGAGGACGGCGGAGTCGCCCTGCCACTCCGCGATCTGACGCACGAGCGTGGTCCAGGCATGGCGCGAGGCCTCGGGCAGGTCGGCCAGGCGCTTGTCCTCACGCACCTGGAGGGCGGCGTGGATGCGGTCGAGGTGGCGGTCTCCCACCAGCAGGACGCCGGCCTCGGCCAGCCGCTGCCGGTTGGCCTCGAGCACGCCCTGGAGGAAGGTGGTGCCGGACTTGGGAGCACCGACGTGCAGGTACACGCGAGTCGTCATCCTCTGCTCCTCCCCGATGGCCCTCGTGCCTCGAGCTCCGGCCACTCCACGGTCATGCGCCACGTGGCGGGAGGACCTGTCCGGACGGCTTGCACGGCTTCGTCGTCACCGGCGCGGGAGACGATACGCCCCCCGGCCGCCTCGGCCGCAGCCACCACGCGACGCGGGTCGAGGGACCACACCCGGCCGGCCTCGCGCTCGACCTGCCACGCGTGGCTGTCGCGAGGCGTCCGCGCGACACCCTCCAGGTAGAGGCGCCCGCCTCCGCGCAGGACCATCGAGCAGAACCGGAAGAAGGACTCCGTCGCCGCCGGGGTGAGCGCCTCCAGCAGCTCTCGAGCGACCACGGCGGGCCGGCCCTCGTGCCGGGACAACAGGGCGCCGAGCGAGAGGACGTCGCGGAGGTCCTCGAGGTTGAGCGCCCGGGTGTGGACGTGGTGGTCGTCGCCGTCGTCGGAGTCCGTATCGGCAGACCCGCGGGGACGGGCGTAGTCGAGACCGAGCACCCGCCGGCCGGGGGCGGCGTACGCCGGCAGGTCGAGCCCGGGGCCGCTCCCCACCTCGATCACACGCTCGACGTCCGCCAGCTGTGGCACGACCCACCGGGCGAAGTCGGACGGGACGCCGCCCGCGTCGGCCAGCCGGGTGTTGTACAGGGTCCAGTCGCGGCGCCACTTCATCAGCGAGCCGAACCACCCGTCGAACCGCTCGGTGATCTCGGGGCCCGGCAGATGGCGGAACGACGGGTCGGGCACGCGCCAGTTGGGTCCGTAGGAGACCTCGAGCATGGTGTCGGGGTCGGCCGGAGCGGGCAGCAGGTGCCCCTCGAACGGCAGCTCGACCAGCGGCAGGATGGCCGAGCGCGGTACCTCGGCGCGGACGGTGGCCGTCTCGTGGAGGAGGTCGCCGACGTAGAAGCACGTGTAGATGTCGAGGCCGACGTGGCCGCCGTCGGGCGCCTTGATCCGCACGGTCAAGAAGCTGGCGGACTTGTGCTGCACCCGGATCCCGGCGTCGCGGAGGGCCCGGGCGATCGCCCAGAGCTCCGCGGTCATCTCGGCAGGTGTCTCGCGCTCGCTGAGGAAGCACAGGTCGATGTCGGAGTCGTGGCCGATCACACCACCGTCGCGTGCCGCTCCGAGCAGGGTCCCGAAGGAGATCCAGCCCTCGATCCCGCACTCCTCGCGCATCACCGTGAGGACCTGGCGGCTGGCGTCGACCAGCGCGTCGACGACTCCGGCCTCGCGGCGACCGGAGAACGGGCGCTGGATGAGCCCCCACTTGTCGACGAAGATCGGGATCCCGTGCGGGTCGACGAAGCTGGGTCGGCCCTCGCCGCTGCCGAACACCACGGTGCCCTCGTAGAGCACGTCGTCACCGGTGGCGACGCGGACGTCGGCCGTGCCGTCGAGGAGCCGGCGCAGCCGCTTGGGCCATGGCATGGTGCGCACCGTGCGGTGGCCGGCCGTGGCGTAGGACCACACCCGGTGGTCGTCCATGAAGACGTCGAACGAGCCGGAGAACGTCTCGCCGAAGTGGAGGCCCTCGTCGTCGACCCGCATCGGACGAGGCGTCGTGCGCGCCCGGATGAGCCTCACGTTCTCTCCTCGCCTGACCGGGTCCGATGACGTCGCGCGCCCGGTGACGTCTGCGGGTGCTCCGAGTCCCGGAGACTACCCGGTCCCGAACCGGGCAGACAGCACGTGGTGGTCGGTGGTCCGACGCACCTGGGCGGAGTCGTCCATCAGTGAACCGGTGAACGCGCCCCTCGAACCGAAGATCCAGTCGATCCGGGCGCGGGGCGGCAGGACGCAGTGTCCGCCGACGTTGCTGCCACCCGTGGCGGCGACCAGCGGGGTCTTGCGGATGATCGGGCAGAACGTCGGCGCGATCTGGTTGAAGTCGCCGGTGATCAGGATCGGCAGCCGGTCCTTCTTCAGCTTCGCGATCGCGCGCAACAAGATCCCCATGGACTTGTTCCGGTCCGCCTGGCCCGCTCGCCTGGCGGAGAAGTGGACGTTGATCCAGTAGACCAGGGCCCCCGTCGACTTCTGCTGCAACTGCACGATCGGCTGCGGCCGCCAGCCGCTCGTGAACGGGATCGAGATCGAGCTGTGCCAGGTCATCTTCCAGTCCGCGCGGTCCCACATCAGCGACTGCGGGGCGCCGGCGTAGCCCAGGGAGTTGCCGGGGTAGAAGGAGAAGGCGTGCCGTGTCGCTGAGTCGAGGGCGACGAGCTGGTCCGGCTGCGGCTCCTGCATGCCGATCAGGGACGCTCCTCGCATCCGGAAGTAGGTGCTCGCCCACTCGGCGCGGATCCGGCCCGGCGCCATGGTGGCCTCGTCCCCGCCCGGGGCGGTGTGCTGGCTGCCGAGCATGTTCATGCTCATGATCGTGAAGGGGGTGGCCGCCGCGCTGCGTTCGCTGGTGCGGGAGAGCCCCGCTGACGGGCGCGACGCGAGCGCGCCGGCCGCGATCCGGCCCGGGCCGGCGTGGTCGAGGAACCGGTCGGACGGCAGGTCGGCGCGTCGCAACGGCACCTGGTGGCGGATCGAGAGCGCTCCGACCGTCGTGGCGGTGCCGTCACCTACCTGACCGGCCTCGTCGTTTCCCCAGCACACGAAGGGCTGGCCGGGCGGGATCGCGCAGGTGTGCAACCAGCCCGCGGAGGCCAGCGCGACCGGCCCGTCCAGGGCGGTCACGGCCACCGGGGTCTCGGTGATTTCGTCGGAGGCCGGCTGGCCGAGCTGGCCGTAGCGGTTGTCCCCCCAGCACCACATCTGGCCCGCGCTGTCGACGCCGCACGTCGAACCGTCGCCGGCGGCGACCTGGGTCCAGACCTGGTCGCCCGTGACGAGGACCGGGACCGCGGAGTTGGTGGTGTCACCTCGCCCGAGCTGTCCCTGGCGGTTGAAGCCCCAACACATGATCCGACCGGCCTGGGTGACGCCGCAGGTCTGGGCCCAGGCCGCGCTCAGCTGGAGCCACGACGTACCGCCGGCGACCGCGGTCGGGCGCGTGCGGGTCGTGGTCGTGGCGTCGCCCACCTCGCCGAAGTCGTTGTGACCCCAGCAGTACGCCGCTCCGGACGTCGTCAGCGCGCACGAGTGCCAGCCGCCGGTGGTCACCGACGCCCAGTCGGTGCCGGTGCCGACCCGCTGAGGCGTGCCGTGGCGGCGGTCGATGGTGCCGATCCCCAGCTGGCCGTGGAGGTTCTCGCCCCAGCACCACAACGTGCCGTTGGTCTTGGTCGCGCAGGTGTGGCTGTAGGCGGTCGAGATCTCGGCCCACCCGTGACCGGCCCCGACCTGATGCGGCCTGCGGACCGGGGCGCCGTGCCCGATGCCGACCTGGCCGAAGTTGTCGAGGCCCCAGCACCACAGGGTGCCGTCGGCCTTCACGCCGCAGGTCGTGCTGCCGCTGGTGCTGATGCCGGTCCAGCCGGTGCCGAGCACCTTGGTCGGCACGTCGCGGCCGAGGAGGGTGCCGTCGCCGATCTGGCCGTAGTTGTTGCGCCCCCAGCACTTCGCCGTGCCGTCGGAGCGCGTCAGGCAGGTGTCCTGGCCGCCGGCGGACAGGGACACCGATGCGGCAGTCACCTTGACCAGCACGGTGCCGGAGTGCCCGGACGTCGCCGGCGCGGTGCCACGCGTCTGGTAGGTCACCACGAACGTGCCCGACCGCGTGGGTGTGCCCTCCAGCAGGCCGGTGCCCGAGAGGGTCACGCCGGGCGGTAGACCGGTGGCGTTGCTCCACAGCGAGCCGGCAGGGGCGCGCGGGGCCAGCGCGAGCTGGAGGTGCATGGCCTCCCCCACCGCGGTGGTCACCACCTGGTGACGCAGCGCCGGCACGGGCCACAGCGCCAGCTGGTGCCACGCAGAGTCGGCGACGCCATGGAGCAGCCGGTGGTCACGCGCGTCGGCTCCGGCGGCCGCCAGCGAGTCGTGGACCGTCGCCCGCGACGGGTGGCAGACCAGGTCTGCCACGGTGCACACCGACCAGACCCCGAAGGAGCCCTGGGCGGCCGGGACGTCGGGATGGGCGCTGAGGAACGCGGGGAAGATCCCGGCGCGGCGGCCCGGAGCCGCCGGGGCACCGAGCACCGGCCGCGCGGCCGAACGGGCCAAACGGTCGGGGTCCGCGATCGTGATGCCGCCGACCAGGTGGGACAGCCCCCCGCCGCCGGCCACCCGGGCGAGCACGCGATGGACCACCGAGGCGCCCTGGGCGAAGCCGACCAGGAGCACCGGACGCTCGGGGCACCGGGCGATCCGGTCGGTGACCGCCGCCAGGGTGGTGCGGACGCCGTCGACGACCGGCTCCCTCCAGGCCCGGAGCCCCGGCTTCGAGATGGCCCGGAGGGTGCGCTCGTCCGGGCTGCGCCGGTGCTGGAGCACCGCCGACACGGGGAGCGTGGTGAGCGGGACGCGGACGACCGAGACCGAACGCCCGTTCCGCTCCGCCCGGGTGACCACTCGGCGTACGACGGTGTCGACGGTGGACCCGAAGGTGTGGCCGGCCGAGGGCTGCTGGCCGTTGCCGTCGACGCCGATCACCAGCACGTCCGGGCACCCGGCGGGCCGCTGCGCGTCGGCGACGGTCTCCGCCCGGGGCGGGTGGGACGGGCCGGACGGCCAGGGAGCGACGGCGATGGTGACCACGAGGGCGATGGCGACTGCCACGACGCTTGCGACGAGGCGTCGCTGCCGCGGCGATCGTCGCCGCCCCCGGATCACCTCAGAGGTCCTGGCGGATCAGCGCGTACGGGTCCACGTGGCGGGCGGCGGCCCGCTCGGTCACGGTTCCGAACTTGTCGCAGTGGTGCGGCTGCCAGGCCGCCGGCACGTGCGTGAACAGGAAGTCGATCCAGTTCGAGTACGTGCGCGTCACGGAGCCGTCCTGCCAGCGCCCGACCACCTCGTCGCTGGCCAGCGAGACCGGCGTCCAGTTGGCGGAGCCGTTCCACGTGAAGCGGGCATGGGTGTTCTTGCCGAAGACACCACTCACCGTCATCGACTTCATGTGGACGTACTTGTCGTAGATGCCGTTGCAGTCCGCGTCGTAGGCCAGGTGCGTCATCGGGACCCCGCCGGGGCCGGCGTCGTTCCGCATCACCTGCAGGGCCTGCCGACCGAACATCGCGTAGACGAGGCGGATGTTGCACCCGCGCTTCTTCATCGCCGCGAGCCGGTGCGCGATCGCCAGACCGCGCGGGCCGTACGTCGCGGTCTGGGCGATCCGGATCTTGGTGTGGCCGTGGACGCCGGTGCCGCGCGTCGCGCCGGTGCACCGCACGTTGTTCAGCACGCTCAGCACCGGGTCGTGGTGGGTCTTCTTGCCGGTGAAGGGGTAGAAGCCGAGCTGCATCTTGCCGTGCGGGTACTGCAGGAACCCCTGCCGGACGGGCTTGTCGCGCTTCATCTGGCCGAAGACCTTGAGGAACTCGTTGTACTTCGAGCGACTCTTGGTCAGGGTGTAGATGTCGTTCCACTGGATGGTCGCGGCCAGCAGGGTGGCGTTCGCCGAGCCGTACATCGCGACGTACTTGGTCTTCGCGACCTTGTCGAAGGTGTAGAACTTCGTGTGCGCGATGCCGTGGCGACCGCGGCACGAGCCGTGGCAGCGGATCAGCCAGCTGGTCATGTCGCTCTTGCGGTGCTTGTTGCCCTGCTTGAGCGCGTTGTGGGTACGTCGCGCGATCGCGTTGGGGATGTCGGGGTTCCAGTTCCCGTAGTCCATGATCACGCGCACGCTGACGCCCCGCTGGTGGGCCCGGACCAGCGCGTGCGCGATCCCGGTGCTGCGGAAGTTCCACGACGCGATCCGGATCTTGTGACCCTTCTTCACGCTGTTGATCGTGCGGATCAGCTTGTTGTTGATGGCGAACCGAGCCGCCTCGGTGCCGAAGGGGTTGTTGAACGTCGGACCCTTGGGCGGGTTGTAGTGGCCGGCCGCCTGTGCTGCACCGGTGCCGGACACCAGGGCCAGGCAGAAGAAGGGCAGGACGAGGGCGAGGCACAGCGTCCTGCGCACAGAAGCGGTCATCGTTTCGGATCCATCCAGGTGTCGTGTGGGCCGCAGCGGCATGCGTAGGGAAGCCCACGACAGTCGCAGGGAGTGTAACCCACCTTTCACACCAGCCTCATGATTCCCACGAGGGTCGTGTGGTCGGTCAGGCTCCGCAGACCGCCATGGTGTGCCGGAACGCGGTGTCCTTCGCCAGGGTGGTGTCGGACCGGGTGATCTTACGTCCTGGCTGCGCATAGAACACATGCGCGAACGTCACCATCCGGTGACCGTCGGAGCACTGGTACACCTGAGCCTTCACCCAGCCCTGCGACGTGACGCAGCCGTGGTAGGCCGAGTCGAGCATCACACCGTCGCGCCAGACCGTCGCGCAGGCCGGACCGGTCGGCTCCGGTGACGGGGTGCTGGAGGCAGTGGGGCTGCCGGCGCCGGCGTCAGCGGGGTCCGCGGCCGTCGTACTCGAGTCGGAGCCGCAGGCCCCGAGCGTGAGGACGGCGCAGGCGGCAGCCACGGCCGCACCAGAACGCACCCCGATCCTCATGCGCCGATGGTACGCCGTCACGGCGCGTACCACTGCGAAGTCGCGGTCGCCGTCGCGTAGAGGTAGTAGTGGTCGCTCGCGTGGCCGAGGCCGGCGCCGTCCTGGCGGTAGCCGCTGAAGCTCATCCCGTGCCCACCCATGATCCAGTCGACCCGGAGCGGGTTCGGCGGGAGGTGGCAGCCGCCGACGCCACTGCCACCGTTCGCGGCCACCATCCCGGTGGCAGCGGCGACCCGGCAGAAGAACTCGGTGTGCTCGTTCATGTCACCGGTGATGACCACGGGCCGGCCGGTGGCCATCAGCTGGTGGATCAGGTTGATCTCGATCGTCGTCCCGGAGTCGCGCTGCGACTCCATCCCGCCCGCGGAGTTGTGGGTGGTGATCACCCAGAACTCCGCGCCCGTCTCACGGTCGCGGAGCAGGACGTAGGGAAGCGGGATGCGCTGGCTGGAGAAGGTGTAGGTGGCGGCGCCGTTGTCGACCATCTCGAACTGCGAGTCGCGCCAGTAGATCTGGAGGCGCACCCCGTTGTTGCCGAGCGCCTGCGCGGGCCAGATGGAGTAGCCGGCCATCCGGCCCTGCAGCACCCGGAGCTGGTCGTCCTGCACCTCCTGCATGCCGCCCACGTCGACGCCGCGCGACATCAGCAGGCTGGCCGTCATCCCCGCGCGGGTGGTGCCGGGCGCGAAGCCGTCGTTGCCGCGGGTGTGCTGGCTGCCCAGGATGTTGGACTGGGCGATGGTGAACGTCGAGGTGGCAGGCGACAGGTCGGCGACCTTGCGCGCGAGGACGACCGCCGGCTTCAGCGCCAGCGTCTGACCGGACTTCACGTGATAGGGCGCGATGGAGGGCCGTACGGCGTGCCGCGACAGGTCGGGTCGACGGGTCGCCGTCGACTGTGCCTCGCGCTGGGCCTGCTCCTGGGCCTGCTCCTGGGCCTGCTCCTGGGCCTGCTGCTGATCCTTGGCCTGGTGCTTCGAGACCTGCCGGTCGTGGGCCGGGGTGCGCACCTCGTCGGTGGCGGAGGTGGCCACGCCGAGGTCGCCGGGGCCATGGGTCGCGACGCCGCGGACCACCGCCACCACGGTGAGCACACCCACCAGCAGGAAGGCGCCCAGACCCCAGGCCACACCACGCGACGGCGCCAGCCGTCGCGGCCGCGCACGCTCGTCGAGGTGCTTGGCCATGCGGGGCGCTCCCTTCCGCGGGGGGTCGTGGGGGATCGGTCGCGGGCAGCGCCGCGTCGGCCTCCGAGTCTAAACGGGCTTCGCGCGGGGCGGGTAGTTACCGAGAACCCCGCCGGGGCGACGGTAGCGTGGCGCTCTGTGAGCGAAGCGAGGACGGGGTCCGGGAAGCCAGGCCGCGTGTACGCCGCCCGGCTGGTCGGCCTCCCCATCTACGACCCCCAGGGCGACCAGGTGGGGAAGGTGCGCGACCTGGTGGTCGCGATCCGCTCCGAGACCAGCCAGCCCCGGGTGCTCGGGATGGTCACCGAGGTGCTCGGCCGGCGCCGGATCTTCGTCCCGATGACCCGGGTCACCCACATCGACAGCGGGCAGATCTACACCACCGGGCTGCTGAACATGCGCCGCTTCGAGCAGCGCCCGACCGAGACGCTGGTGATCGGCCAGATGCTCGACCGCACGGTCACGATCGAGGACGGCGTGACCGGCACCGTGTACGACGTCGCGATGGAGCAGGTGCGGAGCCGCGACTGGGTCGTCAGCCGGATCGCGGTCCAGGAGCCCGGCAAGGGGCTGCGCCGGCGCGGCCAGACCCACGTCGTGGAGTGGCGCGACGTGGTCGGCCTGGTCGGTCGCGAGCCCACCCAGGGCGCCACTCACCTGATCGCGGCCCTCAACGAGATGCGGCCCGCCGATGCGGCCAGCGTGCTCCACGACCTGCCGCCGGAGCGGCGTACCGCCGTCGTCGCCGCGATGGACGACGAGCGCCTGGCCGACGTCCTCGAGGAGCTGCCCGACGAGGACCAGGTCGAGATCCTGGAGCACCTCGACAGCGAGCGCGCGGCCGACGTGCTCGAGGAGATGTCGGCCGACGACGCGGCGGACCTGATCGCCGACCTGCGCGCCCGAGACCGCGGCCAAGCTGCTCAGCCTGATGGAGCCCGAGGAGGCCGAGGACGTCCGGCGACTGATGTCGTACGCCGAGGAGACGGCCGGCGCGATGATGACGCCCGACCCGGTCATCCTCGGCCCCGACGCGACGATCGCCGACGCCCTGGCCCAGATCCGGGACCCCGAGCTCCCGGTGTCGATCGCGGCGATGGTCTACGTCTGCCGGCAGCCGCTCGAGACCCCGACCGGGCGGCTGCTCGGTGTCGCCCACTTCCAGCGCCTGCTGCGCGAGCCGCCCTCGACCCTGGTCGCCGCGGCGCTCGACCAGAGCATGGACCCGCTCCATCCCGGGGCGTCGATCGACGAGGTGGCGGCCCACCTCGCGACGTACAACCTGGTGGCGGCACCGGTGGTCGACGACGCGGGTCACCTGCTCGGGGCGGTGACCGTCGACGACCTGCTCGACCACATGCTCCCGGAGAACTGGCGCGACCACAGACCCAGCACCTCGGCCTCACCGCAGGAGGCGCGCCATGGCTGAGCGCCGCGGGGGCCGGCTCGACACACCCCGGGAGCAGCGTCGCCCGCTGATCCGCACGCCGACCTACGACCGCGATGCGTTCGGCGTCTTCGCCGAGCAGTTCGCGCGCTTCATGGGCACCGCCCGCTTCCTGATGTGGATGACGGTCTTCGTGATCGGGTGGTTCGGCTGGAACACCCTCGCCCCCGAGGACCTGCGCTTCGACCCGTACCCGTTCATCTTCCTGACCCTGATCCTCAGCCTGCAGGCGTCCTACGCCGCCCCGCTGATCCTGCTCGCGCAGAACCGGCAGGAGGCGCGCGACAAGGTGATCGCCGAGCAGGACCGCCAGGTCAACGCCCGGGCCCACGCCGACATGGAGTTCCTGGCCCGCGAGGTCGCGTCCCTGCGGATGGCGGTGGGCGAGGTCGCGACCCGCGACTTCCTCCGCTCCGAGCTGCGTGCGCTGCGCGACGACCTGGTCGAGTCCGAGAACGACGAGGCCGCCACCTCCGCCTGACCGGACCCCAACTACCCTGAGACCATCATGAGCACCCCTACCGCCGAGCAGCTCACCGCTGCCCTGGCCACGGTCCAGGATCCCGAGATCAAGCGGCCGATCACCGAGCTCGGCATGGTCGACCACCTCGAGGTCGACGACGCGGGCCGCGTGGCCGTCACCGTCCTGCTGACGGTCTCCGGCTGCCCGATGAAGGACACCATCGACCGCGACGTACGCCGCGCCCTCACCGCCGTGGACGGCGTCACGGCGGTGGAGCTCACGCTCGGTGCGATGACCCCCGAGCAGCGGGCCGAGCTCCAGACGAACCTGCGCGGCGGCAAGCCGGCCAAGGAGATCCCGTTCGCCCAGCCGGGCTCGCTGACCAAGGTGTTCGCGATCGCCAGCGGCAAGGGCGGCGTCGGCAAGTCGTCGGTCACGGTCAACCTCGCGCTCGCGATGGCGAAGGCCGGCCGGACGGTCGGCATCGTCGACGCCGACATCTACGGCCACTCGGTCCCCGCGATGCTCGGCATCGCCGACTCCCGACCCACGCAGGTCGAGGACATGATCATGCCCGTGCCGACGCCCTCCGGGGTCTCGGTGATCTCGATCGGCATGCTCAAGCCGCGGCGCGACCAGGTCGTCGCCTGGCGCGGCCCGATGCTCGACCGGGCACTGGTGCAGATGCTGGCCGACGTCTACTGGGGCGACCTCGACGTCCTCCTGCTCGACCTGCCGCCCGGCACCGGCGACATGGCGATCTCCCTGGGGCAGCACCTCCCGAACGCCGAGATCCTGGTCGTCACGACCCCGCAGGAGGCCGCCGCCGAGGTCGCCGAGCGCGCCGGCACGATGGCCTCGATGCTCCACCAGCGCGTGGTCGGCGTGGTCGAGAACATGAGCTTCCTGGTCTGCCCCCACTGCGGCCCGTCCCACCGGCTCGAGCTGTTCGGGAGCGGCGGCGGCGAACGTGTGGCCGCGACCCTCTCCGGCCGCTTCGGGTACGACGTACCGCTGCTCGGGCGGATCCCGATCGAGGAGACTCTGCGCGAGGGCGGCGACTCCGGGAAGCCCGTGGTCGACTCCGACCCGACCGCCGACTCCGCCCAGGTGCTGACCGCGGTCGCGGACCGGCTCGACTCGCGAGAACGAGGTCTGGCAGGACGCCAGCTGGGCCTGTCTCCGACCAGTAGATTCTGAGCCATGTTCGGAGTCGGGCTGCCTGAGCTGGCAGTGATCGCGTTCATCGCCGTCTTGGTGTTCGGACCCGACAAGCTGCCCGACTTCGCCCGCCAGGCCGGCCGGATGGCCCGCATGGTGCGCGAGTTCGCCAACCAGGCCCGGGACGAGCTCCGCGAGGAGCTCGGTCCCGAGTACGCCGACCTCGACTTCAAGGACCTCGACCCACGCACGATCGTGCGCAAGCACATCATGGAGGCGATGAACGCCGACGACGACGAGGAGGTCGCGGCCGCCGCGGCCCCGCTCGCCGAGGACGAGCTCCCGCCGTGGGACGCGGAGGCGACGTAGTCATCCTCGGCTCTGCACCGCGGCGATCGTGTCGCGGGCCAGCAGGAGGGACCGCCCCTCCCCCACGGTGACCTCGACGAAGTCGGCTCCGACGCGGGCCACCACCGCCTCGCGGGCGGTGCCGTCGGTGCCGTGGACCACGCACCGTTCGCCCGCGTCCGCCAGCCGTCGTAACGCCGAGCCGAACCCCAGCCGGGCGACGGGCGACCACGCGACCTCGGGGAGGGCACGGGCGGAGGCACCGTCCACGGCCACCACCGCCGGGAGGCGGACCACCCAGTCCTGGGCGGACCCGTGGGTGAGGCACCAGTCGGGGCCGACCCGTTGCAGCACGCCGGCGACCGGCCCGACGCCCAGCACGTCGAGGACGACGTGGGCGCCGACGGAGGCCATCAGCCTCCCGGCCAGCGTGACGGCGGCGTACTCGGTGCGGCTGCGGTCGACCAGGTCGGTCTCGCGCTCGGCGTCGTAGAGCGCCTCGGCGCGCCCCTCCAGGTCGTCGAGGAAGGCGAACAGGTCCTCGTCCCACTCCACGTGCTCACCCTGCCACCCCTGCGACTCCCGCCGGCGCCTCTCCACAGCCCTCCGAGAGCCTCTTGCCAAAACTCTTCAAGAGGCTTTGACTGAAGCAAACGCAAGCAAACGGAAGGTTTTGCGGTGCTGCTCGGGAGCCGCGGCGGCCGGATCCGCTGCCTGGTCGTCTGGACGGCCGCCACCGCCGGTCTCGGCGCCGTCGGCGTCGTCGCTCGCGCTCAGCTCGCCCGGGCCGACCTCACCGTGGTGGCGCTCCGCCGGACCCCGCTCGACGTGGCCCTGACCGAGGTCGCCGCGATCGCCCTCCTCGGGTGCGCCCTGTGGATGTGGGTGGCGACGACCGCGGTGGTGGCAGACGTGCTCCGCGGCACCCGCTGTTCGCGCCGGTGTGCCCGGGGCATCCCGACCGGCGTACGCCGGGTGGTGCTGGCCGCCTGTGGCATCGCCCTCGCCGGCGGGCTCGCCCAGCCGTCGTACGCCGCGGGTCCGCACGTCCACCAGGCGCACCTCTCGGGGCTCCCGCTCCCCGACCGCGCCGTGGCGGGTCCGCCGCACGTCCGGCGGACCGTGCGCGTGCGACCCGGCGACACCTTGTGGTCCCTGGCCGCCCACGACCTGCCGGCCGACAGCCCCGACGCCGGCATCGCCGCGCGCTGGCACGCCATCTACGCCGCCAACCGCTCCCTGATCGGCCCCGACCCCGACGTCATCGTGCCGGGTCTGCGGCTCCGACTCCCCGGAAAGGACCCGTCATGATGCTGCACCAGGCCACGGCGCCCTCCCCCACGGGAGGCACGGTCGTCAGTCTCCCGCTGACACCCGTCGCCACCGTCCAGGGCACCCTCGCCCTCGACCTCGGGCCCCACGTCGACGTGCCCGAGCCCGCCCTCGCCGGCCGTCCTGGCGACTCCGCGCTCCTCGACGTGGTCCACGTCGACCTGGTGCAACGCCGTCGCTTCGAGCAGCACGCGGCGCGGATCGGCGCGGCTGTGGTCGAGATCGTGGGCGGCGACCGGCCGGTCTCCCAGCTGCTCCGCTGGACGACGCCCGACGTCTACCAGGACCTCGCACGGCGCGCCCACCTGGTGGCGCGCGCCGTCGGGCGACGCGCCGGCAGTGGCGGCATCCAGTCCGTGCGCCCGCAGCTGGTCGCCGCCCACACCAGCTTCGTCTCCGAGCGCTGCGCCGAGGTCAGTCTCCACGTCCGCTACGGCGACCGGTCCCGCGCCGTCGCCGCCCGCTTCGAGCTGATCCGCGACCGCTGGCAGGTCTCGGCTCTGGAGTTTGCCTGAGCAGGCACCGTCACCGGGTTTCGAGACAGGCGCTGGCGCGCCTCCTCGACCAGCGAGTCGGGTCAGCCGTTGATGCGGGCGGTGAGGCCGGTGGGGCCACCGGGCGCGCCGTGGCAGCGCTTGTACTTCTTGCCCGAGCCGCAGGGGCACAGT
>CAVXHO010000038.1:0-22588 GCA_963761515.1 uncultured Actinomycetota bacterium
ACGCGCATCCGGAAGAAGACCTGCGTGCCGGCCGGCAGCACGGGCTGGAACTGTGTCACCTTCCCGTTGGACCGGACCAGGCTGGCCAAGTAGGGCACCTGGGCGCAGTTCAGCTGCCGTGTGGTGGTGAGTGCGCCGAAGGTGATCGTGTAGTCGGGGCAGGGTCGCAGGCTGAGCACCCCGGGCGACTCGAGCGCCACGTCGAAGGCGAGGGTGTCACCGGGGTGGGCCGTCCCGGGGATCTGTCCGGTGGCCGACACGCCCGCGAACTGCGTCAGCCCCGCGCCCGGGTGCGCAGGCTCCAGGTCGCGGAACGGGACGGCGTGCTCGGCGCGGTGGACGCGGCCGGTGGGTGTCGGCGCCGCCGCCCTGGGGGCGCGGTCGCCGTCCCGGCTCAGGGCGACCACGACGAGGACGGCGGCGCCGACGAGCAGGACCGCGAGACCCACGGCCAGAGGAGCGCGCCCGCGCGGTGTCCGCCCGAGGGACTCATCGAGCCGTTGCACCGGGACCTCGGGTGGGGGAGGTTGCTCGTCCTGCCAGCGCCGGCCCGCCGCGGAGAGCCGCTGGTCCATCAGCTCATCCATCGTCGTCCCCCACGAGCTGGCGCAGCCGTTCCCGAGCCTGGTGCAGGGTGGCCTCGACCGTTGCGGGGGCCAGGTGCACGACCTCCGCGACGGTGGTGACGTCGAGGCCCACGAAGTAGTGCAGGTCGACGACGAGCCGCTCCCGCCGCATCAGGCCGTCGACCGCCCGCTCCAGGTCGACGTCGCGAGACTGGAGACCGGTGCCGACTCCGTCGACGAGCTCGACCACGTCTCGCGTGGGCTGACGGATGCGGTGTCCGCGGCACTCGTTCGCCATGATCCCGAGCAGCCAGGCGACCGGCGTACCTCGCGACGCGTCGTACGTCGACCAACCCTGGTAGGCGCGGATCAGGGACTGCTGGACGACGTCGTCGCGGTCGGCCGCTGCGACTCGTCGACCGGCGTAGCGGGCCAAGGTCGTCAGGTGTGGCTCCACCCAATGCGAGAAGTCCGCACGGGTTCCAGTCCCACCCTCGGCCATGTCCCGCCCTCCGGAGCCCAGTGTCGCCACGCCCGTTCTACGCCGCAACCGGGCGTTGCGGTTCAGTCCGAGTGCGGGGCCTCGGATCCGTTCGGGGCGAGCAGGTCGAGCACCTCGTCGACGCTCGTCGTCGCCCGCAGCCGCTGCGCCGAGGCCGGGTCGCTCAGCACCATCGCCAGCGACTGCAGGATGCCGATGTGTTCGTCGCTCTTGCTGGCGATCGCGATGCAGACCTGGCACTCCTTGCCGTTCCAGTCGACACCGTCCGGGAACTGCAGGAACGCGAGCGCCGCGCGGTTGATGTGTTCCCGGCTGGCGTCGGTGCCGTGCGGGATCGCGAAGCCCATGCCCATGTACGTCGAGACCGACTGCTCGCGCTCGAGGACCGCGTTGGCGTACGCCGGTCCGGCGGCGCCGATCTCGACCAGGACCGCCCCGCACTGACGCAGGGCGTCCTCCTGGTCGGTGGCGCTCAGGCCGAGTCGGACCGCGTCGGCGCCCAGGACGCCCGGCGCCCTCTCAGCGGTCACGGGTCGGTCCGTCGACGTGCGGCATGGAGCTTCCTCTCGTGGGTGGATCGGCCGGGCCTGGCGCTCATCGTGGCACCCCGCCCGGTCGCGGGTCACGACGTCAGCACGGCCAGACCCACGCAGGCCACGGCCCAGAGCACGCTGGAGAAGGTGCCGATGATGAACCGCTCGGCGGCGCCGGTGTCCTCCTGGGAGCGCAGCTCCGGGTAGCGGCCCAGGCCCTTGACCGCGAGCACGATCGCCAGCCCCGGTCCCCAGCCCGCGACCAGCGCGACGTACACGCCCAGGCGCTCGAGGGCGCCGATCCAGGCGCCGCCACGCAGCACCTCGCCGGCCTGGCGGACCGGGGAGGCCCGGTCGACGATGCCGAAGATCTGGGTGGTCACCAGGCCGCCCCCGGCCACGGCGACGACGCCCGCGACGACGGTGATCAGCGGATGACGCGAGCCGTCGGTGTCGTCGGAGAACCAGGCGACGGCGAGCGCCAGCCCGACCAGGGTGACCGTGGCGACGGTCCACAGCCGCGGGGCTCGCGCGGTGGCGAGCCCCGTCACCGCGGTGACCGCGGCGAGCACGGTCAGCACGAGCACGATCGGGTACGCGTTCATCCAGCTCCCTCCAGCGCGGTGCGGGTCAGGAACTCGACCAGCTCCCGAGCCCGTCGTCCCTCGGCGATCCCGGCCGCGGCCGCTCGCTGGCTGACGGCCGACTGGCTGATCCCGAGGCGGGTGGCCGCCTGGTCGTAGGTCATCCCCTGGTCCACCAGATCGGCCACCTCCCACCCACGCTCGGTACGACGGCCGAGCAGCGCGGCCCACAGCCAGACCGCAGACTCGAGTGCTCGCACCGCGTCGTTCGGGCCGGAGGCGCGGACCCGCCAGGGACTCGACTTGGCGGCGGTGACCGCCTCTCGCGCCGCGACGTACGCCGTCCCGCGCCCGGCGCGTGCCTGCTCCGGGAGCGGGGTCTCGACCTCGCCCACGCCGATCCCGATGTTCCACGCGTCCGCGCGGAGCAGCGGCTCGAGCGCGACCGCGAGCGCGGCAGGCTCGTCGATCACGCCCTGGAACTCGTCGCCGGCCGTGCGCTGGAAGCCGAGCCGGGTCGGCACGGCGCCGAGCGCTTCGAGGGCGGCCGGGACCTGGTCGGTTCGCGTCTGGCTGCCGTGCTGGTCCACGGTGAGCACCACGACGCGCATCCCGACTCCTTCCCTGATGACCACCCGAGTTTAGGGAATAACCTAATAGTTAGTCAATATCAGGTAAGAGACTTATCTGCGACCGATGAGGGCGACGACGGGGGGCGCCTTCTGGTCCACCACCGAGACGCGGAACCCGCCCTCGGTGAGGGCGGCCGAGGCCTTCTTCACGATGTTGGGCACCAGCTCGGGCTGCGTGGTCTCGTAGAACAGGTAGACCGCGCCCCCGGGCAGCACGCGCTCGTGCAGCAGCGCCACCTCGTCGGCGCACGCGCGCACCCAGAACAGGTTGACGTTGAAGGCGAAGACCTTGTGCAGCCGCTTGACCGGCACCCGCAAGGTGGCGAGGTCGATCTGGCGCACGGTCAGGCGGCCGGCGTCGACGTACTTCTGGTTACGCCGTCGGGTGCGGTCCACGCCCGACTCCGAACGGTCGATGGCGAAGAGCTTGCCGGTGGTGAGCCGTGCGCAGATCAGCTCGGCGCCGGCGCCCGGACCGCAGCCGATCTCGAGGATGTTGTCCCCGGGCTGCGGATCCATCAGGTCGACGGCCCACATCAGACGCGGCGGGATCTGCTGCACTGGCATGGCCTCAGACTGCCAGATTCCGACTCGCCGGTGAGGGCAGGCCACCCGGTGTCGTCCGTCGCGTCGGCGGTGCCGCGCGCGGCGTTGCCCGCGAGGGGTTCGTCACGGCCGCTAGGTTGGCCCCGTGAGCGTCAAGGTGGGCGTCCTCGGTGCGCGCGGCCGGGTCGGGTCGGAGGTGTGTCGGGGCGTCGAGGCGGCCGACGACCTCGAGCTCGCGGCGGCCGTGGACGCCGGTGACTCCCTGGACGCGCTGACGGCTGCAGAGGTCGTCGTCGACTTCACCCATCCCGACGTGGTGATGGACAACCTGCGCTGGTGTGTGGACCACGGGCTCCACTGCGTCGTCGGCACGACCGGCTTCGACGAGGCCCGGCTCGACGCGCTCCGCCACACGCTCGCCGCCGCACCCGGGGTCGGCATCCTGGTCGCGCCGAACTTCTCGATCGGCGCGGTGCTCATGATGCGCTTCGCGGCCGCCGCGGCGCCGTTCTACGAGTCGGTCGAGATCGTCGAGCTCCACCACCCCGACAAGGCCGACGCCCCCAGCGGTACGTCGCGTCGTACCGCTGAGCTGGTGGCCGCTGCGCGGCGCGAAGCCGGCGTGGGTCCGATGCCCGACGCCACGTCGACGAGCCTCGACGGTGCCCGCGGCGCCGACGTGGACGGCGTCCACGTGCACGCGGTTCGCGCGCGCGGCCTGGTCGCGCACCAGGAGGTCATCCTCGGCGGGCCCGGCGAGACCCTCACGATCCGGCACGACTCGATGGACCGCGCGTCGTTCACCCCCGGCGTCCTGATGGCGGTCCGCGCCATCTCCGACCATCCCGGGCTCACGGTCGGGCTCGAGCACCTCCTCGACCTCGACTGAGCACGCGCCGACGCGGCGCAGCCGCGGCGGCACGAGCGCAGGGAGCGCCGCGGCCGCTTGCGGCGAGGCCGTTCCCAGCGTCACCAGCCAGGGAAGGCGAGCCGCAGCAGGGCCGCCGTGAGGGCCGCCGCGACGACCACCACGAGGAACGGCGCACGCAACAGCAGGGCGATCACGGCGACGGCGAGCCCGGCGGCTCGGGCGTCCAGGGTCAGGTGGTTGCCGTCCGCGAACACCTGGACGGCGACCAGCGCCGAGAGCAGTGCGACGGGGATGAGGTCGGCGATCCGTTGGACGAGCGGCCGGTCGAGCACCCCCGCCGGGACCGAGAGACCGACCAGCTTCAGCAGGTAGCAGCCGATGCCGGCGCCCAGGAGCGCCCACCACCAGGTCATCGGCCGGGGATCTCTGTGGTGTCCGAGGCGTCGCGGGTGAGGAGCCCGGCCAGCAGGGCGACGCCACCGGCGATGAGCACGGGGACGCCCGCCGTGGTCAGGGGTACGGCGCAGAGGGCCACCACGGCGGCGCAGGCCGCGACCACCCGGTTGCGTCCGTCGGACAGCCGCGGCCAGAGCAGGGCCAGGAAGGCGGCGCCCACTGCGGCGTCGAGCCCGTAGGTGCTCGGGTCCCCGATCAGGTTGCCCGCGATCGCGCCGAGGAAGGTGAAGAGGTTCCACAGTGCGAAGACGGCGAGGCCGGTGCTGAGGAAGCCGACCCGCGCCGCCGCGGTCGAGTCGCGGGTGACCGACATCGCCGTCGACTCGTCGATGACCAGGTGCGCCGCAAGGGGTCGGCGCCACCCACGGAACTGCAGCAGGGGCGCCAGCTTGAGGCCGTACAGGGTGTTGCGCGTGCCGAGCATGAGGGCGGTGACGGCACCGGAGACCGGCGCCCCGCCCGCGGCTGCGACACCGATGAACGCGAACTGGGAGGCGCCGGTGAACATCACCAACGACAGGGCACAGGTCTGCAGCACGGAGAGACCCGCGGCGACCGAGACGGCGCCGAACGAGACGCCGTAGAGCCCGGTCGCGAGGCCGACACCCAGGCCGTCGCGCACGATCGCACGGCGCTCGGTCGGCGTGGGGTCGGGCACCCGCCGACCCTAACGGTGGGTCAGCGGCGGGTCAGCGGCGACGGGTGACGCGCACCGGTTGGGGCTGCGGTTGGTGCACCACGGCGTACGCCGCGACGAGACCGAGCAGACCGCCCACGACGGCACCCATCGACACGGCCAGGGGGAGCGGCGTGACGTGAGCGACCCACGCGCCGGCTAGCACGCCGGAGGCAGCGGTGACGAGGGCCAGCACGATCCGGTGCAGCAGAGGAAGTGGTCCGAACATCGTGGGGCTCCGTTCGTCGGAGGGAGCGGCAGGTGCCGCCGCTTCCATGGTGCCGCTGCGGCTCCAGGAAACCAAGGGGTGGTCAGGACAACGCGGTGTGGAGCCGGACCTGTTTCACCTGCGTCGTGCCGGTGCCGTCGAGATCGAGGGTGCGGTGCGCGCCGTCCGGAGCCCAACCGGCCTCGGTGAGGAACGTGCGCTGTACGTCGTCGTCCGCGACGAGCCAGGTGACAGCGCGCGTGAAGCGATCGGCCACCATCGTGTCCGCCGCCGCCTGCAGCAGCCGCGACCCGTGGCCGCGACCGCGTTCGGCAGCATCGACCGTGAGCTCCATGAGCTCAGCGTCGGTGACCTGGTCGCAGTCGGGATCCGTGGCCGGCGTCGTGATCGCGAACCCGACCACCCGGTTGCGCTCGAGAGCGACCAGCGCACGGTGTCGGGCGTCGGCCGGGTGGGTCAGGGCATCGCGCCAGAGCTGCGCGAAGTCGGCGGTCCGCAGGTCGCCCGCGGCCGGCACCAGCCCGGCGTACGACGTGGCCCAGGCGCGGGCCTGGATCTCGGCGATCGCGTCGGCGTCGTCAGCCCAGGCGATCCGGACCGAGACGTCGGCGGTGGGGCTGCTCATGCGCCCGATTCTCGCAGTGCACCGGGTGTTACACAGACGCGGCAAGGATGCGCAAAAGTGTCACAAGCACTGGTAGCGTGGCGAGGGTGTACGGCAATGACTTCGGCCCTGACGTCCCCGACGACACCGTGGCCCACGAGACGCCCCACGACGAACAGGCGTTCACCGCGCTGCTCGACGGCGAGGGTCGGGTCGAGCCTCGCGACGACATGCCCGAGGCCTACCGGAAGACGCTGGTCCGGCAGATCGCGCAGCACGCGCACTCCGAGATCATCGGCATGCAGCCGGAGGGGAACTGGATCAGCCGCGCGCCCACCCTCCGCCGTAAGGCGATCCTGATGGCGAAGGTGCAGGACGAGGCGGGCCACGGGCTCTACCTCTACGCCGCCGCGGAGACTCTCGGCGTCGACCGGGCCGACCTGATCGACCAGCTCCACACGGGCCGCCAGAAGTACTCCTCGATCTTCAACTACGCGACGCTCACCTGGGCGGACGTCGGGGCCATCGGCTGGCTCGTCGACGGCGCGGCGATCACCAACCAGGTGCCCCTGTGCCGCTGCTCCTACGGCCCCTACGCCCGCGCCATGGTGCGCGTGTGCAAGGAGGAGTCGTTCCACCAGCGGCAGGGGTTCGAGATCCTCCACACGCTCTCCCACGGCACGCCGGCCCAGAGGGCGATGGCGCAGGACGCCGTCGACCGCTACTGGTGGCCGGCGCTGATGATGTTCGGCCCGCCCGACGACGACTCGCCCAACTCCGCCCAGTCGATGGCGTGGGGCATCAAGCGCTTCTCCAACGACGAGCTGCGGCAACGCTTCGTCGACATGACCGTGCCGCAGTCCGAAGCGCTCGGGCTGTCCCTGCCCGACCCCGACCTGCGCTGGAACGACGAGACCGGTCACTACGAGTACGGCGAGATCGACTTCACCGAGCTGTTCGAGGTGATCAAGGGCAACGGCCCCTGCAACACCGAGCGGATGGCGCACAAGCGCGGGGCCCACGACGAGGGCGCCTGGGTGCGCGAGGCCGCCGACGCGTACGCCGACAAGCACGCCGCACGCACCGAGTCGGTGGCCTGATGGCCGCGGTCGGCGACGGTCGCCGGCGCGACTGGCCGCTGTGGGAGGTCTTCGTCCGCGCTCGGCGCGGGCTGTCCCACGTCCACGCCGGCTCGCTCCACGCGCCCGACGCGGAGATGGCGCTGCGCAACGCCCGCGACCTCTACACCCGCCGCGGCGAGGGCGTCTCACTCTGGGTGGTGCGTGCCAGCGACATCGAGGCGTCGACCCCCGACGAGCGCGACTCGTTCTTCGACCCGGCTGCCGACAAGATCTACCGGCACCCGACGTTCTACGACGTCCCCGAGGGGGTCGAGCACCTCTGATGGACCAGCCGCTCTTCGACTACACCCTCGGCCTGGCCGACGACGCTCTGGTGTCAGCCCAGCGGATGGGCTGGTGGATCAGCCGCGCCCCCGAGCTCGAGGAGGACGTCGCCCTCGCCAACATCGGGCTCGACCAGCTCGGGCAGGCTCGGATGCTGCTGACGTACGCCGGCGAGCTCGAAGGAGCGGGCCGGTCCGAGGACGACCTCGCCTACCTCCGCGACGACCGCGACGTCCGCAACGTCAAGCTGGTCGAGCGTCCGATGACCGACTTCGGTGTCGCGATGGCGCGGCTGCTGGTGCTCGCGACGTACCAGTCCCACCTCTACGCCGGATTGCGGGACAGCGCCGACGAGACCCTCGCCGGCATCGCCGCGAAAGCGGTCAAGGAGGTCGCCTACCACGTCGACCACGCTTCCCAGTGGGTGCTGCGCCTCGGTGACGGCACCGACGAGTCGCACGCCCGGATGCAGGCGGCACTCGACGCCGAGTGGCCGTACGTCGACGAGCTGTTCGCCCCTCTGGAGCCGTCGCTGGCCGGCCGAGTCGTCGACCCGGCAGACCTGCGCGGCGTGGTGCTGACCGACCTGTCGCGGGTCGTCGTCCGGGCGACGTTGACCGTGCCCGAGGTCCCGCCCGCTCTCGGAGGCGGCCGCGAGGGCCTCCACACCGAGCACCTCGGCCATCTGCTCGCCGAGATGCAGCACCTCCACCGCTCACACCCGGGGGCCACGTGGTGACCTCGAGACACGCCCAGAGCGCCTTCGCCGATGCGAGGACCCCACCCCTGACCCGGGCCCGCGACCTGGCTGCGACCGTGCTCGACCCCGAGCTCCCGCACGTGACCATCGCCGACCTGGGCATCCTCCGCGACGTCACCGAGGACGACCAGGGACGGGTCCACGTGACCATCACCCCGACGTACTCCGGCTGCCCGGCGATGGAGACGATCCGGACCGACCTCGTCGAGACGCTCACCTGTGCCGGCTACCAGCACGTCGACGTGGAGTTCGCGCTGAGCCCCGCCTGGTCCACCGACGACCTGACCGAGGCAGGCCGCGCGAAGCTCGAGGCGGCCGGCATCGCGCCGCCGGGTGCGGTCGGCGCCCGTCCGGACGGGCCGGTCGGCCTCACGCTCTCGGTGCGCTGCCCACAGTGCGGCAGCCTCGACACGCGGGAGTCCAGCCGGTTCGGCTCGACGTCCTGCAAGAGCCTGTGGGTCTGCCGTGCGTGTCGCGAGCCGTTCGACCACTTCAAGGCCCTCTAGATGTCCAAGCCGGTCTTCCACCCGCTCCGGGTGGCCTCCGTCGAGCCCTTGACCGAAGACTCGGTCGCGCTCACCTTCGCCGTACCCCCCGAGCTCGCCGACGACTACCGCTTCGTCCACGGGCAGCACCTCACGATCCGCGGCGACGACGGCGAGCGCCGGAGCTTCTCGATCTGTACGACGCCCAGCTCGGGGCTGCTCCGGATCGGCGTGAAGAAGCTCCCCGGAGGCGTCTTCAGCGAGGGGGTGGTCGACACCCTGAAGGTCGGCGACGCGCTCGACGTGATGACGCCGGCCGGCCGGTTCACGACCACGCTCGACCCGACGTCCACCAAGACGTACGCCGCGATCGCCGCCGGTTCGGGGATCACGCCGGTGCTGTCGATCCTCGCGACGATCCTCGAGAGCGAGCCGGACGCCCAGGTGATGCTGGTCTACGCGAACCGCAGCCACCGCACGGTGATGTTCCTCGACGACCTCCACGACCTGAAGGACCGCTTCCCCGACCGCTTCTGGCTGGTCCACGTGCTCTCACGCGAGCAGCAGGACGTCGACCTCTTCTCCGGACGGCTCGACGGGGAGCGCCTGACCCGGATCCTCGACGCACTGCTCCCGGCCGGCGACGTCGACGAGTGGTTCCTGTGCGGACCCCAGCAGATGGTGGTCGACCTGCGGCAGGTGATCCTCGAGCACGGCGTGCAGCCCACCGCGATCCACACCGAGCTGTTCCACGCGGACCCCGTCCCGCGGGCTCCCGAGGTCGTGGCGCCCGGCGTCGAAGGCGCTGCGCACGTGACGATCAAGCTCGACGGCCGGTCCTCCGATCTCGAGCTCCGCCCCGATGACGTGGGCGTGCTCGAGGCCGCGCTCAGGGTGCGCTCCGACCTGCCGTTCGCGTGCCGCGGTGGGGTGTGCGGCACCTGCCGCGCCCAGCTGGTCGAGGGCACCGTCACGATGGACGCCAACTACGCCCTCGAACCCGAGGAGCTCGCGGACGGCTACGTCCTCACCTGCCAGTCGCACCCGACGTCGCCCCGCGTCGTCCTCGACTACGACGCGTGAGCGAGGATGTTGCGAGCCGACGACGTCGGCACGCACCTGCCGCAGGGCACGGCCCAGCGAGCTCGCTCGCCGGGCTCTGACAGCCCTACCGGTAGTGCTCGGGCAGCTTCTGGCCGACCTTCACCTTGACCTTGGGCAGGCGCATGAAGCGCATCTGCATCGAGCGCGCGACGGCGTAGTACGTCACGCCGTTCTGCGGCGCATCGGGGAAGCGCGCGCTCAACTCGCGCCGCAACCGGAAGCGCAGCCGGACCAGGTCGACGATGATCAGCACGAACACCGACAACATGGCGAGGTTCGCGTACGTCGTGATCGTCGGGTTGCCGGTGAAGCCGAGGATCAGCACGACCAGCATCAGCGGGATCAACAGCTCGATGAACGAGAACCGGCTGTCGACGTAGTCGCGGATGAAACGGCGTACGGGGCCCTTGTCGCGGGCGGGCAGGAAGCGGTCGTCGCCGTTGCGCATCGCCTGGCGCATCTGGGTGCTCGACTCGCTGCGCTGGAGCTTCTGCGCGGCGGCCATCTCCTTGCGCGTGCGGGGCACCTTGGCGCGCGCCTTGTTGGCGGCCTCGGCCTCCTTGCGCGACGGCGTGGGGCGCCCCTTCTTCTGGGGGTTCCCCTCAGAGGCCGACTCGGCGGCGACGGGAGTGGTCTCGGTCTTCGTACGGCGGAACAACGCGATGCTTCCTGGTGTGGGTGACGCGGCCGGGAGGGCCTGCGTGGTCAGCCTACCGTCGGTGCCCCGACCTTGACGCCTACCCATAGTCTGAACCCATGAGCATGTGGCAACGATTCAGCCTGATCTTCAGGTCCAAGGCGAACAAGGTCCTCGACAAGGCGGAGGACCCTCGCGAGACCCTGGACTACAGCTACCAGCGGCAGCTCGACCTCCTGGCCAAGGTACGCCGGGGGGTCGCCGACGTCGCCACGTCGCGCAAGCGGGTGGAGCTCCAGGTCAACCAGCTCACGGCCCAGTCCGACAAGCTGCAGGGCCAGGCCGAGCAGGCGATCACGGTCGGACGCGAGGATCTCGCCCGCGAGGCGCTCACCCGGAAGTCGGGCCTCACCCAGCAGATCACGGACCTGAAGACCCAGCAGGCGCAGCTCCAGGGCGAGGAGGAGAAGCTCACGCTCGCCCAGCAGCGGCTCAGTGCCAAGGTCGAGGCGTTCCGCACGCGCAAGGAGACGATCAAGGCGACCTACACCGCCGCCGAGGCGCAGTCGAAGATCGGCGAGGCGATGTCGGGCATCGGCGAGGAGATGGGCGACGTCGGCCTCGCGATCCAGCGGGCCGAGGACAAGACCGCGCAGATGCAGGCCCGTGCGGGTGCCATCGACGAGCTGATCGCGTCCGGGGCCCTCGAGGACGCCAGCTCGCTCAATGCGGGCGACGACATCTCCCGGGAGCTCGAGGCGATGAGCTCGCAGTCCGAGGTCGAGGCCGAGCTCGCCAAGCTGAAGGCCGGCGCGGCCCCCGAGGCGATCGAGGCCGGCAAGGGCGACGACATCCTCCAGGCGGAGCCGGAGGCGTCCACCGAGTCCGGTGAGCAGAAGTGATCGTCCGGATCCTCGGTGAGGGCCAGTACGACCTGTCAGAGGATTCGATCGCCGCGCTCAACGGACTCGACGCCCGCGTCGAGTCCTGCGTGGAGGCAGGCGACGAGGACGAGTTCCACACCGCTCTCGCGGCGCTGCTCGACGGCGTACGCGCTGCTGGGGCGGAGCGGGGAGCCGATTCGCTCGAGCCCAGCGACCTGATCCTGCCGATGTCCGACGCCTCGCTGGCGGAGGTGCGCGACATGCTCAGCGGCGACGGTTTGATCCCTGGTTGACACTGGAGACATGGCACGCACCCGATTCACCTCCGACTCCGGCCTCACGGTCCGGATGACCTCCGTGATGTTTCTGCTCGGAGCGGTGTTCGTCGCGCTCGTCGTGGCGGTCATGTTCATCCTGCCGCCGGCCTGGACGCCGATCATCGCGGTGATCGCGATCGGGATCGCCTGGGGGCAGTGGTACTTCTCCGACACCGTCGCGATGAAGGCCATGCGCGCCCGCGAGGTGACGCCCGAGGAGGCGCCCGAGCTGCACGCCATGATCGACCGCCTCGTCGCCCTCGCCGACATGCCGAAGCCCCGCGTCGGGGTCGCCGACATCGCGGTCCCCAATGCGTTCGCGACCGGCCGCTCACCGGAGCGCTCCGTGGTCTGCGTGACCACCGGCATTCTCGGGCTGCTCACGGCCGACGAGATGGAGGCAGTGCTCGCCCACGAGCTGAGCCACGTCGCCCACCGCGACGTCACCGTGATGACCATCGCCTCGACCGCCGGCATCGTAGCCGGGATGCTGACGCGTGGCGCGCAGTACGGCGCGCTGTTCGGCGGGCGCCGTAGCAACGACAACAACGGCTTCCCGGCCTGGATCGTGGTGCTGGGCGTCAGCCTGCTGGTGTACGCCGTCAGCTTCTTCCTGACCCGGCTGCTCTCGCGCTACCGCGAGCTGTGCGCCGACCGGTCGGGCGCCTACCTGACCATGAAGCCCCAGGCGCTGGCGTCGGCGCTCACCAAGATCTCCGGCGGGATGTCGGCCGTGCCCGAACGCGACCTGCGGGCCACCAGCTCGATGAACGCCTTCTTCATCGCCCCGGCGATCAAGGGCGTCAGCCTGAGCCAGCTCACCTCGACCCACCCCTCGCTCGAGCAGCGCCTCGAGCAGCTCGCGAAGATCCAGGCCGAGCTGAGCCGGCCGGCCGACGGCCCGCCCTCGCTGTGACGGGCTTCTGGGGCGCGATCACCGGGCGGACGAAGCCCAAGAAGGCCGACCTCGACTCCCTCTTCCTGATCCCCAGCGCCGCCGTGACGCTGGAGACCTCGGCCGGCCTCACCCCGACGGGCACCGGGTCGGTGTGCTTCCGGGCGGCCGACGGGCCGGCGTACCAGCAGACGCAGGACGACGTGATCGCCCTGATCAAGGGCGACCCCGACAAGCCCGACGTGGCGGTCTCGCGTGACGACTTCGGCTTCACCTGGCTCGTCGTGACCCGTGGCCCGGACGACGTCGAGGGCCTGTGCACCGACCTGCACGCGGTGAACACCGCGCTCGAGGAGCAGGGCTTCGGCGACGGACTGCTGTGCTCCGTCGTCCCGTTCGCGGACCGGAGCGGCCGGAAGGTCGGGCTGGTCTACCTCTACAAGCGGGGCACCTTCTACGGCTTCGCCCCGAACGGTCCCAAGACCCGCGACAACCTGCTGGAGATCCAGCTCCGCGACGAGCTGAAGGCGGAGCTCCCGATGGAGGAGGACCTCCAGCGCTGGCTCGCCCTCTGGGGTGCACCCGGCCTCTGACCGCTGACCTGGCACTTGGGCGACGCTGAGGCGCGCTGACCCGGCACTCGGTTGACGCTGAGGCGCACTGACCCGGCACTCGGTTGACGCCGAAGCGCGCCGACCCGGCGCTGTGCGGACGGTCGACTGCCGGGTCAGCGTCGTACGGCGTCGACAAACCGCCGGGTCAGCGTCGTACGGCGTCGACAAACCGCCGGGTCAGCGTCGTACGGCGTCGACAAACCGCCGGGTCAGCGTCCTACGGCGTCGACAAACTGCCAGGTCAGCGGTCAGTCGCGGTGGGAGCGGCCGGGGAGGTCGAGCATCCGCTGCAGTGCGACCTTCGCCCACTGCTCGGTGGCGGGGTCGACCTGGATGCGGTTCACGATCACGCCGTCGACCAGCGACTCGAGCGCCCACACCAGGTGGGGGAGGTCGATCCGGTTCATCGTGGAGCAGTAGCAGACGTTGCGGTCGAGGAAGGCGATGTCCTGCTCGGGGTGCGCCCGCGCGAGCCGCTGCACGAGGTTGAGCTCGGTGCCGATCGCCCAGCTGGAGCCCGGCGGCGCGGCCTCGATGGTCTTGATGATGAACTCCGTCGAGCCGACCAGGTCGGCGCGGGTCACCACGTCGTAGGTGCACTCGGGGTGGACGAGGATCTTGATCCCGGGCTTGCGGACGCGCAGCTCGTCGACCACGTCGGCGGAGAACCGTCCGTGCACCGAGCAGTGGCCCTTCCACAGGATCATCCGCGCCCTCTCCAGCGCCTCGGGCGCGACACCGCCGCCTGGCTGCCGCGGGTCCCACACCACGCAGTCGTCGAGGGTCATCCCGAGCTTCAGCACCGCGGTGTTGCGGCCGAGGTGCTGGTCGGGGAAGAACAGCACCTTCGCGTCCTGCTTCTGCGCGAACGCCCACTCGAGGGCGACGTCGGCGTTGCTCGACGTACAGACCGCCCCGCCGTGGCGGCCGCAGAACGCCTTGATGTCGGCCGAGGAGTTCATGTAGGTGACCGGTACGACGCTGTCGGCCACGCCGGCGTCGTCCAGGGTGTCCCAGCAGTCCTCCACCTGCGCGAGGCGGGCCATGTCGGCCATCGAGCAGCCGGCGGCCAGGTCGGGGAGGATCACGTGCTGGGTCGGCGCGGTGAGGATGTCGGCGGACTCGGCCATGAAGTGCACGCCGCAGAAGACGATGAACTCGGCGGCGGGCCGACCGGCCGCATCGCGGGCGAGCTTGAACGAGTCGCCGGTGACGTCGGCGAACTGGATGACCTCGTCGCGCTGGTAGTGGTGCCCGAGCACGAACAGCCGCTCGCCGAGCGTCTCCTTCGCGGCCCGGGCCCGCGCCACCAAGGTGGGGTCGGACGGCGCCGGGAGGTCACCCGGGCACTCGACGCCACGCTCGGCGGTGAGGTCCGTGCCGCGACCCAGGGGCAGCAGGGGGAGGTCGACGGTGCTCATGGGTTCATCGTAGGGACCGACCCCGGGGCTCACATCAGCGCGCCGTGGGGGAGGTACGGCTTGGGCGGCTTCATCCGCCGCAGTGCCTGGTACCCGCCCTGGTCGAGCTCGAGCCGTGCCGCCAGCCCCACCTCGACGGCCCAGTCGTTCTCGGGGGTGATGTGGCCGATCAGCAGGTCGTCGCTCGAGGCGATGGCCTCCCACATCAGTCTCGCGGCCGTACGACGGTCGGTCGCCGCGAGGAGGGCGATGCCGTCGTCGACGTAGGCGTAGCCCTGCCCCGTGGTGGTGTCGCTGACGACGAGCCGGTACTGCTCGAGCAGGATCTCGTGGTCGGGACCGTGCGCCGCGCCACGCGTCCGTCGGTCGACGGAGTCCATCAGGTCGACGTCGCTCGCGCTCCCCTCACGCACCTTCTCGATGACGGGGATGGTCGACCGGTCGGGCTTGCCGCGCAGGAACATCTGCGGGTACAGCCGGAAGCCCACGTCGTGGTACCGCCGGACCGCCTTCGGGTCGTTCGACGCGTTGAGCATCCCGCGCAGGGAGCCCTTGCCGTGCTCGAGCGCCGGGGCGAGCAGGGCCCGGCCGAGCCCGAGCCCCTGGGCACCGGGCACCACGGCGTACGACGCGAGGAGCCACATCTTCTCGCGCACGAACGACACGACGACGCCGAGGAGCTCGCCGTCACGCTCGGCCACCCAGCAGCCACCGGGGTCGGTGGCGACCAGGTGTCGGGTACGGCGGACCCAGGCGAGGCTGCGGTCCGGCGGGCGCAGCTGCGGGTCGGGCCAGGACCGGCGGAACATCCGGGTGTCGAGCTCGTGGAACCCGATCGCGGTCACCCGTTCGGCGCCTGCCACGTCCTCCGCGGTCATCGGTCGGATGCGCACGTCACTCACCGGCCCAACCTAGACCGGCGTGGGGTCGGCCAGGATGGGTACAGGTCCACGGTGCGCAAGGTCGGAGTAGAGGAGGAGCTCCTCCTCGTGGACCCCGAGACCGGCGAGCTGGCCAACTCCGCGGGTGCCGTGCTCCACGAGCACCGCACCGAGCGCGGGGACGCGCCGCCCCCGTCCGCCTCGCGCGACCTCGAGGGCGAGCTCCTGCGCCACATGGTCGAGACCCACACCGACCCCACCGACGACCTCGCCGAGATCTCACGTCAGCTGCGCCAGGCACGCCGTACGGCGATCGCGGCCGCCGAGGAGTCCGGAGTGGCCGTGGTGGCCGTCGCCACCGCGCCGTTGGGTGCCGTCGTGCCGGAGGTCAGTGCGAACCCCCGCTACGAGCGGATCGTGCAGGAGTTCGGCGACACCGGCCGCGGTGCCGGCACCCTCGGCATGCACGTCCACGTCGACGTGTCGGACGACGAGGAGGGAGTGCGCGTCATCGACGGGCTGCGGCCCTGGCTTCCTTTGCTGACGGCCCTCACGTCCAACTCGCCGTACGCCTCGGGACGCGACACCGGCTACGCCTCGTGGCGCCAGCAGGTGTGGACCCGCTGGCCCACGGCCGGCACGGCCGAGCCCTACGGCTCGGCCGCGGAGTACCACCGCGTCAGCGACACCCTGATCCGCGTCGGGGCCGCGCTCGACGACGGGATGCTCTACTACGACGCCCGGCTGTCGGCGACGTACCCCACCGTGGAGATCCGGGTCGCCGACACCTGCACCGACGTGGACGACGCCGTCCTGGCCGCCGCGCTGGCGCGTGGACTCGTCGAGACCCTCGCGGAGCGGAGCGAGCCTCGTGATCCGGCACGCAGCGACCTCCTGCGGGCGGCCTGGTGGCGTGCTGCGCGCTACGGCCTGACCGGCGATCTCGTGCATCCGTTGACGTGGGACCGGGTGCCCGCCGCCGAGGCTCTCCGGGCGCTGGCCGAGGAGGTCGGGCCCGCGCTGGAGTCGGCGGGTGACTCCGCCCTGGTCGACGACGGCCTGGCCCGGATCGCCACCAGTGGCACCGGCGCGCGTCGTCAGCGACAGGCGTTCGAGCGGACCGGCGACCTGCAGGGCGTGGTCGCCGACCTGGTCACGCGCACGGCCGAGGCCGCGGCCGAGTGACGGCTCACCCCGCGCGGCCGCGGCGCCGGTGCTCGACGGGGCTGACGCCGTACGACCTCTTGAAGGCGTCGCTGAAGGTGAACGGGCTGGCGTACCCGACGGTGCGCGAGATCACGCCGACGGTGTCGTCGCTGCCGGCGAGCAGGTCGGCGGCCAGGGCCAGGCGCCAGGCGCTCAGGTAGGCGATCGGCGACTCGCCGACCGCTGTGGTGAACCGGCGCGAGAACCCCGCCCGCGACAGGCCGACCTCACGAGCCAGCGACGTCAGCGTCCACGGTGTCGAGGGATGGTCGTGGACCAGCGTCAGGGCGCGGGCGACCTCGCGGTCGTCGCCGGCCCGGAGCCAGGGCGGCAGGTCCTCAGCCGTCGTCGCCCAGTGCTGGACGGCGGCCACCACCAGGGCATCGAGCAGGCGGTCGAGCAGGCTCGCCTGGCCGGGCGCCTCGCGCTCGAGCTGGTCGAGCAGGAGGCCGACGAGCGGGTTGTCCCACTCGTCGTCGCGGATCACCAGCCACCCCGGCAGCGCGGCCAGCATCCGCGCTCCCGACCTCGCCGACGGACGCGTAGTTGCCGACCAGCAGACCGTCCTCGCCGTCCGGGTCGTTGCCCCAGGTGCGCAGGCCGTGGGTCATCGGCAGGTCGAGGCTGGTGCCGTCGGGGGTCTCGCTCCGGTTGCCCGGGAGGATGACCGCGATCGGCTCACGGCCGGGGCGGTCGCTCACGTCGTACGGCGCGGGTCCGCGCACCAGCAGCAGGTCACCGACCGCGAGCGGCACCGGAGATTCCGGCGCGCGCGTGAAGCAGGCAGCGCCACGGGTCACCGCGACGACCGTCAGCGGCGCCTCGTCGCGGATCCGAAGGCACCACGGACGCGTCATCGGCACCCGGAGCAGGAACGCCCCCCGCCCTCGGGGCGCGTCGATCAGGCTCGACAGCGGATCCACGGGCCGAGCGTAGACGAATTCTTAGGTGGAAGGCACGATCACCCATGGAAAGTCTCACCGATCGCCGCTGGACTGGAGTCATGAACCTGACCCAGATCGCCACCGTCCTCGCCGCCCTCGGCTCCGCCGCCTTCGGCGGCGTGCTGTTCGGCTTCTCCACGCTCGTGATGCCCGGTCTCGACGACTCGCCGCCGGCCGCGGCCGTCGCCACCATGCAACAGATCAACAAGGTGGCGCCGCGCTCCCTGCTGGCCGTCGACATGGTCGTCACCCTCCTGCTGTGCCTCGGCGTGGCCGTGGTGGCGCTGCTCCGGTTGCGAGACGACAGGACGGTCGGAACGGGGCTGCTGCTGCTCGGTTGCCTGCTCTACGTCGCGTCGTTCGCGATCACCGCGATCTACCACATCCCGCACAACGACGCCTTCGCCTCCGTCGCCGCCGACGGTCCCCACGCCGCCCAGGCCTGGCACGACTACGCCCGTCCCTGGGAGGTCTGGAACCACGTGCGCGCCGCCTGTGCCCTCGCCGGATCGGCGGCCATGATCGCCGGTCTGCTGACCCGGTCGGCGTGAATGCGCCCTCGACGGCGAGACTGGGGGCGTGCGCGTCCTTGTCGCGCCGGACAAGTTCGCCGGCACCCTCACCGCGGTGGAGGCAGCCCGGGCGATCGCGGACGGCTGGCGACGGCGGGCGCCCGAGGACGATCTCGACCTCGCCCCGATGGCCGACGGCGGGCCGGGCTTCGTCGACGTGCTCCACGCGGCGCTCGGCGGTGACCTGGCGGCGGTGACCGTGCGAGGACCACACGGCGAACCGACTCCCGGCGCCGTGCTGCTCGGGGGTGACCGGGCCTGGGTCGAGAGCGCTCAGGCGTGCGGGCTGACCCTGACCGGGGGCGAGCGCGCCGAGAGCGCCACCTCCTGGGGCGTCGGCGAGCTGGTCCTGCACGCGATCGACGCGGGGGCCACGGACATCACGGTCGGCCTCGGCGGCTCGGGCACCAACGACGGGGGAGCGGGCCTGCTCGGCGCGCTCGGCGCCACGGCCGACCGGCCGCTCGACGAGGGCGCGGCCGGGCTGGCCGGCGTGAGCGAGGTGGATCTCGCCCCGGCACGCGCGCGCGTCGCCGGGATCCGGTTGACCTGTGCCAGCGACGTCGACAGCCCCCTGACCGGGCTGTTCGGAGCCACCAAGACGTTCGGCCCGCAGAAGGGCATTCCCGAGGAGCGGCTCCCGGCCGTGGACGGGGTGCTCGAGGAGCTCGCTGCGGCGACCGACCGTCGTACCTCCCTCGAGAAGGGCGCCGGCGCGGCGGGCGGCCTCGGCTTCGCCCTGCTGCTCCTCGGCGCGCGGCGACGGCCGGGCTTCGACGTCGTCGCGGACGCCGTGGACCTCCCGGCGCGGGCCCGCCGGGCCGACCTGGTGGTGACCGGGGAGGGCGCCTTCGACTTCTCCAGCCGCTCCGGCAAGGTGCCGTACGGCGTCGCGACGGTCGCCGCCGAAGCCCTGCGGCCGTGCGTCGCACTCGCCGGCCAGGTGCTGGTCGGTGCCCGCGAGATGCGCGCCCTCGGCATCGAGTCGGCGTACTCCCTGGTGGAGCTCGTCGGTGAGGAGCGCGCGCTCACCGAGCCGGCCGACAGCCTCGCGGAGCTGGCCGCACGCGTGGCACGGACCTGGTCGCGGTGAGCGCCGGTCCGCTCCCCGTGTCGGATCGAGAGGAATAACCCCGCCTGTGACAGAATTGGGTCTGTCATACGTGCATCGCACCAGTGAAGGAGCCAGCAGCATGACCGAGCAGGTCACCGAAGAGCGCCGTACCGACCAGATCAACCTGAGCCCGGTCGCCGCTTCCAAGGTCAAGAGCCTGCTGGAGCAGGAGGGTCGTGACGACCTCCAGCTGCGGATCTCGGTGCAGCCCGGTGGCTGCAGCGGTCTGCGCTACCAGCTGTTCTTCGACGAGCGCACCCTCGACGGCGACGTCGTCACCGACTTCGACAGCGTGGCCGTCGTGGTCGACCGGATGAGCGTTCCCTACCTCAACGGCGCGATGATCGACTTCGTCGACACGATCGAGAAGCAGGGCTTCACGATCGACAACCCGAACGCGACCGGCTCCTGCGCCTGCGGAGACTCGTTCCACTGAGCCGCTGAGGCCACCGATCGTCACGCAGCCCCCGCCTTTCCGAGACGACTCGGCGGGGGCTTCGTGCACGAGTGAGGACGTTCCGACCCGGCGGAGCCGGGGCGGAACGGCCGGAACGAGCGCCGCAGCGAGCTTGCTCGCCAGGCGACTCCAGAGCGCGTGCGTCAGTCCAGATGCAGGTGCAGCGCGTTGGCCAGGCGGGCGGCGGCCTCGCTGACGGTGATGTCGCGCTTGGGCACCTCGCGCGGGAAGTCGTCGTACTCCAGGCTCGGCGCCCCGGCCACCGCGGCACGGGAGATCCGCTCGAGCCGGAGGGCGCGACCGGCGGCAGCGGCGTCGGCCCGCATCGTGGCGGGCGCGTCGATCTCGTCGTAAGACGTGTGCGCGCGGCCCATGCTTCGACGCTAGCGGCTACCGATGGGTACTCCCAGCAGGAAATCACCTAGTCTTCCCGAACGTGTCCCTCCTGATCTGCGGCTCCATCGCCACCGACCACCTGATGACCTTCGCCGGGAGGTTCAAGGACTCTCTCGTCGTCGACCAGCTGGACAAGATCTCGGTGTCCTTCCTGGTCGACGACCTCGAGATCCGACGCGGGGGAGTCGCCCCCAACATGTGCTTCGGGCTCGGCCGCCTCGGCCTGCAGCCCGTGCTCGTGGGCGCGGCCGGTGAGGACTTCACCGACTACCGCAGCTGGCTGGAGCGGCACGGCGTCGACTGCTCGTTCGTGCACATCTCCGACAGCCGCCACACCGCTCGCTTCGTCTGTACGACGGACAGCACGATGGCGCAGTTCGCCTCCTTCTACCCCGGTGCGATGAGCGAGGCCCGGCTGATCGAGCTGCTGCCGATCGTGCAAGCAGGTCGGTGAGCCCGACTTCGTGCTGATCGCCGCCGACGACCCCGAGGGCATGCTCCGGCACACCCGCGAGTGCCGGCAGCGCGGCTACCGGTTCATCGCCGACCCCAGCCAGCAGCTGGCCTTCAGCGAGGGCGAGCTGATCCGCGACCTGATCGACGGCGCGACGTACCTGTTCTCCAACGAGTACGAGTCGGCGATGATCGAGTCCAAGACCGGCTGGTCGGCCGAGGAGGTCCTGAACCGGGTCGGGACCCAGGTGACCACGCTGGGCGCCGCCGGCGTCCGCATCCTGGCCCGCGACGCCGAGCCGATCGAGGTCAAGGCCGCATCGGGCGTCACCGCCGTCGAGCCGACCGGCGTGGGCGACGCCTTCCGGGCCGGCTTCCTCGCCGGCCTCGAGTGGGAGCTCGGGCACGAGCGCGCGGCCCAGATCGGCTGCGTGCTCGCGGCGTACGTCGTCGAGACCGTCGGCACCCAGGAGTACGCCTTCACCGCCGAGCAGTTCGTCGACCGGATCCGGCTGTCCTACGGCGACGACGCCGCCGTCGAGGTCGCCGCCCGCCTCACCTGACCCGGCGTACGACGTAGCGCGGCACACCGTCGTCGGCGGTCTCCTCGCCGACGTACTCCTGACCGGTCATCCGGCACCACGCCGGTACGTCGTACCGCGCGGCGGTGTCGTCCGCGACGACGCCGACCAGCTCACCGGGCGCGACGTCGCCGATCCGGCGGGCCAGCTCGATGATCGGGGCCGGGCAGACCATCCCGCGGCCGTCGAGCTCGAGCATCACAGGCGTTCGCGCAGGTCGTCGACGACGGCGGGGAGCGTCGCCAGGAAGCGATCCACGTCGTCGTCGGTGGTGTCGCGGCCGACCGACACGCGCACGTTGCCGTGGGTGAGCGCACCCATCGCGGCCAGGACATGGCTCGGCTCGAGGGCCGAGGAGGTGCACGCCGACCCGCTCGCGACCTCGAAGCCGTGCCGGTCGAGCTCGGTCACCAGCGCCTCGCCGTCGACGTAGAGGCAGGAGAAGGTGACCACGTGGGGGAGTCGTTCGTCCGGGGAGCCCACGACCTCCACGTCGGGTATCCCCACGACCGAGCGACGGATCCGGTCGACCAGGGCGCGCTGCCGGGCGCCCTCGGTCTCACGCTCGGCGACGACCGCCTGGAGCGCGGCCGCGGCGGCCAGGACGGCCGGCACGTTCTCGAACCCGCTCTCGCGGTCGCCCGCACGGTCGTCCTCCGGGAACGGCTCGCGCCAGCGGGCGTCCCGGCGTACGGCCAGGATGCCCACGCCCGCCGGTCCACCCCACTTGTGGGCCGACGCGGCGAGCGCCGACCACCCCTCGGGCAGCGGCATCCGGCCGGCCGACGCGCAGGCGTCGACGAAGAGCGGTACGCCGTCCAGCCGGGCCGCGAGATCGGCGACCGGCTGCACGGTCCCCACCTCGTGGTTGGCGGACTGGCAGGCCACGACCGTGGCGTCCTCGAGGTCGAGCGCCTCCAGATCGATGCGGGCCTCCGGGTCGACGGGCACCGACCGCGTCGGGCTCCGGGTCCAGGTCGCTGCCTCGATCACCGAGGAGTGCTCGACCGCGCTGTGCACGATGGTGTCGCCCCGACGCTCGGCGCCGCGGTGGAGGCCGAGGAGGCCCCGCTGGACGGCCGCCGTGCCCGACGACGTGAAGGACACCTCGTCGGGCCGGAGACCCAGCGCCTCGGCGGTGGCCGCCCGGGCGTTGTCGAGGACCAGGCGTGCCGTGCGCCCCGCGTGGTGCAGCCGCCGCGGGTCGGCGTACGCCGCGTCCAGCGCGGCCGAGTACGCCTCGTGGGCGGCCGGGTGAAGGG